>CAYVNT010000025.1:0-3537 GCA_964453275.1 uncultured Ruminiclostridium sp. | reverse complement strand
GCACTATTGGCGACCAGCTAAACCCCGCAGTCCAAAACTTTATAGATATGGGCAATGGCATGGTGGAGTGGGCGCAGGAGATGTTTGACGCCAACGACAAGCTGGCGCCGACGATATTGTCAATTGCGGTTGGCATTGGAGCGGCCGCTGCCGCAACGGCTGCCTATGGTGTGGTAAAAAAGACAGTAATACCATTTATAAAAGCGTTCAATGCCGCAATCAAGGCAAATCCAGTAATGTTCTTGGTCGATGTTTTGATAGCTGCGACTGCTGCCTTGGCCGCATTTGCGATTGCCACTTTTAAGGCAGACAAAGAATCTCAGCGGCTGCTGGATTCATCTAAAAAGCTGGCCGACGAAATGGAGGACAGCGCGGCGGCTTTCGAACAAAACGGCATCTACATGGAAGTGCAGGCCAACCGGGCTGATAAATTGGCCGGGCGCCTGGACGAACTGAGCCAAAAAACCAGCCTTACGGCTGCTGAACAGGCGGAGCTTAAGGGCATAGTTGGCATTTTGAACGAGACGTACCCGGAGCTTGGGCTTTCAATCGACGAGGCTACGGGCAAGCTGGAACAAAACTCAGAGCAGGTTAAGCTGAACGTTGAGGCATTGAAAGAGCAAGCCGCCGCGCATGCCGATGAAGCACGTTATATAGAAATGCTGGAAGAGCGCTCTTTGGCAGAATCACAGCTCGCCGAAAACGAAGCGCGCAGGCAAGAACTGCTTGCTGGACTGGATGATGAGCAAAAAGAATATATACTCGGTCTCGTGGATATGGGTGACGCATTATGGAATGCCGGTGACAGAGCCAAGTATATGATGGGTGAGGCCGGTACATTGTACGGTGCATTGCGTGACTTGAAAAGTGGTGATGAAGAGCTCAACGAACAACTGGAAGCCACGAGTGGCAGCTTCGAATATTTGGAGGGAAAGCTGAACGGCGCGACAGAGGCAACAGGCGAGAACACGGCCGCAACGCAAGAAAACAAAGCCGCCATGGAGGAGGCAGCGGCGCTTCGCGCGGATGTGGAAACGAGAACGGCCAATATGACGATGCTGCTGGATTCGCTGAAAATATCCACAGAAGCGTATACAGGCGCAATACAGAACATGACGCTAGCTGAAAGAGAGACCTTTGACGCTGCACTGGTGCAGCAGGCGGCAATTGAAAGCATATCGCAAAAGTACCAAGAGGGGTATATTGCTATACATGATTCCCTGACCGGACAGATGGGCTTGCTTGACAACATGGACAATAAGGTTGAGACAAGCACATCTTCTATTATATCTAACTTAGATAGCCAAATTAGCTTTTTAACAAACTACTCCACTAATTTTGATGCTCTAAAAAACCGTAATATTGAAGGTGTTGAGATATTACTTAGTTCCGTTGCTGATGGCTCGAAGGAAAGTGCGGCTATTTTGGCGGAGTGGTCAACGGCAAGCGACGATGAAATAAGAACAACGATAGAGCGAATGAAAAGAGTTGAAACCGAGACGGACGGTATCAGCAAAAAAATAGAAGATTTTAAAATAGACGTCGATGGCCAGTTTCAGGGCGTAGAAGAAAAAGCACAGACCGCTGCTGAAAAGTTTATTGAGAACATGGGCAAAACGCAGAAAGGCGCAGATGATTTTGTTAAAATTGTAGGAAAAATGGCTACAGATTTCGGACTAAAAGCAGACGATATTGAAAAACGTACAGCCGATATGGTTAAGAATTGCGACAAATCAGAAGATATGAAAACCGTGGGCGGGAACCTTGGACAGGGGCTATACAACGGTCTCAGCGAATGGATGACGCCAATTGTGAACAAGGCTGCGGACATGGTGAAGAGCGCTGTTGCTGCCGCGAAAAAAGCGGGAGGGATAGCTTCTCCCTCTAAAGTATTTAAACAGATAGGTTCATTTATGGGTGAAGGGCTTGTGATTGGCCTGGATGAATCACAGACGGATGTAAAACGAGCGAGTGCGAAAGTTGCGGAGGCTACAAGCACAGGCTATGTGGAGGAAATAAACCGCATGGCCGCGAGAAACACACCGCAGAGCATATATGATTCGTCTGTACATTATGGCGGCAGCACAACAATAAGCGCACCGCTTCACGTTACGGTGAATGGAAGTATGACGGATGCGCAAATGCAAAAGCTGATAAAAAAATGGGATAGGAACACCCGGAGGATTGCCGGATTATGAGAAGATTTTATTTTGAGAACAGCCGGGGAGAAACGCTTGATCTGCAATCTGAAACGTTGCTGTTTCAGATACCTACAGGCCTGGGCTTTGGCAGCGGCAACGAGTATGCGGAGGGCGCGCCCGGTTTTTGGGGTGCTGTGAGCACGGCCGGGGCGGAGGGATCTATAACGGGGGAAATAACGATCATCCGCGGCGGATATCATGAGTATGAGCGGCTCATGCACTGGCTGGCGGTGGCGGGCGATATAAAGCTGCTTTATTGCCCGACTCCACACAGGCGGCTCTACAGGGATATTGATATACGCTCGCTGGAACTTGGCGAGATGAGCCAGGCCGGTTGGCTGGTGCTACCTGTTGAGATAATGCCCAAAACTCCGTACTACAAAAAGCAGGGCAGCAAATATGTGTTGCATAGCGGTTCAAGGGCTGAAATGACCATGCTTTTCCCGTTTGAATTTCCATTCATATTTTCGCATAACACCTCGGACTCTACGGTGGAACTTATGGCAGGAGGAGAATACCCGGCTTCCTTTGAGCTGTATATAAACGGGCCGATATCTACACCCGTATTTACTGTGAAGGATAAAAGCGAAAAGGTGTATGGGGTGCTGGATGTATCTAAAGTATCTCTGCGCGAGGGTGAACAGATATATTATTGCAGCAGGCCATACGCGGAGGGCGTGTGGAAGATATCCGGCGGGCGGCGCAACGACCTCATAGAAACGCTGGACCTGAGCAACAACAATTTTATACGCATTCCTCCCGGGGTGGCCGTAAGCGCGGTTTTGAGTGCGGAGGTGCCGGAGAATGTGGACAGGATAGAACACGTTATGTATCTACATGAGTACACAAGGGGGTGAAGGCTTGCTTTGTTATATAAAAGACGGCCGCAATTTCAAAACAAAATATTATGGCCACGCGACTTACGATATGACGCTGAAATCTATATATGATGAGGTATCTGAAATATCGTTACAGGGCAGGGCGCCGATTGTGAACGAGGGCGATTTTGTTATTTTAGATGGTTTTTTTGGCATTGTGAAAGAGATCGACAGGACTGAGGAACCTATGAGCATAAGCTGCGACGACGTACTGATGTTGTTTTCGCGGAAATTGTTTTACCCGGACGTTTTGCCGAGCGGATATGCGGAGGATTACCTCAAGATGCAGATAGAAAAGAATTTTGCAAACATAACGGATCCATTTTACAGGTTACCCTTTTTGAGAGTGGAGGTGCTTTCGCAAACGGCTGTAACCATAAACCCGGATCTGGAGGATAATAACTTTTGGAATATAAAATCATATATTCGTAAGCTATGGCGCAGTGCGCTGATATATA
>CAYVNT010000024.1:0-3684 GCA_964453275.1 uncultured Ruminiclostridium sp. | reverse complement strand
TTGCCTTCCCATGGACCAAAGTGCAGGGGCAAGGGGGGTTCAATAGGTTGAACTTACTATGTTACTATGTTTAATAAATAAAATATATGCAAAAAAATACAACTTAAATACAAAAATTATTTTTTTCCCCTTGTATTAAAATTAAATGAATGAAGTGGATACAAAATAAAATGAAATAATATCATTAAGAAAATGTATATTTAAAAAAAAATTAAATAAACTGCATAAAAAGAAAAAAGAAAAACATTAAACTTACATTTAACTCAAATAAATTGAATACATTTATACATTTAACATTATATAAGTTAAATTTAAAAAACTGCATTAAAAATTTAATAAATATACTCACAAACATACAATAAATTGAATACACACGACATAAAAATACATTATAAAAAAATCAATTTATTAAATAAATAAGTTTTAAATCTATGTTTATTCCATTTTTTTGTTTAAATTAAAACTTTATTCAACTTTTAACAAACATTATAATACAATACAAACATTTCACCATTATGCCATGCTGTGACCAAATTAAATAAATAAATTGGATACAAAAAGTAAAAATATAGCATGAAGAAAATTCTAATTTAAAAATTGATTTAGTAAACCGAATAAATATTGAAAAAATGAATAACTTATTTAAATAAAAATTGCATTAAAATTTGTATAAATACAATTAGAAATAAATAAAATAAACGTAAATTAAATAAACACAGTCAGTAAACAAATACATACATGAAATAAATAAACACATAAGAAAAAGTAAACAAAAATGAAAAAAAAAATACAATAGATAAATAAATGAAACCTAAGTACAATAAATAAATAAATACATTTAATACAATGAAATAATAAAACGAATAAAAATAAAATGATAACTTAAGGAAATTAAATTACAAATGTATTAAATAAACTGAAATAAATGTATGAAACAAAAATGTAATGAATAAAATAAATTGCATTGCATGTACATTAAAAAATGAAAAAAAAAAATTAACATAAATAACATAAATAAAAATTAATTTCAAATACATAAAAACATTTTTTTTGTTTAATCTCATTTTATTTGTATTTTCCAAAATAGCATACAATGAGAAGAAAAAAATCATTAAATTAAATAAAACTGATACAAAATAAAATAAAATAAATTCCATTAAATTTCAATAATAAAGTAAATAAAAAAAATAAAACATTTAAAAGACAAGCTAATATTTAAATACATAAAATTTACACAGACTAAATAAAAAAATAAGTAAGTACAATAAATAAATAAATAAATAAATATATATATATATATATATATATATATTTAAATTTATAATAAATTAAACTTAAATACAGAAACTGAATACATACAGTTAATAAAATGACATAAATATCAAGTAAATAAAATAAACACAAATAATGAAATAATAAAATGAAATAAATAAATTGAATGCAAATCAAAAAATAAATGCATGCAATATATAAAAATAAACAAAAAAATAATTAAATGAAATCAAATAAAAGAATCAAATAGCTAAAATCAATACATAAAAACTAAAATAAGTAATAAAATCAAATTAAAAATACATTCAAATTAAAAAAAAAATGTATGCAATATATAAAAATAAACAAAAAAATAATTAAATGAAATCAAATAAAAGAATCAAATAACTAAAATCAATACATAAAAAACTAAAATAAATAATCCAATTAAAAATACATTCAAATTAAATAAAAAAATAAATGTATTCAATATATAAAAATAAACAGAACCTTAATATAAAAAATAATGAAATCAGATAAAAAAAAAAATCAAATAACGTAAATGAATACAAGTTAAATAAAAAAATAAATTGGACAATATATAAAATAAATTAAACTTAAATATACAAACTAAATACATTCATTAAATTTTATGAAATGAAAAATCAAATAAATAAAATACAAATTAAATGAAAAAATATATAAATGCAGTATATAATAATAAATAAAACGTAGATTAAATGAATAAAACGTAGATTAAATGAAATTAAATAATACATTACAATATATAAAATAAATTCAACTTAAATATACGTTCATTAAATTTAATGAAATGGAAAATCAAATGAATAAAATAAAAATAAAATAAAAAATGCACTATATAATAATAAATAACAAAAATACAAAAGAATGATAAAATGAAACTAAATAATACTTTAAGATATATAAAATAAATTAAACTTAAATGTACAAACTAAATACTTTAATTAAATTTAATGAAATGAAAAATAAAATTAATAAAATAAAAATAAAATAAAAAATGCACTATATGAAAAAAATAAAAAAAAATACAAAAGAATGATAAAATGAAATTAAATAATACATTACAATATATAAAATAAATTCAACTTAAATATACGTTCATTAAATTTAATGAAATGGAAAATCAAATGAATAAAATAAAAATAAAATAAAAAATGCACTATATAATAATAAATAACAAAAATACAAAAGAATGATAAAATGAAACTAAATAATACTTTAAGATATATAAAATAAATTAAACTTAAATGTACAAACTAAATACTTTAATTAAATTTAATGAAATGAAAAATAAAATTAATAAAATAAAAATAAAATAAAAAATGCACTATATGAAAAAAATAAAAAAAAATACAAAAGAATGATAAAATGAAATTAAATAATACATTACAATATATAAAATAAATTCAACTTAAATATACGTTCATTAAATTTAATGAAATGGAAAATCAAATGAATAAAATAAAAATAAAATAAAAAATGCACTATATAATAATAAATAACAAAAATACAAAAGAATGATAAAATGAAACTAAATAATACTTTAAGATATATAAAATAAATTAAACTTAAATGTACAAACTAAATACTTTAATTAAATTTAATGAAATGAAAAATAAAATTAATAAAATAAAAATAAAATAAAAAATGCACTATATGAAAAAAATAAAAAAAAATACAAAAGAATGATAAAATGAAATTAAATAATACATTACAATATATAAAATAAATTAAACTTAAATGTACAAACTAAATACTTTCATTAAATTTAATGAAATTGAAAATAAAATTAATAAAATAAAAATAAAATAAAAAATGCACTTTATAATAATAAATAAAACGTAAATACAAAAACTAAAATACAAAAACGAAAAAATGAAATTAAATAATAGACTACAATATATAAAATAAATGAAACTTAAATGCACAAACTAAATACATCAATTAAATTAAATGATATTAAAAATAAAATAAATTCAATAAAATAAAGAAATTCACTACATAATAATAAATAAAACGTTAACAAAAATTACAAAATAAATACAAAAAATAAAAAAATAAAAAAAAATGAAATTCAATAATACATTATAAAATAAATACATAAATTCAATTAATATAAATTAAATTTAAAAATATGTAGTGAATACAAATGAAATAAAATATAACAACTCACATTTCTTACAGGCCTCATTATTATTTTGTGTATTTTAAAAAAAATCTCCTGAAAGAAGAGTTTAGGAAGTTGTGACTGTTTCTGAATATAAATCAGTCTGGTGCTCAGAAGGTGAATGGACAATGTGGGCGCTGGGCCGGGGATTTCCCCCCAGTCAGGGGCCTCCTCCTCTAGGCAGAGACTGAACATAGATCTGCATTGTCTCCTCTCTCCGGGGG
>CAYVNT010000023.1:0-3697 GCA_964453275.1 uncultured Ruminiclostridium sp. | reverse complement strand
TAAAATATAAAGGAACAAAATAATAAACATTGAAAACATAAATGTAAAGAAAAAATAAAATAAAATAAAGCTGAAACTAAAATATAAAGAAACTAAAGAAAAGAAACAAAACATGTAAAATATAAATAAAAAACAGAAAATACTAATTAAATACATGGAATGGAATAACAAAAAAACCTGAATTCTAAAATATAAAGGAACAAAATAATAAACATTGAAAACATAAATGTAAAGAAAAAAACAAAAACTTAAAAAAATTAACAAAACTTAAAAATAAAATGTAACTAAAGCAACCAAAATACAACATGATTAAAATGAAAAGAAAAAAAAAACTTTAAAAGAGACAACAAATAAAATGGACTGGAGGGGAATAACAAAAATAAAATAAAACGGAAACTAAAATATGACTAAAGAAAAGAAGCAAAACATGTTAAAAATGGAAAAATAAATTATCAACAGAAAATAAATAAAATATTAAATACAAGGAATGGAATAACAAATAAAACTGAAAACTAAAATATAATTAAACAAAATAATAAACATTGAAAACAATGAGGAAGAAGAAAATAAAAACCTAAAAAACAACTTAAAATTAAATAAAACTAAAGCAAAGAAACAAAACATGATTAAACTGGAAAAAAATAAATAAGATAAAACGAATACTGAAATATAAAAAAGTAAAGAAAAGAAGCAAAAGATGTTAAAAATGGAAAATAAATAAAAAATGTATGAAATAATAATTAAATGCATGGGAAAAAAACAAAACTAAAACTAAATTGAAAAAATAAATTTAAAGAAGAAAATAAATACATAAAAATAAAAAATAGGTAACTTAAATATAAAATATAACTAAAGCAAAGAGACACAACATGATAAAAAAAAAAAAGAAAACTACAAATGAAAGAGTAATAAAATACAAAATAACTTGAAGGGAATAACAAAAATAAAATTAAAATAAAACTGAAATTAAAATATAAAAAACTAAACAAAAGAAGCAAAACATGTTAAAATGGAAAGAATAAATAATTAACAGCAAATAAATAAAATATTAATTAAATACATGGATTGGAATAACAAAAAATAACTGAAAAGTAAAATATAAAGAAACAAAATAATAAACATTGAAAAAAATAAATAAAGAAGAAAATAAATATATAAAAATAAAAAACTACAATAAAATATAACGAAAGCAAAGAAACAAAACTTGATTAAATAGAAAAAAGAAAAGAAAACTATAAAAGAGAAAACAAATAAAATACGAAATAACTGGAAGGGAATAACAAAAATAAAATAAAACTGAAACTAAAATAAAAATAAACTAAAGCAAAGTAATAAAACATTAAAAAAATTAAAACTAAATTTAAAAAAACAGAAAAGAAACAATATTAATGAAATACATAGATTGGAATAATAGAAAAAAAAAACCTTAAAACTAAAATATAATAAACCAAAATTATACACATTGAAAAAATACATTTAAAGAAGAAAATATAAAACCTAAAAAAATTACATAAATCTTAAAAATAAAATTTAACTAGAGCAAAGATACAAAACATGATTAAAATGAAAAAAAGAAGAAAACTGCAAAAGAGTAAACAAATAAAATATGAAAAAAATGGAAGAGAATAACAAAAATAAAATAAAATAAAACTGAAATTAAGATATCGAGAAACTAAACAAAAGAAGCAAAACATGTTAAAAATGGAAAAATAAATAATCAACAGAAAATAAATAAAATATTACTTAAATACATGGAATGGAATAACAAAAAAACCCTGAAAACTAAATTATAAAGAAACAAAAAAAATACATTGAAAGAAGAAAATATAAACATTAAAAAAAACATAAAACTTATAAATAAAATATAACTTAAGCAAAGAAACAAAACATGATTAAAATGAAGGAAAAAAAAAAAAGAAAACTACAAAAGAGAAAAAAAAATGAAATAACTAGAAGGGAATTACAAAAATTAAATAAAATAACACTGAAATTAAAATATATAGAAACTAAACAAAAGAAGAAAATATAAACATTAAAAAAAACATAAAACTTATAAATAAAATATAACTTAAGCAAAGAAACAAAACATGATTAAAATGAAGGAAAAAAAAAAAAGAAAACTACAAAAGAGAAAAAAAAATGAAATAACTAGAAGGGAATTACAAAAATTAAATAAAATAACACTGAAATTAAAATATATAGAAACTAAACAAAAGAAGAATAACAAAAAAACCCCATAAAACTAAAATATAAAGAAACAAATTAATAAACATTGAACATTTTTCATTTAAAGAAGAAAATAAATACATAAAAAAATAATAGTTAAAATAAAATATAAAGCAAAGAAAAAGAAAAAAACATTAAAATGAATAATGAAAAGTAAATGAATAAAAACAGATAATACAAAAATACTAATTAAATGAATGGAATACCAAAAAATGAAAAAAAAAGCAAACAAACTGAAAACGAAAATATAATGAAACAAAAGTGAAGAAACAAAAAAAAAAAAATAGACACATAAACAATAAAAAGTAAAATAAAACAGAAAATAAAGTATAATATAACTAAAGCAAAGATACAAAAAAAAATAGAATAGTCAAAAATAAATACATAACAATGAAGAACAAAATAAGATGGAAAAATTAAATTTATAGAAACTAAAGCAAAGAAAAAATAATAATAAAACAATGTAATAAATAAAAACAGAAAAGACATAAAATAGGTATTAAATAAATGTAATGGAATAACCTCTGAAACAAAGGAATAAACACTGAAAAATACAATTCAAAAATAAAAAACTAAAATATAACGCTTATAAAGCAAAATACATAAAGACAGAAAGTACATACAATAAAAAATAAAAAAATGGAAGGGAATAAAACAAAGAAGCAAAAAAAAAAACCTTGAGAAAGAGAACTTAAAGAAAAGGAAAGAAACAAATCAAAGGATACATAATGAAAAATAAAAAATACATTTAAAAAATAAATAATCACATAAACAATGAATGAAAAGATACAATTTTAAAAACTAAAGAAAAGTAACAAAACAAAACAATAACAACAACTTTACAATTGCAAAAATGACTAAAAATGGAAAAATGCCAAAAAATAAAGTGAAATAGAATATAAATTAAATAAATATATTAAAAAAACCATAAAATATAAAGAAACAAACGTAAAGAAACAGGAAGAAAAATGTATAGAGATTTAAGAATAATATTGAAAAAAGAAAATAAATAAATACAAAATAAATTAATATAGATATAACAAAAATAAATGAGTAAGCAGAAAACATAGCCATAAAGAAATGAAAAAATTAACAAACAAAATAAAATATAAAGAAATTCAGGTAAAGAAACATGAATATAAATTGAAAATACATAAAATACAAATTAAATAAATAATTAATTAATGAACATGGAAACAAAACAAAAACTGAAAATGAAACCATAAAAAAGGAAAAAATGACTTAAATTGAATAATAACAAAAAATAGAAGCTAAATAAAATATATATTATATTAATGTATTGACATTTCCCCATTGTGGGACTAATAAAGGTTTATCTTATCTTAGTAAAAAGAAATTAACAAACAGAACTAAATAAAATGGAAAAATAAAAATATAAAGACACAAAAGTAGATAAACCTGAATAAAGATGAATAAAAATGTAAAAAAAACGAAAAAAAAAAAAAAAAAA
>CAYVNT010000022.1:0-4239 GCA_964453275.1 uncultured Ruminiclostridium sp. | reverse complement strand
CAGCCGATCAGGAGTTGCAGTATGTCAGCTATTATATCGAAAACGGCAGTTATTGGAAGATAGATAATGTAACGTTAGGATATTCGTTCAAATTCAATACCTGGATCAAGAACCTCAGGGTGTACGGAACCATCTCTAATCTGGCAACTATCACAAGCTATTCCGGTATTGATCCGGAAGTGAGCTACGGCGGTAGCAACCAGGATCCGGGAGTCGATAATAAAAACCGTTATCCGTCCACGCGGACTTATACATTGGGCGTTTCTGTTAAATTTTAAAACCGAAGAGAATATGAATACCTATATAAAGTTATTTTTAGCAATCTGCTGTTCAGGAAGCATTCTCTCCTGTAGCAATAACCTGGATGAGAAAGTGTATTCCAAAATTACGGAACAGACGTATAATTATGGAACGAAAGATTTTATACCTGCTGTGGCAAGCGTATATAGTTATTTGCGAAGTTCGGCGGATCACTGGGGGTATTTCAGTGCCCAGGAGACGACGGCCGATGCTATCGTTATGCCTCCCAATGCTTCCGGTTGGGACGACGGTGGGGTATACCGGCGTATGCATTACCAGACCTGGAATTCGGAGCAAGACCATGTCGGCAACATCTGGTCTATGTTCTATCAGGGCGCTTTGCTCAGTAATAAAATAATCAACCAGATTGAAACAGGTATACTGCCCGCTCCGTCCGAAGCAGAAAAAGCGGTGGGCCTGGCTGAATTGCGTGCCATGCGTGCCTATTATTACTGGCAGATATGTGATAATTTCGGCGAAGCGCCGTTGGTGACAACTACTGCTATGGATTTGCCCGCCAAGAATAGCCGGAAAGATATTTTTGATTTTGTCGTCAAAGAATTGCAGGAAGCAATCCCATCGCTGAGTGAGGAGCAGGGCAGCCGCAATTACGGACGAATGACGAAATGGGCGGCCAAAGCATTGCTTGCCAACGTATATCTGAATGCAAAGGTTTATGTGGACGAAGCACATTGGGACGATTGCATCCGGCAATGCGACGATATCATCAACAGCAACCTTTTTGCCTTGTCGGAAAACTATAAAGATCCGTTCCGCACTTCAGGTGTGGAGACTTCGAAAGAGGTGATCTTTACCATACCTTACGACGAAAACCTGGGCGGCCAAAGTCTCTTTATGTTCTCCTGGCACGGCGAACTGAAGAAGAAGTTCGAAACCGAAGCCACCCCCTGGGGCTGCGGCTCGGCAATGGGAGTGAGCCAGTTTATCGATACGTACGACGCAAACGACTCCCGTTTGGCCGACTCCTGGCTGATGGGCGAACAACTGGCTGCCGATGGTTCCAAACTTTTCGGGACGTACGATAAGATGGGGCAGCCGCTCGTCTACACCAAAGACCTGCCGGATGGCAACTATACCAGTGAGATGGAAGGCTACCGGATGAACAAATTCGAAGTAGCCAAAGGCTCACAAAGCTCATCCGGTACAGATATCCCCGTATACCGCTATGCTGAAATCCTGATGATGAAGGCGGAATGTCTGCTTCGCACAGGCAAGACCGGTGCAGGCGCGCTGGTGACGGAAGTCCGCCGGCGAGCCTTCAAGAGCAAACCGGAACTGGCTGTCGTAACGGATGCCCAACTGAAAGAGAACACCTCCTACCAGTATGGTTTTGTCGAGAAGTACAAGATTACGGACAGAGGCAATACCGACCCGGTAGAATTTGGCCGCATGTACGATGAACTGGGCTGGGAGTTTGCCTGGGAGATGCACCGCCGCCGCGATGCCATCCGTTTCGGAGTCTATACGAAGAAGAGTTGGCTCTCCCACAAACCGCAGGGGGAATACCGGAGCGTCTTCCCGATACCGGAAAAGGTGCTGACCTCCAATCCTAATCTAGAACAGAACCCGAATTATAAATAGAAAGAAGGGAAACGAGGTGTAAAGTCCTTTTTGTTGTAGCATAAATGGCTTCTCAATGGTGAAAAATGGCTTTTGCTGTAACGAAAAGCGCTTTTCAATGCTGCAAAGTCATTTTCTTCGGAACAAAAAGCACTTTTCAATGCTGCAAAGCCATTTATGTTGGAGCATAAGGCACTTTTCACCTCTGCAAAGCCATTTTCTGACCTTCGGAAGAAATATAAATTCTTTGCGGGATTTGTTTATCTTTGCCGGCGGCAAGGTGGTTGCCTCTTCTCAATCTTTGAAAAAACTAAATTGTAAATTGTAACAATAAAATGTAAGACCATGAAACAGTATGTCCTATTGTCTTTAGCCTGTTTGTCGCTATGGGGTTGTGCCGAACAAAAGCAAGTATCAGAACAAACCCCTCTGAAAATGATAGACCAGATCGATTTTTCGCACGTCCGTATTCAGGACAACTTCTGGTCTCCGCGCCTCAGCAAGCACACCTCTGCAACTTTGCCCGTCTGTATCGACCAGATAGAAAACCAGACCGGTCGCATGCAGAACTTCGTGAATGCCGCCAAGGGCGAAGGCAAACACTCCGGTATCTTCTTCGACGACTCCGATGTCTATAAGGCCCTCGAAGGAATCGCCTACAGCCTCATCAACAATCCGAACCCCGAACTCGAAAAGAAAGCGGACGAGTGGATAGACAACATGGCCGCCGCCCAGCAACCGGATGGCTACCTGAATACCTTCTATACCCTCACCGGGTTGGAAAACCGCTGGAAGAATATGGACAAGCACGAAATGTATTGTGCCGGCCACATGATGGAAGCCGCCGTCGCTTACTACCAGGCTACGGGGAAACGCAAACTGCTCGACGTCAGCCAACGCATGGCCGACCACATGATGAGCCAGTTCGGCCCCGGAAAACGCAACTGGGTGCCCGGACACGAAGAGATAGAACTGGCGTTGGTGAAGCTCTATCAGACCACCAAAGAGCAGAAATACCTCGATTTTGCCAACTGGCTGCTCGAAGAACGTGGCCACGGATACGGCTCTAAAGGCGACGAAGGCGACTGGGACCCGGCCTACTACCAGGATGTCATCCCGGTACGCGAGCTGACGGACATCTCCGGCCACGCCGTTCGTTGCATGTATCTCTATTGCGGCATGGCGGATGTGGCGGCTTTGAAGAAAGATACCGGATATGTGACTGCCATGAACCGCCTGTGGGATGATGTCGTGTTGCGTAATATGTACGTGACGGGCGGTATCGGCTCCTCCCGCCATAACGAAGGTTTTACCGAGGATTATGATTTACCCAACCTGGATGCCTATTGCGAAACTTGTGCTTCCGTCGGTATGGTGTACTGGAACCAGCGGATGAACCAGTTTACGGGCGACTCCAAATACGTGGACGTGCTCGAACGCTCGATGTACAACGGGGCGCTGGCCGGTGTCTCCCTCGAAGGCGACCGCTTCTTCTACGTCAATCCGTTGGAGTCGAACGGCGACCATCACCGCCAGGCCTGGTACGGTTGCGCCTGCTGCCCGAGCCAGATATCCCGCTTCCTGCCCTCTATCGGCAATTATGTGTACGGCACTTCCGGCAACGCTTTGTGGGTAAACCTCTATATCGGCAATACAACGCAGATATCTCTGGACAACCAGGAAGTCACCTTGAAGCAGGAAACCGCTTATCCCTGGGAAGGTACCGTCACCCTGACCGTCACCTCTGCCCAACCCCTAAAGAAGGAATTGCGCCTCCGCATCCCTGGCTGGTGCAAAAACTATACGCTGGCAGTCAATGGCAATGCCGTGAAAGCTCCGTCCGAAAAAGGCTATGCCGTCCTGAAAGACTGGAAGTCGGGCGACCGCATCACGCTGAACATGGATATGCCCGTCGAAGTCCTCCAGGCCGATGCCCGCGTCAAACAGAACGTCGGCAAGCGCGCCCTGCAACGTGGTCCGCTCGTTTATTGCCTCGAAGAAGTGGATAATCCCAAAGGCTTTGCCGAACTATCCCTCTCTGCCGCCGCCTCTTTCGAAGTGAAAGACGAACCTGCCAAGCTGGGCGGCATCAAAGCGATTGAAGCCGTGTCCGGAAACCAGACACTCTCTTTCATACCCTATTATACCTGGGACAACCGCGAAGCCGGGAAGATGAAAGTATGGGTGGATTATAAAGAATGATTTTACATAACAACATAACTCTATGAATAAACTGACAAAAGGATTTCTACTGTCGTTTGCAACCCTCGCGGTGGCTTCGGCAGCCCCTTCCGGCGATGTTATCGTCGCCGGAAAGGGGGCCACCATCCGGCCCGCGGTATTGGAGAAGACCGTTAT
>CAYVNT010000021.1:0-6079 GCA_964453275.1 uncultured Ruminiclostridium sp. | reverse complement strand
CAAGTTTTATATGGTGTACTTGTACAAAACACCATAAATATATAATACGAGGAAATCCGGGAAAAAAGTTTGGGAAATTAGATATTACTATTACGACGATCAAGGCGTAGTCAAAATGGCTAAAAAAAGCGGATTCAGAACAAAGGATGAAGCAGCAACTGCGTTAGAGCAAAAAAACAAAGAAAGTATGCTCAAAAAGGAAATTGAGCATAATAGTGTCTTGGTGAATCGCTACGTAGATGAATGGTTCAAGAATAACGTAGAGACGTATACGGATGAGTTCGCTGCTGGAAGGCAACACTTGTCCATGTCAACAGTGATGTACTATAAAACTCGCTGTGATGCAATAAAGGAATTTTTTGTGAACACTTATATTTGCGAGCTGTCAAAAGAACACATTCGTGCGTTTTATCTTTTTTGTCTTAAAACAAAAAAGAACTCTGCGACTACGATACAACACAACGCAAAAGTTCTCAATCGTATTTTGAATAGTGCAACAATAGACGGATATTTGGAAACAAACCCATGCAATGTAGTTAGCAAACCCAAAAGAATGAAGTTTGTTCCTCATTTTTTTACTATAGAGGAAATGCCAGAAGTGAAAGATTTGTTCGAAAACACTTCTATTGAGCTAATCGTGTGGATATGTTTGTTTATGGGATTGAGAGCAGGCGAGGCTTGTGCGGTAAAATATGACGATATCGATTTTCAGAACAAAACGCTAACTGTGCGACATCAAATAAAACAATCCAATCCAATGAGCCGCAGGAAACGTACCGACTTTCAAGATTCGCCTTACCTAAAATCGACGCGAGGGTATCGAACGCTTAAAATTCCAGAGTTTATCTTCCAACGTATCCTTAAAAATTACAGACAACACGAAATGCGTTCCGATTCGACGTTTAATTCTGATAACTATATTGTTTGCACGAAACATGGTGACTTCATGATTCCGCCCTACATCTATTCAAAATTTACGAAAAAATTAAGCAAAGTAAAGAAATTTGGGAAACATCGTGTGCATGATATGCGTGGAACGTTTGCAACGACTTCGCTAGAGAGGGGTGTACCGATCACTACTGTCGCATCTGCAATAGGTGATGAAGTTACGACAGTCATGAAGCATTACGTGAAAGCGGTAAATAACACGGACGCATGCACAGATGTGATGGATCAGATTGTGGGGGTGAAAAACGTATGAAAATGCCCGTAAAAAATGTTCAGCACACATGTTGAGCGCAAGAAGAGAAAAAAGTTCGGTTTGTGCGATAACAAAGCCGTTATTAAGAGGTTTGCCATATTCAGGAAACGCTAGAAAAGGTTTGAAAGGAATTGCTTGTGTTTTCGGTGTGATACCAAAACAATATTTCGTAAAATTCGTGATAGTTAAGCCAAATGAGCGTGAATCGCATCAAACAAAATGTTCAGAAAATATTCAGGTGATCATACCCAGTCATATCGAGTCAAACGGTGTTTTTTTGCGAAAACAGAGAAAACAAAAGCCTTACAAATGGCTTTGTAAAGCTGATTCTTGTGGTGGAGATAGTGGGATTCGAACCCACGACCTCTTGACTGCCAGTCAAGCACTCTAGCCAACTGAGCTATACCCCCGAACTCAATTATCATACCGTATCACGCAGTCAATGTCAAGAATGCAAATCGCATTTCAGCACATACTTTTTTTAGATTCTCTTCCAAAAAAAACGGCTAATTTTCGTAAAAATTGTTGACAAATCAGGCGTCCTCATATATAATAATTCTTGCGCGTGACGAACGTAAGGTGCGCGGGCGTGGCGGAATTGGCAGACGCGCTAGATTTAGGTTCTAGTGCCTTAGGTGTGAAGGTTCGAGTCCTTTCGCCCGCACCATACCAATTCATGTACGTAATTTGCGGGAGTGGCTCAGTGGTAGAGCGTCGCCTTGCCAAGGCGAATGTCGCGAGTTCGAATCTCGTCTTCCGCTCCATGATTAGCTGATGCTTTTTCCACCGTAACGGTGGAAAAAGCATTTAAGCGGGTCTACTAAGGGAATTATAATGGATTTGCGGGTGTAGCTCAATGGTAGAGCACCGGCTTCCCAAGCCGGCTACGTGGGTTCGATTCCCATCACCCGCTCCAAAAATTTGCCCGAATTGATGCGGGTGTAGCTCAATGGTAGAGCGTCGGCCTTCCAAGCCGAACACGTGGGTTCGATTCCCATCACCCGCTCCATTATCCATATATGGACCACTAGCTCAGTTGGCTAGAGCACCTGACTCTTAATCAGGGTGTCCAGGGTTCGAGTCCCTGGTGGTCCACCATAGTGCTTGAAGCTCGAACACTTTTATCGGTGTTCGAGCTTTTTTCTTGCTCGCAGAAGTCAAGGGCGGCAGATTGGGAATCGATATAAGAGATTTGCTTACAGTCTTTTGCGTTATAAAAAATGATGACTTTTTCTTCATACAGGAATACGGAATTGATCAGGACGTCGATGATGCGGGTGCGGAAGGCTTCGTCCATGAGGTCTCCATGGCAGAACTTATCTAGCCAGCTTATGATATCATCCTTGGAATACCTGATTTGATTGGCAATCTGCAGTTTGGAAAGGTCAATGGAAAGATCGTCTTTTTGAAGCTCCAGCTCTTTGATCTTTGCCTCCATTCGGGCGCGCAGCGTCCGTACGTCGCTTTCTAACATCATTTCGATACATTTATCGATATCGCGGTCGATCTTGCTGATACGGCGCGTGAGAGCCTTTAGATGATCGTCGTTGAATTCGCTGTTGTAGGAGTCCACGACGCGCCCGGCGATATAGTCCATGCGATCAGGCTGCAAAACATAATGCAGGGTTTGCTCTACAACATACCATTCCAGAAAATCTTTTTTTTCTATTGATTTTTTACAAACGGATTTATTTTTGCGATTGGAACAGGAATAATAGTGATAAACAGTGCCGCCTTTTCCGCGTCCGCATTCCCCGATGATTGTGGCGCCGCACAGGCCGCAAAACAGTTTGCCGCTGAGAAGATAATTTGTTTTTGAGCGCCGCATTGCGGGAGCCCGACGCGCGGCCTCGCGCCGGAGCTGTGCTTTTTGGAAAAGTTCTTTGGAAATAATAGGCGGAATGGAATCTTCGTTGATTGCGCCGTGGCACTCATAGATGCCGATATATTTCTGATTGCGAAACATTCGCGAAAAGGAATGTGGGGCGAACGGTTTTCCATCGCCGGTTTTGTAACCTTTTGCGTTGAGCGCCTCCGCGATCTCTCGGAGAGAGGTTCCCAGGGAATATTCCTGAACAGCATAGGTGACGATTGGGGCCGTTTGCTCGTCGATTACATAACGCTTATCCACAATTTTATATCCAAGCGGCACCGTTCCACCCACAGAGGAGCCTTTCAGCACGCTTTCGCGCCGTCCGCGCACGACCTTTTGCCTTAGATCGACAGAATAATATTCAGCGGAAGCTTCGAGAACGGCCTCCAAGATGATGCTTTCTGGATTGTCGCCGATGTTTTCGGTAGAGGAAAGCACCTTGACGCCGTTTGCCTTGAGCTTGTGCTTATAAATTGCGCTGTCGTAACGATTACGGGCGAAACGATCCAGCTTCCACACGATCACATAGTCAAACTGTTTGCTGCGGGACTCGTTAATCATGCGCTGAAACTCGGGGCGGTCGTCATAGCGTCCGGTGAGCGCGCGGTCAATATATTCGCCCACGACCTGAATTCCTTCACGCTGGGCAAACGCATAGTTATCGCGTAATTGTCCCTCAATGCTTTGCTCGCCCTGCCCTGAACAGCTATAGCGGGCATAGATGACAGCACGTTTTACAGCAGAATCGGGATTGGTTTGGTTTGGGAATGTGATTGACATAAATGCTCCTTTGATCTGGTTACTGTTTGGAGTTTTGGAGAAACAGGTGATAGATAATCTTTTTGTCAACCTCTGAAATTTGCATTCCGCCGATACGGACAATGGCGTCGTCGCGATTCATGGTGAGCAAATCCTTGACGATGGCGTCAATTTGCTTTGCATCAAGCCCGGGTGTGGCGGTCTGAGCGACCGGCTGTGGCGCGGGAGGCTGTGTTTGCGGGGCAGTCGGCGGATCGGCAAGAAAAGGAGCGCTTTTTGAAACATAATCATGATCGAGCACGGTAACCGGAACTGTTCTGAAAACCACCTTGGAGCGCTTTGAGATGAGAAGATAAGTGAAAAAAAGACTTTCGATGCCAACGCTTACGGCCGCGCCGATAAAATTGAGCACCCAAATATTGAGTGCGATGCCGCAAACGGCGGTGATAATATACAGCACGATGAATGCGGGACGGCGTAAAAAAAACAGCGCGATGCAGGCGATCAGGAGACCGATCAGCAGCACGGAAAAGAGCGGAAGGGTTGCGTAATCCGAATGCAGCCGGTAGCTTGGAATCGTCACGTTTCCCAAAGAGAGAAAAATACTGAAAAAGATACGGATGACGAGCAGGATATGCACTGCGCCGTAATGATTCAGATTATCGTAGTCATATTTTGAAAGCTCCATGAGTCGGTATCCTTTCTTTGCTTTAAAAGTCTTCGTAGGAGATCGAATCGGTATTTAAATTCCCATTCTGCCGCGGGGTCAAAATAATTTCGTGGCCGGTTGCATAGTCGCCGGATACGCTGAACGTGAATGGAGTATCGAGAACGCCATAGCTGCCGCTGTATCCGAAAGCGTCCAACGGACCATACCAATCCTTGCCACAGGCGACATAAACATCAAATGTTCCCTGCGGAACATCGAATTCGCGGGAGGTATTGGGGTGCATAAATATTGTTTGCGCGATTCCGCCGTTTGAATCTTTCAATTTGAAATAGTAATAATTGCCGTCGTCAGGCAGGGTGATCTTAAATGGAGCGACAGCAGGGTCTGGCACATACTTGACAGACTTTCCGTCTTCGAGGGGTCCGTATTTGATCAGAGCGCTGTCGGGATTCACGGTGATGGACGGCACGGGGATGGGCGTATACGACGGCGCCGCGCTTGTTTCTGCGGGAGGGGCGCTTTGCGCAGAGGTCTGCTGATCGGCGGGCGGCGCGCTGCGCGGGACAAGAAGAACCGCGAGTACAAGAACGACTGCCACGGATGCCACAGGGATGAACCATTTTAAGAACCGGGCGCGCGGGCGCTCCCCCGCGCGTCCGGAGGGAGGCGGGGCATTAACAGAGTGTGCTTGCGTATCTTCGGGCTGTAGAGGCTGCGCGCGCCGTGCTTGATACGTTGCCAGTATGATTTTTCGGTCGGGATCGGAAACTTTCATACCGCCGATGCGCAGGAGCGCTTCGTCGTGCGGCATGGTGAATAGATCATTCACAATGTTGTTGATTTGGTCGCTGGAAAGATTCACAATCGATACCTCTTTCTAACAAATTTATCCGCACTTTTTGCAGACTCGGGGTTTGCCGCTTTCTTCGATGCTGCCGCTCATGATGGTTTTGGAGCGGGAGAGGGTGGAGCAATCGGGCGTGGTATGCCATACTTTGCCTTTCGGAACCCAATAGACGGTCTCGGTTTGCGGGTCTGCCTCGCGAACGGTTGGCTCGGGCGTTAGTTCCGTCGTTGGATCTGCGGTTGGCTCGGGTGCCGGCTCCATCGTCGGCTCTGCGGACGGAGCTTCGTTGATAAAGTCGGGCAGCTTAGGCGTTGCTTTTGCGGAGGAAGAAGGCTGCGGTGTGGTTGTGGCGGGCGCTTTGGTGACGACGCCGGAAGTCCCGGCGCTTGGCGCGGCGGGAGCGCTGCACGAAACGGCACACACAAACAGGCATACACACAATAAAACAACGAATATTTTTTTCATAAGGCACCTCCATTGGGTCAGTATTGATGCCTAAAGAATACTGCGCAAAAGAGGGAAGCGCCACACTTTCGTGGTTCTTAGTGAAAAAGCGTAAACGCCTTTATGACCGTTGAAAGCGGACTATAAAAAATCGTGATATTTCATTTCGAATCACATCGGTATATAATTTTGAATACATTCCTTTTGCGAACCGACTATGTTACCGCCCCAAAGGCGGAAAAAATAATACTATATAAGGGGGATATTGTTATGAAGGCAAGAACA
>CAYVNT010000020.1:0-7933 GCA_964453275.1 uncultured Ruminiclostridium sp. | reverse complement strand
TGGCACGCCTGAAGGGACTCGAACCCCTGACCCACTGCTTAGAAGGCAGTTGCTCTATCCACCTGAGCTACAGACGCATATTGGAGCGGGTGATGGGAATCGAACCCACGCGACCAGCTTGGAAGGCTGGGATTCTACCATTGAACTACACCCGCATCAGTATTCCTTGCCATGTCAGCTTATAAATGATAGCACAAAACATCTTTACTGTCAATATTTTTTTGATTTTGCGCCGACTTTCCTGATTGTTTTTCCTTTTCAAGAATGCAATACAAAAATCGGGCCATGCTATGAAGCGAGGTGTTGTCATGTATAATTTTTTCACGCTTTTTCTTATGTATAGTTTCGCTGGTTTTCTGCTTGAAATGTTATATAGCAGGCTCGTCAAGGCAGAAAAACTAGACCGAAAATGCTTTCTGTTTGCACCGCTCTGTCCGGTATACGGTTTTGGGGCCGCTGCTATCTTTTCCCTACCTCCTGTGGTGCTTAATCACCCACCGCTGCTCTTTATTGGCGGCGCCTTGGCGGCCACCTTGGTCGAGTATCTCACGGCGCTGTTTTATGAGCATGGCGTCGGTGTGGCGTTTTGGGATTACAGCGAACTCCCGGCTAACCTCTCCGGTCGCGTTTGCCTGCTCTTTACCGCGGCCTGGGGCGCGCTATCCTGCTTCCTGGTCTATGTCATCCATCCTGCGGTCCTATCGTTGGGTTTAAACATTCCCATCCTGATACAAGCCGTTTTGTTTTTATTCCTCTCGGCAGATGCCATCATTACACTCTTTCTTTTGCACAAAAGCAAGTCTACGGATAGCTTGAAATGGTACGCCTCTGCGGGGCAAAAAGCCCTTCTAGCTTCATAAAAACGGCGACTGCCCAAAACATGGGCAGTCGCCTGCGCCTGATGCAGCTATTTACAGGTTCCGCAATTCGCGTATTGTATCTTGAATGGCCTGATGCGGCACGTAGGCCGACACCAAGTTGATCGCCCGCTCCAGCGTCAAAGAGCCTGACATTGCTACAATGGGCATCCGGATGGCATCCGGAAAACGCCGCTCCAGCACTGCTTTCGATTTCTCATTCTCCAGAAGTTCTCGGACGGTTATGTGATTATTGCGCAAATCCATGCAATCACCTCCCATCCATTCTATGTCGTGTCGAAGAAATTGGCCCTCTCCCCCACATATTTTCCTCTTGCCTCGGCCATACTAAACCCAGAGCGCGGCCCTTCAAATGCGGTCGCCTCATAAAAAGTATTGATTGAAGGAGGCCTTTTCCATGAATCAAACATCGAATCAGAATACCAGCATCGGCTGCACTGTGCAGGATTGTGCGCATCATAATAAAACTGCCAACTGCTGTTCTCTCAGCTCCATTCAGGTTGGCTGCTGCGGCCCTGCCAGCAACACTTGTGCTTGCACCGAATGTGATTCTTACCGCAAGAAGTAAGTTTTATAAACCGGACATGAAAAGTGCTCAGAACGAATTTCCGTTCTGAGCACTTTTTTACTTATTCTTTGGGGTCGGTGATCTTTTTCTGTGCGGGACGCTCAGCCTGCTTTTGCAGCATTTCTGCCGGCGTATCCAGGTTTTTATCAATCGGCGCGTGACGCTCACCATCGGAAATCGGTGCGGTTTTCAGCTCTGCTGCCGCTTCCTCTTTCTGACCCACCGATTCCAAATTCCCCTGCTCATTGGCAGCCTTTTCAGGCGCCTGCTTGGCGGCAGCCGCGGGTGCAGCTTTGCCTTCTGCCGGGGTTTCCTTCTTCGGCTTCGGCTCAGGCACCTTGCCGTCTACTGTGATGGTCTTACGCGGGCAGTTCTGCGCGCAGATACCACAGCCGATACAGATCTCGTAGTTGATCTTGGCCAGGTTGTTCTCCATGACGATGGCGCCCTCCTTGGGGCAGGCCTTCACACACAGACCACAACCGATACAGCCGTCGTCGCAGCTTTTACGCACTTCTGCGCCCTTGGCCTCAGAGTGACAATTCACTGCCACATGGCGCTTGGTCTTGAGCGGCACCATTTGAATGAGGTTCTTGGGGCAAACATCCACGCACTGATTACAGGCCACACAAGCGGCCTGATCCACAACGGCCACGCCGTCCACGATGTGGATGGCATCGAACTGGCAAATTTCCTCACAAGTACCGCCGCCCAGGCAGGCGAAGTTACACTGCAAGGGGCCGGACGAAACGCGCACCATCGCGCGGCAGTCCATCAGGCCAACATAATCATAGCGCTGCTTTTCACAGCCGTGCCCGCTACAGAGCACCTGTGCCACACGGCGCGCGCCGACTTCGGCCTCGACGCCCATAATGGCCGCAATCTTTTGCGCCAGATCGGCGCCGCCGGGGCTACAAGCGTTGACCGGCGCAACACCCTTGACGACAGCAGCAGCAAAGCCGCTACAGCCGGGAAAGCCGCAGCCACCACAGTTCGCGCCGGGCAGGATGCCGCCAATTTCCTCTTCACGGGGATCTTTCTCCACCGCAAACACTTTGGAAGCAAAGGCCAGAATCAGGCCGAATGCAATACCCAACACACCCAAAATAATTGGGGCCATCAAGATAGGATTATTCATCGTTTCCAGCCCCCCCTTACCAAATTTTCAGGCCGGAGAAGCCCATGAAAGCCAATGCCAGCAGCGACGCAGTCACCAGGGCAATGGGGAAGCCTTCAAAGTTCTTTGGGTACTCGGCAAATTCCATACGTTCACGTACGCTTGCAAACAACACGATGGCCAGCAGGAAACCGATGCCGCCCGTCACGCCGTACACAACACTCTCAATAAAAGAGTATGTCTTTTGGGTGTTCTGGAGCACAACGCCCAGCACGGCGCAGTTGGTGGTGATCAGGGGCAGGTAAACGCCCAGCGCTTCATAGAGAGCGGGCATGGCCTTTTGCAGGAACATCTCCACAAACTGCACCAAGGAGGCGATGACCAGAATGTAGGTAACGGTCTGCATAAAGACAAGATTGTTGGCCTCCAGCAAATACCGATTGATCGGATAACAGACAGCCGCGGCCACGCCCATCACGAAGATAACCGCCATGCCCATGCCGAGCGCGGTATCGACCTTTTTGGACACGCCCATAAAGGGGCAGATGCCAAGGAACTGCGACAGGACAAAGTTATTGACCAGGATGGCAGCCAAGGCAATGGAAAGTAAACTTGTAAAACTCATCCTTTCGCACCTGCCTTCTTCTTAGACTTGTTCAGGAAATACTGGAAGGCACCAATGATGATACCCAATGTCAGGAAGCCGCCAACCGGCAGCGCCATACCCAGCGCAGGAATGCCGTTGGGCAGAATCGGGATACCGGAAGCCGTACCAATGGCAAACTCAAACGCGCCGTCGGCTGTGAAGCCGATCAGGCCGCCGCCAAAGGTGCCAAATCCAAAGAACTCACGGATGATACACATCACCGTCAGGGCGATCATGTTACCAATGCCCTGGAAAATGCCGTCCAGGAAAGATGCTGCGACGGTATTCTTCGAGGCAAAACCTTCTGCGCGACCCAGGATGATACAGTTCACGACGATCAGCGGAATGAAGAGGCCCAAGCTTGCAGACAGCGCGGGCACAAAGGCCTTCAAGAGCAGATCGACCATGGTCACGAAGCTGGCGATCACGACGACATAACAGGCGATACGCACCTTGTTGGGGATGATTTTACGCAACAGTGAAATAACAACGTTAGAACAGGTTAAGATGATCAGAACAGAGATACCCATGCCGATACCGTTAAAGAGCGACGTGGTGATGGCCAGCATCGGACACATGCCCAGCAGCTGCACCCAGACGGGGTTCTGTGTGATCAAACCTTCCGTAAACTGCTTTTTTACATTCATCACATAACCCCCTTATGCCAACTCTGCCACGGCTGTCAGTGCGGCATTGACGCCATCGCACACAGCACGGGAGGTAATTGTAGATCCTGTGATGGCTTCGATGCTGCCACCGTCTTTTTTGACCTTGACCTCACCGCTCTGGCCGGCAAACTGCTTTTGCCATTCCGGCTTGGTGGCATTCGAGCCCAGGCCCGAGGTTTCGGCATGCGTGATGATGTCAATGCCGGTGACGGCACCGTCGTTGTCAACACCGACCATCATTTCGATGGCGCCGCTGAAGCCGGAGGTGGGTGTGGTGAGCACGATATAGCCATCCTCGCCGGCGGCATAAATGCCCTTGACATAGGGGTCGCTACCGGTATATTTGATCTCCTCGTAGGAGTCGGCAGGCAGAACCTTAGTCATGGCCGTCTCGGTTTTGGCTTGCTTATTTGCTTCAATGGCGGGCTCAGTCACTTGATTGATCAAGCCAAGCAAAAGCGCCATCACAAGGCTGATGACCGCAAGAACCAGGACAAGCATAAACATCCCGGGCTCTTTCTTTGTTGCCTTTGTTTCGTTACTCATGACTCTGCCCCCTCCTTTGCCGCTAATTTCTCCGCCTTGGCCTTCGCCTTGGCTTCGGCCTTCATTTCAGGCGTCACACCGTAGCGGGCAGGCATGGAATACTTATCAATCAACCAGACGCAAACGTTCATGATCAGGATGGAGTAGCAGACACCTTCCGGATAGCCGCCAAAGAAACGAATAAAAACGGTCAGCAGGCCGCAGCCAATGCCGTAGATCAGCTCACCTTTTTTATTGTTCGGGCTGGTGACATAGTCGGTTGCCATGAAGAAGGCGCCCAACATCAGGCCGCCACCAAAAATCTCGTAGAGCATCCAGGTCAGGTTACCGTCGCCGCCTCTGGGGAAGATAATGGTCAAAACAGCAACGGTTAAAATGTAAGCTGCGGGGATACGCAGACGGATCACACCACGAATGAGCATGTATGCGCCGCCTAGGATGATCATCAGGGCAGAGGTTTCGCCTAAGCAGCCACCAATGTTGCCGATGAACATATCCAAAATGGACGCGTCCGGCAGGATGCCGCTCTTCATAAAGTCAGAGGCCAGCGGCGTTGCGCCGGTGACGGCGTCCATCACAGTCCCCATACTGGCCCAATTTTCCATGCCAGGCTTGATCCAAGTGGTCATGGGGATCGGGTAGCTGAGCATCAAGAAGGCACGACCGGCCAGCGCAGGGTTTAAAAAGTTGGTACCTAAACCGCCAAAGAGCTGCTTGACGATGACGATGGCAAAAAAGTCGCCAATCAAAACCATCCAGTAGGGCAGCGTGACGGGGCAGACAAAGACCAAAAGAATGCCGGTGATCACCGCGGACAAATCGCCAATGGTATTCGACTTCTTCATAATCTTTCGATAGGCCCACTCGAAGAACACGCAGCCGAGGACAGAAACCAAGGTCATCGTCAGCGCACGCGGGCCAAAGAAATAGCAAGAAATGCAGAGTGCGGGCAAAAGGGCAATGACCACATCAAGCATGAGATTCCTCGTGCCGGTCGGCGCCGTTGCATGCGGAGAGGATGCCACACTCAGTTTATATTGTTCGTTCATGTATTATCCCCTCCTCACTTTTTCGTCGCCAGTTGGCGAATCTCAAATTTTGCGGTACGGAACTGCTGCACCAGCGGAATTCTGGCCGGGCAAATGAACTGACAGGAACCGCATTCCATGCAGTCCATAATCCGCAGCTCCTCGGTTTCACGCCACTCTGTTTTCTTGGCGTAGAGGTTCATGTAAACAGGTGTCAGATGCATGGGGCAGACATTGACGCAGCGCGCGCAGCGGATACAACAATGCTGCTCACTGGTCGCCGGCATCTCTTTCTTAGACAGGCAAAGCACGCAGTTGGTTGCCTTGCCAAGGGTCACCGACAGATCATACTGGGCAACGCCCATCATGGGACCGCCGGAGATCACGCGCGCCGGTTGTTCCGAAAACCCTTCCGCTTCTTCCACCAGATGGGAAAATGGCGTGCCCAAGGGGGCCAGCAGGTTCACAGGATTCTTGATGGCTCCACCGGTGACCGTGACGATACGGGAAACCAGAGGCATACCGGAGACCACTGCATCATACACAGCCGCCACAGTGCCCACGTTGAACACACAGCAGCCCACATCAGCAGGCAGTTTGCCGGGGGGTACCTCTCGGCCTGTAATTCTTTGGATCAGTTGCTTCTCCGCACCCTGGGGATAGCAGGTGTGGAGGGCTTCGATCTTGACATCGTTCTTTGCACCAACCAGCGACTTCAGGTGCTGCACCGCGTCCATCTTGTTGTCCTCAATGCCGACAAAGGCGTTGTCCAAGGAGAGGGCCTTCATGATAAAGCGCACACCCTCGATGATCTTTTCGCCATGCTCAAGCATCAGACGATGGTCGGCCGTAATGTAGGGTTCACATTCGGCGCCGTTGACGATGATCGTATCTGCCTTTCCAAGGGCTGAGCTGATCTTGACATGGGTCGGGAAACCTGCGCCACCCATACCGGTGATGCCGGCATCGCGAACAATGTCGACAATCTCCTGTGCTGTCAAGCCTTCCACATGTGCAGTGGGCGTACAGTCAGGACTCAGATCATTCCGAAAGTCATTATCGATCACAACGGACATAACGGGAAAACCCGTGGCAGCGGGCCGCGGCTCAACCGCCGCAACCGTGCCAGATACGCTGGCATGGATAGGAGCGCCCATCCCCGCCGTTTCACCAATGAGCTGGCCAATCTTGACCTGATCTCCCTTTGCCACAACAGGCTTACACGGAGCGCCTATGTGCATGTTCATCGGGATAATCACCTGAGCAGGCGCCTTTGCCAAAGGAGTAATCGGCTTATGCTCAGTAGCTTCCTTGTGCTCGGCGGGATGCACTCCACCGTAAAACTTGTGCTTCATAGCATCACCTCTGTTTTTCCTTACCAAATTCTCTGATTCCCCTGTGCCGCAAAGGCCATTTCAGACGCGCCGACACACTTTATTCATAATAAAGCTTCCTGCCCTAATTGTCTAGTACTTTTCCAAAGAAAATGCCGTTTGGGCGCTTTTTTTTCGCAACTTACACAAAAAAACCTGTGCTTTTCATGCTGGAAAATTTCTGCTATACTATGGTATATGTTATACATTTCATTTCATCTCATAATTAGCCTTATGAAAGGAGGCGCAGCAATGGCATCGACCTCGCCCCAAATTTCCATCCTCGGTGACTCCATCAGCACGCTCAATGGTTTTACGCCCCTGGAAGGCAGCTTTTATCATACCGACTTCTCCCGTAATACCGGCATCTCCTCGGTGGAGGATACTTGGTGGATGAAAGTCATCCGTGGCCTTGGCGGCACGCTCCTAGTCAACAACTCTTACGCCGGCAGCACCGTTTGCCGCGACGGTTATCAAGCCGCCAGTTCGCCTTGGCGCATTGCCAAACTCAAAAAAAATGACCTGCTTCCCGATTACGTCCTCGTATTCTCCGGCCTCAACGATGTGGCTTACTATCGCAGTCCTGATGCGTTTTTACACGACTATGCCGCCATGTTACAAGAACTGCGCACGGCTTTTCCCGATGCTGCTATTTGGTGTAGCACCTTGTGCCAGGGGGTATTGGCCAATCCCAGCCTTCCGCTCTTTATTCACTTCGACCGCTGCACGCCTCTTGCCGAATATAACCAGGTGATCCGCACGGCAGCGGCGGAGCGTGGCTGTCATCTGGCCGATCTGGCTGCCTTTGATATCGCCTATGACTCTATGGATGGCACACACCCCACAGCCGCAGGTATGGAACAACTCGCGCAAATGTGGCTGCGCTGCCTGCTGGCTAAAAGCCTATCGTTTCCTAAGATGAACTTGTAACAATCAAAAAAAGACCGTAGGGTGTTTGATATCCCCACAGTCTTTTTGAGGCGCCAAAATGAGCTGAATGTAAAGCAGGCAGCCTCCATATAACAACAAACCCGCCCCTTACCAAATGGTAAGAGGCGGGCTTAATTGTGTTGGCACTACCTATTTTCCCGGGCCGTCTCCAGCCAAGT
>CAYVNT010000019.1:0-8323 GCA_964453275.1 uncultured Ruminiclostridium sp. | reverse complement strand
GAGCAACTGCCTTCTAAGCAGTGGGTCAGGGGTTCGAGTCCCTTCAGGCGTGCCATAATCAAGTTTTCCTTGATGACTCTGCAAAGCAGTTACTATGGTGGGTATAGCTCAGTTGGTTAGAGCACTGGATTGTGGTTCCAGGGGTCGAGGGTTCGAATCCCTTTACCCACCCCATATGTCTCAGGATTGGGAGGGCCGGAGCATTGCGGTTTCGGCCCTCTTTTCCTAGCTTTTGTCATGTTGGGGTGTAGCCAAGTGGTAAGGCACGGGACTTTGACTCCCGCATTCGTTGGTTCGAGTCCAACCATCCCAGCCACTTTTTCATAGTTTCATCTGACCCGTTAGCTCAGTTGGCAGAGCATCTGCCTTTTAAGCAGGGTGTCCGGGGTTCGAATCCCCGACGGGTCACCAAGAAAACCCTTGAGTTTCAACAACTCAAGGGTTTTCTTTTGTGCTTGAGAAAATGATTTGTTAGTAACGTGTTAGTAACCGTTACAGCTGTGCGATTGCGCTTTTCAGCTCATCTATGGATTGATGCACATATATATTGGCTGTCGTCGCATAATCGGCGTGGCCGATAATTTTCTGGAGCAGATCGTGCCGCACGTTGGCAGCGGCCATGAGGCTGGCAAACGTATGCCTCGTGGTGTGAGGCGTTTTGCGTGCGATTCCCAGACGCTGCAAGGTGGGGTAGTATTCTCTTTCGCGGAAGTTGCGTACACTTTTATTGCCCGAAAAGCCATCAATCAGCAGGGGGGCATCCGAAGCGAGCGAATAGAAGTGCTGTATGTATGGGGCGATCTTTGAGGACAAAGGGATGACGCGGTTTGTTCCGGCTTCCGTCTTGGATCCACCTAGCATATACCCATCCGCCAAAAACACATCTTCTTTTTTTATACTTAAGAGTTCGCCAATGCGAAGGCCTGTGTATATCAATATTAAAATTAGCTTAACAGCGTCATCCTCGTCGTTCATTTTTAAGCGTTCTAGTTCTTCCAGAGTGAAAATACTTTTTTCTTTTTTGCCCTCTTTCTGAAGCCGGATAAACTGGGCATAGTTCTTGTCGATAATGTCCTCGCGCATGGCCCACTTGCTCAGTTGGCTACATAGTTGCTTTATTTTATTTGTTGTGGAATGCGTGCGGCCGGCCAGGATTAAGCCATCCACTATCATTTGAAAATCTTCTGCGTGTATGGAACGCATTTTTCTCTCCTGCAAAGGGCGCAAGTGCTTATAAGCATTTTGGTACATTTCTTGGCCCTTTTGGGTTAAGCCTTGAAAGTGTTCGGCTTGCCACAGGGTATATATATCTGCCACCGTCATATTATAGCGCTCATCGACGGGCCGCTTTGACAGCCGCGCTAACGCGTCCAGGGCCTCTGTTTTAGTTTGGTAATACCCAAGTATGACCTTGCGCTTTGAGGCGACCCACGGGTGTGTGCGCCGCCCTGACAGCTTGTAAACGGTTCCAGTACCATTGCCGCGCTTAAGCGCTTTCTTTGCCGGGGAAGAAAGTTGCTTCTTCCCGCAGTACATACAGAACGCACTTGAGTCTATTATTTCTCTTTTGCACTTTTGGCACTGCATCATTTACACCTTCTTTTAATGAGAAAGGGTGATAGCGTGGTTAAACGTATCACCCTTTTATGAGCCGCCCTCGGTGTTGTAGCACCGAGGGCGGCTTCTGTTTGTAGTTTAATGTAGATACGACCAGCAGGGTTAGCGAATATGCTTAAACTGCAATTTTTACAACATCAGACTCGGAACTGTCTCCCCAGTCTTCTGCATTTATGATTGAGAAGCGCAACTCAACAGTTTCTATTTTTGTTATGTTGTTTTTCGTTAAGTAACTTTGCAAAACCTTGATGCTGGTATTTGCCTTTTTACCTGGGGCAACATTCTCAGACATTATTCCGTCAATCATATACCCGTTTATGGAGAGATCGCGAGTCTGAATCATGTAGGTCTTTGAACTACTATTCTCAATGAGAAGTTGGATTTCGTTGCCTGCACTTGAAATGCCTGTGTATGTGATTTTGACCCCGTTTTTATCCACTAACAATTTGTTTGTGGTGACTGGCTTATCTATTTCAGGCGGGGGAGTTGTTTCGGGCTTACTTCCCTGTGAAGATAGCTTCACGGTCTGCGCAGCCTGGTCCCACTCGACATTTAGCCCAACAGCATCGGCCACCGCACGGACGGGCAGATAAGTAGTGCCATCAATGGTGAACGGTTCGACCGCTTTCCCTGTAGCATCTTTCGGTGTGACTGCTTTCCCGTCGAGGGTGATTTTAATGTCGTTGTAGTTCAGTGTCGCTTGCTTTTGGTATGCGGCATATGCGGATGCCACAAATGACATGACGAGTAGTGTGCATAGAACCCCTGCGAAAAACCCTTTTCCTTGCTTTTTCATCTCTGATTCCTTCTTTCTTTTATTTTTACCGCCCTCCGACGGTTGGAGCACAAGTTTAGGCCGGCGTTTTATGCTGTTTTATCAGGATAGTTGACGATGGCCACCTCAGTCATGGCGCTTTCAAACATGGAAGCCAAAGCGTCCAGCTGCTCGATCACATCGCTTCCCAGTGTGACTTCCCCGCACTGTTCACAGCGGTGACAGGGAACATGCTTCACAATAAGAATACAGCGCTCCAATTCGATCATATGTGTGGTGCTATCCGGCTGCATAGAGCCTTTACAAAAGAAACAGGTCATTGTTACGGTTCCTTTCTGGTTTTTAAATCTACTTCCCACTTTTCGGCGCTTGGCTTGTAAGCTGTGATGACAAATAAAACGCTTTCGCCTACGCCGCAAACTAAGTGGATTGGGGTGCGGTTTGTTGAATGCCCCAAGATTAAACAGGATGGATATGGGAAGTCATTGGGGTATTCTTCAATGATACTACCGCTCATGATAGCCTGCCTAATATCTGGAATAGATATTCCTCTTTGCCTGCGCCGCATTTCTGCGTGCTGGGTCATTTGAAACGGAGCAGAGGAACAAAGCTCTTGTATGACTTTTATATCCATAGGTTAGCCTCGGTTTCATTAGTGTATAACGCTAATAAAGTGTGTTGCTTTGCCAAGGATACGAACTCGATTCATATCCTCATGCCAAAACACGAGTGGTTTGTACATAGGGTTTTCGGGCTCTAAGACAATATGGTCATCAAAGAGCCGTACGCGCTTTAAGGTGGCCTCGTCGGCATCCACAAGGGCAGCCGCAATTTCTCCGCTGTTGACGATGTCCGTTTGCTTGATGCACACGATATCTCCGTCAAAAATTCTGGCATTTATCATGCTGTCACCTTTGCAGATGAGAGTGAAGTCACAACGAATATCTTCCGGTATTGAGTCGTAGCCTTCAATATTCTCTGCGGCCAAAATCGGTTCCCCGCAGGCGATCGTACCAAGTCGGGGGACCAGATAGGTTTTTGGCGGGGGGAGGATGTTGGGGGGAAGGGAAGGGATGCTGTGATCGTCGGATACCCCCATAAGCCAAGGAATTGACACGTTTAACGCTTTTGAAATCTTTTCGAGGTTCCGCTGAGATGCCTTGTATGCCCCTTTTCTATATTGGCTTATTGCGCCCTCTCCAATTTTAGTTGCTTTGGATAAGTCGGCAGGGGCCATGTTCCGCATATTTAGGGCTTCTTGCAAGCGTTCTTGGAATATTGCCATAGGGTTTACCCCCTCCTTACGAATAAGCATAGCACAATACTTTAGAAATTTCAATAAAAACTTTAGAAAACTATTGACTTTAGAAATCGAAAGAACTATAATAAGCTAACAGGGAGGTGATAAAAATGCAGAAGCTCGCAATGGAGTACAACTATGCAAAGCTGCTTGGAAAGATAAAAGAATGTGGGTATACGCAAGAAAGTTTTGCGAAGAAAATCGGTATTAGTGCCTGTTCGCTGAATCTTACATTAAATAATAAACGCGATTTTAGGCAAGATGAGATTTTAAAGGCTGGTACAGCTTTGGGAGTATCCCCGGATCAATTACATGATTATTTTTTTGCACATGATCTTTAGAAAGCTAAAGGATAGAAAAGCAACGCGAGTTAGGAGGGGAGATTTAATGAAAAAGCAAACGAAAGATATGTCACTTCCAGAAATCAATCTTCAAGAGGTCTTTGAATTGCTGGAAGCCTTGAAGCAAGAGCTACAAGAAATAAAGGCCGTGGCAGATGTCACCTTTATGAAGGTGAACATGAGCCACAGCCTGATAGTGGTTCGAAAAATAGGAGAAGATAAACTTGAGGAGCTTAAGGACATTCTTGATTGACTTTCTTGTTGTTTGTCTCTGCTACCTTTCGAACGTAATCACCAACGCGGATCTTTTTTTGGATAAGTTCGTATCCGCCAGAAATCTGCATAGAATCTACATTTAATTCTGCTGGCTTTCCTTCCAGTGCAGTGGAAAAATTTTCAATAATAGAGGATGCCACGTCTTGGTTTGTACATACGCTCATTTTTTCAAATACAGTTTTTGCCACAACTTTTCCTTTTATATAGTCCAGATATCCCAAAAACTCATTGGTATCTGGATCTAGAATTTCTAATCCTGGGGCAAAGATTTCAAATATGTCACCTTGGTTAACCCCTACAGAACTTCCTGCATTGATGACGATGGAATATTCGTCAACGATTTTTGCTATTTTAAAATCTTTTTTTAAGAAAAATTGTGTCCCCATGTTTTTTTCTCCTTTTATAAATCAGTTGTGAGCTTGAGCTTGATTTTTAAGAAATATTCATATAAGATTTCAAGCTTTCGCTTGTTCGATGATTGAATTGTCGATGTCAGTAAATATTCTATACTCAAGAAACTAGTGCGATATTCCTCTAGTGCTTTGCGCTTTTTGTCAAAGCGCAAAGCAACTGCGTTATGTTTTGCATTTGTCTCGTCAAGTTGCTTTTGCATGGTGCGAATTTTCTTTGTAAGCCTGAAACAAAAAAGAATAGACGAAATCAGCAATAATGATAACACGACAATTATTTTATAGTGCACACCCAAGTTAGGTAGAAGCCATGGGGTGACGGACAGTAAAAATGTTAAAGCATATTGCCATTTACTAATTATATCCATAAGGCCACCCCCGAATTTGAGCTCATTTTAACATAATTAAACGAATTGGGCAATAAAAAACGTCCTCATCCTGCAAATCCTCTGGGCGTGGGCAAAAAAGAACGGGATTGATGCATGAGTAAAGGCGCGCAGGATAATGCGAGTAAAGAGGCAAACCGATGCGCAAACAAATAACAATCCGCCTGCCCGGTGGATGGGCAAGCGGATCGAGAGTTACATAATTTTCTTTTGAATGATTTCATCATGCACATTGAGGCGGTCGCCAATGTGGCCAACATCTTCCCAAATGTACTTAATGTCAGTTTTCATCTCGGAAATACCGGTCTTTATTTCGCTTACATCCGTTTTGAGCGCAGTAAGGTCGCCTTGCATTTGCGCCTGTGTTGCTTGCATCTGCACAAGTAGTTCAAGGATCCTATCTTCGTTGTTCATGTGCGGTCACTCCTTTTAGCCGGTAAATCATAGCATGGCAAGACGCGTCTGTCAACGGCCCTCACGGTATCGCCGCAGCAGCTCCAGCTCTTCCGGAGATACAATCTCCACATTATTTCCTTGCAACATGTGTGGGTAGTCTGAGCGCCCTACAAAGTAGTCCAGGGATACATCAAAGTAGTCGGCGAGGCAACGAGAATATCGGCGGAAGCTACCCTTTGGCCACTTTCCATCATGCTAATTGCCGACTTGACAAGGCCCATCTCAAAACTCAACCTAAACTGTGAAATTCCTGCTTTGGCTCTAAGCTAGGATAAGCGACTTCCAAAAATTTTTTTATCCAACACAAAACCCCCTTGACAGTTCACTTGAAGTGTACTGTTATGAGGACAGTTCACAATCAGTGAACAAGTCAAGAGAAAGGAAAAACTGTGAATTTGGAACTCAGACAAGAACGAATATTGAATGGCTGGACACAAGCATATGTCGCCAAAAAAATTGGCGTGGGAAAAGCAACAATTCAGATGCTTGAAACTGGCCAACGCAAAGCATCTTTTGATGTTCTTGTTAAATTACTTGACTTATTTGATTGTAACGATCCGAGAATTTTATTCAGGGCAGCAACCCCGAGTAAAGCAACTGGCAGCAACCAGACAGAATGATCAAGCACACCTTATTGCCAATACAGTAAGGTATAAGAAAAGCATACCACAAGCCTTGTATATCCGCAAGAAAATACTAAAAGGAGCTGCGTTAATATGAAAATTGAGACAATGGATCTGCAACAACTCTGCGACAGGATGCGCGAATTTGGCATGAAAACAAGTAAGGAGCGCATTTCTGACGCGATTGAGCAAGGGCTATACCCTTTTGCCATCTGCATTAAGCGGGATAATAGCCGCATTTTCGAGATTTACACAAGATCCTTTGAAGAGTGGGCCATGGAAAAAGTGAGCCAATAAGTTGAAAGATAACCGAAAGGAGCAAACGCAATGGACAAGATTAGATCAATATACAGCACGGACAAGCTGGGGTTTTACACACATGACGAGCTTGTGCCCTGCATGATGGTGCATAAGCGACACAAGGAAGCTAGGCGCGAGCGGGCGCGCAGGTATCGGCAGGTGATGCGGGCTTGCATCGCAGGGGCGACGGTTGCGCTGGTGCTGGGTTTATTGGTATGGGTGGTGCGGATTTGAAGGGCTACATAGGGACAAAAAGGGCCGCTCACAGTGTTGGAGCACCGTGGGCGGCGAAAGGAGTATATTATGAAAAAACACTACTTGAAGTATAGCACAGAAAGGGTGGCGGCGTCAATGGTAAAGGTGTGGAAGTATCGCCCGGGGCGGGATGTACAGCAGGACGCGCCGTTATGTGCGTGCGGTGTCTGTCATGGCGAGGTATACCGTTATGACGAGGTGACCGCTGTGGATGGCGCGCTGGTCCATGCGGACTGTTTGACGGCAGAGGACCTGGAGATCTACGCAACGGCGCCGGCGGTCAGTTTTTATGATGAGGTGTGTTGAGGGAGGGGGGTTTTCGTGGCGGATCGGCTGGAGCAGGTACACGGGACGGAGAGCCTGCGCAAGTATTTTAACAGCCCGTACATGGGTGTTTACTCGATTGACGACGGCGCGGAGCCGGTTTTGACGATTGCCAGGGTGATGTTTGGCAAGATCACGCTGGAGGGCGGCCGCAAAGAAGAGCGTATCCTCTTGCACTTTACAGAAGAAAAAGTGGCAGGGTTGGCGGAAGTCAAGCCTCTGGTCCTCAACGCGACGAATCAAAAGACGCTCGAAAAACTGTACGGCAAGGGTGCGGATGCGCTGATCGGCAAGGCGGTCAAGCTCTACATAGACCCGGCGGTGCGGGCGGTGGGTGGCGGCACGACGGAGGGTGTGAGGATCCGCAGTTATGTGCCGGAGCGCGTGGTGTTGCCGTGCTGCACCGACTGCGGTGGTGAGATCCAGGCGGCGATGGGCAAGGGCGCGGACTATTTGGCGCGCTACACCAAGCAGCACTATGGTGCGCCGCTGTGTGCCGACTGTGCTGCTGCCCGCAAAGAGGCGGCCAAGGCGCAGGACGATGCAGACAATGCAAAGGAGGGCGCGCAAGATGAAACTCACGAGTGAGAACTATTTTCATCCTGAGATGCAGCTGCACTACATGAGCTGCTCGCAGTTTAAGGCCTTCCGACGCTGTGAGGCGGCGGCACTGGCAGAGCTGCGCGGGCAACATGAGAGGCGGCCGATGACGGCCGCGCTGCTGGTGGGGTCCTATGTGGACGCGTATTTCGAGGGCAGTTTGCCGGCATTCCTGTCTGAGCACCCCGAGATCTTGCGGCGGGATGGCGGCCTGAAATCCGACTACATACAGGCCGAGACGCTGATCCGCCGGCTGGAGCAGGACAAGCTGTTTGGCATGCTGATGGCAGGGCGCAAGCAGGTGATCAAAACCGGCGAGATTGCCGGGGTACCCTTTAAAATCAAGATCGACAGCTACTTAAATGCAGAACAGTGTGCGGCCATTGTGGAGGCCTTCCCTGAAACAGCCGAGGTGTTTGGGTTTTGTGATGGCGCCATCGTGGATCTCAAATGCGTCAAGGATTTGAGCGATGTTTGGTCGCCCGCGGACCGGCTGTACCTGCCCTTTGTGGAGTATTGGGGGTACAACATACAGGGTGCGATCTATCAGGCGGTGGAGGGCCATTTGCTGCCCTTTATCCTGGCGGTTGGGACCAAAGAGCGGGAGACAAATCTGGCGGCGCTGACGATCTGCGACGGCGATCTGGCAGAGTGTTTGGC
>CAYVNT010000018.1:0-12092 GCA_964453275.1 uncultured Ruminiclostridium sp. | reverse complement strand
CCCCCTTGATGACAGTTTCGTTTTTTCACTGTCTCTCTTAGAGGGAGCATATCACCCCCCACCTTCGGCGCTTGTTTTGTTTACGGCAACTTCTCATCCCACTCATCCACTGCGTCCTTGGACTTTTGCAGCGCCGTCTTAAGAAATCCCGGCACCGGCGCCCCCATCGCGGCGGCGTTTTCAATGATACTGCCCAGCTCCGTGAGGATATACCAGACCAGCACCAGCGGACACAGCAGCACGGTGTAGTCAAAGGGTAAGCTGATGCCCGGTATATTCTCCAACACCGTTCGAATCAGCAGATCCGCCCCGCCCGCCACCATCACGGCTACGATGCAGCCGAGCTTGTGGAAGATCCCGTCCCGCGCCACTTTAGACGACCAAGTGCCGTCCTTGCCTGCCGCCACGGAACCGGTGATGTAGTCGAGAAACATCAACCCAACCCACAGCAGCACCAACCAGCCGAACCAACCCCAGAGGGCCGTCAGGGTCGCCAGCACAGCCGCAACCGCAGCCTTAAATGCACTGACATGCTCCATCACATCACACGCCCTTTCCGCTGAGCCCCAAACGCTGCAAAATGATCGCAGCCTCCTGACGGGTCAGCGGCGCGCCGGGTCTGGTGCCGTCAAACAGTCCGGCTTTCTTTGCCTCGTCCCAGGCCGATTGCGCCCAGGCAGCCGTCTTTGCGTTTACGCCGGCAATCACTGCGTCACGCTCGGCCAGCATCTCATCAAATAACTTCTTTGTCTCTTCCTTCGTCATATCCTTTTCCTCCTTATAAAGTGGCATCTGCGGCGGGTATCTGCCCGCGATAATATCCCCATCGCTAAACTTGCCATGTGCATCCCACTGGAAATGAGGCTTGTCCACCCGCTTCCACGAACCGCCCCAGGTGAAACCCATCTGTTGCCCAATCTTACCGACCCCGGCCCAAAAGGCCGCGTCGCTGTACTCCTGGCCCTTCACGTTCTTGCAGACATCAAAGGCCAGCCCGGCCTTGACGCTGTGAAAGGTCGCAGGCGGCTTCCCGCCGGTACCTTTGCGGTAACAGTCCAGCTGGAACTCGTCATCCCGTACCGTGCCAGTGACCAGCACCGGGTAACCCGCCACCGCACATTTCTGAATAAACGCCCGGCAATTCTCCGCCACATCAGGCCGCAGCCTGCCGATCTCTCTGCTGTTGAGTATATTAAGCGCTCCCTTCTTCCAGGCGCAAAATCGCCCGGCTTCATCACTTGACAAAACCGGGCGGAATGCTATAATAAGCCTATAAAGGTTGAACGCTGTACAAGCGGTTGGCCCTCATTACGTCAGCAATCTATGCTAGCCGTTCGGGTGCCTTCCGAGCGGCTAGCACGCATTTGGGGCTATGTAAACCATGATCAAAAAGATCACAATCAAACACACCACAAAACGAAAGGCTCTCGCCCATCGTTCGTTTCCCATCTGCCTCACCCCCCTTCTCAAGGGAGTGGCCAACCGCTAAATATGTACAGCGTTCGCGCCTAGTATAGCATCCTGCGCCGCTTCTTGTCAAATCTTGCCGCCCTCAAAAGGGCGGCTTTTTGTTTAGTCTGCAGTCAGCATGGAAACCAGCTCACTGTACTCAGCCTCACTTAGCTTACTGGCCGCGAAGAAGATATCCAACTTTTCTTCCATGCCCTCTGTCTGACCGCTCTCGACCATGCGTTTAAGCGTGCGATATAACATTCAAATCACCTCCAATTCCATCAGCGTCAAACGATAGTCCAAATCAACCAGCAACGCGTCACGGTCTTCGTTCGGTGCGCGCTGGCCATCTACCTCCGCGCACAGCGCACCCAGCGCCCGTGCCGTTGCCGCATCGGCTCCGCGCACCAAAACGGCGGTATAACTTCCGTCGGCCATGTTGTACGTCACGGAGCGTAACGCATATCCGACAAAACTCTCCACGCTGACGCCATCGTCCGTCTCCACGTGAATCATCGAAGCATCCATGCTGGATACCACCTCCATCGTGGTCTCTGCCAAAACCAGCAATAGCCGATCGCTCTCGGTACGGTAGTCCAGGGCTTTTATGTTGTTTAATTTCATTTTTTCTCCTTATAGTGCATCAGGTCCGATACTCGCATGTAATTTTAGTTATGCGTGAGTCTGGAGCAAATATTGTAACACTGTCCATAAACCGACTAACCAGAACTTTTCCTGTCCATTTACTGCCGTTGGCTGTGGTAGAAATTGAATATTTTAATTTTTCATTCCCGTTGAGCGTATATCGTATTTCAACATTCACAGAAATGTTAGCGTTGCACTCAACCTCGAGCGAATGCAAGAACACTTTCTCGTTTACTTGCTTCTCCCAATTTATACCCTGCCCGCTTTTGGGGGAGACGCTGACGGTGCTGAAGGGCCACACGAATGCCGATATAGCCGCAGGGCTGGATTCTATCGCTTTTATCGCTACCATGCTGTTCATGGCAACTTTCAAGTACGGCATGCCCCATTGAATAATTTTCCCCGTTGCGGTGGTTCTGCCGGAAACAACATTCATGGCAACCTCGCTACCTACAATCGCTTGCAGCCAGTTTTCATTTTGCAAGGCCTCTGATAATGTATATAAAGAAGCATCAATAGCCAGCAAATTCGTTATACAAACCTTGTTGTTCGCAAAGGCCATCGCCGCATCTGCGCTGCTCAACAGCTCTCTCCTTGCACCTGCATTGTTGCAAACAGTCCGCAACGCTGTCATGTTTTCCCCAAGAGCGGCTGCCCCGCCAATGCTATCAATCAAAATTTTTCTTGCCCCATTGTTTGATAAAACGGTGTTGAGCGCTGCCGTATCAGCTACAAGCGCATCGGCTGTTGGAAATAGCCTTGCATCAAGTCCGGCCAAGGTTGCCACGAGAGGTCCGCACAAAGCGCGCGCACTCAATAAAGCCCGTCGCTGCAAAGGCTTAGTCAAAATATCCCGGCAAGTATTGATGTCAGAAAGCAGTTCCGGATTGCCTTCCAGATCATAGAACAGTGCGAAATACGTCTGTGCAGCCAAGTCAATGACACTGCTACTCTGTAATAGCCTCAGAAGCTCATCGCTATTCTTATCCGGCGCATACGTTGGCACGCTAAAGATCACCGATACCGCACCCTTATTTCTGGCAAAGATCTCGGCCTGATCGGGCGCCTCCAGAATGGCCCGCAGCGCATGCACGCCTTTGCGGTAATTGCTTTTGAGAACCGATGTGTAATACAAAAAATCCGATTGGTTAAAATCGAGCATTTATCGCTCACCTCCATATTCGATGGCAAAGTAGTTGATCTTTATTGATTGCGCCGTGGTAGTTATCTCGCTGTCCGCCAAGGTGAGGCTCGGAAACAACACATCCGTCACCACTCTCTGCGAAATGTTGTTTCCGCCGGCACCTGATTGCTGCCCAACATATACGCTTTTCGTCGTCACTGTACCTGCTGTGCTCACCAGCAACAAACCCTCTGCCTTTGTTGGCAACTTTAAGCAGTACAAAAAGCCCTCGGCTGTGACTTCTTTCACCAGCACTGTCCCTTCAAAATCTTCCGCCGTAAGCAGCACTTGCGGCGGCGCGTCAAAAGTCTCTCGGAAGCGATAGCTGTTCCAGCCCGCCCCGGCATTGGTAAACGTCCCACATTCGAACGAAGTGTCTTCCCATGCGCCGCTCTCGCTGCTGCCGCTTTGCATCGATGCCAAACCCAGTAAAATACGAAAGGCATCATCCGGAACCATATCATCCGGGGTTTCGTTCATCAAAAGGCAAGTCTCATCTTTCAGGAGCGTGTACACATTGAGCGGCGTCGGTTGACGCACCCAGCCTTCTGCATTTTGAATAATGTCAACCGGCACCTCGCCGGCAATCAACGCTGCGCGAAACCCTTCCCAACTTGTTGGGATAGAATCCGCGCCGCGCAGCAACTTTGATGTTCCGTCTGCTCGTTTTATTCCATTTTGCATAAACCTCACTCCCCTCCATAAGCATCCCCGCAGTCCGGGTAGTTCTGCCTCATATCTTCTATATATCTATCAACTTCACACAGCAGCGCTTCTATCGCATTGGCCCCACGCCAAGTGAATCCAGACAGGCTTTCAGGTAGTAGCGTCTGTCCGCTGCCCCTTCCTTTGATATTTACGATATTGTCCAAATAGCGGCGTGTCTGCCGCTCGACCGGGATATCTTCCCTAGTCCAATTGGTGCGCGCCTTAACATCCACCACATAACCGACGGATCGCAAACGCTCCTGTAAATACAAGGCGGCCTCGCTCACACGGTTTAAGTCCGCAGCATGATAGAAACCCTTTCCCGTTCTCTGTACTACATCGGACTCATTGCGATCTATAACCAATCGCTGTATGATCTCTCCTTTAGGCAAGCCCCTCCACCTCACAATCCAAGCCACCATCAAAAGCAAAGCGCTGCCCGGTTACCATGACAGTGTTGTTTTCGCCATAGCTATCAAATACCCGCACACAGTCCAAGGATTCAAGTGCAGGGTTCCCGCGCGTTTGTAGCAGGTATTGCGTCCTTCTCTTGTGCCACAGCAGCAGCCAATCTGCCACCGCTTGTCCATCATAAGCCAGCGCGTTGTCCACCTCGTCGATCCTCAGACTGTCATCCGTCGCAACATCCTGCGCAAAGTAGTACATTTCTCTATCCGTGTACTCATTGCGCACAATCAAACGCACGGCGTTGTAGGTGTCCCTCACTCCAATCTGCGCCTCCTCCGCCATGTGGTCTCTCGTCAGGCCCTCCAAGGGTGCAGAAAAAGATGGCTTGATAAACACAAGACGGTTTTGTCGATCAATGTAACAGGTACAACATGCCGCTTGGCAGGCCAGGCGTAAAGCTTCTCGCCTGGTGCAGCGCTTCGGCGTGCTGGATCTTATGGTCACATTGCATTCCTCCGGCATGACCACCTCAATGTGTAGACCGGAACCATTTAAAATCGCCTTAACCGCATCGGCCAGCAGCCAAGTCCCGTCGCGCCCGCCATAAAAACTCTGCCCCTCCAACTGCATCAAGGCATCATATGCGGTAATGGTCGAAGTCAGCGCACCATCCGAAGATTCTGAGACCGCAAAATAGACACGTCCCATCTTGACGATCTCTCCATCTATGGAAAACTGCACATCCAAAGGCTGCCTCTCTTGCAAGTAAGCAAAGGCCCCCGCAGGGTTTGCCATATTGTAAAGACGATTTGCATTGTCGACCGTGACGCTCAGCTCTGCAGCAGGCAGCGCGCGGGCCGTTGGGTCGAGCGATCGTTCCAACTGCAGGTCTTTGATGCTGCCTTTTTCATACTCATATATCACGCCAAACAGAAACTCAGCGAGACGGACCCGCCGAAATGGATTTTTTGTGCGGCGAAACACAAGCAACACGCCGCGATAACCCTGTGTCGGCATATCCAGCACATAACGCCAAGCGTTGGGATAAAATGTTTTTCTTTCAATCAGCACACCGGTTTCGTCAAATGTGCTCACCTCCAGCTCTGTCACATACTCTTCAGGTAAATGGCTATCAAAAGACACTGTGAAGCCAAAGCTCTTCTGGTTTGCCGTAAAGTCATAGCGCACAAAAGGGCAATCCTCAAAGCTTCCTTGTTCGTCCGACATGGGATCAGACCACCATCCAACCTCCGCCGTCTTGGTGTCATCCGGCAGGACGGTAAAGCCTCCGTCCAAACGCCACAGATCCGGTTCCAGCGACGCATAGCGTGCCTGCGTCTTTTCAACGCTGTTGTGCGTCTGCCCAAGCTGCGCGATTACTGCGCCTGGTGAAGAGCTGTGCTGCGCTGTCCATGACGCCTCTGGCGCAACAACGCCAAAGCTGACCTTGGCATTCACGCGTCGGTAATCCCGATACGCGTCATATGTATTCGTTACCGTTTGCATCACGCCACCTCCTGCGCCGTCGCCTGCAAATTCACGTTATACCAACGCGGTTCACCGTCTGAAAACTTAAACACCTTGGCGTTCCCAATATCAATTCGGAACATACCGCGCGAAACGCCCTGTACCGGATCAGGAAAGATGATTTCAACAAAAGCACAAGTGCGCGTCAAGGCCGTCACAGCGGCCAAAACTTCCACCGGCAACCACTCCCATGAAGCGGATAGAATTTGCCGCCAACCAATGACGTCTCGCACCAGTTTGCCCGACGCCATTGTCGCCTCGCGTACCACTTCCTCTCCACCCACTTCCAGCGTCCTGGTGCGCGGCATGGTAATGCCGCCTATAACCAACTTATCCAAGTGATACCCCCTTCTGCCGCGCCACAGCCTTAAGCGGGTCGAAGGTCTGCCGCGCGATCTGCTTGCTGTCCAAATTCACTTGCAAAACAATCGGCTGTGAGACCCCGCTGCCCGTTTGTGCAGCCTGTGCCACACCGTTGACAATCCCTTCGCCAAGCCGTGCAAATTGATCCTGAGGTGGAGACGGCAGCGGAATGCTGGCCCGCACCTGTTTGGCTACCTCGTGCATTTTTTGTGTAAAGTCCAAGCTCATCACTTGCGCGCGTCCCTTGTTTTTCTCCATCTCACCCTCAAAGCCAACGAAGAATCCCTGCGCCGCAGGCTTGCCCACCAAGTCCCGCATCTTTCGGCTGGGCGAATGAATGTCCAGCGCCCGCTGCATCTCGCGGATGATGTCATCTGCAACCTGCCGCGCTGTCCCAATGGCCACCTGGCCCTGTTCACGCAAGCCTTTATTTAAGCCATCCATTACATTAATGCCTGCCTTGTAGAAGTCGATTTGCCGGTCGAGTATCTTGTTTTTCATTCCGACCGCCACATCGTCCGTACTTTTCTCCAGCGGCACAGCGTTATCCGCAATGGCCTTGCAAAGCGTGCTTGTGCTTGTGCCAACTACCATGACGGCCTGATCTTCATTCAGCGTCGCTGCACCAATTGACAGCTCAATGGGCTGCCCCGCCAATTCGCTCTCGGCCTGTGTTTTGATCAGACCGCCCAACTTGGCAAATTCCTTGGCGTATTCCGGTAACACCGATTCAGTCGACGCTGCCAACGCATGGATCTCCTTCGCTGCCTTCGGCCCCATCTCGCGCAGCTCTGCCAGCAGCGCCTCCGTCATGGCAGGATCCGCCGCCAGCTTCTCCATGTCAGTTTGCCAACCTTCAAAGAGGGCCACCTGCCCTTGCAGATTTTTAAGGAGCTGCTGCCCGCTGACTTCCGTTCCCTTGTCTATCTCAGAGAATAAGCCCGCAAAGCTGCGCAGGTTGTTCTCGCGGGCAGAAAGACTTTGTTCGTATTCCTCCACACGCTTCGTTTGCTCGTCAATGAGTTTTTGCTGCGCGGTGTATAGGCTTTTCTCCGCCTCCAGCTGCTGTGTCGTGATCAAGTTTTTTCGGTCAACCACGCGCTGCCAAGCTTCCACCTCTTCCTCGGCAGATAGGCGCTTGTAAAACTTCTCCTGCTCAATCCACTTCTTGGAGGTTTCCAGCGATGCCCTGGACGCCTCTTGCCTGGCCTTGTAAATATTGCGGTCAATTTTCGCCAACTCCTTGCCGCCAAGGCCAGTCAGGGTTTTTAGCTTCTCCCAAAAGGCCAACTCATCTTGCGCAGCCAGATCATTGTAGAATTTTTTGTCGTCCACCCACTCTGTCGCAGACTTCAAGATGGCCTGTGATAATTCCTCCGCTGTCTTGATGACCTTGCCTTCGCCGTCCTTCATGCCAATTGCTAGGCCTTCGGCCAAGAAACCGCCAATCTCCATAAATTTTCTGGACGGGGATTTCACTGCCGTTACGTTCCTAGTTGCCCACAGCGCAGTCGCTCCCAGTGCTGCCGCAGCAATAGAAACAGGGTTTGTGTTGTTTCTGATCCCCTGCGCCAAACCAAGCGCCAGGTTTTTGCCGATTTCAGCAGCACCAGACTCCGCTGATGCAAAGCCGTCAATCGCCATAGCGCCCGCTTCCCCGCCGGCATCTTTAACAAGCCCAACATTGTCCAACAAACCATTGGCAAGCAGCAGATCATATCCCTGGCCCATCTCCCGCATAGAAACGCCGCCCGCTTCCAACTCTTGTCGGCCGGCTTCAAGGACCTCCCACGAAGCCGCTGCAAAAACTCCTTTCCCCTCTTCCATGCTGGCGGCAAAGTTCTCCGGAATCAGGATGCCGCCATCCCGCGCCTGTGCAACTTGTGCATCCAAGGCCGCTTTCTGTTCAGTGATTCCGGTTTCATAGTGCTTTCGTTCCGTCTCGCTCATGCTGGCATAACTCTGCTGATAAATGCCAACCAAGCCATCCAATTTTAACTTTTCATTGATCACCGCATCTTCAAGCGCTTTTTGGTTTTCTCCTGTATTGTGAACAATACTGGTGTTAAGCCGTGAGATAGCGCCATCAAATTCGTCCGTGCCGCTGGCTGCGGCGGAAGTCGCCGTCTCATACCCTATAATGGTATCGGAATAGCCCTGCGCTATTTGTTTTGCCAGCTCCATCTCTTGGGCTGTCTCGCCCACCTTCCTCTGTGCTTCGCCTAGTTTCATGCTAAGCACATCAAGCTCTCTCGGCCCGGCAGACAGCATTTCTCTTTGAATGCGATCGACCTCTTGCACCGCAGCGCCATGTACACGCGTGGCCTCAGTGACCTTATCCTGTGCCTCTTTCCTTGCTTTGAGCGCATTCTGATAGTCGCTCTCCCAGGCGGATAAGATCATCTCGCGCCGTTTCGCCTCGATGGCGTCCTTGACGCCGTCTGTCAGGGTATAGTAGGCGCCCGTTTCATCTTGGAGAGCGCTGACCGCCCCGGGTATCCAGCGATTGATTTGATCAGCGAGCAGTGCCGCTCGACCCTCGTCTTCCCGAGCCACTCGCCCCTTTGCGTCAGTCAAACTTTTTAGCTCATCCACATAACCGCTGATCCGGCTGCTCTCCTGCTCGATTCCTGCAACGGCTGTGCTGCTGGCCTCTGCAAACTCTTTCTGCTTGCTTGCCTGTTCGTCCAGCCCATCGCTCAATTCGCGAATCCTGGCATTCAGTCTACTGCTGGCCGTTTCGGCATTGTTGGACATGACCTGGAAGGTCACAAATGCCGCTGCCGCCGCACCGGCGGCCACAGCGAACCACCCCCAAGGCGTCATGGCGAGCGCCAAGTTATGCGCCTGTTGCGCAAGGGTACTGGCGATGGTCGCGCCTTTAAAGTTTGTGAGTGCCTGCCCTCCCAGCTTTGCAGCTGCCGCATAGTTTTGGAGGTCTTTCCAGGCCAGCGCAGCATTCAATACCACCAAAGCGCCGGCGCCCGCAGCAGCGGCGGTGGCAACTGCTTGCAGCGTCGTGTCCAGCTTTCCGCTCGCTAAGTCCTGCCCAAACTTACCCACGCTGCCCGCCAGCTGCTCCACGGCCTTTTTGGCCTGTCCGCCAAACTTTTCATAGAAGGCAATGCCAACGCCTTCGGCTGCACTCTTGAGCAGCGTCAACTGCCCCTTGAGGTTGTCATTCATGATATCCGCCATGCCCTTGGCTGTCCCACTCGAATTGGCAATGGCTTTTGATAGCTTGTCAAAGTCAGTGTCACTGCTGTTGACCAGGGCCAGCATGCCAGACATAGCTTCCTTCCCTGCAATGCCGGCAGCATATTCAGCCTTTTGCGCTTCGGTCAGGCCGGCAAATTTTTCGCGCAGCTCTGCCAGCAGTGCAGACATTGGCTTCACTTCTCCGGCAGCGTCCGTCATGGACAGCCCGAGCGCCTCTATGTATTTTCCTGTCTGTGCTGTTGGCTTGGCCAAGTTCGTCAGCATACCGCGCAAGGATGTACCGGCCATCTCCCCCTTGATGCCGGCATTTGCCATCAAGCCGATCGCCACGGACATATCCTCGATGCTGTATCCCAAGGCCCCTGCCACCGGTGCGGCATAACGGAATGTATCACCCATCATAGCAACGCTTGTGTTGGATGCCGCCGATGCCTGCGCCAGAACATCCGCAAAGTGTGCGCTGTCAGACGCCTGGAGACCAAAAGCTGTCAGCGAGTCTGTCACAATGTCTGACACAAGCCCCAACTCTTCACCGGATGCTGCTGCCAGGTTCATAATACCCGGCAGGCCGTCAATCATCTGTTGAGACTTCCAACCGGCCATCGCCATGTATTCCAGCGCCTGCCCGCTTTCGCTCGCGCTAAACTTTGTGGTCGCGCCCATCTGCTTGGCGGCATTCTCCAGCCCGATCATCTCTTCGGCAGATGCTCCGCTGATGGATTCCACCTTGGACATCTGTTCTTCAAAGTCCATACCCACCTTCGTGGAAGCAAGCCCAAGGCCGGCCAACGCCGCACCGGCAATCAAGGCAGCTTGGTTGACACTCTCCATCGCCTCCGAGGCACTCTCCAAACTCGCGCACGACTGGTTTAGCTCTTCGGTCAGTTGTGATTGCTGCTGCCGCAGGGCCTCCGCTGCCGCCTCCGCCTCCCGCTGGGCCTGGGCAAAGGCACTGCTCTCTTCCGCCGCGCGTTCCAGCTCTCGCGTGTTTTCAGACAGGTTGCGCTCCAAGTCATTGAGTTCCGTGGTCGCTCTACCAAGCTGCCCGGTCAGCGTGTTCACAGCGGTGCTCTGCCGCAAGTAAGCTGCCTCCGCTGCCCTGACCTCCGCCACGCTTGCGTCCTCTCTGGCCCGCGTGGCCTCCAGGACCGCACCCAACTCTGCCAGCTTTGCTTTCTGCTTATCAAGTTGCGTGGTGAGCAGGGCTATCTTGTCCTTTTGCGCCTGAATAGAGCGCCCCAGCACATCATTTTGTTTGGTGAGGTTTGCCTCTGACTGGTCCATCTGGTCAAAAGCGGAGCTGGTCGCCCGCAACTCGCTGCCAAAAGCCTTGATTCGAGAATTGAGCTCTGCGAGTGCAGTCTTAAATTGTGTCTCGCCATCAATGCCAATTCTCGGCCCGATATCATAGCTCATACGCGTCTCCTTGCTTTGTAAATTTATTTTCTCTTTTTATGTTGACAATATCACGATACAGTGATATAATAAAACCATAGAAAGAGGTGATCAAATGCCAGTTATAGCACGTTTTTACGGAATGATCGTCAAGATGTTTTTTCTCGGAAAAGAGCACAACCCACCACATGTACACATCATTTATCAAGAATACGTTGGTATCATTGAGATCAAGTCGGGCATTATGCTAGAAGGAGATCTGCCAGGAAAGGCGCTCAAGTTGGCGCAAGAATGGGTTGCATTACACAAGGACGAACTGCTGGACATTTGGAATACACAAAACTTCCGACTACTACCACCGCTCGAATAAGAGCGGTGGTATCGCCAAGAAAGGAGCGCCACCATGTTTCACAAAATCAGATCAGTTACGCACCTACCGGGCTATACCCTCCTGATCTCTTTCGTTGAGGGAGTCAGCAAAACCTATAGCATCTCTCCATTGTTCTCCCGCTTTGATGCTTTTCAAGCTCTAAAAAATACGCCCGGTCTCTTTGAGCAAGTCCAAGTAGACGCCGGTGGCTATGGCGTCGTCTGGAATGACGATTTGGACATTTCCTGCGACGAGCTCTGGGCAAACGGCCAAGCTGCCAACACACCTTTTGATCATCTTCTCGCCTTTAGCGATGCCACATCAATCTGGGGGTTGCACGAAAGCACATTACGCAAAGCCATATCTTATGGAAAACTAAAGGGCGGAGTGGATGTGCAGAAATTCGGGAAACAGTGGGTTATCACAGCGGAAGCCATGCATCGAGAGTACGGCAACCCGCATGCAGCGCAAGGGCGACCCAGTTGATTTGCCGACGGAGATAATCAGAAAGGCAAGCGCCAGAATGACGCTTGCCTTTTTACTGTATAGTCCCCCCTAATCCAGATCTGGGATCATTTCTTCGTCGTCCGCCACGCGCTTTTCTTTGGCGCCGTTGGCAATTCTGTGACAAGCCATGAGATCAAGTAGCTCACCAAAGGGCGTGCAATTCAGCTCTGCGCGAGACATGCCAAGCTTACGCCCGTAGTAATCAAACCACGCAAAGCTTAATCGCTCTGCGTGGTTGTTTCGTTTTTTGGGTCAGGCTCGACCTCCACCGTGGTTTTGCTCCCAAAGCCAATGGCTTCCAGTAAGCTGGCCTGC
>CAYVNT010000017.1:0-21166 GCA_964453275.1 uncultured Ruminiclostridium sp. | reverse complement strand
CCCACACTGGGTACTCCTCTTGAAGATGGAGCGAGTGACGAGGCTCGAACTCGCTACCTCCACCTTGGCAAGGTGGCGCTCTACCAGATGAGCTACACTCGCATCAACGAATGATATTCTACCATGATGCCGGAGCAATGTCAATAGTTAACCGAACTATTTTCCCGCGCATCGACGTAGGCTGCCACGGCGGCAGCCTACTACAGATCTCTGCACAGCGGAAAGTCACCGCTCCAGTCATAATTTTGCTTCCTCATCTCCCCATCGCCCTTCGTCATAGGTTTTTCCAGGGTGAGGTCGAGGTGCTGCCAAACATCCTCCATCTGTACCATCAGCCACATATGTGCCTGGCCTTGTTTCGTGCCACGCACCACGCGGCATTGCAGGTCACTTTTTTGCAGAAGCAGTTCCGCCGCCAGGGTCACGCCTTCTGCGTTCGCCTCTCCATCAATCAAAGCGGCATAGGGCGTGCCGGGCGCCGCCTCTGAACGCTTGACGGTATTCTGCAGGCAGGCGATGACGCCCAGGACCTTTTGTGTGGCGCTTTTTTCCTCCCAGACTTTGATCAGGTCAGCGCTTTTATCGAGCAGCGCTTTTTGCTTTTCCCGCAGCAGTTCACGCGGCTCCGGATATTCCAGCAAAATTTCAACCAGGCGCTGTTGGCCGCTGGCCTCCTCCGGATACAGTTTTATGGTGGCCATCGGTTTGCCGAACGCCGATTCCGGCACGTCATAGTACACCTCCGCCAGCATGGCAGCCACACTGTCGGCTTGCATGGCAGGGTCAAAGTAACCAACACGCAGGACCTTTTCCTTTTGGAACTCAGACAACGCAGCGCGCAATTCACCAAGCAGCGCACTGCTGCCGGTAACCGAGCTGACGGCGCTGATTTGCTGCCAGCTGCGTTTATAAAAGATCTTTAACTCCACCTCATCATAGGTCCCCAGCCTGGCCATATCATATTTCATATAATCCACAGCATAGGCCCCCAAAGGATCTTGCTGCGTGGCTTCCAGACAGGCGGCGTCCAGGTCTTTTTCCGCCGTATCACCGTAGTTATACAGTCTGATGATACCGCTCTCTTCCCCATTGTTGATCAGATAGAGCAGCGCGCTGATCAAACCTTCATACGTATCTGCCCGCAGGGTATTGGAGTTTTTATCTTCGTCGGTAAACTGACTGTGTTGCTTTTCATTGCTATAACTGCGGTTCAACATACCCGAGCAGGCGGAGAGCAGCAGCATCAGCAGCAAGGAAAGCGCAAATAGGCGCAGTTTCATGTGTTGCCCTCCTCTTCACGGTGTTTAATATCCCAAGTCCTCTTCAATCAGAATCAGTTCCATTTCTTCCACCGGGCGGGGCCGATACCAGAGCACCAACAGTTCACGGCAAATCCGCTCCGGACTGTGGCAATCATGGCAACGCGGCGGGCTCTGTTTGACGCAAGGGGTATTGGTCCTAAGGCGCGCCGCGTTTTGCGGCGCGGCAACGTTTCTCGCCCGCCAGAGCGCCTGTTCAAAATCCGGCGCCAGCTTGTTTTTGCCCACGATAAAATACACCCGTTTGGCGCCATAGGCTGTGGCGCCCACGCGGTTTCCAACCCCGTCAATGTTGATCAGTTCACCCGTCTCGGCCACGGCATTGAGCGAGCTGATATAGACCTGCGCGCGATTGGCCTCTGCAATCTTACCTTCCGGCAGCATGTGCCAAGCCACTTGGTTATGCGACGCCAGGCAGTCATAGAGCCCCATCTCGTGTATGGTCATGGAGCCGCCTATGCCAACGGTTGTTGCATCAATTTTCTGATCCAGGTAAGCTGTCGCCGCTTCCCGATTCGGAAAGACCGAAAAACCAAACCCGCGCCATGTCAAATGTTTCTCCAGTTGATCCCATGCCACGATAATACACCTCTTTAGTAGGACTTTTTTTGTTTTGGATCATGTGGCAGGAAGCCGTCGCCCAACACCTCATACGCATTGCAGACGATGAGGAAGGCCTGGGGGTCGATTTCCTTGATCCGTCGCTTGAGCACCACAATCTGGCGGCTTTTAAAGGCGCAGAGCAGGACGTTTTTATCCGCCCCCGACCAGGCGCCCGCACCGCGCAGGATGGTCACGCCGCGGTGCATTTCCTTGATGATCGTTTTGGAGATCTCCTCGTATTCATTGCTAATGATATAGGCCACCTTAGACGGGTCGGCGCCAAAGAGGACGCGATCCATCACGTTGGAGGTAATATAAATCGCCACGATGCCCATGAGCGCACTGTTGAGCTGTTGAAACACAATGGAAACCCCGGTGATGACCACCAGGTCTAAAACGAGCAGCAGCTGCGCCACTGACATCGTTGGTATTTTGATCTTAATTAGGCGAGACGTGATGTCCGTGCCACCCATACTGGCCCCTTCGCGGCAGACCAGCCCCGTCGAGATACCCAGAAAAACACCGCCGAAGATGCAGGCCATGATCGGTTCTTCCAGCGTGGGCATGTGCAGAAAGCTATTGAACACATCCAAAAGCACGGAGCTGAGCACCATGGCGTAGAGCGAGCCAAAGAGCATTTGTTTGCCCAAAAACCGCCACGCCAATAAAAACAGCGGGGCATTGATGACAATAATCAGGACGCCAACCGGCAGTACGGGCACCAAACGGTTGATCATTTGGGCAATACCGGTCACACCGCCGAAGGCGATGTCATTCGGCGCATAAAAGATATTAAAGGCCAGTGCATAGATCACTGCAGCCACAGTGATCACCGCATAGGAGCGCAGGTACGGCTGCACACGTTTCATTCCGCTCACCTCGAAAAATCATACGGCAGAAAGGCCTGCCCGCTGCTGCGCCTATCGTGCGCAGCGTGTTCCATCAACATTTACAGCAGAGAGAGTTGTTCTTCGTCCCGGTCCTCATCTTTTAACAGCGCCCCTGCCGCCGGCAGAGAACGCGCGCGGTAGCGTGTGGGGTTAAGGAAGGTAGCGGCTGCAAGCAGCTGCGCACCGGAGACACGGTACTTCGGTTTTAAGGTCATCACCGCAACGCCCTGGGTGCTGCGGGTGTTTTTTGTGGCAAGGTGCGTTGTCGGCACGATCAGCGCGCGGCCTTCGGTGGAGCGAACCACAAGCTCTGTTTCCTCCATCAATCGCAGCGCCGTAACCAGAGGGCTTTTGTCCGAATACGCGCCGGTCAGTTTTTTGCGGCGGGTCACGGTTTGGTACGCGCCGGCTTCCACGCGGGCCACCTTCCCGTTTTCAAAGAAGAACAGGATCTGACCTGCGTAGCCTTGCGCCAAATCTGCCCAGAGGATGCTCTCGCCCTCCTCCATGTCCAGCTTGGCGGGCAGATAATCGCCCAGTAGGCTGGTCTTGCTGTCTTCCAGGTCGGACAGACGCAGCTTATAACACTGCTGTCGGTTGGTGAACAGAAGCATCTCCTCGCGGTTCTGGGTCTCCCAGCTCAGCGAGGGGCCGTCCCCTTCTTTATAGCGGTGTTCGCCGCTCATGCGCAGCGATTGCGGCGTAATTTTTTTCAGGTAACCCTCACGCGAGAGGAATAGGTGCACCGGATAATCCGGCTGTTCGGATTCCGGGTCATAGGGTTCCGGCAGCTCATGCGCGTGGATGATATCCGTCCTGCGCGGCGCGCCGTACTTCTTCTTGACTTCCTCGAGCTGCTTGACGATCAGCTTGCGCATACGCGCCGGCTTTTCGATCAAATCGTTGAGGTCGGCAATCTCCCCTTCGAGCGCCTCCACCTCTGCAATCCGTTTGACTATATACTCGCGGTTAATGTTCCGCAGGCGAATGTCAGCCACATAATTGGCCTGGACTTCATCCAGCGAAAACCCCTCCATCAAGCGGGGGATGACATCCTTATCCTGCTCGGTTTCGCGGATGATATGAATGGCCTTGTCAATATCCAGCAAAATCTCCCGCAGGCCCAGCAAAAGATGCAGCTTATCGCGCTTTTCGCCAATGGTAAACACCGTCTGGCGGCGGATACATTGCATGCGCCAGTCAATCCAGCGATCCAAAATCTCCGCGACGCCCATGACGCGCGGCATACCCTCCACCAGTATATTAAAGTTACACGACATAGAGTCCTGCAGCGGCGTCATACGGAACAATTTTTGCATGAGCTTATCCGGCTCGGTGCCGCGCTTGAGGTCAATGGTCAGCTTCAGGCCGGACAGATCCGTTTCGTCGCGCATGTCGGCGATTTCACGGATTTTACCGCTCTTGACCAGCTCCGCCACCTTGGCAATGATGGCCTCTACGGTGGTGGAATAGGGAATTTCATAAACTTCGATTAAGTTTTCTTTGGGCAGGTAGCGCCATTTTGACCGCATCTTAAACGAGCCGCGGCCGCTGCGGTATATTTCTTCAATCTCACGTGCGTCAAAGAGCAGCTCGCCCCCCGTGGACAGATCCGGCGCCAGAAGCGTCAGCATGGGATCGGCGTTCGGGTCCTTGATTCGCGCGATGGTGGTATCACAGACCTCCGAGAGATTAAAGCCGCAGAGGTTCGAGGCCATGCCAACGGCAATGCCCTGGTTCGCGCTGACGAGCACATTGGGAAAGGTGGTTGGCAGCAGCGTTGGCTCCATCATTCTGCCGTCATAGCTGGGCACAAAGTCCACCGTGTCGCGCTCAATATCACGGAACAGTTCCGCGCAGATGGCATCCAGGCGCACCTCTGTATAACGAGAGGCGGCGTAGGCCATGTCACGCGAATACACCTTGCCGAAGTTGCCCTTGGAGTCCACGCAGGGATGCAGCAGCGCGCCATAACCGCGCGTGAGCCGCACCATGGTCTCATAAATGGCGCCGTCGCCGTGGGGATTGAGCTTCATGGTCGCACCGACCACGTTAGCCGACTTCGTGCGCGCACCGCCCAGCAGCTTCATCTGATACATCGTATAAAGCAGCTTGCGATGCGAAGGCTTGAAGCCGTCAATCTCCGGAATGGCACGCGAGACGATGACGGACATGGCATAGGGCATATAGTTGACTTCCAGCGTCTGTGTGATCGGCTGTTCGACAATTTCTGCCCGCAGCCCGACCACATGACTGTGGTCGGGCTGCAGGTTTGCTTGTTTGGGTTGTTGCTTCTTTGCCATAGTTGTTTCCTTACGTTATGATTTCAGGCCTTTGCCAAAACGCAGCTTAGCCCAACTTCGTCAGCAGCTCCAACAAATCGACAACGGTCGCGCCCTGCGGCAGGGTAGCCTGCGGCGCATCCTTGACTTCCCAAGTCTTGCTGCTGGACTTGATCTTGAGGTTGAACATATCCTTCAGAAGCAGCTCCATGTTCATGGCATCGGACGCGCCGTTGCCGTTTGCATTCATGGTGAGTGCGGCGTTCCAATCGGCAATGTCAATTTTGATGCTGCCGGTCATGGAGTAAGTGCCGTTCAGGTTAAAGGTCAGCTTCAGGTTCAGCTCCTGGAAGAGATCCGCTGCTTCCTTGCTGCCGGTCATGGCGGTGAGCTTGGCCTTATCGAGCGTCCAAACATAGTTGTCGCCCTGCTTCTGGAAGCTGGCGTCACCCATCACGGTCTTCATCATCTGCTTGCTCTGGCTGATCACGTCATAGGCGTAGAACGCGCCGCCGATTTTCTTGCTGCTCTCGAGCACGCTGCTATAATAAACGTTACCCATGGTAAAGTTTTCGGCCTTTAAGACCGTGGGGTCAATCTTCGAGAGCAGATACCAGACATCCTTACCGGCGGTGGCAACGCCCAGCTGACTGGTCAGCATGTCAAACAGGGCGGACTTCAGATACACACTGCCATCGGGCAGCACACGGATGGACATGCTCTGGCTCTTGCCGATGGCCTGCAGCAGCATAGCTGTTGTCTGATCATCGCCTGCCAACTTACCCAGGCTGGTAACCATACCGGACAGATCCACGCTGCATTCGATGTTCGCAACGCTGCCGCCGGTGTGAGAGGTCATTTTGCCGGGAATGGTAAAGGACTGGTTGCCATTGACGGCGTCAATGAGATCCAAAGAGATCTCCATGGTGCCTTCGCTCTTCCAATTACCGGTCAAATACTTGCTCTGGTTCTTGAAATAAGCGTTCAGGGTGGTGAAGTCCTTGTCGATATCCGCAACAATGGCCTTGCCATCCAGGATCACTGCGGTCTGGTATGCCTGATCCCACAGAACATCATAGCCAAACACTTCGCTGACAAAACGCAGGGGCACATAGGTGCGGTCGCTCTTGATGTAAGGTGCGACGGCCAGGGTCAGGGTCTGCTTGTCAGCCCCGTCCTTCTGCACTGTCACAGCCTTATCGCCGATCTGCAGGGTGATCACGGTCTTGTCGATGCTGATGGTGACAATGCCGTCGGTCGGGGTTTCGACCTTGGCGCCCATGGTCTCCACCAGCGCACGCAGGGGGATCATGGTGGTGCCATTGAGGACTTCGGGGAAGGCATCGGGGAAGGCGATGCACTTGTCATTCAGACGGACATTGATCTTGCCGGGGGTACCGCCGGCGGCCTTGATGGCTGCCTGGGCATTGGCGGGGTCGGCTGCGATCGCCAGGGGCAGATCGTTGGCCGCAAACGCGGGCGCGACCATGGCAAGCATCAGTGCCAGGGATACGAGCAAAGCATTCAGTTTTTTCATGTGAAGTATTTCCTCCTTTTATTTTGGACCTTGCGCTATGAAATGTCTGCGATGTCAAGATAGCGATAACCGTTTTCTGCGATATGCTCCTTTCTTCCCGCAAGATTGTCGCCAAGCAGCAGGTCGAATGTGGCCGCTGTGCGCAGCACATCCTCCGGCATAACCTTGATGAGCCGGCGGGTATCCGGATTCATGGTGGTTAGGTGCATCATATCCGGTTCATTCTCGCCCAAACCTTTTGAGCGTTGAATGTCGTATTTCTTCCCTGCCAGCCCCGACAAGATCTCAGCCTTGTCCCGTTCTGCGTAAGCAAAGAAGGTTTTTCCCCCGCTCTCAATCTCATACAGCGGGGACTCTACGATATAGACATACCCCTGCTCTATGAGCGTGGGCGTCAGACGGTAGAGCATGGTGAGGATCAGGGTGCGGATCTGGAAGCCGTCGACATCGGCATCGGTGCAGATGATAATTTTATTCCAGCGGAGGCTGTCCAAACTAAAGCCGGTCATGTCCTTGGTTTTGCCAAAGTCAACCTCCACGCCGCAGCCCAAAACCTTAATCAGATCGGTGATGATATCGCTTTTAAAGATCTTGCCATAGTCCGCCTTCAGGCAGTTGAGGATTTTGCCGCGGATGGGCATGATGCCCTGAAAGTCCGCATTGCGGCTCAATTTACACGCGCCGAGCGCCGAATCACCCTCGACGATATACAGTTCACGCTGTGACACGTCCTTGGTGCGGCAATCGACGAACTTTTGCACGCGGTTGGCCAGGTCCAGGTTGCCCGCCAGGAGCTTACTCTTGATGGTCAGCTTGGCCTTTTCTCCGGCTTCGCGGCTGCGTTTATTGGTCAAAACCTGCTCGGCGGCCCGCTCGGCGGCCTGCGGATTTTCGATAAAATACACCGTCAGCTTTTCGCGCAGAAACTCCGTCATGCCCTCCTGGATAAACTTATTGTTGACGGCCTTCTTGGTCTGGTTTTCATAGGATGTCTGTGTGGAAAAATTATTGGAGACAAAGAGCAGCGCCTCCTGCACGTCCACCCAGGTGATCTTGCTCTCGTTTTTGACATAGCGATTATTCTGGCGCAGATAGCCGTCGAGCGCGGAGAGAAAGGCCGAACGCAAGGCTTTTTCCGGCGCGCCGCCATGTTCAAGCCAAGAGGAGTTATGATAATGCTCCACCATATGCACCCGGTTGGTAAAACAGAAGGCCACGGAGAGCTTCAATTTATACTCGGGTTTATCCGCGCGGTCACGGCCGCGCCGTTCGCCTGACCAGAACTGGATGGGGGTGAGCGCCTCCTCGCCGGCCTGCAATTCTGCGACATAGTCCTCAATGCCGTTTGCATAGAAAAATTCCTGCTCCTCAAAGCCGCGTGCGGTTTGATTACGAAACAAAAAACGAAGTCCCGCGTTGACAACGGCCTGCTTGCGCAGCACATCGACAAAATAGCTCTCGGGGATGTCCGTTTCGGTAAAGACCTCCAGATCCGGCCGCCAGAGGGTGCGCGTACCGGTTTTTTTGCGGTCCGTCGGGGCCACCTGCATCTGGCCCACAATCTCACCTTTTTCAAAGTGCAGATCGAAGCGTTTGTTTTCCCGGCGCACGGTGACGTCCATGAATTCGGAGGCATACTGCGTGGCGCAGGCGCCAAGGCCGTTCAGCCCCAGGGAATACTCATAGTGGTCACCTTGCAGATTATCGTACTTGCCGCCGGCGTACAGCTCGCAGTACACCAGTTCCCAGTTATACTTTCCAACCTTCTCGTTGAAATCCACCGGACAGCCACGGCCAAAGTCCTCCACTTCAATGGAGCGGTCGAGATGGCGCGTGACCACAATCTGCGTGCCGTATCCTTCACGCGCCTCATCAATAGAGTTGGAAAGAATCTCAAAAACCGCGTGCTGGCAGCCTTCCAGCCCGTCCGAACCAAAAATAACACCCGGCCGTTTCCGAACCCGCTCCGCGCCTTCGAGCACGGAAATGGATTCGTTTCCGTATTCTGCCTTGCTCTTTCCTTTTGCCATTGTCTGCATGATCCCTCCGGTTTTGTGGCGCGCATTGGTCGCACTGCCATCTTTTCCTTCTTAGTGTAACCAAAATCTACCCCGCTGTCAAGGAATCCGAAGCGCAAAGCGGCGGATTTCAGGTATGAAAGCGGTCATAATTGTGAACACTAGCCATAGAATAAATCAAGGACACGTTCCTGATGCAGGAGGTCACCCATGAAAGGACATAAGCGCCGCCACGAAAGAAACACAGAGGATCTGTATCCGCTCGGGGACGAGCGAAAGAGTCTGCAAGAGAGCCTGGCCGAGACCAAGCGTGAGCTGGATCTCGCCCACATCGGCTTTAACCAGACAACCGATCCGGATCTCATCGAATTTTACCTCTTTGAAATCGACGCCCTGCGCGCACGCCACACCTATTTGCTGCGCCGCATCAAGGCCATCGACGAGCAGAACATGGGTTCCGCCCTGCAACCCCTTGGCGACACGGCTCCACCAACTCAATCATGATCCTAAGGAGGCATGCATATGGAAGCACTCAACTGGGGAAGCCTATGGCCCGGAGCAGTCTTGGTCGGACTGCTCCTGCTTCTAATTTTTCACAAGCCTATCAAATGGCTCTGCCGCCTGCTGCTGCGTGCGGGCGTCAGTCTTTTTTTTCTCAGCGCGTGGGGCTTTTCGGGCTTGTTGCCCGGGCTCGCGCTTGGCGTGAACTGCTTCAACGCCCTGACAATGGGCCTCTTGGGCCTACCGGGTTTTGCTCTGCTGCTCTTATTGCGCTGGCTCTCTTTTACATAGACATACCTATTATAATAATAGGCTGATTCGCAAACATTTTACGTAATTTCCCAACGAATTATGCTTGACTTTTCCATATCCCAACAGGCAAACTATACAAAGGAGGAAACGGCCATGTCGTTTTACCGCGAAAAGCCGCAACAGAGCAGAAAGAGCGCCCCGTCTCAGGTATTGGGGAAAATACTCCTGACGATACTCCTGCTGACAGGAGTGGCATCCGCTTTTTTTCTGCTGTTTTTCCGTGGCTATGTGGTGGATACAGCGGCCGGTCCCCGCCTGCAGCTCCCTTTTCTCGCGGCGCAGGGCGCAGAGCCCCCCGTGCGCGAAGCCCTGTCCCCAACGCCCGGCGTCACTGTAATGGATGACGCCGACGCATCAAGCACACTGCTCACCCCACTTCACGCTGTTGGAATTGATATCACTGCGGTGGATGAAGGCAGCGTAGAGGAGCAGATGCGCCAGGCGGGCTGCAACGCCGTCGTGGTCGACATGCGCGACGATGACGGTGCGCTTTCCTATATCTCCAAATTACCGGAGGCCATCGAAGCCGCTGCCTCCGATGCTACCCCGGGCCGTAATGAAGCCATTCGGCGCATGAATGCCAATCCGAACATTTACAGCATCGCCCGCATCTCCTGCTTTTCCGATGAAAAGGTGGGGGCGCTTTTGCCCGCATGGACCATCCTACGGGCCGGCGGCGTATCCTGGCGGGATGCGGCCGCGCGCCCCTGGCTCGCGCCGGACAACGAAGCGGTGCAGACCTACCTGCTCGCGATATGCCGAGAGGTTGCCGCGCTCGGCTTTGATGAAATCCTTCTTCGCACCTGCGCCTACCCGGATAGTCCAACGGGTAGCTTTCAGGGCGATGACACCCAAGTAAAGCAAACGCGCGCCGATACGCTGGATGCCTTTTATGGCGCGGTGCAGCGCGTCTTAGCGGAAGAAGGCGTCAACTTGTCCCTATCTTGGGAGGCCAGCGCGCCGGAGCGCACGGTCGGCACGCAGTATAACGGCCAAAGCCCGGAGCAGCTTCTGCTTTGCGCAGACCGTATCTGGACCGCGGATGACCCGACGCGCGCGCAGGAGGTGTTCGCCACCGGTGGACTCTCGTCCGCCGATCTGCCCCTTGTCTTGATCCAAGCCCAAAAAGGGACGCCTTCCGGTTCCTGGGCGATCCTTTCACCCTGAATTTGCAATTTCCTTGCGCTTGTGATTCATTTTTTAAAAATTTGCAAACGGTTTTTTCTCTAATTTTTATAGATTATTGCATTTCTCTTTGTGCATACCTGATGAAAATTTAAAATGTTTTCGCTTTTTTGCAAGTAAGTGTTGATTTTTTTTCATATCCCTGTATGATTATCTTATAATGGGGGGGAATTTTAAACTTTTTTGAAGGAAAGACGGTGATACAGTGTCAATTGAAGCCATTCAACAGGTAAACCAAGCGGAGGCATCCGCTCAGGAGAAAAAACTGGCGGCGTACGCCCAGGCAAAACAAATCGTAAAAGATGCCGAGCGAACGGGTCAGCTCCTTTTGGAACAGGCCCGTCAAGAGGCGGACGCATACACCCGTGAGGCAATGGCAAAGGCAGAACAAGCCGCCGCTGTGCAAGCCCAGCAGGTGTTGTCCGACAACGCCGGCGCCTGCAAGCAACTTTGCAGTGCGGCAGAGTCCCGCCTAGACGCGGCCGCTGCGCTCATTGTAAAAAGGATTGTGAATGTCTGATGGCCATTGTAAAAATGAAACGGTTTCGGCTCATCGCACTGGAACAGGATCGCGCCGCCCTCTTCGCCCGATTACAGCATGTCGGTTGTGTGGAAATCAGCGAGGGGGAAACCCATCTCAGCTCACCCGAATGGGCTGACTTGCTGCACCGCGATACCTCATCCTCCAGCGCCGTGAAGCAACAGATCACGCAAGTTCAACATGCGTTAGACGCCCTTAAAAAATATGCACCGGTCAAATCCGGCCTGTTTTTAAAGCGGCCTTTCCTGTCTGAGCAAGACTTTCTGGATGCCGACGCCCACGCTGCTTCCCTACATATTGCAGAGACGATCGGAGACGCTCTGTCTGAAATCTCTCGCCTGAATACAAAGGAACAGCGCTTACACGGGCAGAAGGCCGCTTTGCTTCCCTGGGCCTCCTTAGAGTACCCGCTCAATCGCCTCTCCACCGCACATGTGAAAATCGCACTCGGCGTTTGTCCGCTTGTGGTTTCACTGGAGAAGTTTCAACAAGAGCTCTCCGAAGCCTCGCCTTTGTCCTCACTGACCCCCCTCAGCCAGGACAGAGATCAGCACTATCTCCTCTTCATGTACCACCAATCCGAAGCGGATGCTGCAGAAGAAGTTCTCAAATCTTTCGCCGTCAGCATCACGCATTTTAAGGACGCAACCGGTACTGCGAATGAAGAAATACAACGGGTCGACACAGAACTGGCCGCAATCGCCGCCGCGCGCAAGCTGGCGGAAGATCGCATCGCCGCCTTTGGCAAAAGCCGCGGCGAACTGCGGCACTGTCTGGATCGGCTGACGCAGGATCTTGCCCGAGAGGCGACCCGTGAACATCTGTTGACCGACGGCACCATTGTGTTTGTAGAAGGTTGGGCCGCCGCCACCGGATTAAATCGTTTGGAAAAAGAACTGGCAGCCTTTGCCTGCGCGTATTCCCTGGAGGATCCCACCAAGGAAGAAACGCCGCCCACCCTATTGAAGAACCCGAAGTGGATGTCCTGCATCAATATGGTCACGGAGATGTACTCTCTGCCCGCCTATCACGGTGGTATCGACCCGAATCCGCTGATCTTTGGTTTCTTCATCTTGTTCTTCGGTTTCATGTTCGCGGATATCGCCTATGGCATCATTTTGGCGGTGGTTTCTCTGGTGATCACCAAGAAATACCGTCCGAAAAACACCATCGGCTACATGTTCCATCTGGGCATTTATCTCGGTATCAGTACCATGCTATTCGGCTTTGTCACAGGCAGCTTCTTTGGTGATGCCGTCTCGGTGTTTGCCTCGAATTTCATGGGCCGCGAGATCTCCTTGCCCTTCCTCATCAATCCTCTGGATAACCCGATGAATGTCCTCATCGTCGCGATCGGCCTGGGTATTTTCCAGCTGATCTGCGGCCAGTGCATCCACATTTATATGCGGTGCCGCGACGGCGCGCCGCTCGACGGTATTCTCGATGTGGTGCCTTGGTGGGTTTTCTTCGCAGGTATCGTGCTCTTTGCCCTGCAGAGCAACGCCATCGGCCTCTGGGTCGGTATTGCCTTGCTGGTGCTCACACAGGGCCGCCACAAGAAAGGCATCTTCGGCAAGCTCTTCGGCGGCATCGCCAGTCTGTACGATGTCACAAGCTGGCTCTCGGATGTGCTCTCCTACTGCCGCCTGATGGCGCTCATGCTGGCCACCTCGGTCATCGCCAGCGTCATGAACATCCTCGGCGCGCTCCCGGGCAGCATCATTGCCTTTGTTTTTATCTTCATCATCGGCCACGTGTTCAACATTGGCGTCAACATCATCGGCACCTATGTGCATGCGGCGCGTCTTCAGTACTTGGAGTACTTTGGTAAGTTCTACGTGGAGGGCGGCGTGCCGTTCCGTCCCTTGTCTTACCGCACCCGCTTTGTCGATATTCTGCCCAATGACGGGGAAAAGGAGGCGGACTGATTGAATAGTGAGTGGATTGCCACCTGCGGTATTGCGCTGGCCTTCCTCGGCGCCACTTTGGCCGTTGCCCTCCCCTGTACCGGCTCCGCCATCGGCGTGGGTACGGTGGGCCGGGCCGGCGCGGGCGCTATCTCGGTTGACCCGAATAAGTTCTCCCGTGCGCTGATCCTGCAAATCCTGCCGGGGACACAAGGCCTTTACGGTCTGGTCGTCTGGTTCCTGGCTCTCATGAAATTGGGTCTGTTTGACGGCAGTCTGGTGGAAAAACTCGCCACCTGGACCATGCAGGACGGCCTTGCCTTTTTCGGCTCCTGTATGCCGGTTGCCATCGGCGGTCTGATATTTGGCATGGTGCAGGGCAGACTCTGCGCGAGCGGCCTCTCCCTGGTTTCCCGCCGGAGTGAAGAACTCTCCAAGGGCATTATCCTTGCTATCATGGTGGAATTTTACGCCATCTTATGCCTCTTGGCCACCTTCCTCATGCTCAACAATTACTAAGTCCGCGTGGACTGCCCTTTTTGTACCGGCTTTTGACCGGATCAATACACACACTGTTAAGGAGGAATTTTTCTCATGGATTGGATGACATTTTGCGGCACGGCGATCGCCGTTCTGGGCGCCTCACTGGCCGTCGGCCTGGCCTGTTCCGGCTCTGCAAAGGGCGTTGGTATCTGCGGTGAAATTGGCGCGACTGTTTTGACCGAGGATCCCAGCAAATTCTCCCAGGTTCTGATTCTGCAAATCATTCCGGGTACACAGGGCCTTTACGGCTTGGTCGCCTGGTTCTTCGCCCTGATGCAGCTCGGCTTCTTCTCCGGCGAACTCAAGACCCTGACCATCCAGGGCGGCATCCTCTTCGCCGCCGCTTGTCTGCCCATCGCCATCGGCGGTCTGCTCTCGGCCATCTCGCAGGGTAAGTGCGCCGCCGCGGGCCTTGCCATGTGCTCCAAGCGTCCTGAAGAACTGTCCAAGGGCATCATCATGGCCATCATGGTCGAATTCTACGCCATCCTCTGCCTCCTGGCCACCTTCCTCATGCTCAACGGCCTGCCCTACGATGCCCTCGTCATGTAATGAGAAGCGCTTTGGAAAGGAAGGTGTGACCTAAGCTATATGAACGGGATTGAAAAAATCTTAGACCGCATCGCAGAAGACGCCCAGGCCGAGGCCGACCGCGTCCTCTCCGAAGCGCAGCGCGAGGCTGAGAGTATTGCCTCCCGCTATACCCAGCAAGCCGAGCGCTTGACTGCCACCGCCCAACACCGGGCCAAAGAGGCGGCTGTCGAACGGCAGGAACGTCTGCACAGCGCCGCCCAGATGGAGGCAAAGAAGCAAACGCTGGCCGAAAAACAGGCCGTCATTGACCGCGCCTTTCTGCGCGCGGAGGAGTCGCTGCGCGCCCTGCCGCCTCAGGCGTATACGGAGCTTTTGGCCAAGTTCGCCGCCCATGTGTCCCGTACCGGACAAGAGGCCATCACGCTCTGCGCCAAGGATCGCGAAACCCACGGCGCAGCGGTGGTGGAAGCCGCCAATGCCTTATTGCAAAAAGAGGGCCGTACGGCCAGTCTCACCCTCTCTGCCCAAACAGCAGATATCTCCGGCGGACTCCTGTTGGGAGACGGCATCATCGAGGTCAACTGCTCTTTTGACACCCTCCTGCGTCTGTGCCGTGAGGAGATCGCCGTCGAAGTGGCGGCCGTCCTCTTCCCCTAAAAAATACGCCGGGCAAACACCTTCGTTTGGTCTGCTCCGCACGCTTTTGCAGACCCTTATCCCCACCGCAGCGGCCCGAAGGTTTGTTTAGGAAGCTCCTCCCACTTCACGGGAGAAAGGAGGCCGTACTTTGGCAAAGATCAAAGATACCGATTACTTATTTCTCTCCACGCGCGTGCGCGCGCTGGAGACCATGCTTCTGACAAAAGAGCGAATGGCCCGTATGCTGGAAGCAAAATCTGCCGAGGATGCTGCTCAAGTGCTGACAGACTGCGGCTATCCCGAACTGACCCCACTCTCTCTAAGCACGCTCTATGCCGCCTTGGCCGCCGAACAGCGCAGGGTCTATGCCGACTTTGCCCCCTTCGTCCCCACCCCTGCCCTGCTCGATGTCTTTAAGGTGCGCTACGATTACCACAATGTAAAAGTCCTGTTGAAGGCGACCGCGACACAGAATGATCCGCAGCCTTTGCTGATGGATCTGGGACGAGTCCCTGCCGCGGAGCTCTCGCAAAAGCTCAATGCCTCTGATTTGCGCGGCTTGCCCCCGATTCTGCAGGCTGCCGTCACGCAGGCCCGCGAGACACTGGGCACCACGCGCGACCCGCAGCTGGCCGACTTCATCTTGGACAACGCCTATTATCAGGACATGTTTGCGCTCGCCAAACGCGCCAGCTCCCCCTTTTTGGAGGGTTATGTGCGTATCTGCATCGACGCGACCAATCTGCGCACCGTGGTGCGCACCATGCGGATGGGAAAAAATGCGGAGTTCTTGCGCGATACGCTTTTCCCCGGCGGCAATATGGATCCCCTGCGCGTCTTAACCGCGGCAACTGCCGGCGGTTCGCTGGCCGAATTGTTTGCACTCTCCCCGCTCAAAGCGGCTGCGGAGGCCGGTGTCGCGGCCCTGTCCGGCGGCAGGCTGACAGCGTTTGAAAAGCTCTGCGACGACGCTGTGACTGCCTATTTAAAGGGCGCCAAGCTGGTCCCCTTTGGCGAAGCGCCTGTGATCTCCTACCTGGCGTCCAAAGAAAACGAGCTGACCGCCATCCGCATCATCCTCACCGGTCGCATGTCCCAGATTCCTGTCGAGACCATTGAAGAAAGGCTGAGGGATTCCTATGTATAATATCGCAGTTTTGGGTGACCGGGACAGCGTCATGGGCTTCAAGGTGCTTGGCCTGCATGTCTACCCGGCGGAAACGCAGGAAGAAGCGCGCAGCCTGCTCCACAAGCTGGCAAAGGAGAACTATGCCATCATCTATCTCACCGAACAACTTGCTGCCGTCTTAGAGGCAGAAGTGTCCCGCTATAAGGACGACCTCACCCCGGCCATCATCCTGATCCCCGGTAAAGAGGGCTCTTTGGGCCTTGGCATGAAAAACGTCTCCCGCGCGGTCGAGCGCGCCATTGGCGCAGATATTTTATAAAACTTCCCTGTTCACCTGCGAAGCAGGTCATTTCACCCGAAAGAAGGTTTTGCAATTTGAGCGGAAAAGTTGTTAAAGTTTCCGGGCCTCTGGTGGTCGCCACCGGGCTGGCCGACGCCAATATGGCCGACGTGGTCCGCGTGGGTAAGCAGCGCTTGATCGGTGAGATCCTCACCATGACCGGCGATTCTGCCGCTATCCAGGTCTATGAAGAAACCTCTGGCCTCGGCCCGGGCGTGGAAGTGGAAACCACCGGTTTCCCCCTCTCTGTTGAGCTGGGCCCCGGCCTGATCGAGACCATTTATGACGGCATTCAGCGCCCCTTAGAAAAAATGATGGCGCTGACCGGTCCCACCATCATCCGCGGCACCGAAGTGCCGCCCCTTGACCGCACGAAAAAGTGGTCTTTTAACCCCACCATGACACCCGGCACGCGCGTCTCCGCCGGCGATATCATCGGCACGGTGCAGGAAACGCCCGTGGTGCTGCATAAAATTATGGTGCCACCCCGCGTGAGCGGCGTTGTGGAGTCCGTCTCCCCCGCCGGTGAGTATACCATCGAGCAAACCGTCGCCGTTTTGAAAAACGACAAGGGCGAAACGGTTGAGCTGAATATGCTGCAGCGTTGGCCCGTCCGTGTGGGACGTCCTTATAAGTTTAAGCACACGCCCACCACCCCCCTGCAATCCGGCCAGCGCGTCATTGATACCCTCTTCCCTGTCGCCAAGGGCGGCACGGCCGCCGTACCCGGTCCCTTCGGCTCCGGTAAAACCGTCGTGCAGCATCAGTTGGCCAAATGGTCTGACGTGGACATCGTCATCTACATCGGCTGCGGCGAACGCGGCAACGAGATGACCGACGTTCTGCGTGAGTTTCCGGAACTGATCGACCCCCGTACGGGCGAGAGCCTCATGAAGCGTACCGTTTTGATCGCCAACACCTCCGACATGCCCGTGGCAGCGCGTGAGGCTTCGATCTACACCGGTATCACCATTGCGGAATATTTCCGTGACATGGGCTACGACGTGGCCGTCATCGCGGACTCCACCTCCCGTTGGGCGGAGGCTCTGCGTGAAATGTCCGGCCGTTTGGAAGAAATGCCCGGCGAAGAAGGATACCCCGCCTACCTCTCCTCCCGTCTGGCCCAGTTCTATGAACGCGCGGGTGTGGTGGAATGCCTCTCCTCGAGCGAGGATCGCCGCGGCTCCCTGACGGCCATCGGCGCCGTCTCCCCGCCGGGTGGCGACTTGTCAGAACCTGTCTCCCAGGCTACCATGCGTATTGTTAAGGTCTTCTGGGCGCTGGACGCGGGCCTTGCTTATCGCCGTCACTTCCCGTCCATCAACTGGTTGCGTTCGCACTCGTTGTACTTAGATGGACTCAAACCCTGGTTTGATGAGAACCTCGGGCCTGATTTCATTGCACAGCGTGAAAAAGCCATGGCCCTTCTGCAAGAGGAATCCAGCTTGAACGAAATTGTGCAGCTTGTCGGTAAAGACTCTCTCTCCCCCGCCGACCAGCTGACCTTGGAAACCGCCAAGATCATCCGCGAGGACTTCCTGCAGCAGAACGCCTTTTCTGATATTGACGCCTTTACCACGCATGACCGTCAGCGCCGTTTGATGGGCATGATCCTAGACTATGACAAGCTCTGCCGCGAAGCCATCGAAAAGGGTGCGGATGTCAATGCGCTCTTTGTGATTCCCGCGCGTGACCGCATGGGTCGTGCCAAGGGCATTTCCTCCGATGACTACGTGTCGGTTTATGACTCCATTTACACAGAAATGGTCGCGCAGATTGATGAGCTTGCCGCCAAAGGAGGTCAGGACGAATGATCCGAGAGTATAAAACGATTAACGAGGTCAACGGACCTCTGATGATCGTCCGGAATGTCGACGGCGTCACCTACGATGAGCTGGGCGAAATCGAACTGCCCAACGGCGATGTGCGGCGTTGTAAGGTGCTGGAGGTCAACGGCAGCACCGCTGTTGTGCAGCTGTTCGAAGCCTCCGCCGGCATCAACTTAAAGGATTCCAAAATCCGTTTTCTGGGCCATCCGCTGGAGCTGGCTGTGTCTGAAGATATGCTTGGCCGCGTGTTCAACGGCATGGGTCAACCCATCGACGGCGGCCCCGCCATCTTAGCGGTTGAAAACCGTGATATCAACGGTTTGGCCATGAACCCCGCTGCCCGCAGCTATCCCAACGAATTCATTCAGACCGGCATCTCCACCATCGACGGCCTGAATACGCTGGTGCGCGGCCAAAAGCTGCCGATCTTCTCCGGCTCTGGCCTGCCGCACGCCAACCTCGCCGCGCAGATCGCGCGTCAGGCAAAGGTGCTCGGCGGCGACAGCTCCAACTTCGCCGTTGTATTTGCCGCCATCGGCATCACCTTTGAAGAATCCGAATTCTTCATCCAGGACTTCCGCCGCACCGGCGCGCTTGAGCGCACCGTGCTCTTTACCAACCTGGCCAACGACCCGGCGGTCGAGCGTATCGCCACGCCGCGTATGGCCCTGACGGCCGCGGAATACCTCGCCTTTGAAAAGAACATGCATGTGCTGGTCATCCTGACGGATATCACCAACTATGCCGAGGCGCTGCGTGAAGTCTCCGCGGCAAAAAAGGAAGTGCCCGGTCGCCGTGGGTATCCCGGTTACCTCTACACTGACCTTGCCACCATGTATGAACGCGCCGGCCGCCGCATTCAGAGTGAGGGTTCGATCACCATGATCCCCATTCTGACCATGCCGGAAGACGATAAGACCCACCCCATCCCCGACCTCACCGGTTATATCACCGAGGGCCAGATCATCCTCTCGCGCGATCTCTTCCGTGCGGGTATCACACCGCCGGTCGATGTGCTGCCTTCCCTCTCTCGTCTGAAGGACAAGGGCATTGGCGAGGGTAAAACGCGCGCGGATCACTCGGGTACGATGAACCAGCTCTTCGCCGCCTATGCCACTGGCAAGGAAACCAAAGAGTTGATGTCCATTCTCGGCGAAGCCGCTCTGTCCGCTCTGGATCTGCAATATGCCAAGTTCGCGGATGAGTTTGAGCACCGCTATGTCTCCCAGGACTTCGATGAAAACCGATCCATCGAAGATACCTTGAATCTTGGCTGGGAGCTGCTCTCTATGCTGCCTGTGAGTGAGCTCAAGCGCATTAAGCAGGAGCACATTGATCAGTATCTGCCCAAAAAAGAACAGTAAGCAGACGCCATTCGCGTTTAGCAGAAAGGCAGGTGTCACTCGTTGCCCGCAAAAACAGTCAATGCCACGCGCATGGAGCTGACCAAACTCAAAGGCCGTTTGAAAACCGCCGTGCGTGGTCACAAGCTCCTCAAAGATAAACGAGATGAGCTGATGAAACAGTTCATGGATGTGGTGCGCGAAAACCGCACCATGCGCCAAACGGTCGAAGAGGCCTTGATGCGCGCCCACAGCGCCTTCACGGTCGCCTCCGCCCTCATGTCTCCGGAAATGCTGGAGCAGTCCCTGCTCTACCCCAAACAGAGCGTGGATCTGGAGATGAGCTTTCGCAATATCATGTCTGTGAATGTCCCTCTCTACTCCTTCCAGACAAAGAGCCAGAACCCCAGCGAGATTTATCCCTATGGCTTTGCCGCGACCTCCGGTGAGCTTGACGATGCCGTGAAGGCCCTTGCAGACGCCTTTGAGGGCATGCTGCGCTTGGCGCAGATCGAAAAGACTTCTCAGCTGCTCGCGGAAGAGATCGAAAAGACCCGCCGCCGCGTGAATGCCCTGGAATATGTCAAAATCCCAGAGATGCAGGAGAACATCAAATATATCACCATGAAGCTCGATGAGAATGACCGCTCTGCCACCATCCGTCTCATGAAGGTGAAAGATATGATGCTCCAGCAGCAAATAGAGCAAAACCAAAAACTCGATGCGGAGATGCTCGAGAAAGCCAAGGCCATTTAATCTGTCAAGTGATGCCAAAGCAAGTATAATAAGCAACGTAACGGCAAGCCCCCGAGACAAAGGTGGCTTGCCGTTATGATTTGGAGGTCATCTTGTGCTAGGACAAGCAGGTTTCCCATTGCGCTTACAAAAGATCTTGTTTCCGCTGATCATGAGCATTCTATCTTTGCTCTCTTTTATTTTTGTTTACATCCTGCTTATCACAGTTCCGATCAGCCCTTTTTATCTCCGCGGACTGTTATTTGGCATTCCGACCCTTTGTTTTGCCATCATTACTGTTCTTGCCAGCAAAAGCGTGATACAAACAGCAACTGCCACGCTACTCACCATCAGTATGATCATTTTATCCCTGTTCGCCTCCATTGGCGGCCTGGTCTGCCTTGCCATTGAGGCTGACAGCAGGCAGACAAGCGATGTCAAAACATACGAACGCGCCCTATCGAGGCTGAAGGGCAGCTACAATCCAGCGCTCTCTATCTTTCCAGAGACGATCCCCACACAAGCGGAAGAAGTTCAATTCCAGTACCATCCCGCCGCATTTCAGGGCGGCGAACTGCTCTGTTTAAAATATCAAGTCAGTCAAAGCGTCATAAAGCACTACCAAACGATGCTCACGCGAAAAGCCATCCGGGTGTATGTTGCCTCGCAGGTCAAGATAGAGGAAACGGGCGTTTCGGCTTCCTCTCTTTTGCTCCTTGATTATGAAACAAAAGGCCTTCCCAGGGACTTAGTCCTGTACTTTACTTACAGCCAGCCCTTACAGCCGAGCAACTGGAACCACGGGACTACTGCCTTTGTTGCGATGAGCCAAGTCAGAAGTGAGCTTTTGTTCTATTACGAATCCTGGTAAGCTCATGAACAGTCACAAAACAAAAGTAGCCCGCCCCTTACCAAATGGTAAAGGGCGGGCTTAATTGTGTTGGCACTACCTATTTTCCCGGGCCGTCTCCAGCCAAGT
>CAYVNT010000016.1:0-21987 GCA_964453275.1 uncultured Ruminiclostridium sp. | reverse complement strand
AACAACATTGTTGATTCTGGACGGATTCGGCCTTGCGCCCGACACGCCTGACAACGCCATAGTCACTGCCAGCACCCCCCGTTTGGATGCCATCTTTCAAAAGGCGCCCGGTTGTCATCTGGCCTGCTCGGCGCTGGATGTCGGGCTGCCCGAGGGGCAGATGGGCAACAGTGAGGTCGGGCATACCAACATCGGCGCCGGGCGGGTGGTCTTTCAGGATCTGCCCCGCATCTCGCGCGCCATCTCCGACGGCTCCTTTTTTCGTAACGAGGCCTATCTGTCCGTCATGCAGGCCTGCCGGCAAAACGGCAATGCGCTGCATCTGATGGGTTTGCTCTCTGACGGCGGCGTGCACAGCCATATCTCACACCTGTACGCCCTGCTGGATATGGCCAAACAAGAGGGCTTGACCAAGGTCTATATCCATGCGTTTTTAGACGGACGCGACGTCTCCCCCTCCTCCGGTCTCGGCTTCGTGACGGACTGCGCGGCAGCCTGCCAAGCACGCGGCATCGGACAGATTGCCACCGTCATGGGACGCTATTACGCCATGGATCGCGACAAACGCTGGGACCGCATTCAGGCCGCCTACGACGCCATTGCCAACGGCAGCGGCACCCCCTGCGACGATCCCATCCAAGGCGTCAAAGATTCCTATCGGGACGGAATCAGCGATGAATTTCTCAAACCACTTGTCTGCCTGCCCGATGCAGCCATGCAGCCGGGCGATGGCGTCATCTGTTTCAACTTCCGGCCCGATCGTGCGCGTGAACTATCGCATGCGCTGACCGATCAAGCCTTTTCGTCCATCTATCGTTCGCGCGGCCACATCCCTTTGCAGTATGTCTGCACCACCGAGTACGACCATACGCTCACCGATGTGACCGTCGCCTTTCCGCATGAGCAGCTGCACGGCACCTTCGGCGCGTATATCAGCGAGCTCGGCCTGACGCAGCTGCGTATCGCCGAAACGGAAAAGTATGCCCATGTCACCTTTTTCTTCAACGGCGGCGTGGAGACGCCCTACCCGGGCGAGGAACGCATTTTAGTCCCCTCTCCCAAAGTCGCCACTTATGATGAAAAACCGGAAATGAGCGCCTTTGAGGTCGCCACCGAAGCCGTGCGCAACATCGAAAGCGGCCGCTTCGACGTCATCATCATCAACTTTGCCAACTGTGACATGGTCGGCCACACCGGCTCTTTTGACGCAGCCCGTCGCGCCGTGGAAGCGGTGGACACCTGCGTGGGTATGGTGGTCCAGGCCACCACGCGCATGGGCGGCATTTGCTTGCTCACCGCCGATCACGGAAACGCTGAGCAAATGTCAGACGAGGACGGCGGACCGATGACCGCGCACACCACCAACCCCGTCCCCTTCTATATCGTCGGCGCGAATGTCACCTTACGCAACGGTCGCCTGGCCGATATCGCCCCCACCATGTTGGATCTTATGGGTCTGGAAAAACCGCCTGAAATGGACGGCGCAACCCTCATCATCAACTAGGTCGCTTCCTGACGCAAATCCAAACACCCGCCGCCTTTTGTGTTCGGAATGCCCTTTACCAAAGAAGGAGTTATGGCAATGAAGCAAATTATTGAAATCACCGATGTCTTGGGCCGCGAAATCTTGGATTCCCGCGGCACACCCACCGTTGAGGTGGAAGTTTATCTCGACGACGGCACCGTGGGCCGTGCGGCTGTGCCCTCGGGCGCGTCCACCGGCATCTATGAAGCTTGCGAGCTGCGCGATGGCGACCCATCCACGTATTTTGGCAAAGGCGTTTCGGGCGCTGTTCAGAATGTCAACACCGAAATCGCGGATGCGCTGGTAGGCCTCAATGTCCTGGACCAGCTGGCCATTGACAAGGCGCTCATCGAGCTGGACGCCACCCCCAATAAGAGCCGGCTCGGCGCCAACGCCATCTTAGGCGCCTCCCTCGCCTGCGCCAAAGCAGGGGCCGAGAGCCTGGGCCTGCCGCTCTATCAATACCTTGGCGGCGTCGGCGCGCGTACCCTTCCGGTGCCCATGATGAACATTTTAAACGGCGGCGCACATGCCACGAATAACGTGGACATTCAGGAGTTCATGGTCATGCCTGTCGGTGCGGAGTCCTGGAAAACGGCGCTGCGCATGTGTACGGAGGTTTTCCACGCCCTCAAAGGCGTCTTAGCGGAGCTGGGTACACCCGCCACAGGCGTGGGTGACGAAGGCGGTTATGCCCCGAACCTCAAAAACAACGAAGCGGCCCTCAAGGCCATTGTGGCCGCCATCGAAGCCGCCGGCTATCGTCCGTATGACGACTTCATGATCGCCATTGACGGCGCAGTCTCCGAATGGTACCGCGAGGACAGCGGCGACTACTTCCTGCCGAAAGCCAAAAAGGTCATGACCCGCAATCAGCTCGTCTCTATGTGGAAGTCCTTCGTCGAAAAATATCCCATCATCTCCATCGAGGACGGCATGGGCGAAACCGATTGGGAAGGCTGGGGCATGCTGACCCGCGCACTGGGTGACCGGATACAACTGGTGGGCGATGATCTCTTTGTCACCAATGTCGAACGCCTCCAAATGGGTATCGACCGCAAAGTCTGCAATTCCATTCTCATCAAGGTCAACCAGATCGGCACCCTGTCCGAGACGCTGGAAACCATGCAGCTCGCCAACCGCGCCGGTTACACAACCGTTGTCTCTCACCGCTCCGGTGAAACGGAGGATACCACCATCGCCGATCTGGTCGTGGCGCTCAACGCCGGGCAGATCAAGACCGGCGCACCCAGCCGCTCCGACCGCGTAGCCAAGTATAATCAGCTGCTGCGCATCGAGGAGGAGCTCGACGCAGTGGCCTTCTACCCGGGCCGTCGCGCATTCTTTAACCTCAAACAGAAGTAATTTACGCTGAAGTAAACAAAGAGACAAGGTGAGTCAGGCGCCAACCCGGCGGCCTTACACCCTTGTCTCTTTTTCATTGCATCCCTTGTTGAATTTCGCCGCGTCTTAATGATCCGTTTCACGCAGCACGCGGAAGTCGTACCCATCTTGGCGGCACTGGTTTAAAATACTGCCCAAGGTCCCGCCCTTCATGCCATCGTCAATGAGCAGGCGCACCTTGCCTTTCTTCGTCTTGATCCGGTCTATTGCCGTTTGATAGAGCGCTCCATCACTGCGACCGGCGGATGCGGGCGTCACTTGCGGGGTCCAGATCAGATATCCCGCCTCTTTTATGGCCGCGCGCTGTTCATCCGTCGCCGCACGCGGCAAAACAAAGCTCGCCTGTTGACGTAAAATATGCTTGAGCAGACGCTGTCCTTCCTCTAAATTGTTCAGTTGCTGCTCCGTTGTGCCTTCTTTGGGAATCAGGCCAACCCGATGGCCATTGCCAACCAATCTGCGCAGTTGTGCTTCATACTGAGCCAAATCCTCCGGTGCGAAGAAAAAGACGGCCTTCAGGCTGCCCTGCCCCGACAAGGTGTTGATCAGCTCATCCAATTGCTGCCCACCCTGCACGCGGATACCCAGGTAGATACTGCTGCCGGTGCCCGCGGGGTCTTCCGGCTGTTGTGGCGGCGGCGTCTGGGTGGTGCTCTGGTTATTATTGTTGCTGCTCTGTCCGTAGGAACCGGATCTGTCCTCTAAGAGCGAGGAAACCGAGTGCATAAACATCTGATCGCTCATGCTCTGCTTTCCGCTCCGCAGCCGCAGGAGTGAAGATTTACCATTGTCAGATGTGAGCACCACGCTACCCAGGCCAAAATAGTGACAGGTTTTGGAGGCGGGCAGGTAAGCCATGCCGTTTCTGACCACCGCCGAAAACGCGTACTGCTGATTTTCAACGCTGGAGTAGGCTGTGCCCGAGGGGATATCAAACTCCAACGTACCGCCCGCCTTGGAGTATACCGTCACGACTTCCCGCTCGATACTCCAGGCCGCATAAACACCCAGGATATCACCGCCAACGCTCCGGTCAAACACCGTATAGGGCACATAGGGAACACCGCCAACATAAATCGGCTCAACATTCTTATTCAAAGGCGGGCAGGTATCGTCAATGCCCAAAAACAGCGGCGATTCTGCCAGGCTGACGGCCGGCAAGCAGGGCAGCAAGAGCGCGAGCATGCACAGCAAAGCGATCCATCTTCGTTTCACGCTGTTCTCTCCTTTCGTGTGTCATCGTTGCCAAGAGGTCTGGTTGAGGACATTTTAACATAGTTCAGACCGGAAAGTAAAGGCATGCCTCCACAGGAAAACCGTAATTTCTCTCGATTTCAAAAAGAAATGTTTTCATCCGGAGCCAAATATGTTATAGTAAGGAGTAACTATTCTGTTTTATAAAAAGCTTTCCCCCATCAAGTCACATGCGGCTTTGTTCCCAGCTTGGCCGCGTGCATATCCCTTTACCAGGAGGTGGCTCCTTTGAGCTATGACCGTCCCAATTCCTCTCGTCCGCCGGAGCGGCGCCCTTCATCCGGACGGGCTTACGATTATGAACGTGACGGCCGCGCCCCCGCGCGCGGCGGAAGCAGCGGCAACCGCCGTTCATCTTCCTCCCGTCCCTCCAACGGCGCGCGGCCTTCCGCTTCGCGTCCCTCGTCCTCTCGTCCGCCGCAGCGCCCCGCTTCTCGTAACGGCAGCAGCCGTCCGCCACAAAAACGGCGGCCCGCTCCGCCACGCCGACGGCGCAGAAGCGCGCTTCTGCTGCCTCTTGTCGTGCTCATCGCAATCATTGCGGTGGTTATCGTCATTCTGCGCGTTTTTGTCTTTGCAGAAAAGGACAATACGACTTACACGCTCGAGCTGCCCGATCAAACCATGGTGGTCGGTTCAACGTCCACGGCAAGCGTTGGCGGTCTGCCGGAGGATTTCTCCGGTATCATTCAGTGGAGCAGCAGCAAGACCGAAATTGTCGGCGTCAAAGACGGCAAACTAACGGCCAAGCAGGAGGGCGAATCCGTCATCTCCGCCTCGGTCAATGGCAAAAATGTCTCGGGTACGGTCAAGGTGATCGCCACGATCACAGGGGTCAAAGCCGTTACCCTCACAGAAGGCCCCTTAAGTATCTTCTCCGGTGAAACGCATCAGTTAAAATATGAGATCACCTATGAAGATGGCATAGATAATCCGCCCGCCTACAAACCCAATTGGACAAGCAGCAACGCTTCTGTGGTCAGCGTCACCAATGACGGTCTGGTCACCGCGCGGGATGTCGGCAAAGCATCCATCACCGTGACGGCCGGCAACCAGAGCGCCGTCTGCACGGTTACAGTCACGAAAAATCCGAACGCCGTAGCGAGTGATACGCTTGATGATACGGGAGCGGATCCCGCCACCGGCGACGGGGCAAACACACCGGGCGGTGAAGGCCAGGACGCCGGCACGACACCCCCCGCGACAAACACAAACACAAATACCAACAATAACAATACGCAAACCGGTGGCAACGCCTCTGTGACTGCGCTTTCCCTCTCCCAGGAATACGCCGAGCTCTCCGTGGGCGACCCGGCGCTCCCTCTGATGGCCTCCACCGCGCCCAATGGCGCGACCATCACATGGACCAGCAGCGACAGCGCCATTGCCTCTGTCGCAGACGGGCAAGTGACCGCCGTCGCGCCCGGTACCGTCACCATCACAGCCAAGGCCGGGCTGCATTCAGCCACCTGCACCATACAGGTGTCCCCGGCAGAGGATACCCCGGTACAATAAGGCCCCCATATGCCATAAAAACAAGCAGGCGCACCAAGTAAGGTGCGCCTGCTTATCGTTTTGACTCATTTCAAAAAGCGCTCGCCAGTGCCATACTGCTCCACTATATAGTCAATATCCTTATCGCCGCGCCCGGAGAGGTTCACCAGCAACGCGCCGGAATCCTGCGCTCTGGCCCGACGAATGGCGTAGGCCAGGGCATGCGCGCTCTCAATGGCGGGAATAATGCCCTCATAGCGGCACAGCAGGAAAAAGGCTTCCATGGCTTCTTCATCGCTGACAGAATCGTACTGCACGCGGCCACAGTCGCGCAGATAAGCATGCTCAGGCCCGACAGAGGGGTAATCCAGGCCGCTGGCCACGGAATAAACCGGAGCCGCCTCGCCCTTCTCATCTTGCAGCAGGATACTCTCAAAGCCGTGGAGTGTCCCCTTTGTACCAAAGCTCATACTGGCGGCGTGATCACCCAGATCGCTGCCCCGGCCAAGCGGCTCCACACCGACGATTTCGACCGGGTCGCTCAAAAAAGCCTCAAACATGCCAATGGCGTTCGAGCCGCCGCCCACCGAGGCGCAGACGGTATCGGGCATAATGCCGGTCATCTCAGTGAACTGCGCCCTGGCCTCATGCCCAACCACGGACTGGAAGTCACGCACCATCATGGGGAAGGGATGCGGCCCAACGGCGGAGCCAATACAATAAATGGCGTCCTTATAGTCCTTCATGTACCCTTCAAAGGCTGCGTCAACCGCTTCCTTTAAGGTTTTTAGGCCGTGGGTGACCGGGATGACATTGGCGCCGAGCATCTTCATGCGCACCACATTGGGATGCTGCTTGGCGATATCCACCTCACCCATATACACATCGCATGCCAGGCCAAAGTAGGCCGCCGCAGTGGCCAGCGCCACGCCATGCTGGCCCGCGCCGGTTTCGGCGATGAGCTTCTTTTTGCCCAAAAACTTGGCCAGCAAGCCCTCGCCCATGCAGTGGTTGAGTTTATGCGCGCCGGTGTGATTCAAATCCTCCCGCTTGAGGTAAATCTGACTCTTACCCAACAGGCGCGAGAGGCGGTCACAATGGTAGACGGGTGTGGGACGGCCCTGAAATTCACGGCGGATTCTGCGCAGTTCGCTGATAAACTGCGCGCTGTGGCAGATCTCTTGATAGGCAGCCGTAATCTCTTGGAATACGGGGACCAGCTCCGGCGGCAGGATGGCGCCGCCGTATTCGCCAAAGTAGCCCTCCTTGTTGGGAAATTCCTTCAGATAGCGGTCAAAATCACGGTATGTTTTCATGATAAACTCTCCTTTTAAAAAATAAAAAACGCCTTATCGCATGGAAATCACATTCCATGAGACAAGACGAAAGTCCTGCGGTGCCACTCAATTTGGCGCAAACGCGCCCACCTTTACGCGTACCATCATACGCTCCGCCCGGATAACGGCTGCGGAAGCCGGCGAGTCCTACTAGGTAAATCCCGTTCGGTCGCCCTCACAAGGCCATTCGGCATATCATCCACCGCTGCGCTTACACTATCCGCAACTCGCTGGACGCTTCATGATATGCGTACTTTTCTTGATCATCGGTTTCATGTCGATCTTTGATTGAGTGTAACTATACCACCGCAAGAGGCAGCTGTCAACCACAATTTTCTACCAAGCGACAAAGGAAAACGCGCAGGGCGACGGCTTCGAGCCTGCCGCGCCCCGCGCAAGACCATCGTTTCAGTTTGTCAGCTGCACGCTGCAATGTGACAGCGCGGGCAGCACTTCGCGCAGGCTTGAGGGATCCGGCGCCAAGGTGCCGGCTTTGAGCTCGCCCAAAAGGCCTGCATAGTCTGCGGAGGTAAATGTTTTCATCTGCTGCAGGCTGTCCAGGCCAACGGCTTCTTCCGCCACACCCAGGCGCATGCTGCGCCCCGCGCGGTCGGCATTCCAGCGGCCTGCATTCTCCTCCAGCGAGGTCAAGGCACCCAACAGGGCCACATCGTAGGCTTTGACCGCCGTCGTCAGCAGTCTCTCCCCGTCGCTCGTGCGCGGAATATCGGCCGCAACCACACGCGTGTTTTCCTTCACCGCAGCGGCGCGCAAGGCCGCAGCGGTCAGGACATTGCTGCCGTTATCGCTGACAAAAATGGTCTGCACGCCGTCTGAAAACCAGTCCGTCAAACGCTGTTCCACGTCCTTGGCGTTCTCCTCGCTTTCGGCATAATGACAGCGTATCATAATGGCATCACTGCCAAGGCGCAGACGTCCGGCCGCCACGTCCGCCCCCTGCATGAACCCATAGGCGTATCGCACCATACCGGCCCCATTCGAGCCGCCGCAAATTCCCAGGCGTCGGCCGCCCTCCATCACCGCCGCATAGCCGGCCAGAAAACCCGCTTGCGTCTCGTCAAACAGGATGCAATGCGTGTTGGCTGTGGTTTCGTAGACGGCGTCATCTGTGCGCCGCGGCTCTCCATCTAACAGCAAAAAGAGCAGGTCCGGATAGCGCCGCTGCGCTTCAAAAACCGTCTCCTCATAGCGCTCGCCCACGCAAACCACCAAAGACACCGATCCATTCAACGCCTGATCCAGCGTCTGCAAGCGTTGCGCGGGTGTGGCGTCGGACGACACCGCCTGGCGCACGGTCACGCCGCGCTCCTGTGCGTAATGCGAGAGGGTCTCCCAGACGATCTGAGGGCCGGAGGGCCCTTGCAGTTCCGCTGCGTCCGCCAAGAGCAGGATATCTCCGATGGCCGTCGCCGCCTGTTTGCGTGCCTGTGCGTGCATGGTGCAGCCCGCCATCGACAGCAGCAGGCAGACACCCACAAGCAAGCTAAGTACTTTTTTCATAAAGGCTCCTTTCAGACAACGGGCCAAGTAGTCGACCCGCACGATATCTCACAATCCTTGTAAGAGTATAGCGTCCTTCTAGGAATAAATTACCAGAATTTTGTCTAATCGAAGCGTTTTTGATGGCGTTGTCTGTTTAGGCGCGGGCCAGAGCGACCAGCGCGCTGCTGCCAATGCGGTCCGCACCGGCATCCAAGAGGGCTTGGGCCGCCTCGAAACTGCGAATGCCGCCCGCCGCTTTGATCTTCAGGCCGGGCGCCTGTTGACGAAAGAGCGCGACATCCTCCACCGTCGCGCCGCCTGTGGAAAAGCCGCTTGAGGTTTTGATATAATCCGCCTTTGCCTCTTGCACCAGGTCGCACAGGCGGCGTTTTTCCTCCTGCGTCAACAGGCAGCATTCAACAATGACCTTCAGCTGCGCCCCCTGCGCCGCAGAGCGCAACACACGCAGCTCATCGAGCACGGCATCCCAGCGACCTTCTTTGACCAGGCCCAGGTGGATGACCATATCCAGTTCCCCGGCGCCACCGGACAGCGCGCGTTCCATCTCAAAAGCCTTCGCGGCGGTGTCCACATTGCCATGCGGAAACCCGATCACGGTACCGATGGTCATGCGGCCGGCCAAATAATCCGCCGCGGGCGCCACAAAGCTGGGCGGAATACAGACCGACGCCGTCTGACCCCAGAGAGCCTCGTCGCACAGCAGCCGCACTTCATCCCATGTCGCTTCGGGTTTGAGTATGGTATGGTCGACGCAGCGTAAAATGGCTGATTTATCCATGTAAATTCTCACCTTTCTATTATGTAAAGGGGACATAGCGGTGAATTCCGCGATCCTCAACCCGCGCCACGCGCTGCAAACTGCACAGATAATCCAAGTGGGCGAGCGCCTCTCCCACGGCAAACCATTTTTGAATCACGGGAAACTCCTCCCAGTTTTTGGCGCGGATGGCCCAAGTCATTTGGCCGGCAATGTCATAGCTCGTCATACCCGGTCGCGCAAAGACGATACGCTCTGTTTCACCGACGCGGCGGTCATGGTGGAGCAGCAGCTCGTCTATGCGTCCCACATAATCGCCTTCCTCCCGATGGCCGGGCAGAGATTGTTTGACGGGAAAGCTGCGAAAGCGTTTTAAGCTGTCTAAATACGTACCCAGTGAGTTTTCCATATTGGGCCACATGGTGATGTTGGGGGTGATATCAAATAAAATATGGTCGGCGGTAAACATGACGCCCTCTTGTGCCATCCACAGGCAGACCATGCCGGGCGTATGACCCGGCGCCTCCACAACCTCCAAGTGGTACCCGGCAATATCAAAACAGTCCCCGCCACGCACCACTTGATAGCTGGGCAAATCCAGTTCCGGCCCGTAGTTGCGCGCCGGATTGCTTGTAACCAACTCAGAAAGCATATCAGGCGGAAACCCTTCCTTTAAAAACCGTTCGTCCATGATGGTCCAGTACAGATCGGACTCCTCGGAGGCAGCCCAGTGAAAATCGCCCGCGCCCAGGTAAATACGCCGTCCGGGTCCCACCACTTCCGGCGCAAGGCCGATATGGTCAGAATGAATGTGCGTGCCGAACACATCCAGCGTATCGCGATTCACTTGCAAGTCCTCCAGCGCCTGAAACAGCGCTGCGCGGCATTCCGGCTGACGAAACCCGGTGTCCACCAGCAGGCTGCGGTCTTCACCTTTGATCAGATAGCTGTTGAGCATCCGCAGGGGATTTTTCGGCAGCGGTATCTGGATGCGAAAGATGTTAGGCATGATCTCTTTCGGCATACGAACCCTCCATTCTCTGTCAAACAGTATGAAATGGCATGAAATAGAAACTGTCGGTTTATTTTTTTAGCTTTTTTATTGCCATTGAGAGTATTCTACCACACTTTACATACAATGAAAAGGTACCCAGACCCCTGCAAAAAAGTATCCGACCCACCAAAACGGCGAGCCGGACACTTTTCGTCAAGCAACTTACTTGACTCTGTTCATTTTGTCGCTTGCATTTTTGACGGGTTCGTCGAGATCCTGCACAGCGTTTGCCATGCCGTCGCCAACATTTTTGGCGCCCTCTGCGACGTCACGGGTCATATCTTTGACACCGTCTTTCATTGCGTTTCCGGCATTTTTCATGCCATTGGCCGCGTCATTCGCGGCATTTTCAGCGCCATTCTTCATCTTTTCGCCGGCTCTTTTCATGTCATCCGTGAGAGAATCGTTTTTTCCATCGTAAACGCCATTGCGTTCCATCGCGGATCGATTGTCAGTCAGGGAATTATCTCGGTTTGGCACGGCTGCGCTCTTATCCATCGAACAGCCGGTCAAAGTAGCCACAAGCGTTAAGCTTAGAACAGCAGTCAGAATGCTTCCTCGCATGAGTTACCTCCATACTGATTGCAAAAGTCGATTCAGGTCGGATCCCGGTTCGGAATCCGCAGTTAGTATGTGCGGAAAGAATTTTTTTAATTAGGCAAGAAAAAACCAAAAATACCACTTGACATTTTGGAAAAAAGCTTTTATAATCAAATCTGCAAATAGTAACTATTACTGATTGAGGAGCAAACTATGCGGCAAACGCGTTTTTCCAAACAGAGAGAGCTGATTTATGACACGCTGATGCAAAGCGTTGCGCATCCTTCAGCGGAGATGATCTACCACACTCTCAAAAGCAGTGTCCCCTCCCTGAGCTTGGGCACGGTTTATCGAAACCTCAATCTCTTGGTCGAGGAGGGTCGCGCTGTTCTGATCCCTTCCACGGTCAACCGCTATGACGGCACCACATGCGAGCATCCCCATTTTGTCTGTACCTGCTGCGACGCCATCCACGACCTTCGAATGTCCCTGGATCTCCAGCTGGATCAGACGGTGGAGCAGCTCGGCCACAGGGTCAACCGTCATGACCTCATTTTCAAAGGTATCTGTTCTTCCTGCCTTGCAAAAAACGAAGCGCGGCGAGAACAGAAATCCCATACCAGCATGCAACTATAATTTAACTGAACATTCTTAAGGAGGCAATTTATTATGGAAATGAAATTCTACAAATGTGAGCACTGCGGCAATATCATCTTCAAGGCTTATGATTCCGGTGTCGGCGTGGTCTGCTGTAACGAAAAGATGGTGGAAATGAAGGCCAATGTCACCGATGGCGCCAAGGAAAAGCATGTCCCCGTCATCACCCAGAACGGCAGCGACGTCACCGTCACCGTTGGTTCCGTCATGCACCCCATGCTCGAGGAGCATTATATCCCCTTCATCGTGGCCAACAACGAGGACACCGCTGTGTTCAAGTTCCGTAAGCCCGGCGATGAGCCCACCTTGAAGACCTGCCTGGAGGGCAAAGTGACCGCCCACGAGTTCTGCAACCTGCACGGACTCTGGAAAGCCTGAGCCAGTTCCCCTACGTTTTCCCCCTCACGTGCAGATACGCGTGATTGAGATAAGAGATGCGATCATTGAAAGGAGCAGATTATTATGGAATTAAAGGGTAGCAAGACAGAGGCCAATCTGTGGAAAGCATTTGCCGGCGAAAGCATGGCAAGAAATAAGTACACCTACTATGCAGCAGCCGCCAAGAAGGAAGGCTATGAGCAAATCGCAGGCATCTTCGAGGAGACTGCCGGCAACGAAAAAGAGCACGCCAAGCTGTGGTTCAAGGAATTGGGCGGCATCAACACCACCTCCAAGAACCTCATGGCCGCCGCCGAGGGCGAGCACGAAGAATGGACCGATATGTACAAGACCATGGCAGAAGAAGCCCGCGAAGAAGGCTTCCACCGTCTGGCCGATATGTTCGCTTCGGTTGCCAAGGTAGAAAAGTCCCACGAGGAGCGTTACCTCAAGCTGGCTGAGAACATTGAAAACGGCGAAGTCTTTAAGCGCGGCCAGATCAAAGTCTGGTTCTGCCGTAACTGCGGCCATTTGGAAATGGGCCTGGAAGCACCCGAAAGCTGCCCTGTCTGCTCGCATCCGCAGTCTTACTTCGAGCTGAAGGCCGAAAATTACTGATATCTGATAGGATTCCCTCTCTTCCCGTCAAAACCGTTTGCGCGGTTTTGACGGGATTCCTTTTTTCTGACAGTAAAGTCAGTGCAGAAAGCAATCTTTCTCTTGTCCCCTCTGTCGAATTGTAGTATACTATAAGGTACTGATTCTTCGGAAATACAGCTTTTGGAACATAAGGAGGGAGCGGCGCAATGAGCATCCACAAGGGACACCGGGAGCGTACAAAGCAGGAGTTTTTGCAGGCCGGCTTGCAGCATTTTCCCGACCACCGCGCACTGGAACTTTTGCTCTTTTATGCTCTGCCGCAAGGAGACGTGAATCCCTTGGCCCATACGCTGCTGCGTACCTTCGGTTCGCTCTCGGGCGTTTTCGACGCCGATCCGCAGCGGCTCTTGGAGGTGTCCGGCGTGGGCGAGCATACTGTCACTCTGCTCAAACTCATTCCCGCGCTGTCGGCCAAATATCTCTCCTGTCGCACCAACACGGACGACATCATCACCGGCACCCGTGATATGCGTGATCTGTTCGCGCCGTATTTTTTCGGCGCCAAAAATGAGATGACCTATCTGGCCGCGCTGGACGGCAAGCGGAAACTGCTGGGTGTGCGCAAACTGGGCGAAGGTATTCCCAACGCCACGGAAGTGACCACCAGACAGGTTGCCGAGGCAGCGCTTTCGCTCAACGCCACCTCCGTCATTCTGGCGCATAATCACATCAGCGGCCTGGCCACGCCTTCCGATGCGGATTTGCTCTCCACCGCATATCTACAAGACTTTTTGTCCAAAATGAGTATTATACTTTTGGATCACGTAATCTTAGTGGATGACGACATGGTATCCCTGCGCGAGAGTAAATACCTGCGCTGACCACTGCCGATCACAAGAAAACGAAAGGAGCCTTCCTCATGCCGCCATTTGAAGTCATCAGTGACTATCAACCCGCCGGCGACCAGCCGACTGCCATCGCCGCACTGACCCAAGGTCTCCAGCTTGGCCTGGATGAGCAAACGCTGCTCGGCGTGACCGGTTCCGGTAAAACCTTCACCATGGCAAAGGTCATCGAGCAGGTGCAGCGCCCGACGCTGGTACTGGCGCACAATAAAACACTGGCCGCGCAGCTGTGCGCGGAGTTTCGTGAGTTCTTCCCGCACAACGCGGTGGAGTACTTCGTCTCCTATTACGACTACTATCAGCCGGAAGCCTACATCCCGCACACCGATACCTTTATCGAAAAGGACAGCAGCATCAACGAGGAGATTGAGCGTCTGCGCCATTCGGCCACCTCCTCGCTCTTTGAGCGGCGTGATGTGATCGTGGTCGCCTCGGTCTCCTGCATCTATGGTCTGGGCGATCCCATTGACTACTCACAAATGGTCATCTCACTCAGGACGGGGCAGCAGACCAAGCGCGATGCGCTGCTCAAGCGTCTGGTGGAAATCCGCTATGAACGCAACGACGTGGCCTTTGACCGCAACCGCTTTCGCGTCCGCGGCGACACGGTGGAGGTCTTTCCCGTCTACGCCAGGGACAAGGCGATCCGCATTGAGTTTTTCGGCGATGAGATCGACCGCATCAGTGAGATCAATATCGTCACCGGTACCCCCAGCCGCCTGTTGGATCACGTCGCGATCTACCCCGCCTCGCACTATGTCTCCACCCCGGAAAAAATGGCTGCCGCCGTGCAGGAGATGTACAAAGAGATGGAGTCCCAGGTGGCTTTATTCGAATCCAACAACCAGCTCATTGAAGCGCAGCGCATCCGTCAACGCACCATGTTCGACATCGAGATGATCCAAGAACTGGGCTACTGCTCCGGCATTGAAAATTACAGCCGCGTCATCTCCGGTCGACCGGCCGGCTCCCCGCCCATGACGCTGCTCGATTACTTCCCGGATGACTTTCTGCTTTTCATCGACGAAAGCCATGTGACGCTGCCGCAAGTGCGGGCCATGTACGCAGGCGACCGCGCCCGCAAGACCACCCTGATCGACTACGGCTTCCGCCTACCCTGCGCCTTTGATAACCGCCCTTTGAATTTTGACGAGTTTTGCGAGCGCGTCCACCAGGTGGTCTATGTCTCGGCCACACCGGCGGCATACGAACGCACCCGCTCGGGCCAGATTGTGGATCAACTCATCCGTCCTACGGGTCTGCTCGATCCCTGCATCTCCGTGCGTCCGGTGGAGGGTCAGATCGACGATCTCATCGGAGAGATCAACCAGCGCGTGGAGAAAAAAGAACGTACCCTCGTCACCGTGCTCACCAAGCGCATGGCCGAGGATTTGACCGATTACCTCAAAGCCGCCGGCATCCGCGTGCGCTACATGCACTCGGATATTGACACGATCGAGCGCATGGAGATCATCCGCGACCTGCGCCTGGGCGTTTTTGACGTCTTAGTCGGCATCAACTTGCTGCGCGAAGGGCTTGACCTGCCCGAGGTCTCCTTGGTCAGCATCTTGGACGCCGACAAAGAGGGCTTTTTGCGCAGCGAAACCTCCCTCATTCAGACCATCGGCCGCGCCGCGCGTAACGCAAGCGGATTGGTGATTATGTACGGAGATAAAATGACGCCGTCCATGTCGGCCGCCATATCAGAAACCGAACGCCGCCGCGCCATCCAAGACGCGTTTAATCAGGAACACGGCATCGTGCCGCAGACCGTCATCAAGTCCATCCGTGAGCTGATTGAAATTTCCCGCTCGACGGAGTCGGACATCAAACGCGCCGACGGCGTGTCCATGACCAAAAAAGAACGCGAGGCCGCCATCACCCGTCTTGAAAAAGAGATGCGCGAGGCCAGCCGCCGCTTAGAATTTGAATATGCAGCCGCCCTGCGCGATCAGATCATCGAGCTCAGAAGCGCAGGTGACGCAGCTTTGCCATAGGAGTAATTGTTATGCACACCCATATCACTGTAAAAGGCGCAAGAGAAAACAACCTGAAAAATATTGATGTGTCCATCCCGCGCGACCAGCTGGTTGTCCTGACGGGCCTATCCGGCTCCGGCAAGTCCAGCCTGGCCTTTGACACCATCTACGCCGAGGGTCAGCGTCGGTATGTCGAGTCGCTCTCCTCCTACGCCCGCCAGTTCCTGGGCCAGATGGAAAAGCCGGACATGGACCAGATTGACGGCCTGTCTCCCGCCATCTCCATCGACCAGAAAACCACCAGCAAGAACCCGCGCTCCACCGTCGGCACCGTCACGGAGATTTATGACTACCTCCGTCTGCTCTGGGCGCGCGTCGGCATCCCGCACTGCCCCAAGTGCGGCAAGGAAATCCATCAGCAAACCGTCGACCAGATCATTGACCAGGTCATGGCGCTGCCCGAAGGCACCCGCATTCAAATCCTGGCCCCCGTGGTGCGCGCGCGTAAAGGTGAGCACGCCAAGGTGCTTGAGGATGCCCGCCGGGCAGGGTATGTCCGCTGCCGCGTGGACGGTTCGCTGTATGAACTCACCGAAGAAATCCCCATGGAAAAGAACAAAAAGCACAGCGTGGAAATCGTGGTGGACCGCCTGGTCATCGAGCCGGATATGACCCGCCGCCTGACCGATTCCGTTGAAACCACCATCGGCCTCACGGGCGGTTTGGTCATTGTCAACCTGTTTCAGGCGGACGAGGACCTGCTCTTTTCTCAAAACTATGCCTGTGCCGACTGCGGCATTTCCATTGAAGAACTTGCCCCGCGCATGTTCTCCTTCAACAATCCTTTCGGCGCCTGCCCGACCTGTACAGGCCTTGGCAGTCAGCTCAAAATTGACCCGCAGCTGGTGATCCCCAATCCCAAACTCTCCATCCTCGAGGGCGCCATCTGCGCCTCCGGCTGGCAGAATATCAAGAGCGACGGCATCGCACGCATGTACTTTGACGCCCTCTCCAAAAAATATCACTTTAAGCTGGAGACGCCCATCGGCGAACTCCCGCCCGACGTGCTGGATATCATCCTCTACGGCACCAAACGCGAAAAGCTCACCCTCACCTATGAGCGCGCCAATGGCAAGGGCACCTTAAACCAGGCCTTTGAAGGCATCGTCAACAACTTAGAGCGCCGCTATCGTGAAACGCAATCGGAATCCATGCGCCATGAGCTGGAGGAGTGCATGAGCGAATGCCAATGTCCCGACTGCGGCGGCAGACGGCTGCGCAAGGAATCGCTCGCGGTCACCGTCGGGGATTTGGATATCGACAGTTTCTGCCATAAGTCCATCACCGATGCGCTGGACTTTTTAAACGGTCTCACCCTCAACCCCACGCAGGCCATGATCGCCCAGCGTATTTTGAAAGAGGCGCGGGAGCGGCTGGGCTTTTTGCAGAGCGTCGGCCTGCAATATTTGACGCTTGCGCGTCAGGCAGGCAGCCTGTCCGGCGGCGAAAGCCAGCGCATCCGCCTGGCCACGCAGATCGGTTCCTCGCTCATGGGCGTGCTCTACATCCTGGACGAACCCTCCATCGGCCTGCATCAGCGCGACAATGACATGCTGCTGCAAACCATGCAGCGCCTGCGCGATCTGGGCAATACCCTCCTGGTCGTGGAGCACGATGAGGACACCATGCGCGCCGCCGACTATATCATCGACATCGGCCCCGGCGCCGGTGTGCACGGCGGCGAAGTCATCGCCGTGGGCACCGCGGAGGAGATCATGCGCGTCCCGGAATCCATCACGGGGCAATACCTCTCCGGCGCCAAGAAAATTCCCGTGCCCTCTGAACGTCGCGTCGGCAACGGCAACTTTCTCACCGTACATGGCGCCAAGGAAAACAATCTCCACGATCTTGACATCACCTTCCCGCTCGGCACCTTCACTTGCGTGACGGGCGTCTCCGGCTCCGGTAAGTCCAGCCTGGTCAACGAAATTCTGTATAAACGCCTGGCCGTTGACCTAAACCGCGCCAAAACGAGGCCCGGCAAACATACAGGCATTGAAGGCCTGGAGCATTTGGATAAGGTGATTGATATTGACCAGTCCCCCATCGGCCGCACGCCGCGCTCGAACCCGGCCACCTATACCGGCCTGTTTGGCGAAATTCGGGAGCTCTTTTCCGCCACGCAGGACGCCAAAGCGCGCGGTTACGGCCCCGGCCGCTTCTCCTTCAACGTGCGTGGCGGCCGCTGTGAGGCCTGCGCGGGCGACGGCCTGCTGAAAATTGAAATGCACTTTTTGCCCGATATCTATGTCCCCTGCGAGGTCTGCAAGGGCAAGCGTTATAACCGCGAGACGCTGGAGGTGCGCTATAAGGGCAAAAACATCTATGAAATCCTGGAGATGACCGTGGAGGAGGGCCTTGCCTTCTTCGAGCACCTGCCCAAAATCCACCGCCGCCTGCAGACGCTCTTTGATGTTGGCCTGGGTTATGTCAAAATCGGCCAACCCTCCACGACGCTCTCCGGCGGCGAGGCGCAGCGCGTCAAGCTGGCCACGGAGCTCTCCAAACGCTCCACCGGCTCGACCATCTATATCCTGGACGAGCCCACCACTGGCCTGCACACCTACGATGTACACAAGCTCCTGGAGGTATTGCAGCGTTTGGTTGCCGAGGGCAATACCATCGTCGTCATTGAGCACAACCTGGACGTCATCAAGTGCGCGGATCATGTCATCGACCTCGGACCGGAAGGCGGCGACGGCGGCGGCAACATCGTCTGTATTGGTACGCCGGAGGTCGTGGCGGCCTGTGAGAGTTCTTACACCGGAAAATACCTCAAAACGGTCCTGTCGGACGCGAAATAGCACGTCCGACCGCACCACACCTTCCCGCTTTGCATAGACTGGGCTGGAGGTGTATTGTGATGATGACTTTTGTCGAAGTTTTACTGGCTTTTTTTGCAACCGTCGGTATTCTATCTCTTGTTTGGATGCTGTTCGGCCACCTGCTCTTTCCCGCCGCCACAGAGCGCCCGCTCTGCACCCTCATCCCCGTCGAGGGCGACGCTTTGCTGCTTGAGCACACCGTACGCCTGCTGTTATGGCTGCGCAGCGGCCGTTTGGTCACGCTCCGCCTGATCCTGCTTGACCGCGGGCTGAGCGACATCGGCCAGGCGCGCATCGCCCTGCTGCTGGCCCAGTATCCCCTGATCTCGCTCACCACACCGGACGCACTCAACCAACTCATCGAAAAGGATGGATAGTCAATGGATATCGCCGCCCAGGAACTGAGCTATCTGGAAGGTAGTGTTTCCTCCGTGATCTTCCGCAACGAAGAAAACGGCTATACGGTCTTGCGCGTGGAAGCCGGCGAGGAGGGTGAATGCACCGTCGTGGGCTGCATGCCCGGCATCGCCCCCGGTGAGGGGCTCGCCGTCCACGGTACCTGGGAGCAGCACAGCAGCTATGGCATGCAGCTCAAGGCTGAAATCGTAGAACGCACACTGCCAAGAGGCGAGGAAGCGGTCTGCCGTTACCTCGCCTCGGGGGTCATCCGCGGCGTGGGTGCCGCCACCGCGCGCCGCCTTGTGGACACTTTTGGGCCGGATGTTCTCAGCATCATTGAAGAAACACCCGAGCAGCTCACGCAGATCCAAGGCATCACGCGCAAGCGCGCGCTGGCCATCGGCGAAGCGTTGCGCACGCAGCTGTCCATGCGCCGCCTTCTGGACTTTCTGGCCGCGTATGAGCTGCCCGTTCAGACAGCCATCCCGCTCTACCGTCGTTTTGGTGACCGGGCGCTCGCCGCTATCCGCGATAACCCCTACCTGCTGACCGATGAGGCCGTCGGCGCCCCCTTTCGCAGCGCGGACGCACTGGCCCGCTCGCTGGGCCTTGCCGATGAAAACCCCTTGCGGCTGGAAGCCGGGCTACTCTTTGAATTGACGCATAATTTGGATAATGGCCATGTTTTTTTGCCAAGGGAAAAGCTGCTGGCCGCAACAGCTCAGCTTTTGCATGTGGACGAGCCCGCTCTGTCAGAGAGCCTGCTGCTCTTGGAGGAACGGGGGCAAGTCATTTCCTCCGAGATTGCGGGGGTGGATGCCTGCTACCTCGCGCGGCTCTATGAGTGTGAATGCAGCGTAGCCCGTCGCCTGGCGGCCATGGCGGAGGAAGAACTGTTCGCCGAATTGGATGTTGTGCAGCTGCTGGTCCGCATCGAAGCGCAGACCGGACTCTCCTACGCCCCGCTCCAGCGGGAAGCGGTACATATCGCGGCCAAACGCCGCCTGCTGCTGCTCACCGGCGGCCCCGGCACGGGTAAAACGACCTCACTGCGCGCGGTGCTCGCGCTCTTTGACGCCTTGGGCCTGGACTGCGTCCTGGCCGCCCCCACAGGCCGCGCGGCCAAACGGCTGTCGGAAGCTTGCGACCGTGAAGCCTCCACCATCCACCGCCTGCTCGAAACCCGCTACGACGCGCAGCGCGGCGCCTTGACCTTCGCCAAAAACGAGGACAGCCCGCTCAAGGCCGACGCCGTGATTGTGGACGAGGCCTCCATGCTGGATCTGCTGCTGATGGATGCCCTGCTCTCGGCCATGCCGGACGGCTGCCGCTTAATCCTGGTGGGCGATCCACAGCAGCTGCCTTCCGTCGGCCCCGGCAATCTGCTCTCGGATCTTCTGCGCACCCAGCGCATGCCCACCTTGCAATTGACGGAAATTTTCCGTCAGGCCGCGGCCTCGACCATCGTGCGCAATGCCCATAGCATCAACACAGGCACTGTGCCCGCGCTGCGCAACAGCAAGAGCGGCGACTTCTTCTTCCTGCGCCGCACCGAAGCGGACAGCGCCCTGGAAACCATCGTCTCCCTTTGTCGTGACCGCTTGCCGCAAAGCATGGGCATTTCACCCGAACAGATTCAAGTGCTCTCACCCACCCGACGCGGCCCTCTTGGCACAGTCTCACTCAACGCGGTCCTGCAAGACGCCTTGAACCCGGCCGCCCCCGACAAACCGGAGCGGCAATTCGGCGCCCTGTGCTTTCGCACAGGCGATCGCGTCATGCAGATCAAAAACAACTATGACCTGATGTGGGAGGATCGCAGCGGCCGCCGCTATGGCATGGGCATCTTCAATGGCGATATCGGCCACATTGACCAGGTGGACCCGCGCAGCGGCCTGCTCACAGTCGACTTTGACGGACGTCTGGCCGCTTATACCCCGGACCTGCTCCATCAACTCGAGCCCGCCTGGGCCGTCACCGTTCACAAGGCCCAGGGCAGCGAATACCGCGCGGTCATCCTCTGCGCTCACAACGCCCCTGCGATGCTGCTCACGCGCGGCGTGCTCTACACCGGCATCACGCGCGCACGGGAGCTGCTCGTCCTCGTCGGGGACGAGGGCGTCATCGCCCACATGGCCCAGAACGACAAACCCACCCGGCGGTATAGCGCGCTGCGCTCCCGCCTGCTGCGTATCTTACGCGAAAGGGATGGTGAGTAACTTGCGCCTGCATCCGAAAAATCTGCTGGATTTCTTCTTCCCACCGCTTTGTTGCGGTTGCAATGCCCCGCTCGTGGATGCAAACGCCGTCTTTTGCGCCCGCTGTAAAAAACGCCTGACTTGGTTACAAGGGGATGCGGTCATGCAGACGGGTAAGGCGTTTGACCACTGCCTCTCTGCCGGGCTCTATGCGGGCGGCCTGCGCAAAGCCATTTTGCAGTACAAATTTCATGGCCAAAAACAGTTGGCCGATTTCTTCGCCAAACCCCTGGCCCAGCTCATCGCAGAGCGTTTGGACGGACAGTATACCTGCATGACCTTCATTCCGCTCTTCAAACAACGGCAACGCATGCGCGGTTACAACCAGTCGCAGCTCCTGGCCGAGGCCGTCGCTTTGGAGCTAGGACAAGAGTCCATCTGCCTGCTGGCGCATCCGTATCCAAAAAAGATTCAATCCACGCTGGAGAGCGTCGCGGAGCGGGCCAACAATGTCCGCGGCTGTTTCACCGTACCCGATCCAACGCTGGTGCAGGATGCGCGCGTACTCCTGCTTGACGATGTGATCACCACGGGTTCAACGCTTGAATCGGCCGCCTCCACCCTGCTGCAGGCGGGAGCGGCGTCGGTCATCTGCGCCACGATTTGCCGCACTGACGCCTCACAAAGACTCGGCTTGGAAAATGATTGACGCCTTGTAAAACAAAAATTGTCAGAGGCCAAAGCAGATTGCGTCCTGCTTTGGCCTCTTTTTATTGCGTCAGCAATCAAAATGCCATGTCGGCGTCCCGCCGACGGCTAGGATCCAAGGCATGGCCGCAGAGCGGCCATATGCCGTAAAAAATAGCTGTATCAGCTATTTTTTATTGCGCAGCAATAAAAAATGCCATGTCGGCGTCTCGCCGACGGCTAAGATCCAAGGCATGGCCGCAGAGCGGCCATATGCCGTAAAAAATAGCTGTATCAGCTATTTTTTATTGCGCAGCAATAAAAAATGCCATGTCGGCGTCTCGCCGACGGCTAAGATCCAAGGCATGGCCGCAGAGCGGCCATATGCCGTAAAAAATAGCTGTATCAGC
>CAYVNT010000015.1:0-24904 GCA_964453275.1 uncultured Ruminiclostridium sp. | reverse complement strand
CGCCGTAGCCGCCGCCGATGCCCGCGCCGGTGTTGCCGCCCGTGGCGCGCAGCGTGCCGGCGGTCTGTCCGTCGCCCGCTGCGCTGGTGATGGTGAGCAGACTATCCAGTGCATCCTTTTGCAGCCCGGCGCAGTAATCACCTGATTTCAGAATGTTTTCCCCCGCCAGGCGCAGCGTCACGTCTCCTGCGCCACTGCCAATCAGCATGGCGGCGGTGTCATTAGAGCCGGAAACGTCAATGTTGACATCTTGCAGGGTGATATCGTGGCTGCCGCTCCCCACGGTGATGGTGTTCTCCGTGGGGGTGCCGGGATTGGCTTGCGTGATAAAAAGGTCGCCGGTATAGGGGGTCTTTGTGCCGCCGTCTTGCTCGTAGTACAGGCTGCCGCCATCCTCGCCCAGCACAATGCTACCACGCGAGAGGTCCAGCTCGGTTGTCTGACCCCCCGCTGCCAGCGCCCCGCCGGGCAAAAGGAACAGGAGCAGTATGGCCGCCAACGCGGCCACCAACAGCTTATGTTTCATCTCATTTCCTCCTTGATTTGTTGCACCGCTTTTTCATGCCGCTTGGCGGCGCATTCTGTCCAAACGCATCATTATTTTTATTATATACTATTTTTTTGCGTTTATCTACTACCCGTTTTTGGCCAAAAAAGGGTGATAAGAGAGCCGGGAAACCCGGTCGAGATCTTTGATTGTCGCGCCATCATAAAACAAGCCGCTATTTTTTGAAATAATGGTAGGAAAGTAAAAAATAATATGGTATGATAAAGGGTAATCATTTGCAAGCACAGCACAAAAAAGAAGGGAGCTTGGCATGATAAAACGAACCATGCAGATCCTCTTGCTGGCAGGGCTGCTTCTTTGCCTGTCTGCCTGCATGTTTAAAGAGGCGGATGAACTCTTTGATGTGCCCCGCACGTCGGAGACCAATCAGAAGCTGCAAAAAACGGTGCAGTCGGTCATGGGCAGCGCCACCGCCATTTCGCCCGTGAGCGGCAGCAATACGCAGAGCATCCAACTCGTGGACTTAGACCATGACGGCGTGCCCGAAGCACTGGCCTTTTTTCAAGACGGCTCCGCGGAAAGGCCGCTGCAAATTGCGATCTTCAAACAAGATCCCGACGGCGACTACGCGCCCTATGCGCAGATCAGCGGCGCCGGGACGGGCATCGAATCCATTGAGTATAAAAACCTGATCGGGCAAGAGGACATGGAGATCCTCGTCAGCTGGCAGGTGACCTCCACCGTGCATACCCTGGCCGCATACAGCATCAAAGACAGCCAAGTGGTGGAGCTGATGCGCGGCGGTTATACGCGTTATGTGGCGGCGGATTTGAACGGCGATCGTCTGTCGGAACTTCTGCTGATCCAGGCGGACAGCGTCGATCCGCTGTTAAACCGCGTCGAGCTGTATTTGCCCACGAGCAATTCGATGGAGTTTCACTCCTCCGCGCCGCTCTCGGAGGGCGTGTCGACGCTGCAACTGTGGGAAGCGGGCATGCTGCGCGATCAGGTGCCCTGCCTGATGGTCACTTCTGCCGAACAGAGCGGCAATCAGTATGTGACCGATATTTTCTGCCTGGGCGATAACGGCCTGGCTAACATCACCCTCAAGGAAAACACCCGTGTGAGCAGTGCCACGCAGCGTCATCATACAGGCGTGATGCCAAGAGACATCAACGGCGACGGCATCACCGAAATCCCCTTGACCAAAAGCCTGCCCAGCTACCCGCCGAACGAAAAGGGCGTGGCAAATTTCTGGCAGATCAATTGGACGCAGTTTGACCGGGCGGGCACCGCCGCGCGCGTGTTGTCCACCTATCACAACAACAGCGACGGCTGGTATCTGGAACTGCCCGAACAGTGGCTCGGGGTCATCACCTTAAGCCGCCCGGAAAACCCCGCCGTTGGCGAGCAGGCGGTGCAGTTTTCGTATTGGAACGGCGACGCAGCCGTGGCGCCCGTGCCCTTTTTAACCATTTACCGCCTCAGCGGCAGCAACCGCGACAGCCACGCCAGCCGCGAAGGCCGCTTTAAGCTCTGGGCGGATGCGGAGACGATCTATGCCGCCGAGTTTCAAGCGGGAAGCTGGGATTGCGGCCTGGATAAGGCCGCGCTCATCGAACGCTTTCATACCACATGAACACACATAACGATACAGATAGACAGCCAACAAAAGGAGTGCGACGTGATGAAAAAAGTATTGGTTTTGGAAGATGAAGATAACATCAGAAGCTTTGTGGTCATCAACTTAAAACGCGCCGGTTACGAGACCATTGAGGCCGCCAGCGGCGAGGAAGCCCTGGAGCAGCTGCGCAGGAATCAGGATATCCGCGTCGCGATTTTGGACATTATGCTGCCCGATATGGACGGCTTTGAGGTCTGCCGCCGCATCCGCGCCAGCAATTCCAAGGTGGGCGTGATCATGCTGACCGCGCGCACGCAGGAAATGGATAAGGTGACCGGTTTTATGACCGGCGCGGACGACTATGTGACCAAACCCTTCTCCCCCGCGGAGCTGACGGCCCGCATCGACGCCCTGTACCGCCGCGTCGGCGGCGAGCGCCTCGACGATGGAGAGATCACCCAGGCGCCCTTTGTGCTCAACACGCGCAAGCGCACGCTCGAGAAAAACGGCCAACCGGTCAAGCTCACGCAGGTGGAGTATTCCATCATGAAGCTGTTTATGGACAACCCCGGCAAGGCGCTCTCCCGCGAGGAGATTTGGCAAACCGTCTGGGGTGAGAACTACTTGGGCGAGCTCAAGATCGTGGACGTCAATATTCGCCGTCTGCGTGTGAAGATCGAGGATGAACCCACCAGCCCGGCGTATATCACGACCATCTGGGGCTACGGTTATAAGTGGGCATTTTAAGCGTCCGGCATCATAGAGGAAAGGGGAGTTGCGCGCAGTGGCTTTGTGGAACATGAAAGGCATCCAGCGTCGCTGGATGCTCAACAACCTGGGTATGGTAACGCTGATACTGATGCTCTTGGTGGCGGCGTTTACCTTCATCACCGCTTCAAACTACTATTCCGGCATGCGCAACAGTTTGGAAACCCGCGCCAGCGTGGATGCCAACAGCCTCAGCTATGGCAGCGGCGCCGAGTATGTCAAGGCCGCGAAGGAATATGTGGATAGTTTCTCGGAAGGCCCGCGCATTGAGCTGCAATTTGTCAATGCCTTGGGCAGCGTGAGCTGCTCCTCGTACAGCCTGACCATCGCCGGTTCGCCCACCGGCACGCCGGATGTTGCCGCGGCCCAAAGCAGCGGGAAGACGGAGTACTGGATGGGCAAAAACCCCCAAACCAAGGAGCGCATCCTTTCGGTCTCCTCGCCGCTGCTCTACCAGGGTGAGCTGGTGGGTACGCTGCGGTATGTCACCTCGCTGCGCCTGGTGGATCGGCAGATCATTTTCACCTGCGGCGTTTCGATCGGCATTGCGACCATCATTTTGGCCCTCATCTACGTGGCCAACGCCTATTTTGTCCGCTCGATTGTTGACCCCGTGGTAGAGATCACCGGCATCGCCAAGCGCATTGCCGCCGGCAGCTATGGTATACAGGTCGAACGTCAGACGGACGACAAGGTGGACGATGAGATCGGCGATTTGACAGACGCCATCAATAACATGTCGCACAGCATCAAGCTGGCGGAGAATATGAAATCGGAGTTTATCTCCTCCGTCTCCCACGAGCTGCGCACGCCCTTAACGGCCATCAACGGCTGGGCGGAGACTATCATGAACGGCGAAACGCGCGACGCCGACGACATTCGCAAGGGTATGAGCATCATCGCCAGCGAGGCGCGCCGCCTGACCAACATGGTGGAGGAGCTGCTGGAGTTCTCCCGCATCCAGGACGGCCGCTTTACCCTCTCTGTGGAGCCAATGGATATCAAAGCCGAACTCGAGGACGCGGTCTATACCTACCGCGAGCTCTTTGCCGCCGAGGGAATTACCTTAAGTCATACCGACTGTGATGAGGAGTTCCCGAGCCTGTCGGGTGACCCGGCAAGACTGCGGCAGGTGTTCTGCAACCTGCTCGACAATGCCGCCAAGCACGGCGGCTCCGGCAAACGCATTGACACCTCGGTGTTCCCCGATGGCAACTATGTCGCCATTACCGTGCGCGATTATGGCCCCGGCATTCCGGAAGAGGAGCTGCCGCATGTGAAGTATAAATTTTATAAAGGAAGCTCAACCGCGCGCGGCAGTGGCATCGGCCTGGCCGTCTGTGAGGAGATCGTCACCCGGCACAACGGCACGCTGACCCTGGGTAACGCAGGCGGAGGCGGCTGTCTTGTGACCATCCGCCTGCCTTTGGTGACCTCCGCCTGACGCCTTCGCTCAGAGGGCAACGCGCGACAAGCATAGAACAAGGAGATAGCATGCAAACAGAAGAACAAAAGGCGGCCGCCTGCCCGGTTTCCTCCGGTGCCTTTCGCACCATGATCGGCGGCCAGGCCTTAATTGAAGGAATCATGATGCGCGGCCCGAGTAAGCAGGCCGCCGTGGTGCGCACCAAAGATGGCAGTCTGGAAGTGCAGGAAAAGCAGCTGCACCCGATTCGAGAGCGCTTCCCCATCCTGGGGCTGCCACTGATTCGCGGCTGTGTGAATTTTTTGGACTCCATCGTCAACGGCACCAAAACGCTCATGTGGTCGGCGGAGTTTTTTCCCGAAAATGCCGATGAGCCCGGCCGCTTTGAGCGCTTTTTGGAGCGGCATTTCGGAAACGGCGCGGCCATGAAATTTGTGACGAGTATGGCGGTTGTGATGGGCCTGGGGCTCTCGATTGTGCTCTTTGTCTTTCTGCCGACGCTGGTTACGGGCGGACTGCTCTACTTCGTGCCCGATGCGCCGCTCTGGCTGCGCAATTTGCTCGAAGGCGTTGTCAAGGTGATCGTCTTTCTGCTCTACCTGCGCCTGAGCTCGCTGCTTAAGGATATCCAGCGAACCTTCGCCTATCACGGCGCGGAACACCAGTGTATTTTTTGCTATGAACAAAAACTGCCGCTCACGGTGGAAAACGTGCGTCGGCAACCGCGGTTTCATCCCCGCTGCGGCACCAGCTTTTTATTTGTGGTCATCATCTTATCCATCCTGCTCTCAAGCATCGTCTTTGTCCTGCCGCCTGTTCTGCACTTGGCGGAGAACACGTTTTGGCGTATTCTGGTTCATTTGCTGCTGCTGCCTGTGGTCGTGGCGCTGACCTATGAGTTCAATCGCCTGATCGGTCGGCATGACAACGCCGTCACCCGCGTGTTGACGGCGCCCGGCCTGTGGTTACAGCGATTGACGACCTTGCCGCCGGATGACAGTATGATTGAAGTGGCCATCATGGCGCTGACCTTGGTCCTGCCCAAACAAGAGGGAGAGGACGCGTGGTAAAGCCCCGCACGACGCGCGAGAAAAAAGGTGTGAAAGAAACGATATGACAGTTAGCTACAACGATTTATATTTGGACGTGCGCAAGGCACTGAAAAAGGAAGGCGTGGAGGCGGCGAGCTTAGAAGCGCGCGAGCTGGTCTGCGCCGCCTCGGGCAAAAGCCGCGAGGAGTTTTTTCGCGACATGCCGCTCTATGCGCCGGACTTTGTGCAAACAAAACTCGATGACCTGCTGCTGCGCCGCCTGCGCGGCGAACCGGTGGCGTATTTGGTGGGCGAGTGGGAGTTTTACGGGCTCACGCTCACGATCAACCGCCATGTGCTGATCCCCCGTCCGGAAACCGAGATCCTCGTGGATCGGGCCGTGCCCTTGATGGCCTGCGCGGGGGAAGGCGGCCGGATTTTGGATCTGTGCGCGGGCAGCGGCGCCATCGGCCTGGCGGTGGTGTCGCAGGTCAAAACCTGCCGCGCGGTGCTCATTGAGCTCTCACCCGAGGCCTTGCAGGTGTGCAAACAGAATATCCGCCGCAATCATTTGAGCGGCCGCGCCGCCTGCCTGCCGGGAGACGCCAAACAGCCGCCCGATCCCAGCCTCTGGGATTTTGACGTCATCGTCTGCAATCCGCCCTATATCCCGAGCGCGGACATTGCCGGCCTGGACGCCTCGGTGCGGGAGTACGAGCCGCACGGCGCGCTCGATGGCGGCGCGGATGGCCTGGATTTTTACCGCGTGATCGCCCGTCTGTGGAAAGACAGCCTGCGTCTGGGCGGCAGCCTCATCTTTGAGGTCGGCATCCACCAGGCCGCAGCCGTTAGGCAGATCATGATAGACGCCGGCTATGAAGATATTCAAGTGCTGCCCGATGCCCAAGGCATTGACCGCGTGGTCGAGGGCCGCAACCTAAAAGATCTGGCCATAGAAGAATCAACACAAGAAAATGAGCAGTCAATCGGAGGATAAAGATGGCAGACAAGAAGAAAAGTACCGTTCAGCCCGCCGCACCGGCGTCTGACAAGCAAAAGGCCCTGGAAACGGCCATGGCACAAATCGAAAAAGCCTTTGGCAAAGGGTCCATCATGCGTTTGGGCGATAACGAACGCGTCGTGGTCGAGGCCATCCCCACCGGCTCTTTGTCGCTGGACCTGGCGCTGGGCATCGGCGGTGTGCCGCGCGGTCGTATCATCGAGATCTATGGCCCGGAATCCTCCGGTAAAACGACACTGGCCTTACATATCGTGGCAGAAGCCCAAAAGCGCGGCGGCGAGGTGGCCTTCATCGACGCCGAACATGCGCTTGACCCTGTGTATGCCCAGGCGCTGGGCGTCGACATTGCCAACATGCTGATCTCCCAGCCCGATACCGGCGAGCAGGGCCTGGAGATCACCGAGGCGCTGGTGCGTTCCGGCGCGCTCGATGTCATCGTGGTGGACTCCGTGGCGGCCCTGGTGCCGCGCTCGGAGATCGAGGGCGACATGGGCGATGCGCAGGTGGGCGTGCTTGCGCGCCTGATGAGCCAGGCGCTGCGTAAGCTGGCCGGCTCCATTTCCAAGACCAACTGTGTGGTCATCTTCATCAACCAGTTGCGCGAAAAGGTCGGCGTGGTGTACGGCAATCCCGAGGTCACAACCGGCGGCCGTGCGCTCAAGTTTTATGCCTCGGTCCGCATCGACGTGCGCCGCATTGAGGGCATCAAAAACGGTACCGAATTGATCGGCAACCGCACCCGTGCCAAGGTGGTCAAGAACAAGGTGGCGCCGCCCTTCCGTGAGGCGGAGTTTGACATCATGTACGGCGAAGGCATCTCCAAAGCCGGTGAGATGGTGGATTTGGGCCAGAAGCTGGACCTGGTGCAAAAGAGCGGCTCCTGGTTCTCCATGGGTGAGATTCGTCTGGGCCAGGGCAGAGACGCCGCCAAGCAGTATCTGCTGGACAATCCCGAGACCATGCAGAGTCTGGACGAGGAGATTCGCACGAATGCAAATAAGCTGATCAAAACGCCGCCGCGTGGCGCAAACGTGACGCCTGTGGTGCAGGAGGCCGGCGGCGTGGATGTCTCGGCGGAGGATTTTGTCGATGCGGATTGACGCCATAGAGGCGCCGCATCCGCCGCGTAAACGCTGGACGCTGCTTTTGGAGGACGGGTCGCGCCTGCGCGTACCCGAGAGCGCCATGATTGACTTTGCCCTGCACAGCGATATGGAACTCGATGACAAACAGCTGGCAGAATTGCAGACAAACGTACAGCGCAGCTTTCTGCGCGAACAAACGGCCCGCCTGCTGGGTCGCCGCAACTACTCGTGCGGCGAATTGCGCCAGCGACTGACGGAGCCGGATGTGGCGCCCGAAGCGGTGGAGGAAACCATCGCCTGGGCGGTGGAGATTGGCCTGCTGAACGAATGGAGCTATGCCGAGGGCATCGCAGCCCACTATGTGTCGAAGGGCTGCGGCTGGTATAAAATCCGCGAGGCGCTGTATCAACGCCAGATTCCCCGCGAGATGTGGGACGATGTGCGCGCCACGCTGCCCGATCCGCAGGAACATGTGGATGCCTATCTGTCGCGCTACCTGCGTGGCACGGACGCTAAGTCGCTGCGGCGTGCGGCCGACGCGCTGGCGCGGCGCGGCTTCTCCCATGAAGACATTTCCGGCGGCTTGCGGCGTTTCCGTGAAACGGTAGATTACAATGAGTATGAGGTAACTGAGCTGTGAGAATTGGTTTTATTTCCTTGGGCTGTCCCAAAAATCAAGTGAACTGTGAGCAAATGCTCTGGCAGACGCATGCGGCCGGCCATGACATTGCCCTGGAGGCGGAGGACTGCGACGTCGCCGTGCTCAACACCTGCGGCTTTTTGCAGGAGGCCAAGCAGGAGGCGCTCTCGGAGTATGACCGCCTGGTGCAGCTGAAGAAAGCGGGCCGTCTGGGTAAAATTCTGGTGGCCGGCTGTATGGCGCAGCGTTACCGGGAGCAGCTGAGCGAACTGTGCCCCGAGGCGGACGGCTTTTTGGGCACCGGCGGGTATGAGGAGATCGCCCGCCTGCTCGGCGAGATGGAACAAGGCACGCTGCCGCGGCATTTTGGCGATATCCACGCCGCCGTGCCGGAGACGGACCGCGTGGTGGCCACCTCCGACCACTGGGCCTACCTGCGCATTGCCGAGGGCTGCGATAACCGCTGTTCGTACTGTATGATCCCTTCCATCCGGGGCCGCTTTCGCAGCCGCCCGCTGGAGGCCATCGTCGCCGAAGCGCGCGACCTGGCCGCGTGCGGCATGAAGGAGCTGATCTTGGTCGCGCAGGATACCACGCGCTATGGCTTGGATCTATACGGCAAACGCAGCCTGTGTACGCTGCTGCGTGCACTCTGCGAGATTGAGGGCATCGCCTGGATTCGTCTGCACTATCTCTATCCGGATGAGATTGACGACGAACTCATTGACCTGGTGGCCGCGCAAGATAAGATCGTCAAGTATTTGGATCTGCCCATCCAGCATATCAGCACGCCCATTTTAAAAGCCATGCACCGCAGAGGCACGGGGGAGGAGATCCGCGCGCTCCTAACGAAACTGCGCAGCCGCATTCCGGGCCTCGTGCTGCGCACCAGCCTCATCTGCGGTTTTCCCGGTGAGACGGTGGAGGATTTTGAGGAGCTTTGCACCTTCCTGCGCGAATACCGCATCGAGCGGGCCGGGATTTTTGCCTTTTCTCCGGAGGAGGGCAGCGAGGCCTATACGCTGCCGGGTCGTGTGGAGCAGGATGTTGTGCGCCGCCGTTTGGAGCTGCTCACCGGCATTCAGCTTGAGGTGCTCGACGATTATTGCAACGCGCAGCTGGGCAAAACGGTCAAACTGCTCTGTGAGGGCTTTGAGCCGGAGAGCGGGCGTTTTGTCGGGAGAAGCGCGGCGGAGTCGCCCGACATTGACGGCTGTATCTACCTGGAAAGCGAAGATGATTTTGTCCCCGGCAGCTTTTATACCGTGCAAATTGTCGCGGTGGAGGATGGGGAACTCATCGCCCGCCCTGTGGAGGAGTCGCCATGAATACCGCCAATAAACTGACGCTGCTGCGCGTGCTGCTCATCCCGGTGTTTTTGGTGCTGCTGTATCAAAACATGCCCTATGCGGCCCTGGTGGTGTTCATTGTGGCCAGCCTGACGGATTTTGTAGACGGCTATGTGGCGCGTCACTATAATCAAATTACCGACTTCGGTAAGTTCATGGACCCACTGGCCGATAAGCTGCTCACCGTGGCGGCGATGCTCTTTTTTGTGGAGGACGGATCCATGCCTGCCTGGGCGCTTTTGCTGGTGGTGGCGCGGGAGTTTTCCGTGACAGGTCTGCGCTTGGTGGCGGTGGATCAGGGCCGCGTGATCGCCGCGGGCTGGTCGGGTAAGGTGAAAACCGCCGTCACCATGCTCGCGATCTGCCTCATGCTGCTGCCCATCCCGTCGCTCTTCATAACGGTCTGCGTCTGGGCCATCGTGCTGACGACGGTATACTCCGGGGTGGAGTATTTTATCGTCAACCGCGATGTTTTCCGCCACGCGGCACAGAAATAGGAAAGCCTTGACACCTTTTTTACCACATGGTAATATACTAAAACACAAGTGAATCTCGCGAAGAACGGGAAAAGTAGCAAAGGTAAACGCAAACAGAGACGGGTGGTCACCGGCTGAAAGCCGCCCGATGTGTCGCTTTGTGAAGTGCGCCCGGGAGCGAGAGGGATGTAGATGCCCTCCGGCTGGCCCCGTTAGCGTGCCGTTTCGAGTGAGAAATGAGAGTGGAACCGCGATGATGCATCGCCTCTTGTACCAAAGCTAAGGTACAAGAGGCGTTTTTTGCGTCCACAAGGAGGAAGGGATTTGAGTTTACGCGAAACATTGGAAGCCTACCAAAAGAGAGATCCGGCCGCGCGCAGTAAGCTGGAGGTGTTTTTGCTCTACCCCGGCGTGCACGCGTTGATGTATCACCGCATGGCGCACTGGCTCTACCGCCGCCATTGTAAGTTCCTGGCCCGCTGGGTGTCGCAGTGGAACCGCTTCTGGACGGGGGTGGAGATCCATCCGGGCGCGCAAATCGGCCGCCGCTTTGTCATTGACCACGGCATGGGCATCGTCATTGGCGAGACGGCCGAGGTCGGCGACGACGTGCTGCTCTACCAGGGCGTGACCTTGGGCGGCACCGGCAAGGATAAGGGCAAGCGCCATCCCACCATCGGCAACAACGTGATGATTGGGTCCGGCGCCAAGGTCCTCGGGCCCTTTAAGGTCTGCGACGGGGCGCGCATTGCTTCGAACGCCGTGGTGCTCTCCGAGGTGCCCGAAAATGCCACCGCCGTGGGTGTGCCTGCGCGCATCGTGCGTCTGGGCAGCGTCAAGACAGACTTTGCCGGCGAAGTGGATCAGGTCAATATCACAGACCCCGTACAAAAGGAATTGCAATCGCTCATGTCACGCATGGAGTGGCTGGAGCGATATGTGGATAAACTAGAAGAACATCATACAAAAGAGACGGAAGGAGAAAAGCAGGATGAGACTGTTTAATACCATGAAGCGCCAAAAGGAGGACTTTGTGCCTCTGGTGCCGGGCGAAGTGAAGATGTATGCCTGCGGCCCCACGGTGTATAACTATATTCATGTGGGCAACGCGCGCCCCATCATTGTCTTTGACGTGCTGCGCCGCTATTTTGAGTATTGCAATCAAACGGTGACCTTTGTCCAGAATTTTACCGACGTTGATGATAAGATCATCAACCGGGCGAAGGAGGAGGGCACAACATCTGAGGCCGTGGCGGAGAAGTACATTGCCGAATACTTCACCGACGCCCAGGGGCTCGGCGTGCGCCCGGCCACCATCCACCCCAAGGCGACAGAGAATATCCCGCAGATCATCGAGATTATTACGACGCTGGTGGATAAGGGTTATGCCTATGCCGTGAACGGTGACGTCTACTACCGCACGCTCAAATTTGAGGGCTACGGTAAGCTCTCCGGTCAGCCGTTGGAGGACTTACAGGCCGGCGCGCGCATTGATGTCAATGATGTGAAGGAGCAGGCGTTGGACTTTGCCCTCTGGAAAGCGGCCAAGGAGGGCGAACCCTATTGGGAATCCCCCTGGGGTCGCGGCCGGCCGGGCTGGCATATCGAGTGCTCGGCCATGTCCAACCGCTATTTGGGTAAAACCATCGACCTGCACTGCGGCGGGCAGGATCTGCAGTTCCCGCACCATGAGAACGAGATCGCCCAGTCGGAGGCGGCCAACGGCTGCCCCTTTGTCAACTGCTGGCTGCACAACGGTTTTCTCAACATCGACAATAAGAAGATGTCCAAGTCGGAGGGCAATTTCTTTACCGTGCGGGAGGCGGCCAAGGTCTATGGCTATGAGCCCATCCGCTTCTTCATGCTCTCCGCGCACTACAGAAGTCCGCTGAACTATTCCAGAGAGTCGCTCACGCAGGCCCAGAGCGCGCTGGAGCGGCTGTACACCGCGGTATCAAACCTGGAATTTTTGCAGAAGAACGGCGCAGCGGGCGAGATGACCGCCGACGAACAGGCCTTTACCGCGCGCTTTGCCGATTACCGCAACCGTTTCCACGCCGCCATGGACGACGACCTCAATACCGCCGACGCCATCGGCGTGCTGTTTGAATTGGTGCGCGCGGTCAATACGGCGGTGGAGGGTACGGCGAGCGCCGCGCTGGCCAAGGCATGTCTGGCTATGATCATGGAGTTTGCCGATGTTTTGGGCCTGCTCTATAACCGCCAGAAAGAGGAGGGCCTGGGCGATGAGGTAGAGGCCTTAATCGAACAGCGCCAGGCTGCCCGTAAAAACAAGGACTTTGCCGAAGCCGACCGCATTCGTGATGCGCTTTTGGCCATGGGCATTGAACTCAAGGATACGCCGCAGGGTGTCAAGGCTGTGCGGAAGCAGTAAATCAACATACCAAAGCCAAGCGGGGCGCGCTGCCATCAAACAGTGCGCCCCGCTCATTTGCTGTCACACGCAAGAACACCCGACCGATTGGCCGGGTGTTCTTGCGTATGGTGAAGAGAGTTATATCACGCGTCTGGCATCGACATAGGTATCGGCATAATAGCCGGTTTCCAGACTGTCGAAGCGAACGACGGTGTTGTAGTTGGGAGAGTGAATGAATTCACCATTGCCGGAATAAATGCCGACATGTGAGACGGGTTTTGTCTCACCCGGGTTGCGGAAGAACACCAGATCGCCGGGCTGCAGATCGGCGCGTGCAACGGGAATGCCGTCACCGAGCTGGGTGGTGGCCGTACGGGTGATGTTATAGCCGCACTGGGCAAAGACATAGCTGGTCAAACCCGAGCAGTCAAAGCCGGACGGACTGCGGCCGCCGTAAACATAGGGGACGCCTAAGTACTGTTTGGCGACGTTGACGATCTCTTCGCCCAAGGGATTGCCGCTGGCGGCGAGCTTTTCATACTCGTCGGTGCTCATCAGACGGACATACTCCGTTGAGACATACGCCACTTGATTGTCATAAATGACCTTACACCAATTCTCGTCCTTTTCCAGCACGACCATCACGGTGCCGCCGGAGACCTGGCCCATCAGGGTGAAGGTGACGCCGGGGCCGGAGCGCAGATTCAGCACGCTGCTGCCCGTTGTGACATAGGCGATGAGAGGATTATCCGGCAGGGTGACTTCGGGCGGCAACTGGCCGACATCGAGCAAGGAATCAAGCAGGGGATCCTCCACCACGGTGACCTCTTCGGGCGTGATCAGGGCGAGGGAAGGCGAGGCAAGGTTCACGTCACTGCGCAGGCGCATTGCGCTGGCGCCGCCGGACAGGAGCTGCGCCCCGCCAACCACACTGAAAAAGAGAAGCAGGGCAATCAGCAGGCCGCTGCGCGCAAAAAAATGCGAAATATCTTGTTTGCTTGTCATGTTACTGGTTTTCCTCCGATTGTTTTCTACCGCTCAACGGGCGCTCAGGGCACGTTCCAGCCAGACAGAGGCGATATCAATGGCAGCGTAGAGGCTGTCCTTTTCGCTGCGCTTGACAACCATGTCACGGCTTTTGAGATTCGTGTCTGTCAGCTGGAGTTGGACGGACAAGCGGCTGGCCACTTTCATGTCGCCCACGGGCTTGCTGTCCAGAATCTGGATCAGTACAATGTGGGAGTCAGACATGCTTCCATAATAAATCAGATTATCTTTGCGGAGCAGCGGGCGTCCTTTATACGTTAATGGAATACTTTCGGTAGTCATCAGGCCGACCATCCTTTCTTGTTTGAAAAATGTCACTTTGCGTAACCACAATGAAAACTTGTGTAACCGAATTGTAACACATTCCGGGGGGGAATGTCAACACCCGTGGCGAATTAAGAGGAAAAAATTATTTTTCTCTCCTGCGTGTACCAAAAGAGGCAAGCTTGGCCACAAAAACGACTATGGTTGAAAGGAAGGGATGCAAAATGTCAAGCACCAATAAAACAAAAAATTATGCCCTGTCCCAATGGGTGGAAGACGATCCGGTCTTACGAGAAGATTTCAACAGCGATAATGTGAAGATTGACACAGAAATGAAAGCAGTCCGAGATCTGGCGAGCAGAGTGAGGTTAGTGGTTGGCGAATATTTTGGCACTGGAAACCCGCTGGACCTCGCCACAAGTTACGCCCTCAATGCGGTCATCATCTACCCTGCCAATGTAAACGGCGAGACTGTGCTGCCTGAAATGGCAACGCGAGGCAGTCCAAGCAAATCCATCACGCTGCTGCCAAAAGGGTTTTTAGTGAGTGGTGCGCTCACCAAGAGAATCACGACCACAGCGCCGGAGGGGAAAGATAACCAATACCGCTTTTTAGCTTTTATATGACGTGTCAGCAAGACAGAAAAAACACCCCTGCGCAGCCCAAAAGACTTGGGCTTTCGCAGGGGTGTTTTTTTGTTTATAGATATAGCGCAGCCAGCGCCGCACCTTCCGGTAAGAGTGTTTCATCGTCATAAGGCGTACAGGTCAAGCCAAAGACGCCGGGCAGCTCAGTTTCCAGGGCATGAAACAAGCGTTGACGCAGACCCGGATAGGTAAACGCCTCGCCCGACAGAGCCAGGAGCGGTGGGGCGTTCGGGTCCGTACCTGCGCCACTAAGCAAGAGCAAGGCTGCCACCTGGGCGCAGAGCAGGCGCACTGCACGTGTCACGACGGCTTCTCCGACCGCCAGGGCAACGGCCTTGTCCTCTGCCTCGTGGCGGCAGAACTCCGCCAGTTGGTGGTCACCGTCGGGGTCATCGAGTAGCTTGAGCAGGGCTTGGGTGCTCAATTTTCGCAGGGAGAGGAAATCGCGCCCGCACATGAAGCTGAGCAGGTCTTTTTCTGTGGCTTTGATCATGGCGCTGCGAAACTGCTCGCCAAGGGCCAGGGTGGAGACCATTTTATTGAGCAAATCTTGGCCCGGATGCTGTGAATCGCGGTCGGTGATCAGGTCAATGGCGCCGAAGGGCAACGCAGTCAGCGCGCCGAGGCCACAGTCGAGCAGCTTGAGTGTATTTTTACCGCTATACAGCTTTAAGATCGCGCTCTCCGGCATGGAAAAGCCGGCGTTGCAGCTACTGCCCCAGTGGAGGGCGAGGTAGCGGCTCTGCCCGGGCCTTTGCTGCTGGGCGGCCAGCTGCGCCGCGCTGACGGCGCTGAGCACCTGGACCTGACAGGCGGGCAGGGAGAGCTCTTGCAGGGCCCTCTGCGCCGCCTCCTGGAGAGAGACCTCCTCCCAATCTGTCAAGCGCAGGGCATCCGGCGGGCGCGGCAGGACGATTTGGCCGTCGGAGCGGTAGTCCAGCGGCCACTGGAAGCAGAGGCTTAAGCGACGGCTCTCCTGTAAGAGCGGCTCGCAGAGCGCGACTGCACCGAAGATCAAATCTTGTAACGGCGCGGGATAGTCCGCACCCGGAATGGGAAAGCTTTCTCCGGGTGTGATGTTTGTGCCGTCCGGGCCGAAGCGCACCTGAGCCGTGCGCACCTCGCGTTCTGTACACAAGGCGACCGTGACCAGCTGCGCCGTCGGCGCGGGGGCAGGAAAGCCAAGATGCGTGGGGCGCAGCGGCAGGCTGCTGTGGCCGCCGTAGAGGCCGATGCGCAGCTGCGCCAAGCTGGCTTGGCTGAGTGTTGTTAGGTCGCACTGGCGAGGATGCAAACCGCAGTGCAGCAGAAGCGCGTCCAATCGTTCCATAAAAAATCTCCTCTCATCGCGCCCGCGCAAGCAGGGCCGTGGCCAAAGAAGCTGGCGGTAAACGGCTTGCAATGGGCGCGCAACTGTGTTTTAATCAAAGTAAGAATCCGCCAGAAAAAGGAGCGGAAGGTATGAAAGTCTATGATTTTGATGGCAGCATCTATCACGGCGCCCTGGTGCGGGACTTTTACGGGTTCTGCCTGCGGCGGCACCTGGAGCTGCTCTGCCATATGCCCAGCCAGCTATGGACCTTGCTTTGCTGCTGTTTCGGTACGCGGGGCATGGATGCTTTTTGGCTGAAACTATATACCGCGCTGTATCGTCTGCCCGATATTGGGTCGCTTGTTGCGTCTTTTTGGCAGGAGGGACGCATGCAGCGCTTGGATGCGGCTTGCCTGGCGGCGTGCGAGCCGGGGGACTGCCTGCTGTCCACCGCGCCGGATTTTTTGTTATACCCGGTAGAGCAGCGTTGGAAACTACGCATTTATGGAGCGGAAACGGAGGAGGAAGGTCGCCGCTGTGTCCGCGTCAACCGCAGCGTGGAAGAAAGGCTCGAGACGCTGCGCGCAATCCCCGGCGCCGCGCGCGTTCAGCTGTTTTGCGGATCGCGCTTGCAGGATCACCCTCTGGCCATGGAGGCTGAGCAGCGGCTGCTGGTCCGTCGGGGTCGGCGGGAGGACTGGGACCTGTTTATCCGGCGGGAGGGCAAGCGCTGGGGCTGGCTGCGGCATTGGGTATCGCCTGAATTTTTCCGTTTCTGGTGCGTGGGCTGGCTGAATATGGCGGCTGCCTGGCTGCTGGAGGTGGGTTGGGCGCTGGTCTTACCCAAAAACCTGGCCTTTGCCGTGGGGTATGGGATGAGCCTGCTGGTTTCTTTTTTTCTCAACTCCACCATCACATTCCGCCGCCGCATGAGCTTTTCTCGACTGGGCAAATACGTGATCAGCTACCTGCCGAACTTTGCTGTGCAGTTTTTGACGGTGCTTTTCTTGCACAATCTGCTCCACTGGCCCTATCTGCTGACCTGCTTTTTGGCCGCTGTGGTGGGTACGCCGGTGACCTTCTTGAGTTTGAAGTTTTTTGCCTTCCGACAGAAGCATCACGAATAGCTGCTTTGTGCATTTATTGTAGAACAAGCGACAGCCTCGGTCAAGAGAGGAAAATTGCTCCTTTTGCTGGCGGGACGGTTGACGATCCCTTCAATCGTGTGATATTATGTCAAGAAAGCCGGGTTTATTTCGATTTATCCCGAAACATGAAAAATCAGCTGATCACACGAGGAGGCATGCTGTATGGATGCAATGGAAAAAACACAGCGACTCAATCGAACCATTCCCTGCCCAAACTGCGGGGAGCTGTATGTTATCACATATAAACGCTGCCCATTTTGCGGTGGGGGAAACCGCAAAAAGCAAAAGGCGGAAGCCGCGCAGACCAAACGCGATGAAGGAAACGAGCAGGCAGATTTGCAAGCGCGCGATGTGCTGATCGAGACCGTGGAAGAAACCACGCCGTCCAACGAGCAGACGGCAAGCGTGCAAGCGCAGCCCGTACAGGAGAGCGCAGTGGAAGCGGCGCCTGCGTCCATAGAATCAGACGAAGGACCCGGCTTGCCCGCAGAGGCAGAAGCGGCCGCGCCGCCCAGTAAGACGCCGTATTTTGTCTCTGAACTGGACCTTGGAGAGATCGACTACGGCGCGGATATTGATTGGACGCCGGTTTTGGAGGAAGAGGACCCGATGCGTCCCACGTCTGAGAACCAGCGCGGCGGAAAACGTCTGGCTCGGAAGTCGGGTTTCCGCTGGGGGCGTTTCTTTGGCATTCTGATCTCCCTGCTGCTCATTGCCGCGGCTGCCTACATTGTGGTCACCCGCGTGGTTCCCATTGTGCAGGCCAAGCTCGATGAGCGCTCCGCCGCCCAGCAACAGCAGGAGGACAAACCCAAGGTGGAGCCCACCGCAACCGATCCCACCGCCTCGTTTCGCCTGTCGGACACCAAGCTGACGATGACCAAAAAGGGAGACACCAAGCAGCTGAGCGCTGTCTATGAAGGGGAAGGCAGCCTGGGCAGCCTGAAGTGGGAGAGCAGCGATGACGCTGTCGTCCGCGTCTCGTCGAGCGGAAATGTCTCGGCTGTCGCCGCCGGCTCGGCCATGATTACCGCCACGCGCACCGACGGAAGCAAGGCACAGTGTGAGATCAACTGCGTTTGGGACGAGAATGAGCCCATCGCCAACCTCTCGCTCAATCGCACCGACTTTACATTAAACAAGGGCGCGACCTTCTCTCTGGAAGTGATCGGCACGCAAGAAGCGGTCAAGTGGGTCTCGGATGACCCCGCGATCGCGACGGTGAGCGAAACGGGCGTCGTGAAAAACGTCGGCACCGGCCGGACGAAAATCACCGCAACCATCGGGACAGAAGCGCTGACTTGCTTTGTCAGCTGTAAATGATCGTTAAACTGTTAAACAGGCTGCATTCACCGATAGTATGTGAGTGCAGCCTGTTTTTTATGTTTTTAAGAAGATAGGCCATTAGGCGCGCAGGCAGTAGCGCGGCGCACTCTCGTCCTCGCTGCGGGAGATCAGCTCCTCGCGCAGCAGACGCTGCAACGCGCGGCGCACCTGACGCGGCGGCGCGTCCAGCCGTTCTGAGAGTTCATCCGCCCGCGCCCAGATGCAGCGGGTTAAGAGGTCGACAATGCCCTGCTGCAGGCGATCCTCGGCAAAAGATTGTAAGGGCAGACGCAGGCTGGTGGTATCGCTGCCGAAGGATTCGAGCAGTTGCGGCGGTGCAAAACCCTGCTTCGCCCAGGCGGCATAAATGCCGCGCAGACCGCCGCCGGTGCCGCTGCCGACTAAGACGAGCGCGAACAGACGCATCAGACCGACGTTGCGTGCGTCCGCGCCGATGCCCTGCTTGGCCTGGGTGGGCGGAATGCGAAATAGGCCGCTGTTACGCACCAGCAGGCTCTCGGCGGTGCGCAGGATGTGCAGTCCCTCTCCTCCAAAGTAGTCCGCGTGCAGGATGGCGTTGATCGCCGCTTCCTGCATCGAGCGGGCGAGGGCGGGGTTTTCGGGCGCAATCGTCGCAGAGAGCAGGGAAAGCCGCTTGGAGATGAAGCAGTAGAAATCAAAGAGATTGGCGCAGCCCGGCGCCGCGGAGGAGCGAAAGCGGGCGTCGTCGCTCTCCTCACGGTATTCCAGGCGGTAAGCGGGCACGACGCTGCGGATGGCCGCATACTGACCCAGCAGCAGCAAACCCGCCAGCGTGGGTTTTAGGGCTGCGTTTTGCCCGCTTCGTGCGGCCGCGCCGGAGAGCAGCAGGAAGCGTTCATCCGGCAGGCGGTTCCAGGGATGCTCCGGCACGCGCACCGCCATGAGCAGGCGAAAGGCCCGCAGCGACCGGCGGCACAGCGCCTCCACATCCAGGGCAGCGAGCGGCGAGAGGTCGGCCGGGGTGTCGTCGCGGTCGCGCAGCATGCCGCGCACCTCGTCGGCGGTGCAGTGATAGTCGCCTTCGCCGTCGCGGCGATAGGAACCGGTAAAGGGATTGCCGTTTAGAAAAACGGGGCGTTGGCGGCGATCCGCCCGTGGGACTTGGATCAGCAGCACGGTCTTGCCGTCTATGGTCTTGGTGAACACATCGCCGGGCGCGAGGATGTTCACGCTGACCTTTTGCGGATCGTTGAGCTGCGCCCAAAGCGTCGCGATATACGCGGCCGCGTCCGGTACGCCGACCACGTGAAAGCTCTTGTCCGGCCATTCCTCCACGCCGAGCAAAATCAAGCCGCCGATCGTGTTGGCAAAGGCGGAATAGGTCTCCCACAAACTCTGGGGGAAGCCGCCGGTGGCGCGCTTGGCCTCGATGCGGTTGTTTTCCTGGTACGATTCAATATGCAAAAGATCAATCATCGTGCGCGCCCCCCTTCCGCCTCGGATACTCCTCATGATAGCACCATTTTGTCCAAAAAGGAAGATGGGCAATGGAAAATACCGGGGAGATCAAAAGAGCGACGCGCTGACCTCGATGGTGTACGACTGCGCCTGTTTCGATACGCGAACCGTGTAGTCCCGGATGGTGTAGACCGCGCCGGGATCCGGCGCGTAGGCCCGGATCGCGTCAAGGTCGTACAAATCAAGAATGACAAACCCCTGCCCGAGAAACGGCGCGAGCAGACGGCGGCACCGTTGGCAGAAATCACCGGCGGGCTGCGTCTTGCCTTCCTCCGACAGTGAAACGCTTGCCGTGCAGCTTTGGCGGTCCGCCGTGCGCTCGATGGAAAGGCCGACGCCGCCCGCTGCCGCCAGACGGAATTTGTTGCAGTCGGGCTGCTCGGCGGCCAGCTCCCCCGGAAACGCCGTGCTCGGTTCATAACAGGCCAGTTCGATGATGCGTCCCGCCTCTAAGTCAAAGAGGCAGGGCGCATGTTTTTTGCCAAAATTCTGGTCGCCGCAAAGCCGACAGACCGCCTGTGCGGGTATCAAATCTCCCGAGGCAGACGGCGCGTAGAGCAGCGCGCAAAGCGCGATCAATACCAGCGCGATCAGCGTCGCGATGCCGATTCGTTTTGCGTTCATAGGCTGCCCTCACCCAAGTTGTGGATAAGCAGTTGCCCGGCCCTCTGGCGTTTTTCGGCAAAGCACAGGGTCTTGTAGGCCCCGCCGGAGGCATGGGTGACGTAGGCGATGGCGTAATCCGAGGCCAGTATCAGCTCTTGGTTCAGGCGCGGGATGGCGGCTTTGCGTGGCACGCGCGCCTGCCCCGCGGGGAACCAGATGCCGTCGAACGCATCGGGCCTATCCGCTGTGCGCGGCGTGGGCGGGTAGGCAAGGGCAAGCAGCAGGCAGAGGCCCTCGTGGCGCTGCTTCGCTTCCTGCAAAGCGCAGGCTGCCATGCGGTCAAAGCCGCCCAAGTTGCCGACTAGGAATCGGCGCACCCCATACGCAGTGATGTGACGCTCAATTTCCGCCAGCAGCTTGCCATAAAGATCCGCCGGCGTTTCGCTGTGTCCCATAAAGCAGCAAGTTTTACATTCCATTTTGATCTCCAAACTTTTTGTGATTGCATGGCAACTATAAAGAGTAGTGACGGGGCAATGTTTTTAAATGCATCATTTGTGCATATAATGGTCATGGTGAGGTGGAATCAATTGAGAGAGAAAAAAGAGATAAATGTCGAAATTGGACAGAGAATAAAATTTGCGCGCGAAGCGGCAACTCTTACCCAGGATGAACTTGCAGAATTAGTTGGCCTTGACAGTAAGAATGTATCTGCCATTGAGCGTGGGGTTTCTGGTATCTCAATTTCTACACTTAAGAAAATAAGTTCTGTTCTGTCAATTTCAAGTGACTTTCTTTTGTTTGGTAGTGATTCTTCTCTCAATGATTTGAGTATTATGACAGAGAGATTAAAGCATTTATCACCAAGGCAATTTAAGATCACTCTACAAATTATGAATGCGGTAATAAAAAGTTTTACTACATCTGAAGAATAATTTCTGCGTCTCAGTTTGAGACGCAGTTTTTAGTTAGAAATAAAAAAGCAAAATTATTATATCTCAAATGAAGTATAAATTACAAGTCAATTAAGAGTGTATTGTATCTCAATTGAAAAGTAAAATGATTTTATTTAGAAGGTGATATGATGAATGTAAACTTAAGAATTAAACAACTTATGAAAGAACGTCAATGGACAGAATATAGACTTCAAAAGAAAGCAGACTTGCCAGCCTCAACAATTTCTAATATTTTTTATCGAGGATCTATACCGACCATAGACACCTTGGAAAGCATTTGTGCCGCATTTGGTATTTCGTTAAGCCAATTTTTTGCGGAAGATAATTTTGTAGGCCTCACTGAAGAACAACAATCCTTACTAGAAAAGTGGGCCCTGCTATCCGAACAACAAAAACAAGCTCTGCTTGATTTGATGACAAAGATGAATTAACGAAGGAGATTTTCTGCTTTATTATAAACAAAAAAGGCCGCCCAATTTGGGCGGCCTTAGAGCTTCTATATCAAAAAGGTCAAAAGAATAAGTATCAAGAAGATCGGGTGTCCATATAATAAGAACAAGCATGGTATTTCCGTTTTACGGGGTTGACAAAGGGTTTTTTGTCAGCTATACTTTGCTTAGTGATTGTGTTGCAGATACTTGCGAGGCCTGCGACCGGAGGAGTTCCTGCGGGAACTCCTCTTTTCCTTTTGAGAGGAGAAAACATATGCCTAAGTCCTTTTTAACTTATCAACAACAGATAGATAAGCTGGTCATTGATAAAAACCTTATTGTTACAGATCGGGATTATGCTGAAAAAATGCTAAAACTGATTAGCTATTACGCGTTGATCAGTGGATATAAAAGTCCATATCGCGATACAAACACGCAAAAATATAAAGATGGCACTACCTTTGAAGAGATTGTTGCATTGTACAAATTTGATGAAAATCTTCGAGAATTGTTTTTAAAATATTTGCTTAAAATTGAGCAGCATGTGCGCTCCCTGCTCTCATATTATTTTACTGAGCAGCATGGGGAAAACCAAGCATCATACCTTTCAGCAGATAATTATAGCGCCAACTCGAAACACCGCAAAGGTATTCAAAAGTTAGTAAAAATTCTAAGCGATGAAGCCCAAAAATCAAATACTCCGTATATTAAATATCAACGGATTACTTACAATAATGTGCCGCTATGGGTTCTGGTAAACGCCTTGACGTTCGGTACACTTTCAAAAATATATCAGTTTATACCGTCTCGATTACAAAGTAAAATAAGCAAGGAGTTTCCGAAGGTCAATGAAAAGCAGCTACAGCAATACCTCTCCGTGCTGACTAAATATCGTAATGTATGCGCACATAATGAGCGTCTTTTTTCTTATAAATCGTCGGAGAACATTCCTGATACTGTAATGCATATTAAGCTAAATATTCCGCGCAGAGGTTCACAATTTAAGTGCGGAAAAGGAGATCTATTTGCTGTTGTAATTGCTTTTCGCTATTTGTTGCCCAAGCACGATTTTATGGTTTTTAAAAGGAATCTTGGAAGAATAATTGAGTTTTTCTGTAAGCAAACAGAGCATGTTTCAGAAGGTCAACTACTGGATTTAATGGGGTTTCCTTTAAATTGGAAGAAGGTTTCAACTTTTCGCGTTTAGTTATTATGGCTAATTAACTGGGGTTGCTCTGTGAATGAGGAGAAAGATATCAACAAAAAAAGGCCGCCCAATTTGGGCGGCCTTTCTGAATACAAATATTAGCGCTTGGAGAACTGGGGAGCACGACGCGCGGCTTTCAAACCGTACTTCTTACGCTCCTTCATACGAGGGTCGCGGGTTAAGAAACCGGCGGCCTTGAGGGTGGGGCGGAACTCCTCGTTCATCTCGAGCAGGGCACGGCTGAGGCCGTGGCGCAGGGCGCCGGCCTGGCCGGTGACGCCGCCGCCGGTGACGGTGGCGATGATGTCCACCTTGCCGAGGGTCTCGGTGGAGACCAGGGGCTGACGGGTGATGAGCTTCAAGGTTTCCAGGCCGAAATATTCGTCGATATCACGACCGTTGATGGTGATAGAGCCGGTTCCGCCGGGGAACAGACGCACGCGCGCCACGGAGGACTTACGGCGACCGGTACCGTAGTGATAGGGTTTTTTGCTCTTATACATGATTATTTTCCTCCTTACTGGGCGTTCCAGGCAGTGGGCTGCTGGGCGGCGTGATGATGCTCTGCGCCGCGGAAGAGCTTCAAGCGGGTCAGTGCGGTTCTGGCGAGCGTGTTCTTCGGCAGCATGCCGCGCACGGCCAGCTTCATGGCCAGCTCGGGGTTCTTCTGCATGAGCAGGCGATACTTGGTCTCTTTCAGACCGCCGACATAGCCGGAGTGGGAGCGGTAAAACTTCTGCTCAAGCTTCTTGCCGGTGAGCACGGCCTTGTCGGCATTGATGACAATGACGAAATCGCCGCAGTCGACATGGGGGGTGAATTCAGGCTTGTGTTTGCCGCGCAGCAGGGTGGCGGCGGTGGCAGCGGTTTTGCCCAGCGGCACGCCGGCAGCGTCCAGGACATACCACTTGCGCACAACATTGCCTTGATTGGCCATAAAAGTGGACATGGTGAAACCTCCAAAAGTGATATCTTAAATCAAAGGATTTATGAAGTAAAGTGGCTCCGATTGACTAAGCGGAGCGTTTTGTATTATAATACGAGGAGTTTTGGCTGTCAACGGTTTTTTCGAATATTTTTATTTAGAAATAGGAAAGCTCTGTTTTTCTTCGTTATGCGGCTGAACGCTCTTAAATACTCGTTTTCGATTTTCAAATTTGAAGGAGCCGTTTTATGAAGAAAATACTCAGTTATACGCGCCGCTGCGTCGAGGACTACGCGATGATCCAAGCGGGGGATCGTGTAGCCGTGGGCGTTTCGGGCGGCAAGGATTCGCTCACCCTGCTCACGGCCATGGCCCGCCTGCGGGACTTTTACCCCGAACCCTTCACCGTGGAAGCCGTGACCGTGGAGATGGGGATGGAGGGCATGGACTTTTCCGCCGTCGCGGCCTATTGCGAGGAAATCAAGGTGCCATACCACCGCGTGCAGACCGATATCAGCCATATCATTTTCGATCTGCGGGAGGAGAAAAATCCCTGCGCCCTCTGCGCCAAGATGCGGCGGGGGGCCTTGCACGAGGAGTTGTTGCGGCGTGATATCCATAAGGTTGCGCTGGGGCATCATTTTGATGACGCCGTGGAGACTTTTTTTCTCTCCTTGTTTTATGAATCCCGCCTGTCCTGCTTTCAGCCGGTGACGCAGCTGGATCGCACGGGCATCACCCAAATCCGTCCGCTGCTCTATTGCAGCGAGGGCATGATCCGCGGCGCAGCCGCACGGCTGTCTCTGCCGATTGTCCATAATCCATGCCCGGCCAATGGCCACACAAAACGCCAGGAGGTCAAAGAGCTGATTGCCGAACTGCAAACGCGCTACCCGCATTTAAAGGAGTCAGTGTTTCGCAGTATGCAACGCCTGCCGCTGCCGTCCTGGGGACCGGAGCCGCGCAGCGATCGCCGCCCACTGCCCTTGGACGGGAGGGAGTAAGACACAAAAAGCAGAGGGAACCCCCTCTGCCAAACGAAGTATTTCAAGTAAAAAAGGTATACCTTGATACAAAAAACGAAGAACCCTATAACCTACTTAACAAGTATAGCATTTTTTGTGTCGAAAAGCAACGAAAAATTGAAATAAAAGTAAAAAGATGCCCGAATAAGAAAGGTATACTTTACTGCAAAGGAAGTGAACGATAGTATGAGCGAGAGGTCGGATA
>CAYVNT010000014.1:0-30605 GCA_964453275.1 uncultured Ruminiclostridium sp. | reverse complement strand
CATACCCACGCTTCTTGCCTTTGGTCTTTAGGAAGAAGATGGTGGCGGTTGAGTTGCCCTCCTTTATCTGCTTATGCAGTTGGCTTTCTGCGAAGTCAATGGCTACATCCGATAGTTCTTCGACTGCTGCTTTGTATTCAGGGTCGGTGTCCATCCATAGGTAGTGAGTGGTGCGGCCTATGCCTACTGTCTTGCAGGCTGCCGTGACAACGCCTAATGACTTCTCAAGTGCATCAAGCATTGCCTTTTTATGTTGTTCAGTCCTGTCCATAGGGTTTGCCGTTTATTTTGATTTCAAGCGAGGGGTCAAGCTTGTGCATTCGGTCTACAATCACTTGGCAATACTTGGGGTCAAGTTCCATACCATAGCACTTTCGGTTGAGTTGGTGTGCTGCTACCATTGTAGAGCCGCTGCCGCAAAATAGGTCAACCACACTTTGTACTCGCTTATGGTTTTTTAATGCACGTGCAGCAAGCTCAATCGGTTTCTGTGTTGGGTGCATATAGTTTGTGTCCTTCTTTGCCATCCATAGGTCTGATTCATTTTTAACGTCTTCGTCAATCTGCCCATTGAACAAACAAAATTCGTGTTGATGGCGATAACCTTTACCGAGACCAAATACGTTTTTAGCCCATACTATGCAAGCCTTGTATTCAAGTGAGCCTTGCAGTATTCCGTAAAAATTCCAATTGCACCAAATGTAGTAGTGCTTTGGATTTAGCAAATGAACGATTGAAATAAAACCATCAATGAATTGGATAAAGTCATCCTTTGAAAGTTTGTCATTTAGGATTACATCGTGCTTACCGCTACGGCCATTAAATGCAACATTGTATGGCGGGTCAGTAAATAATAATTCCACCTCTTTACCATCCATCAGCCTTGCGACTGCATCGCTATCCGTAGAGTCACCACATAGCAGACGGTGTGGGCCTATCTCTATCAGGTCTCCTAATACGATGTCCGTTTTTATTTCGGATGGTGCTTCGTAGTCATCCTCCTCCGCTTCAAGTACAGGCGTATTGTCAAACGGAAGCTCAAGCCCCCAATCCGTCAACGCCTCCACATCCCATTCGTTGGCGAGCAAGTCCCAATCCCATTCACCGAAGCCTACGTTGTCTTTGATGATGAACTCACCCTTCTGCTCATCGGTCAGTTGGTCGGCTACGATGATGGGTACTTCCTTCAGTCCTGCCGCAATGCAAGCCTTTAGGCGCATATTCCCACCAAGCACCACCATATTGCTATCCACTACGATTGGGCGTAGCTCAAGCATCTGGGGAAATTCCTGAATGGACTTTACCAGCTTCTTGAACTTGTCATCCTTGATGATGCGTGGGTTGGATGGGTTCGGTATAATTGTACCGATTGCTGCTATTTGCATATCTAAATAACTTAAATTCTGTTTAATCGTAGGGCGTGTGTTGCTTTGAGCAACTCTTTGTATTGTTTCTTGTCACCGAACTCAACGTGGCACTTGCGGCACAGGGCCATCAGGTTCTCGATGGTGTCTGCCTCTTTGCTGCCTCCCATACCACGAGCCTCGATGTGATGGATGTCCACCGCTTGGCTCTGGCATACCTCGCAGGGAATCCAGTCAGTGGTAGAGTAGCCCATCCCATCAAGATAGACCTTCGTGTGCTTTTTCATCCAAGAGCGTTGTAGTAGCAAAGATACGCCTCTACGCAGATAAGGTTGGTTAGGCCTGCTGCTGCGTTAGCGAACTGCCCATCTGCCTCGTACATATTTGCAAAGCGTAGTCCCTTTAGTTGGGATGGTCTGAACATAAAGGATGCGGTGTCTATGTTTCCGATTCTTGGTTCGTGTGTTGGTCGAAGCCTACCCTCCTGCCCCCAAGTAACGATACCAGCGTTCAGGCAGAGGAGCGACTCCAGCTGCTGGATAAACTTCGGGTGGAGTATGTTATCATCATCCAGAAAGTATACCCAGTCATCTTCGGTAAATTGGTCTTGGTATAGGTCGAGGAACTCGTTTCGTAGGGGGTGACCCCAGAAGCCTGTCTTGCGAGAGTAGTGGGTGACGTTTGCACCGCTTGGTGCTTTGTGGTCTGTCGAGGCATCCATCATCACTACCCACGTCAATGCTTCGGGTATGGACTTACGGATGGTGGCGAGGTTCTCTGGTCGAGAGCAAGGCGTGACAATGTATAGCATCACTCGTAGTGTTCTCCTGTGTTGCCATTCTGACCGATGATGTCCATCCGTTTATTCAACGCATCTTCCATCTTCTGCCATTCCTCTTGTCGTGCAATCTCTTGTTGCTCCTTGAACCATTGCTGCATAGCCTTTCGGTCAAGGTATCTCACCCACATCTTTGCGGCTACCGCTTGTCGTTGGGGTTTGAACAGGTAGGCGTGGCGAAGCCTCGCCATTGCAATCCTCATAAATTGGTCTCTCATAGCGATAAATCGTTTTCGGTTAGTAGTGAATGTAGCTTGTCTCTTGTTCTCTCGTAGGCTTTGTGAACCTCATCAGGCATTGAGTCAGGAGCGTACTTGGTATTGGCTCTCAAGAAGTGGTCAAGTTCCCAAATGATGTAGGCGTACTTGCCTCCGTTGACGGCTTTCTCGAACTCATCTTGTTCATCGGGTAGGTCGTATTCGAGTGTTGCTTTCATTTCTCTTTAGCGTTAAAGAAAAAAGACTCCGTTAATCAGGGCGGTAGCTTGCCGCTTGCTGAAACCTAATGCGCCAAAAGCGGGCGGAGTTCTCATTTCTCTTTGGTGTTAAAGGGTTCGTTGTATCGGTCGTTGTAGTAGTCCTCTCCTGCGATGTGTTGGCCTTTGTACTGCACTTTGGTAATGTTACCCCAAGCGAATGCAGAAACGATTGCTCTGCGCTCTTTCTCAAGCATTTGTTCAGCGTTTTTTAAGCAATACCATACCTCAAGAGCTAATCCTGTTTCTTCATCTTTAAGATGCGATATATACTTTTTGTGCAACCATTCCATATGTTGCTGCATCGGGGTCTTCATAGCGTTCCAACAATAGTGTACGAGTCCAAGTCCTCACCCAAGATGAAGAACTTTTTATAGAGTTCGATTGCCTCCATTGTCTTGCGTTCTCCTTCTTCTACGAACTCTGGACTAATACCATAGATACCGATGTCAAGGCTTCCCTTGTCAATGGCAATGAAGTAGAACTTGTCAATCGGCACACCGAACAAACGGGTGTAGATAAACGCCTGTACATCGTAGCCGTACTTCTTTGCCGAGTAAGGGAATGCTCGTAGGTCGGTTGTTGTTTTCAAGTCAGCCAAGAAACCATCTGCGTAGATGTCAGCCTTCGCCCTGAATGGCAAGCCGCCAATCATACCAATCTTTGGTACCTCGAACTCGCAGCCTGTGATGAGGCCAAGTACGTTCTCGTTACGCAAGAGGGCATCGGAGATGCGTTGGGCTTCATCGTACTCCTTACGGGTGCAGATGTTTCGTTGGCCTTTTGCTTCTTGCCAAGCCTTTGCGTTCTTGCTTTGTACCTCAATCACATCGTACTCGGCAACACGATGAGGCTCAAGAGCCATCAGGTGAACCAAGCGACCAACGGCAAAGGCATCGGAATCCTCGCTGCCGTACTTGGTGACGTAGTGGTAGGTCTTGGGTGAGGTCAGCAGCAGCTTGCAAGCCGATGATGACAAGGCATTCTTTGAGAGGTTGCCGTAGTAGAACGAGTCATCGTTCATTTGAGCAGTTAGGGTCTCGATGTCCCAAACGCTGCCGTCAAGTAGTTCTATGATTTTCATCTGATTGGTTTTGTTAAAGATAAGAAAAAATTACAAACCACAATAACCCGAATCGCAGGAATCGAAGTCATTGTCAAAAAGCGTATGCTGCGATTTGTGTTCTTTGATTTTAGCATAGCTCACCTCTTTCTTCCATTGCGCTCCGTGTTGCTCTTGCTCCACAAACCAATCGAACTTGTTAGGTGCTTTGTCGCTCATATGTTTGAGCAGCATAGGGCTTCGGTGGAAGCATCCCACGCAGTTGTTCATATAAGCAAACCGAACTGGCTTGTCCTGCCAATATGCCTCAATGGTGTCTTTGAACGTGTTGCTCTCTATCAATGGGAATTCCACAACTCGGTAGGCTACGTCATCCCATTTTAGCCGCTTTGCGGTCTTGCCGACAATCACCTTTGCGTACTCCACGCCTTCAAACTGACGCTCAATCATACGCTGCGCTCGGCCTTGTTCGTTAGCACGGAAGCCCATACGCATCCGCACAGGCAACTCCGTATTCTCGTAAAGCCATTGGGTGATAGGTTTTACCTTCAGCTCGGTGGTGCAGTATCGCATCATCACATTCGGAAGGTAGCGGTATTCAGTACCATCTGCCTTTGTGCCTCTTGTTGATGCTAATACATCATCGAATGTCTTGGGGCTTATCCATTGAATCTTGCGACCAATGTACTGCTCAAGGTCAAGCATCGTGTAGATGATTTCATCCTGCTCAAGTGTACCGATAAACTCGTGGCCTATGCGGTCGGAAACCTCCTGCCTAATCTTTGCATCAGGAAACAAGCACTTCGGATGGTTGGTGCGAACCAAAGAGAACAACTCAATGTCCGCAGGGTAATGCACCGCCATATATGAAGATGTCTTACCTCCTGATAAGGAGTTCACGGTTTTCATTTGTCAAATCTTGATTCGTACCACTTCTCAAAAGGAATCCAACTTGATTCATCATAAGCACGCTCAAGGTTGCACTTCTCGATGTCGGCAATCGTTTCAAGGATGCCTTCAGACAGTTCTACCGACTTGAGTTCTCGGAGTAGTTGAGCGATTGTTTTCATTCTTCAGATGCTACGTTTGTTGCCCAGTTAATGTAGTTGTAATAAATCTGCGAGTCGAGCGCAGGAGGTGGGTTGTGAATCGATGAGCTCGGGTAGGCGGTGGTCATAATGTACCCGTCAACATCCGCTTGCTCCTCGTGGTAGGTAATGTCCATCTCGTAGGAGTAGAACTCGTTGACGTGGGCGTAGCCAAGCCACTCGGCAAGCACTTGGTCGGAGTTTAGATTGTCGGGGTCGTAGTCCTCAAGGGCATCCCAATAGGCTTGCGGAAGTACGTCTTTGTCTTCAAGCCAGAACTTCAAATCTTGATAATCGAAAATCATATTCCCAAAAGTTGAAGAGTCCATAAAAACGCCCAGAAAAGGACGGCAAGGCCGAAGCCCGTAGCGATAAGTGAGAGGATGTGTTTCATTCTGATTGGTTTTAAATGATAGTCAAATATAGGTAGACCATTTGACCCTACAATAGGCAGATACTAAAAATCAAGCATTTGCATAAAATCAGATATTCATTGCATAAAAAAAGAGGGCTACTTGCCCTCCTTCCATTTAGCGTAGCAGATTGCTAACGCCTGTTCAGTTGATTCAGCTTCTTGAGAGGTGACCTCCATACATCGCTGGATGTAGTCGGCCTGCTTCTCTCCAGCCTTAGGTTCTGGTATTGGCATAAAATAGACATTTAGATTTAGGGACACGATAGAACTCATCCAAGCCGTTGCGTTCGTTTGTTGCTATCGTTTTGATTTCACGGTACTCCTCCTTGTAGATTTCAAACGAGTGAGCCAGCAGCAGGGCTTCGGTCTCACCACAGACAATCACATACCAAAAGTCACCGTACTTTTTCTTGCGACCTAAGAAGCTCACCGTGTCAAACTTGAACGAGTCCGAATCGGTGAACGGATAGCCGTGCTTTACCTCCACCTCGAAGCCCATCAGCTTGTCGGCTTTGTTATCTAAGGCCATCACGTCAACCTTGTAGTCCTCCTTCTCCTTCTCGATAATGGTAAACCTACCTCCGTGCGATTTTAGCCAGCGTACAAGCACCTCCTTGCCCCAATCATCATTGCGGTCATAGGATGCCTGCACGAATTTTCTGGCGTTAAACTTCATATGCTGCGTGTAGGTCGGTCAGGTTTCCTATCCATTTGCTCCACAACTTAGGCGAGCAGGTGCAGGGAATATCAAACTTGTGGTGGAATACACGGGCGTGAATCTCTGCAATGCGCTGACGCTGGTAGTGCGTGAGCTGGTGCGCTCCGATGATGGTGCCAATGAAGTCGTATTCATCTTTGGTCAGGCACTCAGGGTTGCGGATGGGGAATAGCTTATTGAGCTTCTCCTTGCGGGCATCGCATCCGCAGTCAACGCCTGTTGCTTCGCTGAACCAATCGACCGCAGCCTTGATTCCTGTGGCGGTGGTGATGGTTTCTACCACGTCACCTAAGCCCTTCGGCTTCCTTCCACGCTTGGTAGTTTTCTTCGGTTCGTTCTCTGAGTTCATCTTTTGCGATTTTTAAAGTGTTGCGAAGTGAGTCACGGGAGATGTTGGTGCCTCGTGCTAAGTAACTAACCGAATGCTCAAGGCTTAGCTTCAGCACCTCTCGGTCGTACCAGCGCAAGGCTTCCATCTCATCGTTCAGCGTTTTGAGCAGCTCCTCGTATTTAGCATCCTGCTCGTAGGGATAATCTTCATTCTCGGCTTGCAGCCATTCATCCAGCTCGGTGATGTCACCGAAGCTAATCTTCTGATATTTCTGCTTGGCGGTTGATAGCTTGATACATAGATTCACGCAGGCTCGGTACACGAAAAAGAAGTTGACCTTTCCTTCTTGAGCGAAGTGGGTGCGGCCTTCGGCCTCCAGCATCAGCAGCCGCAGGAACACCTCCTGCACCACATCCTCAGCAACCTCATAGTCACCAGCATAACCCTTGATGAAGTTTACCAGCTTCTTGCGATTCTCTATGTAGAACGCTTCAATCACTCCAGCTAAACTCGATTATGATAGCACCGAGTGCTACCTGTATCTGGTGGATGGTTTCCTCCTCATCGAGGTATTCGGTCTTCGACCAGTTGACTCCTAACATTATTCCGTAGATAGGGTAGATGCCTACGTTAAAATTCATCGAATGTCTTTTTCAGGGTTAAATATAGTTCTTTATATTTAGATAACTCCGTTACGAGGTCATTGAGCCGAGTTATCTCGCTCTCGTATGACTTGACATCGACCTCCTCTACTATCTCAAGGTCTATCTCTTTTCGTATCTCGCAGGCTATTTTATAGAACCTGCGGTAGTCAGCGTAGAACAACCTCGACTCGTGCTGCTTGAACGAATGCACGATGGTGCTATGGTCTCGCTCCAAGATATTCCCAAGCTCCGTAAGACCTGCGATTGAACGGAACGCATTGCAGAAAGCACCACGCAAGAGCGCAAGCTCACGCCTGCGGCTGCCGTCATCTTCATATCCACAACGGGTGAAGAATTGTTTTTTGGCCTGCTTAATCTTTTGTAATTCCCAGACTCTCATTTGCATTTGCAGAGTTTGGCTCTGCCCTCCTTGTGATTGGTTAGTATCTTGCTCATTGGTAGCACGAAGTGCTTGTGGTCTCGCAGCCGTTTAATCTTCATCTCGGATGCCCACTCGACAAGCTTGTGGTCTTTGTCTTGGATGATGGTATACTCCTGCACGAGATAGTCCACGCCATCCACCTCAAAGCATTCGTACTGCTGAAAGGGAGATAGTATCTGCTTCATAGATTGTCCTCGATTATACGCTGCAAGCGTTCAATTTCCATAATCATCTCCTCGTTGTTTACACGGAGCTGGGCATTGGCGAGCATCACCTCGTTGAGTTTTCTATTGGCGAACAAACGATAGTCGATGAACTGCTGAAGCAATTGGTCTGCGTTATGGATATTCATAACGTGGTCAATCATTTCATCCTGTACCTCCCTGCCGTTTGACTTGTCTGCTGCTTGCTTGGCGAGCCACATAGCGGTGCCCGATAGCATCAGCTGCTTCTCCCGAATGTATAGGTCGTGTAGTTCTTCAGAAGGGTACATCGTTCGGGTCAATTAGTTCGACAGGTTCATCCTTTGTTTGCAGCAGCAAGTTACGCCCATTCATCTTGAATCCTACGTTACCGATGATGGACTGAAGAACCAGCGGTGTTTCGAGTGGCGTAACACGGCCCCCCGTTTCCATCTCCTTGACCTTTCGGCAATGGATGTGGGTGTATACCCAGTCGGTCTCGTGCTGCGAGTAGCGGTGGATTACAAGTACCGAGTCAGCACGGTTGCCCCATTTTCCCCCACCTTCAATGTCCGAAGTCATCGGAGGCATCGGCATCCCTGCGTAGGTGTGGCTCGGTGGGTGAGTCCTACGCATCGCCTCCGTCACGGGGTGGGTGTTTACAATCGTGGTGATGTTGTTCTTGTGGGCATATACTCGGATGGCTGATGCTACCTCGTAGTGGTACTCGTGCATTCCAGTCTTGCCCAACTTCTTTTGGTCGGTGGACAATGAATTATACGGGTCGATGAGCGCACCTGTGTAGTCCCATTCGTTCTTGATTGATTCCATCACCTCAAGCAGGTCAAAGGCGTTGAATAGCCTGTTGCCGTCAATGAACTGGAAATACTCGTTCACGAAGTCCAGCTTGCGGTGCATCGTGAGTTCATCAAGACCTTGTATGGGCTTGCACGCAAGGAACTCAATGAGCTTGCGCTTGAGGCTATGCACATCGTTCTCGCTTGAGTAGATGAGCCACTTCTTTCCGAAGTTGTACGACTGAAGAAGCATCAGGTACATCAGCGTGTGGGTCTTACCCACGTTGGCGTGGCCTGTCACTACGATGAACTCGCCATCTTTAAAGCGTAGGTATTGGTCTAACTCATAGACACCGAGCTTGCCAGTGTCGTAGTATTTGCCTTTCATTGCCCGTTGTAGGTAGGGCAGCGAGGCTTCGTTTGGAAGTAAGTCTGGATGTTTCATATCTGATTGGTTCAACAAATATAGAAAACTATTTGAAATAAAAAAGCCTCCCGAAGGAGGCTCTTGTCGCAACTGCCAGAGAAACCAATCAGAAAGGCATATCGTTGCGATTAGCGAAGTGCTGCGTGTGGGTAGCAGGAGCGGCTGATTGTCCGCTCATCCACGCATTGAACGTCTCTGCGTTAGCCAAGATGGTGTTCACATCGTGGCCTGCTGCACAGGCGTATTCGACTGCTGCCTTGAGGGCAACTTGGCGGATGATGGAAGCGGAGCGGTCATCACCTGACACTTTCGAAGTATTGGCGAAGCTGCCTCCGAAACTTCCACCACCGCCAAAATTGTTGGGGCGTTGGATTTTGATAGTACCCTTCTCGTTCTTGGAGTACTCTACCTCATCTCCTACGGAGTACGAGGGGGTCTGTGATTTGGCGAACGCAGTACCGAAGTCACCGTTGTCGAAACGGATTTCCAACTTGTACAAGTCCTGCCATTGCCCTTGCGGGGTGATTGAAATGATTTTAGCCATTGTGATTGGTTTTAAATGAATAGGTGAGATTGCTGCTCCAAAACTTCGATGCGAGCCTTTAGCTCATCAACTTTGTTTTGTAGTGCTTGGATTTGCGCTTGCTGCGCTTGCATTGTCTGGGTGTAGACGTCTTGAGAAAGTGAGAGTGTCATCTGATTGGTTTTAAGTTTGACACCACAAATATAATCAAGATTGTGAAACCACCAAACCTTGAAAGGTAATTTCTGCGGTGTCTTGGTGAATGTCTGGGTCGTGTTCCATCTTCAGCTTGCGAACGTAGGCTCTTGAGTCATCCTTCACGCCTCCCCATTTGCGGAATGCATCAAGAGCAAACTTAACCGCCATAATCGAATTGTCAATGTCGTAGCGGTAGTTGACCTTGCAGGTGATGTAAACGTGCTGGATGGGTACGCAGTCGTACTCTTGCAACTGCTCCAATACTTCAGCACAATGCTTGTCCTTTGCCTTTGCTCGGACTGTCCAATGCTTTGATGCATAGAATGCATTAAGGCTTGGAACCTTGCCCACCACAACGTGGTAGGACTTTAGTTGTTCGGTAGTAGGTATCCGCATTGAATTGCGAAGTGGTGGTCAAGCTTTGCGATTTGAGCGAGAAGCTCCTGCTCTTTGTATTTCGCCTGTTGGCGTTCAGCATACGAGCTGCCGCAGTTGGCGAACAGGGAAGCACACTCGGCAAGGATGAAGTCAATCTTCCTGCGTTTGGCGGGATTAGTATAATACTGCATACTTGACATTGATTCCTTCGCTTGTTGTGCTTTCTCCTGATTGCTCATCTGCTGATAGTTTGGCTTGGCGTTCTAATTCGAATTTCAAGTGGGCGATTGCCTTCTTGATATCTTGGGTGATGGGGTTGTTAGGCTTCTTCCCCGCCCTCATCAAGTAGGTAAGGGCAGTCCCGAGATTGTAGTTGTCGGGTTGGAAGTCCATCACCACATCCTTCGCTTCGATGCCGAGAGTCTTGCCGATGTAGTAGCTTGGTGTCTTGCTCATTTCCTGTTGGTTTGTCCAAAGGTAAGTCATCCCAGTAAATAAAGATGTGGTCGTTCATTTAAAGAAAATTGAAAAATCTTTACATAAGGGGTTGCATATGTAAAGTTTATTTTGTTTTTTATACAAGTTAAGTTAGTTAGTTAAGTTATTATAGTTATTATTAACTTAATTACCTAACTTATAATATCAACTTATAAGTTTACTAACTTAACTTGACTATCAACTTATAGGTATACCATTTCGTTGACATCACCAAAATGATAAGTTGGATTCTAACGCATCCAAATACCTCAAGTGGTATCAGTATACCATTTTAGGATTTAAATGCAGCAGAACGCAAATAAACCTACTCTACGAGCTTGTCAATCCACTTCTTGATGAAGTAGGCGAACACCAAGATGAAGCCGATGGCGAACAGCACCTTGTCGATGTTCCAATCACGAGCTGGTTTTTGCTTGGTCAGCACCTTCGTTTGGGTCACTCGGATGGTATCGGGCTCACACAACGCCTCAACGACCACCTTTCGGTCGATGTACTTTAGCTGAAGGCGCACCTTGTCTTGGTAGATGGTCGTGTCCTTTAGAATCTCCAGCGTGTCCAGCAGGTACTTTGTTTCCGTGACAATCACCGTGTCCTTGACAATCACACTCTCGAGGATAGGTTGAGCAGTACGGCATCCACTAACTCCCGCAAGAGTCGCAATCAGGATTGTCAATGCTGCAAACAGGGACTTCTTTTTCTTCGAGTTCATTGAGCCATTCATCAAAGTGGGAGGTATTTTGTTTTTCCATTGACCTTTACTGCCTTAAGTTTTTGTTTTCGATTCTTGCCCGCTGCATAACTAACGTGAACCCACGCAGGTTCTACATCCGTGCCAAACTCCCAAATGAGCTGGTCATACTCCACGTTCCGTGAAATCCACTTGAACAACACATCGTTGCCCCCAAAGAACTTCAGGTCGGCTGCCTGTGCTTGGACGTGCTGCGAGGTCTTGCTTCCGCCTACTCGCTTGTTCACCTCTGGGCTGCGGTACGCACTTGTCACCTCGATGGCTCCTAATGCGTCTCTCGCAGGTTGTAAGACGTTTTCTGCAAGCGCACGAAGGTTGGGTTCCAAATGCTTGGGAAGTGCGTTATGAAGGCCCGTATTCGTTTGGGTCAGTTCAGCGAGTGAGAAGTTCTTTGTCATCGCCCTTGACCAACGTAGGCCTTCTTGTAGTTCTTGCTCCGCTTGTTGCTGCTTGCACTCTTGGAATGCTTGCCTCGCTTCTTGCTCTTGCTGATGAACTTACTTACCGTCTGCTGCTTTGCCATCTTTAGGGTCTTTTAAGAACATAAGGGCAAACGCCCCCATCAAGAATGCACTCACCTCCGTGAGGCTTGCCTTTTCAAAAAACACCAAAACGAAACAAAGCCCGATGATAATCAGGCCAAGTAACGTGGTTTTAGGGTCTTTCCAGATGCGCTCGATAATCATCGCTCGCTCTTGTCCTTGAGGTAGTCCCTACGCCATTTCCACAAGGTGTAGGCGAGTGATGCTCCAAGCACCAACAAGCCCATCACCTGATGAACGTAGCTCACCAACAAACCAGCTCCCGTCAACGACCAAGAGGTGATAACGCTATCTGCGGTCTCTTTAGTCACGACTACTCAATTACAGGAGGTACAGGAGGCTGGCAGTAAGCAGCAGCAGGATTCGCTACGCAGAACGCTTGAGCGTACTCTTGGTCTAACGTGTAGCCCATTGAAGAAACGCCAACGGGGGCGGGCCATACGAGGTACTGATTGAAGTCAGCAAGAGGCTCACCAACCCAAACGATGTCAATGCTCACCTTTGAGTTCTGCTTTACGCATACTTGGTTGCCTTCGGCATCCGTTCCCCACTCCGTGCAGAGCTTGCCCAAGTCAACCAGAACCGAAACGAGTTCGGGGTTCCAGTAGGTGTAGGTTTCGCCTTCGGGGTCGGTTCCCGTTTTCTCAATCTTCTTGCGAGCCGTTGCCCATTGCGTGGGGGTTAGCTCATATTTGCGAAATGTTTGCATCGTATGTTGATTTTAAAGTGAAGTCAACTCGGCAAGCGAACTGTTTGACAAACGGGTCTTGAATAGTAGGGCTTGACTTACGGCTTGTGTATGATTCGCAACGTCAGCTCCGCCACCAATGGTAAGAAAGTTCATTGCGGTTACGTTGCCGCTTGTATCAGTTCCAATCTGTACACCATCAATATAAAGGGCAAAGTCGTTAGCCTTGTAAGCTATTGCAACTTTGTGCGTTCCTACTGATAACGCTGATGTAGTAAATCCAAATTGCTGCACATTGCTAATATATCCCTCAACAACGATAGTCGATGATGCTAATTGATAAATATAAATGCTATTTTGGTATGAATTACCTGTGGTTCCAGCAACATTCGATAAAATAAAGAAAGAATCTGCAGCCAGAGATTTTCGCTCAAACTCAATGAACATAGTGCCTTCGGTCTGCCCAATCAAACTTGGAACGCTTGCAGTCAAGCACGCATCCGCACCCCTTGTAACCGCTGCTCCCAATGTGGGGATGTACGAGGTGGCGTAGGCTCCGACTTCAAGTTGTGCTCCCCAAGCAAGTATACCGCTTGTACCATCACCAACGTAAGTGGCCGTAGGGTCGTTAGATGTGTTAAGCACCGCAATAACGTAACCATAGCTGGCATTTCCAGTATCGTTTACTGAACACCTATACCAGCCGTTTCCGTAGTTTTCAATTTTAGCAGTTACACCAGCTGAAGCTAAAATTGTTCCATTGACTAAATCAAAAGAAGCATACCCACCCGTGAAATAAGAACGTATGGCGGCTTTAGTGTATCCGCTTTGTTTTAAGAAAACCGATGCGGTCCCATTGCTGCTAACACTAACCCCAGCTCTGTCTACGTTATGGTCTGTATTACCCGTAGATGGAATTATTTTGTCGGCATCCATATTTCCGCTTGGACTTGTTGCAAAGTTTGCGGAAATCGTTGTATTGTTTTTAACCCAAGCAGCATTATCAAACTGCTCCGAGTACGTTACAAGATTCGTCCGCTGGGGTTCAAGCAACAGACGAGGGCAAGAACTATTAAGGTAATCCAAACGGGGTACGTTAGCAACTGGGCCAACCGATACCGCTGCGGAGGTAGTGGCGATGTAGTCTGTTGCTACGGGGCCAGTTTCAAGCTGATAACCCCAAACTAAAATATCAGCCGTTGATGAATCACCACCGAACAAACCAATTAATGGCGCAGTCGTGCTACCAGATGCGGTATAACTTACAGAGTAACGTACCCATTCAGTTGTTAACGTTTTTGAATATGGTACTGAATCATACAGAATAGAAACAGTTGGAGTTCCAGATAATGATTTTAAGTAAACACTTGCAGTATATTCTACTCCAGCAGTAGTGCTTGGGTTTTGATAAACATTAGCATATAAAGTACCCCTTGTTATTTGCAATCTATCTGCGGTTGTTGTACCGTCTGGAGCAGCAGCATAATTAGCCGTTATAGTAATTGAACCAGTACCTCCGCCATTATCTGGAGTCCAAGTAGTATTAAACGCTTGGCTTTGCAGCACCAAATTCGTTCGAACACGCTCTATCAAGCCATTGCTTGCCACACGGGTAGCCGTATCGTTGCTGCGTGAGAACGTCAAATCTCCGCTGCCGTCTGACGGCTTAACACTGTACGCCTTTGAAGTTTTATAGCCGCTCGGAATGAAAACCAAGCTTGCGTCATCGAATGTGCTCATTAGTTCAAAATAAATAGTTGGTCAATTAGGCATTCTTCGCCCTCAAGTGTTGCTCCGTCATCAGTCATCCGCTGAATGTAGGTGTCGAAAATGTCGTAGTAGGTATCCTCACCCAAGTCCTGAATCGCAGCAACCAAGCAATCGTAGCCCTCTAAAGTACCCCCATCAAGCAAGATGCGGTCTTCAAATTGGTCTACAATCTCATTGGCAGGAGCAAAGCAAGGAGGTGCTGACTCGTTCTGAATAGACAAGGTGGTCTCATCGGCTTGGCCAAACCAAGTCGAGCAGTATACAACTCCCCATCCGATTAGATTACTCACTTCTTTTTCTTCTTACTTAAAAACACCTTCAGCTTTTGGATGTTGGTATTCTTTACGTTATACTTCATAGATACCATCCGTGAAATGATTGTCCGTCTGTTGGGTACATCTCGCCATTCTGGTTGGCGTAGTATTCGGGGGTGAGGCTGCCGTAGAACGTAAGGTAGCTGACCAAACGCCTGCCGTAGTGTTCTGCCGTATCTCGCTCCTTTTGGATGAGGTACTCCAGCTCGCTTTTGTCGATGCCTTCTGAGTTCTCACTCTGCTTCTTGAATACGCCCCCATTGCTCAGCTTGTAAGCAAGAAACGGCATAAGCTCAACCATCGTGTAGTGAACCAATACATCCTGAACGTACTCCGTCATCAGCGTGAGGTAGTTGCCCGTGAGCGTATTCGCCAAGACATCGTTCTTGAGCTTGTCGTACAGGGCGGTGCCCAGAAGTGCTTGGATGTGGATATCCTGTGCGGTCTTAATAAACTGCACCATCTGGTCACGGTCTACGTTGCCAGAGATACCCGTGCGCTTCACGATGTCATCAGGTGAGATAAAGAGGGCGTATGCCATACCTAATAAACCTCAGGAGTCAGATGTTGCGACTATTTGGGAATGCCGTGTTCACGGGCATACTCAGCCGTGTAGCCTTGATAGTCCGACTCGATGGGAGCAATCGCTACCTCCTTAGCGTTCTTGGGTAGCTTGAAGCCCTGACGTACCGCCTCATTCACGTTGATAATGTCGGTGCCGTTGAGCGTTCCGCCTCCCCATATCTTGCCGTCTTTGGTTAGCTTCTTGCGGTATACCCTGCGCTCCCAGCGGTGGTAGCAGTTAGCACCACCCTTGTAGAGCCATACGCTATACGGCTTGCCTTGCGCCTCTGCGCCTCCGTTAGAGCTTAACTGCTCGATGTCCTCCTTGCGGTAGACACGGGCTGCGTTCATCAGCGTAGAGCATAGCACACGGCTTGAGCCGTTGGGACTTCTTCGGGTGCCGATGGTATAGAAGTAACGCACCTTGTAACGCTCCGTATCCTGCTCGCTCTTATCCTGAGCAGCAAGCTCGATGCGTGAGTTGAGGTATGCCTCTACATCGTACTCCGCCTCCTCATCATCGACAAGCTCAGCATCGACCATCTCGAAGTCCTTGAGGATGTCTTCCTCGCTCTCTCCAATCTCTTGGAGCTTGGCTACCAATTCAGCAGCAAGCTCCTCCTTCAGAAAAGGGCGGCTATCCCCGCCTCCCTTCTGCGACTTCATCTGCGTGATTACCGCTGATGAGTTACCTGCGAACAACGCTCGTGCAACCTCTGGGTCGAACTGAAGCATCTGAACGAGGAATGTGATGGCTTGGTCTTGCGTGAGGACTCCTTCGTTTACGGCACGCATAATATCCAACGAGCTTGCAATCTGCGCTCCGTTGTACGATGCCTCCTTCTGGATGAGTTCCTCTTGTGCTTGTGGCGTTACGGCCTCTGGAGTGTCTACAACGACCTCTGTAGCTACGGCATCACCCACTTCCTTCACGTCAGCGAACTCAGCAGGGGTCAAGGTCTTGAAGTACAGGTCGAGGTTCACCTTGTTGTAGGCAAGCAGCTGGTCGATGCCCTTTGCAATCTCCTCTTGCTTGGGGCGGATAACCACATTGTCGAGCAGATTGTAGGCGTTCTTAATCTCATCGGCATTGTTGCCAAGTCCCGTGTTATCCTTGATACCAAAGAGCATCGGTGAGGTGATGCGGTGAGCGACCAGAATCTTGCTCGTTGATTCCTTCGACAGGAACTCGTACTGAAGGTGGGCCTCTGACAGGGTAACAGGCTCAATCGTTGCAGCCTTCTGGCTATCATCGTTGAACGCCAAGATGTACTTGCCTGCGTTGTTGGTTCCGCTCCACTTCTGCTTGATGGCGAAGTCGATGTTATCCTGCTCCTCCTGCGGTGGGATGCCGTTGTTGAAGTTGATAATCATTGACGGAGCAAGTCCGTTCTTGATGTTGTTGATGTGGTAGTTCGCAATCTCCTCCTCGAGTTCTGCGTAAGGTAGGCCGCCCTGATAGTCCACAGGCGAGTAGTAGTACGAGCCGCTGCGGTAGGGGCGGATGTAGAGGATTTCTACCTTCTCGCCTGCTGCTCCGTAACCGAACGCAGGGATGCGCTCCGCTTGGCTCTTGTTACGCACCTTGCTCCAGTCGTAGGCGTAGTAGTACGCTTCAATCTCGCCCTCATCGTTGCACTTCTCAGCACGCAGCGTTTCGACAGGCATATGGTATACCTCCGCAATCTTGCTCTTGTCAGCCGTGTAGATGACTTGGAAGGCTGCGTTACCGAGCATATAGAAGTCGTTTACTACCCGCTTGAGTTGCTCAGGCTGGATAAGTCGCTTCAGCTCCATATATCCCGCAGGATTGTCAGCACCATTCGCAGCATCAACGCCCTTGCCGTAAATCATATCAACGATTCCCGTGATGACTGCGTTGTTGGTGGGGCTTCCGTTGTAGCGGTCGATGAGGTACTCAAAGAAGTTATTGTCATCGCCATACTCCACCCAGCTCAGGCGAGGGTTCTCGCTGATTTGTGGCGTGGTGTACGAAGCCAGATTGATGAGGCGAATGTTACTCTCCATAGATTACGAAATCATTATTCATTGTGCGCTCTGTCGTTTGCAGCACGGGTTGGTAGGTTCCAATGTTTTGACCGCTGGGCAGCATATAAATCTTGTCGATAGCCAAGACCTTTGAATCGTTTGCTCCCAGTTCGGTGAGTTCATTGGTTACGCAAGATAGTGATTCTATCGTTCCTGCATCCGCAATAACTCGGTCTTCGTATTCGTTTGCGACTCCTGCTGCGTAGCGTTGGTCTTCAAGGCGCAGGATGTACGGCACCTCTTGGTCGAGGTTTGCGCTATTGTATTCAAACGTCAGCTCTCGTGTGTCCTCATCGAACGATGGGTCAACGAGCGTGTAGGTGATGATTTCCCGTGTGTCCTTGTTGATGAACTTGGCTTGGATTCGCCAATAGTCTCCGTAGTTTGTGAGGTCATCGTTGCCGTACTTCCAGTCACGGATGGGCAAAGTGATGTCCTGCTGGGCATTATATGATAGGAAAATCATACCTAAATAACCCCAACTCATAACAAAGTGGGGAATGAGTCAAAAAGAAAAGGGGGCCGAAGCCCCCTAATCCCTTCAAAGAACGTGTTGGTCGTCAGCAACACAATGCAAATATACAAAAGAAAAGAGGGCCGAAGCCCTCTCATCCATCCTAAATACACCCCGTTCCGCTCAACGGGATGATGCGAATATACGAATTATCCTCGTACAATCGTAGGCTTCGTTCCAGAAAGTCCAGCAAACGGGTTGTTTGCAACGGCTCCCTTGAGGAAGTTAGCAGGCGTACGCTCTTGGCCCGTGAGGGTTACGTTGTATCCCGTCAGGTCTCCCATAGCAGAACCCGTAACGATAGAGCCTCCAGTTACCTCTGAGCCGTGTTCCAAGCCCATTACCCAAGAGTTGCCGTTATTGTCTTCTACGACTACAATCGGCTTCGCCCAAGAGAGGAGCTTGATTTGCTTCGTGGTCTCGGCATCTTGCTTCTTGAGTACGATGTTCAACACCTGCTCGAAGAAGGTCGTGCCGTTATCACGGCTTGAGTTGATAGCCTGCTCGAAGTTTGAAGTGCCCTTCAGTTCGTAGGCGTATGCTGATACCGCTGCCGTAGCAAGCTGGCTGATGACATCCGTGTTGGCGGTGTCGTAGGCTACGCTGGCGAGGTCAAGCGAGTTAATAAAGTAAACGTAGTTGAGTCCGCCTACTTGGTCTTTACAAGGCTCAATGCGGCCTAAGGTGAGTGTACAAGCCATTTGTTTTTATTAGAATTAAAAAAGGAGGGCGAGGGCAATGCCCAAGCCCCCCTAATTAGTTAATGCAGTTGATTAGGCGTAGTAAACCACGTCAGCACCGAAGCCAACCTGAACACCAGCCGTGAAGCGCATAATGAAACGGACGTTTTTGCTTCCGTCTAAGTCGCTCATATCAAGGACTTTAACCTCTTGGGCATCCGAAAGAAGTCCGCAGCCGAAGTACAGGTTTGACTTCTGAGCCAAGACCATCTTGTTGCTTCCCAAGCCAGGAGCGTGGAATACGCTCACGCCATCGAAAGAAAGCTCTTGGTTAGCGTACCACAAGTTGCCCTTGTTGTCAACACCATTAGCACCTTGACCTGAAGCAGCGAAGCCACCCAATGCACGAACGTAAGCCTTGAACACGTTGGTAGGAACGTAGAGCTTCAAGTCATCCTTGCCGTATACTGCGTTAGGAGCAGCGTCAAGAACCTTACCCATTTCCGTGATTACGTTAGCTGAGGTGATACCGCCCGTAGCAGCAGTCACATCGATAACGGTCGTATCAGCAGCAAGAAGGGTTTGGAATCCGTTGAACTCACCAGCGTTGCCAGTTGAACCAGTCCAGATTTTGCTCTCAACCCACTCAGCTACTTTAGCAGCGTTGTAACCGATGAAGTAGTCAACGAATGAAGTAGGCATTTGGTCGAATGCAGAGTAACCCATTTGGATGGCCTCCCAGTCAGACTCGAAGTCACTCTTGCAAAGCTCCAAGTTTACCTGAAGGAACTCAGGCTGGAGGATGGCTTCCGTCATCGTAAGGGTAGACGTGTCTGTAAAATCACAGCTCTGGTCTTTTACGATATCGTTAAGGTTGACCTTCTTGAGGACTTCCTTGTACTTGACGTTCGGCTTAACGGTGATACCGCCCTTAGCGATGGTGTCACCAGACAAGAGGGCAGCAGAAATGTATTTTCCTGCAAACTCACCTGCGTAAGTAGTAGTGATTGAAGTGGTCGTTGCCATTTTAATCTATTTGATTTATTGGAAAAGTTTAGAAAACACTCGGTCTTTAGTATTTGCAACACGCTCTGCACCGATGTGAAACTTCAGCTCGTGTTTCTTTTCTACGGGAGCGGCAACGATGGGCTTTTGAGCAGCCATTGCAACCTCAACCTCAGCGGGTTCTTCAGCAGCTACGACTTCTTCAGCCATCTCTTGCTTCTTACCCATCTCTTGCTTCATCATCTCGACCTCTTCACGGAGGGCAGATACCATCTCCACGAGGTCTTTGATAGTCAATTCGGGAGCCACTTCTTCAGCAGCCTCTACTTCAATCTCAATGGCGGCCTCTTCTTCAGCGGCAGCCTCTTTGATTTCCTTGATGATGCCTTCCTCCTCGATAACGAGAATACGGCCATCTTCAAGTTTATGCTCGCCAACAGGTGCAGCGACTTTCTCGCCATCACCCCCAACGAGGAATACGTTAGCACCTGCCTCAAACACTTCGGCCTCGACCATAGTGCCATCAGCAAGCGACATAGAAGCCAGCTCTACCTTCTCAGGAGTTAGAGCCAGTTCGATTTTCTTGAATACGTCTTGCAGATTCATACCTAAAAAATTGTTATTGGTTAAATTGGGTATTTTACTCCTGAGCTTTACCGCCAATGAATCCTATGCCTTGTGCTTGCATATCGTTCTTGTCGCAACATCTACGGGAGTAAGTCTTACCATCAGGGCATAGGCAGCCTCTAGTGGAGTTCTGTGGTACGGGTGGTTTTGGCCCTTGATTAAAACCTTTCATATTTTACCGAGTTCTTTAAGTTTAGATTCTGCCCAACGCTTCCCAGCAAGGCCACCCCATAGGAGGTAGCTGATGGTGCCGCAGGCTTGGGTATCGTTCTCATCGTAGTATTCTTCGGCTCTTGATAGGTACGAATACATCCGAGTGATTGTCTCTACCGACAAGGGCTTGCCCTGTGCGAGCTGCTGCGCTCGTATCTTACCCACAGGCGTAGCGCACTTGTTGCCGTTCTTCTCGTTCAGGTCGATGCCTCGCTGGGCGTTATTGCTCACCGCATCGGGGTAGTCGGCATACGACTCCATCTCCAAACGCTTGCCGCTCTTTCTGCGCTTGTCTTCTTTGATGATGGCCTTCGCCATACCCATCACATACTGCTCTGCGATATGCTCAGCCTCTGCCATCTCGATTTGGGCAAGAGCCTCTTGCAGGTCTTCAGCACGCATCTTCTCACGCTGTGCGAACCAGCCCTCAATCGAGAAGCCTTTGACCTTTCCCTCCTTGACGTACTCTGTCCAGATGGCCTCGTTGTTCACCTTCATCATCACGACCCAAGTACCAACGGGGTAGTCAAGGCCGTAGGCACGGCTCTTGTCGTTGTTCTCATCCTCGATAATCCAGCTCTCTACTACGCTCAGTCCGTTGAGTTCCTCTGCGTGTTCGAGTGTTGCGTTGTTCTGATTGCCTTTAATCATATACAACTCAGCAGCCTTGCGGATGGTATCCTGCGAAAAGTACACATAATACTCCTCGCCCGTCTTGTCATCGTAGCGGTAGATGGGCTTGTTGGGCACGAGTGCTGCTCCGATTAGGATGCGCTTGTCCTCGTTCTGTACCTTGAACTGGATTTGCTGCTTCGAGAGCGCAATGAACTGCTCCTCGATGGCAGGGCTTTCAACGATGCTGATGGCATCTACGCCCATCAGTTTGTCATCTTCAAGAATTAGCTCGTAGATTTTCATCCTCCGATTGTTGCGCTGGAGCGGATTCTGCGCTCAAGCTGGTTAGCGTTTGTGATGTCTTGGTTTACAACGTAGGCCCGCATCGGGCGACCAAGCAGGCCAGCAAGCTGGTTCTCGGTGTTGCCGAACTGGATGTTCGGGGTGAGCGGCTGGGCCGTAGCGGTAGAGGTTGGGATAGATGGCTGCGAGGTGCGGGTAGTTCCTGCTCCTCCGCCCCTTTGGAATTTGGTGGCTGCGATTGCTGCTACCTGTGCGGCACCCGTAGCCGCAACAATTCCAGCCTTCACAAAGTTTGCACCCGTGAGGGCATCCTGCGGCACGGCAAGCTGCGACATAATAGCGGCAGCGGTGTTGGCTACGGCCTCACCGATACGCAAGGCTTTGGTGATTTTAAACGTCTTCTCAGCGTTCTTCTCGTTGCCCTTACCCAGAGCCTCAGTAAGCTGCGCCAATGCACCGAAGGTCTGACCAGCAAGCTCTACCGACTTAGCAGCATTCTCAACCTCACGCTGGCGGTCTTCATCAGCATACTTCTTTTTGATTTGGGCTTTCTTGGCCTCATACGTTGCGGTGGCTGCGGCAGTATCTTGTCCTGACTTGATAGCCAAGTCAAGTAGCTGCATATACTGAGCCTGCGCTGCTTGCAGTTCTTGCGCTTGAGCGGACTGGGCTGATGCCGTAAACTGAGCGAGCATCTGATTGTAGCCAACGAGATTCTGCGCTCGGCTTTTCTTCTCATCCTCATCTCTCTTTTTACGAATCGCAGCATCCTCAAACGACCATTGTCGTTGGGCATCTATGAACTTTTGTTGCTCCTCACTTAGCTTCTTTTGGTTGGCTAATGATTCGGCCTCTTGCTGCTTTCGCTCGTTGGCTAACGATTTGAGTTCGTTTTGCAGTTTCTTCTGTCTGCGTAACGATTCCGAACGCATCTCATCAACCTTAGCCTCTGCTTCAGCAAGCGCACGCAAGTCCTCATCCGTAGATTCTCCAAGCTTGATTCGCTCTTTGAGGTACTTGACATACGCCTGTGCGTTAGCTTGCTCGGCTTTTGCTACTTTGTTTTCAAGTGCATCAGCTCTTTTTACCGCTTTAATTCGCTCATCAATGCTTTTGGTTTGGTCATCTGCAATGATTCGGGCTTTCGTTAATTCCACATTTGTTGCAGCACGGAGCTTGATGAGGTCACGCTCACGGTCTTCAATATCATCGAGCTGCTTCGCTAACGCTGAGCCTGCTTTGGCCTCTCGTATAATCTCATCACCCAATCCACTAAAAGCCTTTGTGACACCATCTACCGCACCGCTGAAGTCACCGCTGAATAGTTTAGTCAGCGACTCGCCAAGCCCAATGATGCGGTCTATAACCACCTTGACGGCAGCAGATACGCCACCCATAATCTCAGCGAACTTATCCGCACCACGAGAGGTCTGAGTGAAGTAGGTGAACAGAGAGCCAAGCGCAACCACAAGCGCACCTAAACCCGTAGCGATGAGCGCACCCTTGAGCGTGGTCAATGATTTGAGGAACGTACCAACGCCACTCGTTACGGCTTTGAAGCCAGAAGCAGCACCACCCGTAAACTTGTCAATGGCCTCCGTAGCAGAGGCCATCGTATCATTCAGGGCATCGGTCTTCTTGTTGGTGTCACCGAGAGCCTTGTTCAGCTCCTGTACGTTGAGCAGAGCCTCCCCGTTCTCGACCTTTAGCTTGATAACTTTCTCGACCGCCATTGCCTCTTTATTTGTTGCTTCGCTTCTTGCCAGCTTTCAATGACTTCCCACTTGCCCTTTGCGATTTCAATCTCTTCGCATATGCCGTAGTGGTCACCCTTTAGGCCAGTAATTAAAGAACCTATATTCATAACACCTGTTGTCTTTGAGCTATGATACTCCACGTCTCAGCCACCTGCGTACCGCCCGTGTGGGTGAGCTGCAAGTAGGATGCGAATCCGTTTGAAAGCTCAATCGTAAGGTGGTATCGGTCGGGGCCTAAGTCTCGAAGCGAGTGGATAGTGTCACCTGCTGCTCCACGCACAATAGAGTACTCTGCGTGGTATGAATAGGTGTTGCAGGTATAGATGATTTGAACTATCTGCGTGTCACCTTCCGCCATATCGAACAACGGGGTGGCGTAATTGTGCAGCGGGACGCATCTTGCACTTGCATTCTCAAGGTCGCTTGTTGCTTCGTACCAATACTGCGTGTTCGTGGGGCGTGTGGTATGCGTGGTCACGTTGGCGATGGGGGCTTTCTCAAGGCCAACCAATCCCTTTGACTTAGCAGCCACAAATTTGCTCGTGCGCCAGTAGCAGGTATTGTCGCTCCACTTGTAGCCGTAGAACTCGCAGCATTGCTGCGTAGCGGCTCCGCTGAAGCTCACCGTGCCGTTGTTATTCAGCGCAGTCACCGTACTCGCACATAGCGATGAGTTCACAAACGAGGCACGGAATAGCTCGACCTTAGCCGTCATCTTGTCGGGGTCATAACCGCTTATCTTGTTGATGCGCCAATACTCGCCATCGTAGTACACTTGGTCGTTCAGGTTGAGCTGGAATAACTCCGAAGGCTCCATCACGATATTCACCTCCATCATCACCGCATCGCTTGCGTAAAGCTCAAGCAGGTAGGTGGCGTAGAAGTCCGTGAGTAGGTTGTTCTTGGGAGGCTTGGTGCCTTCCACTTGTGGGATGCCGTATGTTGCGGTGAACGTACCACCATACGTCATATTGAACACGGGGTACTCGTTCTGCGTTTGGAACGTACCATCGGCACTACGGAAGATGTAGTAGTCGGAGGTGCCGTTCAAGCCGTTGTAGTACAACAGGCGTGGTGGTGAGTCGATGGGCTTGCCCTCAGCATCGAACATCTGAATCACCTCGAAGGTGGTGTTGGAGTTGATGCGGTTGGTGATGGTAGCGGCAAACGGGGTGTCAATGACAATCTCGCTATCTGCGAACTCGTTGTTGGTGTCATCTACCTCTACGCTTCCGTGAGGTATACCGAATGCTGAATTGTAGGCGTTATCGAGAATCGAGTTGCCGTTAGCCATCAGCATCTTGATGCTCTTGCCTTGCAGCTCGGTGGTAGGCTTAATCGTTACGGGCTGAGTGATGTCTACTATCTCGTTCCAGTTGCGTACCGCACCATCCCCAATCCACTCATCGTAGGCGTAGATGTTTAGGCGGTTAGGTATCTCCTTGCTCGGAACGAATACGAGGTTGAACATCTTAGCCAAGCCAGCAACGAAGTCCTTTTGCTTCATCTTAGGCAGGAACATTGATGGGTTCACATCTTGCCCTGTGGGGTAGTCAGGTGCGCTGATGACCGTCATCTGGCACGTTGATGCCAGCGTACCCCCTGAATCGATACCGCCAATACGGAACGACACAAGGTCGCTCGTGGAAAGATTCATAAACGAATGCACGAAGTCAATCGAGAATGCACCGAGTGTGATGACATCCTTCGTTTGGATTGCCGTGTTACCCAAGTACATCGTGATTTGGTACATCCGATTGCCAGTAGGCGAAGTGATGCTTCCCTGCACGTTGAACTTGTACTCCCCTACGATGGGCAACTGGTAGCGGTAGGTGCCCGTGTTGAAGTTGTTTCCGTTATCGTAGACCTCCGTGTTGAATTGAATGATGCTCGGTGTGGTAGCCGTAAGCTCAGGAATCGAGAGCGAGGCACTTGAGTACACCTGCGCCAAGCGGTCATTGAACGACTGCTCCAAAGGCACAAGGCCCTCCTTATTGTAGCACAACAGGTAAAGGCTCGTGAACTTGAGGTTGTCAAAGATGCCTATGTTCGTATCAATCGTATAGCCTGCCTCCGTGAGGATTTGCTCAAGCACGATGCTCGCCTTGATAGTAGGGAAGAAGTCCGTTTCCCACATCGGGGTGGTCAGCTGCTGCGGGCTGAATAGCGTGTCGCTTGCAAAGACACGGGTGTCCACAGGAGCATAGACAATCTCGCCACTAAACAGGCCATCGTTCCAGCTATCGGTGATGGCCTCGTAGCTGAACGTGTGGGTGTACGAGTCGAAGTCCAGCTCACGCAGTTCCTTCTCTCCCACGTTACGAGCGAAGCGGGCGTTCTCACCAGCGACCAAGATTTGGTACTGCTTGGGCACGCCTCTATCCATCGCCACATCAAGCAGCTGAAGGTAGCCGCTTATCATCGTGAGGTCATCCGAGTACAGGGTGACATCCTGCTTGGCGTATGGGTTAAACCCACCGCTCACGCTCACATCGTAGTAGTGCTTGAAGAACTGATTGTTCACATCCGTAGCGGGTACGGAGAAGCTCTTAGAGATGGGGCTGAAGATAACCGCAGGGTCACGCAGGTCAGCAAGATTGTAGTCGATGCTGATGCTCTCGTCTGCGTACAGGTCAAGGTAGCCTGTTGATGTCTGAAGCGTTAGAGCCATACTCGGTTTTTGACTTGTGCTGCGTATTCGAAGCTGAAGGTGTACTGCACGAGGTTATCGTTGAGGCTGGTCTTGTATTCCACCTGAGTGTCTTTCAGGGTAACGTACCGCTCCTCCTCCACCAAATATACGGCATCTGAGAGCAGCATCTCTTTGACCATCTGGTTATACCCATCGTTGAGGAAGCTCGTGTTGAGTACGATGCTATCCCTTCCGAAGTTGTTGAAGGTCTTGGTCGGTGAGGCGGTTGCTGCGTTGTATGTCCAAGTGCTGCTGCCGATGGTGCCCACGTTGGTTTCGTAGGTCTCTTTGCTCGTTGCCGTTGAGGTCGTGCTTTTCTTGAACGCCACGATATAATCCCACGCACCCCACTTGTTTTGGTAGGCAATGGTGTATGGCGTGTAGCGTGGCTCACAGGTAGGATAGAAGCGGCAGGTGTACGCATCATCATCCTCGCCAAGCTCACGAAGTTCGTTCTCAACGCACGAGAGGCCCTCGCACGTGCCCCCATCAGCCTCTACCCTGCGAGCATATGCAACGCTCTGGTAGTTGCCCAGCGACAAGTCGTAGTATAACAAATCCGCTATATCCTCAGGAGCGGGGTCAAGGGCTGATTCGTTGAGGTTAGCAGGGCCAGCAGGCAGGAACCAGAGCTTGTCGGTTGAGTCGGTGGAATCCACTGCTCCTAAGTCAGCGATGTCGATGACGGCACTCTGCCCGTCTGAGTAGTCCACCCGCATACCATTAACCAAAGCAGGCACGACACCGATGGTCATAGCCTGTCCCTCTTGGATGTATTGCGTGGTGCTGCCGCTGGTTAGCACTCCCGTTGCGGTTGTTGCGTTTACGCCATCCACGAACTCGGTGTAGCCGTCATACGCTTGGATGGTGTTGGATGTTGCGCTTACCGAAGCAACGCCTCCAGCGGTCGTGTACTCACGGAACTTCACCTGCACGTTGACTACCGTCTGCTCATTGTCGGTAGCGGTTCCTGCTGCGTGGTCGATGTCGGTCTGCGAGAGGTACGAGCTTACGATGTTGCTCACATCAAAGTATCCGTACAGGTTGCTCACCGACTCCTTCGGCTTGATGAGGCGGTAGGCATACTGCGCTGGCACGCTTGCGCTTGAGCCAAACCAGATGAATACATCAGCAACGTACTTGAATCCAGCGTTGCCTGAGTTGTTTGAGCTTACCGCATAGACCATAGGGCTGCCTGCGAAGGAGCGGGTGGTTGGCTGCTGGTTGATGGTAATTGCCATTACTTGTACTTTTTATTCAGTTCGTTGATGGTGAACTCCAAGAAGTCCTCCACATCAAGGCCGTAGGCCTGCTGCACCTCAGCAGGTAGCTTCTCGAATCCCAGATTAAAAGGGCGGGAGTAGAAGTCAGAAGGCTCGATTCCTTTGGCCTTAATCTTTATCATCACCTTGCGAGCGGTCTCAGCATACGACAAGAGCTTGCCCTTGTTATCACGGAACTGAAAACGCCTGCGAGCAACCCACGCATAGATGGGGCCGAATGGGGGCATTTTCCCTGCCTTACGTCCCTTATCTACCCACTCACCATACTCAGCCATCAAGAAGTCAAAGTCGAGGCTATTAGGGCCTGTGGTGACTTTGTAGTCGAGCGAGTTGTAGAGGTTGTTGGTGACGTTCTTTTTCTTGCGGGTTAGGTTCTTGCGGCTTTCAGCCACGAGGTACTTCCCGAACTTCTCAAGAGCAAGTCGGGTATTCTCCGCTTTTTTGAGGTCAGGGCTACCCTTAGCCATTTAGCAGATGATGGTCGGGTTGGGCGTTTCGATTTGCAGCGTGGCCTTCCACCCGCAGAGAGTGTTCTCGAAGTCCTCATCAAACGGCTCACAGGTGGGGTCGTTCACAAGGCGGAAGCCATCAGAGTAAAGGTCACCCCTGCGGAGGGAGGCTATCATCTGCTGGAGCGTGAACAGGCTGCGGTGGTAGATGTCTTGCTTCTGCGCTACGCCTTCAAATGAGTAGGGTTCCACGTTCGGGTCTTGCTTGGAGTAGTCCACCACGTCCATCACCAGCACGTCAATCGAGTAGGTCACCGTGCGCTCTTGGATTTCTGCCGTTCCCGTGAGGATATGGCACAGGGGGAATAGGGTCATCTTACGCATATCTACGTCAAAGATGTTGCCCCACGTTACCGAGTTCACATACGATGCGGATTCGGCTGCTGATTGCAGAGCCTCGCATACCTGATAGTAGCCGTACTTCATAAATAGAAAACCCCTTAGCGGCTATTCTGCCGTGAGAGCTGGGCCTCCAGTTTCGCCTTGTCGGTTTCGTAGGTCACCCACATCAGGCATTGGTACAGAGGTAGGTCGGTTACCGCTTCAAGATTTTGTACAGACCCCGCAGCGAGTTGATGGAGGACTGCATACCATCCCCATCGTTTTCCGAAGGCAGTTCTTGCATCGAGGATTTCTCTTGTTTCGCCACTTGCCTCAAATAGGTCAGAGAAGACATTTGCAGTCCTATCTCTAAACGATAAAAAAAAAGCAGCGCACCTTGTACAATGTCCATCGTGATGTCCTCGAATGCTGCTCCATCGTGCTTGTCTGGGTGGTACTTTTCTATCTCGTGCCGACCATACTGCTCCTTTACCACAGGGCGGTACAAGATACCCAGCCACTTGTGGGCGTTCTTGATGGGGTCTTTCATATACTCCTCCAAGTCCACGAACTCACCGAGTGAGATGTCCTCCAGCTTGGGATGGAATCCGTACTTCTTATCACCGATGGTCACGAACCGCTGGAGCGGTGGGTTCTCGGTGAACACCCCAGCGATGATGGTCTTGATGTCCTCAAGCTCGCTGACGGGGAACGAGGCTTGCTCATCTTTGTCGATGCCGCAGAAGATAGCGAGGGCCAAGTCCTCAGCGGTGTCATCGGTAGGATTGGCACCCATAAACCTCTGGAAGTCCTTGAGCTTGATGTCAGCCCATACGGTGGGGACACTTATTGTGCGTAGCATTGTTGGCGGGTGTTGTTGATATTCTCAATCGAGTAGAACTGCACATCCTTATGCAGCTGCTCGGCTAACGCCTTGCATCGTTCGGGGTCGAGGTTCTTCAGTTCTTGCTCCCAATGGGCAGGGCCTTTGCAAAGGATGGCGTTGCTCTCGTTTAGGAATGGCGTGTATGGGTGCATATCCTGTGCGATGATGCACGTCTTGGTGAAGCCAGCCTCGATAGCCTTGAGGTTGGACTTGCAGCGGTTGAATGCGCTTGGTGCAAGAGGGGCGATGCTGACGTGAATCTTTTTGTAGAGCTTGCCGTAGTCAGACCAATCAGCCCGCTCGAACTCATTAGAGGCGTTTAGACGCTCTTTGTAGTGCGGGATGCAGTATGAGTTCATCCCGCCTAAATTGATGCGATTATACGCCAAGTCCTCATCGTGGTGCAGCGCACCCATATAACCCACGTTGAAGCCCTCCTCCTTCTCGATGTCCTCCCATTGCCCCCTGCGGGTGTCGATGGCGTTAGGCAGTATCCAGATAGGCACATACGGATTCTCCTTCTGTATCTTCTCAGCGAGGTAGGCGTTGGTCGTATGAATCTCATCGGCTATCTTGATAGTCCAGATGATGTCCTGCGTTTTTTGGCTGCTGCGGTTTGCGTGGCTGCGGGGCAGCAACCACCAGTCATCGAGGTCGAGGATGAGCTTGATGTTGTTCTTCAGCAGCATCGCTTTGAACGCTCGGTGGTTCTTTGAGCTTACGCCACGATTGACCACGAGGTGAGTCATCACGTCCTTGTACTTATCAATCTCATCAAGCTGCCCGAACTTGACTAAGAAGCCCCGCATCAGCAGGTCTTCGTATGGTATCTGGAGTCGGTGGTAGAATACGCCACCCTGTTGGCCTGCTACAAAAATCATCGTACTGAGTATCGCCCGAAGTTGGGATTGTTTTTCTTGCTAAAGATAGCGTATCTCGCAGCATCGATAGCGTGGTTAAAAGCATCGATTGGCTTGTTCAACAGGTTGCCGTTCTTATCCTCTACCCATTTGTAGTTACGCATCTCCTTTTCAAGGTTGATGCTGCGTGGGGTGATGAATAGCTTGTAGCGTTTCATGATGTCGATTCCTGCGTTCACCGAGTCTGGGCCTTTGGTAGTGGGCTTGATGTTGAAGCCCCTGCGGTATAGCTCCTCGATGGACTTAGGCTCTGCGCTATCGGCATATACCTCACTCCTTCTGTCGATGCTTAGGGAGGTGAATAGGTTGGCGATGTCGTTGTTGGTCATACCTGTGCGGTAGACCAGCTCATCGAAGTATAGGTTGCCTTGTGATTCGTATGCTGCTACCAATGCGGTAGGGTCGTTGGTGAATCCAAAGTCAAGGCCATAGGCCAAGAGCTTTGCGTTCTCAGGCACCTCCATCGTGCCGAACTGGAAGATGGTGGCACGGCTCATACCACGCTCACCGAGACCATAGATGCGCCAATAGTCCTCATCGGTTTCCTTCAGTCGTTCAATCTCTGCTCGTATGCTGCTATCGAGGAACGGGTTGTCGAGGTAGGTGGTCTGATAGAAGTCGCAATCCTCACGAGGCACCACCTTGTCGTATATCCAATGGAACGCATCCGAAGGGTTGTAGTCAAGGATAGCCCTGCCTTCAGTACGCAGGATGAGCTGCTGCCAATCCTCGTACGTTAGCTCGTTTGCCTCGTTGATATAAAGTAGGTCACGCTTGCGACCTCGTATCTTTTGCGGTTGGTCAAGGCTGATGAACTCAACGAGGTTTCCGTTCAGGTAGTATTCGTGGCTTGACTTGTTATGGTAGTTCTCGTTGTATAGGTCGTGGCTACGCAGTATCTCAAAGAAGTCACGCATCACCGAAGCACGCAGGGACGGGAAGGTCTTACGGCATATGGTGATGGTCTTGTTCGTTTCTCGCTCGGTATAATAGAAAATTACCCATAGCAGGATGTTGTACGTCTTCCCGCTACGAGTACCGCCCTGCTCAACGACTATCTTCTTGTCGCTGCGCTTTAGGTGGTTGAATACCTTATTGGTCTGAATCAGAGCCAAGCACTTCGATTTGGAATAACTTGCCCGTGTTCACGTCCACCTCTTGGCGTTCCACATACCCACGCTTCTTGCCTTTGGTCTTTAGGAAGAAGATGGTGGCGGTTGAGTT
>CAYVNT010000013.1:0-39619 GCA_964453275.1 uncultured Ruminiclostridium sp. | reverse complement strand
CGGATGCGGGAAGCATCGCCACTTGGGCCAGCGACGCGGTCCGCGCCATGCAGACCGCGGGTATCTTAAACGGCAAGGACGGAGCCCGCTTTGATCCCCAGGGTTTGGCGACCAGGGCCGAAGTCTCCGCCGTACTGCACCGCTTCATCACCCTCGTGGTCGACAAAGCCAGTACTTGACGGCTCAAATCTTCACATAAAAAGAAACGATACGGCAAGCGGATGACTCTTCGCTTGCCGTATCGTTTTGTTTGTTGCGTGGGGGGTTGATCTTATTCCAAGTTTAAGCGTTTTTGTAGCATTTTGGTGGTCAGCACATAGAAGATCGCGCCGTAGATGGCCACAAGGCCGATCATGATGCCAAAGCTCAGGTGTACCGCGGCCATGGGATTGGCGACTTCAATGCTGATATCTGTTGTCGTGAAGAATAGGGTGACAATCAGCTGGATCACAAAGGTGACGGCGAAGAAAAACAGGATGGAGTAGAGCGTTTTTCTGCGGTCGAAGCTGTGTCCCACGGCCAGTGAGGCATAAAATTGCAGACAGCCGGCCGCGTAAGCGAGGAAAAAGAGGACGAGACTTTCAATGACAATGGCCGTGCCGTTGAGGGCATAGACGCCGTTGAACTCGTTCCAGAGTTCCCGCAAATTAAAGGAGAGATTTTGGAAGAAGGCAACGTCTGCCGTGATGATGGTGGCGGAGGCGATCACGATGAGGCACGCGCCGACAAACCAGAGGCAGGAGACAATGATCTTCGACCAGATCAGCTGATGCACCGACACCGGCAGGGTGAACATAACATAACCCTCATCGCCGAGCAAGTTGTTGCGGAAGCGGTTGATCAGCAGCACCAGAATGACCGCGAACAGGGCAAACAGGGCGATGCCGTACCCGACGGAAACGAGTACGCTGACTATATTGAGGAAATTACTGTGGGATTCAAAACCACTGCGGGTGGCTATGGAAGTAAATACGGAAAAAACAATGACAGCCAGAAAAAGCGGGAGTATGATGCGCGCGGTGGCACGCAGTTCGTGCTTCATCAGTTTTCTTAACATTTGAATACCTCCCGAAACAGTGCATCCACACTGGTTCCCTTTTCCTCTCGAATATCGTCCACGGTGGATTGCAGCAGCAGCGCACCCTGGCGGATGAACAGCACTTCATCGAGCACCTGCTCCACGTCGGCGATGAGGTGCGTGGAGATGATGACGGAGGCCTCGGGGTTGTAGTTGTTGATGATGGTGTTTAAAATATAGTCGCGTGTGGCCGGGTCCACGCCGCCGATGGGTTCATCGAGCAGGTAGAGATTGGCCTTGCGGCTCATGACCATCGTCAGCTGCACCTTTTCACGCGTACCCTTGGACTGCTCCTTGATCCGCTGCTTGCCACGGATGCTCAAGGCCTCGAGCATATTCACCGCCACATCGCGCTGAAAATCCGGATAGAAATCGGCATAAAAATCCAGCAGCTGGTCGACCGTCATCCAAAGCGGGATGCTCGTGCGCTCGGGCAGGTAGGAGACCAGCCCGTGTGAGGTCTTGCCCGGCGTTTCGCCCATGATCCGGATTTCGCCGTCCGAGGGCGTCAACAGGCCGTTGGCCAGTTTGATGAGCGTCGTTTTGCCGCTGCCGTTCGGGCCGAGCAGACCAACGATGCGGCCCGGTTCGACGGTCAGGTTCACCCCGTCGAGCGCGGCGGTGCTGCCAAAGCGTTTGGTGAGATTCTTACATTCCAGTATGGCGGCCATCATTGCACCTCCTTGTTGCGCTCTTGCGCCTTCTCATTGAGCAGATTGATGATGTCGGGGATCTGGTAGCCCAGGCCCGTCATCGCCGAGAGAAAACGCGAAAGCTGTTCTTCGGCAAGTCCCTTCTTTGCTGTCTCTATCATGTTTCTGTCCTCCGTTACATAACGTCCCGCTGTGCGCTGGCTGAACATTAAGCCGTCGCGCTCCAGTTCGGTCAGTGCCCGCTGCATGGTGTTGGGGTTTACCCCTGCCTCCGTCGCGAGATCGCGCACCGACGGCAGCTTTTCGCCCACATTGTATACACCCGAGACGATACGCAGGGTCAGACCGCGAATCAGTTGAGCATAGATGGGCGAGTCGTTTTGAAATGACCAGGTCAAGTGACACACCTCCTTGGTGCTTGTGTTATTGTTCTAGCTGATTAATACAATACCACAATGATACAGTTTGTCAAGAGCTTTTTCAAAAGTTTTTAAAAAAAGTTTCACCCACTTCAACTTCCTTCTATGATTCGCCATTTTTAGAGGAATCATGCAAGTTTTTGAAATATTTAGTTGCAAATTGGTAAATATTGTTGACAAAATGGGTATTGTTGTATAAAATGGGAGCATCAGCAGTCGACTCCTGATCATAGACACTTTATACTTGCGTGAATCGATGCGCGCAACTATACTTAGGAGGAACGAGAATGAATCAGTGTAAACCGGTATGGCAGAAGATTTCAGCTCTCTTTCTTTGCATCTTGCTTGCCGCGGCTTTCCCTCTGCAGACCCTGGCGATCGAGCAGGAGCTTACGCCCGACCCCATCCCCCTGACCGAGGAAGTCGCCACCTATTTGGTCACGCTTGCCAACTTTGACGGCAACGAAACCCTCGCCAGCCTCAGCGTTGCCCAGGAAGGTACTCTCACGCTCGCTGAGATTGACGCGCAAGTTACCGCGCCCTTGCGTGACGGTTATATCTTCATGGGCTGGTCTACCAAGCCCGGAGATGTCCTGATCAACGCCACCATGAAAACCAGTTGGGTCATCTCCGCCGACACCACGCTCTATGCCGTCTATCGGGCTGTGGGCAGTGGAGACATTGACGCCGGCCTCATGGTTGAAACCATGGATGCCATTGAGGCTATGGACACCGCCGTCAGTAAGTATGGTATTTCTCTGAAAACTGTCATAAATTTACCACAGCGTGATGAACAGTTTTATGAGTACCTGGATGAATACCTGCAAAGCAGGGCGCCCGAAGTCATGGCGGCTGGTGCGCGCAGCGCGCGTGCGGTAAATGCCAGCTTAAGCGGCGCGCGCATGCAGCATGCCTTTGACGATGCATCTTGGTCCGTAAAACAGCACCCGGACCTCAACTTTAGTAAAGAGTTGCTGTATAGTTACACCGCCCACTATATTGATAAAGCAGAGCCCTTCGGCGGTACTCAGGTGGATTGCGACGTCAACTTTTTGGAAAAATACATCACGGATATGGACAGAAATGTCTATGCCAACTTCTATCGCACAGCAGGCGGCATAGATATTTATAAGTCCTGTTTTGATTTGGTGTCATTGACATATGCAGTCCCCAATACAATTCGCGCTGCAACGAGTGCCTCTGGGCCTATTGTGAGTGTGTTAGACAATTTAGCCGCGGGCATGAGCGATAAGGATCTAGGTAAAAGCTTACGTGATGATCTTGTTGCTCTAAATGCAAATAATTTAAATTACATTGCTGGACTATCGGCTACAAGTAAGGAAGAATTGTTTGCGAAATTGGATGCCCGCAACATTGAGACGGCGGGAGACATTTATATTAATCACGGGCAAAATGCCGAAGATCTTGCAAAAAACACATTTTATGGTGTGGTAGCTGTTGTGGCTGGCGGTGGTGTGTTTGATGTGCTCGCCACATTCGCGGGCCTATACAACTCGATTTTTGTCACCCTACTCGATCAAGCCAACTTTGTCGGCATGAGATCGAGCATCCACGCCCGCGTGCCAAACCGCATTCTTTATTATTACGGCATGAACGATGGCCGTGATAGATACTAAAAAACAGGCTTTTTCCACGCGCTTACACCCCCGCCCCTCTTCTTTGAGGGGCGGGGGTAAGAGCCATAAAAAAGTGGTAAGGGGAGGGGTTATGGAATGCCTTTTGACGCAGAAGAACTGATTGAACAGCAAAACAAGGAGCGAAAAAGGGAAGAAGCAAGAATAGCGCAGATGCGGCAATGGGATGCTCCCATTGATCAGCGAATCGTATCAATTGGTTTTATTTATGCATACGTGGCGTTTGTATTGCGTTTTTATCTGGCAGAGTTTTTTAATTATCAACAACTTGAACCAGGCAAAGGGGCAATATACGGAGGAAGCCTGGACTATGGTCTTATTAACGTAAGTTTGTTTTTTCTGCTTGGACATTTTAATAAAAATCGTAAAACATGGAAAAACATGTGGAGGCCAATACAATATGCGATAGCCCTGACAACCTATTTGAGTAGTACCGCTTTCCTGTGCCGTTTTCCACCACGGGAGTTTCACGAGCCACAGATCATACAACTGTTTTTTTTGACAGCACTCATTTTAGACATTATAATAGTACTCATCTTCTGGATTCATACTTTTAAACTGTTTCGCCGAAAATATTTGCCAGATTGTGTTTTTTTGGCGAACCAGAAACCAAACTTTCTATCTCCGCTAATAATGGTTGTTTTGTTAATATTCTTACTTTCATCTAATTGGTTTGGCGCATACATCGCACCCGGCCTGCCAAAGTTTTTTCACTAGCAAAGCGAGGAGAGGAATGAACGGGTGGTGTGCCGATGGCTCTCGATACAGAGAAACTGCTTGAGCAGCAAAACAAGGAGCGCAAAAGGGACGAGGCAAGAATTGCGCAGATGCGGCAATGGGACATTCCCAAGGATCGTTGGATTTTTCAACTGAATTTTATTTATGTCGTCGTCGCTATGGAAATGCGTTATATTTTAGCTGATTTTTTCAATTATCAACAGCTTGATCCGGGGAGGCCTTTGGGACGCGGATATGTCATGCAATATATTTTTATATTTATTAGCTATATGTTTCTGCTTGGCCCCAAAAGTAAGGATCATCAAACATGGAAAAATTACTGGAAGCCTGTACAATATAGTATAGCATTGGCAGCTTATCTGATCAGTACCTATCTTCTATATCGTGATCCACCGCGCGAATTTAACGAAGCACAGATCACGCAATTGTTTTTTTTGACCGCGCTTATTGTCGACTTTATTTTATTGCTTGCCTTTTTTATCCACACTTATTTTTTGTTTCGCCAGAAATATTTGCCCGATTGTGATTTTTATAAAAGTGTTATGAACAAAAAACAAGCATATATATTTGCTTTTATTATAATTGCAATTCTGGCTACTCCCGTTTGGTTCGGCTTGTATGTTGCACCTGACTTACCCAAATTCTTTCACTAGCCGAAACAGGCTGCGTTTTGTTCCGTTTTGGGACCAAAGGGCAGGCTTTTCAACATAAAACAAGAAATCTGCTTGCAATTGCGCGCTGGGTACGTTATAATATGTGTTTGCTGAAAAATAGTAGTAAAAAGAAATTGAGGTGCGCGAAAAGCAGTGCAGAATCAAAAATTAAGAAACGTGGCGATCATTGCCCACGTTGACCACGGTAAGACCACCCTGGTTGACCAAATGCTCAAGCAAGGCGGCGTTTACCGTGATAACCAGGCCATCGTGGAGCGCGTGATGGATTCCGGCGATCTCGAGCGGGAACGCGGCATCACCATCTTGGCCAAAAATACCTCCGTGCAGTATGGAGATGTGAAGATCAACGTCGTGGACACCCCGGGCCATGCCGACTTCGGCGGCGAGGTGGAGCGCGTTTTAAAGATGGTTGGCGGCGTGATCTTGCTCGTGGACGCCGCGGAAGGACCCATGCCGCAGACGCGCTTTGTGCTCTCTCGTGCCTTGGAGCTGGGTCACCGCGTCATTGTGGTCATCAACAAGATCGACAGACCCGATCAGCGCGTTACCGAGGTGCAGGACGAGGTGCTCGAGCTTCTCATGGAGCTGGACGCAACCGACGAGCAGCTTGACTCCCCGACGCTCTTCTGCTCCGCCCGTCAGGGCATCGCCTCGCGCGAATTTGCAGTGCCGGGCGAGGATTTAAAGCCGCTGTTTGAAACCATTGTGGACTACATGCCCGCGCCTGAGGCGGACGAGTCGCAGCCCTTTCAAATGCTGGTGTCCTCCATCGACTATAACGAGTTTGTCGGCAGAATCGCCATCGGCCGCATCGAACGCGGCCTGGTGCGCCAGAATCAGGACATCGTTGTCTGCAACTATCACAATCCGGAGAGCAGCAAGCGCGCCAAGGCGGTGAATTTGTACCAGTTCACCGGGCTGGGCAGAAGCGCCGTGACCGAAGCGGGCGCGGGGCACATCATCGCGCTCTCCGGCATCGGTGATATCACCATCGGCGACACCATCTGCGCCAGCGACTGTCCCGAGGCCTTGCCCTTTGTGCAGATCTCGGCGCCGACCATGGAGATGACCTTTACGGTGAACGATTCGCCCTTTGCCGGACGGGAAGGCAAGTTTGTCACCTCGCGCAACCTGCGCGACCGCCTGATGCGTGAGACACTCAAGGACGTTTCCCTGCGCGTCTCGGACACCGACAGCACCGAGTCCTTCCATGTGGCCGGCCGCGGAGAAATGCACCTGTCCATCCTCATTGAAACCATGCGCCGGGAGGGCTATGAATTTCAGGTCTCCCCGCCGCGCGTGCTCTATAAGGAGATTGACGGCACGCTCTGTGAGCCGATGGAGCGTCTGGTGGCCGACGTGCCGGCGGACGCCGTGGGCGCGGTCATCGAAAAGCTGGGCTCACGCAAGGGCGACATTTTAGAGATGAACCCGGTGGGTGAGCGCATGAAGCTGACCTTCCTCGTCCCGGCCCGCGGTCTGTTCGGCTACCGAAACGAGTTTTTGACCGATACGCGCGGCGAGGGCATCATGGCCTCGGTGTTTGATTCCTACGCGCCCTTTCGCGGGGAGCTCTCCCGCCGCAACTCCGGCAGCCTGGTCTGCCACGAGACGGGCGAGTCGGTTGCGTACGGCCTCTTTTCCGCGCAGGAGCGCGGCGTGCTGTTCCTCGGCGCGGGTGTACCGGTCTACGCGGGCATGGTCGTGGGCGAGACGCCCAAGAGCGAGGACATCACCGTCAACATCTGTAAGAAAAAGCAGCTGACCAACATGCGCGCCTCCGGCAGCGATGACGCGATGCGCCTCGTGCCGCCGCGCAACCTGAGCCTGGAGCAGTGCCTGGAGTTTTTGGCCGACGACGAGGTGCTCGAAGTCACGCCGCAGTCCCTGCGCCTGCGCAAACGTATCCTCGATCACGGCATGCGTATGCGCGCGCAAAAGCGGAAACCCGAGGCGCAGGGTTAATAGACAAAATTTGAAATAATTTCCTCTATTGCGCCGCAATTCCACGTACAAACCCTTGACGAAAAGGACAAGATACGGTATGATATGTGAAGAAGATATCGTATGGTTTGCGCCATCCGCTTTGGCCGGTGGACAAGTGCTAAGGAGGAATTCTGATGAATGATATGCGTTTTGCCGACCCGCGCGATGAGGATTTGGCGATGGATAAAATCATCTCCTTTGAGGAATTCTATGACCCCATTGAATACGCCGACGGGGACGAGTGGGAGGATATCCTGCGCCAGCGCCGCCGCGCCGCGCGCTGCGCACGCCTGCAAAAACCGGCCCGACGGCTTTGCGTTGGCTTTGCTTTGACCGCCTGCGCCACGCTCGCGCTCTATGCCATGACGGCGCCGCGCCGCAGCGCGCCCTGATCTGTAAAAACGTACTTTGCCGCGCCAACCTGTGCCTTTTTGCGGGTTGGCGCGGTTTTCTGTCCAAAAGACGGAAAGTTTCTCTTTACAGCGGCCTGGCGTGATGCTATACTGTATCATGCATAGATATGCAATGATACCTTCGACTGGGTTACAGGATGTTTTTGCCCGCACACATGATGACGGGTGTACCACCTGCCTGTTACGCGGTTGGAGGAACTGAAGAAAGGTGGAACCAACCCCATGATCCGTAAGGAAGACAAAACCGCAGTCATCGCGGGCAACCGCACCCATGAGACCGACACCGGCTCGCCCGAGGTGCAGATTGCCATTCTGACCGCCCGCATCACCGAGCTGACCGAGCACCTTAAAATCCATAAGCACGACAACCACAGCCGTCGTGGTCTGCTCAAAATGGTCGGTAAGCGCCGCAAAATGCTCGATTACCTGTCCAGAAAGGACATTGAGCGTTACCGTGCCATCATTGCCAAGCTGGGTATCAGAAAGTAAGAAAGCGGGCAAACTTTCCTTCAGCCGTGCCGTGCTGCGCGCCCTTGGCGGAGCGGGATCGGCGCGATAAAAAGGACTGCCGCGCTGTATGCTGCCGCACGATGGAGCCGAAGTTTGCGCCATCCGCTGCGCGGCGTTAGGAAGAACAGGAAAGGGCGGTGAATTCACACCGCCCTTTTTGTTTCTATATCCACCGCAACCCGCGCCGACACAGGCGCCGCGCTTGCCGTTTTAGCAGTTGAAGTTGGATTGAACGGAATGTGTCAATCCGTCTTCAAGTGCTAAAGGGAAGCTGCGCTCATCTGTGTCGGCATATGAAAGGAGCACAAGCTATGTCAACCATGATCAGCCAGAAAACCTTTGCCAATCACAAGGTCTATAAGACCGAGATTGCCGGCCGACCCTTCTCCGTAGAGGTGGGCAAGATCGCCGAACTCGCCAACGCCTCCGCGATGGTGCGCTATGGCGACACCTGCGTGCTGGTGGCCGTTACCGCCGCCGCCAGACCCCGTGACGGTGTGGACTTCTTCCCGCTGTCCGTGGACTTTGAAGAAAAACTCTACGCCGTGGGCAGAATCCCCGGCTCCTTCATGCGCCGTGAGGGCCAGCCCTCGCTGCCGGCCGTTCTGGCCAGCCGCGTGATCGACCGCGCGATCCGTCCGCTTTTCCCGAGTGATTTCCGCAACGATGTCGTTGTGACCTGTACAGTGATGAGCGTCGACTATGACTGCTCGCCCGAGGTCTGCGCCATGATCGGCACCTCCGCCTGCCTGGCCATCTCCGATGTGCCCTGGAACGGCCCGCTGGGCTGCCTGGAAGTCGGCTATGTCGACGGCCAGATCGTCATGAACCCCAATCAGGAGCAAAAGCATGCCTCCCTGCTCGACCTCACCGTCGCGGCCTCCCGCAAAAAGATCATCATGATCGAGGCCGGCGCCAAGGAGCTGCCCGACGATATCGTTTATGACGCCATCACAGAGGCGCATGCGGCCATCGCGCCGCAGCTGGATCTCATCGAGCAGATGATCAAAGAGATCGGCCAGAGCAAGATGAGCTATGATCAAGCGGACTTTAACCAGGAGCTCTTTGATAAGATCGTAGACGCCACCATGGAGGACGCCAAGGCCGCCATGGATACCGACGACAAAAATGTCCGTGAGGAGCGTTGGAATGCCCTCATTGACCGCTGGCACACGCTCTTTTTGGAACAGTATCCCGACATGGATCAGTACCTGGAGGAGATCACCTACAAGTTCCAGAAAAAGATCGTCAAGGCCTGGCTGCTCGCGGGTCACCGCGTGGATGGCCGTCAGAAAAACGAGATCCGCCCCTTGGCGGCTGAAGTCGGTGTGCTGCCCCGCGTGCATGGCTCCGGCCTCTTTACGCGCGGACAAACCCAAGTGCTCTCGGTCTGTACGCTCAACACCCTCTCCGCCAACCAAAAGCTTGACACCATTTGGGAGGACACGGAGAAGCGTTATATGCACCACTATAACTTCCCCTCCTATTCCGTGGGTGAGGCGCGCGGCGCCCGTTCCACCAACCGCCGCGAGAAGGGCCACGGCGCCCTGGCCGAGCGTGCGCTTGAGCCCGTCATCCCGCCCACGGAGGAGTTCCCCTACGCCATCCGCGTGGTCAGCGAAGTGGTCTCCTCCAACGGCTCCACGTCGCAGGGTTCCATCTGCGGCTCCACCCTGGCGCTCATGGACGCCGGCGTGCCCATCACCGCGCCGGTGGCCGGCATCTCCTGCGGCCTGATCCAGGACGGCGAAACCTTCACCACCTTCATCGACATCCAGGGCGTGGAAGATTTCCACGGCGAGATGGACTTTAAGGTGGCCGGCACGAAGAAGGGCATCACCGCCATCCAAATGGACATCAAAAACGATGGCCTGTCCCACGCCATTGTCAAGGAAGCCATCGAGACAACGCGTGACGCGCGGTTTGCCATCCTGGACGAAATCATGCTGCCCTGCATCGCTGCGCCGCGCCCCGAAGTCTCCACCTATGCGCCCAAGATGGTCAAGATGAAGATTGACGTGGACAAGATCCGCGAGGTCATCGGCTCCGGCGGCAAGGTCATCCAGAAGATCACCGCCGAATCCGGCGCGAAGATCGACATTGAGGACGACGGCACCATCTATATCGCCGCCCAAAACGCCGAGAGCTGCGACAAGGCCAAGCACATGATCGAAGAGATTGTCTTTGTGCCCGAGATCGGTAAGCTCTACTACGGCAAGGTCGTGCGTATCCTCACCTTCGGCGCCTTTGTGGAACTGGCTCCGGGTAAGGACGGCATGGTGCACATCTCCAAGCTGGCTGAAAAGCGCGTGGAGAAGGTCGAGGATGTGATCAACATTGGCGATATGATCTGGGTCAAGGTGGTTGAGGTCGACGAAAAGGGCCGCGTGAACCTCTCTCTGCGTGACGCGCAGCGTGAGATGAAGGCCCTCGAGACCAAGGAAAACCACGCCTAATACAATGAATGAACTTTGGAAGGCCGCCGAAGCGGCGGCATGGGGTGCCGTCGGCTTTGGCGGCCTCCTTCCTGATATGGACGAAGCGGCACGGCGAGAGGTCGCGGCGCTGTGCCCGGGTGCGGAAACGGTTTTTGTGGCGGCCTTTGCCTACTATGCCGGAGATGAGCCGGGCAACCTGGCCCTTTACTGCCGCGGCGAGGACTATCACCGCGTCCTGCTGGCGCGACTGGAGCAGGTCTGCGCGGCCCTGCGCGCCCGCTATCCGCAAAACCGCTTCGTGGCGGGCACGGATGCTTCGCCCATTCCAGAGAAGCGGGCCGCCATGCTGGCGGGGCTGGGGCAGGTGGGCTGGCACAATCTGCTTATCCTGCCGCCCTATGGCTCCTACCTCTTTCTGGGTACGATAGTGAGCGATCTTGTCTGGCAAGAAAAGCCCGCCGCCCGGGACGAGACGATCTGCAAAAAGTGCGGCGCCTGTCGGCGTGCCTGCCCCACGGGCGCACTAGGGGAGACGGGCTTGGATGTCTCACGCTGCCTGTCCGCCATCTCGCAGAAAAAAGGAGACTTGAGCGAGCAAGAGCAGCAAGCCCTATGCCGCGCGCCGCTCATCTGGGGCTGCGACCTCTGCCAGCGGGCCTGTCCGCACAATCGTGCGCCCGCCAAAACGACGATTCCGGCTTTTTTGGACAACCGCCTGCTTAGCCTGCGCTTGCAGGATGTGCAGAATCTGACGCAGCGGCAGTTTCGGCAGCAGTACGGCGACCGCGCCTTCGCCTGGCGTGGTCTTTCGCCCTTGCGGCGCAATCTTTTGCTGCAAAGCCGGCGGCAAGAGCGATCCGAGGATTGAATAAAACCGCCTTTTCTTGTCCATACTGAGGGAACAAGACTCGAAAAGGCGGTGTTTTTTTATGCAAGTGCGCGAGCTAATGAACAGAAACATCATCAGCATTGCCCCCGATGAGAGCGCGGCCCTGGCAGCGCGGCTCATCGCGCGGCATAACATCGGTGCGCTGCCCGTCTGCGCGGACGATGGCACGCTGCGCGGTATGGTGACCGACCGCGATATCGTGCTGCGCTGCGTGGCGGCCGAGGAGAATCCGAACGAAGTACCGGTGCGCACGATCATGTCGCGCGGCATGCTCACCGTCGCCCCCGACGACGACCTGCGGGCGGCGGGGCAGCTCATGTCCGCGCGGCAGGTGCGCCGTCTGCCGGTGGTGGAGGGCGGTAAGGTGATCGGTATGTTGTCGTTGGGCGACCTGGCCCGCTGCGGCGGCTGCGACATGGAGGCCTCGAAGGCCCTGGCCGAGATTTCGGAAAATGTACTGCGCCCCTGAGGCGGCTGCTGCGACCGCTTAGGTCTGCAGATCCTCTACCAGCTGCAGCAGGATGCGGGCATGGGTCAGCTTCTCGCGCGCTAAGTCCCCGAACAGCTGACGCAGGCAGAGGTCGCCGGTTCCCTCTGCGGCGGCGATGTAGCGCGCGGCGGCTTGCTGCTCCTCGATGAAACGCTCGCGCAGGGCGCCGCGGTAGGAGGGGAAGCGCGGCTCGCTGCGCGCCTGCGGCAGCGGCTGCATACCGCTGATGAGAAAACAGGCGGCGCCCAGACGCCGCGCGGCCCTCTCGCTGTCAACGCCCAGAGCGGTCAGCGTGCGCGCGGGCGCGCCGCCCACGCGGCGGGCCAGGCTACGGTAATAATGACGGTTATGTACTTCCTGCCGCAGCAGCTCCTGCAGCAGGGCGGTCTCGCCGGCGCTGTCGCAGCCCAAAAAGGGGACCGCTGCGCGGCTGGGGAAATCGTCGGAGCAGTCCGGCGGCAGAACCGTGCTGCGCGTTGGCGCCGGGGTGAGCGCCGGGCGTTTTGTCTCCGGCGTGGTCGCGTCCTTCTCTGCGCCGCCCTGTTGATCCGGCGTTTCTAACTCAATGGGGCAGTTTTGTGAGCCCTGTGCCACGCGCTGCCATACCGACGGAAACAATCGGTCGGCTTCGCGCGGGCAGCCTGCTGCCGCAGCTTGTGTTTGGGCCTGTTGCGCCATAAAATCATCCTCCTGCTTCTCATTTTCCTTATCTTATGCTGCCTCGCCCGACACTGCGCCCGTCCGAGGGGCGTTTTCTTCTTTTTCGGCAAAATGTGCCCCGATTACTGCGCGCAGGCGGAAAAGTATGCAAAAATATACGCTATTTTTCAGCGAAAGCGGAATTATTCTTGACAGCGCACCCATATAGATTTAAAATAAAATATCAAGTGTAAATTGAACGGGGCGGGGTTTTTCGCACGCTGATCTCCTGACCCCTTTTCAACAGAGCCGAGTGCGCTCTGCATTTATACGAGAAATCAGAGAAATGGAGGTGTGTCCCAAAGCATGTTGCCCTATATTTTTGTTGGCGTGATCGCATTCGTCGTCGCGCTGATCATAGGCTTCCTCAGCGGGGTTGTCTACCGCAAGCGCGTCGCGGAAAAAGAAATTTCCAGCGCCGAGGACGAAGCCAAGCGCCTTGTCAATGAGGCCATACGAAGCGCTGAAAATAAAAAGCGCGAAGCCATGGTGGAGGCGCGTGAAGAAATCCTGACCGAACGAAATGAATACGAGAGAGAAGTCAAGGAACGCCGCGCCGACCTGCAAAAACAGGAACGCCGCCTGCAGCAAAAGGAAGAGAACCTCGACCATAAGCTGGAGGTCATGGAGAAAAAGGAAGAAGCGTACGCACAAAAGCTTGCGCTGGTGCAAGAGCAGGGCGCAAAGGCGGATGAACTCGTGGCCGAACAGACTGCCGTGCTCGAAAAACTCTCAGGCCTAACCGCCGAGGAGGCAAAGGAATACTTAATCACGCGTCTGGAAACCGAGGTGACCCACGAGGCCGCCATGAAGGTCAAAGAGATTGAAGCGCAGTACAAGGACGAGGCCGATTCGCGCGCGCGCGAAATTATCTCGCTTGCCATTCAGCGCTGCGCGGCAGACCACGTGGCGGAGGTCACCGTCTCGGTGGTGCCGCTGCCCAACGACGAGATGAAGGGCCGTATCATTGGCCGCGAAGGCAGAAACATCCGTACGCTCGAAACCCTCACGGGTGTGGACCTCATCATCGACGATACGCCCGAGGCGATCACCGTCTCCTGCTTTGACCCAGTGCGCCGTGAGATCGCCCGCCTGGCTTTGGAGAAATTGATCTTAGACGGCCGCATTCACCCCGCCCGCATTGAAGAAATGGTCGAGAGCGCCAAGCGCGAAGTTGAAGCCATCATCAAGGCAGAAGGCGAGCGGGCCATCTTTGAAACCAATATTTTGGGCATTCATCCCGAGCTTGTCAAGCTGCTGGGCCGTCAAAAATACCGGACGAGCTATGGCCAGAATGTGCTCAACCACTCCATCGAAGTGGCCCACCTGTCGGGCCTTATGGCAGCGGAACTCGGCGCGGATGTTGCGCAAGCCAAGCGCGCAGGCCTGCTGCATGACCTGGGCAAGGCCGTGGACCATGAGATCGAGGGCAGCCACGTGACCATCGGCGTCGAGCTCGCGCGCAAGTATAAGGAAAGCCGCGAGGTCATCCACGCCATCCACGCCCACCACAACGATGTGGAACCCCAGACCGTTGTCGCCTGTATTGTGCAGGCCGCCGACGCCATCTCCGCCGCCAGACCCGGCGCGCGCCGTGAGAACCTGGAGAACTACATCAAACGCCTGGAAAAGCTGGAGGAGGTCACATCTTCCTTCCGCGGCGTGGAGAAATCCTTCGCCATTCAGGCAGGTCGTGAGGTGCGTATCATCGTCAAACCGGAACTGGTCGGCGAAGATGAAATGATCCTCTTGGCGCGTGAAATCGCCAAGCGCATCGAGGACGAGATGGAATACCCCGGGCAGATCAAAGTGCACCTGCTGCGCGAGGTCAAGGCCATCGAATACGCCAGATAAAAACAAACATCAAAAAGGCTGTTGCCCTCGGGCAGCAGCCTTTTTATGCGCTGATTTACCGGCGCAAGAAAAAGGCCCTCACCGCTTAGCAAAAGGGCCAAGCAGCAAGGGTCCATCACGGTGGCTTTTGTCAATGTCCCGGGGAATCGGTCAGGGTTTATTCGGCATAGCTGCGTATGCGCAGGTGTACGCCAAGCTCCTCGGCCAGACGGCGGCAGTTTTCCAGCTCCTCATGGCTTTTTTCATAGTCCACCACGGTCAAGATCACCTCGGGCACAAAGCGCGCGGCACTGCGCGTAAAGGTCAGCAGCGCCTGCCAGGCGTTGGCCTTATCCTGCGGACGCGTGACGGCGAGGTATTCCACTTCCGTGGAGGCATTGAGCGAAATGGAGACGCGATCCAGCCGGCCGGCCAGCTCCGGCGTCACATCCCGCCCGTTGATCAGCGAGGCGTGGCCGTTGGTGTTCAGGCGAATGGGGGGCAGGAAGGGCGCCATCTCCCGCAGGCGGTCACAGAGCCACAAAATGTCATCCATACGATAGCTCGGCTCTCCATAGCCGCAGAACACCAGCTCGGCATAGGAACTTAAGTCCCAGTGCAAAATGTCGGCCAGGATATCCTCACGCGAGGGCTCGTGGGGCAGCCAGAGATCGTGGTCAAAGATGGCTTCGCTGTCGGACTTGCGGATGCAGAAAATGCAGGCGCAATCACAGCGGTTGGTGAGGTTTACATACAGGCTGTCGCCGTATTCATACGCGATTGTCATGGTGTCATCTCCGTTATATTGAAAAATCGTTTGCCGTTTTCGGTCGTGATACGCGCCACGTCCTCAACCGGCAGCCTCTTGATCTCGGCAATGGCCTCCGCCATGCGGTAGAGGTAGCCGGAATCATTGCGTTTGCCGCGGAAGGGCGTGGGCGCCATATAGGGTGCGTCGGTTTCGATCATGATATGCTCCAGCGGAATCGCGGCGATCACTTCCGGCGCGCGGCGGGCATTTTTGAAGGTGATCGTACCGGTAAAAGAGATCATATGGCCCAGTTTGACCAGCTGCTTGGCCTCCTCCGCGGAGCCGCTATAACAGTGGAACACCGTGCGCACGTCGGGGTAAGCGCGCACGATTTGGAGGGTATCGCGGTGTGCGTCCCGGTCGTGGATGATGGCGGGCAGTTTGCGCTCGTCGGCCAGGTGCAGTTGCGCGTGCAGCACGGCCTGCTGCACGGGGTGCGGCACGCCGTCATCATAGTAATAGTCCAGGCCGATCTCCCCGATGGCCTTGACCCGCGGGTGCAGGGAGAGCTTGCGCAGCGCATCCAAGTAGGAGGGGAGCTGCGCCGCGGCCTCCTGCGGATGCACGCCGACGGCGGCATAGACATGAGCATGGTCTTCGGCCAGACGCAGGCAGGCCCGGGAGCTCTCTAAGTCGCTGCCCGGGCAAAGTAGCAGGCCCACGCCTTGCGCGGGCAGTGAAGCAAGCAGCGTCTCGCGGTCGGCGTCAAAGGCGCGGCTGTCATAATGGGCATGGGTATCAAAAAGCATGGAAGCACACCTCGGTGTCGGATTGGTTGTTCGGATCGTCTTATTTCTCTGTATGGTCACGCTCGTCGGCGAGAAACCGCGCCTTGTCGGCCCCTTGCAACTGCAGGAGCTTTTCGGCCAGTATGCCGGAAAAACCCGCCATGAGCATGGTCTGGATGATTAGGCCGTCCACCAGCGAATCCGTGGCGCGCTCGTCGGCATCGGGCGCATCGGGCGCGAGCAGATCCTGCGCGGCCACGCGCGTTTGCTGGGTAAAAAAGCGGCCCACCTCGCCCACGGTCTCGACATACTTGCTATAAAACGCCCGCACTTGCTCCGGCGTGAGGTCGGCCGGGATGACCTTTTGCACGCAGGAGATGCTCACGCTCTGTTTGAGCGTGAAGATGACGATGAGGTAGGCGATATGGCTGCGGTAATACTTGCGTTTTTCCGGCGCGGGCATGACCTTCAGGCGCACATAGTTGTTGATGGTGGTGGGCGTGATGGGACGCTCGGAAGGTTTATCCGTGGGGATAAAGTCCAGATAGCCGGTCAAGAGGGCGATCATCTGATCCATGTACAGACCAATGTCGGGGATTTCTTTCCACGTGGGCAGCTGATAGTTCTGCAAATAACGCTCCCAGCGGATCAGCTTGTGGACCACAAGTTCTTTGTCATATTTCATCAACATCACCTTGTATATTGTATCAGATTGCGAAAGCCTTTGCAAGCGGCCGCGCGCTGACAATAGCATACGCCGCAGCGGGTAGGCATACACGCGCCCCACTGCGGCGTATTTTGTTTGTTTCATCAGAGCAATTCTCGATAGAGGGCGGCGGCTTCCGCCTTGCCAACGTGTTCCTGGACGGAGAGCACCTCGACCTTGACCAGGCGCGGACCGAAGCGGATTTCAAAAACATCGCCCTCCTTGACCTCATAAGAGGCTTTGAGCGTGCGCCCGCTCATGGTGATGCGTTCTTTATCGCAGACTTCGTTGGCCACGCTGCGGCGTTTGATGAGGCGGGAAACCTTGAGCCATTTGTCCAATCGCAAGATGGTTTGCCCCTTTCCTTATGAAGTGGTGATATGGACGGACTCCACGCTGCCGAAGTGGTCAAAGGGCAGCAGAACCATCAGCGCCCGACCCAGGACATAACGCTCATCCACGACGCCCAGACGGTCGTCTCGGCTATCAGACGAGGCGTTGCGGTTGTCGCCCATGACAAAGATACTGCCCTCCGGCACTTCCATATATGTGATGGTTTCATGGGAGGAGTTCGGTAGCTGCATCACCTCGTTGATGTATGGTTCATCGAGGGCGACTTCGTCGACATAGACGACGTTTTGGTTGTAATCAATGCGCACCGTCTGCCCGCCGGTGGCGATGACGCGCTTGACGATGGGCTCTGCGACATCGCCAAAGGGTTTGGTCAGCACAACGACATCGCCCTGACGGGGCGTATAGGCAAAGGATTGGAGCAGCAGAAGATCCTGATCGTCGAGCGTAGGTTGCATGGACCAACCCTTGACGGAAATGATGCGTCCGAAAAAGGTAAAAACAACAATTAAGACAATTAAGGCAAAGACAAGCGCCTGGAGCCAGGAAAAAAGCGCGCCCTTCATACCGGTGGCAGGAGATGGGCGGATGACGCCGTTCATGGATGGTGTAGCGATGAAGAAAACCCCCTTTGCAACGTGTAGTAAAAAAGCTTGTCCTGCCAGTCAAAACGCAAGGCGCACGACAAGTCTTTTTAGTGATAATAGTATACCCCTCTTTCCGCTTGAATGCAAGAGGAACAAGGGTGCAATCTGACATCAGTGTTTGATGGAAAGGGTCGAATGTTGGGCTGTTTCGGCATCCTTGGCGAGGATATGCCGCTCCCGTTCCTGACAGGAGAAAAAGAGCACCTGACGCTGCTTGCCCAAACGCCTGAGCAGATCCAGCGCCAAGGCCGCGCGCTGATCGTCAAAGGCGGCCAGCGCGTCGTCCAAAATCAGCGGGACCGCCTGCGGCTGCGGCAAAATCAGTTCACAGATGGCCAGCCGCAGCGCAAAATAGAGCTGGTCGAGCGTGCCGCGGCTGAGCAAAAGCGAAGGCCGCAGGGCCAGCCCGCCGCGCTCGGCCGCTTCTGCGCTGAAATCCCGGGAAAAGAGCAGGCCTTCATAGGCGCCGTTGGTCAGCTGCGCGAAGTACTCACCCGCGCGGGCATTGAGCGAAGGAGAGAAGCGGGCGCGCAGTTGCTGCTCTGCGCCTTTGAGCGTTTCGATGGCGATGGTGAGCGCGTCATAGCTGTGCCGCTGCTGATCCTGCATACTGCGGTTTTCCAGAAGCTGCGCCTCCAGCTCCACCGGGTCGCCCAGTTCCTGCAGGCGGCCTTGGATCAGCGACAGGCGTTGCTGCTTCTGAGAGAGCTGCGCCTGTCCGCGCAGCAGCGCGGCGGTGGGGGCGCTGTGCTCGGTATTTTGTAGTTCGTCATTGAGCAGGTTGAGCACTTGGCGGGCGTTGCGTGCCCGCTCTTGCAGGTTGCTCTGCGTGAGCAGGTGCCGCTCGTAGGCCGCGGCGGCTTGGGCTTGCTGCGCGCGTTGTGCGGCCTGCCGGGCGTTTTGCTGCTGCTCCTCATGCCGCATATGCAGAGAGAAGGCCAGGTAGGAGGCGATCAGCAGACCCAGCAGCGTCAGAGATAAGGGCAGCGGCAACAGGTCGAACACCGCCGCCAGCACAAGGGCTATGCCGAGCAGCAGGCTCAGACAGGTAATGAAGATCAGCTTAATCTTGTGCCTATGACGCGCGCCTGCGGGTGCGGCCTCTTGCTCTGCATCCTCGTGCGGCGGCGCGGGCGCTTGCGCGGAGAGGTCTTGCAGACGCGAGAGCACATGGCGCAGATCCTCCTCCGTGGTGTGGCGGCGCGCTTCCAACTGGGCGCGCCGTGCGGCGGCCTGCTGTTTCGCGTCGGCCTCCGCCTCGGCAAGGCGGGCCTCCTCGCGCTTGATATCGTCCTCGGTGTCCTGCCGCTCGGCCCAGAGGCTTTGCAGTTGGCGGCTGCGCGCAAGCAGCAGGGCCTCCTCCTCCTCTAACTGGGGCAGGCGGCCGCTTTTATGATAACGTCGGGCGCGCTGCCATTCGCGCAGGCGCGCGTCGGCGTCAGACCAGGAGATCTGTTCGTCACCGGAGGAGAGCAGGGCGGCGATGCGTGCTTCAAGTTCGCTGCTCTCCTCGACGGCCAGCGCGGTTTGGCGAAAGAGCGCGGAACGCTCAAAGACCTCACGCCCAACACCTGTGAGCAGTTCGCCGGCAGTCTCGCCCGTCATGCCGGGCACCGGCTCACCGCTGTCGGCAAAGACGGCGGAAAAGCTGCTCATCGGGCCGCCCTTGCCGCTGCTGCGGCGCAACAGGATGCGCGCGCCCTCATAGTCACAGTCCAACAGACCCTCCATGGGCTTGCCGTTCCAGGGACGGTAGCGTGTCTTTTCCGCGGGTGCGCCCTTTTTATCCCGCGCGCGGGTATTGAGTCCGTAGAGCATGGCGAGGAGAAAGGCGCACCAGGTGGATTTGCCGCTCTCGTTGGGTGCGGTGATCAAATTGAAACCGGGATCGAGCGTCAGCTCCGCGCCGTCCAGGCAGCCGAAGCTGGCCTGCATGCGGTGGATGATCATGTCGGCGCCTCCCTTCCTTCCAGCGCGGCCAGGCCAAAGTGCGCCGCTGCTTCGAGTAGGGACCGCTCCTCCGGGGCGGCGTCGGCCATGCGGTTACGCAGTTCACGCAGAAAAAGCCCGGTCAGGCTTTCTTCCTGCGCCCTGGCCCAGAGATCACGCGGCAGGCTGCTCTCATCTTGCAGGCTCAGGTTATAAAAATAGGGCTCGGCCAGGTGCAGCAGCGAGGGCAGAGAAAGACGTTCCTCCGCACGTTCGCCGCGCAGGATGATGCGTACGATATCATTGGTCGGCGAGGGGGGCAGCAGGCTCGTGAGCGCCTCCTCCGCCGGACGGCCCTGGAGGTCCAGGGTCAGGCTTTCATAGCGGCGCAGCGCGAGCGGCAGGAAATCCAGGTGAACCCCGCCGCTTTCGTCTATACTGCCCAGGTAGACGCCTTTGTCGCCCGTTTCGTCAAAGCCGCGCCCTTGGGTGCAGCCGGCATAGGCATAGTGCGTTTTACCCGCGCGCGCGAGGGGGCTGCGCGCATGGACATGGCCCAGGGCCAGATAGTGCAGGTCGGAGTCGGCCACGTCGCGCTCAGAGAGCGGACCGTAACGCGAGGCGCTCTGACCCAGGTCGGCATGGACGCAGCCGATGTGCAGGCCGCCGCCCCGGCAGGCGAGACCTTGCAGGGGGGAACTCTCCCGCTGTGCAGAACGAAACGCGCTGCCGTAGACGGTGAGATCCAGCGCCGGCAGAGGGGCGGCTTCTACCGTCTCCTCCTTGAAAATATGTACCTGTTTCGGCCAGTTCAGGCGGGCGTAGGGGGAATGGGCGCTGTAGGGATCATGGTTGCCGGGCGAGATGAAGATGGGGGCGTCGATGGCGGCCAGGGTGTGGCGCATGGCGTCCAGGGTTTCCGGGTAGACGCGCTGCGAATCAAACAAATCGCCGCAGAGCAGCACCAGATCCACCCGCTGCTCCTGCGCGCACTGTTGCAGACGGCCGAGCAGGCTGCGCTGTTCTCCGCGCGCCTTGACCGCCTGCTCCGGGGGCAGGGCGGCGAAGGGAGAGTCCAGGTGGAAATCCCCCGCCTGTAGAAATCGAAGCATGGAAAGGCCTCCTTTCCGTTTTATGAGAGGACATCACAGCGCAAAACTTCCACGCAGCGCCGTGTTTCGGTATCAATCGTAAAGAGCACGCAGTTGAGTTTTGAGGGGCCATCGGCCACGCGGTAACGCCGCGGCAGGCCGCCCAGGAACAGGTTCACCGAGTCCTCCGGCGCGACGCCCAGCACGGACTGCTGTGGGCCGCACATGCCCAAATCCGTGACAAAACCGCAGCCGCCGGGCAGAATCTGCGTATCTGCGGTGGGTACGTGGGTATGCGTGCCCCAGAGCGCCTGCACCCGGCCGTCCAGATGCCAGGCCAGCGCGCCCTTTTCGCTGGTGGTCTCCGCGTGGAAGTCCACAAAAACAAGGTCGGCGTCCAGCTTGTCTAAAAGCGCATCCGCCGTATCAAAGGGGGAGCGCAGGTGGGGATTCAAATTCAGCCGCCCCATGAGGTTTATGACGGCCACGCGCTGGCCGCCTGCGGCTTCATAGACCCCTGCGCCGCGACCGGGCAGCGCGGGCGCATAGTTTGCCGGCCGCAGGATGCGGGGCACATCGTCCAGATAGGACTGGATCTGCCCTTTATCCCAAGTATGATTGCCGAGGGTGATGACATCCGCGCCGCAGTCGAACAGATCTTCGGCTTGCTGGGGCAGAAGGCCGAGTCCGGCAACATTTTCTCCGTTGATGACGGTAAAGTCCACTTTATGCTGCCGCAGCAGGGGGCGCAGCTGCCGCTGCAGGCACGCAAGACCGCTCTCACCGACCACATCGCCAACGGCCAAGAGCCGAAATAACATCGCTTCACTTCCTTTATGGGCGGCGGGGCAGCCAAAAGGCTTGTCCGCCGCACGTTGCGTAAAAGATTATTATACGCGATTAAGCGGCAAAGGGGAAGGGTTATACAAAAAAATCAGGGCGTCTGCACGGCGGGATCCTGCTGCGGCGGGTTAAAATACTGATCCAGAATCTCCGCGGCGATGCGGCCCAGCTCCGAACCGGAGCCACCCTTTTCCGCCACGATGGCCAGGCAGACCTCGGGATTGTCATAGGGCGCGAAGCAGACGAAGACGGCGTTGGCGTGTTCGTTGCCGGTGACCTGGGCGGAGCCGGTTTTGGCGCCGACTTGCACGTTTAATTGTGAGAAGTATGGCGCGACGGAGCCGCTCTGCGTCACGGCGAGCATGCCCTGCTTGACGGCGTTGAGGGTCTCGGGCTGCAGATCGACGCTGCCGAGCACCGTCGGCTGCACCTGCGACAAAATCTCGCGGCCGTCGTTTGAGCGGACTTCGTTTTGCAGGTGGACTTGGTAGCGCGTGCCGCCGTTGACTAAAGTGGCCACATAGGAAGCGAGCTGCAGGGGGGTGAAGCTGTTGCTTTCCTGGCCGATGGCGGCCGAGAGGGTGTTGCCCTCATACCAGATCTGGCCCATGGCTTCGGTATAGGCGGGGCCGGCGATGACGCCGGTTGCCTCGCCGGGCAGCTCGATGCCCGTCGGTTCGCCCAGGCCGAATTTGCGGGCGTAGGTCTCGAGCTGGTCTATGCCCAGACGACGGCCCAGGTCGTAGAAAAATATATTGCAGGAGTCTGTGATGGCTTCTGAGACGGTCTCCAGGCCATGCGTTTGGCCCTTTTGGCGATAAATCCAGCAGCGCGGCTGCGGGTTGCGATAATAGGTATAGCGTCCGGTGTCCAGGATCTGCGTCTCGGGTGTGACGACGCCCTCCTCCAGGCCGGCCACCGCGGTGACCATCTTGAACGTGGAGCCCGGCGCGTACAGGCCTTGCAGCGCGCGGTTAAAGAGTGGGCGCAGAGGATCGCTTTGCAGCGCGTCATATTGATCCGAAAAGGTGGCGGGGTCAAAGCTGGGATAGGAGGCCAGCGCGAGCACGCTGCCGTCGCGCACGTCCAGCATCGCCACCGCCGCGCCCTCCGCCGCGCCCAGCTGCGGGATGCGTTCGGCCAGAACTTGTTCCGTCTTTTCCTGCAGATCCAGGTCTAGGGTCAGACGCAGCTGCTTGCCCGGTTCGGGGATTTTGCTGTAGGTTTCACCCACCACGACGCCTTCGGTGTCATATTCCCTGGTGCGCAGGCCGGGCGTGCCGTGCAGCAAAGATTCAAAGGCGCGCTCTAAGCCGTCTTTGCCCACGCGTGCGTCCAGGCTGTAGCCCTGTTGCTTGTACTGCGCCCACTCATCCTCGTTCATGCGGCCCACCCGGCCAAGCAGGTGCGCGGCGGAGAGGGTTTGGTAGGACCGCTCCGCTCCGGCTGTGATGGATAAGCCCGGCAGCGCGTGCTCTTTGAGTTTGGCGATGAAGTCCACGCTCAAATCTTCGGCGAATAGATAGGGCGTATTGCTTAAGTTGTAGCGGCGCAGGTCCAGCTCGTAGCGGATGCCGCAAAGATCCCGTCGCGCCTGCGGGGTGAGGGTTTCGGGCAGCTCGTAGAGCTTGCTGAGTGCATCGATGAGCTGCGGGCCGGAGAGCGTGCTGTCGAGCTTTTTTTCCTTTAAATAGCCTGTGAACTGTGTGTTGTCACGATAATTCTCCTGGTAGACATAGGGGGCCTGCGTGGAGAGCGGCAGCGTATCCACCCAGGCAAGCCCCTCACGGCGGCAGAGCGCGGTGAGCGCTTCGAGCGTCTCGGCCTGCTGCTCTCCCATTTGGGAAAGGTCCAGGCGCAGCTGCCAACTCACGCGGTTGGAGACGAGCGGGCGGCCGTTACGGTCGACGATCTCGCCGCGCGCGGCTTCGACGGTCTCGCTCTTGGCGATTTTACGCGACGACTGCTCCCGATAGTCCGCGCCGCGCACCACTTGCAGCGTAAAAAGCTGCCAGACAAAAACGAGCATGATGATGAAAAAAAGGACCAGGGGGAAAAAGGTTCTGGCGTGTCCCAAACGTGCTTTCATACCGGCAGCCTCCTGTGGCGGCGCGACCGCGCGGCCAGATGATAAAAGAGATAGACCAGAGGGAAAAAGGGTAGAGAAAACAAAAATTCAGGCAGAGCAATGTGAAAAAGGGCAAAAAAAGAGACGCCGTCTCGCAGCGCAAGAAGGGCCATGCGGACTAGAGAAAGCGACAAATAGCCACAAATGGCGGCCAGAAGCGCGGGGAAGAAGGAGGATTGCAGACGCTCGTTGGTAATCAGGCCGAGCAGAAAGCCCAAGAGCGTAAAGAGCGTGAGCAAAAAGGCTTCGCCGCCTAAGAAGGTGTTCACCAGGCCGACCAGCAGACCATAGGCCGCGCCGGCTGTTGGTCCTTCCCGCAGCGCGAGCTGTGAAACGGCCAGGGGCAACAGGAAAGGCCGGGCAAAGGGGAACGGCAGGCGCGGAAAAAGCATATAGTCCAAAAACATAAGCGGCAACAGCGCCAGCAGGTAGGGCAGCGCGTGAGAAAGCAGGCCGCGTCGAAACATGCAGATTCCTCCTTTACGACTGGTCTTGCGCCATGTCAGGATTGGTTTTTTCAAAGGCCGTGACGAGGAACACCTGATACAGCCGCTCCAGCTTGGCGGCAGGTTTGACGGTGGCATACGCGTACAGGCCGCCGGGGTCGGAGGAGATGCGCTCCACCGTGCCGACTGTCAGGCCGGAGGGGTAGAGCCCCTCGGTGGCAAAACTGATGACCTCGTCGCCGGGGGCGAGTTTGGTATCGCGGGGCAGGTTGGAGAGCTTGAGCAAACCATCCTGCATCAGCGCGAGGTCGCCGCAGAGAATGCCGCGCTCCTCGGCCGCCACGCCCTCTCCGCCGAGCTCAAAGGTGGCGTCGGTGACGAGCGTGACGGTGGCGGAAAATTCGCCCACCTCTTTCACGATACCGACCAGTCGGCCCGACGCGTCCACCACACAGTCACGCGCCTTGACGCCATCCCGGCTGCCCTGGTCGATGCGCAGGCTGCGGCTCCAGTTGCTCGCGTCAAAGGAGAGCACTTTGGCGGGGGAAAATTGCAAGTCCTTGCGCCCTTCGGCAAAGCCGAGCAGTTGGCGCAGGCGCGTATTTTCTTGCAGGGCCAGGGTGCCGTCGCGCACGGCGTCCTCCTGTGCGGCCAGACGGGTACGCAGGGACTCGTTTTCCAGGCGCAGCTGTTCATACTGCGTGGCCTGACCGTACAGATGAGAGACGTTTTGCTCCACGAAGTTGGCCGCGCGGTCAAAGGGTGAGACAACCGTCTGCGCCACCTGTGAGAGCGGGCCCTCCCGCCCGGCCAGCATATACGAGAGCGCCACGAACAGTAAGGTCAGCGACAGCGCCGCCGCGACTATCCATATTCCTTTGTGCCGCAAGAGTGTTTTCACCGTGGATGTTCGCCCCTTTTGCTCAAATCTTCTAAAATATGGATGTCAAAGGCCGCAAGCGCCTCGCCCAAGCGGCAAAGCGGCAGACCCATGACATTGTAAAAATCACCGTGTAAAGACGAGACCAGCAGCGCGCCGAGGTCCTGAATGCCGTAAGCGCCGGCCTTGTCCATGGGTTCGCCGCTGCGCACATAGGCGCGGATCTCCTCGTCGCGCAGGAAGCGGAAGGTGACCTCGCTGCGCTCATAAAACTGCTGCGTCAACGCACCCTTTCGCAGGGTGACGCCGGTATAGACCGTGTGCGTGCGGCCGGAGAGGGCGGACAACATGGCGCAGGCGTCTGCCTCGTCCCGGGGTTTGCCCAGGACGCGCCCGTCCAGGGCGACCACGGTATCTGCGGCGAGGATGAGATCATCGGGGCCATAGTCCGTCGCGACCGTTTGGGCCTTGGCCGCCGAAATCGCTTGCACCAGCGCGGCGGGATCGTCGGCTTTGATGCTGCTCTCGTCAAGATCGGCGGCGTGCACGCGAAACGGCAGGCCCAGTCGCGCGAGCAGTTCGGCCCGCCGCGGTGACGCGGATGCTAAGATCACAGACATAGTGTACACCTTCTTGCAAAAAATCATTCCACGCGGCGATAATAAAGTCCGCGCGTGGGATCCGCCGGCGCGGCTTCGCCGCTGCCTTGATAGCGCGCGACGATGGCGCGGCAGGTGGCGGCGTCCTCAGTGGTGAAGCACAGCCGCTGCGCCCAGAGACCGATTTGCTGATAGGTCTCCTGCCGATCGGCCAGGAAAAGCGTCTTGGCATTGAGCAATTCAAAGCGGTCGCCAAAGGTGGATTGAACGGGAAAGGTCAGCTTGCGGCGGTCGGTCAAGGTCGCTGCCCCGTCTTGCACCTGGCAGTGCGCCGCTTCGGCGCAGCCTTCGCAGTCCCCGGTGGGGCAGCGTTCTGTGAGCATCATGGGCAGGCGACCATAGGAGAGTATTTCGCAGTCAATGGCTTTGGGCATGTCCCGCATTTGCGCCAGATTCAGTTCAAACGACAGCGTTGCGGAGGCGAAGCCGATTTCCTGCATGGCGACAAGCGTCTGACCGTTGCAGACGCCCAGACCGAAATCGCCGCGCGGCGTAAAGCCCAGCTCCTGACAGAGCGCGACAAGCCCCCAAGTGCCGACCAGGGCGTCGCGCATCCCGATCTCATGGCAGGTGGTGAGCAGCTCCTTCAGATAAACAAACTCATGATCCCAGACAATGCGAGGCAGCTGCACGCCGAAACACGTGGCGGGATATTGCGCGATGGCGGCCTTTAGCTGATCGGCATGCCGCGCGATTTGCTCCGGCGGCAGATAAATGCGCTGCGGCTGCGCGGCGAGCAGCGCGTCCGAGAGCTGGTCGAAATGCGTCAGAGAGACATGCAGGAGCGGCGCGTCGCAGCGGTTGGTCTGGGGCGGCGGTGGCGTATATGTACCGATCTGACGCTGGGGCGGGGCGGTACGCAGGGCGCTCAAGGCTTCGAGCGCCGCGCGCCGCAGGGCGTTGAAGGCGGCAGGCGGCAGACGCAGGCCTTCGTCCAGATCCAGCTGTATGGTTTCGGCAAAATACACCGTGCCGCCGGTTTTTTGCAGTTGGGCGGTGACTTCCTCCGCGGTGAGCGGGCGACTGTGCGCCGCTTCCGGCACGGGGCCTGTGACGCTGGCGCTATGCCAGGCAGGATCGCTGACGGTCAGGCTGACCGCCTCCCCCGCCCGCACGCTGCAATAAAACGTGACCGGCACGCGGGGCGCTTCCTTCCCGTTGTATATCGCCTGTGCGGCTGCCAAAAGGGTGTCGGGCATGCGTTCGCCTTCCCGACGATGGCCCAGCATGGCCGTGCGCTTGCGGCCCTGGTAGTAAGCCTTGGTAAAGCCCTCGCGGGAAAAGACCGCGGCCAGCTGCGTTAGCTCCTCTTCTGTCGCGTCGCGTCCTTCACGCAGCAGTGCGGCATAGGTTTGCGTGACATGCGCGACATACTCCGGCCGCTTCATCCGACCCTCGAGCTTGAGGCAGGCAATGGGGGATTTGGACAGCTGGCTCATCTCGTCGGCCAGACACAGATCCTTGAGCGAAAGCGGGTAGGCCTCGTCCGCGCTGTCACCGTTGCGGTAGGGCAGACGGCAGGGCTGGGCGCAAAGGCCGCGGTTGCCGCTGCGCTCGCCCACCAAGGCCGAGAAATAGCACTGCCCGCTGTAACACATGCAAAGCGCGCCGTGTACAAACATCTCCAGCTCCACAGGAGAAGCGGCCAGCAGCGCGTCAATGGCTTCGCGGGAGAGTTCGCGCGCAAGCACCACGCGGCGCAAGCCCAGCGCTGCGCAGAACTCCACGCCCGGCAGGTTGTGAACCGTCATCTGCGTGGAGGCGTGCAGCGGGGTGTCCGGCAAAAGGATACGCAGCAGCCTGGCAAGTCCCACATCCTGCACGATGAGGGCGTCCACCCCGCAGCGTGCGGCAAAAGCGGCCGTCTGGATGGCGCGCGGCAGTTCGCGGTCGGTGATCAGCGTATTGAGCGTCAGGTAGAGCCGGGCGCCGCGCAGATGGCAAAAGAGCACGGCTTCTTCCAGTTCTTCCGCGCTAAAATTCTTCGCGCCACGGCGGGCATTGAAATCGCCGTGCGCCAGGTAGACAGCGTCCGCGCCGGCGCGCACGGCGGCGCGCAGAGCCTCGGGCGAGCCGGCGGGGGCAAGCAGCTCGGGATGGGCATAGTCGGTGCGAATCACGGCTGCGCTCCTGTCTGCTTGGCGGTTTGCAGGCGGTAGATTTCACGCTTGGCCTCGGCCAATTCGTTTTTGACGCGGGAGGCGTCGTCTAAGTACTCCTTGAGTTGGCGGCGCAGGTTATCGGCCGCTTCGCGTTCTTTAAAATACGTGTCTGTGATGTTGACGGCGGTGAGTATGGCTGCGTCGGCCATGGACAGATGGCTGCCCTGCGTCACGCGGTTGAGCTCCTGGTTGATATGCGCGGCAATCTGCTGCACATAGCCCTCCTCTTCCTGTGAAACGAGGGTATAGGTCTGCGAGCCAATGCTGACGGTGATACGATTTGTCATTCCAAAGACCTCCTGCTTATATGTTATCTATTTCTTTTTTAAGTATAGTATAGCATGGCCGACACACGGAACATAGCATTTCTTGTGAATTTTTGTATGTGCCACGGACTTTTCTCCGTATTCCGCTGCGGTTTCCTGTTTACGAACGGAAAAATATCATGTAAAATAAAAGCCATTGACGAAGAAGCGGGAGGCCAGGCACATGGCACAGGATTTTTTATACCCCGGCGGGATACTCTCGCTACCAAAAGAGGCCGCGCGGCGTTTGATCAAAAAAGAAAACGGCGACGCCGCCCTCTACTACCTCGCGCTCCTGGCCGGCGACGAAGAACGGGCGGGCCTATCCTGGTCGCCGGAGCGCGTGGCGGCGGCGCAGAGTGCGCTCATTGCCCTCAGCTTACTCGACCCGGAAAAGCTGCCCGCGGGGCGCATAGAGGCCAAGCCGGAGCCGGCATCGCCGCCGGACTATGGGCAGGAGGATGTGCGCGCGGCCTTTGAGCGGCGGGATGGGTTTCGCAGTTTGGTGGACGAGACGGAGCGTGCGCTCGGACGGCTGCTCTCCCCGGCGGATTTGCAGACGCTGCTGCTGCTCTACGACTACCTGGCCCTGCCGCCGGAGCTCATTTTGCTCATCACCCGGCATCTGATGCAGGAGATTGCCCAAAAGTACGGGCCCGGCCGCAAACCGACCATGAGCCAGGTCAAGAAAGAGGCCTTCCGCTGGCACCGCCTGGGCGTGGACACGCTCGAGCGGGCGGAGCAGCATTTACAGACGCTCGCGCGCCGCGCCGAGGCGGCCAACCGCATCCTGCCGCTCTTGGACATCCATGGGCGGGCGGCGGTGGAGGGCGAGCGCAAATACCTCGAGGCTTGGGCTCAGATGGAGTTTGCCGACGATGCGCTGCGGCTGGCCTATGAAAAGACGGTGCTCAAAAAGCAGAGCATGAATTGGCCCTATATGAACTCCATCCTGCGCAGTTGGCAGCAGAAGGGGCTGCGCAGCCGCGCGGAGATTCTGGAAAAAGAACGGCCGGGCAGGGCGCCCGGGGCGGCTGTGGCCGCGGCGGGTCAACCGACCGCTGCGCCGGAGCGGGCGCGCAAGGATTTGGACCGCTTGGATCGGCTGCTCGCGGATCCGACACAGGGGAAGGAATGACGATGGCCTACACCGAAACAGTGATACAGCGGGCGACGACCCGTCTGGACGAGCGGCGTCTGGACAGACAGACGCGGCAGGAAGATCGCCGCCGTGCCGTGTATGCGCGGCTGCCGGAGCTGCGCGAGATTGACCGCAATTTGCAACAGAGCATCCCGCAGGTTCTGGCAGCCGCCATGCGCCGGGGAGAGGATCCGAGGCAGGCTGTTGCCGCGCTGCGGGAACAGAACCTGAAGCTGCAGCAAAAACGTGTGGATCTGCTCCGTGGGGCGGGGTTTTCGGCGGAGGAGGGGGAGGATATCCCCTTCTGCCCGCATTGCGATGACAGCGGTTGGAGCGGCGCGACGATGTGCAGCTGTCTAAAAACGCTCTGCGCCGAGGAGCAGATCAAAGAACTGAGCAGTCTGCTGAAGCTGGGCGATCAGTCCTTTGCGCGCTTTCGCTTGGACTACTATGCCGAACGGTTCTGGCCGGACTATGGCAGGTCGCCGCGCGAGAATATGGAAAAGATTTTGGCCTTTTGCCAACAGTACGCCGCGCAGTTTGGCAGCAAACCCATCCGCAGCCTGCTCTTTTACGGCGGCACGGGGTTGGGCAAAACCTTCCTCTCGGCCTGCATTGCCCGCGAAGTGGCAGAGGGTGGCGCGTCGGTGGTGTATGAAGGGGTGGGCGCGATCCTGGGCCGCTTTGAAGAACAGAAGTTCTCACGCGATCTGCTCGATGCGCGCGAAGCCAAGGACGAAACCCGACGGTATTTGCGCTGCGACCTGCTAATTGTGGACGATTTGGGCAGCGAGATGACAACGCCCTTTGTGCAGGCCGCGCTCTATCAGCTCATCAACAGCCGCTTGGTGGAGGGCCGCGCGACGATCATATCCACCAACTTTACGATGGAAACGCTGCGGGGGCGGTACAGCCCGCAAATTGTCTCCCGCTTGGAAGGCGAGTATGAGGCCTTGCCCTTTTTTGGTGAGGATATTCGCTTGCTCAAAAAGCAGTGAGCTCGTTTGGTTACAGGCAAATGCGAAAAAAGAAACGTGATGGGACGTTAGCCCATCACGTTTTTCTTGTTTATGTACTGGCCGTCTCATCCAGCAGGAGGCCGACAGGACAGTGGTCGCTGCCCAAAATCTCCGGATAGATCTGCGCGGCGCTCACCCGGGGCAGCAGTCGCTCCGAAACCAAGAAATAGTCAATTCTCCAGCCGACGTTCCGGCTCCTGGCGGCGCTGCGGTAGCTCCACCAGGTATAGGCGTCGGTTTGGTCCGGATGCAGCCGGCGGAAGGTATCGGCAAACCCGCTGGCAAGAAGCAGGCTCATCTTGCCGCGTTCCTCGTCGGAAAAGCCGGGACTCTTGCGATTGCTGGCGGGGTTTTTCAGGTCGATTTCCTGATGCGCCACGTTCAGGTCGCCGCAGACCACGACGGGTTTTATTTGATCCAGCTCCAGCAGGTAGGCGCGAAACGCATCCTCCCATTCCATGCGGTAGGGGAGGCGGCGCAGCCCATCTTGCGCATTGGGCGTATAGCAGCAGACCAGGAAATAATCCTCGTATTCCGCGGTGATCACACGCCCTTCGTGCCGATGGATATCCTCGCCGAAGTCGTAGACTACAGACAGCGGCGTCTGTTTGGTGAAGATGGCGGTGCCGGAATAGCCGCGCTTATCCGCGCTGTTCCAGAGAAGCTGATAGCCGGGCAGGGTGAGTTCAATTTGTTCCGGGTGCAGTTTGGTTTCCTGCAGGCAGAACACATCGGCGTCCAGGGCGGTGAAGATTTCCATAAAATCCTTGCCCATGACGGCCCGCAGGCCGTTGACATTCCATGAGATCAGTTTCATGAGCCGGCTTTTTCCTTGTCTGCGTCGGCCAAAAGCGCGGCAAGCGCCTGTACATGATTTTCCTCCAACCGCTCCACGCTGCCGCTGTCCATCGCCGCGGCCACGCGCGGGTCAATGGGAATGCGGGCGAGCACGGGCAGCTGATGTTCCTGGGCTACCTCGTCGATACGGCTCTCGCCAAAGATATGGTGACGCTTGCCGCAGTCGGAACAGGTGAAATAGCTGTAATTTTCCACGAGGCCCAGAATGGGCTTTTGCATCAGCTTGGCCATGTGGATGGCCTTGGTGACGATCATGGAGACCAGATCCTGCGGTGAGGTGACGACGATGATGCCGTCAACCGGCAGGGATTGCAGCACCGTCAGAGGCACGTCGCCGGTGCCCGGCGGCATGTCGATGAGCAGATAATCCAGGTCGCCCCACAAGACATCCGTCCAGAACTGCTTGACGGCGGAGGCGAGGACGGAGCCGCGCCAGATCACAGGGTCGGTTTCCTGGTTGAGCAGGAGGTTGAGGCTCATCACCGCCACGCCTCCCTCGCTGTATTCGGGGAGCAGGCCGCGCTCGGTGCCCTCCGCCCGGCCGTGGATGCCGAAGGCTTGGGGGATGGAGGGGCCGGTGATATCGCCGTCTAAAACGCCCACGCGAAAGCCTTCTTTGGTCAGCGCGCTGGCCAGGCAGGCAGTGACGCTGCTTTTTCCAACGCCGCCCTTGCCGCTCATGACCGCGATGACGTGACCCACGCGGCTGTGTGGGTTGGGTGGGGCAAGTAAGCTCTGCTGCTCGCGCGCGGCACAGGAGGCCTGGCAGCCGGAACAGTCATGCGTACAGGTTTCAGGTTCTTGAGACATGGTACTTCATCCTTTCTTTGGTGGAGTGAAGGGTTTATTCACTTATAGATATAGCTACCGCCGCCGATGAATTCGCGGATCAGAGAATCCGGATGCAGCAGGGCGGGGTCGATGGCTTCAAAATGGGAGAAGGCGGAGATCAGCGTCACCAGTTCCTCGCGGCGCGGGCTGCCCTCGGGCACTTCCTTCAGCACGGCCTCCAACAGCGGCTTGGCAAAATTTTTCATCACCGGCACCTCGTAGGGGAAGGAGGAGTCTATGCTGATTTTTGCGCGGTCTTTAAACGGAGAGATGTAGAGCTTTTCGCCGCGGCGCACATTGGCCCACATGTTGAGCGTCTCGCCCACGTCGGTGCCGCGGAATTGATAGTCGCGCACGGCGCGCCGCGTCAGGCGCATCCAGGTGCCTTTGAAGCAGACCTGGTCCCCCTCCATGATATCGGAGCGGGCGGAGATATAGATGCCCGTGGCGTCGGTATGGCGGCCGGCGATATCGTCATTGAGGGCGTGGATGCCTTCAAAAATGGCGATTTCATTCTTTTGCAGGCGCAGGGGATAGCCTAAGCTGTCATTGCGCATTTGTCGGGAAAATTCAAACTTCGGCACGATGATTTCCTCACCGGCCTCCAGGCGCGCAAAGTGCGTCAGCAGCAGCTGCATATCCATGTAGGCGGGGGATTCGTAATCAATGTCGCCGGCTTCCGTGCGCGGTGCGTTATCCTTGGTCAGGGTGCGGAAATAGTTGTCCATGGACACCGTGTGCGAGAGGATGCCGCGCTTGCGCAGCTCCTGCTCCAATTTGAGCGCGGTTGTGGTTTTGCCGGAGCCGGAAGGGCCCGACAGGAGCACGATTTGACTGCGGCTTAAGTTATCCATAATGGCGTCGGCGGCCCGGTTGATGCGCTGCTGATAGAGCGCGTCGCAATGGACCAGAAAGGCGCGCGTATCCTCACGAATGGCGGCGTTGATTTCGGATAGTTGGTATGCCATGACAATGAACCTCCCTGATGTAAGATCTTGTTTGGGCGCGGCGTTGGCGCCGGGGGTTACAAGGAAAACGCTTGCTTTTCCTGACAAAGACGCGCGTTTGCTTGTATGTATTCCTGCGGGTATTTGGGGTTGGCGTGCCGCTTAAGGCTGCCCGCATCATAGCGCACGCGTTTGGTGATGCCGCCGGCGCCGAGCGAGAGCACGCTATGCAGCTCCTCCATCATGCAGATATTATAGTCGCTCTCATAACCGGCAAGGCTCCAGCCAATGTTCTCAAAACCGCCGGTGGAAAATTTCTGGCGATAGAGATAATAGGGCAGATAGCCGTGTGCGCGCAGCTTCTCCTGCGCATAGGCGAGCATGGCGGCGGTCTCGGTTTCGTCGGGCAGGTGAACAGTTTGTTCGTTGAGCGCCGCGCCGCGTTTTTGCGCCAGGGTATGCACGGTGATGTTTTCCGGCAAGAGTGCGAGCACGCCGTCCAAGCTGCGTTGAAAGCCGGCGAGCGTATCGTCCGGCAGACCCGCGATCAAATCGGTATTGACGCAGGAAAAGCCGACTTGCTTCACCAGGTCCCAGGCCGAAAAAAAGTCCGCCACCGTATGCGCGCGGCCGATGGCCTGCAAGACCGCATCCGACAGGCTCTGCGGGTTGAGCGAGACGCGCGTGGCGCCGCCCGCGCGCAGCGCCTGCAACTTTTCCCGGGTAATGGTATCGGGGCGACCGGCTTCGACAGTAATCTCCACACCGTCCGACAGGGGAAAGGCACGGCTTACCGCCTCGAGTAACGCCGCCAAATCGGCAGCCGATAGCGTTGTGGGCGTGCCGCCGCCGCAGTAGACCGCGCGCACGCTGTGTCCCGCGGCGCGCACCGCCGCCCCGGCCGCTTCGATTTCCGCATGCAGGGCCGTGAGGTAGGGCGGGATCAGTCGCTGCGCCCCGCCGGAGGCGGAGACAAAGGAGCAATAGCTGCAGCGCGTCGGGCAGAAGGGGATGCCGATGTAGAGCGAAATCTCCTTTGGCTGAAGCTTCTTTTGCACAGTCAGCGTCGCCTTGGCGCAGTCCATTGCCAGGCGGCAACGCGTGGGGCTGACCCGGTAGCGCGTGCGCAGTTCCCGCGCAGCGTCCGCAAGGCGCAGGCCACGGTGTACCGCGCGCACCGGCAACTTCACCGGGCGCACGCCCGAGAGCATGCCCCAGGGCGGTTCGCTGCCCAAAATCTCCACGGCGGCCAGGTAAAAGGCGCGCTGCAGGGTGCGGCGGCGCAGACGGGTTTTTATGATCTGATCCATGTCCGACATGTACAGGCAGCGGCAGACGCGCCGCGCCGTTTGGCCCGCATAGTGAAGCTGCGCCGTCGCCGTGAGGTAACGCCGACCTTCCGTCAGACGCAAGTGCAGCGCGGCCTCGCCGTCCTCCGGGGCTGCGTCTGGGTAGAGCGGCCGCTCGTCGGGAAAGAGCATCAGAAGGCTTTGCTCCACGGCGTAACGCTCCTCGTGACCGGAAAAATAGAGCTTCATCGCACCCGTTTCACTGCTTCTTGCATATAGGAATTCCGCTGCCGCTCCAGCGATAGTTTGCTTGAGGACTCATGGCCCGGATAGACGGCATAGTCGCCGGGCAGATCGTGCAGGCGTTTGAGCGATTGCAGCATTTGTTCATAGCTACCGCCGGCGAAGTCCGTGCGGCCGCAGGAACCCTGAAAGAGCGTATCGCCGGTGAACAGGGCCTCTCCGACCTTCAGCACCAGTGAACCGGGTGAGTGGCCGGGGGTGTTCATGATCTCCACCGTCAGGCTGCCGAGCGGAAAGCTATCGCCCTCGCCAATGGTTTTGACATTGTTGCAGGGCATCATTTGCATGTAATTGTTGGGGATGCGCGCGGCGTTGAGCTCTGCCGGATGAATGAACACCTCGACATCGGGGTATTGTGTCTGTAAGCTGTCAACGGCCAGGACGTGGTCGTAATGTCCGTGGGTGATGAAGATATAGCGCAGCGTCATGCCGCTCTCCTCCACCATGCGCGCGACGCGGCCGGGTTCGTCGCCGGGGTCAACCAGGGCGCAGAGTTTGCTGTCCTCATCGCCGAACAGGTAGCAGTTGGTGCCGATCTGGCCGACTTGAATATTTTTTACCATCATACTATGGCTCACCTCTATGAAATATTTGTCGTTTTGTTTGCGTAAGGGTTGGCGCCTTACATGGTATCGCTGTCCAAGCAAATGGTGACCGGTCCGTCGTTACAGGAGTCGATGGCCATATGCGCGCCAAAGACGCCTTGCTGCGTGGGCGCGCCCAAGGCGCGGCAGTCGCATAGAAAGGCCTCGTAGAGCGCGGCGGCGAGCGCCGGCGGCGCGGCCTCCGTAAAGCCCGGTCGGCGGCTTTTGGTATTGGCGTAAAGCGTGAATTGCGACACGGCCAGCAGGCTGCCGCCGACGGCCGAAAGGTCGAGATTCATCTTGCCCGCCTCATCTGAAAAAATGCGCAAGGCACAGATCTTGCGGGCCATCTTTTGAGCCGTTTCCGCCGTATCGGACGGACCGACGCCGAGCAGAACCAAAAGCCCCGGCCCGATGGCGCCGCACGTTTCTCCGTCCACGGACACGGAGGCAGAGCTTACCCTTGTGATCACCGCACGCACATCACGCACCCCTTTCCTACAAAGCTTGCCAGAAAATCCGGCCATTCTCGCTTGTTTTTCATACCGGCAGAGTCTTTTTGCCCATGACATTGAGTATACCTTTCCTTCTTTCAATAGTCAAGAAAAGCCGCCAAAAGCGTGTATATCTCCTCTTGCGGCAGGAAAGAATAAACAAGACCGATGCCAAACGGCACAGGGATTTGATCGACAGAAAGGAGGCCGTTTTTTATGGGGAAAGAGACAAAGCGCGTACCCTATCACCCCTTGCAGGAGCCGCGCGTGGACGGTGCGTTGACGGCAGAGCGGCTGCGGGAGGTATTCTCCGACTGTGTGGACTTTGTGGAAGCGCCGCTGTTCTTGGGCGGCGATCCGGACAAAGAACTCTCTATGCTCTACATCAGCGGTATGGTGCGCAACGAGCGGGCCAACGATTATGTGCTGCGGCCCCTCTCTCAAAACGAACACTTGCGCTGCTTGCCCTTGGAGCAGGCCATTACCGCCATGCAAAAGGGCGCGCTTTACAACATGGCCGTCCTGCCGCGCGATACGCTCGACGATGTGGTCAACGACCTCATCGCGGGCTCTTTGATCTTGGCCTTTCCGGGTCGGGTGGGCATGCTCTCTTGCATCGTGCCGACGGAAGAAAAACGCTCCATCTCCCCCTCGGAGAATGAACCGGTGCTCAAAGGCGCGCGCGATGCCTTTGTGGAGTCCGTCCGCACGAACACCAGCCTGGTGCGCCGCCGTCTGCGCACGCCTTCCTTAAAAATCAAAGAACAAATCGTCGGCCGGCAGACCCTGACGCCGGTGGATGTACTTTATATTGAGGGACTGACCAACCCCGATCTGGTCAAGGAAACCGAACGCCGCCTGGAGAGCATCGACATTGACGCCCTCTTAGAGACCGGCTCGTTGGAAGAATATTTGAAGGATACCGTCAAAACCCCTTTCCCGCTGCTGGCCTACACCGAACGGCCCGACCGCTTTTGCACCGGCCTGGTCGAAGGAAGGGTCGGCGTCTTGGCCGACGGCTTGCCGCTGGGCTTTTTGCTGCCGGGAAATCTGGGGCAGTTTTTTAAGGCCAACGAGGATAGGGCGAAAAACTGGATGGAGGTCTCCTTTTTGCGCGTGCTGCGCTACCTCTGTATGTTTATCGCGCTCCTTTTGCCCGCGCTCTACATTGCGGCGGTGAATTTCCACCCCGAAATGTTGCCAGCCGCCTTGGCGCGCTCGATTGTGCAGGCGAAGCTGGACGTGCCCTTTTCCACCATCTTTGAAGTGCTGCTGTTGCTGCTATCCTTTGAAATCGTGCAGGAGGCGGGCTTGCGTCTGCCGCCCGCGATTGGTACGACGGTGTCTATCCTGGGCGGCCTGGTGGTGGGCAGCGCGGCGGTGGAGGCGAAAATCGTCTCGCCGGCGGTGCTCATTGTGGTCGCGGCGGCCGGTATTGCCGGTTACACCAGCCCCAGCCAGGAGTTTTCCGGTGCCTTGCGGCTCTGGCGTCTGGTGATGGTGGGCTCCGCCGCGCTGGGCGGACTCTTTGGCCTCATGGCGGCTTCGGCGTTGCTGATTCACCATATGGCCTCCCTTGAGAGCTTCGGCGTGCCTTTCTTAGCGCCCTTTGCCGCGACAGGCGGCGAGGGTGAGGACGGTGTGCTGCGGCGGCCGCTGGCCTGGGTGAAACTGCGGGAGAGAAACCTCAAAACGCGGAATCGGAGGAATCAGAAATGAAACGTCTGCTTAGCCTCGTGATTGCCCTGATCTTTTTGCTGTCCGCCTGTCGGGCCCCTCTGGCGCTGCCGTCCGGACGGGAGCCGCGCGGCATTGCGCTGGCCTCTGTTTTGGCCTTTTCGCGGGATGAGGCAGGCGCCTTGCGTTTGCTGGCTGCCGCGGAAACCGGAACCGATGCGCCGCTCACCGTATTTGAGGGCGGCGGCGTGACCGTGGGAGAGGCCATGACCAATTGCCGTGCCCGCGGCAATGAGAGCATCAGCTTTTCGCATGTGGAGCATCTGGTGCTCGAAGAACGCTTTGCCGAGGAATCACTGCCCCAGCTTCTAGCCCTCATCTTTCAAAAGGCAGAGCAGAGTGTGGAGAGTAAGCTTTGGATTCTGCGCGAGGGCGGCGTGGACGCCCTTTTCCCAGAGGGCGGCGACCTGCCAAGCCGTTTGGAAACCCTGCGGCAGGGCAGTGAAAACGGCGCGGTGCTGCCAATGCGCAGTCTGCGCGCGATCACGGCGCAGTGGGCCGACGACGGCGCGGCGCTGATCCCCGCGCTGCGCATACAAGACGGTGTGCCGCTCTTTGACAGCTATGCGCTCTTTCGAGAAGGCAAGCTGCAGGGATATATTGAAGATGCTGCGGCGCGCGGTTGCGCGCTCTTGTTCGGAGAGAACATTCAATGGACGGAAAACCTGGACGACGGCAACGGCGGGTTTGTGACGGTGGAACTGCGGTCTAAGGGTTCGTCCGTTTGGCCTGTGATCCGGAACGGTTCGCTCGCGGGGTTGCGCATTCGCTGCGCGGTGCGGGCTGTGACGCTTGACAGCGGCGTGCAGGGTCTGGAAAAAGAGACAACGGCGCGCGCGCTGGCCGCGGTCAAATGGGATCTGGAGGCGGCCATTGAAGCCATGCGTCAGCAAAACGCGGATGCCGTCGGTATGCGGCGGAAGGCCGGCCTGCATGCGCCCTGGGCGTGGGATATCATCCAAAACGAATGGAGCACGCACTTTGCCTCCGTGCCTGTGGACATTGAAGTCGTTCACAAACCGGAATAAATCAACCGTGAAAGAGAGGGGCTGCCATGAAACAGCAGTATATTTCCCTGCATCAGCTCTTATCGCTGACCATGCTTGCGCTTTTGTCTTTGGGCGTGGAGTTGGCGGCCTTGCTGATGCGTGCCGGCAGTGCACTTTGGCTGGTGCCTTTGTTGGCGTTTCTGCCTGTCATGCTAATTTTACTGCTGGCGCTGCGTGGGAAAAAACAGCTGGCCGCGCGTGACTTGGTCAGCGAAATGCCGCGTGCGTTGGGAAAAGCGGGCGGCGGCATGGCGCTTGTACTCTTTGCCCTTTGGGCGGTGGTGCAAATTGTGATCCAGACGGCACGCGCCATTGCGCGCCTGGGAGACACGCGCAGCGGACACCTCGTCCTGGGCGTCTTGCTGCTGGCGTTGGCGGTTTGGATGGCGCTCAAATCCTTGCCGGCCTTTGCGCGCAGCTGCGAAATCTTTCTGGTGATTTTTGCGGTGGCGCTGCTCGGTGTGCTTTTGCTGTCGCTGCCGCGCCTGGAGGCGGGTTATTGTTTGCTGTTTAGCAAGCAAGAACTCTCGGCGGTGCCCGGGAATGCTTTGTCTTTGCTCGGCTCCTGCTCGGTTGGTCTATATGCGCTGTTTCTCTGCGGCGCGGTACGGCCGCGCGAGGGGGATCCGGGTCGCATCTATCGCCGGGTACTCTTTTTCTTTTTCGCCCTGTCCGCCTTGTTCGCGCTGCTCGTTGGTGTTTTTGGCGCGCCTTTGGCCGGACGCTTGGAGAGGCCCTTCTTCCAGCTCGTGGCCGGATTGGGCGTGGAAGGGGCGTTTCAACGCTTGGAAGCCTTGTATTCTGCGCTCTGGATGCTGGGCGATTTGGCTCTGCTCGGGTTGCTGCTTTTTGCCATCAAGAAAATCGGGATCGGGTTGGGCATGCAAGCCGGCAAGAAGGGCATGGCGGTTTTATTGATTGCTTGCGCCGCGCTTGGCTTTGTCGGTGCGGTTGTGCTCTACGGCAGACAGGAATGGTTGCTGTGGTGCCTGAAAGTTTTGCTCCCGGCGGGTGGCTTGTTGTTCCTGCTTGTCCTGTTAACACTATACTTTGTGCTGCCTGCCCTTTTGCGGCGGATGGAAATAAAAACAAGTCGGCGCGCTGCAAAAAAAGAATAAGAAATTGAGCCAAAAGTCTTGACAGGAGAGTGGAAAGGTGGTAGTCTACTTTAGCTGTCAGGCGGGGCCGGATGGGGCTGCGGGAGCG
>CAYVNT010000012.1:0-41762 GCA_964453275.1 uncultured Ruminiclostridium sp. | reverse complement strand
AGTCGGTAGAGCATGCGGCTGTTAACCGCAGGGTCGTTGGTTCGAGTCCAACAGGAGGCGCCAAGAAGCCTTTCCCTCGGTGGAGCGTATTCCCGAGGGAAAGGCTCATAAATCCGGAATGGGCCTTTAGCTCAGTTGGTTAGAGCAACCGGCTCATAACCGGTCGGTCCACGGTTCAAGTCCGTGAAGGCCCACCATATAGGGGTATAGCTCAGCTGGTAGAGCAGCGGTCTCCAAAACCGCGTGCCGAGGGTTCGAATCCTTCTGCCCCTGCCAGATTTATCTTTTGTGGCGCCGTAGCGAAGTCGGTTATCGCGCCGGCCTGTCACGCCGGAGATCGTGGGTTCAAGTCCCATCGGCGTCGCCAAACTTAGTGCGACAAAGGGAAGAGTTCTCTTCCCTTTGTGCATTGAGTTCCTACAACTCAATTTGATGCATCTATAGCTCAGTCGGCAGAGCGCATCCTTGGTAAGGATGAGGTCGGCAGTTCGAATCTGCCTAGATGCTCCAGGAAGTCCTGCAAGTGGAAACGCTTGCAGGTTTTCTATTATGTGGGGCTGCCGAGCGAATCCTACATTGGAGCGCAGCGGAAATGATGCCGTCGCGAAAGCGAGAGGCAGTTAAATGAGAGGGCGTGGCCACCCGACGAGACGCAGTCACGGCGGAGCAGCGGAGGGCAGTTCGAATCTGCCTAGATGCATCAAACACGCTTTCTTTGGCTCTAATACCATTATTTATTTGATCTTAAAGGGTCTTTCCTGTATAATGGTCAAAAATCACTTAAAAAAATATACTGTGAGGACGCAGTTTGTTTCAAAGCAAAATATTTTTCATGTCAGGAGGCCGTGTTCACCATGCAAGGACCAAAACAGCTTTGCCGGATTCTGTTTGTCTGTCACGGCAACATTTGCCGCAGCCCCATGGCTGAATTTGTAATGCGTCAGTTAGTGAAGCAAGAAGGACGGCAGGCGTTTTTTGAAATTGCTTCCGCCGGTACTTCTGCTGAGGAGTTGGGGAATCCTGTTTATCCGCCGGCACAACGCGTTTTGCGGGCGCATGGCATTGATCCTACCGGAAAGCGGGCAAGACGCTTAGAGAAGCAAGATTATGCCTTGTACGATTACTTGGTGGGTATGGATACGGCCAATTTGCAGAATATGAAGCGCTTGTTTGGCGAGATAGACGAAAAGAAAGTATTTCGATTGCTGTCCCTTGCCCCCAAGCCAAGAGACATTGCCGACCCTTGGTACACGGGTGATTTCAATCAAACTTGGGATGATATTTATGAAGGTTGCATTTTGTTGCTTCGTAACATTGCGGGGGAGTAATGGATAAAGGTTTTAAAATGTAAAGGTGTGTTTTGAATGATTGTCATGCTCTGTTTTTTGATGATCTTGTCGAGTTCTGCCTTGGCAACTGACTATGTGGGCAATGATAATACGATTTATGAAGAAAAAGGTCAAATTGATTTGAAAGGGGTTTCAAAGGATTTATTTGTTGTCGGTGATGCGCTTGCCACGACAAGAAGTGTATCTGCGGAAGCCCAAGCACTTTTGGAAGAAACAAAGTCCAGTAAAGAATTAGAAAAACTCATTGTTGATAGTGTCGGGAAAAACAATCAGATGATTGCACTTGGCTATACAAAGGTTTATGTGAAGGAAGTGCAAGACGCCGGCGGCACCCGCTTAGAACCCATGACTGCAGCCGAGACGATAAGAAGCGAAATCATGGGAATGCCGCAGAGAAAGGGTAAGTTGTCGCTCTACACCTTGGCGGCAGATTACAATGGGCACGGCGCGAATTACATAGGCGTGTCGGTCGTGTCATGGTCCGGTTATTCTTCCCCGGGTGGATTTCATCCAGCAAATTATGCAGATTATATTTCCATCTCGGCACCAAGTAACTTTGGCTTGATGAGAGATAATTTTGAGGCATTGTTAAGTGACGGCAGTAAGCTGGGAACGAATGACTACTGGAGAACAGATGGGGGATATTCATATGTTGTATATGCTTTCAATGAACTTGTGAACGGAAAGCATGTTGATGAGGCGATGGCTAAAATTTATGTTACGGGAAGACCCACCGTGGCGAATCAGAAATTTGAAAGTAAATATGTGCATACGTATGGAGGGCTGAGCCCATCCATTCACATTGAGACATCAGGTGTCACATTTAGTATATCTTCGAGTAAGGATACATGGCAAATATCAAGCAGTTTAACTGTTGATATGGACTGAAGATTCCCTTGGTCCCTGGTGCAGTGGAGATTTTGAGACGACCCGGCAGGACATCAGCGAGGGGTATGGCTTGCTGATGCAGCATTTGAAAGGCCCGGATCGGTCGGGCGACTCAGTAAAAAAAAACACGGCCAACGATAAGACATTATCGTTGGCCGTTTCTTTTTGAACGTATTGGCAGATTGGTTTACCAGCGCTTCCGGATGAAATGTATTATGACACATACTATCAATGTTATAATGGCAATATTAAAAAGTGTCCAAAATAAGGTCATATAGTTAACATACATGCAATGTTACCTCTATTTAAGACTGGCTAAATAAATACATTGATTTGGATCACAAATAAAAATAAGTGCTAAAAACTTCGTAGCTTTCGTAAATTTTTCCTATTCCCTGAAGAACAATGTAACGCTCCATTGTTCCTTCAGAAGCGGCATATAAGGATCTTCCGCCATCACTTACGGCTGATCTGGTGCGCGCTTCATAGTATCTATTGCCAATGGTAATTCCCTGTAAATATCCGTGCACATATGAGCAATTAGAAAACAGGTTACGTTTGTTAAAATCATCATAATAATAAGTATAATCCGCTTTAATATAAAAACCGTCAAGTATTCCTGTGTAAACTTGGTTCGTTTGTGAACCCGAATAGGCTGCTCTTAGCATGGGGTTTGGAATTCCACTTTTTGCTTCTGCCTTTACTGCCTCTTCCAGCTTTCTTGCTTCAACAACGCTTCTCTCGGAACGTTGTTTTTCAGAAGCTAAGAAGGCTTCCAATTCTTCCGCGGAGTTAAATACCAATGGTTGCACCTCGGCAGGAATATCGTTGATGTCGACGTCTTTTAGATTGTACTCTTTAGAAAGTTGATCCAGAGCAGCTGACTCACGCGGCGGTTCATCTGCGTTACCTACGGCCAGCGAAGTAAGGGAAAATGACTGCAGAAGTAACAATGCCAGGAAAAAACAAGTTATTGCCTTTTTTTAGTCTTCATGATATAATCCTCCTTTTTATGATAATATTACCTTAGCATTATTTTTCTAGAATGTCAATATATAAAAACATAAAACATCATTATTTATTATAATTATTTAAAAAACAAGCGCACCGCCGGCAAGAATCCGGCGGTGCGCTTAATTGATTTGTTGATGATTGCGACTACGATTAGAAGCAGCCCTGCTCCATCATGGCTTCGGCAACCTTCAGGAAGCCTGCAATGTTGGCGCCGGCAACCAGGTCATAGCCCAGGTTGTACTCTTCTGCTGCGTCCATGGAAACCTTGACGATGTTTGCCATCATCTTGTAGAGCTGCTCGTCAACCTGCTTGGGATCCCAAGTCAGACGCTCGGAGTTCTGGCTCATTTCCATAGCGGAAACGCCCACGCCGCCGGCGTTGACAGCCTTGGAAGGAGCAACGACCTTGACGTGCTTCTTCAGGTGAGCCAGGGCTTCGTTGGTGGTGGGCATATTGGCAACTTCGATATAGTACTCAACCTTGTTGTCAATGATCTGCTTGGCTTCTGTCATGCCGATTTCGTTCTGGAAAGCAGAAGGCATAGCAATGTCCATCTTCTCGCCCCAAGCCTTGGCATTGGGCACGAACTTCACGCCGAACTTGTCAGCGTAGTCCTGGCAGCGGTCACGGCCGGAGGAACGCATCTCGAGCAGATAGTCGATCTTCTCGGGGGTTGCCACGCCGTCGGGATCGTAGATATAGCCGTCGGGGCCGGACAGGGTGACAACCTTGCCGCCCAGCTCAGCGACCTTCTTACAGATGCCCCAAGCCACGTTGCCGAAGCCGGAACAGCCGACGGTCATGCCCTTGAGGTCCTTGCCCAGACGCTTGAGCACTTCGACGGTGTAGTACACAGCGCCAAAGCCGGTTGCTTCCGGACGGAAGGGGGAACCACCATAGCTCAGGCCCTTACCGGTGAGAACGCCGTTCTCCCACAGACCCTTCAGGCGGCGGTACTGGCCGTACATGTAGCCGATTTCACGGCCGCCCACGCCGATGTCGCCGGCGGGCACATCCACGTCGGGACCAATGTAACGATACAGAGCGGTCATGAAGCTCTGGCAGAAACGCATGATTTCAGCATCGGACTTGCCGCGGGGGTCAAAGTCAGAGCCGCCCTTGCCGCCGCCGATGGGCAGGCCGGTCAGGCTGTTCTTGAAGATCTGCTCGAAGCCGAGGAACTTCACAACGCCGGAGTACACGGAGGGATGGAAGCGCAGACCGCCCTTATAGGGGCCAAGCGCGCCGTTGAACTGGCAGCGGTAACCAATGTTGGTGTGCCACTGGCCGGCATCGTCCATCCAGCAGACGCGGAAGGTGAACATACGCTCGGGCTCAACCATACGGCCCAGCAGGTCTACCTTTTCGTACTCGGGGTGCTTGTCAATGACGGGCACGAGGGATTCCAGGACTTCTTCAACAGTCTGGACATACTCGGGCTCGGTAGCGTGCTTGGCTCTTACCGTTTCGAGAACTTTTGCCACATAAGCATTCATAATCAGTTTGCTCCTTTAACGTCTATTATTGATGCCTGCGTGATTACGCAGAGGTATCACAAGAGAGGTCGGGCTTTGGCAAATTGCTTTGCTTGCCTGGAAACTGTCATGCACCACTCGTTTTCAAAAAATACGCGGACGCAAAAAAACCGCCCTGCATGACTGGATTCATCATGCAGAAACTGTCGGTGGATTCGCTGCCCGCCGGCTTGTTTGTTAGAGATTGGTACGCTGCCAGTTCATGAGGAAGTATATCACGATCCTGTTTAAAACGCAATAACTATTTCTAAAAAAAACAGCTAAAAATAGCCGCTTCTTACAAAAGTCCAAGAAAATTCGCCCATTTTATGTAAGCGCTTCGTCAAAGGCTGCGGCCAAATCACAGCGCGGCGTGAAACCCAGACGGCGCAAGCTGTCATCCAGGGCCGCGAGGGTCTGCTGCAGGGGCTCTCGGTGGCAATTTTCACCCATATGTCCAATGCGCAGCAGTTTTCCGCCAAAGGGGCCAAAGGAGGACGAGAGCATGATGGCATGCCGCTGCATCAGTTCGGACAAGATTTCCTTGTCGGTCAGGCCTTCCGGCACACAAAAGGCCGTGACGGTACTCACATACCCGCTCTGCGGATACAGGCGCAGTCCACCGGCGCGCAGCGCGGCCCGACAGGCGGCGGAGAGTCGGGCGTGCCGCGCCAGACAGTCCTTATCCGCCGCCAGACGCGCAAGTGCAACGGCCAGTCCTTGCAGATCGCTGGCGGGCATGGTATAGGGAAACCATTTCTCCTCATAGTACTGCGCAAAGAGAAGCAGGTTGGCATAAAACGAGGCGACGGGCGTTTTTCGCTGCTGCATCTGTGCCCAGAGCGCGGGGTGGATGCTCACAAACGCGAGTCCGGGTGGCGCGGAGAGCACTTTTTGCGAGGCGCCGCAGACAATATCTATGCCCGTATGGACATCGAGCGGCTCCCCAAACATGGACGCCACCGCGTCCACCAGGGTGATGATGCCGTATTGTTTGAGCAAGGGGCAGAGCACGGCAATGTCGTTTTTCATGGCGCTGGGCGTGTCACAGTGGACAATTGTGGCATAGCGAAAGGCGTGATCGTTCGTCAGATACTGCCGCAGGGCCGCGGGGTCAATGGGATGGTCGGGATCACAGCGATACAGGACCGCTTCACCGCCGTACAGACGAACAAAATCCGCAAAACCCGCGCCAAATACCCCGTTATCCAGGATCAGCACGCGGTCGCCGGGTTCGGTGAGCGTCGCGACGGCGGCTTCCAGGCCCAGGATGCCCTCGCCGCTGAGGATGAGCGTCTCATAGCTCTCGTCGCCGAGCAGGGCGCTGATTTGCCGGCAGAGCGTATGATAGTCCTCGACAAAGGCCGGGTCCTGGTCCGGGTTCGGGAAGGGACGGCTGCGCGCCTGCATCACCGCGTCGCAGACGCGCGTGGGGCCCGCTGTCATCAAGTCATACATGCCAATCGTCTCCTTTATGAACGGTACTCCGATTTTTGGACTATGCCCTGCGCAGAATGGTTTTATTGGCTGCGATGCGCAGCGGCTCAATGATGAGCAGGACAACGACCGCCGCCACGCCCACTTGCGTCAAGTTGGCGGGAATGGCCAGGGCGGGCGCGAGCCAGTTGCCGTAAATGAAACCCTCTGCGATGTAATATCCACCGACTTTGACGGCGGCGGCCACCAGCATGGCCAAAAGATAACGCGGAAAGCTTTTCTTCTGTGCGGTACATAGGGCGATCAGAAAACCCGTTGCCAGGCCAATGACCAGCGTGAAGGGCGCCCAGATGGCGTAGGGCGATAAAACATCAAACAACGCCATGCCCACGCCGCCCGAAATGGCCCCGATTTTTTTGCCAAAGAGAATCGCTGCTATGAAAAAGGGAATGTTGCCCAGGTGCACCAGCCCGCCCGGTATGCCTAAAAAATTAATGTTGATCATGGTGAAAATATAGGTGAGCACCGTGAACATGGCGCACAGGACGATGGTTTGCGTGCGGCCAAGCGCCTTTGGGTTGCGCTTGCTTGACAAGGCTTCCGTTGACATGACAATTCCCCCTGTTCCCTTCATTTACATCGAGTGTAGCACAAATCTGACTTTGTCGGTATATCCAGTTATGTTATATTTTAAAAGGTCAGATTGCGGCACTTGCCTTTTTGTGTGCGCTTTCGTATAATCTAGGACAAGAAAGAGGTGGTTGGCATGGAGGCGCTGTGGGAACGCTTATCCGCATGGCAGCGGTCGGGGCCTTTGCCCATGCATATGCCGGGGCATAAGCGCAATACGGCTTTGGCCCCCTATTTAAAGGCGCTTGGGGCGGGGCTGGATGTGACGGAAATACCGGGCTTGGATGATTTGCATGCGCCGGAAGAACTGCTCAAGGACGCGATGGCGCAGACGGCGCAGCTCTATGGCAGCGACGCGGCCTTCTTTTTGGTCAACGGCAGCACGGGCGGCATTCTGGCCGCCATCCGCGCCGCGACGCAACGGGGGGATCGGGTCTTGGTGGCCAGAAACTGCCACAAGGCTGTGTTTCACGCGCTGGAACTTTGCGGCTTGCGTCCGGTCTTTTTACAGCCGCCGCAAAGCGCCGCGTTCGGCTGCGCCTGCTCGCTGCCGCCGGAGATGGTGGATGAGGCGTTGCGGGAGTATCCCGACTGCAAGCTGCTGATTCTGACCAGCCCGACCTATGAGGGCGTTTTGAGCGATGTGGCGGGCCTTTGTGCGGTGGCGCATCGACAGAATATACCCGTTTTCGTCGATGAGGCGCATGGCGCGCATTTGGGTCTGGGTGGCGGGTTTCCGAACGGTGCGGTGGCCTTGGGGGCGGATCTGGTGGTGCAGAGCTTTCACAAGACCCTGCCCAGCCTGACGCAGACGGCGGTGCTCCACTGGCGCGCGGGTTTTATTTCCCGGGACGAAGTGCACAGGCAGCTGGGCATCTTCCAGTCGAGCAGCCCCTCCTATCTTCTGCTGGCTTCGCTGTGCGGCTGTGTGGATCTGTTGAAGGCGCGTGGTGCGTCGCTTTTGCGGGCATGGATGGAAACGTTGACGGATTTTCGCGCGCGAGCGGGTGACTGGCAAGCGCTGCGGCTGCTCTCGGCGTCGGAGCAGGGTGTTTTCGATTTGGATCCGAGCAAGTTAGTGATCGGCTGTGCGGGCACCGAAACCACCGGCACCGCCCTGTCGGAGATCTTGCGATTACAGGCCCACATACAGCTGGAAATGGCGCTGGAACCCTATGCCATCGCCATGACGGGTATGGGAGATGACGCGCAGACCTTATGTACGCTGGCCGAGGCCTTGGCGCAGGTGGATCAGACATTGACGCGGGGGGAACCGGCGTTGTATCCGCGGCAGCCGCCTGTGCCACGGGTACACTGCCTGCCGGAGGAGGTGCGCGCGCTGCCGCATCACCTGCTGCCGATCGAGCAGGCCATCGGCTCTGTGGCTGCCGCGGGCGTTTGGGCCTATCCGCCGGGGGTGCCGCTGGTTTTGCCGGGCGAGCGGATCGACGCGTCGCTGGCTGCTACGCTGCTGCGCATGCAGGCGGCGGGGGTGAAACTCGTTTCAAGCGGCGCGGTGCCGACAAACTGCCTCTGCGTTGTGCGTTTTTGAGCGATTGGCATTGACAGTTGGGGTTTTTTTTCTTATAATATAGTGAAATTACTTTTGCGCGATGGGTGCTCCTTTGCCCGTCTCTGCCATTTAAGGAGTTGTCTTTGATGAATCGAATCCAAACCCTCGAGACCCGTGACCTCAAGCATAGCCTGGAGACCGGCGGTTGCGGCGAATGCCAGACCTCTTGTCAGTCCGCCTGCAAGACCTCTTGCGGCCTGGCCAACCAGCAGTGCGAAAACGAACAGGCTTAATCGGCAAACAATACGACGAAAAGCCGCCGTCTCTGCGCCCGCGGGCGTCGAGACGGCGCTTTTTATGCAAGGAAGTGACGTTTTATGATACATCAGTTCAAGCAGGGCGGTCGGTTTATTGTCCTGGATGCCAACAGCGGCGCGATTCATTTGGTCGACCCGGTGGCTTATGACATCATTGCCCTGAAAGATCAGCAGGTAGGAGACGAGACAATCGTCGCGCAGATGCTGGCGGTATACGGCGATATGGACGGGGTGGACGAGGGTGAGATCCGCGCCTGTCTGGATGATGTGGAGGCTTTGCGAAAGGCGGGTAAGCTGTTCTCAGAAGATCCGCTGGCCGATGCGCCCGCGCCCATGAAGGGCGAACCGGTATTAAAGGCCCTGTGTCTGCATGTGGCCCACAGCTGTAACCTCAACTGCCAATACTGCTTTGCCAGGCAGGGGAATTTCCACGGCGAGGAGGCGCTCATGCCCTTTGAAGTGGGAAAGAAAGCCCTGGACTTGCTGATGCGCGAATCGGGCAGTCGCGTCCATCTGGAGGTGGACTTTTTCGGCGGGGAGCCGCTGCTCAACTGGCCGGTGGTGAAACAGTTGGTGCAATACGCCAGGAGCCAGGAGCAGGCGCACGGAAAACAATTCCGCTTTACGCTCACGACCAACGGCTTGTTGCTCGACGATGAGATCATCGACTTCCTCAACCGTGAGATGCACAATGTGGTGCTGAGTCTGGATGGCCGGCCCCAGGTGCATGACGCGTTGCGCAAGAATTTTGCCGGTCAGGGCAGTTATGACATCGTTGTGCCGAAGTTTCGTCAGCTGGTGGACGCCAGGGGCGGTAAGGGTTACTACATGCGCGGTACCTTTACGCGGCACAACCTTGACTTTTTGCAGGATATCATCCACATGGCGGATCTCGGCTTTCGTGAGCTGAGCATGGAGCCGGTGGTTTGCGATCCCGCGGAGGAGTATGCCTTGCGTGAGCAGGATTTGCCCATCCTGATGGAGCAATATGAACGTCTGGCGGAGGAGATGCTCCAACGCGAAGCGCGCGGCGAGGGCTTTACCTTCTACCACTACATGCTGGATCTGGCCGGCGGGCCTTGTTTGCCCAAACGCTTGAGCGGTTGCGGCTCGGGCAATGAGTATCTGGCGGTGACGCCCACGGGAGAGCTGTATCCTTGCCATCAGTTTGTGGGTGAGGAGGCGTTTTGTGTTGGAAATGTCACGGATGGCATTCAAAATCAAAGCCTGCAACGGGAGTTTTTAAGTTGCAACATCTGTCAGAATGCCACTTGTCGGGATTGTTGGGCGAAACTCTTTTGTGCCGGCGGTTGCGCGGCCAATGCGTATCATGCCACGGGCAGCATTTTGGGGATTTATGAGTACGGCTGCAAGCTCTTTCAAAAACGCTTGGAATGTGCGATTTATTTGGAGGCGGCACGGCGGGCGCTTTAAGCGGGTTCGTTTGGGTGTTACCTTATACAATTTTGTGGGCTGGGTATTGTCCTCCCGGACGGGGCTCCCTTTCTGAGAGATCAGAAAGGGAGGAAAGAATCTTTTTTTTTAAGGGCATATTGGGCTGAAGGTGGCTCAGGCACTCTTCAAGACCTTTCATCATGGCGGAGCGCTAGACAGATGGCGTTTCGAGGCGGTGACTACCAGGCTCCCAGTGGTTCCTTTTTGATGATGGGAACTACCAATCGGTAGCGGGGTATGGGGGTAGGCGGGTGCAAGACTGCTGTGGTAAAAATATGAAAAGTGATAGGGCTTTGGCGCTGCGGGTGTGCAGTGCGTAGCCCTATCACTTTTTGCGTTTCGTTATGGAAAAAATCAAGTGAAGCTTGGCATATCACGCTTCGAGACGATGTCTGTTCGGCGCTCCGCCATGATGAGAAGGTTTGAAGAGTTGATGAGCCACCTTCAGCTTCAATTGCCCTTAAAAAGATTCTTTCCCCCCTTTCTGATCTTTCAGAAAGGGGGCCCCGTCCGGGAGGACAAAACCTTACACTTCCGACAAGGTGAACGTGAACTCCGTTTCACCGTTTTCGCTGGTGACGGTGATATCCTCTTTATAGGTATTGAGTATGGTTTTCACGATATACAAGCCCAGGCCGACCCCGTCTTTTTCTGTCCGTGAGCGGTCCGCTTTATGGAAACGGTCAAACACCACGGCGAGCTGTTCCGGTGGGATGGTCTCCCCCTGGTTGCGGATGGAGACATAGGCTTTGCCGGCGTGCATGCGCAGGCCGATGGTCAAAACCCCGCCGGGGCGCGAAAATTTGATCGCATTATCCAGCAGATTATAACAAACCTGGGTGATGGCGTCCGGTTCGCCCCAGACCATGGCGCCTTCTTCCGGGAGATTGGCCTCCACTTCCAGCTCCTTTTCCATCACCTTGGATTCCAGACTCACCAGAACGCGCAAAAGCAGTTCGCTGATATCAAACTGCACCTGTGCGGCGATGCGCTCCTGCGATTGCAGACGCGAGAGCTCCAGCATGCGGCGGATCAGGCGTGACAGACGCCGCGTTTCCGAGGAGATGATCTCCAGCGATTCCCGCTCACGGGCGGGCGGGATGGTCCCGTCCAAGATGCCCTCGGCAAAGCCCGCGATGGTGGTCATGGGCGTTTTGAGCTCATGAGAGACATTGGCGACGAATTCACTGCGCCGCGTTTCCGATTGCGCCAGGGCATCCGCCATCGCATTAAACGCTTTGGCCAGGCCGCCGATCTCATCCTTTCTTGTGCTGTACTCCGTCACGCGCACGTCCAGATCACCACGCGCGAAGCGGTAGACAGCCGCCGACATGGCGTGCAGCGGCTGCACCATATGCTGGGCCGTGATGGAGCAGATGACCACCGAGATCAGCAGCACCACCCCGGCGGTGAGCAGAAACATTTGCAGGGCATTGACCAAAAAGTCCTGCACATAGGAGGCGTCCATGGCGACGAAAATCACACCGAGCGGTTGCTCGGTCTTCATGGCCCCTTGCGGCGTAAGTACCAGGAGGTCTAGCGTGATGGGAACGCCGGTGATGTAGCTGTTATAGGGCAAAATACCGTTTAAACTCGTCAGACCCGGAAAGTTCTTGCGGCTTAAGGCGTCACTGACCGCCCAGGTGGGTACGGTGGAGCCCGTCTTGAGCGTTCCGTCCAGGCCCTTTCCGGTGGCATGCAGCACCTTGCCATCTTTGTCGCAGAGCAGGATGGTACAGTTGGCCACTTGCGAGAGCGAGCTTAAATACTGACGGAAATCCTCCGACACGATGTCATCTTCTGTGTTCAACACCAGCTTGGCGTAGCTGGAGATATATTTCGCGTTTTGGGAAATGTCCTTCTGCATCTCATTGAGATGGTAACGATAATATAAAGTGAAAAAACCGGCGCCCAGCAGCAGCAGACAGAGGGAAATTAAGCTGAGCGTTGCGATGAGTTGTCGTCGATACATGGGGTGACGCCCCCTTTCCGGTCAGGCTGATCAGCTGTTGCGCAGCTCAAATTTATATCCCACGCCCCAGACGGTTTTCAGCGACCAGAGCTCACTGACGCCTTCCAACTTCTCTCTCAATCGCTTGATATGCACGTCCACGGTGCGCGAGTCGCCAAAATAGTCAAAGCCCCAAACCTCGTCAAGCAGCTGATTGCGCGTGAACACCCGGTTCGGGGAGGAGGCCAAATGAAACAATAGCTCCAGCTCTTTGGGCGGCGCGTCCATGCGCGTGCCCTGTACTTCGAGCTCATAGGACTCCAAATTGATGATCAAACCGTCAAAGGCCAGCTTTTTGCTGCGCGTCTCCTCCTCGCCGGTACGGCGCAGGACCGCGTGGATGCGGGCGAGCAGCTCCTTCATCTCAAAGGGTTTGACGATATAGTCGTCCGCGCCCATCTCAAGACCCGTGACCTTATCGCCCGTTTCTCCCTTGGCGGTGATCATGATGATGGGCGTTTTATCGCTTTCACGGATCTTACCGCAGACCGCCCAGCCGTCCATCACCGGCAGCATAATATCCAGCAGAATCAAGTCCGGTCGGAAGGCGCGGTAAAGCTCCAGCGCTTTGCCGCCGTCTTCGGCCAAGATGGTTTCATAACCCTCTTTCTTTAAATATAAATTCAGCAGTTCTGCGATATTTGTATCATCCTCGGCGATGAGTACCTTTCTGGGCATGAAAACGCCGCCTTTCTCTATTCCAAATATGCTTCATTATCGCATGTTCCTTTTTCTGCGTCAAGACGAGCGGGACTTTCGTTTCAAAAGATTCATAGTTTAGTAAATATATGGTTTTTGGCGCGAACGAGAAATGCCAAGCTTTTTGGCATAGTTTGCGCGCTCTGTGACATAATAGGAGCATCCAAATCTGTCAGAAAGGAGGATGTTTCTATGAGCAACAGAAAACCGAAAATGAGTCAAGTGACCAATCCGAGCATCCCGCAGGCTGCCATGGTGACGGACGCTTCGACCAAGCAGAAGAAAGAACTCAAAAAGTCCAAGTCCGATACCGAAGGACTCAATGACAGCACCCAGTGTACCATCTGAGCAAAATAGGACAGAAAAAGCCGGGCTGATCGACACCGATCAGTCCGGTTTCTTTTTTTTATTTTTTGCGTGTACGAAAAAGGGCAAGATCGCAGCTGTTTTCCACTAGGTTGAGGAGGAATGTTTGTGAAACATACGAAAACAGTTTCCAAGCGCGCGGTGTTGCGCGAGATGATGGCCTTGGCCTGTCACCCTGTCAACGACGCGGTTCGCCTGGCCTATCTCAAGGAAGGCGATGAACAGGACATTCAAACGCTGGATTTGATGGCTGTGACGGAGTTTAAACGCAATGCCAACGGTTTGGTGGAGGTCAAGCTCATGGATCGCCTGGCGGTGTTGCAGACGCTGCTCGCGCAGTTGGAGGAAGAAGATGGCAACGCCGCGCTCTTGCAGGCCTTGGCCGCGCCCACGACGCAGACTGAGGCTGCGGTCAGTCGACGATGAAACCCCTGCTGTTCTCGCCCAAGCAGCGTCAGGTGCTCTGCTGGTGGCGGGCCGGGATGCCCTCGGCGCCCTGCGACGCCATCATCTGTGACGGCGCGGTGCGCAGCGGTAAAACCTTGGCCTTGGGCCTCTCCTTTTTTCTATGGGCCATGGCTTCCTTCCAGGACATGCAGTTTGCCCTCTGTGGAAAAACGGCGGAGGCGGTGCGGCGCAATCTGCTCGTTTCCGTTTTGCCGGTATTGCGTCAGTTGGGCATGTCGGTGCATGAGGTGCGCAGCCGCAATCTCATGACGCTGCGCCTGGGTCGGCGCGAGAACACCTTTTATCTGTTCGGCGGACGCGACGAGGGCAGCGCGTCGCTCATTCAGGGTATGACCCTGGCGGGCGTGCTTCTCGATGAGGTGGCCCTCATGCCGCGCTCCTTTGTGGAGCAGGCCTTGGCCCGCTGCTCGGTGACGGGTGCGCGCTTCTGGTTTTCTTGCAACCCGGAGGGACCGGCGCATTGGTTTTATAAGGAGTGGATTTGCAATGCCGCGCAGAGAAACGCCCTCTATGTTCACTTTCGGATGGCGGATAACCCCACGCTCTCTGCCCAGACCCTGCGCCGTTATGAGCGCGCGTTCCACGGTGCGTTTTACAGGCGTTTTGTGCTGGGAGAATGGGCGGTGCCGGATGGCCTGGTTTACGACTTTTTCGACGAGAGTTTGGTCAGACCTGTGCCGCAGGGACCGTTTTCCGAATGGGTCATTTCCTGCGATTACGGCACGCGCAATCCCACCTCTATGGGTCTGTGGGGCAGGCGCGACGGGGTTTGGTATCGCGTGAAGGAGTTCTACTACGATGCGCGCGCTGAGGGTAGGCAGAAAACCGACGCGGAATACGTCGCGGCGTTGCGCGATCTGGCTGGCGGGCGCGTGATAACGCGCGTGATTTGCGACCCTTCGGCGGCCAGCTTTTTAGAAGCCTTGCGGCGGGAGGGCTGGAAGGTGGAAAAGGCCCGCAATGATGTTCTCTCCGGCATTCGTATGACGGCCGACGCGCTGCAGAGTGGGCGCGTGGTGATCTGTGAAACTTGCACGGATGCCTTGCGGGAGTTTTCTGCCTACTGCTGGGATTTGCGCGCGGGCAGCGGCGACCGCGTCAAAAAAGAACATGACCATGCCATGGACGAGATACGCTATTTTGTGGCTACGACACTGTTTGCCAAACAGAATGAGGCGTTCTCGGTTCGTTTTGTGGAGCGCGACCGCTTTGTGTGAGACAACGCGCGACACAATTAACTTTTAGAAAGGGAGACGAATTTATGCCCTTATTCAAACGAAAGGCTGCCGCGGCAACCGGAGCCTCGGTTCAGTTGCAGGCGGGCAGGCCGGGTGCGCGCCATCCGTTTCACTCGCTCGATGGCTACATACCGCTCGGCGACCCCGCCTTTGCCCTCTATCGCGCGATACGCGAGGCGGTGCCGGTGGTGGATGCTGCGATACTCAAGCTGGTTCGCCTGGCCGGCGGGCTGGTGGCCCGCTGCGATGATCCGCGCGCGGAGGAGGCGCTCAATCAATTCCTTGCGACGGTGCCGACCGGGCGCAATCAGCAGGGAATCCAATCGTTCTTGGACTGCTATTTGGATTCCTTACTCACCTGCGGACGGGCGGTGGGTGAGATCGTGCTCGACGGCGCGGGCAGCGATATTGCAGCGGTGCTTTGCGGCAATGTGGAGACGGTCGAAATTGAGGAGCTCTCTCCGCTGTCCTTGCAGCTTTGGCAGAGAGAGGAAACTGGCGCGCGAAGAAAGTTGCCCTATCAGGAGCTGCTGCTCTTTACCCCCTATCAGCCGACGCCGGAGAATCCCTACGGCACCTCACTGCTGCATGCGATGCCCTTTCTCTCCAATATTTTGTTGACCATTTTTCAGAGCCTGGGCAGCAACTGGGAGAGAGCCGGCAACCTGCGCTATTCGGTGGTCTACAAGCCGGGCGAGGATAGCTTGGACGCGGGGCTGGCCCAGTCGCGCGCGCAGCAGTTGGCTTCGGAGTGGAGCGCGGCGATGCAGAGCAGCAAGCACGGCGCGGTGCGTGATTTTGTCTCTGTGGGCGATGTGGACATTCGCGTGATCGGTGCGGAGGCGAATATTCCGGACTGCCAGGTGCCGATCCGTTTGCTCATTGAACAACTGGTCGCCAAGACGGGCATTCCGCCTTTTATGCTGGGGCTCAACTGGTCCACCACGGAGCGCATGAGCGCCCAGCAGGCGGACATTATGACCAGCGAATTGACGGCGCTGCGCCGTACGCTCACCCCGCCGCTCGAAAAACTTTGCCGTTTCTGGCTGCGCCTGCATGGCATGAATCCGCAGGTGTGCATTGACTGGGATGAGATCAATCTGCAAGACGGCGTGGAGGAGGCGCGGGCGATGCTGTACCGTCAGCAGGCCAGACGCCTGGAATTGGAAAACTTGCAAAGTGAGGTGCAAACATGACCCTGAAAAAAGAACATGCCGCGCGCATTGATACGGCGGGCGCGGCGGCGGAGTCGATGGCGGCGGAGTTGGAGCAGATCAACCTGCTGACCAAGACGCCCCTGACGGCGGAGGAAGTGTATTTGTTTTCCGTCCGTTTGTGCGACAACCAGGTCGACCGGGACGGAGAATGCTTCACCAAAGAGGCCCTGGAGCAGTTGGCCCCCCTCTTTGTCGGAAAAAGCGGTATCTTTGACCACCAATGGAGTGCGAAGCATCAGACGGCCCGCCTGTACCGCTGTGAGGTATTGCCAGAACCGGGCGTGGTGGCCGAGAGCGGGGAGGGTTACTGCTCGCTCAAAGGCTATGCCTACATGCTGCGCTCGGAGCAGAACGCGGCGCTGATTGCCGACATTGAAGCCGGTATCAAAAAAGAAGTCAGCGTCAGCTGCGCCGTGGCGCGCAGGGTTTGCTCGATTTGCGGCAACGATATGGAGGACAGGCTTCACTGCGTCCATGTCAAGGGGCAGACTTACGATGGCGTGCGCTGTGTGGTGCGCCTGTGCGACCCGACGGATGCTTACGAGTGGTCCTTTGTGGCGGTTCCCGCGCAAAAAGAAGCGGGCGTTTTAAAAGCCCTCAGCTTAGGGCACTTTGACGAGGCGGCGGCCCAGGCCCTGCCGCAGGGCTGGGGTGAGACCATCAAAACCTTACAGGAGCAGGCTGCCTGCGGCAGGCGTTACTTAAAAAATTTGCAGGATGAGGTGCTCCGCTTGGGCCTTTTGTGTCGGCAGGATATGAGCCGCGATACGCTGTTGGCCATCTTGCAAAAACTCGACGAGGGCGAACTGTTGGCGATGAAAAAAAGCTATGCCGGTGCGTTGGCGGACAGGCTGCCGCTTGCCACGCAGCTCAGCTATTGCCAGGAGAAGCAGCCCGAACCATCACGCAACCATGCTTTTTGCATTTAATTTTATTTTAGGAGGTTTTTTGTATGAGCGTTGCTTTTTATGGAACTTCAGAGCTGGTTTTGAGCTTTGAGGCAGGGGAATCGGTGACTGCCGGGTATCCCCAAACGGTCAGCCACAACAACACGGTGACCGATGCGGCCGACGGCGCGCTGCCGGCGGGTATTGCCCTGCACTGCAGACGAGACATTGCGGCGGTACAGATGAAGGGATATGTCGAGGTACCCTATTCCGGCACGGCCCCTACCCTTGGCTGGAACACGCTTGTGGCCGACGGTAAGGGTGGCTTGCGCTGCGCATCCGGCGGTCTGTCTCGTCTGGTCATCAATGTTGACACAGCCGCGCGCTGCGTCGGCCTGTACCTCTAACCTATACGCGGAAAGGATGTTGCATTATGGCTTATCATTTTGAATCAGTGAAGTTGGACAAGGGGATGTATCGGGAGAACGGTCACTCCTTTTCCGAGGTCTTGGAAAAAAGCGATCCCTCCGACCAGTACAAGGGCACCAGTTTGGAGCACTTGGACGCCTACCAGCGTCAGCTCAAACGCTTTGACATCAAGGTCAAGGGCGCGGGCTCGGATGTGGTCTCCAAATTCTTTTCCACTTGGGAATCGGCGGTGCTCTTTCCCGAATATGTCGCCCGCGCGGTGCGTCAGGGCATGGAAGAAGCCAATCTGATCCCCTTGATCACTGCCGCGGAAACGCGCTTTGATGGCATGGATTATCGCTCCATTCGCTCCCAGCCAACCGAGCAGGGCAAGTCCTTGCAGTTTGTCAGCGAAGGGGCGGCGATTCCCAGCACGGAGATCCGTGCCCAGGATAACACGGTGCGGCTGCACAAACGCGGCCGTATGCTGGTGGCCTCCTATGAGGCCATTCAGTTCCAGAAACTCGACACCTTCTCGGTGACCCTGCGCCAGATTGGCGCCTACATCAATCGCATGCACTTACAGGATGCCGTCGGCGTGATCTTAGACGGCGATGGCAACGATAATCCCGCCGAACGCTTTACAGTCGGAGAGGGCGTGATCAGCGGCGCCGACGGCGCGCTCTCGTATGCCAGCCTGGTCGACTTTTGGAATCAGTTCGATCCGTATAGCCTAAACACGCTCTTGGTCAGCGGTGATGTGATGAGCACGCTCATGAAGTTGCCGGAGATGCAGGTCCCTGCGGCCGGTCTCGATTTCCAGGGCAGCGGCAGAATGATCACGCCGCTCGGCGCGACGCTGCTCAAGAGTACGGCGCTACCCGCCGGCACGATCATTGGCCTGGACAAGCAGTATGCGCTGGAACTCATTCGCGCCACCGATGTGATGGTGGAGTATGACAAGCTGATTGACCGCCAGCTCGAACGCGCGGCCATCACCAGCATTTCCGGCTTTGCTAAAATCTTTCCGGAGGCGGCCAAGGTGTTGACGCTCTCCTGAGCGGGAAAGTGACGGGGTAAATGATGCTGGAACAAGTGACAAACTTGGTGCAAAGCTTTCTGGATGACACCTTGGAAGAAGCCGAGGAGCAGGCGCTTACACAGCTGTGTGCGGCGACGCTGGCACAGTGGCAGGCGCGGCTGCTGCCGGAGCATACACCGGAAGATTGCGCCTCTGCGTTGATCTCGGCGGCGGCCTTTTCCGCCCTGGCGGTGTTTTTGACCGCGCGTTTGGCCGGAAATCCCTGCACCGCCTTGACGGCCGGAGATGTTTCGATGCGCTTTGGCGAGGGGAAAAGTGGCCTGGTGGAACAGCTGGGTGCGCTGGCGGTATCTCTGATGCGTCCCTACACGGACGACGGCGCTTTTTCCTTTCGGGGGGTGCGCGGGTGAGGGCGTCAATCAGTTTTTCCCGCGTCCTGCGCCGTTATGGTAGGGCGGTGACGCTCTGCGACCGGGATGGCAAGCCTTTGGGCGAGGGAAAGGGGTTTTTGCAGGCGATACCGGAAAACGACGCCAAGCAATTCTCCCCAACGCCGCTCGGACTTGCCCGGCAGGAGCGTTTCCTCTATCTCGGCGAGGCGGGCCTTGCCCTGCGGGCACAGGACGATCAGCTGCTTTGCTGCGATGGTTTGCGCTACCGCATCGAGCGGGCACAGCCGGTTTTTTTGGGAAAGGAACTCTGCCACTGGCGGGCGCTCCTGCGTCGGCAGGATGAGGTGAGCGAATGATGCGTTTACAGGATTTGTGCGAGGCGCTCTGCAGTCTGATGTGCGCGCGCGGGATCCCCGCGATGCTGCACTATCCCGCCGAGAGGCGCAAGCAGAGAGATGAGGCTTTGGTTGTGATCTCCTTGCGGGAGATGGATGCGCAGACGCCGGGTTTTGGCAACTATGTGGGCGAGCGCGTCAGCCCGGAGACGAAGGAGCGCGAGGAGATCTACGCCCAGCGCGTCAAGCTCGGCTTTGCTTTGGATTTGTACAGCCCGAAGCAGTGCGGCGAGGCGGGGATTTGGTCTCTGATGGAAAAGCTCTTAGGCCTTTTGCCGGAACAACTGCCGGTGGGCCTCTCCTTAAAGACGATGCTTTGGAAGGATATGAGCTATGACAGAAGCTGCGACATGTTTTGCCGTGCAGGGAGCCTCTTGTGTGAGGCGCTCCTTTATACGGTGCGTGCCGAAGATGGCAGCTTCCTTGATTTTGAAGTGAAAGGTGGTATGACACTTGCGTAATGTGACCAATCACGAGCGCGCAGGCGTGTATTCCGTTTATGAGGCCTCTTCGGTGGTCAGCAGCAAGACGGTTGGCGCTGTGGTGGGCTTGGTGGCGTGTTGTGACACGCTGGAAGATTTTGAGGTTCAAACCTTTTATCACTATGATGAGGCGGTGGACGCCCTGGGGGCAAAGGCGCCTGCGCTGCGTCTGGTGGAATTGGCGTTACAAAACGGCGCATCCGCGGTCTGTTTCTCTCCTGTATTGGATGAAGATGGCTATGCCGATGCGCTGCAGCGACTCAACGAGAAAGAGGAACCCTATGTGATCATCTGCGACACCCCGGACAAGACGGTCCACGCGGCCGTGAAGGCGGCGGTGGAAAAAGCTGCCGGCCTGCGCAGAGAGCGGCTGGCGGTGGTCTGCGGGGAGGGCAACGAGGACAGCGCGGCCCTCATAGCGCGCGCGGCGCTGCTCAATGCAGAGCGCGTGGTGCTCGTCGCGCCGGGCGCGAAGGACGAGGCCTTGCCGGGGCCCGCGATGGCCGCGGCGGTGGCGGGCCTGATTGCCGGAGAGACGGATCCGGCGGTGCCGCTGGGTGGTGCAATAGTGCGCGGCCTGAGCGATGTCAGCATGCGCTTTGCCGAGGATGCGGTGGATTCACTGGTGCGCGGCGGCGTAACGGTGGTGGAGCGTCTGGCAGGAGAGCTGAGCGTGGTGCGTGGTGTCAGCAGCCGCACCAAGAGCGGGGACGCGCCCGACGCCACCTGGCGCGAATTGGGTACGATTCGCATTGTCGACGATGTGATTCCGGGTATCCGCAACGCCTTGCGCGCCCGCTTTACACGCAGCAAAAACAGCGAGCAGGTGCGCAATGCCATCCGTTCACAGGTGATTCTGGAACTGGAGAACAAGCTGCGCCGCGAGATCATTGCCGCTTACGGTGAGGTGCGCGTGGAGGCCATGCCAGACAATCCAACGGTTTGTCTGGTGGATTTCTCCTTTCGCGTGACGCACGGGCTCAACCAGATTTGGCTGAGCGCCAAAATTACGGTCTAAGGAGGACGGGTACATGCCAGTGAAAGCAATTCCCACCAGCAGCGATATCTACTTGGAAGTGGATGGCCGCAAGGTGGCGGTGGTGCAGAGTTATCAGGCCCAGACACAAAAAAGCAGCCAGATCATTGAGGCCTTCGGTGAGACGGAACCGGTGGCGACGATCCCCGGGCAGAGCAAGCACACGGTTGTACTGACGCGCTTGTATGCCACCGACGACGCAATCTCGGACGGCCTCAATTTTTACGATCTTGAGAATTTTAACCTTGTGATCTGCAAACCCGGCAAACGCATCATTTACAGCGAGTGCCAATGGGATCAGATCGGAGAGAGCGGTACGCTGGGCAGCACGGTGATTGAAAAAATCTCCGTCGTTGCCGCCAAGCGCATAGAGACTAGCGCATGAAATTGAGCGGGTTTTACCGCCTTGTGGGCGGACGGGCACGCAAGCCGCTGCCGGATGGCACGCATCTGCGCCTGTTGACGGCGGCGGAGGTTTTGGAAGCCCGCGCGGCGGGGCAGCGTATGTGTGTGGACGAGGCGTCGCTGGCCCTTTGCGTCAACGCCTGCCTCTTGGCCAAGGCCTGGTGGCGCGGGCGCAAGCCCTGCGCGGCCTCGGGCGAGGAGATGCTGCGCCGCTATCCGGTCTCGCACATTCAAGGCCTGGCCAAGGCCTGGGCGGCCTTTGATCGGGAGGAAAACCCCGGCTTTGATTTGCCGGAGGAGGAGATCGACAGTCTAAAAAAAGCTTGGAGCACACGCCTTCGCAGCGTCTTATCTGGCGTGTGCTCCGAGAGGCGCACGCGCTGCCCACGCAGGCGCGGGTGAAGGATATGCTGCCGCGCGATTATCTCTGGTGCGCGCTCAACCTCCTGCTGGACGAGGAGGAGAAGTTGGAGGCGCTCTGCCCTGCTTGCCGCGCGGCGGCCGAGCAGGCGCTTTGCCCGATTTGCGGCGCGGACCCAGCACTGTCCCAGGTGGGGGTCAACGCGCAGTTTGACATGCGGCGCTTTCAAGACATGAAGGAGGCGCAGGAAATATGACGGATTATTCGCTTTGGCTCCTGCAGGAGGATGCGCAAGATGCGCAGGAAGAACAGCTGCAGTGGCCCAATACGCTAAAACGCGTTTCGTGGCGCGGGGCGAGAGCCCTGCGCCGCCGGCGCAAACAGAAACAGAAGGCATCGGCTTGGTATGAGGCCACCAAACAAGGCAAGCGCGCACCGGAACAGGCGCAGGATCCTGCGGCCTTATCTGAGGCGCTTGACCGGATAGACAAACCGGCGCGCAACGCAGCGGTGTGGACGGCGCAAAGTCAGAAGGATGCGCGCCAAGTCGCCGGGCTTGGTGAAGATGGACGGACGAAGCAAGGCAAAGACAGTCCTGCGGCCGGGGCGAAGCATGCCCGGCCAGAGGAGCGTTACCCGTCTGCGCGGGAGCAGGCTGAACAGGTGGCGCGCACTGCCCGTGAGGAGATACTCGAACAGGATGGCCGCCCGCAGGAGAAGTGGTGGTCACGCTTATCCGCCGGGCGATCTGAGACGCGGGAATCGTCCGCCGTGCAGGCAGAGTTACGTGCGGCGCAGGTTTTGTCCGCCCTGCGCGCGGCGGATCGCGCGGCTCTCTTTTTCCGACAGGAAACCGGACGCCGCACCGTATCCGCTTCGCCGGTGCAACAAGCGGCGGGCAAGCATGAGGCAGATATCCTGGCACTTGACCGTGCCGTCGAGCGCGATGCGCGGCGGTATGACAACGGGTTCTCTCTGTTTTGATGCGACGCTAAGAGCAAGCTATGACCATGTGACAGAAGAAGGAGGGATGTGCCTTGAATCTTTCATCTATGAGATTTAAAAGTTTCGTCTGGCCCTACAATCCCAGAACCTATACCATTCGCTATGAGCGGCAGGTGGCGCTGCATAAAACGCCGTTCGGCCGCTATTGCCTGCAGAACTTGGGCATGACGCGGCGGGTGATGGAGGGGGAAGGGGAGTTTGTGGGCAAGGATGCCTACGAACGCTTCAAAACCTTGGCGACGGTCTTCTACGACGAGACGCCGGGTGTGCTCATTCATCCGGTTTGGCAGAGCAGCAAGGCCTACTTCACACAGCTCTATCTCACGCAGGAGCCGCAAGAGGATTATGTCCATTATGGCTTTTGTTTTTGGGAGTGCTTTGAGGAGGACACCGGCGCGGCGCTGCGTCCGGTGGAGCAGGCGGGCGCGCAGGACAGTGCGCCGCAGTGGGAGCAAAAGCCGCAGACGCGCTTTCACAGCGTATTGTCCGGTGAGAGTTTGTGGAAGATTGCGGGGATATATGGTCTGCGCCTGGAGCAGCTGCTGCAGCTCAACCCGCAGATCAAAAACCCCAACCTGATCCACCCGGGAGAGCAGGTGAGGGTGGCATGACACAGTGGCAATTGACCTGCTGCGATGGGACGCAGCTCGACTTGCGTACCCCGATAGCCTTTACGCTGCGTTATGGTTTGGGCAGCCCTTGCGACAGCTTTTCTTTTCGCTGCCCCTGGACGATCGGCCAGGAGACCCAGCTGTTAGACGCGGCTCGCTTGACGGTCAGGTATTTGGGTGAAGTGGTGTTTTGCGCGGTGGTGGATGAGTGCGAGTGCAGCATAGGAGACGAGGGCTGCACGTTGGAGCTGCATGGCCGCGGTTTGCAGGCGCTTTTGTTGGACAATGAAGCGGCGTCGGCGGATTACGGCGTGGCGACCTTGGGCGACATTCTGGGCCGCTATGTCACGCCGTTTGGCATCACTTTGGCCGAGGAGGCGAATCTGCCGCCGGTTGCGGGTTTTTCGGTGGAGGGCGGCAGCAGTTGTTGGCTGGTGCTGTACCAGTTTGCACGGTATTATGGCGGCGTGAATCCGCGTTTTACCAAAACGGGGCAGCTCTGCCTGTCGCCCTGGCCGCAGGAGAGCGGGCGGGTGGTGGATGACAAGCAGCCGCTGCGCAGCTTGGTCTGGCGTTGCAAACGCTACGGCGCGCTTTCGGAGGTCTTGGTCCAGAACCGCGTCACCATGGCAGAGCAGCGACTCCGGAACGAGGCCTTTCTCGCCAAAGGGGGCAGCGCCAGTCGGGTCATCACTGTGCCGCGCAACACCAGCGGCGCGTCCATGCGTTACACCGGTTCGTTTCAGCTCCAGCGGTCTATGGCCGAATGGCTTCGCGTGGAGATACTGCTCGCGCTGCCCTTTGCCGCCTTCCCGGGGGACATGCTCACGCTCGCGCGCGGCGGCTTTGGCGGGAACGGGCGGTATCGCGTATTGGAAAGCCAGGTGACGCTCGATGAGGGCGGCTTTACCACGAAGCTGCTGCTGGGTGAGCCGGAGGCCATTTTGTAATGGATAGAGGAGAGAAATATGTTTCTTGCTAAGCAACGAAGCCGCAGTAAGGCAGGACCGCCGAGCGGACAGGTGGGGCAGGTGAGCCTGGCCGGCAACCCAACGGGCGTCTACTTAACCGGCGAGCGGCGTGCGCTGCCGGTCTTTGCGCCCGGCGGGTATGATTGGGTTCCGGCGCAGAAGGACGAGGTGCTGGTGCTCTCCTGCGGCGAGGAGGAGCGGGCTTGCGTGATGGCGCGCGCCTGTTTGCAGGATGCGAGCCTTTTGCCGGGCGAGGCGCAGCTGTCTGTCAATCCCAATGGCCGCATTCTGCTCAAAAAGGATGGCAGCATCCATTTGACCGGCAATGTGTTTATCAACGGTGTGCTCTGGCAGGCGGGAGGTGCAGAATAAATGAGTATGCGACTCAAAGACGGCGACTATGTGCCGGATGGCAATGGTGGGTTTTGCAGGGACAGTGACAATGAAATTTTGCTGGCCAGGGTGCTCTTTCGGCTCTGCGCGCGGCGGGGTGAATTCCCGTTGCTGCCCGAGTTGGGCAGCAGGCTATATCGACTGCCCCAAGAAAAGCCCTCGCGCCGCGGTGCGCTGGCCAAACAGTACATCGAGGAGGCCCTGGCCGATGAGGAGGGTCTGGAGATTGAGCGGATCACCTGGCGCGAACAGACCGGCGAGCTTATGGTGGAGCTGCGTCTGCGTGAAGAAGGCTTTGCGCTGACGCTTACGAAAAAACAGTTGGGAGGGATTGCGTGAAAACGGTAGAGGAGTTATACCAGCAGATGTGCGAGATCTTTGCGCGGGAAACCGGCATGCGCCTGCATGACGGCAGCGAGATGGCCGTGCGCTTTTACACCATGGCCACGCAGCTGCACGGCCTGTATGTGCAAAACGAGTGGACGCTGACCCAGTGCTTCCCTCAGACGGCGAAGGGGATCCACCTGGATTACCACGCCACGCTGCGCGGCTTAAAACGAAACGCCGCGACGCGCGCGCAGGGGAAACTGCGGTTTTCCGTTGCCGAGGTACAGACGGTTGCCTTGCGCATTCCGGCGGGCACGGTCTGCATGACGGCAGGATTGGTGCGTTTTGCGACGCAAAAGGAGGCCAGCCTTCCAGCAGGAGAGGCCTATGTCGACGTGGAGGCGGAGGCTGTCGATGCCGGCAGCGCAGGCAACGTCCCGGCGGGCAGCGTGCGGGTGATGTCGGTGGCCCCGGTGAGCATTGCCGCCTGTACCAATCCGACGGCCTTCCTCGGCGGCGCGGCGGCGGAGGAGGATGAAAACCTGCGCCGCCGTGTGCTTGAGACCTACAAGCGCATGCCCAATGGCGCGAACAGCGCGTACTATGAAAGAGAGGCCTTGTCCTTTGAAGAGGTGGCGGCGGTGAATGTCATTCCGCGCAGCCGCGGCCGCGGTACGGTGGATGTGGTTCTGTCCGGCGTGTCGGGCGACCCGGGCGAGGCGGTGCGTACGGCGGTGTTTACCCACCTGCAAGAGCAGCGCGAGATTGCCGTGGATGTGCGCGTTCTGCCGCCGACAGAGGCGCTCATTGATGTGAGCGTGACGCTCAAGGTTTCTGAGGGGGTGCAGTTTGGACCGGTGAAGGAAGCGGTACAAGAGGCGTTGGTTTCTTATTTTGACGGCCGCCAGCTCGGTAAGGCCATCTTGCGCGCGAAACTCGGTCAGCTGATTTATGCCCTGGATGGGGTGGAAAACTATCAGATTACGCTGCCGGCGCAGGATCTGGCCGCGACGCCGGGTAAACTCTGGAAGCTGCGCAACCTGACGGTGACGGAGGAGACGGTATGAGTGCAGCAGACAGCATGCGCGCGCTGCTCGAACCGTTGGGCGTTTACAACTGGGAGGACGGCAGCTTTCAATGGGCAGAACTGGTGAGCTTGGGCGGCGCGGTGGATTCCTGCCGACAAGAACTCGACAACACAGAGCAGGAAATGAACCTGCAGACCGCGCAGAACGAGGGCCTGCGGCGCATCTATGAATTGTTGGCGCAAAAGCCCGCTGTCACGGAGATCGAGCCGCTGCGCCGCGCCTTGGCCGCGCTGCTGCGCATACGCGACGGTAACTTGAGCCTGCGGGATATTTCGGACAATATCTCCGGCTGCGGTGTGTTGGCGGAGGTGCGTGAGACGGCCAATGTCGGTGAGGTGGAGGTCTGGTTTCCCGATACGGTCGGCATTCCGGATGACTTTCGCAACATGAAACGCATCATTGAGGATATCCTGCCCGCCCATCTTGATATCCGGTACGATTTCTGGTACGTCACCTGGAAGCGCGTGGAGAACTGCTTTGCCAGCTGGCGCGCGCTGGAGGAAAAAAATCTGAGCTGGAAGCTCTTGGAGCGTTATGTTCGCTAGGACTGACAAAGTGCACAAGCGCCGAGGGCGCGCCTTTATGGTCGGGGCGTCCCGGTGGGCCGGCGCGCAAACTGCCTAATGTCAGGCTTTCTTGCGGGTTTTGTGTCAATTCGCGTCGTTTTTGGCTGCGCGGATGGGCCCGGTTTTGGATGCGTCACCCCAAAAGAGCTGGAAAGGTTTGTGCATCTTTTTGGGCAGAGCGCCTTGACGAACACAGGGGTTTGGTGCTATGATGTGCGTACAGTATTTTATGCACACTAGATATAGTGCATGCGCTGTTGTGTTTTAGATGTGTGAAAAGAGAGGTTGCGAGAGGATGTCCATTACCATGACACTCACAAAAATTAAAAAGCGTGACGGTCGAGAAGTCGCGTTTGATATCCAAAAAATTGCCGAGGCCATTGAAAAAGCCTTTGCTGCCACCTATAAACCGGGCTATGGCGAGGTGGCGGACAAGCTGGCCCAGGAGGTCATTTCCATCCTGGAGCTCGAAGGGGAAGCCAATCCGGATGTCGAGCACATTCAGGATTTGGTGGAACGAGTCCTGATGGACAACGGCTATGTGCAGACGGCCAAGGCCTATATCTTGTATCGCTCTGAGCGCAGCCGCGCCAGAGAAATGAATACCAGACTCATGAAGATCTATGAGGATATCACCTTCTCCTCTGCGGCGGAGAGTGATATCAAGCGCGAAAATGCCAACATTGATGGCGATACCGCCATGGGCTCAATGCTCAAGTTTGGTTCTGAGGGCGCCAAGCAGTTTTATGACATGTTCGTGCTCAAGCCGGAGCATGCCAAGGCGCACCGCAACGGCGACATTCATATCCACGACCTGGACTTTTTGACGCTGACGACCACCTGCTGCCAAATTGACATCAAGCAGCTCTTTGCCTGCGGCTTCTCCACCGGTCACGGAACCCTCCGTGAGCCAAACGACATTGCCTCCTATGCCGCGCTGGGTTGTATCGCGATTCAGTCCAACCAAAACGATCAGCATGGTGGCCAGTCCATTCACAACTTTGACTACGGCATGGCCGATGGCGTCCGTAAGACCTTTGTGCGCATTTACCGCCAGAACCTGGCGCGTGCGTTGATGCTGATTTGCGGCCTGGAGGATCCGGAAGCTGAGGTCAAAAAGGTGATTGCCCGTGTCCTGAAAGAGGACGGGCTCTGCCCGGTGCTCGAGCAGTGCGAGGCTTACTGCGAAGCGGAGCTGCCGCTGCTTGTTGAGACCTTTGGCGCAACGGAAGAAGACATGAAGAAGGCGCAGGCGTTTACCCACTTCCGCGCCGTGAAGGAGACGGACAGAGCCACCTATCAGGCGATGGAGGCGCTCATCCACAACCTCAACACCATGCACTCGCGCGCCGGTGCGCAGACCCCCTTCTCCTCCATCAACTATGGTATGGATACCACGCCGGAGGGCCGCATGGTCATGAAGAACGTGCTTTTGGCCACCGAGTCCGGCTTGGGCAACGGCGAGACTCCCATCTTCCCCATTCAGATTTTTCGCGTCAAAGAGGGCGTGAACTATAACCCGGAAGATCCCAACTATGATCTGTTCCGCTTGGCCATGCGTTGCAGCGCCAAACGACTGTTCCCGAACTTCTCCTTCATGGATGCGCCCTTTAATGCACAGTACTATAAAGAGGGAAAGCCGGAAACCGAAATTGCATATATGGGCTGTCGGACGCGCGTCATTGGCAATGTTTATGACCCGAGCAGAGAGATCGCAACGGGCCGAGGCAACCTCTCCTTTACCACCATCAATCTGCCCCGCCTGGCCATTAAGGCGAAGGGAGATATCCAGCACTTCTTTGAAGGGCTGGACCATCAGATTGACATTTGTGTGGATCAAATGCTCGAGCGATATGAGATTCAGGCGCGCAAAAAGGTGCGCAACTTCCCCTTCTTGATGGGGCAGCATGTCTGGCTGGATTCTGAAAAGCTGGATTGGGACGATGAAGTGCGTGAGATCCTCAAACATGGCACCCTTTCTATGGGCTTCATCGGCTTGGCAGAGGCCTTGACCGCCCTGCTGGGCGAACACCACGGCCAGAGCGAGAAGGCCAGAGTGCTGGGTTTGGAGATCATCAGCCACATGCGCAGCCGTATGGATGCCGAGAGCGCCAAACGCAAGATGAATTTCACCCTCCTGGCAACACCCGCCGAAGGTCTGTCCGGACGCTTTGTGCGCATTGACAAGGAACGCTTTGGTGAAATTGCAGGCGTGACGGACAAAGACTACTACACCAACTCCTTCCATGTGCCGGTCGGCTTCCCTGTCTCGGCCTATGAAAAGATTGAAATTGAAGCGCCATATCATGCGCTGACCAATGCCGGCCACATCAGCTACGTGGAGCTGGACGGCGATCCCACGGAAAACCTCTCCGCTTTTGAGCAGATCATTCGCTGCATGAAGGAAAAGGGGATCGGGTATGGCTCGGTGAACCACCCTGTGGACCGTGACCCCGTCTGTGGTTTCACCGGTATCATCGGAGATCAATGCCCCGGCTGCGGCAGAACGGAGGACGACGGCGTCCACTTTGAACGTATCCGCCGCATCACCGGTTACTTGGTCGGAACGCTGGAGCGTTTTAACGACGCCAAGCGCGCCGAAGAACACGATCGTGTGAAGCATCGCGTGTAAAAATCATAATTTAACACCAATACAACAAGGGTCGGGCTTCGGGAGTTTCCTCCTCCAGCTCCGACCCTGTTTTCTTGCATTTGAAGCCTTGTGCTTTTTCCTTTCATGTCGTATAATGTTTTTGGGAGGGATATGCTTTGATGAACATATTTGGATGGAATAAGGAATTGGAGACGGGTAATGAGCTGATTGATGAACAACATATGCAGCTGATCATTGCCGTGAATAAATTGTTGATTGTACGGAAAAATCGTCCCACCAAAAACGGCGAAAGCGTTGAAGATTGCATTCAATACTTGGAGCAATACATAAAATTTCACTTTCAGGCGGAAGAAGCCTTTCAAGTCGAATGCAATTACCCCGACTATCGCAAGCACCAGGCGCAGCATGAGCATCTTTCTACGCAGTTGCGCTTTTTGATTGTGCGCCTGGAAGCCGCGGATTATGACGATGACGAAGTGAACACCTTTTACGCCTTTGTCTGTGACTGGGTGCGTAAGCACATCATGGAGGAGGATATGCGCTTCGCGCGCTATTACCGCAGCTTTTTGGATGAGAAGGAACAGACTCAATGAGTCTGCCGCACAGCTCTATATAAAAAAGGCCCCGCACAGCGATTGCTGTGCGGGGCCTTTTGATTGCTTGAGAAAAGAGACTTATCTCTCTTCGATCCAGTGCTTGCCGATGGGATCCAGGTTGGGATCCTTCTGCATGTTGTGGCAGATCATCAGGGTCTGGTTGCGGTTCTCGACATGCAGGCCGTTCTCGAAGCCAGGAGCATCCACGTTGATACGCATAGCTTCCTTGGTCAGGCGGACAGCCAGAGGATCCTTCGCAGCGATGGTGCGAGCCAGCTCCATAGCAACAGGAGTCAGCGCAGCACGGTCCTCAACAACGCGGGAAACAAGGCCCAGGTTCCAGGCTTCGTCAGCGTTGATGAAGTTGCCGGTCAGCATCATCTCGTATGCGCGGCCGGTGCCGATCAGGCGGGGCAGCTGGTAGGAGGAGCACATGTCAGCGCCGCCGATGCCGACGTTGGCATAGAAGCAGGAGAAACGTGCGGTCTTGGTGCAGACGCGGATGTCAGAGGCCATAGCCAGAGAGAAGCCGCCGCCGGCAGACACGTTGTCGATCATGGCGATCCAAGCCTGAGGAGTCTGAGTCATCTTGAGCTCCATCTCGCCCAGCTTGATCTGATAAGCATAGAAGCCGGGAGCGGTCTTCTCATAGTCGTTCAGGCCTTCCTTGACGTCCAGGCCGGCGCAGAAGCCCTTGCCTTCGTCGCCGCCGTAGAGCAGGACAACGCGGACATTATAGAAGTCGAGCTTCAGCTTCTCGCACAGATCGGTCATCTCGGAAACCAGCACGTGGCTCAGAGCGTTGTAAGCGTTGGGACGGTTCAGGGTAACCTTCATGATGTTGGGCTCAACCATGTCGATGAGCAGAGTCTCGTACTTAGGATAAGTCAGGGGAGCAGGATAGTTAATCTTATTCATGGGTAACAGTCCTCCTAAAAAATATTATGCCGCCTCGGCGGGCCCGCAGACCCGCCGAAGCGATGCAAACAAATATATGTGATTTCAAAGCAAGCTACGCGATCACGCGGCGCTTGTTCGCTGGCAATTGCGCTGAGTTATAATCAGTTGGTGTTGCCGTTGGCAGCCACGAACATGCCGTGGATGAGGTACTGAATGTCGCCGGAACCCTCGATGTTGGGGGCGATGGCGGCGTCACGCAGGAAACGCTCGACCTGATACTCGTCGCAGACGCCGTAAGCGCCCATGGCGTTGACAGCCATGGTGGCAACGGTGGTTGCCATCTCAGCAGCGTAGCCCTTGGCCTGAGCGGTACGGGCCTGGACAGCGCGCATGGTGTCAATGTCGTCGTTGGCGAAGTGGTGGTTATCGCAGTAGTCAGCGGCTTCCAGCAGCAGCAGCTCAGCGGTGTGCGCATAAGTCAGCATGGTGGAAAGACGCAGCTGGGTGGTGGGGAACTTGGTGATGGACTTGCCGCGGTGCAGCTTCTCCTGGCAGTACTTCAGAGCCAAGTCAGCAGCGCCCAGAGCGGTGCCGGCGAAGACAGCGGTGAAGCCGAGCTTGCCGTAAGCGGTGGTGCCGAGCAGCTGGGTGAAACCGTCGCCGGGCTTGCCCAGGATCTGGTCAGCGGTGACAACCATGTCGTCCATGAAGATGTCATAGACGTGGGAGCCACGGTAGCCGATCTTATCCCAGGGAGAGGAGATGGAATAACCCTTGGCAAACTTGTCGATCACCAGGCCGGTGACCTGGTCCTTGCCCTCGTCGTCCTTGAGCAGGGCGAAGAGCACGCAGGGGCCTTCGTAAGCGGCGTTGGAGATGAAGCGCTTCACGCCATTGAGCTTATAGGTGCCGTCAGCCTGCTTCTCCAGGCGGGTCTTGAGCATTTTGGGGTCGGAACCTGTCTCGGGCTCGGTGAATGCGAAGGAGACGGTGTGCTCGCCGGTGATGCAGGGAGCCAGATACTTTTCCTTCTGCTCATGGTTTGCATACAGATCCAGAGCTTCCAGGCCCAGAATGTACACGTCCAAGCACTTACCAACGGAGGGGGAGACACGGCTGATTTCCTTGATGACAATGGCCTGCTCCACGTGGCCCATGCCCATTCCGCCGTATTCCTCGGGGAAGCTGATGCCGATGAAGCCGGACTCAGCAATCTGCATATGCAGGTCGTGGGGCAGCTGGGGATACTCTTCGCCGTTGCTGAGCTTGACCATCTCGCCGGCTTCGATTTCCTCGATGCGGGGAGCCAGAGCGTTCTGTGCGAAGTCACGAGCGAGGTCGTGGATCATCTGCTGGTCTTCGTTGAGTTTAAATTCCATTAAAAATTCCTCCTGATATGAATGATTTTGAGAACAGGTTTTGAAAAACTTGCCTGGGCATAGAAACGCGCAGAATGCCCAAAACAAAGCATTCCATACCGGGCATGTCTATATCCCGATTATATCACAACAAAACTAGAGGTGCATGCTGTATATTGATTATTTTTTTATGATTTTATCATTAAAAAGTAGTATATTCTTGGCAAGTGATGGGTTATATTATTGTGCGGATTAGACAAAATATTAAATATATTTTTGTTGGTAATTATGAAAAGAGAGGGAGATCACCGGTTTTGCAGGGTTTGGTGCGCACTGCCGCCTTTGCACCCTTGTCCGCACAGAGACAGTATGGTACAATATAAATTTAAAATAGCAAGGCGTAAAAAGGAGGAGAGACGGTGCGTATTGCCAATCTGGTGAGCGATTCCATTGTGGATGGGCCGGGCCTGCGGCTGACCGTTTTTACACAGGGCTGCCTGCATGCCTGTCCGGGCTGCCACAATCCGGAGACCCACGATCCGCACGGTGGACAGGAGGTATCTTGTGAGCAGATTCTGGAAAAACTGAAGGAAAACCCGCTGACCGAAGGACTGACCATTTCAGGCGGCGAGCCGTTTTTGCAAGCCGAGGACTGCGCGCGTCTGGCCGCGGCGGCGCAGGAGATGGGCCTGAGCGTCTGGGTGTACAGCGGTTTTCGCTATGAGGCGCTGCTTGCGGCCAAAAATGCGGGCTATGAGGCGCTGCTCGAACAAACGGATGTGCTCGTCGACGGGCCTTATCTAGCGGCGGAGCGGGATCTGCAGCTGCTGTTTCGCGGCAGCCGCAACCAACGCGTCATCGACCTGCGCCGCTCACGCGCGGCGGGCCGCGTGGTGCTCTGGCAGGAAGATCAGGCCGCGCTGGCGCATTTTACCGTGCCGGAATCGTAAAGGGAGGAAGCCTTGCCGTGAAGGAAGAACTCAGTATTGCGTCGCTCCAGGGCGCGCTGGCCGGTCGCGTGCCCGGCATACAGGATGCGCGCGGCCATTTTGCAACGGCGGTGCTGCTGTGCCGCAAGGATGGCGCGTGGCAGGTTTTGTTTGAGCTGCGCGCGGATACGCTGCGTCCGCAGCCGGGGGAGACCTGCTTTCCCGGCGGCCGCGTCGAAGCGGGCGAAACACCCGATCAGGCCGCCCTGCGCGAAACCTTTGAGGAGATCGGCATTCCGCCTGAGCAGATCACGCTCATTGCGCCGCTGGATATTATGCAGGACATCAGCGACCGGGTTATAAGCCCCTATCTGGGCGTGGTGTCCGACGAGGGGCTTTCGATGCTGCGGCCCAATCCGTCGGAGGTGAAAGAGGTTTTTTTGATCCCCCTTTCTTATCTGCGCCGGACGCAGCCCTATGTTTACACCGCGCCCGTGGAGGTGCGGATTGGGAGCGATTTTCCCTACGAGCGCATAGGCTTTCCCTCGGATTATCGCTGGCGCGGCGGCATGACGGAGGTGCCCATCTATGAGTATGGCGGCAAGTCGGTCTGGGGCCTGAGCGCGCGCACGCTGCGCAGTATGCTGCGCCTGCTCGACGAGGTTGGCTTATGAGTGAAAAAGAGTCGCTGGAACAATTGGGCCGCTTTTCTCTGCGGCAGTCGGACGACTGTTTCAAGCTTGGCCGGGACAGCGTGCTGCTCGCGCGCTTTGCCAGCGTCAAGCGCGGCTGGCGCGTGTGTGACTTGGGCTGCGGTGTGGGCTCGCTGCTGCTGCTTCTCTCGGAGCGGGAGGAGGCGCTGTTGCGCTTTGGCATCGAGCTGGATACGCGTGCGGCGGCGCTTGCCCGGCGCAACTTGGCGGACAATGGTCTGGACGGCTGTATTTTGACTGCGGACTTGCGGGAAAAAGACCTCCTGCCGCCGGATCAGTTCCACCTGGTCATCGCCAACCCGCCCTATTTCCAAGTGGGCACGGGGTTTTCCGGTGGCCGGGCCCGCATGGAAGAACAGTGTTCGGTGGAGGAGCTGTGCGCGGTGGCGGGCCGCTTGCTGCGCACGGGGGGGCGGTTTGCCTTGGTATTCCGGCCGGAACGCCTGGCGCAGCTGTTTGCCGCCCTCGCTGCGCAGCGTTTGGAACCCAAACGCATGCAGCTGCTGAGCTATCACCCGGAAAAGACGCCCTACGCCGTGCTGGTAGAAGCAATCAAGGAGGGCGGCGTGGGTCTTTCGATCCTACCCACCCGGTATCAGGAGAGATCATAAGGAGGCAAGAGCATGCCCGCTTGTTTATATTTGGTTGCCACGCCCATCGGCAACCTTGGCGATCTGACCCATCGGGCGATCCAAACGCTGGAGGCGGTCGACTTCATCGCCGCCGAGGATACGCGCGTGACCATCAAACTGCTCAACCATTATGGCATCAAAAAGACCATGCTGTCCTACCACCGGCACAATGCGGGGACGGGCGGCGCGGTCATCCTCTCCCGCATATTGGCGGGGGAGAGCTGCGCGCTGGTGACCGATGCCGGCACGCCCGCCATCAGCGATCCGGGGGAAGAACTCGTGGCGCTCTGTGCGGCGCAGGGGGTGCCGGTTGTGTCCATCCCGGGGGCCTGCGCGGCGATCAACGCGCTGGCTGTGTCGGGTCTGCCCACCGGAAGGTTCTGTTTTGAGGGTTTTTTGGCCATGAATAAGAAAAACCGCCGCAGCCACCTGCAAAGCCTATTGACGGAAGAACGCACCATGCTCTTTTATGAGGCGCCGCACAAGCTGCCCGCCACGCTCTGCGACCTGCGCGAGACCTTTGGGCCGGATCGCCGCATCAGTCTCTGCCGTGAATTGACCAAACTGCATGAGCAGGTGTGGCGCACAAGCATTGGGGAAGCGGCAGAGCACTATGCGCAAAACACGCCAAAAGGCGAGTTTGTCCTGGTCGTGGAGGGCGCGGCGCCGCGAGTGGAGCAGGGCGCCAGCTTAGAGGACGGCCTGTTGCGGGTGGAGGCCTTGCGATCCGAGGGCCTGAGCCTGCGCGACGCCGCGCGGCAGAGCGCGGAAGAATGTAAGCTTTCGCGTAAGGCGCTCTATGACGCGGCCTTGGGCAAAAGCTGAGGGTTATGATACACACAAAAAAGTGATAGGGACGCATGGTTTTCGTGCGTTCCTATCACTTTTTATTTGCTTGCGTCAGTTTGTGCTTAGTGGCCGGCTTCCTGCGTCTGCAAGATATCATAGGCCTGCTTGTCGTAGGTCTCCAGAAGGGAGAGGGCCTCGGCGCGATTGCGTGCCGGGAAAACATAAATGGTACCGCCGTCCGCTACCCACTTCCCCTCTTTCGTGGGGGAGAAAATGAGAAGCTCCGCCTTGGTGGACGACGGCGTTTTCTTCATGCTTCCCCGAAAAACCCGTTCCGTGCCGTCGGCGTTTCCCAGGATGTATCCGTCCGACAGAACCTTATCCGTCACGCCCAGCAGGTGATAAGACTGCCTGCCGCCCGCCGTTTGCAGTTCCAGGTTGAGCTCCAGCGGATGTTCCCCAAAGATACGCCAGCCGGCGCGGCCGCTGATCGTCAGCTGCGCGGGCGTGTCCTGCGCTGCATCGGTAGCGGACAGGGCAAAGCCGTCCACCGTCTGGTCTATGTTTTGCCAGATGGGGTTGAGCAGTACCGTGAGCAGCAGGGCAAAAATCAGAATAAAGATCAGCGTTTTGAGTTTGGCGTGCTTTTGCATGCAGACGCGCCCCTTTCCTCTTAATCCATCAGTGAGCAAACCAGTTCCGTATACCGCACGGGGTCGGGGATGGGCAGCTCGGAGATCAGCAGCGCCTGGTAATAGAGCAGTTCGGCATACAACGCGGCGCGGTCACGGTCGCTCTCAAAGCGGGCGGAGAGGGCGGCAAACGCGGGCGCGTTGGGGTTGAGCTCCAGCACGCGGTTGGCCGTCATGGGGTAGGGGGTGTTCATCTTGGTGAAATATTTCTCCATTTCGATGGAGACGGGGCCGTCGGAGGTGAGGCACACCGCGCCGCTGCGCAGGATTTTCGAGATGCGCACCGCGGCCACGCGCTCGCCCAGGGATTCCTTGACAAAGTCAAGTAAGTCCTTATGCGTCTGCTCGGCTTCGCTCACGGCGCTCTGCTCGGCTTCGGTGAGGGCGAGCGCCTTCTCGTCGGCCACAGAGAGGAAGTCCTTGCCGTCCAAGTCCTTGAGCACTTGCAGCAGCAGTTCGTCCTCCTCGCCGGTTAAGTAGAGCACCTCGAACCCGGCGTTTAGGATGCGTTCGGCCTGGGGCAGCGCGGCGGCCTTTTCGACCGTCGGCGCGACGGCAAAGTAGACATAGGTCTGGGATTCTGGCATGCGCTCCCGGTATTCCTTGAGGGAGACGAGTTTGCTCTCCTTGGAGGAGGGAAAGAGCAGCAGATCCTGCAGCTGTTCTTTATTCGCGCCGTAGGCATTGAGCAGGGCGTATTTGAGCTGAATGCCAAAGGCGTTCCAGAATTTCTCGTACTGTTCGCGCTCGTTTTGCAGAAGGCGCAGCAGCTCGGCCTTGATTTTCTTTTCGAGGTTGTTGGCAATGACCTTGAGCTGACGGTCATGCTGCAGCAGTTCGCGCGAAATGTTCAAAGAGACATCCGGCGAATCCACCACGCCGCGCACGAAGCCGAAGTAATCCGGCAGCAGCGCTTCGCAGTGTTCCATAATCATGACGCCGGAAGAATACAGCTGCAGGCCGCGTTGATAGTCGGCGGAGAAGTAGTCCATCGGCACCCGGGCGGGGATATAGAGCAGCGCTTTATACTCCAAGGTACCCTCGGCCGAGACATGGCTCACGGCCAGCGGGGCCTCCCAGTCCATGAACTTTTCACGGTAAAAGCTCTGATATTCTTCCTGCGTGACCTGGGCCTTAGGCCGCTGCCAGAGCGGCACCATGGAGTTGACGGTCTCCCAGGCGCGCACGGTTTCATATTCCGGCTTATAGTCCTCGGGCGGGTTTTCGGGCGCGGGCTTGGGCTGACTCTTGGACAGCTCCATGCGGATCGGGTAGCGGATATAGTCGGAGTATTTGCGCACCAGGCCGCTCAGCGTGCCTTCCTCGAGATACTTGCTGTATGACTCGTCCTCCGCGTCGGCCTTGAGGTGCATGATCACATCGGTGCCGGGGCTGTCTTTTGTGCAGGGCTCGATGGTGTACCCTTCAATGCCCTCGGAATCCCAGCGGTAGGCCTCGCTCTGGCCATAGGCGCGCGAGATCACGCTGACCTTATCCGCGACCATAAAGGCGGAGTAGAAACCGACGCCAAACTGGCCGATGATATCAATTTCGGCGTCGTCGGTTTTCTCGGTCTCCTGTTTGAATTGATAGGAACCGCTTTTGGCGATGGTGCCGAGGTTATGTTCCATCGCCTCACGATCCATGCCGATGCCGTTATCGGACACGGTGATGGTCCGCGCCTGCGCGTCGGCCGTCACGGTGATTTGGAAATCCTCACGCGCAAGGCCCACCTGCTCATCCGTCAGGGCGCGATAAGCCAGTTTATCAATGGCGTCGCTGGCGTTGGAGATGATCTCTCGCAGGAAGATCTCCTTATGGGTGTAAATGGAATTGATCATCAAGTCCATCAGCCGCGCGGATTCGGCCCGGAAGGGTTTCTTTTCCACTGATGCCACTCCTTTTGTGTATGATTTAGCACTCTGTTCGTGTGAGTGCCAAATCATTATGCCTGTTTTCCGCGCAAATTGCAAGTCCTTTTTTGAAAATTCATCAGGTAAAATGGTCCCGATGTTCGTCAAAGAGCGTCAAAACCTTACGCAGCAGGGGGCGATGCGCGGGGTCGGAGAGGGCGGGGTCCTGCGCAAGCAGGGCCAACGCCGCCTCTTGCGCCTGCTTTAAGACGCGCATGTCGCCGGCCAGGTCCGCGATGTGCAGCGGAGGCAAGCCATGCTGGCGTGCGCCAAAAAAGTCACCCGGACCGCGCAGGCGAAGGTCCTCCTCGGCAATGCGGAAGCCGTCGCCGGTCTGTTTAAAGGTTTGCAGGCGCGCACGGGAGCTGTCGCTTTTCGTATCGCTGATGAGCACGCAGAAGGACAACGCACTGCCGCGCCCGACCCGCCCGCGCAGCTGGTGCAGCTGGGAGAGGCCGAAGCGTTCGGCGTTTTCGATCACCATGAGCGTGGCGTTCGGCACGTCCACGCCCACCTCGATCACGGTGGTGGTGACCAGCAGCTGGATCTGACCGGCCAAAAAGGCGGCCATAACGGCTTCTTTCTCCCGGGGCTTCATCTTGCCGTGCAGGATGCCGACACGAAGGTAGGGAAACACCGTGTCGCGCAGGGCTGCGCCGTGAGATTCAGCGGACTTTAAGTCCGCCTGCTCGCCCTCCTCCACCGTGGGACAGACGAGGTAGACCTGCTGACCCAGGGCGATTTGTTGGCGCAGGAAACCATACAGGCGGCTGCGCTTGTCCTCGCCGATCAGTAGGGTTTGGATCGTCTGCCGACCCGGGGGCAGCTCGTCGAGCACGGATAAATCCAAATCGCCGTAAATCATCAGCGCGAGCGTACGCGGGATGGGCGTGGCGGACATGACCAGGACATGAGGCCGAAAGACCTCCCCCGCCTTGGCGGAGAGCTTGGCCCGCTGCGACACACCGAAGCGGTGCTGCTCGTCCGTGATGACAAGGCCCAGCCGCAGGAAGCAGAGCTCGTCCGTGAGCAGCGCGTGGGTGCCGATGAGCAGGTCAAGATCACCTGCGGCCGCCGCCGCGCGCATGGCGCGTTTCTGGCCCGCCGACAGGGAACCTGTGAGCAGACCAATGCGCAGGCCGAGCGGCGCGAGCAGGGCGGTCATGGTCTGATGATGCTGCTGTGCCAGCAATTCGGTGGGGGCCATGAGGGCGCTCTGGCAGGCGTTCTGCGTGGCCAGATAGATCGCCGCCGCCGCCACAGCGGTTTTGCCCGAGCCGACGTCGCCCTGGAGCAGGCGGTTCATGGGCCGTGTACTGTCGAGATCCTTGGCGATCTCCGCCATCGCGCGCCGCTGCGCAGCGGTGGGCGAGAAGGGCAGCGTGGCAAAAAAGAGCGCGACGTCGCCCTGACAGAAGGCGAATGCGCCCTCCTCTTGCCGCCGTCTGCGCAACAGTGACAGGCCCAAGGCCAGGCAGAGCAGTTCTTCAAAGATGAAACGACGCCTGGCTGCAGCCAGCGCCTCCCAGGATGAAGGGCGGTGTATCTCCCGGTACGATGGTATCAGGGCGGGCAGCTCGTACTGAGACAGGAGGGCCTCCGGCAAACTTTCCTCCGGCGCGGTGGCGGGCGGCAGGATCCGTCCGACCAAACCGAACAGCAGCTTTTGCGACAGGCCGCTTGTCGAGGGATAGCGCGGCGTGATGCCGCCGAGCAGCTGCGGCGCCTCCAAGGGTTCAAAAAGCGGATTGGTCATGCTGCGCCGCGCGCCAAAACCGCTGAGCTTACCATAAAATAAAAAGCTTTTGCCGCTTTGCAGGCTGTGGGCTACATAACTCTGTTGAAAAAAAGTGACCGAAACGGTGGCGCTCTCATCAGAAATACTGCCCTTGAGCAGTTCTAAACCGCCCTTGACGCGGCTGGTGCGGAAGGACTCCGTGACCATCGCCACAAAGCAGACCGGCACCTCGGAGGGCAGCGGTGCAATGGCCGCCTGGACGCTGCGGTCTTCATAGTCGCGCGGGAAGTGGTCAAGCAGCGTGCCGACGGTGGAAAGACCCAAACGCTGCAGGGCTTTGACGCGCGTTGGACCGACGCCGGGCAGAGCGTCGAGCGTCTGCGTGAGCCGAAAAGCCATATGGGTCGCCTCCTTTGCTTTGTTTTCTCTATCATAGCACAAAGCAAGGCGGAAAGACAAACTCAAAAGAACAGTCGCACGGCAAAGGCGGCGGCCATGAAACCGGCGAGGTCCGCACAGAGCGCCGCGGGCACGGCGTAGCGCGTTTTGCGGATGCCGGCCGCGCCGAAGTAGACGGCGATGGTATAAAAGGTTGTCTCGGTGGAGCCGAGCATGACGGCGGCGCAGCGGCCGATGTAGGAATCCGGGCCGTAGGTCTGAATGAGCTCTGCCCCCGCGCCGAGCGCGGCGCTGCCGCTGACCGGCCGCACCAGCATCAGGCTGACCGTCTCGGGCGGGATGCCGAGAAAATTGAGCACCGGCGCGAGCCCCTGTGCGGCGAGCTCCAGCGCGCCGGAAGCGCGCAGCATATAGACTGCCGTGAGCAGACCCACCAAAGCCGGCAGGATGCGCAGCAGGATTTCAATGCCGCTGCCCGCGCCGGTGATGAGCGCGTCATAGACATCCACGCGGCGGCAAACGGCATACAGGGCGATGCCCGCGATGAGCAGCGGCACCAAAAGCGTAAACAGCAAAGACATGCTCAATTCCTCCAGAATCGCGCGCAGAGTTTGGCCGCCGTGATGCCCACCGTGACGGAGATGAGGCTGGCCAGCCAGACCGCGGGCAGAATATCAAACGGCGCGGCGGATCCCGCTGCCATGCGTACGCCCGCCACGGTGCTGGGGATGAGCTGAATGGACGCGGTGTTGCAGACCACCAGCATACATAAACTGTCGTTGGCGATGCCGGGTGTCTTGCGGCTCATTTGACGGGCGGCCTCCAGCCCGAGCGGGGTGGCGGCGTTGCCGAGACCCAAAAGATTGGCCGAGACATTGGCAGAAACAGTGCGCATCACGGCGCGATCCTGCCCGAAATCTGGAAAAAGACGGCGCAGCAGGGGGTGAAACAGGGTGGAGAGCTTTTCCGCCAGACCCGCCCGCTTCATCATCTCCATCACGCCCATCCACAGCAGAAGCATGCCGGCCATTGAAATACAAAGTTGCACGGCGGCTTCGGCCCCTTGTAAGGTGGCTGCGGCCAGCGCATCGGTGCGGCCTGTGAACAGGGCGCAAAGCACTGACACAAGTACCATGCCAGTCCAAATAAAAGCCATTGTCATCGCGTTTTCCTCCTTGAAAACCCCCGAATTGTCTTGTCCCTTCCACTATATGTCCAGACTGGGATGGCTATGTAACGCAAGAAATGGTGGTTTTCAGCAATATTATACAAAAGGATTACAACAAATGACATGTTTTTTATTCTCTTTCTACGGAAATCGCAAAACCCTTCCTTTTTCTTTTAAAATTACCATTTTTCGATTGACAATTTTTGACTTTGTGCTATAATAAAAGTCGATCAGTCATACAACATTGATGCTTAAGAAATGAAAGGATGTATACAACATGAAATCTACCGGTATTGTGAGAAAAGTGGACGAGCTTGGCCGTATTGTACTGCCCATTGAATTGCGTCGCACCCTCAATATTGCGGAAAAGGATTCCTTGGAGATTTACGTGGATGGGAACTCCATCATTCTCCGGAAATACCAGCCCGCCTGTATTTTCTGCGACGGTGCGAAGGATATCGTCAACTACAAGGGCAAGAATATTTGCAGCGCCTGCTTGCAGGAGATGGCCCAGCGCTAATTGGCGCAACCTAACCCCATTTTGCCAAAGCGTACTGGACAGGCTTTGGTCAACTGAGTACACATGAACGATCAACAAAACGATACGGCAAGCGAAGATTAATCCGCTTGCCGTATCGTTTCTTTTTATGTGAAGATTAATGTCGTCAACCGTCGACCACGAGGCTGATGAAGCGGTGCAGCACGGCGGAGACTTCTGCCCTGGTCGCCAAACCCTGCGGGTCGAAGCGGGCTCCGTCTTTTCCGTTTAAGATACCCGCCGTCTGCATGGCGCGGACCGCGTCGCTGGCCCAAGTGGCGATGCTTCCCGCATCCG
>CAYVNT010000011.1:0-44847 GCA_964453275.1 uncultured Ruminiclostridium sp. | reverse complement strand
CTGGCTGTGAATATTTTATATTTTTTCTTTGTCCTCTTGACGGGATGCGGTTCATCGCTCCCTGCCTCCGGCGCTTTCTTTGTTAAAAACCGCGACCACAATTTTTGACAGCGTCAATCCATATCGTCGTTCGTGATAATATAGTGAATAAAGAAAAGCACCTGATTTCCAAAGAAATCAGGTGCTTTTATGGTTGCGGGGACAGGACTTGAACCTGCGGCCTCCGGGTTATGAGGGCAACCTTCCGTTTTGTATCTTTCATTAGAACTCGTTAAATGGTACCTTCTATCATCTTCGAAGTCCTTGTATTTCAAAGGTTCTAAGCATCTCCCTTTCAAGTTCATCCAATTATTGTATATTCAAGAACAATATCTTTACTTCAGAAAATAATTAGAAACACTGTTAGAAAAACAGTCCGCTAACAAATTTAAATCACAAGGCACTTCTATCAATAACGATTGTTTTTGTAAATTAGTTTTTGATAAAAGTTTTGATAGCATTAATGTGCCGTAGCGAGCCATTTTCCATTTGCATTTCTGCGCTATCAAAAACAATCCTTTGTGATAAAATCAGAACATCAACAGGAAGGTTGTGCCAGTATGAAGATAGGCTATGCACGAGTAAGCACCGAACAACAAAATTTAGACCGCCAGTTAGATGCGCTGAACACATACGGGGTCGATTTGATTTTTACTGAAAAAATGACAGGAACAAAAGTAGATCGCCTCGAACTGGAAAATGTAAAACTGAAAGCGCGAGCGGGTGATACGATTGTCGTGGAAAGTCTTTCGCGCCTCGGGAGAAGCTCGAAGGATTTATTGAATCTGGTGGATGCATTCGAGAAGGAAAATGTGCAAGTGGTCAGCCTAAAAGAAAGCATTGATACGAAAACAGCTACCGGTAAACTGCTACTTACCGTCCTAAGCGCGATTTGTCAATTCGAGCGGGATTTAACGGTGCAGCGAACAAAGGAAGGCCTGGAAGCGGCTCGTGCGCGTGGCCGCAAGGGTGGTAGACCTAAGGTAGACCTCAAAGTACTGGACAAGGCGATGCGCCTGTATGACGCGCAGACGCACTCTATACGCGAGATATGCGCCTTGACGGGCCTTAGCCAAGCCAGCCTATACCGCGCACTTAAAGAGCGGAAGGATGCAGGCTAGATACAAGTAGAAATAACAGAGATGGATGCTTTGCAAACAATATAAAATCTAATATTTCAAAAGGAATTTCGATTCTTGTTTTTAATTGCATTTGTATTGCGCTACTATATAATTGAGTATAAAGTATTTTGTTTGATCGCAAAAAAAGCAAATTGCTTTTAAGAAAAACACAAAGGAAAATCATCTTATTAACAATTGAAAGGTGTGTTATTTAATGAGAAGAATAGTGGATGTTTCAGCTGGAGCGAGTCACACGGTAGCGCTATACGATGATGGTACCGTTCGTGCAATTGGTAATAACAATTTCGGGAAATGCAACGTAAGCAATTGGACTGATATAATTGCTGTAGCAGCTGGTGGGTTTCATACTGTTGGATTGAAAGCTGACGGAAGAGTCGTTTGCGCAGGATGTGAACGGGGTGAAATCAATGATGTAGGGCAATGTGACACTAATGAGTGGCGCGATGTTGTGGCGATTGCTGCAAATTACACGCAAACTATCGGATTAAAAAGAGATGGAACTGTTTTGGGCGCTGGTAGCGGCGTTGAAAGCTGTGTTGACAAATATAGTGATATAGTTGCAATTTCTGCTGGCCGCTTCACTACTGTACTATTAAAATCTGATGGCACAGTAGTTGTCTTAGAGGGTGCTTGGTCCCATGATACTGAAATGGCGGAGCAATGGAAAAATGTTGCATCTATTTCCGCTGGTGGCGATGGTGTTATTGCGTTGCAAAATAATGGCTCATTTTTGTTTGCCGGAAATTTTGAAAATATAGATGCTTTTTCTTCTTGGAAAAATTTGAGTAAAATTTCTGCGGGAGAGAATTCAGTACTAGGTTTAAAAAGTGACGGAACTGTAGTTGCAAATGGAAGTAACTATTGCGGAAACTGCGATGTTAGTGGTTGGTGCAATATTGTTGCCATAAGCGCGGGCTCATCACATGCAATTGGCTTAACAGAAGAGGGCAAAGTAGTTTCAACAAAATATATTGGTGATGAAGAAAATTACGATGGAAAATGTGAAGTTGAAATTCTTAACAATTATGCGTTAGGAATACTCGAGGAAGTGTCTAACGAAGAAGTGTCTATCCCGTTAATATCATTTGTAGAGCCTGCAGATAATTTCACTGTTGGCTATGACGAAAACCCAAAACTAATTTTGAAAGGCAATACATATCGCGTCTTCTTTGTAAAAGAAGGTGCAATAGTTAAGACTGAGTTTTATGAAATTAGAGATGAGTTGGGAAATGGCTACGGCTACTTTGTTGTAAAAAATGAAAATAGCATTATAACATTTGTTTTTGATTCTCTTATCGTATCAGCCTCATTAGACCAGTTCAATCGTTTGAAAGAATTTCTGCAAAGTAGCTTTCCCAACAAAGATGTTGAACAAACCAACTATTACAACTCAATTTTAAAAATTTCATCAAGGTTATATTCCAGTGAATTAGGTGAAATTGCTAACAACTATCTAAGAGACTTTCCAATTGATATTTTATTAGGGAAAGAATCGCTATTACAGTTTGAGTCAATGCTAGCGCATTGCGCACTTGAAGGTAATTGGGAATTTTCGTATCCTTTTCCATTTGCATCTGCTCAAAAATTTCTAGCTTCAGATGAATTGGAGCGTTGTCATTTTTTTGAAACTTATTTTGATGGTGGATCAGATTTAGTAATAGTCGTGAACGACAAACGAATATTTACCGCTTTTGAAAGTGAATTTTTGAATTTCGTTGATTTTCTGCTTAATGAATACAAAGAAGAAATTCATAATAACTTAGCAAAAAACTGTTCCTTAATACCTAACGATGAAAACGCTTCTGTGGAAGATCTCCTGGAAGCACTGACAATTATAAAAACTCCAACAGAAAAATATGTTGCATATATCTTACTTCTTAAGGCTTTAGATCGCTATGCAGTATTATATTGGAAAAGGAATGGCGTTGAGATTGAAAATTTAGAAAATTTAGATTTATCCAACTGCGTTGCCCTTTACATCAATTCACAGTTAACGAATAAAGATGATATTATAACAAAAGGAACATTCGTTAAACTCCTAATGCAACTAGATAAATTCTCTTCAAACAATTATCTCATTTGCCTTAAAGAATTCGAAGACTTAGTCATCTTAGCCGAAAAAAAGAATAAGCGTTCAAAGTTTAAACTAAGGTATCTAAATAATAGTACAGAAGAAAAGCAGATAACCATGACAGATGTCGATTTAATGTCTGGTGTAGAATTTGAAATTTTTATAGCCGATTTATTTAAAAAGATGGGGTACAAAGCAACAATAACAAAGGCGAGTGGGGATCAAGGCGTCGATATCATTGCTGAAAGAGATGGAGTTAAAATCGCTATACAAGCAAAAAGGTATGCTGGCGCAGTTAGTAATTCAGCAGTACAAGAGGCAGTAGCAGGGAAAAAGTATTACTCCTGTGATAAAACGCTTGTTGTAACTAATAGCATATTTACTTCCTCTGCAATTGATTTGGCAAAAGCAAATGATGTACTTCTTTGGGATCGAGCTGTTCTAAATGAAAAATTATAGCTATAATTATTGTGTATGAGTTCACTCTAAAGTTGTATAGACAAATGCAATTTCTAATACTGGGGAAACGCAAGGGCTGCTTCCTACCTGAGGGTAGAAAGCAGCTTTTTGTTATGCGTGACAAGCAAGTATACAACCGTGCGGGCGATGTATTATAACGAGTAGGGCTCTTTACAAAGATTTGAATTGATTTTTCAGATATTTCCTTCTTCGCTAGTATACGCACACCCAAAATTGTCAGATATCTAGCTAATATTACAGTTGTGTTACAAAAAGAAAAGGGGCTTGACAGCGTTTTTGGCTTTTTACATTAAAAAACACTATATAACACAAGCGAAAATGAAGGTTAAATGCTGAAAATCCAATATGCTATACTAAGATCATCGGGGACCGCAAAGCTTGCGCCGATAATTTATAAATAATCATAGGAGAAAATTTGAAGAAAACAAAATTTAGTACAGATTTACAATTCAACATCCACACCCTGAGTGTCCGATGCGAAAACTATGTTGAAGGGGACTATCGGGGTGTTGAGCTGATCAAAGTATCAACGGATAAGGAAACTGGGGTGCTCTTCTACACGCTCAAAATCAATCCCAACAAGTTTGTAGGGCGGGAGATTTTGAGCATAGTTGAGTTGGAAGCAGTGCTTGTTAACATTGTCGAGCGGGTGGGGGCGAGTGCATTCCAATTATCAAGGGTAGACCTTAAACTAGACAGCTTTGGGGCGGATGACCATAAGAAGAACTTGAAGCTAAATCGCTTGCTGGTGCTTCTGGGGGCACAGAGCAACAATTTGAGAAACCGATATGAATCGACAGACCCGCTTACGCTGGAACATCAAACAACCGTCGCCAAGAGTGACTACTATGAGATTGAAAACTACGACAAGGCTCTGCAAAGCAACTTTAAGGATGAGGCAAGTAACCGCCTTGAATTTAGAAGCAAGGCACTACTTAAGCGGAAGAAGACAATACGGGAGATTACGCAGGAATGGTTGCGGAAATTAGACTCCCTAGAATTTGAATATGAATCCTTGCAGGCAAGCTGTAACAAAGCTCTTCTAGAGCAGTGGAAAAAAGAAAACGGGAATACAGTGAAAAACGTAGGGGAGTTTCTACGAAAGCATCAAAACAATATTTTTTCGTCCAAACAACTGGTCGCGTTTCTGGAGGGGATTGGATACACGAACCCCAAAGACGGCGCGTATCGTTTTGCGGCACGTAATCACATACAGTATATTTATGTTAGCGATATACGATGCTATGTTGCCGAAATCAAAAAATCAGTTATGCAATTTATTGCAAATTTGAATAAAACAGAAAATTTATGTGCGGCAAAAAATGCGAAAGAAAATCGAAAGAATTCCTTCAATCGCGAACGGGCGCATGACGTAATATAGTAAACCAAAAGAAAGGAAACAACATAAATAATGTTTGAAAATTGTAGTGACGTATTAACCGTTGATGAGCTCCGTGTGGTATTACAGATTGGGAAAAATGCCGCTTATAGCCTATTACGTAGCGGAGAACTGAAACATATTCGAATTGGTTCATCCTATCGGATTCCCAAACCATATTTAATTGAATATGTGTTAAAATAAAACACAGCAGTTAGAAATAATACATGAAAAAAGTCCGCTAGCGTGCTATAATGAACACGTTAGCGGGCTGCTTTGTCCAGAAAGGAGCATATATGACAGGCAGTTTACAAGAAAAAGGCGGCAAGTATTATGCCGTATTAAACATGAAAGAACAGAACGGGAAGAGGAAGCAGAAATGGATATCTACAAAACTTCCTATCAAAGGAAATAAGAAAAGGGCTGAAAAAATTCTTCGAGATCTTCTAAAAGAATATGAAGATAACCCCTGCCCAGCAGTTAAGGAAAAGGTCTATTTATCAGAATTTTTGCAATCTTGGCTGGACGTGACAAAACCAGACTTACAAACAACCACCTATGATGGGTATGTCCATATTTTAAGCAAACATATCAAGCCATATTTCGCAGATAAAAAGTCACTCCTACACGAGCTAAAGGCGCATGACCTTTCCCTGTACTATAGTGAAAAGGTGGCGTCTGGGTTGAACCCAAACACAGTATTGAAGCATCACGGTATTATACGAACCGCATTACAATATGCGGTGGATAGTAGCCTCATTCAAACCAATATAGCTGATGCCGCAAAAAAACCAAAGAGAAGAAAATTCACAGCAAGCTATTATAATAGCGAAGAATTAAACGCTCTCTTCCAAGCGACATCTGGCACAGTAATCGAAATAGTTGTTTTACTAACCGCGTATTATGGATTGCGGAGAAGCGAAGTCTTGGGGCTCAAATGGGACAATATTGATTTTCGCAATCAGAGTATTTCCATCTTCCATAAAGTGGTTAGGACATTTAATGAAAATGGGAAGTTGGCATTCTCAGCCGAAGATGAAATGAAAACCACATCAAGCCGCCGAACATTTCCGCTCAATGATGACTTAATCGAACGGCTACAAGAACAAAAAAATAACCAGTTAGAGAATATGCGTGTCGCTGGCAAGGAGTATAGTGTAGATTATCAAGACTACGTTTGTGTGGATGCCTTGGGATGTTTGCTAAAGCCTGATTTTATTTCTCACAAGTTTAGGAAGATTCTAGAAAGTCATAATTTGCGAAAAATACGTTTTCATGATCTCAGGCATAGCTGTGCAACCTTGTTGCTGCACTTAGGCTTTGATATGAAAGCTATTCAAGAGTGGCTTGGGCACGCTACCATGCAAACCACGGCCAACCTTTATACGCATGTTGATTTCTCGAAGAAAAGCGAGATGCTTCAAACAGTTTCAAGTCAACTTATACTTGGTTAGAAATGTGTTAGAAAATCAACACAAGACTTATTCTGAAAAAAGAATAGCCCTCAAAAACCTAAGGTTTTCAAGGACTATATGGTTGCGGGGACAGGACTTGAACCTGCGGCCTCCGGGTTATGAGCCCGACGAGCTACCAACTGCTCTACCCCGCGATATGGTGCCGGAGACCGGGGTCGAACCGGCACGGGATTGCTCCCACGGGATTTTAAGTCCCGGGCGTCTGCCAATTCCGCCACTCCGGCATTCCAGCCAATCGCATTAACGGTGCTCAATTACTCTACCATAAAGAACCATGCATGTCAAGGATTATTTAAAAAGACGGCGCAGAAAGTTTACAGCAGGCTTCGGCACATATCGCCCGGTGCTTTGCATATACTAGTCTGTATCTCTCTAAAAAGGAGGCATGCGTATGAGAGCAAACCAAGAGACCTCTCCCCTGGATTCCATGACCGAAACCCCACAGGATGTGGATGATCTCGTCTTTCCCTGGGAGAACCAAGTCCTAATCCACAGCGATCGCTAAGCCCACTCATCAGGCCGGCGTTTGCTTTTCCCTTTACAGAGTCGCAAGAATCAGATATAATGTATCAGATAGCCTAAAAGAATGAGAGTGGTACAAACATGCTGCAATTTGATGAGTATAAAGGAAAGCTGACTGCGCTCCTGCCCGCGCTGGACGAACTGGAACCCGCACTGGACCTTGAGGGCGCGGCGCAAGAGTTGGATATGCTGGAGGCGGAGAGTGCCGCCGACGGTTTTTGGGATAACTTAGAAAAGTCACAAAAGGTTTTGCAGCGCATCAAGCAGCTGCGCGACAAGCTGGACGGCCAAAAAAAGCGCCGTGACCAGTGGGATGACCTGATGGTGCTGTGCGAGATCGGATCCGAGGAAGAAGACGAAAGTCTTTTGCCGGAACTGGAGTCCGAGTTCGCCGCCCTGACGGCCAATGTGGAACAGGCCAAACTGCAAACGCTGCTCACCGGTGAATATGACAACAACAGCGCCATCTTAACTTTCCACGCCGGCGCCGGCGGTACCGAGGCGCAGGATTGGGCGCAAATGCTGTATCGCATGTACACCCGTTGGTGCGAACGCCGTGGGTTTACTTATAAAATCATTGACTATTTAGATGGTGACGAGGCCGGACTCAAAAGCGCCACCATCAGCATAGAGGGCGACAATGTTTACGGCTACTTGAAGGGGGAACACGGCGTACATCGTTTGGTGCGCGTCTCGCCTTTTGACGCCAACGCCCGGCGGCACACCTCTTTTTCCGCCTTGGAAGTGATGCCGGAGATCCCCGACGATGTGGAAGTCGATATCCGCCCGGAGGATGTGGAAATGCAGGTCTATCGCGCCTCCGGCGCGGGTGGCCAGCACATCAACAAAACCTCCTCCGCCGTGCGCCTGATCCATAAGCCCACCGGGATCGTCGTCTCCTCGCAAAGCGAACGCAGCCAGTTCCAGAACAAAGACACCTGTATGAAAATGCTGCGCTCCAAACTCATTCAGATCAAAGCGCAGGAGCATTTGGATAAAATCTCGGACATCAAAGGCGTGCAGCTTAAAATTGAATGGGGCAGCCAGATCCGCTCTTATGTTTTTATGCCCTATACGCTGGTCAAAGACACGCGCACAGGCTTTGAAACCAGCAACGTAAACGCCGTCATGGACGGTGAGCTGGACGGTTTCATCAATGCCTATTTGAAGGCGCTGGCCACAGATACCTGGGTCACCAAATCCTAACTACCAGTATGAAATCACCCCCGCGGGCCGTTGATTGCCTGCGGGGGGTTTTGTTGTTCACTTCTGGTTCATATTTTTCTTGACGCCGGAGCTTTTGTGTGTTAAAGTTAGAAAGCATTAAAGCTACAAAGAGAAAAACCGAGGTGTCTTCTGATGAAATTGGCCATGCTTATCGTTTATTTTATCTGCCTGATCGGGGTGGGTATCTATTGCCGCCGACATGCGACCAATGTCCACGGCTTTGTCTTGGGCGGACGCTCCGTCGGCCCTTGGCTGACTGCCTTTGCCTACGGCACATCCTACTTTTCCGCCGTCATCTTCGTTGGCTACGCGGGACAATTCGGCTGGAAGTATGGTATTTCCGCCGTCTGGATCGGCATTGGCAACGCCCTTCTGGGTTCCCTGCTCGCCTGGGTGATTCTCGGGCGGCGCACACGTATCATGACCCAGCACTTGAATTCCTCAACCATGCCGCAGTTCTTCTCGGCGCGCTATGGTAAAAACTCGCTGCGCATCGGCGCCTCGGTGATCATTTTCGTCTTTCTGATCCCCTACACGGCCTCCTTATATAACGGCCTGTCCCGTCTGTTCGGCATGGCCTTTCACATTGATTACACGCTCTGTATCATCTTGATGTCGATTCTGACTTCCGTCTATGTCATCCTGGGCGGCTATATGGCCACGGCAGTCAACGATTTCATTCAGGGCATCATCATGCTCTTTGCCATCGTTGCCATCATCTCCGCCATACTCATGACCAAGGGCGGCTTCATGGCCTCGCTGGAGAGTTTGGCTATGGTCTCCGACCCCGCCACCTCCAATGTCCCGGGTGTCTTTGCCTCCGCCTTTGGTCCACACCCGCTCAGTCTGCTGTTCGTGGTCTTTTTGACCTCGCTCGGCACCTGGGGGCTGCCCCAGATGGTGCAGAAGTTTTACTCCATCCAGAGTGAGGCCGCCATCAAAAAGGGAACCATCATCTCAACCATCTTTGCGGTTGTGGTGGCCGGCGGCTGTTACTTCCTCGGTGGTTTTGGCCGTCTGTTCTCCACGCCGGAAACAGTGGCGGCCAACGGCTTTGACTCCATCATCCCCACCATGCTCTCCAACCTCTCGCCTTTCTTCATTGCGCTGGCCGTGATTTTGGTGCTCTCCGCGTCCATGTCCACCTTGGCCGCTCTGGTGCTCACTTCTTCGAGCACCTTGGTCATGGATTTCTGTAAGCAGACCATTACGAAAAACATGCAGGACAAAGCGCAGCTGCTTTTGATCCGTATTTTGGTGGTCATCTTCATCATCATCTCCGCCATCATTGCCATCATTCAGTACAACAGCACCATCTCCTTCATCGCGCAGCTCATGGGCATCTCCTGGGGCGCACTGGCCGGCGCGTTCCTGGCGCCTTTCCTGTACGGCCTGTATTCCAAAAAGATCACCGCCGCCGCCTGCTGGCTCAGTTTCATCGTGGCGGTTGCGATGATGACGGCCAATATGCTCTTCCCCCAGATCTTCCCCAGCTTCTTCCGCTCCCCCATCAACGCAGGCGTTTTGGCGATGGGCGTGAACTTGATTCTGGTTCCGCTGGTTTCGCAGGTGACCAAAAAGCCGGACCCCGCTCTGGTTGAAAATGCCTTTGCCTGCTATGAAAAAACCACGCAGGCGCCCCAGCGCAGCAATTTGGGTAGTTAAATTCGCCTCCTCCTTCATCCTGTCGACCGGATTCTTTTGGCCGACAGGATTTTTTTGCATGTTCCCCTTGACAAGAGGAAATGACCGCAGTATTATGATGATATCAGTTTGATATCATTTTGTCTGGAGGTCATCTTATGAACACGGAAGAACGCAAACTCATTATGGAAGAAAAAAAAGCCCCCGCTAAAAACGGCATGTCCATTCTCATCCTCAACATCGTACTCTACCTGGCCGGCATCGCTCTGACCATCTTTTTCGGCTCAAGAGAAATGCTCGTTCCCTTCTTCATTCTGATCGCTTATCTCTGCCTCGGCTGGTTCCCCTTCTGCGGCCTGCGGATACTGCGCCCGAACGAAGCCTATGTCCTGACTCTGTTCGGCAAATACTACGGTACGCTTGAAGGTCCCGGCTTCTTTTTCGTCAATCCCTTCACCAGCTGCATCAACCCCGGCAGCGGCGTGACGACCACCGGCAATCATTCTTCCGACGGCAGCGAAAACAGCTTGTCTGCCATGTTCAAAGTGCCCCGCAAAGCCACTCCCTATATCTCCCTCAAATCCATGACACTCAGCAATGACAAGCAAAAGATCAACGACAAGCTCGGCAACCCCATTATCATCGGCATCGTGGTGGTCTGGCGGGTGGCCAACACCGCACGCGCCGCCTTTAACGTGGACAATTATGCCGAATATCTCTCCATTCAGTGTGACTCGGCCCTGCGCAACATCGTGCGTCTGTACCCCTATGACCTCTCCGACGAGGAAGGCGCAAGCGAAAAATCTCTGCGTGGCAGCAGCATGGAAATTGCCCAGCATCTGCGCGATGAGATTCAGGAAAAGGTCGAGATCGCCGGCCTTGACATCATGGAAGCCCGCATCACCCACCTGGCCTATGCGCCTGAAATCGCCGCCGCCATGCTGCAACGCCAACAAGCCAAGGCCATCATTGATGCGCGTCAAATGATCGTCGAAGGCGCGGTCGGCATGGTCGAATCCGCCCTCTCCAAGCTCAGCGAAAACCAGATCGTCGAGCTGGACGAGGAACGCAAGGCCGCGATGGTCAGCAACCTGCTTGTCGTGCTCTGCGCCAACAAGGAGGCCCAACCGATCGTCAACAGCGGTTCTTTGTATTAAGTAGAAGCCTATGGCAAAGTCAGATGATAAAAAAAAGCAAGTCCCTCTGCGCATTTCCGACGCGCTGTACCAGGATCTCAGCCTCTGGGCACAGGATGATTTTCGCTCCATCAATGGCCAGATTGAATATTTGCTGACCGAATGTGTCAAGTGGCGAAAGCGCAAGGGCAAAGCCAAAAAAGATGAATCTTCCGATGAAACACCAGGGTGATTCTGCCCTGTACGATTAAGTAAAGAACACAAAAAGGCGCAGCCACCGCATTTTGGTGGCTGCGCCGCTTTCTGCCCTTAGCGGGGGTTTATTCTGTTATAACTTCTTCCGTCCGGGCCTGCTCTGCGGCCACGCGCTCAATGAGTTCACCGAGCGCGCCGGTGCCATAATTGAGCACACGGTTCACGCGGCTGACTGTGGCGGAGCTGGCGCCGGTTTTGGCCAGGATCGTGGTGTAGACCATACCCTCATGCAACATTTTGGCCACATCAAATCGCTGTTCAATGGCGTACAGCTCGGTGATGGCACAGAGGTCCTCAAAAAATCGACTGCATTCCTCGGCTGTCTGTAACTTTGCCATGTGCTCATAGAGCGCCATGCTGCGCTCTTTCTTCGCGGCTTTTGCCATTGCTCTGCCTCCCTTTTTCAGGATCTGTTCTGCATTTCCACCAGGTGCTCCGCGCCATAACGCTTACGCAGCACAGGTTTTTCTATCTTGCCGGTGGCGTTGCGCGGAATCTCGGCAAAAATGATCTGCACCGGCCGCTTATAGCGCGGCAATTCCTTGCAGAAGTTGCGAACCTCCTCCTCGGTGCAGGACATGCCCTCTTTGATCTCAATGACCGCGCCGGCGATCTCGCCGAGGCGTTTATCGGGCAGGCCGATCACCGCCGCGTCCTTTACTTTATGGAACGAGCGCAAGAACGCTTCAATCTGCACAGGATAAATGTTTTCGCCGCCGCTGACGATGAGGTCCTTCTTACGATCGACCAGGAAGTAAAACCCATCCTCATCCTGCATGGCCATGTCACCGGTGCAGAGCCAGTCGTCCTTCAAGACTTCAGCGGTCGCCTCGGGGTTGCGGTAGTAACAACTCATCATGCCCGGCCCTTTGACACACAGTTCGCCCACACCGCCCTGCGGCACGGTCTCCCCGTTCTCGTCTACAATTTGACAGGTCCAGCCATAACCCGGCACGCCGATGGCGCCAACTTTATGAATATTCTCCATACCCAGATGCACGCAGCCCGGCCCGGCCGACTCCGAAAGGCCATAATTGGTGTCATATTGATGTTTGGGGAAATAGGCGCGCCAACGTCCAATCATAGACGGCGGCACGGGCTGCGCCCCAATGTGCATCAGGCGCCAACTATCCAGAGACAGCGCGTCCAAGGACAGCTCGCCGCGATCGAGGGTATCCAAAATATCCTGCGCCCACGGCACCAAAAGCCAAACAATGGTGCAGGCTTCCTCCGCGGCCGCTCGCAAAATGTGCTCAGGGCTTGTCCCTTTGAGCAGCACTGCGCGGCTGCCTGTGATGAGGCTGCCAAACCAGTGAAATTTTGCGCCCGTATGGTAGAGCGGCGGGATGCAGAGGAAGGTATCCTCATGCGTGATCTCATGGTGCCGCCGTTCCATTTCCGCGGCGTGGGTCATACTGCGGTGTTTGTGCAAGATGGCTTTGGGAAAGCCCGTCGTGCCGGAGGAAAAATAGATCGCGCCATCATCGTCGTCCGTCACCAAAACCGGCGGCGGCGCGGAGGAGCAATTCACCGTCAACTCCCAATAACTCTCGGCAAAGGTCGGGCAGTTGTCCCCGGCATAGATCAGCAGCCGACCGCGCGTGAGCTCATCGGCGATGGCCTCCATACGGCCGATGAATTCCGGCCCAAAGACCAGCACATCCACCTCCGCCAAATCCGCACAGTACAAAATTTCCTCCGCTGAATAACGGAAATTAAACGGCACAGCCAGCGCGCCCGTTTTTAAAATACCGAAGTAGATCGGCAGCCACTCCAAGCAGTTGTACATCAAAATGGCCACCTTATCTCCCTTTTTGACCCCACGGGAGAGCAGCATATTGGCAAAGCGGTTGGCCTTCTCATTGAACACCTGCCAGGTGATCTCCCGGCGGTATGGCTCTCCACTTGTCGGCTGCATCAGGTCATATTCCTTCCAGGTGCTGCGGCGCGTTTCGCTCAGCTCCGGGTTGCGCTCGACCAGGGCCACCTCGTCGCCATACAGGCGCACGTTGCGCTCTAAAAAGTCGGTTATCGGCATAGGAAGCCAAATCCTTTCTCTTGCCTCGTCCTCATCAGCAGGAAAGGCAATTTCGCGTTTTGAAGCTTCTTAGCATTCAAGCATTAAAGCGTTACTGTTACGCTATCACGCTTTGCGAAAAATGTCAAGCACAGCGCGGGATATGGCTGCCTTTGGCAAGGCAGCAAAAGGGGCGCATCGTTATAAAACGATGCGCCCTTATCGGCTGATGTTAAGTCCGCACGCGAGCAGATCAGGCCAGCGCGGCGGTGATGATGGCCATTTTATACACTTCGTCAGCGTCGCAGCCACGGGACAGGTCATTGATGGGGGCGTTCAGGCCCTGCAGAATGGGGCCGTAAGCGGCAAAACCACCCAAGCGCTGGGCAATCTTATAGCCAATGTTACCCGACTGAATTTCGGGGAAGATAAAGGTATTGGCATAGCCGGCCACAGCAGAACCGGGGAATTTCAGCTGGCCAACCGTGGGCGAAACGGCAGCATCAAACTGCATTTCGCCATCAATGGCGAGCTCCGGTGCAGCGGCCTTGGCCTTATCGCAGGCGTTCTTGACCTTATCGACATCGTCACCCTTGCCGGAACCTTTGGTGGAGTAGCTCAAAAAGGCAACCTTGGGATCAATGCCAAAGGTCTTTGCCGTCGCGGCGCACTCAAGCGCGGTCTCGACCAGAGCGTCCTCGTCGGGGTTGATCTGAATGGCGCAGTCGCCCATGCACAGACGCTCCTGCGTGCCGTCGGCATTTTCACGCAGCAGAATAAAGCAGGAGGACACATTTTTGTTGCCGGGCTTGGTCTTGATCAGCTGCAAGGCCGGGCGAACGGTATCGGCGGTTGAATAGGTTGCGCCGCCGAGCAAGGCGTCCGCCACACCCATCTTCACAAGCATGGTACCAAAATAGTTGCCCTTGGCGAGGTTCTTGCGGCAATCTTCCGGGGACATTTTGCCCGAACGCAGCTCGACCATCTTTTCCACCATAGCGTCCATACCCTCATAGGTAGCCGGGTCAATGATTTTCACGCCGCCAATGTCAAACCCACCGGCCTTGGCCGCGGCCTCCACCTCGGCGACCACACCCACCAGGATAGGCGTCAAAAAGGCGTCCTTCTTCAGGCGAGCGGTGGCTTCGAGAATACGGGCGTCATGGCCTTCCGTGAACACGATGGTACGGGAACTTTTTTTCAGGTTTTCAATCAATTTATCAAACATGGATGTGACCTCCCATAAAATATCCGCGCCGAGCGGGTCAAAGATTACGATATAGTGTATCACTAACACAGGCAAGATTCAAGAGTTTTTGCCTGTACACTGCCCTAATCCTGCCGTATCGGGCAGGCAGGCCGACAAACGCGCGACCACTTCTTCCACTTTATCCGGTGAAATACCGGCATAGTGAAAGACCAGGACATGCTCCTTTCGGCGTGTTGGTTCGTGGTAATATTCCGACACAAAGCTCAAGCGCAAACCCTGCTCCTCGGCCAAACGGCGTAAAGTCTCATCATCGAGTCCGGTTTTGAGCGTGAGCAAAAAGTGTACCCCGGCCTCCTCGGCGCTGATGCTGCTACAGTGCCGCAGAGGACTTTCACGCAGCGCCTGCAAAAAGCGGTCGCGCAGGTTACGGTAATAGGTACGCATGCGGTTGATGTGCCGCTCAAAATGCCCGCCATCTAAAAAATGTGCCAGCGTCAGCTGCTCAAAGCAGGAGACGGTGCCGGAATAGAAACCCAAACGCTCATGAAAACGGCGCACCAGATGCGGCGGCAAGACCAGGTAACTGATGCGAAACCCCGGCGCGAGGCTCTGTGAAAAGGTGTTGAGATAAACAACCTTTTCCGCCCGGTCGATGCTTTGTAGCGTGGGAATGGGTTTACCGGCCAGGCGGAACTCACAGTCATAATCATCCTCGATCAGATAGCGACCCGGCGCCGCCGCCCAGTTGAGCAGCGCGTAACGGCGACTGACCGGCATGACAATACCCGTGGGAAAATGATGCGAGGGCGTGATATGCAACACTTCCGTCCCGCTGCGCTCCACCTCCTCCGGCAGGACCCCGGATGTATCCAAGGGAATGGGACAGTAGCGCACATCGTTGCGCTCAAAGATCTTAGACAGGCGCAGATACCCCGGGTCCTCCACGCCATAAAGGCTATCCCGACCCAACAGCTGTATCAGCACGGCATAGAGATACTCCGTCCCGGCCCCCACAATGATCTGCTCCGGTGCAACCGACATGCCGCGAAACGCATGCAAATGCCGCGCAATCGCAGCCCGCAGGGGCGGCAAACCCGCCGCCGGCCGTTCAGTCAACAGCGTTTCCTCCCGTTCCGTTGCCATCACATGGCGCAGCAACTTTAACCATACCGAAAAGGGAAAGAGCTCCGTCGGTACGCCATTGCCCAAAAAATCGGCAAAATAGCGTGTCTGCGCCGCCGGTAACTGCATGCTTGTCTCCGCCGACGGCGCGCCGGGTGCCGCATGCTCCAGCGGTGAAACAAAGAAACCCTTTTTGGGCAAGCTATACAAATACCCCTCCGTCACCAGTTGCGCATAGGCGCTCTCCACGGTCGTGTTGCTCAAACCCAAATTCTTGGCAATACTGCGCTTGGAAGGCAATTTTTCATGCGCCTGCAAACGCCCCTGCGTGATGTCCTCCTTGATGCAGCCATACAGCTGCTCATACAAGCTTTGCGCCCCTCCGCTTGTGATGTTGTAGGTCAGCATAGTATACCCCCTATCTGATCTCCTTTAGATGGCATTTTTTATAGAGTTGATCACGGTCAGATTGTAGTATATGCTCTTTTCCGTCCGCTGTAAAGCGTCTTTCATGCTTGAAACCCTTCGTCAATTTGGCCGATTTTTCTCTGGCCTGACGGAAGCATTTTTGGCAGGTAAATTGTTCAATGTTTTGCATTGTCATTCTCTCCTGTTTTTCTTGTGAAAATTCACTTAAAATCAGAGCCAAAACAGATGACACTTGATCACAAAAGACAGCACAGATGCAGCATCGTCCCGCTTCTTTCCGTATTTCCTCACAAATTCATGCGTCCGCCACACACGAACACTTGCATACAAAAATCCTTTCGTGTATAATTGCACTTATAATATAAGTAAGAGAGTGGCCGCATGATACGCCGCTTCCGTTTCCCCCGCACCATTTTGTTCTTTGCGCCCGCCCGCACCATCGGGAACACAGGGTATTCTCATGTATTCGATGTATCGAATAGAAGGAGTGTTTTCATGAGTGAAATTACGATCAATCCCTTCAAAAGAGTCTTAGTGGCGAACCGTGGCGAGATTGCCATTCGTGTTTTCCGCGCTTTATCCGAACTTGGTATCACCACCATCGGCATCTATTCCAAGGAGGATAAGTATTCCATCTTCAGAACCCGCGCCGACGAATCCTATCCCTTAAACCCGGAAAAAGGCCCGGTTGACGCCTATCTGGATATCAACGAAATCATCAAGATCGCCAAAGAACGCAACGTAGACGCCATTCATCCGGGGTATGGCTTCCTGTCCGAAAACCCCCACTTTGTGGAAGCCTGCCAGAAAAATGGTATTGTCTTTATCGGCCCCACCGCCGACATTATGAACGCCATGGGCGATAAGATCTCCTCCAAGCAGATGGCCGTTCAGGCCAACGTGCCCGTCATCCCCGGCATCGAGCACGCCATCAAAAGTGAAGAGGAAATTTTACAGGTCGCCGCCGAGATCGGTTATCCCGTCATGCTCAAAGCCTCCAACGGCGGCGGCGGACGCGGCATGCGTATCGTCTATTCCGCAGCAGACATGCCGCGCGAGTATAAAGAAGCGCGTGACGAATCCAAAAAGGCCTTTGGCGACGATCAGATCTTTGTCGAGAAATACCTCAAGAGCCCCAAGCACATCGAAGTGCAGGTCTTGGGTGACCTCTACGGCAATGTGGTCCATCTGTTTGACCGTGACTGTTCCGTGCAGCGCCGCCATCAGAAGGTGGTCGAGTACGCCCCCGCTTTTAGCGTACCTATGGAAACCCGTCAGGTGATCTTCGACAGCGCCATCCGCCTGTGTAAGCAGGTGGGCTACCTCAACGCAGGCACGCTGGAATTCCTGGTGGACGCCGACAATCATCCCTATTTCATCGAGATGAACCCCCGCATTCAGGTCGAGCACACCGTCACTGAAATGATCACCGGCATCGACCTGGTGCAGTCGCAGATCTTAGTGGCGCAGGGTTACCCGCTCTCCTCCCCCGAAATCAACATCCCCTCGCAGGAATCCATTCAAGTGAACGGCTTCTCCATTCAGACCCGCGTCACCTCCGAGGATCCCTCCAACAACTTCCTGCCCGATACCGGCAAAATCTCCGTCTACCGTTCCGGTTCCGGCAACGGCGTCCGTTTGGACGGCGGCAATGTTTACGCCGGCGCGGAGATCACGCCCTACTATGACAGCTTGCTGGTCAAAGTGGTCACCCATGACCGCACCTTCGAGGGCGCGGCGCAAAAATCTCTGCGTGCCATGCGCGAAATGCGCATCCGCGGCATCAAGACCAATATCCCCTTCCTGATTAACGTCATCAACAACGAAACCTTCCGCGCCGGCGCCTGCTACACCACCTTCATCGAGGAAACACCCGAGCTGTTCCTGCTCGGGCAGAGCCAGGACCGTGCCACGAAGATTTTGGAGTTCTTGGGCAACAAGATCGTCAACATCAGCGGCGGCAATAAGCCTTACTTTGAGGACCGCGTGCTGCCGGTTTATGACGAGAGCAAGCCTATACATGGCGCCAAGGATGAGTTTTTAAAACTCGGCGCAAGCGGCTTCACCCAAAAGATCCTGCAAGATAAAAAGCTCTATATCACCGATACCTCCATGCGTGATGCGCAGCAATCCCTGATGGCTACCCGCATGCGTACCAAGGACCTCGCCGGCGCCGCCCGCGCCACCAACTCCTTCCTGCAGAACGGCTTTTCCGTTGAAGCTTGGGGCGGTGCCACCTATGACACCACCTATCGCTTCCTCAAGGAATCTCCCTGGAAGCGACTCGAAATTCTCTCCGAGCGCATGCCCAACACCCTCATCCAAATGCTGCTGCGCGCCTCCAATGCCGTGGGTTACAGCAACTATCCCGACAATGTCGTGCGTGAGTTTATCCGCATTTCCGGCGAGCGCGGCGTGGATGTGTTCCGTGTGTTTGACAGCTTGAACTGGGTCGAGAACATGAAAATGCCCATTGAGGAGGCGCTGAAAACCGGCAAGATCGTCGAAGGCGCCATCTGCTACACCGGCGATGTCATGAGCCCTTCCGAGAAGAAGTATACGATGGACTACTATCTCAAGAAGGCACGCGAGCTGGAAGCCCTCGGCTGCCACACCATCGCGATCAAAGACATGGCCGGGCTTCTCAAGCCCTACGCCACCTACGAACTGGTCTCCGCGCTCAAGTCGGAGTTGAAGGTGCCCGTCCACCTGCACACCCACGACACAACCGGCGCAGGCGTGGCCACTGTGCTCAAGGCCGCGGAGGCGGGCGTGGATATTGTCGACCTCGCCATCGAGTCCATGAGCTCCTGCACCAGCCAGCCCTCCATGAACGCCGTGGTTGAGGCGCTGCGCGGCACCGAGCGCGACACGGGGCTTGATTTCGAAGAACTCGATAAGCTCAGCCGCTACTATGAGCATGTGCGCAAGGTCTATCATTCTTTCGAGAGCGGCATGGTCGCCCCGAACGCCCAAATTTACAAGTACGAAATCCCCGGCGGACAGTACTCCAACCTCTTGGCCCAGGTCACCGAAATGGGATCCAAGGACAGTTTTGAGGAGATCAAAGAGCTCTACCGCCAGGCCAATATCCTGCTCGGCAACATCGTGAAGGTGACGCCCACTTCCAAGGTCGTCGGCGATCTGGCCATCTTTATGCTGAAAAACGGCCTCACGATGGAGAATATTCTGACCGAAGGCGCCGACCTTTCTTACCCGGACTCCGTGGTGGAGTATTTCAAGGGCATGATCGGCCAGCCGGACGGCGGCTTCCCTGAGGATCTGCAAAAAATTGTCCTCAAGGGCATCGAACCCATCACCGTGCGGCCCGGCCTGCTGCTGCCGGACGAGGACTTTGACGCCATCAAGGCACATCTCAAGCAAAAGTACGGCTTCGGCAACCTGAGTGATGACCTCATGCACCAAAAGGCCGTCAGTTATGCCCTCTATCCCAAAGTATACGAGGATTATTGCGAGCATTTTGAAGCCTATAACGATGTCACGCGCTTGGAAAGCCATGTCTATTTCCACGGCTTACGCAAAGGCGAGGAAACCACCATCAAGATCAATGAGGGCAAAGAGCTCATCATCAAGTTCATGGAAATGTCCGACCCGGACAGCGAGGGCAACCGCCTGCTGACCTTTGAAGTCAACGGCATGCTGCGCGAGCTGACCGTCCTGGACCGTAAGCTCGAGATCATCACGGACCGCAAGCTCAAGGCCGACAAGCACAATCCCTGCCACCTCGGCTCTACCATCCCGGGAACCGTGGAGCAGGTGCTGGTCAAGGAGGGCGATCCCGTCACGCTCAACATGCCGCTTATGGTCGTGGAAGCGATGAAAATGGAGACCACCGTCGTCTCCAAGGTCAGCGGCAAGGTTGACAAACTCTATGTCTCGGCCGGTGACCGCGTACAAAACGAAGATCTGCTGATTTCCTTCATTTTAGACGAAGAAGAAGGCTGCTGATTGATCCAATAAAGCTGCTCCGGGGCACCTGTCTGTGCGTCACCCGGAGCAGCTTTTTCATACCTTGCTCATGTATTTTCTGTCGGCCCAGGCATAGAAAGGAGCCCTTAGTTGAAAAAGTGCATTTACTATATGGATCAGGAAATGCGTTCAGATCTTGCTCTGATGTTTCCTGATGAGCTGCAAGTCATACTCACCGGAAAACAGTTGCGGCCCAGTTATCCCGGCTGTGAGGTCACCGCTCATGACCGCATTTTGTCAGAATCTTATGACCTGCACCTCTCCTTTCACAAGGATCTGCCGCAGTTTTCATTCTATCCCGTGCCGCAGCTACTGATCTTTGCCATTGATAGTCTGGGCGGATGCTTCTGCTCTACTAACCCGGCCGTCAACTTGCGTGAAACAGCGCACGCCGATATTTACTATCTGGATCAGAACAGGCAAATTCATTGGCTGGCTGGCAGCGCGCCGGACTTTCTTTCTCTCGTATTGTTTCAACCCAACTGGAAAGAAGCCCTGCAGCTGCCCGGCTATGTCAATCCGAAGCCGAGCGAGCAAGGTAAGTCTTTCCTGGCCACTGCTTACAAGGTGCCCCAAGCACAAAAGCATCTCATGCCCGCCAGCGAACAGATCCTGCTTTTTGCCTCCCTGGCAGAAGCGCAAGCATCTCTGCCTTTTATCGATCCTGTTTCTCTGCGCCCAATCACACCTTAGTCGGCCGTATGTATCACCACACAAACGATTGAGGGCAATGCCGGAAGCGGCAAAGCATCAAAGCAAAATAAAGCGCCCTCTCCTTTTGGAGAGGGCGCTTTGAATCACTTGGCAGATATAGCAAGTACGGTTAATTACTTACCAGCAACCTCGTTGATGGACTGGGACAAACGCTTCACGCACTCGTCACACTCTTCCTTGGTAACAATCAGAGGAGGAACCATACGGATGATGGTGGCACCGATAGCGGTGACCAGCAGGTGGTTCTTCACGCACTGACGCTTCACTTCAACAGCATTGATGCCGTCTTCGAGGATCACGCCAACAAACAGGCCGCGGCCACGAACCAGCTTCACGTGAGGCATTTTAGCCAGAGCTGCCATGAAGTACTCGCCCATTTCCTTACAATGTGCGCCCAGGTTGGTCTTCTGCATGTAGTCAAAGACAGCGTTGGCAGCAGCACAAGCAACGGGGTTACCAGCGTAAGTAGAACCGTGGGAACCAGCGTTGAAGGCAGAAGCCAGCTTATCGGTTGCGCAACAAGCAGCGATGGGCATACCGCCGCCCATGGCCTTAGCCATAGAAACTGCGTCAGGTGTAATGCCATAACCCTGATAGCACATAAAGGTGCCACAACGGTTCCAGCCAGCCTGGATTTCGTCCAGCAGCAAGAAGATGCCCTTCTCGTCGCAGAGCTTACGCAGGCCGGTCATGAACTCCTGCGTGGCGGGGAACACGCCGCCTTCGCCCTGAACAGGCTCGATCATGACAGCGATGGTGTCCTCGGTGATAGCAGCCTTAAAGGAGTCGAGGTTGTTATATTCAGCATAGCTGAAGCCGGGGGTCAGCGCACCAAAGCCGATCTGGATGGCGCTGTCAGGCTGACCGGTTGCGGTCATAGCAGCGAAAGTTCTGCCGTGGAAGGACTTCTGAGCGGTAACGATGTGCCACTTATTGGGGCCATAGTTCTCAACGCCGTACTTACGAGCCATCTTGATCATAGCTTCGTTGGCTTCTGCGCCGGAGTTCTGATAGATGATCTTGTCCAAGCCAGCGGCAGTACAGATCTTCTCAGCCAGAATGGCCTGGGGCAGGGTGTACGGATAGTTGAAGGTATGCATGATGGTAGCAGTTTGGTCCTGAACAGCCTTCACGACATCTTCGTTACAGCTACCGACGGAGTTAACGGCAACACCAGCATAGAAATCCAGGTATGCATCGCCATTCTGATCGTACAGATAGGCACCCTTAGCGGAATCAGCATAGAAGTCCATGCGCTCGTAGGTCTCGATCATGTACTTGCTTACTTTCGCCCTAACGTCAGCAACGGTCAAACCTGTGTCTTTCAATCTCATAGAAAAGTCCTCCCATCAAAATTAAAAAATGTTATACGGGGATACACTCGCTTTCCTCGTTGGCGGCGCAGCGTGCAGCCGCTTTTAGAGGAACTGGTTAGATGCAGAAAAGGACATAACTCTCCTCCCCTGTAACTTGTGACTATAATATCACTTCCATTATAAAATTGAAATGCACATTTTCTACAAAGATAATGTCATAAAAAACGCGCCTTGCGATCCTCTTTTTTACAGAAAACACAGACTTGTCTGAACAATTCTTTTCCTAGCCTGGGTTAAATTTAGAAAAACAAAGCATTCCCATGCTTTTTTCGCGGATTACTCAAAAGAAATATGAAAAAGACAAGAAAAGCCTCCTGCTTTCTTTTGGGAAAACCATCCTTTTCCTTTCGTCATTGTGCACAACTATATGAAAAAGATTCCGCCCCGCATTCGCTTTTTTGTCATGCGGCACGGCGGATCGTTTCTTTGCCTTCCTGCGGCGCTTTGCAGGGCGCAACTTGTGTGGTATACTCAATAAAAATCGCACCCTGATGCGTTTTTTTCAGCATAAGGAGGTCTCTCCATGTCCACGTTATCCGAACACAACATGCAAAACATCATTTTGGCCGCGGATGGCTCGTCCCTGCACATTTTGGACCAAAGCCTGCTACCGAATCAAACGCGTCTGATTCAGATGTATAGCCTTGCCGACTGCCACGAAGCCATCGTCTGCCTGCGTGTGCGCGGTGCGCCGGCCATCGGCATTTTTGCAGCCTGTGCCCTCGCCTTCCTCCTGCGTCAGGAAGCGCACACAGACAGCGCCGCTTTACTGGTCCGCTGTCGTTGCCTGCGCGATGCCTTGGCCGCCGCCCGGCCGACGGCAGTCAACCTGTCTAAAATGCTGGATCGCTGCGTCGCCCTGGCCGAGCGCCTTTGTCAAAACAGCGTCGCAAGCATCACGGATGCCCTGCTCAACGAAGCCTTGCGCATTCAGCGCGAAGATGCCGACATGTGCCGCGCCATCGCCGCACACGGGCTCTCGCTGCTCCGTGACGGAGACAGCGTCATCACCCATTGTAATGCCGGCCCTCTGGCTACCTCCCAGTATGGCACGGCGCTCGGTCCTCTGCTCTTGGGAAAGGAGCAAGGCATAAAGCTGCACGCTTTTTGCGACGAAACCCGGCCTCTCTTACAAGGCGCGCGCCTGACCACCTATGAATTGCAGCGCGCACAGGTGCCCTGCACCCTGATCTGCGACAACATGGCAAGCATAGTCATGCAGCAGGGCAAGGTACAAGCCTGTTTGGTCGGTTGTGACCGCGTGGCGCGCAACGGCGATGTCGCCAACAAGATCGGCACCTCCGGCCTGGCTATTCTGGCGCATTACTATGGCATTCCTTTTTATGTCCTCGGCCCCTCCTCCACCATTGACTTCTCCTGTCCGGACGGCGCGCACATTCCCATTGAATTGCGCAGCGAAGAAGAAATCAAAACGCAATTTTTCAAAACCCCTGCCGCCTTGCCAGAGATCCCCTGCTATAACCCCGCCTTTGACATCACCCCCGCCGCCCTCATCAGCGCCATCATCACAGAGCGCGGCATCTGCCGTCCGCCCTTTTCCGAACATTTAGCGCGGCTTTACCCCGCAGAGTTTGAGGAGGAGATACCATGAGTCGCTATCCATCGGATCAGGCCGCACGCACGGCCATCGTGCAGGGCGGCGCACGGCTATACCAGGGTGGGTTTGCAGCCGGACACGACGGCAATTTGAGCGTTCGGGTCGATCCATCACAGATCTGGAGCACCCCCACGGGCGTCTCCAAAGGCCACCTGTCAGAAGATCAACTGGTCAAAGTCAATTCGGACGGGCAACGCCTGGAGGGACGCTTACAGGCTTCCTCAGAGCTCAAACTGCACCTGACGTTATACCGTGAACTGCCGGATATCGGCGCCGTTGTACACGCGCATCCACCGGCTGCCACCGCCTTTGCCGCGGCAGGCGAAGCGATGACGCAGCCGGTCTTACAGGAAGCCGTTGTGCAGCTCGGCCCTGTACCGGTCGTGCCCTATGCCCTGCCCGGTTCCGCCGCCCTGGCAGAGGGCATCACGCCTTACTGTCATGAGGCCCGCGCCCTGCTCTTGGAATACCACGGCGCGGTCACCTGGGGGCAAACACTGGAACAGGCACTGCTGCGCATGGAAACCCTGGAGCAATACGCCAAGGTTTTACTGCATCTGCGCACCTTGGGCTGCACGCGCGTGATGCCGGATCAGCTCGTTGCCCAACTGCTTGCATTGCGCCAGCGTCTGGAAGGAACCGAACGCTAACTAGGCGTGAGTGGCACAAAAAAAGAACCGTCCTGCCATGTTGGCGGGACGGTTCTTCCATTTTAACAATCATACCGCATTACGCGGTGACAGGCAGCGCCCCATTCGGAAAAATCAGGCCGGCCTGCAGGCCTTCGACCATAGAAACGGCTGCGCCGACGGTTTTCTCCAGCATGCCGAAAAGTTCAGCCACAGGACGCTGATACGCGTCGGTCAGTTTCTTGCGATAAATCTTACCCACGCATGTCATCTGGCTACACAGCAGGGCCATACTACTCAAGCCCACGCGGTAATCAAAGGACTTCACCGGGGCAATCAGGTCGGCGGCCAGGCCGCTGATACGCTTCTTGCCCTTTACGCCGGGACTGTGAAAGCCCGTGCAACCCATTTGATCCAATATGGACCAATCCAGGCCGATCTCCAACAAACGATGCGACAGCCCCTGCTCACGCATCAAGGCATATATATGCTGATGACAGACATCATCCAGCATCAAATGACATAAGTAACCCAGCGCAAAGCTCTGCTCGCCGGCGCTGCCATGCTGCAGTATGCCCTGCATGCGTGCGCCGCTTTGCGTCCGCCATGTGCCGTGAAGCAAGCGGGAAAACGCCAAACCGCCAGGTAAAAACAACAAGGGATCAGGTCCATAGAGCCCGCAACGGAAGGCAAGCGATTCTTCCTCCACCACGCGGCGCAACGACGGGGCCAAGCCCTCTTTTACCTGTGCTCCAAACAGCTCATGCGCGATATAATTTGGCATGAATGGCACACGCTCCTCTCTGCAATCGCTTTTTTATTGTATGCCTCACCGCAATAATCTGTGCAAGTCGGGCAGCAATTCATTCGGTTCGCGCCTTTACTCTACCATAACACCGCTGGCTTTGCAAGTTGAAAATTCATGCAAAATCAGACCTGTCCCTCCGAAAGCGAAGCAAAACGCCGACAGTTTCACGCTTATTAGCCGCCCAAATAGGCTTTTTTTACCGTTTCATCCTTGAGAAGATCAGCCGCCTTGGCGCTGGCAATGACGCGCCCTGTCTCCAGAACATAGCCGCGGTTGGCGATATCCAGCGCCATGCGGGCATTCTGCTCCACCAATAAAATGGTGGTGCCTGCCTTGTTCAAATCTTGGATGATTTTAAATATTTCTTCCACCAACAGCGGCGCCAAACCCATAGAGGGCTCATCGAGCATCAGAAGCTTTGGCTTGGACATCATCGCCCGCCCCATCGCCAGCATCTGCTGCTCGCCGCCGGAGAGCGTGCCCGCCACCTGGCGAAACCGCTCTTTCATGCGTGGAAAGAGTTCATAGACATGGGCGATGGAGTCCGCAATCTCGCTGCCGGGACGGGTATAGGCCCCCATCTCCAGGTTTTCCTGCACACTCATCTGCTGAAAAATACGACGGCCTTCCGGGCAGTGCGCCATGCCGAGGCTGACGATGGCATGCGGCTTGATACCCACAAGGGACTTACCTTGGAAGATCACGCTGCCGCTTCTTGGCTTCATCATGGCAGACACGGTTTTGAGCGTCGTGGACTTCCCTGCGCCATTGGCGCCGATGAGGGTGACGATCTCCCCTTCTTCCACTTCGAAGGAGATGCCTTTGATGGCATAGATGCTGCCATAATAGACGTGAATATCTTCTACTTTCAGCATACTCATGCTCACTCACCCTCCTTCTGCTTACCTAAATAGGCTTCGATGACGGCGGGGTTGGACTGAATCTCCTCCGGGGTGCCCTTGGCGATGATCTTGCCATAGTTGAGCACAGCGATGCCCTCGCAGATATTCATGACCAGACTCATGTCATGTTCAATGAGCATAATGGCAATCTGAAACATGTCGCGGATTTTCTGAATGTTTTCCATCAGTTCCGCCGTTTCGGAGGGATTCATGCCTGCGGCCGGTTCGTCCAGCAGCAAGAGGGAGGGGTTGGTCCCCAGCGCGCGCACAATTTCCAAGCGGCGCTGCGCACCGTAAGGCAAGGATCCGGCGCGCTGTCCGGCCAGATCCTCCATATCAAAAATGGAGAGCAGTTCCATGGTGCGCTCACGCGCCACTTTCTCTTTTTTCCAGTAGCGCGGGGTGCGAAAAATGCCGTCAAACATGCTATATCCGGTGGAGTTGTGCAGGCCAACCTTGACATTATCCTCCACGCTCAAGCGATCAAAAAGACGGATGTTTTGAAAGGTGCGGGCGATGCCCGCGCGGTTGACCTGCTCGGTATTCATGCCGGCAGTGTCGCGGCTGTCGAGCAGGATGGTGCCGCGCGTCGGCTGATAGACCTTGGTGAGCAGGTTGAACACCGTGGTTTTTCCCGCGCCGTTCGGCCCGATCAGACCCGCGATTTCCGTGCGGCCGATGGCCATGTTGAAGTTATCAACCGCCGTCAGGCCGCCAAAGTCGATGCCCAGGTGACGCGCCTCTAAAATGGGCGTCTTGTCCAGATCCCGCTCCGGAATTTGATAGTCGCTGGGCAGACCCACAAGTTTGGTTTTATTCATGACTCGTCACCTCCAGCTCCTTCACTAGACGCCGTGGGGCTTTTGACCTTTTGCAAGCTCGTGCGTATTTTTTGCATCAGACGCCCGCGCCATTCCTTCATTTTCTCATTATTGGTCACCAGCATGACAAGGATGAGGATGATGGCATAAACCAGCATGCGGTATTCCTGGTATTCGCGCAGCAGTTCCGGCAAGATGGTGAGCAGCGCCGCGGCGATCATCGACCCGCGGATGTTGCCCAGTCCGCCCAGCACGACAAAGACCAGGATCAAAATTGAGGTGTTAAAGTCAAATTTCTTCGCCACAATGCTTGAGAGATTCATGCCGTAGAGCACGCCGGCCATGCCGGCAAAGGTGGCTGAAGTCACAAAAGCCATCAACTTATATTTGGTGATGTTTAGGCCACTGGCTTCTGCGGCAATGCGGTTATCGCGGATGGCCATGATCGCGCGGCCGGAGCGGCTGCGGATCAGGTTTTGAATCACAAACAGCGTCACCAGTAGCAGGACAATGGCCGAGAAGAAGGTAGACAGCCGCGTGACTCCGGCCGCACCGATGGGGCCGTTGATGAGCAGCTTGCCGCCGGCCTCCATGCCCAGTTCCGGCGCGCCCTGTAAGCTAAAGTGCAGGCCGTTCGCGTCCAGTCCGACATAAACACAGTTGATCACATTTTTGATGATCTCACCAAAGGCCAGGGTGACAATGGCCAGATAGTCGCCGTGCAGGCGCAGCACCGGAATGCCGACCAGAAGACCGACCAGCGCCGCCATCAGCCCGCCCACCAGCACGGCAATGGCCAAACGCAGACCCGTCGACGGCACAGACTGCGCCAAAGACGCCGCCACCACCACGCCGGTAAAGGCGCCGACGCTCATGAAACCGGCATGGCCCAAGCTGAGTTCGCCGGATATGCCAACCACCAGATTGAGCGAAATGGCCATGATCATATAGACGCAAATGGGGATCAACTGGCTGGAAAAGGTGCCGGAAAGATTCCCGCCGCTCTGCAGCAGCTGCATGATCAGGTAAAAAGCGATAACCAGACCATAATTGACAAAGGAGCCAAGACCCTTGCGGTTCTTGTGTTTGTTTCTCAGTGCGTTCATCCCTCTCACCTCACACTTTCTCTCGGACTTTTTTGCCCAAAAGCCCGGTGGGTTTCACCAAGAGCACCACAATGAGGACCGCAAAGACAATCGCATCAGACAGCTGCGTGGAAACATATGCTCTGCCGAAAATTTCAATGATACCCAACAGGATGCCGCCGAGCATGGCGCCCGGGATGGAACCAATCCCGCCAAAGACCGCCGCCGTAAAAGCCTTGATGCCGGGCATGGCGCCCGTTGTCGGCATGAGCATGGGGTACATGGAGCAGAGCAGAACGCCCGCCACCGCCGCCAGGGCTGAGCCGATGGCAAAGGTGACGGAAATGGTCATGTTGACGTTAATGCCCATGAGCTGCGCCGCAGCCTTGTCCTCGGACACAGCGCGCATGGCCTTGCCCATCTTGGTTTTCTGCGTAAAGAGCGTCAAGCCCAGCATGACCACCACGCAGGTCAGCATGGTCATAATCGCTTCGCCGGAGATGACCACGGCGCCGTCGAACAAAGACAGCTTTCCAAAGGGGATGATGGAAGGGAACGTTTTGGGGTTGGAGCTCCAACTGATCAGCGCAAAGTTCTGCAGCAGGAAGGACACTCCGATGGCGGTAATCAGCACAGCAAGCGATGTCGCCGAGCGCAGCGGACGGTAGGCCAGATATTCAATGACCACACCCAACAGCGCGCAGACCGCCATCGCCAGCAGCACCGCCACAATGGGCGGCAAAGACTGCGCGCCGACGGCAAAAAAGACGACATAGGAACCGATCATGATGACGTCGCCATGTGCAAAGTTCAACATTTTTGCGATACCATACACCATGGTATAGCCCAGGGCGATGATGGCATAGACGCTGCCCAGGCTCACGCCACTGATCAGGGAATTGATAAAATTCATCGCTCACACCTCTCACATAATAGAATCTTTTCTCTACTCTCTCAAACACGGCATACGCCGCCTCTTTTCAAACGGTTGGGAACCAATGCGCAAGCCGTCATATCTGGCGGACTGCGCATCAGTTCCCGATTCTGTCCTTGAACAATGGAAAGGGGGTTGCCGTTATGGCAACCCCCTTGTTTACTCTAAAGGGGAATTCGCGCTGTTGCTTACATGGCAGCGTAAACGCCATCCTTAATCACATAAACGGTGCTGTTCTTGGCGACCTCGCCGGTCTTGTTCCAGGTCATCTGTGAACCTGTCAGGCCGGTGAAGGTAAAGGCCTCGGAGGAGAAGGTGCTGATCAAGGTCTCACACATCTCGGCATAGCTGAGATTGGCAACGTCAGCCTTGGACTCCAAGATCGCGTTATAAATGGCATACACACAGTCATAGCCGTCGGCAGCAAACTGAGAGGGCACTTCGCCATTATAAGCAGCCTTATACTTTTCAACAAAAGACTTGGTGGCTTCATCCTGTGCGTCGGCGTTGAAGGGGGTCAGCAGCATCACGCCTTCGGCCATCTTCTTATCGAAGCCCTCAATGCCGAGGATGCCGTCCATGCCGTCACAACCAAAGAACTTCGGCGTATACTCCATATCCGCCGCCTGCTTGATGATCAGGGACGCGGGGGTATAGTAGATGGGCATGAAGATCAGGTCGGCGCCGGCGTCCTTGGCTGCGCGCAGCTGCACGCTAAAGTCGTTCGCGCCGTCGGTGAAGGTTGTCTCGGAGACGATGGGCAGCTCCAAGGCCTGGGCTTCTGCCTTAAAGGCCGCGGCAATGCCGCTGGAATAAGGATCAGAGTTATCATACAGCAGGGCAATCTTGGTGCCGACAGCCTTGTCCTTAATAAACTGCGCGGACTCGCTGCCCATGGTGGGATCGGAGAAGCAGAGCTGATACACGTTGTCGCGGCCTTCGGTCACGGTCGGGGAGGTGGCGGAAGGGGTCAGCATGAACATACGGTCAGCAAACGCTGCCGGCGCAACGGTGTTACAAGGCGCGGTGGTCACGCAGCCGATGATGGCCTGCGCACCCTTGTCCTTGAGCTGCTCATAGGCATAGGTGGCCTTTTCGCCGTCATGCTCGTCATCCATGGGGGTGAAGTTGATCTTAATTGTGGCGCCTTCCATCTCATTGATTTCCTTGACGGCAATCTCAGCGCCCTGCTTGGCTGTCAAGCCATAGAGCGCGGCGGGGCCGGTCATGGGGCCGATGAAGCCCAGGTTCAAAGTGGCGACGCCGGCATCACCTTTATTGGCATCGTCTGCCGGGGCTTCCTTCTTTTGCCCGCAGGCAGCCAGCGCCAGACACATGGTCAGGGCCAGACAGAATGCAAGAATACGAAACTTTTTCATTTTCATTTTGCCTCCTTTTTAAGTTGTTGACAATTATACCTAGCATGTCTATTATTGTCAACCATCTTTTGCGGAAAATGCATCAAATCACAAAACCGCCGTTGGGTGAGAGCACCTGCCCTGTGTAAAAGCGTCCGGCCTCCGAGGCCAAAAACAACAAGCTCTCCGCGACATCGTGTGCGGAACCCACACGGCCGAGCGGGGTTTGTTCGCACAGCTGCGCAATGTCCTGCTCATCGAGCGCGGCATTCATGTCCGTCGCGATCACCCCGGGCGCCACGCAATTGACCGTTATATTCGACGGCCCCAGCTCTTTGGCTAAAGCCTTACAGAAGCCGATCACCGCCGCTTTTGTCGCGGAATACGTCACCTCGCAGGAGGCCCCCACCAACCCCCAAACGGAGGAAACCGCCAGGATCTGTCCGGCTTGGCGAGAGAGAAAATGAGGCAGCACTGCCTGCACGCAGTGATACAGACCATCCACGTTGATCGAAAACAGACGCTTCCAGTCCTCTACGCTCGTATCCTGTAAAAGCGCGTTGAATCCGACGCCTGCATTGCACAGCAAAGTGTCAAGTTGACAGAAATTTTCTAACACAATGTCAACCATCTGCCGCACTTCATCCGCTTTTGAGACATCCGCCTTGACCGGCAGGACCGTACAGCCTTCCTGTCGCAGCTGCGCGCAAAGCTCCAGCGCCTGCTGCTCCGAGCGATGATAGCCCACCGCGACCGCCCAGCCCGCATGGGCGAACAGCCGTGCGCACGCTGCGCCGATGCCGCGGGACGCGCCGGTGATGAGTATACTCTTCTGCCGCATGAGACCAGCCTCAGACATTGAAGCGGAACAGGACCACATCGCCATCTTGCATGACGTACTCCTTGCCCTCCGAGCGTACCAGGCCCTTTTCTTTGGCCGCAGTCATATTGCCGCAGGCAAACAGATCGTCATAGGAGACCACTTCGGCCCGGATAAAACCGCGCTCAAAATCCGTGTGGATTTTCCCCGCGGCCTGCGGCGCCTTGGTTCCTTTTGTGATGGTCCACGCGCGCACTTCTTCCGGGCCGGCCGTCAGGTAAGAGATCAGCCCCAAAAGCGCATAGGAACATTGGATCAAACGGTCCAGGCCGGACTGCTCCAAGCCCAGTTCCTCCAAAAATAAAAGCTTGTCCTCCGCCGGCAGCTCGGCAATCTCCTGCTCAATCTTGGCGCAGATGGGCAGCACTTGCGCCCCTTCGGCTTCGGCCAGGCCTTTGAGCGCGGTATAGTAGGCGTTCGTCTCAAAACCCGCAAAATTCGCATCGTCCAGATTTGCCGCATAAATCACCGGTTTGGCCGAAATGAGTTCCGACCCGTTGATGATCTCTTTGTCCTCGGGCGTGCAGACAAAGCTGCGCACCGATTTGCCTTCGTTCAGATGGGCCAGCAGTTCGGTAAACAGCTCCGCCTCATGGACAAACTTTTTATCCCCTTTGGAGGCCTTCTTGGCTTTATCAATGCGCCGCTCGATCATCTCCATGTCCGCCATGATCAGCTCCATGTTGATGATCTCGGCATCGCGCAGAGGATCCGCGCCGCCTTCGACATGCACAACATTATCGTCATCAAAACAACGCACCACATGGACAATGGCGTCCGTCATACGGATGTTGCTGAGAAACTTATTGCCCAGCCCCTCTCCCTTGGACGCACCGCGCACCAGGCCGGCAATATCCACAAACTCAATGACCGCCGGCACATACTTTTTGGACTGATACAAGTCGGCGAGAAAATCCATGCGCGCATCGGGCACCGTCACCATGCCGACATTCGGCTCAATCGTACAAAAGGGATAGTTGGCCGACTCCGCGCCTGCGTTGGTAATGGCATTAAACAGGGTGCTTTTGCCCACGTTCGGCAGACCCAAGATGCCTAGTTTCATATATCCTCACATCTCCTTTATTTTCATTGGTGGCCTATGCATACTCTTGCGCTCCCATGCCACCAAGACAGTGCGTCAAGACAATACCCTGTATTCTACCACAATGGTTTCCATTTCTCAAGAGCGACCCTTGATATCATCAGCGTTTGCGAATAGACTTCTCAAATGCCTCAAGGTCACCGCCCGAAAAGCAGCTTGGTTTTCCGCTTTCTCCTCCACAGCAAAATCCCGCGTGGCTTTTTTGTGTGGAGGTGAAAAAGGTGGCTTTTGTCGCAAACCGTTCTTTTGTGTCGTGAACGACAGGCCGGATATCTTGTTCTCGGACCGTTTGATGTTTTATAATAATAACAGTGTACACGGTTCCAGGGTCTTATAAAAAACAAAAAAAGAAAGGATGTCGTGATATGGGCTTTACAGAAATGGAATTTGCGACACAGACACAATTCGACTATCTTTATGAAGGGTTAAAGCAAAAGTATCCCGGCCTGTTTCAGTCCGGTCCTCAGACGGTATTTCAATTCATGGAGATGCCGATGGAGGCGCGCTGGATAGACAGCGAACACCGCGAAGCCTTTGAGCTGGCTGACACCATCCCCGCCAAGCTGGGTGGATTTTATTCCACCGGCAGCTCCCGTTTGACAGTGGCCTATGAAACATTCATCAAATCCATTGCCCAAGAGATGGGTAGCAACAATCCAAAATACAGACAACTCAAAGAGCGTCAGGAAAATATACTTAACTACATGAAAAAGGTGGAAGCTGACGCCGAACGGGAGCACAAAGGCTGGTTGAAAAAGAATCCCGATCAAGCCATTTCCTATGATTTGTGGCTTTCCAATACCCGCAGCGGTAAGATATGGACAAAAGAGCTGGATGATTTGGACAAGGAATATGAAGAGATCAAAGAGGGTATGAGCTCGATCAAGGGCGCCGTGGCAGGCGCACTGGCCGTCGCGCAGAAATATCTTACGCAGGACAAAATGATACTGGAAGACGGCGAGAGTGTTCTACGCACCACCATCGGCGGTGACCTCCAAAAGACCCTGCTGCGCTGGCAGGCCCACAAGGACCAGTATGATCTGGATGTTACCATCAACCGCCATCAGCATATTGAAAATCCTTGGCATACAACGGTCAACGCTGACATTCGCACCAGTCTCTGTCACGGCCAGGAGATTCACAACCGTATCAACGTTTCACAGATCATCCAGGACAAACATTATAATCTTCAGGTTAAGGCGGTCGGAGTAGAGGGCTTCCCCATCACCCGCGGAAAGTGGTATAATGACAGCTTTGTCCACCACGATGTCAAGATTGCCGAGGGCGGGAACCTCAACATGCAGAACTTTTTCGGCCCCGACGGCTCTCTTCATTTGATTCCAACTGCCATTCTGGTGATCTATCATCCTGTCATTGAGCTGACCATCTCCACAGAAACCTTTGAAAATACCATTGAGCACAGCGATTTCTTCAAAACGGGCGCCGCCCCCGGAATGATCTCCCTGTTCGGTCTCCAGTTCGATACCAAGACCACCATTGCAAACGGAATCCGGAAAGCGGCGGATAAGACCACCATCACCATCCTGCCCCCGGAAAACCAAGCTGCTCAGATCCTGGGGATCACCTCTGTGAATAAAAGCATACCTTCGAAATAAACCGCAGAAAGGGCGAGACCCAGCTGGGTCTCGCCCTTTCCATAGATATTGGTTCCTTGGGATCCGGGTCATAGATAACACTTTCGTGAGAGGACACCCCACAGCATGGGCATGTCGTCCCCCTCTAAGGCCAAGGTGTTGGAGACAAGTCCGTCGGCCTGCTGACACAGATCGTTGTCAACAGGACGAAAACGAAGGCCCAGGAATTCAAGAGGACCATTCTGGTTCAATGCAAAAGGCCGCTCCGCCGGCAGGTGCAAGGCGATCCTGGGCCGGAACAGCACACACAGGCCGACAGCCACATGCTGCAGGGAGCCATCCGGTCCAAAGAAGTGGGCAGGTCTCAGGGTTCCGCCCTCAATCAAGGGCAAATTGGGCGCAATGACCATCGGATCATACCAGGGCCCCCGCTGCACGGGATACAGGGCAAGCCCCTTGGCAAACAGATCATACTGGATCGGGGCATCGCCAAAGAGGGCAGAGAGTCCCGCCGGAGCATCGCCGTCGAGGGCAGATTGTGTCCAGGCATTGTCGACAGGGCAGCTGGTATCTACCGAAACCTGAAAGCTGTCTTTGGCGCTCCTCTCCCAGCCAGCCACATCGCCGGGCAGGTCACCGTCCACCCATTGCTTGGCGTCTTGCGCGAGAGCAGACCTGGCCAGAAGCAAGCGCTCCCGTTGTTCTGTCGACAAAGCAGATATGTCCGCTGAACGCAGAAGGGCATCGCTGGACTGCAAAACGCGGGCAGAGCCGACCTGATAGAATCCCATTCGACTGGGACTCACAAGATCCGCCCAGCGGACGGCCGCCGGGGCATCACCCGCGGTCCAGTTCACTTCCAGAGGCATGGCAGCAAATTGAAACCGCACATTGTCTTGTGCCATGCTGGGAAACTGATGCGCCAGTCCCTCATAGAGCTGTCCATATTCCTGCACGAAATTTAACATATCAATCAACCCCTTGCTTGATGTTTCCATGTTAGCACAATCGGGCAGGGACGTACAGCCTGCAAAAGGAGTATAAAGATGCAATATACTATTGACCATTATCAGGAAACAAAAAAGGGGAACCATCAGCTAAGCTCCCTTCCTCTCAAACAGCTAGAGGAATTTTATCAGCACTGCCTCACGCGACAGGACGAAAAAGACGAATATTTAAGCGAATATGCCGTAAAAACCTGTGAGGGTATCCTAAAAGCAATGCAGTGCCTCACCGACCAAAACCTGGCGTTTTTCCTCAATGACTTAAGCCGCATCCAATGGGAGTTTAATAGCTATGGCATCAGCCTTCCCGGCAATGTTTTCTGGCTGCTCTCCTTCCATAAGGGAGAAGCGGCGGATCTGCTTTCCTTTTTGGTGAATACGCATTTGCTAAACAATCTCATCAAGCCCGACACCTTGGCCACTACGATGAAGCAGCTGATGTATTACGTTGGATTCCCTATCTACATGTACTTTCCTGTCGTGCTCGAACGGCTGAAAAATCTGGTCGAATTTTTACAGTCCTGCCGCGTCCAGTTGGGCATGCAATGGCAGTTGAGCCCAAGCGGTTCTGACGGGCACCGGAAGAATCAGCAGGTGGTGTGGTTATGCCCTCCAGGAGGCGGACAACGCAGCCTGTTCAAGCCGCGATCCATGAAGCCCGACTATGCTTTTAATCAAATTTTGCTTGCGCTCAATCGCGCCCTGGAGCGCGCGTACAAAAAGAACTTGAATGGTTGGCCCAACAAGTTAAAAGCTCTGGATATCCACGTCATTCCCACCCTGCCCGCCTTGCATATTTCACTCACGCCTACAGGCGGAGTGGAAGACGAGGTGATCAAGTACCCGGACATGGACAACACGCAGGCCAAACAATATTTCTTTCAAATGGGCATGCTTGTCTTTGCTCTCCAGCTGGCCGGAATGGATGACGCCCATCAAGATAATATCATTCCCACCGAGCAGGGCCCTGTCCTCATCGACGCCGAGTGTCTGTTTTCTCCCTCTGTTCTAGGCAGCCAAAACATCTCTTCCAATGGCGTGTACGATGCGTTTGCCAGAGAGGAAGCGCCTGGCGGCGGCAAGGCTTCCGCCGTGTTCCAAATTGAAACTGTCGGGCAGAGCACACAAGTGTATCAAGAGTATGCTATGCAGATTCTGAATGGATTTACCTATATGCAGGAAGTTGTTGCTGACAGCACTTCCCAAGACGAGCTGGTTCAGTATCTGCTCAAAAACTGGTTTGAGATGGATCAGATCCGGACAGTTCCGCTAGCCACAATGGATTTTTCTGAGATGTATCTGGCTTACGCGAATGATCTCTTTTGCGACAAGACTGCTAAAACGAGCGCTTCGCCTAAACTGATGCATTTCGATAAACTGGTTCAAAATGTTTTGGAAAGAAACAATGGCGGCTATCAGCGCATGGACTTGGAGAATCATTTGGATAAAGCCCTGAAAATATCGTTAGAAAGAGGCGACGTGCCATATTTCTTCTTTTGTAAGGATGGGAATCGCTGGTTCCTTCAGCTGGATGATACCCCGCTTCTCCAAAGTCATCCCTTTGGCAGTGATGTGAAGCTGGGCGAACTTTTGGCAGAACATGTGGCTTGGCTGCTGGATAAAGATGCGCTTATCCAGTTGTCAAAACTATTGGAGCCCGGAACCAAGAAAATATGAAAAAACACTCGCTTACATACACCCAGGTGCTTGCCGTTGGAATTGCCATCGTGCTGGCCGCGTTTGTGTGCATTTATTTTTGGTTGCTGACCCACCCCGCACAGGAAAATTTAGGGCAACACCTTTATCCAAATCCGGAAAACTCCTATGGCTGGAGTTATCGGATCAACGGCGCTGCCAGATGGCCGGAATTTGATGAGCTGGGCTATTCGCCATCTTTTCCGGTCGAAGGCGAGACATTCATTGTGGATGCCCGCCGTGTGATGACAGAGAAACGAAACGCAGCCTTCCTGCTGTTCGACAATTCCTTATGTTACCTACAGGTCTATTTGGATGATTCACTGCTTTACACCGATTTTCCGGAGCAAGAAAACCACTTCGGCACACTCATCACCTGGAACACAGCCATAGAGAAGGAAAAAACGCAAAACAGAGCCAGCAACACAGCGTATGTCTTGTTGCCCAGCAATTACGAAGGAAAAACGCTGACCGTCATTAGCTACGGGCTCTCCTGGGAAGGTATGGGACACTGCAGTTACCCACAGCTGTATGAAAGTCACCTGTTTCCGGGAAGCTATGTCCCTGCTGCCGTGCTGCCTGTGGCCTTGGCATCAACGGCGGCGGTGATCGGTCTGCTGCTGCTCCTGCTGTTTTTGCTGTGGCCCAATCCCACCCAGTGGTCCATACTATTGCTGGTCCTGTTTGCTCTGTTGAGTATGGTGGCTTTTTCGGGGGAATCGTTTCCTTTGATGATTGCAACTCCGGGCGGTGGGACGCCAGAAATCATTTACTTTGTCAAGGCCAATTACATTGCTGTGCTCTTCTTCTATTTTGCCACCCAGATGAAAAAACCTCTCGGCATCCTTTTGGCGATAGCCGCCGCGTTGCACATTGTCTGGCAGCTTGTGATGCTGGCTTCACCAGGGCCTATGATCACTGCACTGCAAAGCGGGACGCTGCCCCTTCTGTTTCTGCTCACCTTGGTATTCATGATCTTGGAATACCGACAACAAGCTCTCTTTCGTTTCATTCTCATGGCAATGGCGCCCATGACGGTGGGATTCTTGCTCCTGGCAGTGTTCAGCCCGGCAATGGAACCAAATGCGCCCTGTATGATGCTCTCATCTGCGGTCAAGAGTGGGAACTGGATGCCGCTATCCATGTGGTTCTCGGCTTTACTATCTCTGCTGTCGGCCTTATTTCTCTATGTGCGTTTCATACAGACCCAAGTACAGGCGCGGGTCATGTTAAGGGCCTATCAGCTCCAAGCCGCCTACCGGCAGGAGAACACGAACAATCTGGTCGCCTTATTGGATGAGGCGAAAAGGGCACGGCATGAATACAGGCACCATCTGGACGTGCTGCGGGGGCTGGTTTCTAAAGAGGAAGACAAGCGTGCAGCGGACTATCTGGGCGAACTGCTTCAGCAAGAACACGCCACAAAGCAGATGCAATTCAGCGAACATGTGGTAGTGAATGTCTTGCTCTCTACGCTATACAGCAAGGCCCGGCAGCTGGGGGTTGCCGTGAAATCCAGCGTTGCCGTCCCAGGACAGCTGGGCATCTCAGACGCGGACTTGTCCGTAATCATGAGTAACTTAATCGAAAACGCGTTTGAGGCAGTGCTAAAATTGCCCAAGGATGAACAGCGCTTTATCTGGTTAAAAATCGGCGTGGTGGATGAGAATGTGCTCTATCTCAGCTGCGAAAACAGCTACGCCGGCCCACCGCTGACTCAAAAGGCTCGCCTCCCGCGTTCGACAAAAGCAGACCATGCCTATCACGGCTATGGCTTGCCGGTCATCCGCCAAATTGCACAACGCTATAATGGCTTTTTGGTGCTGGATGCGGACGGAACAACCTTTCACAGCCAGGTGCGGCTGCACCTGCTCGATGTATAAAAACCTCTGTCTCTTAGCGGAGGGAAGGAAGGCGAAGCGCTGTATGTTCTGCCAATACGCGCTGCACAGAAGACCGGTATTGCCGCCCTACAGGAATGGACAGACCTATACTCAAAGTCAATTCCGTACCGCGCAGCTGACGGATGTGAGACACATTGGCCAAGTAGCCCTTGTGGCAGCGCACAAAGCCATCCGGCCCCAAACGGGTTTCCATGGCGGCAAGCGTGCTGCGAATCCGCCACACGGCCGTGCCAGTAACCACGGTCACATAATGATCCTGTGCCTCTGCATAGAGAATGTCAGAGATGGGAAGCAGATGGGTGCCGTCCGCTGTTTCTAAGTGAAGGATCCGTTCTCCACAAAACAAACGATCCAATGTACTTTGCAGGGTGTCCGGCGTCACCGGCTTGAGAAGATAATCATCCGCCCGGACTTTATATCCCTCCAGCGCAAAGTCCGGTGAGATGGTGGTGAAAACGAGCCTCGTGCTAATGTTTTGCTCCCGCAGGGCTTTGGCCAGATAAACACCATTTTCATCGCCGAGATAAATATCGAGCAAGAGGAGAATATATCGTTCTGGATTCGCCTGCAATGCTGCAAGCAGGAAGGCGCTGTTGGTGAAGGTCTCCAGGGCCAAATCCAGCCTCCGGCTGTGAAGGAAATCCGATACCATTTGACAGAGCTCTGCCAAATCGTTGGGGTCATCGTCACATATGGCAATACAGCGCACAGCGCGCTCCCTCCTTCTAAACTTTAAAGTTCGACTTAGATATATGATACCATTGTTTGGTCGAAATTTCCAGATCAAACAGACCATCGTGAGAAAGAATTTTAGGACAAACAGGCCGGAATCATGATAATAAGTCTATACAGCTGCGTGGTGTATCGCTGAGCATTCACGCGAACTGACTGTCAGCGCTCTACACCACTTTCCGCCGCGCAAAGCCCTCTTTCTCCTGAGCACATAGAAAATACGCCGCAAGAAACCGCCCGCCTACATGGCGGACAATTTCTTGCGGCGTTGTTCTTTGCTACAGTATACTGGATACAGCGGCAAAACACAAGTGTAGCTTTCCATCCCATGCGCGCGCTGTATGTATGGCAAAAACAAAGCGTAAATTTCATCAAAAACAGTGGAATCCTCCCTATCTTTTTCCCAAACAACATGTTATAATAATTGCCAATATAGTGGCTGATGCGACTTTTCGATCATGCGCGAACCGCTGTCTTTATCGGCTGCCCCGCTCGATGCCGCAACCCTTTTCCATAGATCCTTTGGGTTCGGCGCCGCTTGTTGTGGGACAAGCCGCCCGCCCTTGATTATCCAGTGAAGGAGAACCAACCATGCCAACCTATGACGCTTTGGTTATCGGCGCGGGTTTTGCCGGCGCCGTTGCGGCGCGTGAACTCGCCGAACGAGGCGGTATGCGCGTTCTGGTTTTGGAACGCCGCAACCATATCGCCGGCAACGCCTATGACACCACCGATGCCGCCGGCATTCTGATTCACCAATACGGCCCGCACATTTTCCACACGCAGGAGCGTCGTGTTTTTGACTATCTCTCCCGCTTTACCACTTGGCGGGAATATCAGCACCGCGTCGTAGCCAATGTCCACGGTCTGCTCATGCCGGTTCCCTTTAACCTGACTTCACTGAAGCTGGCCTTCGGCGAAACGCGGGCGCAGGCTTTGACGCAAACACTGCTGGAAACCTACGGCCCCGAACGCAAGGTGGGCATTTTAGACCTGCGCAAAAGCGAGAATCCCGACCTGGCCGACCTGGCCGACTATATCTACGAGCACGTTTTTCTACACTATACCATGAAGCAGTGGGGCACTGCGCCGGAGGATATCGACCCGAATACCACCGCGCGCGTCCCTGTCTTTCTCTCTTTGGATGACCGATATTTTCAGGATCAGTATCAGGGTATGCCGTCTGATGGCTATACCCGCATGTTTGCGCGCCTTCTGGAGCATCCTAACATCACCTTGTCGCTGGATACGGCGGCAGAATCGCATTTGACCCTGCGCGAAGATGGCACGATGCTGCTCGATGGCGCACCCATGCAGGGTCCTGTGATCTACACCGGCGCGGTGGACGAGCTGTTCTCCTGCTGTGATGGCCACCTGCCCTACCGCACCCTGGACTTTGCCTTTGAAACCCTGCCGCAGGCGCAATTCCAAAGCCACGGCACGGTCAATTACACCGTCAGCGAGGATTTTACCCGCATCACAGAATTTAAGCATTTAACGGGTCAGGTCTGTCCCGAGGCCACCACCATCGTGCGCGAATATGCCCGCGCCTACGACGCAAGCGATGGTTCCGTGCCCTATTACGCTGTCATCTCCCCGGAAAGCCGGGCGCTCCATGCCCGCTACGAGGCCCGCGCGGCGCGCTATCCCAACCTGCACCTGCTCGGTCGCCTGGCTGAGTATCAGTATTACAACATGGATGCCATTACAAACAAGGCGTTGCAACTGTGTGACAGACTTTTGGATAACAAGGAAGAAACACGATGAAGTTAATAACCTTTGCCGTACCCTGCTATAACTCCGCGGACTATATGGCGCATTGCATCGACACCTTGTTGTATGCCGGCCCGGACGCGGAAATTATCCTCATAAACGACGGCTCGAAGGACGACACCGGCGCCATCGCCGACCGTTACGCCGCCGCACACCCTGACCGCATCCGTGTCATCCATCAAGAAAACGGCGGACACGGTGAAGGCGTCAACCAAGGCCTGCGAAACGCCACCGGTCTTTATTATAAGGTGGTGGATTCCGACGATTGGCTGGATATCCCGGCGCTGCACCAGATGATGCAAACCCTGCGCGGCTTTGCGGCCATGCCGGCGCCCGTGGACATGCTCATCTGCAACTATGTCTACGAAAACGTGGAGCTTGGCAGCCAGAAGGTGATGCGCTATACCAATGTCTTTCCGGAAGACCGCATCTTTACCTGGCGGGATACACGCCGGTTCTATCCTTCCCAGTATCTGCTGATGCATTCGGTGATTTACCGTACAGAGCTGCTGCGCGAATGCGGGCTAACGCTACCCAAGCACACCTTTTATGTGGACAATATCTTTGTCTTTCAGCCGCTTCCCTTTGTACAAAGCATGTACTACCTCAATGTGGACCTCTACCGCTACTTCATCGGCCGGCAGGATCAAAGCGTCAACGAGCGCGTGATGATCACGCGGGTGGATCAGCAGGTGCGCGTCACCCGCCTGATGATCGAGAGCCATCAGCTGCGCCCGCTCATGCAGCAGCAGCGCAAGCTCGCGCGCTATATGATCAATTACTTGGCCATGATGATGTCCATTTCCTCTATCTTTCTGCTCCTGGCAAACAATGAGGAGAGTTTGGAGAAACGGTCGGCGCTGTGGGATTATCTGCGCTCGATTGATCCCTACCTGCATAATATTTTAAAGTACCGCAGCTTCTCCGCCTTCACGAATTTCCCCGGCTATCAGGGCAGACGCCTCTCGCTTTCCCTGTACCGCTTGGCAAGACGGATTTATAAATTCAATTAACACCAGGCCGTTTGGCTTTTGCGCCAAACAAATGCTATTTTTGCGTCCGGCATATTGAAACTTGCGCCGTTTTACAGTAAAATATTTCTTTGATCGCGCTTGGCCGTGGAAGGAAGGATCGTCTTGCTCAATATCGTTCTGGTCGAACCGGAAATCCCCATGAATACGGGTAATATTGCCCGCACCTGTGCGGCCACCGGCAGCCGTCTGCACCTGGTTCGCCCGCTCGGCTTCGATGTCAGTGATCGCGCCGTCAAACGGGCCGGGCTGGACTACTGGCATCTGGTGGATGTACAGGTCTATGACAGCCTGTCCGACCTGTTCTCAAAACAGCAGATTGACGAGCTCTGGCTTTCCACCACCAAAGCGCCACGCCAGTATACAGACGTCGCTTATGCCGACAACTGCTGGCTATTCTTCGGCAAGGAAACCGCCGGTCTGCCGGAGGCGTTCCGCCTGGCCCACGCCGCGCGCTGCATCCGCATTCCGATGCGGGAAGAAGCCCGCAGCTTGAATTTAGCCAACTCGGTGGCCATCGTCACCTATGAAGCCCTTCGCCAGCTGAACTTTTTGCAGCTGCAAGGCGAAGGAGAAATGAAAGTTCTCTGACGGCTGCATCGCCGTCAGAAAGGGGTCTTTTCATGAAGTATCATAAAAAAACAGTACGCGACCTGACGCTCGGTGGCAAAAAGGTTTTGTTGCGCTGCGATTTTAACGTACCGCATGATGAAAAAACCGGAAAAATTCTTGATGATACCAGAATTGCCGCTTCCTTACCTACCATTGAGTACTTATTGGAAGCCGGCGCTTCCATCATTCTGTGTTCCCATTTTGGCCGTCCGAAAGGCCAGTGGAAGCCCGAATTTTCCCTCTCGGTGGCCGGTGCGCACTTGTCCAAACTGCTCGGCCGTCCCGTCCCGCTCACCGCAGACGTGGTCGGCGACGACACCCGTCGCCGCGCCGCCGCACTGCAACCGGGCGAGCTCTTGCTCATCGAAAACCTGCGTTTTCGCCCGGAGGAGGAAAAAAACGACCCTGATTTCGCCCGCGAGCTGGCCGAGCTGGCCGATGTGTTTGTTTTTGACGCTTTCGGCGCCTCCCACCGCGCGCACGCTTCCACCGCAGGCGTCACCAAATACTTACCCGCGGTGGCCGGTTTCCTAGTCGAGCGGGAATTGCAGGTGATGGGCCAGGCCTTGGCCCAGCCGAAACGGCCCTTTGTGGCCATTTTAGGCGGCTCCAAAGTCTCCGATAAAATCGGCGTGATCCGAAACCTGCTCGATATTGCCGACACCATCCTCATCGGTGGCGGCATGTCGTACACCTTCCAGGCCGCCCGCGGCGGCAAGGTGGGTGATTCTCTCTTGGAAAAGGATCGCCTGGACTTCGCCCGCGAGATGATCACCCTGGCAAACGAGAAGGGCATCGGCTTCCTGCTTCCTGAGGATGACTTAGCCGCCGCTGCCTTCTCGCCCGATGCCACGCCTGTCCCCGTCTGCTCAACGGACATCCCCGACGGCCTCATGGGGCTGGACATCGGTCCGCGCACCATTGAGCTCTTTACCGAGGCCCTGCGCAGCGCGGGCACCGTGGTGTGGAACGGCCCGATGGGCGTATTTGAGTTCCCCGCCTTCTCCAAAGGCACCTTTGCCATTGCCCAAACCATGGCCGAGCTACATGACGCCGTCACCATCATCGGCGGCGGTGACTCCGCCTCGGCGGTCGAGCAAATGGGTTTTGCCGACCAGATGACGCACATATCCACCGGCGGCGGCGCCTCGCTCGAATTTTTAGAGGGGCTGGATCTGCCCGGCATTTCCTGCTTAGAAGACCTCACTTGAGTCCATATTTACAACCGCCCAGAGAGTAGAAAGGTTCGTTTTCTCTATGAATCAAAAATATCGGAAGACCATCATTGCCGGCAACTGGAAGATGTTCAAAACCGCTTCCGAAACCCGGTCTTTTATCGAGGAATTGATGCCCGCTCTGCCGCGCACCAAGCGTTGCAGCGTCGTGCTTTGCGTCCCCTTTATCAATATCCCCACCGCCATGAAGCTTCTCAAAGACAGCCGCATCTGCATTGCCGCGCAAAACCTGCACTGGGAAGAACAAGGGGCTTTTACCGGCGAAATTTCTGCTTCTATGTTGGCCGAGATCGGCGTAAAATACGTATTGATCGGACACAGCGAGAGACGGCAGTACTTTGGCGAGACCGACGCAAGCGTGAACAAAAAGGTACACGCCGCCCTGAAGGCCGGCCTGCGCCCGATTCTCTGCGTGGGCGAGACGCTCGAACAGCGGGAACTGGGCGTCACGGAAGACCTGATCTCCTATCAGGTCAAGGCCGCCCTGGCCGGCGTCTCCGCCGCCGACATGCGCCATATGGTCATCGCTTATGAGCCCGTCTGGGCCATCGGCACGGGTAAGACCGCCACGCCGGAACAGGCCGGCGAAGTCTGCACCCTGATCCGCACCCTGCTGCGCAAACTCTACGGCGCGCGGATTGCCCGCATCTCAACCATTCAGTACGGCGGTTCCATGAACGCGGGCAATGCCAGCAGCCTGCTGGAACAGCCGGATATCGACGGCGGCCTGATCGGCTCCGCTTCCCTGAAAACGACCGATTTTCTGACCATCATCCAAGCCGCCCAACAAGACTGAGCCCCGGTATGGGCAGTCCTTTTAGATATTGAGGTTTCCTATGAAAACACCAACAACATTGTTGATTCTGGACGGATTCGGCCTTGCGCCCGACACGCCTGACAAC
>CAYVNT010000010.1:0-81722 GCA_964453275.1 uncultured Ruminiclostridium sp. | reverse complement strand
CAAGCAGCAAGGAAATGACGTTTTGTAAGCGTTTCATGTTGTTTTCCTCCTTATAATGTAATGATACCCCTATCATACTTTGTTGGAAAAAAAGAACAAGTCTGTTTTTATTTTCTTATCTTAGATATACTGGAGATTTATGGGTGATTAGCAGGTATGCAGAAAACAAGCGCCGAAGATAAGGGATCGCTCCCCACCTTCGGCGCTTGCTTTGTTCACGGTATCTTCTCATCCCACTCATCCACTGCATCCTTGGACTTTTGCAGCGCCGTCTTAAGAAACCCCGGCACCGGCGCCCCCATCGCGGCGGCGTTCTCAATGATGCTGCCCAACTCCGTGAGTATGTACCACACCAGCACCAGCGGACAAAGTAGCACGGTGTAGTCGAAAGGCAAACTAATCCCCGGCATATTCTCCAACACCGTACGAATCAGCAGATCCGCCCCGCCCGCCACCATCACGGCCACAATACAGCCGAGCTTGTGAAAAATACCATCTCGCGCCACTTTGGACGACCAAGTGCCGTCCTTGCCCGCGGCCACGGAACCGGTGATGTAGTCCAAAAGCATCAAGCCCACCCACAGCAGCACCAACCAGCCGAACCAACCCCAGAGGGCCGTCAGGGCGGCCAGAATTGCAGTGCTTGTGGCTTTGAATGCACTGACATGCTCCATCACATCACACACCCTTCCCGCTGAGCCCCAGCCGCTGCAACAGGATCGCTGCCTCTTGCCGTGTCAGCGGCGCGCCGGGACGCGTACCGTCGAACAATCCTGCCTTCTTTGCCTCGTCCCAGGCCGATTGCGCCCAAGTGGCCGTCTTTGCGTTAACACCGGCAAGCATCTCGTCACGCTCGGCCAGCATCTTATCAAACAACTTCTTTGTCTCTTCCTTCGTCATGTCCTTTTCCTCCTTATAAAGTGGCATCTGAGGCGGGTATCTCTCCGCGATAATATCCGTGTCATTATACTTACCATGCGCATCCCACTGGAAATGGGGCTTGTCCACACGCTTCCACGAGCCGCCCCAGGTAAAACCCATCTGCTGTCCGATCTTGCCGATCCCGGCCCAGAAGGCTGCGTCGCTGTACTCCTGGCCCTTCACGTTCTTGCAAACATCAAAGGCCAGACCGGCCTTGACGCTATGGAATGTAGCAGGCGGCTTCCCGCCGGTACCTTTGCGGTAGCAGTCCAATTGGAACTCATCATCGCGCACCGTGCCGGTGACCAGCACCGGGTAACCCGCCGCCGCGCATTTCTGAATAAACGCCCGGCAATTGTCTGCTACATCAGGCCGCAGCCTGCTGATCTCTCTGCTGTTTAACATTGCTTTTTCCTCCCTTCGGAATATAAAAATCCCGGCCTTGTCTCTGTCACGCTGCGTCTGCTCACGACGCGACATAAGTCTACACTCCGCAGCTGTGCCGAAAAGTCTCTCGACTTTCCTTGCTCGCTGTCTGCGTGCTGCCTTATGTCGCTGTTCGCGACGACTCCGCGCTTCTACCTTGACAAAACCGGGCGGAATGCTATAATAAGCCTATAAAGGTTGAACGCTGTACAAGCGGTTGGCCCTCATTACGTCAGCAATCTATGCTAGCCGTTCGGGTGCCTTCCGAGCGGCTAGCACGCATTTGGGGCTATGTAAACCATGATCAAAAAGATCACAATCAAACACACCACAAAACGAAAGGCTCTCGCCCATCGTTCGTTTCCCATCTGCCTCACCCCCCTTCTCAAGGGAGTGGCCAACCGCTAAATATGTACAGCGTTCGCGCCTAGTATAGCATCCTGCGCTGCTTCTTGTCAAATCCTGCCGTCTCTTATAGGGCGGCTTTTTTCATGCCTATTTACCAGCTATTTAGCATAAATATCACCTTCCTTTATTCTTGCCGTGCCACACCAGACAATAGTGTGGCATCTGCTCCCCAAACAACCACCAGCGCAGGACATCAAAAAGCACAATGCCAAACGCAGCCAACAGCACCCACAGTACGCTGTACGACAAGCAGATCTGCCCCCACAGGTTGCACGGTAGCGCACTGTAATCCCATACGCCAAGGCCCAGCCAAAGGTTGAGCAGCACGCCGGCCAAGAGTTCTGCCAGCGTGATGCCAAGGCCACCACAAAGCGCTTGCAGTGGAAAAGGCGTGTCCCAGGATAAATGCTCGTTGATCTGATCCAACGGCAGAGAGAGCAGCGCCGCGAGCAAAAACATCGTCCAGTGCGTCCCACCGCGCCAGAGCAATTCAATACCGCAGTACACCGCGCCGCCGATCAAACAGAGCAGCAGCGTCCGCCCCGCACTACGCACCAAAGGACAGCACCTCCTGCATATTCGCGGCCAGGTCGTCCGGCAGATTCGCGCCATAGAAAATCCTCTCCAATTCCTCCGCCGTCTCGCAGCGGCGCACCCAGACATTGAGGTGATTGCAATAGGTCGTGTGGTAGAGCTTATGCTGCGTGGCCGCCGTGGCCATCAGGGCAATGTCTGCAGCGGAGTAGACACGGCAAAGATCCCCGTCCAAGTGATAGGGATAGCCTTCCTGGCCTTGGGAGACGGCAGAGAGCGCGGACATGAGGTTGATCTGATCCTCGTCCGTCATAGACAGGTGCCCACTGGTTCCGTCCGAGAGCGTCACCATACAGCCGTCTGTGATGGTTTGATTGCAGACGGCAGAGAGCGCTCCCAGTTTATCTGCCTTTGCTTCTGAGAGGTCTTCTTGAAAGGCATAGACCGCGCCGATCTGTGCCCCATCATAAGCGGGCAGAGCGCCGAGCGTTTCGGCAAAAGCAGCATCGCATACGATAATGTTTTCAATGATGCCATCTGTTACAAGGCAAAATCGCGTTTCCTTCATGTTAGATACCTCCATCTCACAAACACACCACCGTTACCGCCTCGACCACCAGCAGATTGATATTGAATACCGCCGCCACCGCCACCTCCCGGCGCTTGTCCATCTGTGCCACGGCTACCATACCCTGTTCCGCCAGCGCCGCCACAGGTGGCCCCACCGTATGCGCCTGGTTCCGGGCGCACGCCATTGCCAGAACTATCACTATGCGAGTGGGTTTCACCACCACCACCGCCACCGCCAGAGGCAGCCAAAGCAAGGTCGTTGAGTGGGAATACGACACGATCTTCGCCGCGCGTAGCCGGGTAAGCAGAAGACAGGTTTCCCGCTTGTACGTAACGAGCGCCGTTACCACCCCAGCCTCCGTTTGTAGATAATCCAGGCGATGATGTTGTTGCTCTTTTCCCACCTTTGGCAACTAAACCAAGTTGTATCACTCTTGTATCACCGCCATCGCTGGCATCTTTTGTACTGTCGCCACCAATACCACCTGCACCAACGGAAGCGGTCAGTTCAGGAATGCGCGTTTTATTACAGATATTGTTAATACTACCGCCACCACCACCATGTCCGCCGGTCGCATTATTGCTGTCATCCACTGTTCCATGTGCCCCACCACCACCCGCGCCGATGGCGGCAATATCAAAATCTAAAATTTCGGGCGAGAGTTTATAGGTATTGCTTTTTCCTATATAGAGAATGTTGTCTATCGTTCTACCCGGATGAATGGTTTTGGTGGTCAAAGTCCCGCTGGCGTCCAAGGTGGTAGTAAGATCGGCAACCCCAATATAGTCCGCAAAGGACATGGTGATGGTTGGATTAGCCGTCGCGGCCATACCCATACAACGGCCTTGACTGTCTGTCGTGACCTTGGCGCTGCCCTGTGTGGCAAGCAGGCCACCCACTTCTTTATTGGGTACCGGCGTCCCATCCGCAAAGGCAACGGTCAGATCAAAGACATAAGTGCTGGAAAAGTTGATGCTCTGCCGCGTAAAGTAGGCTGGCGTGTTGATGGATTTCACAACACTTGCTCCACCGACATTCTCAATGCTTGCCACGATGGGCTTACTCACCGGCAAGCCCGTCACTGTCACAATCATCTCTTCCGGCACAAGGCCGCGTTTCACCTCAATGCCAGCGGCGCTTACCACAAAGGCATACCCAACATAGAGGTCTCCGAACACCACATCCACCACGCAGCCGCCCAGCTTCGCTTCCTCGGCGGCCTCTTTTGCATCGTTTGCCAGCCGCGCGACTTGATCAATCCCTTCTTGCACAGTTGTGGCATCCAGTTCAAGATTGTCTGTATAGGATATTTGCGCCGCTGTGGTTTCATGTGGATTTCCGCGCGATTGACTGTGCTCATAGGCGATCTTTCCCAAATTGCCCTGAAACGCGGTGGAGGCCGTCTCACCCAGGGCAAGACTTTTGGAGATCTCCACATAAGTCGAGCCGCTCCAGCGATAGGTGTTGTTCACATCCAGGGCGACATAAATCTTGCCGGCTTCGCCCGGCTGCGGAAAGGCGGAAACAGTCGGAAATTCCACCACATCATCCACATAACTGGGCAGCTGCCCCGCCGGCACCTTACCCGCCTCATCCAGTGTAGCCACGCCGCTTTGCGCGCCCATCTCCGCTCGCCGGATGTACGCCGCCAGCTGCAAGGCGTGCGCAGTCGGGTCGCGGTCGTGTACCTTGATCGTTTCCGCCACCGCCTCGAACAGCTCCACCTTGATAGACCCATTGAAGTAGGCGGCGACATCTTCAGCCGTCATCCAGGCCTCCGCCGGGTAAGCCGGTGAACTTTCAATCCCCGCTTGCAGCTGGAGGCTGACGGGGTAACGGCGCACATCCGGGGCGACCCCTGCGGCGTATGCGCCGACATATTGTTTTTGATCGCCCAGAGAGGCGTAGTAGAGCATGACCTCCTCGCTCTGCGCGGTTTTAGCGAAAATGGCGAAGCCACCGATCCAGAACCCTTCCGCCAAACCACCGTTTAAATCGCTGCGGTATTCCACCAGAAACTGCACGCTGTTTCCATTTACCGTGGGCAGCGTGCTGGTGGCCGCCGGGCCGGGGCTGATGAGATCCGTGAGCGCTCTGGCCGCTTCGGCACTCTCGGCTGTGCCCTTCTCCATCAACACACGCGTGATCTGCACCTGCTCACCTGCCACGGTTTGGGCCAACAACTGCTCGCCCACTTTGGTGAGCACAAATCCATAAAACATGCACATCCTCCTTTCTTGTGAAAACGGCTACCCTGCCGACGGCACAATCTGCGGCAGCGTGGCTTGCATATACCCGCGCCCTAAGCGGCCGGTGATGCTCAGCTGCGCCGGTGGCAGCTTGGCGGTGGCGATGATATCATCTAACCAGGACGACAGGCGCTGCACCGAAGAGAGCGCCCGCCGAAATTCCAGCAAAGACGCCTCATCCACGCGCCCACCCACATAGGCGCGGAAGTGGTGCGGGGCGCCGTCATAGGCAAACCACTCCTCGATATAACCGGTGCCGAAGATGCTTTCGATCAGTTTGTTGCAAGCCGATGGCGTGCCCATGCGGGCGTAGTAGCTCAGCGCCCCTTCCACCAACGCCCGCTTGACCTGTATGCTGTATGTCTGTTGGTAGGCCGGGGTGCGCAGCTCGGCAGCGAGCAGATCCAAAACCTTCTCGGGCAGAGCGTATATCGCCGCATAAAGCCGACTGCTGTCCGCCTCGCGCAAAAGCCGCTCAACCTGCCGCCCCACGGCATAGGATAAGGCTTGTACTTCCGTTTGCCCGGCCAAATGTGCGGGCAGAAGATCGGCAAAACGACTGCCGTACAGTTTAGTCATCCTCTAAGCCTCCGTATTGAATCGCAGCGGACGCCGCCAGCGCCGCCACGGCCGTACCGTCAACCGCCGTAAAGACCGGCGCCGACACCTGCACCCGCTTGGCCCCGGCAGCCATCACCAGCGCCACCAACTTCGAGGGGTTGATATCGCGCCCAATGCTGCGCTGCCAGGTCACATAGTCGCCCACGGCCGCGCCCACCGCCTCCTGAATGCTCACGGCCCGGGCGCTGTCGCTTCGGTTGATGTAATAGGTCAGATCAATGGTATAGGCCACTTCCGCCGGGGCGGAAACGGTCACCAGATCCGTCATGGGTCGGATGTTTTGATCGCGCAGATAGCTTGTTAAGCCCTCGATCATCTCCTGCCCCGGCGCAGCGCCGTCCGCCATGAGAAAGACCAGCTCCACCGTCCCCGCTTCCTGCTTGCTGGTGGCCACCACATCACCCACGTTGCTGTTGTATTTCCGCGCGTGGTAGAGGTAGCCATCCACCGGCCCGGCCGTGGAGTAGGCCCCCGGTGCCAGAAAGACGCGCTCGGCCAAATCCGCGTCGCTCTCAATCTCGGCGCCGCCTTCGCTGGGCGTGGTGTTGGAAACCTCTTTCACATAGGCAATCGGATCCACCAGGGTACGCAGCTCCCCAATGGCCAAACCGTTGCCTTCCATCCCCGTGGCCGTACAGATGGCCGAGACCTCTACCGCCATCGCACCGGCGGGAATCTCCGCATACTGCTCCGTGCGAAAGTACACCGCCCCGCCGGAAGACACGCGCGTGCCGGGCGGAATGCCGGTGCTGCTTTGGCGCGGGGCGGATAGGGTAAAGCGCAGCGTTGTGGTGGCCGCCTCGGCGCGCTTGCGCACGACCCCCTTGAGTGGGGCTAAGTTGTCCAAAAATTCGCCATAGCTGTACTGTAAGAGGTTCTGCTTCCCCGCGCGGTCAATATACTGCATGCTCTGGTAAATCTGCGCCGCCGCGGCATAGAGCAGCATGCGGTGGACGCTGGCCCGTTTCAAAGAAACAAGCGTGCCGGTGGCCTCCGACAGATAGCGCTCAAAGTCCGCCACCATCTCGCCTTGCACATCGTCGATGCTTCTGTTTTCAATAAAACTCACATCCGGTGCAGACGGCATTTGTTTCAGATCAGGCACCGGCAATCACCACCTTCGGGATGAGACGCCCGGCTGCACTGCGCTGCCACAAGACTTCCTGCACCCGGACGCGCGGGATACACTGCGCCGTTTTTGCGGTGACCTCGGCTGTGTACAGGTTTTTGGCCGTCTCCACCGGCATGTCGACAAAGTCCATGGCAATGCCGAAGCGGCGATCCAAGGGGATACTGCCCTCACGAGTGGCATACAGCAGGGACAGACAGCGATCCAGCTCCGCCAGCGGCTGGTCGGTAAATGTAAATTGTAGTTGAAAATCAAAGGGTGAAATGGTCATGTGTACTCCTCCAACGTAATGCTCACCGTCGCCCGCGCAAGCTCGCCCCGGCGATACAGTCTATCCCAGGTTTCGCTGGAGGCGGTCAGGCAAAAAGGATGCGTCCCCACGGGGCGGCTACCGATCACCAAATATTCCGCCATGCCGCTCTCCACCATGCGCTCAATGGCCTCCAGCACGGCCCGGGGCCGCACGCCCAAAGTGGCAGAGAGCGTGATGGGCAGGGTGATCGTCTGCTTGCCCGGGCCCAAAAATTCCGGTTTTGGCTTCACGCCCAGAACCTCATGATCGGCCCAGCGCCCCGCTACCTCGCGGGTCATGCCCTGAAAGGTCAGTACCTTTTCGTCGCTGACTTCAAAGACGATGTGCTTGCCCAGTGTTCCGATTGCCATGCCTTAACCTCCCATCTGTACCGTCTCGCTGCCGGATGTGATCGTGCCGCTGCCACTGTGCGGGGCCAGCGCGTCACCCAGGCGGGCGGCGGGTCGGTTCTCGATCCGGATGCTGCCACTGCCCACCGCAACGGCCCCTTCGCTCGCACCGCAGCAGCTGTCCCGCTCGGTGGTGATACTGCCCACCACGGCAGCAGGTCTGCCGTTGACGCGCACCGTCTTGGCGCAGGCGCGCAGGATCTCACCCGTGAAGGGTTCCGGACTATGCGGCGGACCGTGGCCCTTGTGTTCGCCGGCTGTCCTGCCGTCCACGCGGTCTTGCTCTCTTGCCGCTGCCGGCATCGGTCATCCCTCCTTAGTTCAGGTCTATGGTCGCGCCTTTGAGGCGGATCGCGCCGTTGGCTTCTATGTGAATGTCTCCCTGGCTAAAAATGCGAAGTGTTTTGCCGTCAAAGCGGAGCACCGCCTCACCCGGCTTCTCGCCCAGATCTTTGCGATAGAGCGCCTGGGCCCCCTCCGGTGGAGCGTGCTGATCTGTCCAGTAGCGCCCCAGCGAAACCCCGGCCTCCGTGCCGTTGGATAGGTGCAACACCAGCAGTTGATCGCCCACCTGCGGCATGTGGTATTCGTGGGCGAGCAGGGGGATCGGACGGGTCACCGCGTCGTCCTTGTCGTGGTATACCACCCGCACCGTCCCGCTGACATAGTCAATGGAGGATACCTTCCCCACGCGGATTGTCTCTGCCATATGCGCCGTCTCCTTTTAGGCGGTCAAGGCATTTGCCGCCTTGATGAGCAGCAAATCCAAATAGACCACCGACTTGTATTTGCCCAGCCAGTAGTCCGGGCTGTTGATGACACCCGTGCGGGTGAGGACTTCCAGCGCTTCCGCCACGGTTGTGATGCTGTCCCCGCCCGCGTTTGTCTTGATCCGGGTGGCCATGTTCAGGATCAAGCCGTCCAAATAGGCCACATCGAGGTAGTGGGCCAGCCAGTAGGCCGGTGTGTCCATCACGCCTACAGCACCCAGGCGCGCGGTGGCATCCTGCATAACCTCTTTTGTCATGCTCTCCACCAAGGACAGCTCTAAATCCATCGTGTAGCCGCTGCCGATGTTATGGGTGATCTGGTCGATGTAATACTTGCCCGAAAGGCGACCCAATCCCGCCACCGTGACGCACTGTGACGCCAGCAATTGCGCATTGCCCATGATGGTCAGTGAGAGCGTGGTCGCGCCATGGTTCGCCGTGTCCACCGCTGCCCGGATCTGCCGCTCGGCATCGGCAGGGCTGTCGGCCTTGCCGGACTGCTTGAGCAAGCGGCTGCCGGTGCCGACGACTGCCTTGACTTCCTGCTCCGTTTTGGGATCGGTGTAGGCAAATTCGCCGCCGGTGTAGGTGCCGGTGAGGGCTTTGCTCCAGCTCCAGCTTTCGATCTCCTCTTCCCGGATCAGCAGCACCGGCGCTTTCTTCTTATAAAGCTCCCGGTCAAAGACCACAATTTTCTGCGCATAGACTTTCATCGAATAACCGTAGGTCTCGCACAGTGACATGAAGAATGCGCAATCGGTCTGGCCGGACTGCTCTATGACGGAAAGGACAAGGGGCGGCCCCGGTACATCCCAGAACAGTGTGATCCCCGCGCGCTTGGCCACCTCCTGACCAATCTCCTGCACGGTGACCTTCTCCCAGGTCTTGGTGCGCTCCGTCTCCCGAAAGCCACTGTCCGCCGGGACGCTGACCCCCGCAATGCGCCCCGTGATGGGCCATCCGGCAAAGTCAAAGGCATCTAAAATAAAGAAGCCGCAGGGCAGGACGCGCGCGTCGCCCTCTCTTGTCCAGTCGAACAGCGCAATCTCGGCGGTCAGGGTGTCACCGGTGAGGGGCATCCAAGCCACCGTCCACTGGCGATCCCTGTCCTGCAGGGCAATCTCCAGGCTGTCTGCCTCGCCGCTGGCCGGGTCGGTGTAGGTAAACGAGGTTTTTTGCCCCAACATCCGGCTGGTCACGGCCGCGCCGTTATAGGTGAGGTTCACCTCGGCCCGTCTGGTTTTCATCGGTCAAACCCTCCAGATCGGCGCAAGCTGCTGCTGATTCTCCGGCACCGGCGGCGTTTGCAGTGTAACGCCCGCATCAAACAAAAAGGTGTCCAAATGCCGAACATTGTGCTGCATCAAAAAACCGGTGTACATTTCGTCTCCATAGACCCGAAAGGCAATCGCGTCCCAGGCATCATTTTGCTGTGTTATGTATGTGCTCGCCATGTTTCACCTCTAAAACTTTGCAAATTCTCACTGATTTCTCTTGACAATTATGCGCATAGTGCGTATAATAAAGATGTAAGGAGGCTGTGACATGAAACCTCGTGAAGTAGAGAAACTATTGATAGATGACGGGTGGATTTATAAAACCACAAAAGGCAGCCACAAGCACTTTATCCATCCGCAAAAACCAGGTAAAGTCACCGTCCCACAGCATCCCGGTGATACCATTGATAAAACATTACTCAGTAAAATTATGAAACAGGCGGGACTCCGGTGAGCCCCGCCGGAAAGGTTGGTTTCTATGAAATTGGTTTACCCTGCCTGCTTTTATCAGGATGAGGAGAGCGGCGCCTTCACCGTCGAGGTGCCGGATCTGCCCGGTTGTGTATCCGGTGGGCCCACCCTGGCCGACGCCATTGTCATGGCGCAAGATGCCGCCGCCGGCTGGGTGCTCGACGAGCTGGAAGACGGCAAGTCCCAACCGCCCGCCCGCCGCATTTCCGACATTGTCCCCGAGCAAGGCGGCTTTGTCAGCCTGCTCACCCTGGACATGGACGCCTACGCCGAGCAGTACGGGAAAAACGCCGTACGGAAAAACTGCACCATTCCCGCTTGGCTCAACACCTATGCAGAAACACATCACATCAACTTTTCCAAGGTGCTGACAGAAGGCCTCACCGGCCTCTATCAAGCCGAACGGTAAATTTCACACCGCTTGCGCCGCCCCAACAATCGGGGTGGCGTTTTTTTATTGCGCAGCAATAAAAAATGCCATGTCGGCGTCTCGCCGACGGCTAGGATCCAAGGCATGGCCGCAGAGCGGCCATATGCCGTAAAAAATAGCTGTTACAGCTATTTTTTATGTCGGGCAGAAGTTTTTGCGCCGTTCTTCCGCTTGCAGTTTTTTGTAGAGCCGCTTAAACTCGGTAAAACTCAGCCGCGTTGCCGCCTCCACCTCTGCTTTCCCGGCGGGACCGTAAAAGTGGAACACGGGAGCGAACACGATACCTCCATCCTGAGAAGGCGACCCATCGCCGCCTTGCGGCTTTTTGCCGGTGCTGTCCAACAGTGAAGCCAGCTTCGAGAGGGGCAAAACGGCCTCCGGTTCCCCGCCCTCGCCGATCTCCGCGAGCGTCGGCCGTGTGGCGATGCCACCGACCGCTAACTGCGGGATGGTCGGAATATTGAAGCCCAAGGTACTGCCGCCTACGCCAGGTACCCAGCCCGGGATCGTTATTGAAATGCTGTTGATCTTCCCAAGCACCCAGTTGATGGCCGAAATGACGCCGTTGATCGGCGCTTTGGCCAGGTTCACGATCATGCCGAATAGGTTGCCAAAGATGTTGACGATGTTCTCCCACGCGCCGGACCAGTTACCGGTGAACACATTGGTCACAAAGTCGATGATGTTGGAAAAGATGGCCTTGATATTGCCCCAGGCATCCTGAATACTCTGCCACCAGCCACTGACAAAGGCGGAAAGCAGCGGGAAATTTCGCTGAAATGATGAGACCAGAGAGGCGACCGCTGTGCCCACGGCGGTCTTAATATTGTTCCACACCTCGGTGACCTTCGCCCAAAGAGACACTGCCCAGGCCTTGATCTTGTCCCAGTTTTTGTAGAGCAGGATGCCGATGGCGATCACAGCGGCAATGCCGATGATAACAAGCCCCATGGGACTGGTTGCGAATTTGAAGGCGCGGCCCATTGCCTTCCCCGCCGAGGTCATGAGCTTTGGTAAGGTGACACCGGACAGGAGTACAATTCTCTGAAATTGGCGTATGGTTTTATAAATGGTGATGACGGTTTTCATCGTCTTAAACGCTGCCACAGCAACGCCCACACTGGCCGCCAGGGCAAGGATCAGGTCTTTGTGTTCCTTGATCCACACAACGCCGTCCTTGATCGCGGGGATCACTGTGTTTACCAGATAGGTTCCGATTTTCTCCAGTGTTTCTTGGGCTACCGGCAAGGCATCCTTTGCAAAGTCCTTGATGTATGGCACGGCTTTCATGCCCAATTCCGTCAAAAAGTTATTTCCTAGGTTTTTGAGTTCCTTGCCCATATATTTTAGGTTGTCGGTCTGGCGTAGGAACGCGGTGTCCGCTGCGCCGGTGGCCTCGTACATTTCCGCTGTCTTGCTGGTCAGGTTCTCCGCCTGGGTGCCTGCCAAAGATAGCACGGCGGTCTGTGCCTCCACGGATGAGAACAGGCCGGCAAAGGCCAATTCGTCACCGTGTACGCTGCCCTTTAAGACATCCAGCGCCCCTTGCAGACCCTGGCTTTTCAGCAAAGCCTGACCACTCTCGTACCCCATGGCTTGGAGGGATTTGGTCATATTCGCATTGGGCGCTAAAAACCCCTGCATGGTCGCTTTTAGCTGCGTGACGACCTCCGCCGTTCCGCCGGTTACGCCGGTCAAGGTGGACATGGCACCAAATAACTGTTCTTGCTCCACGCCTAGGGTTCCTGCCAGCGGAATCACCTTGCCCATGGCGGCGGCCAGTTCTGGAAAAGAAGTCTGGCCCAGACGGACTGTTGCGAAAGATAGATCCGCCGCCTTTTGCACGGCCTCCGACGAGGTGTCACCGTAGCCTTTGGTGACGGCGGAAAGCAGGTTGATGGAGTCGGTGGTGGTGGCATTACCGGCTGCGGCCGCTTTTGCGGCAGTTTCCAAGATACCTGCCGCATCCGCGCTGTCGCCAAAGGCGGAAATGACTTGGTACATGCCGTCTGTCAGGTCAGCGGTGGCCACGCCTGTCCGGTTGGAAACCTGTAAAATTTGTTCCCCGATCTCGCTGGTGCGGGCGGCCACCTGTTCTTCTGCACCGGTCAGCAGAGTGGCCACATTGGATAGTTGCGCCTCATAGTTGGCCGCAGCGCCGATGGCAGCGCCGCCGACGGTGAGAATACCCGCACCAATGGCGAGAGCTGCCTTGCCGACATTCTTGGCGCTCTTACCGAGCTTTTGTAGGTTCTTATCCGCCTCTTGGCAGGCGGCTTTGAGGGAGCTGTCCGTCCTTCCACCAATCTTCAGCAGCATTTCATACGTTTTACTTTTTGCTATGTCTTTCCACCTCCTGCGCGTACTGGTTCACCAGATCCGCGAGCTCGTTGAGGTTCTCCAAGGGCAGCTCCTGCAGGAAATCAATCCCTGTTTTTAAGTGGATGGAGAGGGCCACAAGGGCCCTTTGCAGCGTCGCGGGGCTTAATCCTGCCCATCCCCGTTGAACAAAAAACCCACGACAATACCCTTGAGCTTCATGGCATCTTTGGCGGGCAGACGGTTGAAAAACTCCACCGGCTTTTTGGTGACCCACTGGGCCAGCAGCTTGGCATAGTCCAGCGTCAGCTCCACCGAGGCGGGATTCAGACCCGGGGCCGTCTTGGCGAGCATCCGGCCAACGGATGTGAGCGTCGCCGCGCTGACATCTTCCAGCCCAGACAGGTCGAGCTCGGTATAGGTCTGCCCTTCGAATAGGTAGGGCTTCCGGAAGCGTAGGATCAGATCGTCCTCGTTTTCCGTCTCACTCGTCTGCTCCAAAACAGCCAGATCAGTGACTTCTGCCTCCCGCAGGATGGTGTCTTGTTCCATGTAATCCATACTCAGCACATCTCCTTGATCTCGGCCAGCACATCGCGGCCGCCTATTTTATACACTTCGTTGAGCTTGTCGAGCTCCAGCACCGGGGATCCGTCCAGCTCGATGAGGATATACAGCACCGTCAAGGTCACGCTGGTCTCCATGGGATTGCCCGCCTTGACCTTACCGGGTGAAAACTTGGCCGCGCGGCCACGCACCACCACGCGCATGTTGCGAAATTGGATATCGCCTTGCGAATTGGTGGTCTGCTGTGCGCCGCGGATGGTCAACTGTACGGCGCGGGTCATGTCCAGCATGTCCACCGCCTCGTGGTCCAGCACGCGGAAGGGGATCTCCATCTCCTGATTACTAAAAAAGCCGACGGTGGGATCGTCAATCTCGCCCAAAATTCCCGCCCCGCTGACGGTTTCGGCGGAGGCCTCAAAGTCAGGCAGGGTCATTTCATCCCCCATACCCAGCAAGCGCTCACCGGCGTTGTATACGTTATACTTGTTGATTTTCGTCGGAATCGCACTCATATCAAGCACCTCCGGTCAGCGCCGCCGTCAGGGCGGTCACATCATATTCGCGGATGTTTTCGATCACTTCCGCCGGGATATACGGGGCCATGTGAGTGTGGACGGTCAGATGGCCGTTTAATAAGTTGGTCGCCGGGTTTTCGTCCTCCCGGAACTCCAGGCGGTACCCCGCGCAGTAATCGCGCGCCACATAGCCGTTGCCCACGATGTTTTGGCTGTCCACAATGGACTGGATCAGGCGGTGATTGCCCGGCTTGTCCACCTGCTGCAGGTAGGTGCGGATGAAGTTGTTGCCGTCCCAGTCAAAAAAACGGCGCACGGACAGCCAGCGATCCTTGGGGTCCGTGGTGCCCGGGTAGGCCGCCGTGTTGTTGCCCCAGGATTTGAAGCCACTCAGGTTTAGCGCCGTGACGACACCCTGGCTGTTGAGCAGGTTGGCCTGCTCCTGATCCAGCAGCACCTGGGTGCCGTCCTTTAACACGGTTGCCGTGATGCGCAGGGCTTTGTTGGACGGGCTCTCATAGGGCACATCCCCGTGATTCGCGTCCGTGTAGGCGACGAGGGCGGCAAAGAGCGCGGAATAAGCATATCGCTTCTCCCCCACCGCCACCATGGGCCACAGTGCCGCCGCGTGCATGCTGCTGGCCCCCATGGCCTCCTTGGCCCGCTTGACATCGGTATACACCACCGCCCCCGTCCGGTCTGCTGCAATGTCAAGGAGGCAGTTGCAGTCATAGACGCCATTGATCTTCTCTGTTTTGGCCTGTAAGGCTGCGGCCACCACGGCGTCCTGGCTCCAACCCGGGGCGAGCAGCAGCCCGGGCACCAGGCCAAACTTGGGATAAATCGTCCGTACCAGCTCCAGACCGGTTTCCTTGCCGGTGGCCGCCTGCACGCCGCCCACCAAGTCCTCGCTCGTCACACCGGCGGGGTTTAGACCTGTCGCGACCACCGTCAGATTGACCGCCCCCTTGGCCGTCTGGGAGAGCAGCGTGATCTGCACCTTGCCGTCCGCATCGTGGCTGGCGGTGTAGTCGCTATCGGCTTGCAAAAGTTGTTCGCCGTTTTTGATCGTCAAACTATCCAGCAGAATGTAGGGTTTGTCGTATAAAAGTTGACCGCCCACCACCGGGCAATCGGCCGCCTCGTACTGCGTGATGTGCGCGGCATTCGTGGGGTCCAGTACGTTGATTAGGATGATGGGGGCCACGTTGAACACGCGAAAATTCGCGTCCATGCTCTGGCAAAGGGTGAACCGGTCAAAGTCGTCCACGTAGCCCAGGGCCTTGATACAGGCCGCAAAACTGTCACACAGCACGGGGGTGTTGGCCGCGGCGGCCGGGTTCTCGGATAAGTGAATGGGTGCGGTGCCAAAGATGACCTGCAAGCCCGCGGATCCTTGTATGGGTGTGGTCAGGCTGGTGGCCTTCTCGGCGTTGTAAACGCCATGTTGATATGACATGCGCTAAACCTCCTTCTGGTATTTGTCCTGCGCCAAGAGGTACAGACGGTATAGGGGCCCCATACCCGCGCGCAGCTGCGCCCGCACGGATGGCAACTGGGATAAGGGGATCAGCAGTCCTTCAAGCGCAGGCAGCTCCTGCACCCGCCGCTGCAGCTCCGCCGGGACTTGCCCGCCGGCATAGACCGTGAACTGCTTGGCAAGACCCGGTATGCTGGGACCGCAATAGACCAACGTCTCACTGGGCGCTGCGGCCCGTTCTTGTCTCTTCATCATAGATTGGGTACCTCCTTGTATAGGGGCGGCGCTTCAAAATGCAGTGACATGGCCGCAAAATAGTAAGGGTGCGTGTCCTCGTCCGGACTGCTCCACTTGAGGGGATATTGCAGGGAATATCGCCTGCCCACAATGCCGTTAGTTGCGAAATGTAGGCTCAACTCGTTGAGAATGTGCAGCGTATCGCGATAGCCTTGCCGGTTTGGATCCCGGTCATAGACGCAGATCACCAAGACAATCTCCACCATCAAAGGGGCAGAGGTCTCCTGTATGCTCCCGCCCATCGTGCGCACCAAGATGTAAGGCTCCGGCGCGGCGGCCGGGTCAAGCCCCTCGTCGTCGCCTTCCCGTATCGGGACATCATACGCAAATACCTGCACCGCCCGATTAAGGCCCAGCGAGTTTTCCCGGCGACTGTGGGAAAACAGGTCTCTTAAATCATCCACAAGCGCATCCTGTAACAATTCCTGCGTCATGGGCTTTGCCAACCTTTCTGCAAATCATGATCTTGCATTGATTTCGTCAATTTTTTTGCTGATTTCCTCTTGAAGCACCTGATAGGTCAGCTGCTCTGCCTGCATGCGCACTTCTTCATTGGCAAGCATGTGCGGCACGGCGGGTGATAGCAGTTTCCTGATCTGTGTCATATCCGGTGGCCACGTTCTGCCTTTTTCGTAATGCGCGTTGAGTCGCTTCTGCGCGCCCGCCGCTTTGTATTTCTCACCGGGATTTCTCTGCACAATGGCCTGATGACCACTGGCAAACCGGGTCACAAAAGCCTTGAGCCCCCCGGCTTCCAGCGGTTTCATAGAACTGGAATTTAATATTTTGGCGTCCGCTGCACCTGTGCTACTATTGGGCCGGGTCATAAACTTCATGATATCTTGCATCGGGCCTCTGGACTGAATCGTGGCAGCCACATCCGACGCACCGGCTTTCATCAAACGCGGTGCGCCCTCTTTTTCTTTTCTGAGTATGCTCGTGTCCTTGATGGCATACTGCTTTTTCGTGTCCTTGACCATTTGCCGACGCACTTTGAGAGCTGTCTCGTTGAGTGCCGCTGTCAGGACATCGGGTGCTTTGATCTGATCCGGAAGACGGCGCAATCTGCGGATGATTTTACCGATCTCATCCTCTAAGTCGACCTCTATGAATCTCTCTGTTCCACTCATGAACGCAAAGCCTCCAATGCGATGGCCAGGATACCGGCTTCCTCGGTGGTGCCGGCGCAAACGCGGTACTCTCGCCCATCCAAGTTGAGGTTGACCCCCAACGCGGGCCGCGGGCCAAAGACCGCTTTTTCCACATACACCAGGCGGGTGGCCTTGTAGTTTGTGCCGCCACCGGCCGCGCCGAGCAAGCGGAACTGATCCCGCTCTTGCAGCTCGTTATCGTCAATAATCACGGTCATCTCCCGCCCGTTTAACAGATGAGGTTCCCCAAACTCCCGGGGGTTCAGAAATACGAGAGAGACATCCGCCGCGATGCAGTCCTTGAAGCTGGGCGCGGGTGTCATGACGCGTCTTTGCCCGGCGCAGCCGCCAAGCGTGCGGCCCGCTCGGCGTTATTTTTGGCGGCAGACAGATCCACGCCCAAGTCGGCGGCGAGGTTCAATAGCTCATCTTTGGTCAAACGCTCCAACTGTGCCGCAGACAAGCGGTTGTGCAGCGTGGGCTGTGCTTTTTCGGATGCTGCATGCCGGATGCCGCTTGCATCGTTCTCTTGTGTCCGTGTGTCTGTCGTCTCATCTCCTGCAACGGCTGCGAATATCTGATCCAGCAAAGGCAGATCCCCCACAAAAAGACCGGCATCATTGGTGATGGTTACGCCCATGGCACGCAGCACATCCGCAGCCAGCATATCGGCAGCAGGATCCGACGCTCGGCTGGCGTGTTCGGCGTATTGCCCCGCCGTTTCCTCCGTCCAAGCGGCAGAGTCGGCGGAAAGCCAGGCGGCCACCAGGCGCGTGTCAAAGGTGGGCAGCGTCGCTCCGGGTGCATAACAGCGTCCTAAGTACTGGATAGATCTTTGCGCGATTAACTTTCTCATGCGCTTGCCTCCTTTAGCCTAGCAGCTTGACCAGTACACTTGCGTCATTTGCGCTGGCCAGGGCGGCGGCATAACCGGCATGGGTGTTGTTGGTGGCGGTTGTGGTGATGCAGTCGTTTTCCGTGTCGTAGTAGACCGTTTCACCCATGGTGACGGCCAGCGCTGCGGCCTTGGGCATCTCAAAAACGCCGACCATATGCACAGACCCGCGCGCGCCTTTTTCGATTGCCGCCGCGGCGACCCCGATGCGTCCGGTCAGCTTGACCACCGCACCGGCCTGCACTGCATCGGGGGCAGTGTAGTCCAAGGTCTCACCCTTTTGCCAATAGCTTGCGTTCATCTTCTGTTCCTCCTTTTAGTCCGTGATGGCAACGCCGTGATTGCGGGCAATGCCACGATAGTCGACCACGGTGATGCCCCAATCCAAGAAAATATCCCAGACAAAGCCCAACTGGCCGGGCACCTCGCTGCGCCGAATGGTGGGCACCTCCTGGCCGTTTAAGTAATCCACCTGAATACTGCGGGCATAACTGGGATCGCCCACCATAAACCAGGGCGCGGCGTCGTTTCCACACATGGCGTTGATCGCGCCTTCCTCCACCACGGTCAGCTGGTCCTTGTACTGATATAGGGGGTTCACCGCCTGGGTATTGTCCTTGGTGTTGAGGGTTTGCGAAGACAAGATGCTGGTCATTAAGAACTTATAGCCCACCGGCACCAGGATGGTGGACGGCTGGATCATGATGGCCTCGCCGAAGGGATCCGTCTGCCGCAGCAGCTTCATCATCAGCGCTTGGATCGCCTCGTTGGACGGCGCACTGCCGGAGGAAATCAGGTTGCGGTGGGCTTCGTCAAAAAGACGCACCCCATCAAAGACGGCGGGGTTATCCACCAGGATCTTGTACACCTGTTTGTTGATCGTGCGCTTGGCGCTGGCGGCATACGCGCCGGGTACCTCGGTGAGAAAACCGATGTCGTCGTTGATGAAGGCTTGGCGGCTCATGGAAAATTGGCGGCCATAGGTGTCAATCTTGCGCTGGGGCAGCAGCTCCGCCATGGGCTTGTCGGCCTTGAGTTCCCCCTGTTCTCCAACCAGTAAAAACTCGCCCGCACCACCCATGAGGTAGTTGTGATCCGCCGTGGGCTTGAAGTCGGTCACGCTGCCCTTGCTCGTCCACAAATCAAAGGTCACGGGGATGTTGTTGTACTTGTGGACGATGGCCTTTTTGATGGCGGCATCCAGGATGGCCGGGAAGGCCGAGGTGGGGTTAAAAAACTGGCGGCTGGCCTCGTGGAACAGATCATCCTTGGACATGCGCAGCAGTGAGGCTGCACTGCCAACGCCCTCACGGCTCATGCACTCGATGGCCAAATCACGCAAACTCAAGCCCCGCAGCCCCTGCGCCTCTTCGCTGGGCTTCTCCACGGGCACGCCCGCGCGGAGCAGTACAGCCTCCACCGCCGCACTGCGGAAGTGATCGGCCCCATCGCCCGAAAGACGCGTCCCCACCGGCGCACCGTGTTTGACCAAATGCTCCACCGCCGCCGTCCGCACGGCATCGACGCTGTCCCCGGCACGAATAAACGCATCCGGCTCCAGGCCCGTCTGACGGCAGAGGGCGACGATATCGCTCATACGCTGCCGCTCTTCCTGCACCGCGCGCTGCTGTGCCTCTTTTGTGTCGGCGGCTGGTGTGGAAGATCCTTCGGGTTTCTGTGCCGCGCGGGCGGCGTCAATCTGCCCTTGTAAGCCGTCCAGCTGCGCCTGTTCCTCGCTTGTTAAATCTCGACCGGCGGCGCGGGCCGCGTGCACAATCTCTTGCTGCGCGGCGATCAGTTCTTCAAATGTCATGCTCTTGTTTCCTCCCTGTATAATTTTGGTTGATCTGAATTTGTCTTTCCCATACCGACAAGCGGAGCGCTGCCGCGCCCTCCTGCGCATAGTCCTCCGCGCGGCCCACGCCGACGGTGGCATCCGCCGGAACGGAGACGATGGAGACCTCCAACGGCGTCCACTTGCGCGCGATCTGGCAGGGACCGGAGAAGCGTCCGTCGGCGGAGGTCTTGCCCGCCGCCACCTCCTCCCAGGCGTCCACGCAGTACCGCACGGAGGTGGTTTTCAGCGTACCGGACGCGACCTTAGAAAAGATCTTTTCCGCGTCGTCATCGGCATCGAAGCAAACCTCCGCCATGCCACGCCGGTCTTCAACCCAGGCCCGGACCACGCGCCCTACTACCACATCGGTATCGTGGTTAAAAAGCAGCACGCCCACCTCATTGAGGCGGCCCAGATCCATCGCGCCGCCTGCGTGGTCGAGCACCTCCATACCAAAATAGCGGCGGTAGGGTTCCTCGCTGGAAAAGCTGATGGTGAATACGCGCCCCTCGGGTGCGTCCTCCTCCGTACGGCGCAGGATCTGCCCCATGCTCCGCGTGTCCTGGTGCTTACTCTTCTGCTGCTGCGGGGGTATTTTGTTGCTGCGCTGTGGTTCCTTGCCCAAAAAGGACACCTCCCATCTCAATACCGGCTTGACGGCCGAAGCGTAGTACTTCTGCCATTTCTTCCACTGCCTCCTTCCAGTCCTTGCCCTGCTCAGCACAGATATCGGGGAAGGTTTTCTGTCCCGATTGCAGGGCGGTTTTGTTGGCGGAACTCTCCTTGGCCGGGTCAATCCACTTTTTCGGGGATTTCACCCAACTGTGTGAGAGGTACGCGGCTTTGTTATCCCAAAAATCGGGCAGTGTGAAGCGCCCGACGAGATACGCAGAAATGAGAAAAGTCTCATAAATCTCGGACATGATGCCGGTGAGCAGCTCGATCTCCTCGGCGAAGGTATCCTCGTCCTCGATGGCGGCCTGGCGGGCGCTGGAATAGGTTGACCCGCTCATGTCGCGGCTGGTGGCCTCATAGGATAGCCCCTGCCCCGCGCCGATCAGCCCCCACTGCATCCGCAAAAAAGCGGTGGCATCTGTGGCCGCGCCCTTGGGGTCGACAACCTCCAGGTCATCCCCGGCGTTCATCTCCTTGATCATGCCGGGCGCGAGGGTCTTGCCTTCATAGGTGATCCGCCCATCGGCGGCATTTCCCGCGCCGCGCCCAAAACCGCCGCTCGGCAGGGCCCGCTTGATAAAGACCGACAGGCAGGCGGCAATTCTCTCCTTGACGGCCACCGCCGTGATAAATTCGTTCGTGTCGCGCACGCGGTTGATCGTCTGGGTCATGTCGGAGATCTCCCGCAGCTGGCTGGGCCGCCGTTTGCTCCAGTAAGCAATGACATCCTTGGCGTCTAAGTAAACGGGGTTTAGCAGCCGCCAGCCCTCTATATCGTACTGCTGGATAAAGTACCCCACCGCGCGGCGGCTGGCGTCGTATTCGATGCCGCCGATGACCGTGTTGCCCCGATGCCTTGGTGTGGTGACGGTGGCATCCAGCTCGTCCACCTCCACCATTTGCAGCTGGAAGGGTACCAGGCCGTTCTTGGTGTAACGCTTGACAAGCAGGATCCCGCCATCCACTTTTTTGCGCGTGACGGCCATGCCCAGCAGCTGATAAAACGACTGCGCCCCGGTCACATCGCAGTTTTTCGGCCTGCACCACTGCCGCCAGAGTCCTTCGAATAAATCGTCGAGCGCGTCATGGCCTGTTTTGGCCTGCAAGGTGTACCCCTTGCCGATGATGTTGCGCTTGTAGGCGTGGATCACGGACTGGAAAATATCGCTGTTGCGTTCCAAATCCCGTGCCCGTGCCCGCAGGACATCCCGGCTGTTGCGATCCGTCAGCTCCGCGCTCTCGTTGCTGGCCCGCCAGTTGGCGCTTAAGCGTCCATACCCTGCCGCATCGTAGGCCCGCAAAGCCATAAGACCCTGTCGCCAGGCTTCGCGGGCATAGGCCTTTTGTGGGGAAACGGCGGCAATGAGACTGTCAAAAACGCCCATGCCACTCACCTCCCTTCAAATTCCGCGACATAGGTGCGGTCTAAGCATTTTCCACCGGCGGAAGCCGCCAGCTGTACCTCCAAATCCGCCCGCATGTCACGTAGCCTGGCCAAGTCCGCCCGCGTCAGCGACCGGCTGCCGATTTTATAGGACTGCCCACCGGCCAGCACGGCGGCAATCGCTGCGTTGACCTGTTCTAAGAGTGCAGCGGGCTCCTTTTCCTGCTCTGTCATCGCGTCCTCCTTCTGTGTGCGGTGTCCAAGTTGGACACTTTTCTATACCCAGGTATCGTGACCCGCGATCCAACCCTCCTCCTGCGCTTGCGTACTGACCGGCACCGGCGGGGCTGCTTCCTGCAAAGGCGTGCTGCTCTCCGCCTGATCATATAAAAAGAGCGTGCGCACATCCATGACATCCGCGGCAGCCGCGGCATAGACCTCACAGTCCAAATAGTGATTGTCCGCGTGGGAACTCTTCAGCGTCCATTTTTGCACCACCCGGGACCCGGCGCGCTCCGTGATCTTATGCTCCGCCGCGATCTGTTCGGCATAGTCCAGGTCGCAATCTTCATGCACCATCCAAGCCCCTGTGCCGTTTTCTTTGCGCAGACGGGCTGCGATCAAGTCCTTGTACTTCCCGCCGTCCACCAAGACCAGCGTCATGCCGTTGGCATGGCTGCCGGCCTTGTTGACCGTTGACAGGCGGTAATGCGACTGCATCGCGGCGGTGCCCTTGCACGGCAATGCCCAGTCCGCGTTCTGCATGCAAAAGTCATACACGGCATCAGTCTGATCGCCGCTGTCCACCAGGGCCAGACTGACCACCAGCTTCGTGCCGTCTGCCAGGGAGAACGCGGTGTTCATCACCCGCTCGGCCTCCCGCAGCGAGAGCGCCTGCCCATGGGCGACATTTTGGCTGGTCATAAACGTGCCCCAAGCCCGAATCGTCCAGTAGACGCAGTTTTCCTGCACATCAATGCCGCCGGTGAGCAGCTTCGTCCAGGGCGGCAATTCCCAGGCGGGAATATCACTTTGCCGCGCCAAGACCATCTCCGCATTGGTTTTCAGCTTGGTGTCCTCCCAGGGTTCGGCCAGCCAGGAGTTGACGAAGTTGTGCAGCAGCTCCGGGTCGTCCTTTGACCGCATAAATTCCCGCGCAATATCGGAAAACCTGGTAAAGGGGGAATACAGCGTATTCATCCAAAAGGCCACGCGTTTCGGCTGCGGCGTCTTTTGGCGGACCACCTGCCAGCGGCCCGCGCGGAGCATGGCACCCTTGTCCCGGTCCGTGATGATTGCGCCGCAGGCCTGGCAGACATAGCATGCCATCTCGGCCCGGTCGGCCCCCTCCGGCACATCCTCCCGAGACGGCCATTTAATCTGCGCAAATTTCAATTCAATGTAGGCATGGCAGTGTGGGCAAGGGACAAAATAGTGCTTTTCCACATCCGCCGCCATCAAGGCCCGCCAAATATGGCCGGTTTTGAGCGTCGGGGTAGAGGCCATGAAGATCTTGCGATTAAAAAAGGTCTTGGTGCGCTCTCTTGCCAGCGAGACCGGATCCGCCTCGCGCTTGCTGGCGCCGGGAAACTTGTCCACCTCATCCAAAAACAGATGTTTGATCGGCCTGCTCGATAAGCTCGCCGGGCTGTTGGCGCCCGTCAAGATCAGCCACATGTCGCGGAATTTGATGGACAGCTTCTTGCTCTCGCTTTCTCTGAATTTTTCTGCCAAATCGGGGTTGCTTTTGAGCATCGGCACCAGGCGGGTTTCGCTGGTCGCCTCCGCCAATTCATCCGAGGGATAGACCACCATCGTTGGGGCGGGTTCCTGGTCCACCAGGCTGCCGATCATGTTCTCCATGGCCGTCGTCCCACCCACTTGCGTGGGCTTGACAAAAATGATTTCTTCGATCCTCTCGTCCGAAAACGCGTCCATGATCTCCACTAGGTAGGGTGTAATGTCATTGCGCCACGGCCCCGGCATCGCGCCGCCGGTGATGGTCCGCTTTTTCTCTGCCCACCGGGATACCGTCAGACGCTCCGCCGGGCGCAGCACCTGGATCGCCCGATAAATCCACGGCGGCACAGTGTAGGGTTTGACTGTACATTTTTTCACAGTGTGGTCTCCTGCTCTGCTCGTTCTTCCATGGCCCCCGCCACAAAACTTGCCAGCATGGTCTCCAGCTCTTTGCGCATCGCCTTTTCGGCGGTGCGTATCTCCAGCGTATCGGCGTACCCGGAAAGGCTGCCCAGGGTGCGGGCCGGGATATTCATCACGAACTTTTTGAACGCGGACAGAAAGGCCTCCAATTCCTCGGCGGCCTGGTTTTCGGGGATATATTTCCCCTCGGCGATGGCCGTTTTCAGGCGGTGCAACTGGCCCTGGCTCTCTTTCAGCGCCACTTCGGCTTGCAGTTTTTTGAGGGATAGCTCGGCCTGTTTCCCGCCCTCACCGGCCTCTCTGGCTTTCTCCTCAATATGGGCTATGTAGCGTTGCACCGTCTCGCAGGTGCGATATTTGCGGGCACCACCGCCCGGTGGCAGCTCGGTTTCGAGCACCCCGTCCTGGGTCAGCTGCTGCACGCGCCGGGTGGTTTTGCCGAGCAGCTGGGCGATGGCCGTCGTGTTGGCAAAGGTCGGCACGCTGCCCGCCAGCACCGCCTCTTTCTCCTGTTTTTTCAGACAAACCACCTCCCTTTTTTGCGTCAAATCGGCGTAAATGCGGCTTCGTTTTGGCTAAAACAGGCCATTTCGCTTTTTAACAGCCTGATTTTGTGCCTGTTTTTCGCTCTCACCCCTTTCAGGGGGTGCCGTTTTCTCGTTTTGGCATCCAATTTCTTCAATTCGTAACGTAACGCCCCTGTTTTTTGCTCGTTTTTTGGGAAAAACCTGCGCGCCTTCCCTGCGCCGCATCCCCTCGCTGGTCGGGGAGTACCTTGATGGGGGACCTGGGCCCTGCTTACCCCGGCCGCAGGCTATCACCTCCACCGCCGGGACAAACAAAAAAGGCCGGAACCGTCAAACAAACGCAGATGCGCTTGTCATCGGTTCCGGCCTTCTAGGCTCTGACCTTTCGTGATATGCAGGATGCTCTCGGTTTTGCAGTCGTGGCAGTAGGCAACCACTTGCTGCGCGTGGGCGTCGGGCAGGATCTTCATCAAGCGCCGGTTGCGTCGGCAGTTGGGGCAGATCAGATAGCCATTTCTTACCGTTAATATTTTACCATGTTGATCGGTGACTTGCAAGGCTGTGTCCCTCCTCGTACACTAAGATAATACTTCTATCAAGATTGAAAAGAAAAAGAAAGTTATTTTGTTTTGCGCCGCCGCGACGGTGTCTTCTTCCGTGCCGCGCGCTCCCAGGACGGGCAAAGGAACTTGAGATAGCGGAAGTGGCCGTACTCTGTCGTGCGATCCCCACTGTCGGCCAAGACCAGCGCGCCAGGCGGTGCGGCGATGGAGGCGTCGTCATCCACACGAAATTGGTCAATCTCCGGCCGTTTTAAGTTGCGTGAGCAGGACCATAGCCGCTGCCCCAGCTTCTTGCGCTGCTCTTTGCATAGATACTTGGCTAGGGTTTCGTAGTTTTTGTCCCGATCCACACGCAGATAAACGACATCAACCTTGCCGTGGGGCCACAGGGACTGGAGCAGGGCGAAGTCCTCGCCGGTGCTGCCGAGTACCACGTGATGGTGCAGGCGGCCATCGCCGTGCTTCCCTTCCGTCACATATATATAATGTAGGTCCGCCCCCTGCTCCCGCCGTTTGGCCCGCAGTTTGCGCAGAAAGTTTTGCAGATGGCGGGTGGCTTTGGCCCGATCAACAGGCAAATCTTCGTCCCGGTAGGTCAGCGTGCAGAAGAGATCGCCCTTTTGAAAGTTGCAGGCCAGGAGACACTCGCAGCAGATCTCGGTCTGCCTGTCGTTGCACCGCCGCTGCGCCTCGGATGAGAGCTTTTTCTTCCCCGCCCGCGCCGCAGTAGAATCTCTGGGCCCCGGGATGGGGTAAACCGCTTCGATCACCAACGGCCCGGCATAGATCACTTTTTTCATTTTGGCCAAAGGCTTGTCTCTCCTTCGGGCCGCGGGCCTTGCGCCTCTCGCCTCCTCTTTATGTCATTTGTTTGGAGTGAATATTGTACAAATTAATGTTTGCGTCAACTGTATTGCCACACTGGATGGAATGTCATGCTCAATCAACTGGCCATAATACAGCGCTGTTAATTCTGCCATAGAGCCTATGGAAGCGATGAGTTTTTCAACTTCTTCCTGTTGCATATCATTTTTTTGCATCTCAAAAGTCTCCTGAAAACTACTTTTTAAATATCTTGAAGATATTCTATATTATTACTATATCGCGTCAGTTTATAGAAAGGAGAACCAACACGATTATCATGAACACATCCCACGCTCGTCAATGAACGACCTTCCAACGTCGTACTCGTCCACTTCCGGGAATAACGCCACCCCGCAGTCAAAAAGTGCAGAGAGATAGTCTGAGCTATCTGCAAAATAAATGGCGTTATTGGCTATAGCAAATGCTTTGTTCATTCTGCTCTCCGACGCCGAAAGCTGCTTGTCCTTCTCCGCAAGCTGATCTGCCTGGTGCAGAGCCTTCAATGCCTCGACAAGCGCTGCGTCCGAAAGCTGTTTTTTCAAGCTCTTATGATGCGCCATATCCTCAAGCTCTTGGATCGCGCACTCAATTTCATTCATGGCTTTCTCCTCCCAACTTGCGGCCGCGACAATTCTGGCATTTACAAATATCCCTGCCATCTTTTCGCGACACGCTCCAACCTTTTTCACGCGCCCATTTTGCGATGTATGTCTTCCCAACATAGTTAAATGCCAGCTGAGCATGACAAACGTCGCAGAATATGCCAGCTACAAACCCCATACCAATCCCCGCTTTCATCTTGCGGCCGCAGGCTACATGCCCGTGTCTGCAAAATATGCAAACCGCGCCTTTACCATCGGCTTTTCCATTGCTTCCGCAATGCTAATGCCATGATTCTTTGCAAATTTAAGTGCATACTCACCAGCAGGGTTGAACAGCTTGTTTTCATCCTCCTGCCTTATCTTCTCCGCCTCTTTCAGCGCGCGGAACTCGGAGACTGAACCGACGGCCTGATACTCTTCCAGCCGCAACATATCAGCCATCTTTGCACGCTTATCCATCTCACATAGACTGAGAATATCCTCCGGCTCCAGCCCTGTGTCCTCGTAGGCGGCGAGGCGTTTAAGTGCTCTCTGGCGGATGGCGGCCATTTCCATATGATCATCGATGCCACTTGCCTCTACAAGCACCGCTGCGTTATTGATTATTTTCTTGGTCAACCTCTCCATGTCAATCCTCCTCTGACGGCTGCCGAAGCCAGGCAAGCGCGCACTGATCGCAAGGGCTCAGCCCACCATGCCACTCTTCCATAGGACAATTCTCTGCGTTCCCCCCGGCGTTTGTCACCTTGCATTTACCATGGAATAAAAAACTGCTTTTTGCCGCCAACTCCTCATCGCTCATCGCCCGAATGCGGTCGGCGTTGGTGGGCGCCTTGTGAGCCGGCTCTGTGGAATCACAACGCGCTTGCGGCGGTTCTTCTTTGGCGTGTTTCAGCTGTTGCTGATCCTGCGGCAGTTTTGCCAAGGCATAGGCCATGCTTTCACGTAGCAGCCCCTGTTCAAATTGTGCCAATAAGGGCGGGGCGAGTTTCTCGCGAATGACCTTCAAACGGGCGAGCTTGGACGCGGATACCCGACAGATCGCCGCCACATGGTCACGCATTTTGCCGGGGAAATCAAACCCCTCTGCTTTCATTTGATAGAGCAACTCCTCCACTCGCTGCGCCTGCTGCGCGACTTCTGCCGCTGAAAGTACGCGCGTTTCACTGTTGGCGCGAATGAGGGCAAGCTCGGCCTGTAGCTGACTACTGTAAGCATTGATCAAACAGGGGGCCAAGCCGGCGGCAATCTCCGCAGCGAATAGCTTACCCGGGGCGATGGCCCAACCTGCGGCGTGAATTTTCTCCAGTGCGGCCCGGCGGCGGTGCCCGGAGATGAGAACATAATCCCCCACGCCCCGCTGCTGTACCACCAAGGGTGACTGCAAACCGTCGAGCAAGATGGCGTCCACCAGGCCGTCCAAGTCGGACATGTCGTAAAAATTGCGGTCATTTTCCGCGATTTGCGCCAGTGGGATGCTTTGTACGCCGTTCTTCGCGTCGGTGTCCAAATTGGACACCTGCCCGAGGAGTGCGGCCAAATAACCTCTTTGTGCTTGCATGGGGAGACCTCCTTTTCCTATCACGCGGCGGCTTCGCACTTCGCATTGTCACGCTTCGGCTAGAACGGCACGGGCGTGCGGTCGGGTAAAAGAGACAGGGTCATCTGCTCATCCACGCTCCGTGGGATCGCTTCCTGTGCCGACTGCTGGATTGTACTTTGTGCAAAGCGCTGCCGCCTACCATCAAAGTCAAGCATAATCAGCAAACCGGCGGGTCCCTCTTTGTTCTTGGCAACTTTCAGGCACCGGCGGCTTTTCAGCCGGTTCGGTTCCTCCTTGTAGAGCAACAACACGGCGTCGGCATCCTGTTCAATCTGCCCGGACTGACGCAAAGAGTGCAGACCCGGCGCACGCTCCTGCTTGCCATCGGCCTTGGGGCGCGAGAGCTGCGAGAGCGCGCAAATGGTCACGCCGGTTTTGTTGGCCATCGTTTTCAGGTCACGAGAGATCTGCGAAACCTGTTCAAACTCACTGCGGCGGCGATCCTCGGGACAAATCAACTGGAGGTAGTCGATATAAATGAGATCATACCCGCGCCCCACGGTGAGCGCCTGAATCTCCACCATCGACATACCGGCGGCGTGAATCAGCTCCAAACGATTGCCCTCGAAGGCCGCCTTCTGGTCGGCGCATTGCGCCCACTCCGTTTCGCTGAGACGATGCTGTTTGACATGCTCAAAATCCAAGCCGCAGACGGTCGACATCTGCCGCTCGACCAAACGCTTTGGATCCGTTTCAAAGGAGAAATAGCCGATCTTCTTCTCAAAGCCCTGCTGCCAGGCCAGCTGCAAGGAAAAGGCCGTTTTGCCCGCACTGGGGTAGCCGCCCATCACCACAAGGTTGCCCTGCCCAACATGCAGAATCGCATCGAGCGCGGCAAAACCCCAGTCCACATGGTCAGGTGGGCTTTGCTGGCTCTCGAGAAAGTCCAAAAAACCGTCCGACATGCTGACAACCGCCGTCTGTTGCCGGTCGGCTACGATTTGATTGGCCTGGGAGAGCAGCTGCGTGCAGTCGGCCAGCACCGGCGACTGCAAAACCTGCTCCGCCAGATCCTTGATGCGCAGCAGCCGGGACTGCTCAAGCATCAAACGGATATACTCGCCGCAGTTGACTGCCGTGGGCGTGAGATCCATCAGCGAAAGCAGCAAGTCTGTGTATTCCGCCCCGATCAGGCAGCGCACCGTCACGGGATCAATGGGTTTATTGTCCCGAAACAGCTGCCGCACCGCCTCAAAGATTGAACGATACGCCCCGGAATAATCCTCGGGACGGGTTTGATGCACCACCTCTCCGGCCCAGCGGGCATCGAGCAAAACGCTGCCCAGCACCCCCACCTGTGCCTCTAAGTGGCGATTGTGCAAGCGCTCATCCAAGGCGATAGACCTCCTCGTCCTCCATGACCCGCTGCGTGCTTACCGCGTGTGGCGGGGTGGCGGCGCCTTGTGCCGACTCATCCTCCCAGCGCCGTCTTTTCAGCCAGCGGCAGGCGTAGGGAATGCCCACACCGCGCTGCCAATCGGGGCTTTGCTTCTGCCTGGTGAGAGCCTGTCCCATCTGCTCGATGAGCGTTTCGGATGGCTTAAGCTTGTCCCATTCAGCCACCGCAGCGCGCTTGTCCTCATGGCGGGGATAAAAACGCCAAAATCCTGCAAAGCGCTCCGGCTGGTGTTCCGGACTGTCCGCACCCAAACCCCCACGCCGCTTCCCCTTGGGGGATAGAGGGGGTTCTTTCGTCATTTGTTCTTTAGTACTTAGTTCCGTTCGGTTTTCCGACGTAGGATTTTCCGACGTCGGGTTTTCCAGCGTAGGATAATCGGACATAGGTGCGTCCTCTTCCACCAGCGTGCGGTTTTCGCACTTAGGTGTATTGCCAGGCACAGGGACGGCTTCTTCCGGGGCGGCTGTTTCTTGCGCCAGGGGTTCTTCATAGACAAAATAGCGGCTGCCGGCAAAGGTACCGCCATCTGCGCGCACGCGTTCACGGCGCAGGTAGCCAAAGGCCTCCAGCTCCTCCAGGGCGGCGCGGATCGCCGCGCGGCCCTCCTTGTTCTTGACCGCCAGGCCGGCAATGGAATAGTCCCAGTCCTCCGGCAGGGAGAGCATGTAGGAGAGCAGTCCCTTGGCCTTGAGCGAGAGCGCTCCGTTTTGCAGGTGGTGGTTGGACATCACCGTATAGCCTTTTTTGCGCTTCACTTCAAAGTCAGCCAAAATAATCACCTTCTCTTTTTTCTAACGCAGCATCGGCAGCGCGGATGGCCGCTTCCTCCATCGCCTCCCGGTAGGCGCGGAAGAGGCGTGTTTCCACCGCGATCTTCTCTTCTCTCGTGATATCACGGCAGAAGGTATCAAACACATAACAGGTCGCCCCGCTCTGGGTCTTAAGCACCATACGAAGATCCTCCATCGGCGGCTCAAAGGGAAATGTAAAGGGTTTCACAGCCATCACCTCTTCACCATCCTATTCCGGTCCAACTTGTCCACATGTCTGCCCGATATCACAGAATAAGGAAAGCTCCAAGCCACCACGTACAATCTCACGCAGCTCGCCGAGAATATGGTCAAAGTCCTCTTGTTCCCTTTCGTCAATGCAGCCATCCTCGGCCATGAGAAGCAGCCTGTCGAGCTCTCCGCTGGCGGCCAGGCGATGGATGCGGTTGTATAGCCGCACGCAGAGCTTGAGAAGATCTCTCTCGCAGAGCGTCGGCAGAAGACCATCCACCAGCGCGTTGGTCTCCTGCAGGTGCTGATAGGCCAAATACTGCGCGTTATAGCAGATCACCATAGACTCCACTATACTATTGGGCGGGATTCGCCCGGATGTTTCATACTTCCGTACACTCTCCACTGAAATTCCTAAAACCTCTGCCGCGGCCTCCTGCGTCAGACCTGCCGCGCGGCGTGCGGTTTTATAGATATTCCGGTACTCCGGCGACATGGTCTACACATCCTCTCCGTGTTATACTAATCGCGGCCATAGAGCGCGTCGATGGAGCAGCAAAGCGCATCCGCCAACTGCGGCAGGCGACGCGCTTCCGGCTGTGTCGTGCCGCGCTCCCATTTGCATACCGTGGCCCGATTGACGCCCAAACGCCTTGCCAGCGTGCTCTGATCTATCCCCGCCGTCTTGCGCAGCGCACGGATATAAAACCGACTCTCTTTCATCACATCACTTCCCTTCCAGCTCTTGTTTCTTTAACGGCAACATGGTAGAATATAGAACAAACGCAGTCTTGTTGTCTTTTTGGCAAGGCATACGCCCTTATCTGCCTATCCTGATGAGTCTAAGGAGTTTGTATCATGTGGATATATCAAAGCCCAATTGGAGAAATTTACATCAAGCAACTATCAAATGGACGCTATGGCATGGTGTTTGATGGTGAAGTCTATGATTCCTGTCAGACAGCACAGGCAATGGCGGGCAACATTGCCGCGCAATGTACCGGATGCTCTGCGTGGGATCTGTATGATATCACAGACCTCACCATCCCGACGGATCTATCTGAGTGGGAACGCGTTTCAGCATGAACCCGGCATAGTTGTATCGTTATTGCGGCGCAGGTACTCAATTTTTTGAAGCGTAGTCGAGAGATGGGACAGCATTCTGATACCATCGTTAATTTCCATCATGGCAGTGCTGTCGATCTCGGATTCAGATAAGGCGGCTTGAATTCTGAGTGCCACAATATCGGCGTAGCTTTCTGCAATGGCTTCTGCCTTTTTCCTCAAGAGTTCACACATATGGTTCACCTCCTTGCTCTTGGTTGGAAATGTCTCTTTCCGACAAATTTGAGTCAAACAGCTCCCGGTGGTTCATCTGGAATAAGTTCTCCAGTTTACAGAGGACTTCATAGGAAGGATCATTTTCTCCATTTTCAATCGCAAAAAGAGACTGTTTTGTAATGCCGATCTTTGTTCCAACATACTCCAAAGACCAATGACGCTTTTTTCTCTCGAACTTGATTCTTCGTACCAGCATTTTTTCTCCTTTTCGATATAGTCAGTTTTTAGCTGACCTTTCGACCATTATAGTAAGTTATTAACTGACTGTCAAGGGGTTTTTTCATGATTGATAGAGAAGTATTTGCCGCTCGATTAAAAGAGCTCCGTACATTGAGACAACTATCTGCATATTCAATCGCCTTTCGTCTGAATATCACCAAGCAGTCTGTGCACACCTGGGAAACCAAAAAAACATTACCTAGCGCAGATAAATTAGTGGAACTGGCTGATCTGCTGGACTGCTCAATCGACTACCTCGTTGGCCGCTCGGAGGATCCGAAGCGGCGTTAGAAAAAGATAAACGGAGGAAACGACATGGATTTTTCCAAAGACTTAGCTGCCTTCATTGCGCGCATCAAAAGCATTCAGAACTCCATCACCACCGAGGAGGCAACGAAAACCGCCCTCATCATGCCGTTTTTTTCCTTGCTGGGTTATGATGTGTTCAATCCGCTCGAATTTGTTCCGGAGTATATTGCCGATGTCGGCACCAAAAAGGGCGAGAAGGTCGACTATGCCATCTTAAAAGACGGGAATCCCGTTGTGTTGATCGAGGCTAAAAATGTCAACGCGAAGCTGAACAAGCACAGCGGGCAGCTGTATCGGTATTTCACCACGACCAAGGCCAAATTTGCGATCCTGACCAATGGCATTCAGTACCGCTTTTATACCGACCTGGATACGCCGAATATCATGGACGAGATCCCTTTTAACCAGATCGACCTGCTCAATCTAAAGAGCGCCCAGATCGATGACCTGTTGAAATTCCATAAAGTCTCGTTTGACGTGGCCTCCCTGCTGGACTCCGCTTCGATCTTAAAACACAAGAGCACGTTTAAGGCTTTGTTCGCCGCGCAGCTGGAAGAGCCGAGTGACGACTTTGTCCGGCTGTTTCTGCAAAATATCTATCAAGGCATGAAAACGCAGGCCGTCGTGGCTAAGTTTAAGCCCATGCTAAAACAGGCCATGAACGAGCTGATCCACGAGCAGATGAATGACAAAATCCAAAGCGCCCTTTCTGCCACCACGCCAGAGCCTGCGCCTGCTCCAAGCAGCGTGAAACCGGCACAGAGCAGCGAAGCCACCTGCGCAGCGGCCGCGCCCTTGGCACTGACCGCGCTGGAGCAAGAAGCCTTTGCGCAGTTTCGCGCCATGTGTGCCGACTATATCGAACCGGAGAATCTGAGCTATCAAAAAAGTGAAGCCTATGTATCCTTTCTCTACCAGAACAATACGCGCAACTGGATCTGCCGCCTGCGTGTGGGCACGGATGCGATCACGCTGCTTTTGCCGGACGAGAAGCAAGAGGAAATCGAGTGTCGTATCGCAAATTTCTATGAGCTGCGCAATTATCAGCCATACATACTGCACCTACTGCAGCGTGAAACTGAGCTCTTGCTGCCCTTTGATGCTGACCATGTGAAGCTTTACACCGTCAGCCTGATCCGCTGGACGCCCAGAAGAAAGTCGAGCAAACAGACCCGCATTCCCACAACAGTGTGACACCAAACAGTGCAAATGATTAGCCCTTGCCCTCATCGGTCTCTTTCTTTGTGATGGTCAATACACCTAAACTTTGCAGTTTACGGTAGCAGTTAAAAATTGTTGCTTGCGCCTTCGATAGTTCATTTAAAATTTCTTCCAACTCACCCTCAACTGCTATGATACTGATGCCATATTCCTCCACGGTTTTCACCACCTTTCAAAAGTCGCTTGCCATTAACATGTTATAGATATTTTAGGAGGATATTATGGGTTTCTTTTCTAAACTATTTGGTAAAACTAATCAAGAAACAGTCTCTGTATCTGTGGAATCCTCATTATCTTGGCACTATACCGGAGAGGGGGATTGTCCTGACCCTGTTGGTATGGATCCTGTCAAGATTCCAGGTATATCCTGTCCTGATGCTGTTGGCTATTTTAATTTGGCTCGTTACAATGTAAGCGGGCACATCATCAACCCTAAAACAAACCGAAGCAATGTAAAACGAATGGTCATTGACGCAGTCGATTTGAATGATGCTAGGGCAGTTGCAACAGACAATGGCTTGCTGGAACCACTAACCATAGAAGTGAGCAAGGCCAATGACATACCACCCAATGAATATCAAATTGCAAACGCGAAAGAATACGGTATAAAAATCCCCAATGGTGCAACTGATGGCGATGTGAGGGCTATGGTATCCCGTGGTCCAAAGGAGCCGGGGCCCTCGCCTGAATTAGCCTTGTTTTGTACAAAGAAAAGGTTTCTTTTTTCACGCTTTATCGGTGAGCATGATTTACTGATGTCGCTTGTACACTCCCAAAAGGAAATAAATTCTCGAGATCGTCTTGCCCTTTTCGCTTGCGCCGTTGATTGTGCTCAGTCTGGCAGGCGTCTTGGAAATCCTGATGCAAACCAGAAGTATTATGAGTTTGCTGATTCGGTCTCGGAAAGTGTGAAAAAGCAAATTGAAGAGCGTGGCATACAAGACCTTCCGGTTCCGCGCAAGGGTACCAATGCTTGGAATGCAGTTGTCAAGTTTTTATCATCTTGAGGTAATCTCGGCTAGTTCAATTTCCCTATAAGCAATGATATATGAGCAATAGCTCACTGTCAATGTTTAATATGCTATATCTCATTATTTATATTTTCTCACAAATTCTTTTAATATAGGAGTGATGCTAGATGAACAAGGAAATTTTTGTGCAGAATGTCAAACACTTCTGCACGTTAAAGGGGGTGAAACCTACACCAGCCTGTCGTGACAGCGGCGTCGGAACGAGCTTTTTAACCGATGTGAACAAAGGAAAAATCCCTTCCGTAGCCAAAGTGCAAATGCTTGCTACCTACCTCGGCGTATCCACCAGTGAGCTTCTTGGTGAAACGGTAGGTAGCGAAACACAAAGCGGCCCCGCCAGCAAAAGTGCTGAAGAGGCCGCCTTGGATGTGGAGCTTATTTCTCGCTTGTGCCGCTTAACGCCGGAGGAGCTGGCTCACGTGGATGCGTTTGTGCAAGGACTGTTAGCATCTCGTTGAGCGCCTGCTTTTCTGCAAAGGTGAGCTGTGCTATGTAATGCGCGGCCTCGTCTTTCGTCATCGCCGTGCTCCTTTCTGCTTGGCGCGCCTGGCGAGTTTGAGCTCGCTACCATAAAAGCACGAAAAAGCAAAATAGTAAATACTTTTTTATGCACCCAACGCAATCTCCCGTATCCCTTACCGCCACGCGGCGGTCATTGAAAAAAGAAAGAAGGAAACGAGACATGGATGCAGCGAATGGAAAAGCAAAGAAGCCTATTTTTAAGAGAGTATGGTTTTGGATCGTGGTGGTCATCGTGATCATCGCGGTCGCATCGCAAATGGGAACGGCTAAAAGCACTCCAGATGGGCAAAACTCATCCACCCCTGGCACTGAGCAACAGAATAATCCAAAAGATGAAACTACGCCCGACACTTCAATTGAAGATCGTAAAGCAGCTGCGAAGTCTTTCGATGCTGAAATAGCCAATATTTGTACTTTAGCCGAAAGCGATTATCAGAAATTTGCTGCTATGATCGCTGCGGGAACCGCGTCAGATTTGGATGCATACAACACGGCTAAGACATTAAAGTCAAATCTTGAGTATTACAACTACGACAAGTTATCCAAAATAAAAGACGACGAAGCCAAAGAATACAAAAGCAGCGTTTCGTCTTATATCTTTGCTATGACTAAGGTAGCAGAAAAAGCCATGAAATATATAGATGAGCCCAGCACAAGCAAGCTCTCGGAAGTGCAGGAAGCGATCAAATTGGTCTCACCTTACATGATAAAGGTTGCTGCAAATCGTTTGACTTATCTTACCGATTCAGGTTTTACATCTGACGAAATTGCATCCATTACTGGTACTGGAACTCCAGCGACTGAGTAAATGTAATCAGCAAACATTCAGGGGTGCATCTATGTACCCGGGGCATAGGCCCCTGGGTGTGTCACAAGAAAAAGAGATCTTCCACTTGGCATTGCAGCGCCCTGGCCAGGAGGATCGCGACATCCACGCCCGGCATGTGCTTGTCGCTTTCGATCTCTGAAATGGTGCTGCGTGATACCTGAGAAAGTGCGGCTAAATCCTCTTGCCGCAAGCCCAACTCTTTGCGACGCTCTTTGACTTTATTTTGCATGCTTCGCTCTTACCATACCTGATGTTACTTGTCAAAGTGTGTCGACCCATGTCGTGTCGACATGTCGACATTTTGCATACCTTGACAGCCCTATCAGTATGTGTAAATACCGAATAATTTATTGTAAAACGGGCGTCCAAGTTGAGCACTACCAGTAGCAAACGCGAGAAAAAGGAGGTGAAGCCCCATGTCCGAGCGGGCCTATTTGATCTACCTACGAAAATCGCAAAAGGACCGCGAGCTGGAGGACGCGCAGGGTGTAAGCGACACCTTGCAGCGGCACCGCGACCGACTGCTACAGCTCGCCCGCAGCCGAAACTACGTGATCGCGGAGATCTTTGAAGAAGTGGTCAGCGGGGACACCATCGCCGAGCGGCCGGAGATGCAGCGTCTACTCCTGGCGGTGGAGACGGGGCGTTATGCGGGCGTGCTGGTGATGGAGATTGCGCGTCTGGCGCGTGGCAACACAAAAGACCAGGGCGTCGTGGCCGAGACCTTTCTCTACTCCGGCACGAAGATCATCACCCCCGACCGCATCTACGACACCGCCGAGGACACGGACGAAGAGTATTTGGAGTTTGAGCTTTTCATGGCGCGGCGGGAATATAAGGCCATCAGCCGGCGGCAAATGCGCGGCAAGATGGCCTCTTTGCATGAGGGCAAGTACATCGGCGGCACCGCGCCTTACGGCTATGAGAAGGTCAAGCTGGAAAAGCAAAAGGGGCAAACCCTGCGCCCTGTGCCGGAGAAGGCGGCGGTGGTGGCGGAGATTTTTTCGCTCTACACCCGGGGCGAGCGGCAGGCGGACGGAGAAGTGCGCCGTTTTGGCGCCTATACCATCGCCAAGCAGCTCAACAGCCGCGCCATCCCCTCCCCCGCCGGGCGGCTCTGGACGGCGTCGGCGGTGAAGGAGATTTTGACCAACCCCACCTATGCCGGCTACCTGCGTTGGGGCTACCGCGCCCCGAAAAAGCAGGTGCAGGACGGCGTTTTGCGCGAAACGCGGCCCCTCAATCACGAGGCTCAGCTTCTCGAGGGCAAGCACGAGGCCATCATCCCGCAAGATACCTGGCAAGAGGCCTGCCGCATCCGCGCCGGCCGCAGCCATACGCCCATGCCCACGCGCAAGCAGTTGAGCAACCCCCTGGCGGGCGTTCTGTCCTGTGCCCAGTGCGGACGCTCCATGCTCGGCCTGCCGCAGAAAAAGGGGCGTGGCGGCGCGGCGCTGATGATCAAATGCCCCACGGTTGGCTGCCCGACCGTCTCCTCCAATCTGCAAGAGGTGGAGCAGGCGCTGATGGAAACCCTGCGCGGCTGGCTGGCGCAGTATGAAGCGGAGCAGGAATCCCTCCAGGCCCCGCAAAGCGACGAGGATACCGCCGCCCACGCGCGGGAAGTCCGTCGCCTGCAAGCGGAGCGAGAGAAGCTCCAGACGCAGCAGGACGCCCTGTACGATCTGCTCGAACAAGGGGCCTATGACAAGGATACCTTCCTCGCGCGCTCGCGTGTGCTCTCCGCCCGCCGCACGGCGCTTGATGCCTCGCTCTCGGCCTGTCACCGGCGCATACAGCAGGCCAACACGGCGCAGCAGGCCCGCTTGCACCTGATCCCCAACATGGCGCGCATCCTGACGGAGTATCAAAGCCTGCCCTCTCCCGCGGCGAAAAATCAACTGCTCAAGCTGTCACTGACGCAGGTGATCTACCGCAAACAAAGCGGCGGCCGCTGGCGCGAGAGCGACTTGCAGCTCTATCTCTTCCCCCGCCTGCCCCAGTCCGGGCATGACTGAGATCTTATGTGTGCCTACACATACGGCCCACCGATGGCGGTCGCGCCCTTACCGCAGGTAACGCGCGTGCTCAAATACGGGGTATCGGAGATCCCGCCGGGGAAAATCTTCATGGGCATCCCCAACTATGGCTATGACTGGACGCTGCCCTATGAGCCGCAGGTCTCCCGGGCGCGCAGCATCGGCAACCCCGAGGCGGTGGAGCTGGCGGCGGCCAATGGCGCGGAAATCTTCTACGACAAGACGGCGCAGTCGCCTTATTTTCATTACACACAAGACGGCCGCATACACGAGGTCTGGTTCGAGGATATCCGCAGCATACAAGCGAAGTTCACGCTGCTCGATTCGCTCTCACTGCTCGGCGCCGGCTATTGGAATGTGATGCGGCCCTTCCCACAGAACTGGTGCTTTCTGGCCTGGCGCTACCACATCAAAAAATTTGTGTAAAAAGAAGGCCGCTTCCATCAGACTTTTTTCAAATAAGTCTTGCAATTTATCATTTATTCTGCTATCATAATGGTCGATGCTTTTTTGATCATCCCTCACCTTCTGATCTTACGAAGGTGTGATTTTTGCCAGCGAGGAGGTTCAAGCGAATGGCTAAATGTGATTTTTGCGATAAGGGCGTTGTGTTCGGCATCCGTGTCTCTCACTCCCACCGCCGCTCAAATCGTCCCTGGAAGCCCAATGTGAAAAGGGTGAAGGCGGTTGTGAACGGAACACCCAAGCATGTCTATGTGTGTACACGTTGCCTCCGTTCGGGCAAGGTTACCCGCGCAGTATAAGGATACTTGCCGCGGTCTGACATCGACTCGACATTTGATCGGCGTGCGCTTCGGCTCACGTCGATTTTTGTTTTCCCCACCCGGGCCGCAAACGAGTAGGCGCAAAAAAACCATCCACAGACGAACAATCCCTGTCACAGCTTTTTACGGCCGTGACAGGGATTGTTTTCATGTAGGTGGTCAGCGCTTCAAAAAACCAAGGGCATCGGGCTGCTGCGCCAAGGGTGCGTAAAGGTCCCAACGCCGATGGCGCAGGAGATAGAGCTCACGCTCACCGGGCGCACTGATGATATCTTTATTCTCACAGGGCAGCAGATCCAAGCGTTGCGAGATGACCTGTTCCGGCTGCTCGGTCTCTGCCAACACCGTGCCGTTATAGTCGACGATCTGCGAGCGGCCGATGAAGGTAAAGCCCCGCTCGGTCCCGCTGCGGTTACAGCTGACAAAATGCACGCGGTTTTCGCAGGCGCGCGCGCGGGTCAAAAAGTCCGGGTGGCTCTCCCCGCCTTCGGGCAGATTGGTCGGCTGCAAAATCAGGCGCGCACCTTGCAGCGCGGCCAGACGCGCCGCTTCCGGAAAGCGCAGCTCATAGCAGACGATCAGGCCGATTTTACCAAAACGCGTCTCAAAGACGGCGGCGGGCCGGTCGCCGGGGTGCACAAAGCGGTCCACGCCCAGATAGGGCAGGTGGCTTTTGTGGTAGGAAAAGACGCTGCCGTCCGGCTCCAGGAAAAAGACGGTGTTAAAAAACTGCCCGCCCTTTTTCTCCACCGCGCCGATGACAATGGAAAGATTTTTTTGCGCGGCGATCTGCTGTAAACGGACAATGGCCTCGTCTGACTGCTCCAGTGCATGACGGTCAAGCTCATCTTCGTTTGCAAAGCAATAACCGGTCAGCGCCGCTTCGGGAAAAACGATCAGGTCACAGTCCGGCCCGGCTGAGGCGATCAGCGCCTCCACCCGCGTCATGTTATAAGAGACATCAAATAGGTGCGGATCAAACTGCGCAACTGCTATGTTGATTTGATCCAAGCTCATGTCGATCCCTGCCTTTCAAACAATCACATCTCACGCCGCCCCTCCAGCGCACGCATGAGGGTGGCGTCGTCGGCATATTCTAAGTGCCCGCCCACGGGGATGCCGTAGGCCAGGCGCGTCACGCGCACGCCGAAGGGTTTGAGCAGCCGCGAGAGGTACATCGCGGTGGCCTCACCCTCGGTGTCCGGGTTGGTGGCCATGATAAGCTCCTGCACTGCGCCCGTGCCGACCCGCTCCAAGAGGGGCTGGATGTAGAGGTCATCCGGGCCGATGTGGTTCATGGGTGAGATCACACCGTGCAGCACATGGTAAGTGCCCTGGTATTCACGCGAACGCTCCAGCGCAATGACATCCTTTGGGTCCGCCACCACGCAGACCTGCGTCTCGTCCCGCTTGTGGTTGGCGCAGATGGGGCAAAGGTCGCCCCCTTGGGTCAGGTTACAGCAACGCGGACAGAGGGCAATGCTGCGCTTGGCATCCAGCACTGCCTCGGCAAAGGCATTGACCTCCTCCTCCGGCAGCGCGAGCAGGAAAAACGCCAGACGCTGCGCCGTTTTATATCCTATGCCCGGCAGGCGGGCGAGTTGCTCGGTCAGGCGCTCAAGCGCGGGGGGAAAGTACTCCATGTCACTGCCCTCCCGCCCTGCGCAGGGCGGCAATGGCCGCGGCGGCGTCCGCGGCTCCATAGATAGCGCTGCCCGCAACCAGCACATCAGCCCCCGCCGCCACGACCTTTCCGGCCGTCTGTGCGTCCACACCGCCATCGACTTCCAGGCGGCAGCGGGGGTTATACTGTTCGATATAGCGGCGGATCGCGGCGATCTTGGGCAGTTGATCCTCCATGAAGGCCTGACCGCCGAAGCCCGGCTCCACCGTCATGACCAACACGAGGTCAATCTCCGCCAAATAGGGCAAAACCGCCTCGGCCGCCGTGATCGGTCGGAGCACAATGCCGCACTTGACGCCACGCTCCTGCATCCTTGAGAGCGCCGCACGAATACCCGGCGGCATATCCGCCTCCAGGTGGATCGAGAGTAAATCCGCCCCGGCGTCGACGAAGGCGTCAATATAGCGATGGGGTTTTTCTATCATCAAATGTACATCCAAAAACATATCGGTTGCCTGGCGCAAAGAGCGGACCACCGGCACGCCAATGCTGATGTTGGAGACGAACGCGCCGTCCATCACATCCACATGCAGCCAGTCGGCGCTTTTGACGCGGTCAATTTCTTTTCCAAGTTCTACAAAATTCGCCGATAGGATCGAAGGGGCAATGGTAATCATTTAGATTCCATCCTTTCCATATGACAAAGCGTAAACGCCACTGTTTTGACAGAGGCCGCGCGGCCAAAACGGCATGCACCAGCGATACCAAACGCGCATAGGATGACGCAAGCGGAAAAGGGAGGCATCGCCTCCCGGGTAGCCCCGGGACAGCAGTCGGTTTTCCCTCTCCGACTTCCCACAATCCCGGCCTCGACGGCGACGACCCGGGCGCGCGCCGCATCATATAGCCGTCCGCAGCGTGTTTGCCTATGCAAGCCGCTGCGGACGGCGTTTTGCTGCCCGGATGCCGGTCGATCGCCCTTGTGCGTTTACGCTTTTCTGATTCTTTTCATTTTATTCTCTTTTCCCCATTCTGTCAACGCAAAGTGCCAAGCCTGGTCGCTGCCGGTACGCGCCTAAATGGGCCAAGCCTGCTGCCGAATCTTAACAGTTCAGACATCCGCTTCCCCTTGACACCTTCGGCTCAGACAGTTACAATAACAGTAAGCGGCCTTTTGTCCCCATCCTTTGCGTGTTTCCGCACGCGCCGCCGCAGTTTTTTTCATCCCCAACATTTTCGGAAAGGCCAGGTAACCCATGGCAACCATCAAAAAACGAACCGTCGCGCCCTACTACGCCGTTGCAGCCGTCTGGCTGTATTTTGCCATGTTCCGCGATCTGTACGCACTGAGCCACTATCTGACCGCCATTCTGCTCTCCATGGCGGCCTACATCCTGGCGCGGGCCATCTGGCCGACGCGGGTGTACTCCCTGCCCGACCCCACCATACCGGAGGAGCCGGAGGCGAAGGATCAGGAAGCGGCAGCAGATACGGCGCAAGACCCAAAAATCGAGGCGCTCATCAAGGAGCGCAACCGCGCCATCAGTGAGATGCGCCGCCTCAATGACGCCATTGAAGATCCGCATATCTCCGCGCAGATTGACCAGCTGGAAACCCTGGCCGCCAAGATCATTGATCACGTGGTGCAGCATCCGGAGAAGCAGCCGCAGATCCGCAAGTTTTTAAGCTACTACCTGCCCACCACCATCAAACTGCTCAACGCCTATGACCGCATGGGTTCTGCGGGGGTCGCGGGCGAACATATCGGCGGTACGATGAAAAAAATCGAGGATATGCTGCAAACCATCCTCGTCTCCTTTGAAAAACAGCTCGACGCGCTCTTTGCCGGCGATGCGATGGACGTCTCGGCCGATATCACCGTACTGGAAACCATGCTCGCCCGGGAAGGCCTGGGCGAAACGCTTCGATAAGACATAGGAAAGGACGATGCCCCATGCCTGAAGAGTATATGCCTGAACTGACCTTAACGCCCGATTTGACCGCGCCCAAAGCCGACCTGCCCAACATCGCCGCGCCCAGCGCGCCTGTCGCGCCCGCCGCGCAGCCGGATGTACCGGCGGGCCTGGACGAAGCGAACCTGACAGAACAGGAGCGCGCGCTGGTGATCGACTTCGCCCAAAAAATCGACTTGACCAACAGCAATGTCATCTTGCAATACGGTGCGGCGGCCCAGAAGAATGTGGCCGACTTTTCCGAGCAAACGCTCTCCAAGGTCCGTACCAAGGATCTCGGCGAGGTCGGGCAGGCCCTGGCCGGCCTGGTCACAGAGCTGCAGCGCATCGAACAACCGGAGAAAAAAGGCATGTTCGGTTTTTTTCAGAAAAAGAAGAACGACATCGCCGCCATCAAGGCCGCCTATGCCAAAACGGAAACCAATGTGGATAAAATCACCGAGATTTTAGAGCAGCATCAGATCACCCTCATGAAAGACGTCGCCATGCTCGATCAGATGTATGACCTGAACCTCAAATACTATAAGGAACTGAGCCTCTACATCCTAGCCGGCAAACGCCGCCTCGGTGAAGTGCGCCAAACACAGCTTGAGCAGCTGCGCGAAAAGGCCGCCCAGACCGGCGCGCAGGAGGATGCGCAGGCCTATAACGATCTGGCCAATCTGTGTAACCGCTTTGAAAAGAAGCTGCATGACCTGGAGCTCACTCGTATGGTCTCCATCCAGATGGGCCCGCAGACGCGCCTGGTGCAGAACAACGACGCGCTGATGATCGAAAAAATCCAGTCCAGCCTGGTCAATACCATCCCGCTGTGGAAAAGCCAGATGGTCCTGGCCCTCGGCCTGGAGCACTCCCGTCAGGCCACCGCCGCGCAGAGCGCCGTCACCGATATGACCAACGAGCTGCTGCGGAAAAATGCAGAGGTATTGAAGATGGGCACCATTGAAACCGCGCGGGAATCCGAGCGCGCAGTGGTCGACATTGAAACCCTGCAGCACACCAATCGCCAGCTGATCGAAACGCTCGATGAGGTCGTGAAAATCCAGTCAGAGGGCGCGGAAAAACGCAAAGCCGCCGAGCTGGAGCTGGGCCGCATTGAAGGCGAACTGAAGCAGAAGCTTTTATCGCTGCATGCCTAACCCCCCTGCCGCGCGCGCATTTCGATAAGGAGTTTTCATGAATATATTCAAAAAAGTCCCCTTTGCCATTTTCTTCTCCCTGCTGATCATCGTGCTCAGCTTGGCGCTGGGATATACCAAACATAACGACCGCCTCGCTGCCACGCAGCCGCCTGTGGGCGCGCTGTCCGGCAAGGTGGATACCTCCCTGTCCGGCACACAGTATCACAACTTTATTCTCGATGATGCCAAGGCGCTCTCGCAGGATACCAAACGGCAGATCTCCCTCTATAACGCAAACTTCGACCGCGACTTTGGCAGCATCCTCTCCGTCGTCACCATCGACACCGCCGACGGCGAAGACTTGTCCTCCCTGGCCATCTCCTACGCCAACGAGGCCGGTCTGAGTCAGCGCGATAGCTTATTGCTGCTGGCCATCGAGGATGAGAGCGCCTATCTCGCCGCGGGCGACCAGTTCTTCCCTCAGTGGAAAAGCGCCGATATCGAGGCCCTGCTTAGCCGCGCGCTTTATCCGGAATTTCAAACCGGACAATTTGACGCAGCCATGCGCACCTTCCTCGATGCCCTGTATGGGGAATTTGTCGCGGCCTACCCCCATGGTCAGACGGTCAACACCCCATCTTGGAAATTACCTTCGCTGTTTTCCTTCCTACCCGCCGTTTTCCTGCTCCTTTTCGTGATCTTCATTTGCTCCATCGTGGACAATGCGCGCTTTTCACGCTATCACCGCCAGTACGGCGGTATGCCCGTGCCGCCTATCCTCTTTTACCCCATCCTGTTCTGGCACGGGCCCGGCTCCCATTGGTATCGCCGCAGACATCACCACCATAACTCCTTTGGCAACGATCGCCACGATGGCGGCTTCGGTGGCTCACGCGGTGGCGGCTTCGGCGGTGGCTTCGGGGGCTCACGCGGCGGCGGTTTCGGCGGCGGCTTCGGTGGCTCACGCGGTGGCGGCTTTGGGGGCGGCTTCGGAGGCTCACGCGGCGGTGGCTTTGGCGGCGGCTCATCCCGCGGCGGCGGCTTTGGACGCCGCTGACTGTCAAAGCCAGCACCATCCTGCATTTTTTATGACTAGCATTCGATGCCACAGGGGCGTTTCCATCTCCTGTGGCATCTTTTTTCTTTATTTGGCAAATATTTTGATCGTTTCCCCCTTGACTCTCACCTTACGTCATGGTGTATCCTTCTGTTAGTGGTTCGAACCCGGAACAATATAAGCAAAAAGCGTGGCGCCTCGGCCAAGGCAATACGCATCAGAAAGGAGGGCATATCGCTTGAAAATCAACGAAGTCGCCAAGCTGACCGGCGTCAGCGTCAGAACCCTGCATTACTACGATGAGATCGGCCTGCTGCGCCCGCAGCAAGTCACCGCAGCAGGTTACCGTCTGTATGACCAAAGCTCTCTTGCGCGCCTGCAGCAAATCCTCTTTTTTAAGGAACTCGACTTCCCTCTCAAAGAAATCAAAGCCATCATGTCCAAGCCGGACTACGATCAAGCGGAGGCCCTCTCCAGACAAAAGGCGCTGCTTGAGAAAAAACGGCAGCGTTTGGATCGACTGATCGACCTCGTGTCGGACAGCATGAAAGGAGAACGCACCATGCAATTTGAAGCATTCAATCAACAGGAGCTCGCGCAGCTCAAAGAGCAGTATGCAGCCGAAACCAAGGCACGCTGGGGGCAGAGCGCGGCCTACGCGCAGAGTGAGGAAAAGACCGCCGCCTATGACGCACAGCAGTGGGACCTGATCAACGGGCAGGCACAGGATATTTTCGCGCAGTTTAGCGCACATCGCGGCGAAGCACCCGACAGCCCCGCGCTCCAGGCGCTTGTCGCCCAGTGGCAGCAACATATCAGCAGTCATTATTATGCGTGCACCAAGGAGATCCTGGCCAGTTTGGGGCAGATGTATGTGGGCGATCCGCGCTTTATGGAGAACATCGACCGCTTTGGCGCGGGTACTGCGGACTGTATGGCTAAGGCCATTGAGGTGTATTGCCGGTGAGTGAGTTTGGGCGGTTTTGATGTTGGATATTTTGTAACTGCCGACTGGGTTATTGTCCTCCCGGACGGGGCTCCCTTTCTGAGAGATCAGAAAGGGAGGAAAGAATCTCTTTAAGGGCATATTGAAGCTGAAGGTGGCTTAGGCGATCTTCAAGCCCTCACATCATGGCGGAGCGCTAACAAGACATCGTTTCGAGGCGTGAAATGCCACGCTCTACTTGATTTTTCCCCCTGACGAATCGCAGCTACAATACGAAAAAAAGTGATAGGGCCGCGTACTGCACATTCGCAGCGCAAAGCCCTATCACTTTTCGTTTATTAACCACAGCAGTCTTGCACCCGACTACCCCCATACCCCGCTACCGATGGGTAGATACGTCATATAGACAAGGAAGTACGCAAAACCCGGTAGCCACCGCATCGAGACGATGTCTTGTTAGCGCTCCGCCATGATGTGAGGGTTTGAAGATCTGATGAGCCACCTTCAGCTTCAATTGCCCTTAAAAAGATTCTTTCCTCCCTTTCTGATCTCTCAGAAAGGGAGCCCCGTCCGGGAGGACAAAAACCCAGGTGGCAAGATGCTACAAACATACCATCCAAAACAAGAACCCCACACCTTACACCCAGGAATCCTCACTCTCGTGCCGTTTTTCTCGGTGCATCAACTCCGCAACCACCGCGTGAATCTCGGCATTTTCATAAAAGGTACGATACGCCGCCTCCGTGATGGGCATTTCAACGCCCAATTTCCGCGCCAGGGTGCGGGCGGAATCGACAGCATAGTAGCCCTCCACCACGGCCCCGATCCGGGCAATGGCCTCCTCCACGGGAACGCCCTGCCCGACCAGAATCCCCGCGCGGTTATTGCGTGAATTGAGCGACGTGCAGGTCACGATCAGATCTCCCATACCGGCCAGCCCCGCGAAGGTCTGCAACTTTCCACCCATGGCAACGCCGAGGCGGGCCATTTCACTCAAACCGCGGGTGATGAGCATGGCCTTGGTGTTATCGCCCAGGCCCATGCCGGTGCAGCATCCGGCGCAAAGCGCCATCACGTTTTTAAGCGCCGCGCCCAGTTCCACCCCAATGACATCATCGGTTGCATAGACGCGAAAGCGGGAGGTGATAAACAGATCCTGCACCTGTTCAGCCACCAAGCGCGTCTGGCAGGCGGCCACGCAAGCGGTCGGCACGCGCCGGGCGACCTCCTCTGCATGCGTCGGCCCGGTGAGCACGGCCACGGGGCAGCAATCTTTGATTTCCTCTCGGATCACCTGCGATAAGCGCAGGGAGCTCTCTTTTTCAATGCCCTTGGAGACGGAAACCACAATGGCATCCGTCTGCAAGAGCGGCGCGATTTGCCGCGCTGTCTGCCGCACGGCAAAGGAGGGCGTCGCCATGATGACAAACCGGCAGTCCCGCACCACTTGTAGGTCGGTGGTCAGCGTCAGCTCCTCCGGCAGGCTTACCCCTTCCAGGAGGGGATTTTCCCTCTTTTCACGCAACTGACGGCACTCCTGCTCCGAGAAAGACCAGAGCGTGACCTCATGCCCATTTTCCAGCAACAAGAGGGCGAGGGCCGTACCCCAGCCACCGCTCCCGAGCACGACCGTTTTCATGGCTTCACCTGCTTTCTACTGAAATCAAAGCGGGATTCCTTTCCGTTGGCCAGTCGGCCCAAATTCCCGCGGTGCTGAAAGACCACGATCAGACAGATGAGCAGCGTCACGACAAAGATGGAGGGGGAGCGGTAGATCAGCGTGCTGCTCAGCGGCAGGGTAATCACCGCGCAGCAGGAGCCGAGCGAAACCAGTTTGGTAAACACAACGATGAGAATAAACAGCCCCCACGCCGTCAGCGCCACGCGCCAATCCAAGGTCAAAACCAGCGCGCCGCCGGAGAGGATCCCCTTTCCGCCGCGGAACTGAAACATGATGGGAAACATATGGCCCAGCGTACAGAACAGGCCCGCCCAGCAGCGGACAAAGATCGGGACAGCCGGCAGCACAATCGAAAACACAACGCAGGAAATAAACACCGCAACGAGCATCTTGGCTAAGTCAAGGGCAATGACCGCAAAGGTGATCTTCCCGCCGAAGGTGCGATAGAAATTCGTCAAGCCGGCGTTGCCGCTGCCGTGGGCGCGGATATCATTTTGCAAGATGTACTTTGAGACCACCACCGCGCCGTTGAGGCAGCCCAACAAGTAGGACAGCAAAGCCGTGACCAGCAGCAGCAACACCGCCACGCCGGTCGGTATTCCCGAAAAAATCGTTTGCATCCCCTGACCCATATTATCCCTCCTGATCGCCCTTCTGCCGGATGGTCAAGCGCAGGGGCGTGCCTTCCAGGCCGAAGGTGTTTCGAATTTGGTTTTCCAGATAACGCTGGTACGAAAAATGAAACAGTTTGGCATCATTGCAGAAGCAGACGAAGTGCGGCGGGCGGATCCCAGTCTGGGTCATGTAATAGACCTTGAGGCGCCGGCCCTTATCCGAGGGCGGCTGCACGCGGGCGGTGGCATCGGCCAGCAGGCTGTTGAGCGTGCCGGTAGTGATACGCAGGGAGGCCTGCTCCCAGACATAATTGATCAGCTCAAACAGGCGCGGGATGCGTTGACCGGTCAAGGCGGAGATGAACAAAATGGGCGCATAGGTCATATAGGCCAGGTCACGGCGGATCTCCTCGCGCATGCGATCCATGGTCTTGCCGTCCTTTTCGATCAGGTCCCACTTGTTCACCACGATGATGCAGGCCTTGCCCGCATCGTGGGCCAGACCGGCCACCTTGGTATCCTGTTCGGTGACGCCTTCTGTGGCGTCAATGAGGATCAAACAGACATTGGCGCGTTCGATGGCCATGACGGCGCGCAGGACGGAGAACTTTTCAATTCTCTCCTCCACCTTGGACTTGCGGCGCATGCCGGCCGTATCAATCAGCAGGAATTTGCCTTTCTCGTTTTCAAAATAGCTGTCCACCGCATCGCGCGTGGTGCCTGCCACATCGCTGACAATGACGCGCTCCTCACCCAGAACGCGGTTGATCAGTGAGGATTTGCCCACGTTCGGTTTCCCGATGACAGCCACCTTGACCACGTCATCATCCTCATCCTGCTCCTGCTCATCCGGGAAAAAGCTGACGCAGGCGTCCAGCAGGTCGCCGGTCCCGTGGCCGTGCACGGCCGAGACGCCGACCGGATCACCCAGGCCGAGGTTATAAAACTCATAAATATCCGGGTTTTCCCGGCCGACCTGATCCACCTTATTCACCGCCAGGATCACCGGCTTGCGCGCGCGCAGCAGCATATTGGCCACATCCTGGTCGGACGCGGTCACGCCGCTTTTGACGTCACAGACAAAGACGATCACCGTGGCGTTTTCGATCGCAATTTCAGCCTGTTTGCGCATAAAGGTCAAGATTTCACTGTCGCTGGTCGGCTCTATGCCGCCGGTATCGACCAGGTCAAAGAGTCTGCCGCTCCACTCACATGTGGCGTACAGACGGTCACGGGTCACGCCCGGCGTATCCTCCACGATGGACAGTCGCTGCCCCACCAGGCGGTTAAACAACATGGACTTGCCCACGTTGGGCCTGCCTACAATGGCTACCAGAGGTTTTGCCACCATCATTCGCCTCCTCTTTCTACGGTTACGGTCAAAGACCGAACACCGCCTCAAATACTGCAAAGCCATCCTGCAAAACCGGCACAACCGGCACGCCGAGCGCTTCTTCGACCTGCGCGAGCGTCACATCGTCCAAAAACACCGTCTCCCCATGACGCAGCATGTTCTGCGTGATGAGCAGGCGCTCTCCGAGCGGTTTCCCGCGCAGCTGCCCGATCAGGTCACCGCCGGTCACCAGACCCGACACATCAATGGTCTCCCCGAAAAAATCGTTGCGGATGGGATAGAGTGCATAATCCAATTTAGTATGGCATTTTCGTGCGGCGCTGTCAATCATTTCACGTAGAAAGGGGGCGGCCGCCACCCCGGAGGCGATGGAAAACGGCGCAACCGGCGCAACCGACTCCACCCCCAGACAAGCCGCTTGCAGCTCCGTATCGAGCAGGCGCAGCATCCCCACGCCGTTTTCCAGCTGCGTGTAATCCTCGTAATAGGCGTCCGGGGGCATATCTAGCCCCGCCCGTATGTAAAACTCATCCGAACACCAGAAAATTGAGGAACCTTTTTCCGCCCGGCACAAGGCGGCAAAGGCCTCCACCTGCGCCACCACAGCGGCGGCCTCCTCCTGCCGATAGGGGCGCAGCGGGTAGAGCCCCTCCCGAAACTTCGTCAGACCCACCGGCACAATGGAGACGCTGCCAACCTGCGGATACAGGGCCGCTAAGTCCTCCATACTCCGGGTGAGCGCCGCGCCGTCGTTCAGGCCCGGACAGGCGACGATCTGGCAGTTCATGGTGATCTTTGCCGTGGCAAAACGGCGCATAATCTCGATCCCCTGCCCGCCGCGCCGATTGCCGAGCAGCCGCGCGCGCAGGTCCGGGTCGGTCGCATGGACGGAGATGTTGATGGGCGAAATGTGCAGATCCATGATGCGCGTGATCTCCCGCTCGGAGAGATTGGTCAGCGTAATGTAATTGCCCATCAAAAAGGACAAGCGCGCGTCGTCATCCTTGACATATAAGCTCTCCCGCAGGCCCGGCGCCATCTGGTCGACAAAACAAAACAGACAGCGGTTGGCGCAGGTGCGCGCCTGGTCCATGAGATAGCTCTCAAACTCCAGGCCCAGATCCTCGCCCGCCTCCTTGCGCACCAGCACCTGCCGCTCGCTGCCGTCCGCGGCACGCAGGCGAAGATGCAGCTGCGGCTCATAGGTATAGTATTTATAGTCCAAAACGTCTCGAATGGGCTGATCGTCTGCACACAGCAGCGTCTCACCCACGCGCAAACCCGCGCGCGCGGCGGGGCTACGCGCAACGATGGCTTTGATTTGATTCATTGGCACTGATCATGACCTCCTTCGCCGGGGCTTTTTGGGGGGGCGCTGCCGCATGCACACGCGGCTTCTTGGGCAAAAAGAAAGAGAGGGTATCCTCCCTCTCCCCTTTTTCTCGTTTTACTGCTCCGAAACCTCGCCGAACACCTTGCCATCATAGGTCATGCAAGCCTTGCAGAGCCGATGGGGCAGGCGATATGCGCCGCATTTGGGGCATGTGGTGACAGCGGGAGCCGTCAGCTTCCAGTGAGAACTGCGCCGCTTATCTCGTCTCGCCTTCGAGACTTTACTCTTAGGAACCGCCATGGTCAGACACCTCCTTGTTGTGGTTGGCTACTCAGTTTTATCAAGCAACTGCGAAAGTGCTGCCCAACGTGGGTCAATCTCCCGGCGGCAGCGGCAAGCTTCTTCGTTGAGATTTGCGCCGCAGCCGGAGCATAAGCCCCTGCAGTCTTCTGAGCATAAGTTCTTTGTGTCCATATCGAGGAGAAACGCATCATACACCAATTCCTGCAGATCCAGTTCATCGCCGTCGAGCAGAAGGATATCCTCCACCTCGTCGCCGCTGAGCTCCTGCGCCAACATATAGTCTAAGGAAAGGGTTTTTGTTTTACGGTATGCCTTGCGGCAGCGATCGCAGCAGAGCGCAAGCTCCGCCGTTACCTCGCCATGCAAGAAAAGAACATCGGCCTGATTCCGCACAAAACCACGCACCGTGAGCGGTTCGGGCAGCGGGCAGGTGCCATAAAGCTCCACCTCTGACAAGTCCATAGAAAAGTCAAAAGGCAGGCGCGCGCCGGGCACATGTATGATAGGCTGTAAATTCAATCGCATAGCTGACTCCCTCATAATGGTACGCAGAACATTATAATGAAATTATGCCTTCTTGTCAAACTTTTTCTTCTTCAAAAAATAATTTCAAAAATTTAGGGCTTTTTTGTCCCTTTCTGTCTCGCCGCGGACATTATGATTAAGACAGGGTTTCGTAGAGGGATTCTCTGTCAGGCAGGTTCCTTCGGCTATGGAAGGAAAACCACGTCATCTTATCTCTCATTTTGATGTTCGTACTCGTTCGTCTGCGGTCCATGCCTGCGGACCGCAATCTCATCCCTTGATCCAAACGCACCCCCTCCGGCCTTTCGCAGCCGTGAGGAAGACCCGGTGGCCTTTGACTTCGGACCGCCAGTTTCTTACCAGCTGCCCTTTGCGAATCACCGCATGAGGGCAAGAGTTACTTACACCATCTCTCTCCTGCGTCCTTGCATCTCCCTGCAAGGGTTCCCCAGCATCCCCCGGACCTCTACCCGGGGGCCATTCTCTTAGGCAAGCACACATACTGCGCCATGGTTTGTTCGCTGTATAATTTATGCAATTTTAACAAATATATGATAATTTGGAATTTCCTCTTGCTTTCTGACAGTTTGTGTGTTATTCTGACAAAGAAGTCGAGATCCGATCGCAGTTCCGCCAAACTATCCAGCCGCCCAATGTCTTTTGTCTATTTGGTTTCGCGTTGGTTTTTTAGTTCCCGGCGCCTCTCGATTGGTTCGCGAGATTCATCCAACTCTCTCATTGTAAGCTGCCATCCTGCTGTATCAGGGTGGTGGCTTACTCCCTTTTCCGGGCAAAATGCTTGCAGAAGGAAGTGGCGCTGTGATATAGTGAAGCAAACAGAACCCGCTGATTGATTAGGATAGATAGGGGTTCCAAGAGAAGGGGCCGCCCATGAAAGAGTTTATCATTGATCAAAACGAGGCAGGCCTGCGGCTGGACCGTTGGCTCTCTAAAACGCTTCCGATCCTGCCCGCCCCGCTGGCGCAGAAATACATCCGCCTCAAGCGCGTCAAGCGCAACGGCAAGGGCGCCAAGCGGGATGAGCGTCTGGCGCGGGGCGATCTCATGCAGCTCTATATCAATGACGAGTTTTTTGCGCAGCCGACGCAGGAAAACGCCTTTCTCTCCGTGTTCAAACCGCAGGTCGACCTGATCTATGAGGATGAAAACCTGATCCTGGCCAACAAACGGGCCGGCCAGGTGGTGCATCCGGACGAGAATGAGCGCGTGAATACCTTGATCACACACATCCAAGCCTACCTATATTTAAAAAAGGAATGGCAACCCTTTGCGCAGCAGAGCTTTACGCCCGCACTCTGCAATCGCATCGACCGCAACACCGCCGGCATCGTCATCGCAGCCAAAAATGCGCAAACGCTGCGCATACTCAATGAAAAAATCCGGGATCGCGAGATTGATAAATACTACCTCTGCCTGATCCTCGGCAGCATCCAGCCGCCAAGCGGCCGTCTGGAGGGCTTTTTATATAAGGATGCGCGCACAAATCAGGTGAGCGTACACAAGCAGCCCATACCCGGCGGGCGCAGCGCGCTGACGGAGTATCAAACCATCGCGCAAAACAAAACGCTCTCACTGCTCGAATGCCGCCTGCACACCGGCCGCACGCATCAGATTCGCGCGCAGCTTGCCGCGGCGGGCCATCCCCTACTCGGCGACGGAAAATATGGCCGCGAGCGCATCAATCGGCAATATGGGCTGCATCACCAGGCGCTCTGTTCCTATCGTTTGCGGTTTTCCTTTCAAACGGATGCCGGGGCGCTCTCCTACCTCAATGGCCGTGTTTTTGGCCTGGAGCAGGTGGATTTTGTCGAGACCTTTTTCCCCCACGTCAAGCTCGGGGCGGACTTAAGATAAAACCGATGCATAAAATAGGCTATTTTTGTTGACTTTTTGGGCTATTTTGTTTATAGTGAATGCCGTTATGTTTTTTTGATGTTTACCTGACAGAAACGGGGGAGGATACATGTCCAAGGAGCTTATCCGCTTGACGGATTGTGTCATGCAATTTGATGACGACATTGTGTTGGATCATTTAAATCTTTATATCAATGACCAGGAGTTTTTAACCCTGCTCGGCCCTTCCGGCTGCGGCAAGACGACGACGCTGCGCCTGATCGGCGGCTTTCAGAAGCCGACCTCCGGCAGCATCACCTTTGACGGCAGGCAGATCAACGATGTGCCGCCGCATGAACGCAAGATCAACACGGTCTTTCAGCGTTATGCGCTCTTTCCGCATCTGGATGTCTTTGAAAATGTCGCCTTCGGCCTGCGGCTGAAGAAGTCCTTCTCGGAGTCTGAAATCGCCGAGCAGGTCACGGAAATGCTGGAGCTGGTCAGCCTGCGCGGCTTTGACGCGCGTAAGATCAGCTCGCTCTCCGGCGGGCAGCAGCAGCGCGTGGCCATCGCGCGCGCACTGGTCAACCGCCCACAGGTGCTCCTGCTCGACGAACCGCTCGGCGCGCTGGATCTGCGTCTGCGTAAGGATATGCAAAGCGAACTCAAGCGTATCCAGCAGCAGCTCGGCATCACCTTCATCTACGTCACGCATGACCAGGAGGAAGCGCTCGCCATGAGCGACACGGTCGTGGTCATGGACGGCGGCCGCATCCAGCAGATCGGTACGCCGGAGGATATCTACAATGAACCGAAAAACGCCTTTGTGGCGGATTTTATCGGCGAATCGAATATCTTGGACGGCGTGATGCTGGAGGATTTTGTGGTGGAGTTCGTCGGGCGCAAGTTCCGCTGCGTGGATCAGGGCTTTTCCGCGCGCGAACCGGTGGACGTGGTCATCCGCCCGGAGGATATCGACATTGTGGAGCCGGACGACGGCCACCTCTGCGGCACCGTGACGGCCACGACCTTCAAGGGCGTCCACTATGATATCATCGTGGATTTCAAGGGCTTTAAGTGGCTCATTCAAACAACCGACTATTGCGCCGTCGGCGCCTTCATCGGCATACGACTCAACCCCGAGGATATCCATATCATGCATAAGAGTCACTACTCCGGCATGTTTGGCGATTACAGCTCCTATTCCTCTGCGTATGACGAGATCAGCGACCCCGATCCGGAGAGCAGTGAGGCAAACGCCGATGAAAACTAAACTGCTCGCAGCGCCCTACCTGCTGTGGATGTTGTTTTTCACGCTGGCCCCCCTGGCGGTCGTGGTCTATTTTGCCATGACGGACCGCAGCGGCGCGCTTACCTTTGAAAATATCATGGCCATACAGGGCTTTTTGCCCACGTTTTCGAACTCGGTGCTCCTGGCGCTGATCTCCTCCCTGATCTGCCTGGCCATCGGGTACCCCGTGGCCTATTATATGTCCCGCGTCTCGATTGCCAAGCAGCGCTTTCTGATGATGCTGGTCATGCTGCCCATGTGCATGAGCTTCTTGCTGCGCACGATGGCGCTGGTCGCCCTGCTCAACGACACGGGCCTGATCAACCAGCTGCTCGGCCAGTTCGGCATAGGGCCGCTGCCGCTGATCCGCAACAACGCGGCGGTGGTCTTTGGCATGGTCTACAACTTCCTGCCCTATATCATTTTGCCGATGTATTCGGTCATGGTGAAGATCGACCCGAACCTCATCGAAGCGGCGCAGGACCTCGGCTGTGATGCGCGCCAGGTGTTTACCCGCGTGGTGCTGCCGCTGAGCAAGTCCGGCGTGATCGCCGGCTTGACGATGGTGTTCGCCCACGCGGTGAGTACCTTTTATATCTCGAAAAAGCTCGGTGGCACCGACACCGCCCTCATCGGCGACGTCATCGAAGCGCAGTTTAAAAACTCCGAACTCTTTCATTCCGGCGCGGCCATGTCTCTGGCGCTGTTGGTGCTGGTGCTGCTGTGCGTGTTCTTAATGAACCACTTCACGGAGGATAAAAAAGAGGAAGACGAGGTGATGTTCCTATGAAACGAACCACACGGATCATCACCATCCTCACCTTCGCTTTTCTGTATATCCCCATTCTCCTGCTGGTGGCCGGGTCCATCACCCAGGGCTCGGACCTGTCCTCCTTTCGTGGTCTGACGCTGCATAACTACCGTGAGCTGTTTGTGGATCAGACGCTGCTGCCGCTGCTGCAAAACTCTCTTTTGCTCGCGGTGATCTCCGCCCTCATCGCAACCGTTTTGGGAACCTTGGCGGCCATAGGGATCCAGGCGCTCTCCCCGCGCGTGCGCAGCGTTGTGCTCTCTGTGACAAACATTCCGATGACCAACCCCGACATTGTGACGGGCGTGTCTATGGCGCTGCTGTTCGCCTTTGTGGGGCAGACGATGAAAACGCAGATCACCCTGGGCTTTGCCACGCTGCTCATCGCGCATATCACCTTCAACCTACCCTATGTGATCCTCTCGGTGCTGCCCAAGCTGCGCCAGATGGATCCTACGCTGCGTGACGCGGCGCTTGACCTCGGCTGCCGCCCGACACAGGCCTTTTTCAAGGTCACCATTCATGAGCTGTTCCCCGGTATCCTCTCCGGCTGTATCATGGCCTTCACCATGTCGCTTGACGATTTTGTCATCAGCTACTTTGTCTATGGCCCGGACTTTATCACGCTGCCGGTGGAGATCTATAACTATGTCAAAAAGCCGCTTCCCCCCAAAATCTACGCGCTCTTTACCCTCATGTTCTTTGCGATCCTTCTGATGATGGTTCTCATGAACCTCATCCAGGGTAGGGACGCCAAGCGTCGACGCAACCGCTATGCCGCGCTCTACCGTCCGCAGGACTCCTGACAAGGCATCACTCGCCTCGCCGGCCCTGCCTACACTTTTTGAGGAGGTCACTTCATGAAACTGTTTACCCGTCTGTTCTCCACATCCATCCTGCTGCTGCTGGTCCTGAATATCTCGCAGCCGCTTGCGTCTGCCGCGCCCGCAGGTAAGACCACCATCAACGTCTATAACTGGGGCATGTACATTGCCGACGGCAGCGACGGCGCCATTGACGTCAACCGTGCCTTCACCGAAGCCACCGGTATCGAGGTCAATTATATCACCTTTGACAGCAATGAGACCATGTATACCCGCTTAAAATCCGGCGGTACGAATTATGACGTCATCATCCCCTCCGACTACATGATCGGCCGCTTGATTGAGGAGGATATGCTCGCCCCGCTCAATTTTAAGAATATCCCCAATTATCAATACATTGACGAGAGCTTCCGCCACCAGGCCTATGACCCCGCCAACTTCTATTCCGTGCCCTACACCTGGGGCACAACGGGCCTGATCTATAACACCAAATACGTCACCGAGCCGGTCGACAGCTGGGATCTGATGTGGAACGAGAACTATAAAGGCAAAACGCTCATGTTTGATAACCCGCGCGATGCCTTCGCCATTTCTCAGCTGCTGCTTGGCCAGAACCTGAACACCGAGACCGATACCGACCTCAAGGCCGCCGCCGAGCAGCTGAAAAAGCAGAAGCCCGTGGTGCAGTCCTACGTCATGGATCAGATCTTCGACTCCATGGTCAACGAAGAAGCCTGGATCGGCGCCTACTATGCCGGCGACTACCTGACCATGGTGCAGGAAAACGAAAACCTGGCCTTCTGCTTCCCCAAAGAGGGCTTCAATCTCTTTATTGACGCCATGTGCATCCCCAAGAACGCCGCCAACAAGGAAGCCGCCGAGGCTTACATCAACTTCCTCTGCTCGCCTGAGATCTCGGGGAAAAATATGGACTACCTCGGTTATTCCACCCCCATCAGCGCCGCCAAGCAGTACATGGACCCCGCCGTGGCTGAAAGCGAAATTGCCTACCCCGATAAGAATACACTCGCCCGCGGTCAGAGCTTTTTGAATCTCTCTTCCAAAGCCACAGTGCAGATGGAAAACCTCTGGCTCGATGTCAAGACCGATAGCAGCGCAACAGGAGGCATCAACCCTCTGCTCTATGTCGGCATCGGCGTGGTGGCTCTTTTGGTTGTTGTGCTGATTGTTGTAAACGTCAACAAGAAAAAACGCATGGCCGCCCGCAAAAACGTCGGTCGATGACAAGCACTGGATCTCCATGATAGAAAGCAAATAAAAGCTGCCCCATCTCCGGCTTGGAGGTGGGGCAGCTTCTCTGATATGATTCTTGGTTTTTGAATATGGCAGCGCCATGCGGCAGAGCGGGCGTTTAAATGACGCAGTTGCCCGTACTGCCCGGCTTCTCATCAATCAAGAGATCAGCCAGCGTGATGCCTTCCAAATACTCGTCCACAATTTTGTCCAACTTCTCCCAAACGGGGCGCGTCGGGCAATCCTTTTGCCGCTCACAAGGCATCGTTTCAGGATGCAGGCAGCTGACCGGGGCAAGCGAACCCTCGGTAATCTTCAAAATACTGCCGACCGTGTACTCCTCGGCATCGCGCGTCAAACGGTAACCACCGCCCTTGCCCCGGATGCCGATGACATAATTGGCCTTCACCAGTGAGGATAAGATGGCCTCTAAATACTTGGTCGAGATATTTTGCCTTTCCGTAATCTGCTTGAGTGGAATATACGCAAACGCATCGTGTGAGGCCAGATCAATCATCACACGCAGGGCATAGCGGCCTTTGGTGGAAATAAGCATAGGAAACCACATCCAGTCTACAAATTTAACCCAGTATACCACAGGATAAATGGCCTTTCAAGTGTTTTTCCGCAAGCAAAGACAAAAATAGCCCGTATGCGACATCAGCGTCACATACGGGCCTCTGTTTTGTGCATATTTAAGGGGACATGTCAAGGTCCAGCAGGATATTATCCGTCCCATTGGTCTCAAATTCAGCAATATAGGCATCAATGCGATTTGCCAACTCAATGAAGTTGTTTTCATCAATGGGCGCATCATGCATATCGCGCCGGGCTAAGTCCTCTGCCAATATATCAAAAAAGATGTTATTTTCATATTCCATAATGGCCTCGTGAATACCGCCGTCAACGAAAGCACGCGAAGGCGTCGCCTGGCCCTTGCGGTCAAAATCCGTCATGACCTCCATGCCCGCCTGATGCGCTTTGAGAAACAACAAGCGCTCCACGTCATCATAATCGGTCAGACGATCATCCACACGCGTGGAGTTGAGCACCCAATTCCCGATATAGGCCATGTCCAATAGCCGACGCATTTGTTTTCTGGTCAATTCCAGCTGCATATTCATAACCTCCTCGCTGCACTTGATCCGGACTTGATAGGAAGCCCCATCGCCTCTATTATAATGCGCGCAAGGCAAAGCTGCAAGTGCTGATCCATGTATTTGAAAAACAAAAATAACTGTTTTGACTATTTTTTTCACAGACCGGCAGCTTTTCCCGTATATTGCCTGGCAAAGCGGCGCAAAAAAAGATTCTTTGATCGACCCTGCCGCCAAGCGGGATAAAAGCGACGGTTCGGGAAAAACAGACTTGTTTTCTGGTCAGAATTGTCATATGATAAAGGGCAGACTGTGAAGGGAGAGGATCGTAATGGATACCAGACCCATTGGCGTCTTTGATTCCGGCCTCGGCGGCCTGACCGCAGCAGGTGAACTGTCTCGCCTCCTGCCCACCGAGCGCATCATATACTTTGGCGATACCGGCCGCGTGCCCTATGGCAGCCGCTCGCAGGAGACGATCTTAAAATATGCACGGCAAGATGTGGCGTTTTTAAAGAGCTTTGGTCTCAAAGCCGTCGTCATCGCCTGCGGTACGGTCTCCACGGTGGCCATCCGCCAGTTGAAGTCGGAAAATGAACTGCCCATCATCGGCGTTGTGGAACCGGCCGGCCTGGCCGCAGCCGGCACAACGCGCAACGGCCGCGTGGGCCTGATCGGCACGCAGGCCTCCGTGCGCAGCGGTGCGTATGAACGCGTCATCGCCTCCGTGCGGCCGGATATCCAGGTCACAGCCATCGCCTGCCCGCTCCTGGTGCCGCTCATTGAGGCAGGGCGCATCCATGCCGGAGACATTGTGATCGAAACCGTGCTGGCAGAATACCTCGCGCCCATGAAGGAGGCCGGCGTGGACACGCTGGTCCTCGGCTGCACCCATTATCCCCTGCTCAAGCACATTATATCCGAGCAGATGGGGCCCCATGTCACACTCATTGATACCGGCGAACAATGCGCCAAAGAGACCGCACGCTTGCTGCGCGCATCGGATATGCTGGCGCCGCCCGAGCGTAAAGAGGGCAAACGGCAGTACTATGTCAGCGATGCGCCGGCGGGCTTCGTCCGCACCGCCACCCTCTTTTTGGGCGAGGAGATTGAGGACGCTGTGGAGCGCGTGGACATTGACCGGTATTGACGCAGCCTCAGTCACATGATATCATAGCTGCGCAATGCCACAATGACTCCCGTCAACAGGGAAAGAATTGAAAAGGATACCGATTATATATATGGAAAGATCAGTCATCATATCCATTCAAGGCACGCAAACAGACCCGGATGGCAGCAAAGAAAAAATCGAACTGCTCACCCACGGCTGCCTGGCGGGCGATCAGGAGATGGGCTTTTGCCTGAGCTACCAGGAAAGTAAGCTGACCGGACTCGAAGGCACTACGACAACCTTTCTGATCGCAGATGATCACATCAGCATGCTGCGCAGCGGGAGCCTGAACTCCGAAATGATTTTTCGGGAGGGGCAGCGGCATATTTCGCTCTATGATACGGGTTTCGGCGACCTGACCGTGGGCGTGAATACAGAAAAGGCCCGCTCCACCATCGGCGGAGACGGCGGCCGGATGGAGCTGTCGTATGTCATTGACGTCGAGGACACCATTATCGGAAAAAATGTGTTTCTGATTGATGTCAAGCATCAAGATAGAAAGACGCTGTGAAAAGAGAAACAAAGGAAGAATACAGGTGATTGTATGGCAAATCAGATGCAAGCCGCGCGCGCGCAGGTTCAGAGCCTCACCCAGCAAGCCTATGAAACGGCAGCTGCGCAAGGGCTGTTGCCGCCCGACGTGGAGGTGCGCGCTGCGGTTGATATCCCCAAGGACAGTAAAAATGGCGACTATGCAAGCTCCTTTGCCCTGGCCGGCGCCAAGCTTTTGAAGCTGCCGCCGCCGCGCATTGCACAGATACTGCTTGATCACATAGACCTGCGCGGCAGCTTCTTTGACCATGTGGAGCTGGCCGGCCCGGGTTTTTTGAATTTTCGTCTTGGCGCAGCCTGGTATGCCCGGGTGCTCTCTGATATTGAGGCGGAAGGGGCGCAATACGGCGCCGTAGATGAGGGCAAAGGAAAGCGGCTCATGGTGGAGTTCGTCTCCGCCAACCCCACCGGCACCATGACCATCGGCAACGCCCGCGGCGGCGTTTTGGGCGATGCCACGGCGGCCATCTTAGCGCGCGCCGGCTATCAGGTCTGGCGCGAGTTTTATGTCAACGACGCGGGCAATCAGGTGGATAAATTCGCCATTTCCTTAGAGGCACGTTATATCCAGCATTTCCGCGGTGAGGATGCCGTTTCTTTCCCAGAGGACGGCTACCACGGCGAGGACATCCGCGCCCTGGCCGCCCTGTTTGCCGAACGCTTTGGCGACTACTATCTGACCGAACCCGAAGACGTGCGCCGCGCCACCATGCGCGACTTTGGCCTGCAGCATAACATCGCCAAAATGCAGGAAGATCTGGACCGCTACGGCATCCACTATGACCAGTGGTTCCTCGAATCCACGCTGCATAAAAGCGGGTATGTTGAGGAAACCGTGGAGCTGCTGCGCAGCGCGGGACATACCTATGAAGAAGACGGCGCGCTCTGGCTGCGCAATACGGACTTTGGCGCGGATAAAGATGAGGTTCTGCGTCGTTCCAACGGTTTTTATACCTACTACGCCGTTGATATCGCCTACCACCGTCATAAATTCTGCGCACGCGGCTTCGATCAGGTGATCGACGTCTGGGGCGCAGATCACCACGGTCACGCCATCCGCTTCGCTGCCACCATGTCGGCGCCGGAACTCGGCTTGGAAGGCAAAAAGCTTGATTTCCTCATCATGCAGCTCGTGCAGCTCCTGCAGGACGGCAAGGAAGTCAAAGTGTCCAAGCGCAGCGGTAAGTCCATCACCCTGTCCGACCTGCTGGATGAAATATCAGTGGATGCCGCCCGCTTTGCCTTCAACGCCAAACCCACCAATCACTTGATTTTTGATCTGGACCTTGCCGTGCGGCAGGACAGCGAAAATCCGGTCTACTATGTGCAGTATGCCCATGCGAGAATCTGCTCTCTGCTCTCTCGTCTGGCAGAGGAAGGCTACGCTGTGCCGGCTGCCGCTCAAATCGACGCCGCCCTGCTCTCCAGTGAGGAAGAGCGTGCTTTGATCAAAACCCTCTCACTGCTGCCCGAGGAAATCCGCTTTGCCGCGCGTGATTATGACCCGTCCCGTATCAATCGTTATCTCATTGCGCTAGCCGGGGACTTTCATCGGTTTTATAGCGCCCATCGGATCAAAGGCGAGACGGCTGACCTTCTCTCCGCGCGTTTGAAGCTGGCTGACAGTGTCCGCTCGGTGCTTGCCAATTGTTTGCTTTTGCTGGGGATCTCGGCGCCGGAGAGGATGTAATTTGAGATGATACGCATGTCGTTTTGGATGGGGCGTTTGTAGCATCTTGCCGACTGGGTTATTGTCCTCCCGGACGGGGCTCCCTTTCTGAAAGATCAGAAAGGGAGGAAAGAATCTTTTTAAGGGCAATTGGGCTGAAGGTGGCTTAGGCAATCTTCAAGCCCTCACATCATGGCGGAGCGCTAGACAGATGACGTCTCGATGCGGTGGCTACCGGGCTTTGCGTGCTTCCTTGTCTATATGACGTATCTACCCATCGGTAGCGGGGTATGGGGGTAGTCGGGTGCAAGACTGCTGTGGTTAATAAACGAAAAGTGATAGGGCTTTGCGCTGCATATTTGCAGTACGCGGCCCTATCACTTTTTTGCGTATTGTAGCTGCGATTCGTCAGGGGGAAAAATCAAGTAGAGCGTAGCTTTTCACGCCTCGAGACGACATCTGTTTAGCGCTCCGCCATGATGAGAGAGCTTGAAGATTGCATGAGCCACCTTCAGCTTCAATTGCCCTTAAAAAGATTCTTTATTGACCTTTCTGATCTTTCAGAAAGGTCACCCCGTCCGGGAGGACAAAACCCCAGTCGGCAGTTACAAAATACCCAACATCAAAACCGCCCAAACTCACTCCATCCCCCCAAGCTCCGCCGGATTGACATAGGCCGTTTCATAGCGGTCATAGATGACCATCCCCGGCTTGGCGCCGGCTGGTTTTTTGACATATTTCACGGCGGCGTAGTCCACGGCGACCTTAGTACTCTGGCGGCTTTGGGAGTAATAGGCGGCTAAGCGCGCGGCTTGGGTCAAACTCTGTGCATCCACCGCTTGTCCCTCCGTCCAGAGGATCACATGGGCGCCGTGGCTGTCCTTGACATGGAACCAGAGGTCATTACGACCTGCCAGTTTACAGGTGAGCGCGTCGTTTTGCAGGTTATTTCTGCCCACTGAAATACGCAAACCGGCCTCTGTTGTAAATTCCAGGGGTTTCATAGCCGGACGTTTGACGCGGCCTTTTACCTTACTGCGGCGACGGATATAAGCGCCCTGCTCCAGCTCCTGCCTGATCTCCTCCAGATCGCGCTCACCCGTCGCGCGGGCAAGCGTTTCGAGCACGCTTTGCAGATACAACAGCTCCGTCTCTCCCTTGGCAATCTGCTCGGTCAACATCTGCTCGGCGGTTTTGGCGCGGTTATAGTCCTTATAGTAACGCGCGGCATTTTGCTGCGGTGAGCGCAAAGGGTCCAATCGAATGGAGATCACCGCATTTGCCGGGTCGTAGAAGTTCTCCGTCTCCAGCTGCGTCATGCCTTTTTCCATGCGGTAGAGGTTGGCGGTGATGAGATCACCCGCCTGCCGCAAGCTCTCTCGATCTTGGGTATCTAACAGCTCTTTCCGCTGAAAGCCCAATTTTCGGGCCGTGCGATCCCGCGCGGTCGTCACACTCCGAATCAGGTCCTGCCCCTTCTGACGCACACGCTCTGTACGGTCTTTTTCAACATAAAACGCATCCAGCAGCTGCGAAAAGCTCTCCATCCGCCGCAGTTCCACTTGCGGCCCATACTGCAAAATCGGGCGGAACGAAAAATCAGCCGGTTTTCCCTCCCGCAGCAGCAGATAGGGTGCGCATTGACCACTTTTCACCGCTTGGAACATTTGCTGCAGCGCCGTCAGAAGCGCCTCGCCCTGATCGCCCACGGGCGCATCGACAGCCCCCGCCACCTCCAAGGCCAGCTCACGCGCGACCAAGGGCGAAAGCCCGCCGAAGGTCTCCACCAAAAAGCGGTCCATCGGCTTTTCCCGGGGAATGTGCGCCAGAAGGCGCACTTTGTCTGTTTCTGTCAAAAGGGCAGGGTTTTGCTTGCCTTGGTCCGTCGGCAAACGGTAGAACATACCCGGCATCAGCTGCCGCTCGGCGGACATGTCAACATCCACCCGGCGCAGGCAGTCCAAAATACGCCCTTCTGCATCCAGCAGCAGCAGGTTGGCATGGCGGCCCATCAGCTCCAGCACCAGCCGCTTTTCCACAGGGTCGCCCAGCTCGTCCAAGGCCTCAAAGCAAAAGATGAGCAGACGCTCCAAAGGCGGCTGCTCCAGGCGCAAAAAGCGACCGCCCGACAGATGCTTGCGCAGCAGCATGCAAAACATCGGCGCTTCGGCGGGGTTTTCACGCGTGATACCCGTGATCTGCGCGCGCGGCGCGGCGGGATTGGCACAGAGCAGCAGGCGCACTGCGCCGCCCGGCGTGCGCAGGGACAGCAGCAGTTCATGCCGGGCGGGCTGGTGGATTTTATCAATGCGCCCCCCTTTGAGCGCCTCACGCAGCTCCTCTTGCAGCAGCGTGAGGTAAACGGCATCCAGTGGCATACCTTCAGGCCTCCTCCCGCTCGTCCAACATGATGGCAAACAGCGCGCCGATGCGCTCTGTCTTACCTTGCAGATACAGCCAGCCAAAGAGCGCCTCGAGCGCGGTGGCGCTCTGGTATTCGCTGCGCTTGGCGGCTTTGGGTACAGAGTGCGGCTTGGTGTTGCGGCCGCGGCGAAAGACTTCCGCCTCCTCCTCGGTGAGCAGAGGCAGTATTTTTTGGCTCATGGCCGCCTGCGCCGGCGCGGTGACATAGTCCAGCGCGGCACGATGCAGCTTGCCTGAGGTCAGCTTGCCGCTCAGGCAGAGCTGCGCGCGGATCATCACCTCAAAGACCGCATCGCCTAAGTAGGCCAGGCCGAGGTTGCTCAGCTTGCCAATGGTTTCTTTTTCGGTTTGCATATGAAAGTAGTCCATGTTAAGTTATCTCCTGTGAAGTGTGCTTATCGCCTGGGCCGCCCCTGTGGATCAAAGGCATAGACCGCATAGCTATTTTGCCCCAGGCGCCGCACGCGCGCAAAACAAAACAGCGGCACAAGGGGAAACGGCCGATCGGGCCGGTATAAAAAAGCAAGGCTGAAGCCCAAGCCCTCGCGGCTGCGGCAGATCAACGCGTCGGCGTCCTTTGGCAGGGCGGCGCACAGAATGGGGTCATGGCGCAGCAGCTGCGCGGGGTCCTTTTCCCGCTGCCAGCCCTGCGGCAGTTCTTTTCCCGCAAAGCGGTGCGCCAGGCTCAAAAAACCCTGATGCGGCGGCCAGCAGCCCACTTGCTGCAGCTGCTCCTTGGGCAGCGTACGCCGCAGCGATAGCCCCGCGCCATTTGGCGTCAGTGTACCAAGCTCCAGGGTCTGGCCACGCGTCCCGCGCAGGAAGGCTTTATACAGGCCCTTTCCGTCATTTTTGGCCTGTACCCGCACCTGAACGCGATTACCTTCCTCAAAAAACAGCAACTCTCCCTGCTCCAACTGCATATGATATTCCATCAGCAGCACCCCCACAGGCACAGTGTATGCACTTGCCACGCAAACAGGAGGGCTTTGACAAAACAAGTCAGCTTTCGTCCACAAAAGTAGGGAAACGCCGCACCTGTCAACTCAAGTGGCTGCCATTCTATCCTGGGCAATCAGGCGGCGCAAGGCCTCCACCGCCACGCGGATGGCGGTATCGGTCTGGTGGCTCTCGGTCTGATCCAGGCCGGCCTTCTCCCGTTCCTGATTCCAGATCACATGGAACACAGAACCGCAGCGCACACCCAACGCCGCCGCCACGGTGAACAGCGCGGCGGACTCCATCTCGCTGGCCAGGACGCCCAGCCGTTTCCACGCCTCCCACTTTTGCTCCAGTTCATAGCTGACCGGCATTCTGGCGGGACTGTGCTGGCCATAGAAGGAATCCTTACACTGCACCACGCCGGCATGCCAGCGCAGGCGCTGCCCCTTGGCAGCCTCCACCAGGGCGCTTAAGGCGTAAAAATCCGGCACGGCGGGGTATTCGATGGGGGCATATTCACGGCTGGTTCCCTCGTGCCGCACCGCACCGGTGGCGATGACCACATCCCCGGCCTGCACATCCGTGCGGATGCCGCCGCAGGTGCCGATACGCAGGAAGGTATCCGCCCCGATGGCGTGCAGCTCCTCCAAGGCGATCGCCGCCGATGGCCCGCCAATCCCCGTGGAAACCACGCTGACCTTTTCGCCCAACAGTGTGCCGGTGTAGGTGACATACTCTCGGTTCTGCGCCACCAAAACCGCCTCGTCAAAATAGGCGGCAATGGCCGCGCAACGCCCCGGATCGCCCGGCAGGATGCAATAGCGGCCCACGTCTCCCGCTGCGCAGGCGATGTGAAATTGTCTGTCTCGCGTTTGCATAGTGATGTTTTCCTTTCCATGAAAAATATTCCGTTTTTCTGTCAATTTGGTATCAATTTGGCTGTCTAGCTTGATCTTTTGCCCCATTTACGGTAGTATAATCCAACGATTCTTATTCTGTATCCGCGCGAGACCAGGAGGTGCTTGTCTGTGCGCACGATCTTTCTCTGCTTACTGACGGGCCTTGTCGGCCTGTCCATCGGCCTGATGGTCAATGTGCAAGTTCTGGGCGGACTGTTCGCGCCCGAACCACCCGCCGAGACCGTCTCTGCCAGCGTTCGAACCAATCTCACGCAAGCCGCTCCCAGCAGCGATACAACAGCGGTAAGCCCTGCAACCGGCAGCAATGTGCCGAGCGAGGCGCTGCTGGACCAGGCCTACGCCGCGCTCAACGCGCTGCAATCGGCCGACTATGCCGCCCTCTCCGCCCTGGTCCATCCGGACAAGGGCCTGACCTTAACGCCCTATTCCACCGTCACGCCCGGCAAGGACCGCACCGTATCCAAAGCAACGCTTTCCAATGCGGCGAAGGACAAAACCATCTACACCTGGGGCACCCAGGATGGCAGCGGCGCGAGCATTCAAATGAATATTGTCTCCTACTTCTCCCGTTATGTCTACAACGCCGATTATGGCAGCGCGCCGATGATCGGCATCAATACCGTCCTGTCCTCGGGCAACGCCCTGGAAAATGTCAAGGCAGCCTACCCCGACGCAGACTTTGTGGAGTTCTACTATCCCGAGTTGCAGGCGAAAAACGGCGGGTTTGACTGGTGCGGCCTGAAGCTGGTCTTTGAAAAGCAAGCCGACAAGTACCTGCTGATCGCCCTGATCCATAGCGAGTGGACGGTTTAAGTCTGCCGCCGTCGGATCAGATAGCCCTCTAAAATCAAGGTCGCGGCCACGGCATCCACCTTCTGTTTGCGCTTTTTGCCTCGGTTGCCGGTTTCGCTCAAAATCCGGTGGGCATCCACGGTGGTGCGGCGCTCGTCCCATAAAACCACAGGCAGCCCCGTCTGCGCGCGCAATCGTTCGGCCAGGGCTTCGCTCTTTTCTGCCCGCGGGCCGATGCTCCCATTCATATTCTTCGGGTAACCCAGCACCAGTTCCTCCACATCCCGCTCCGCCGCCAGGGCACAGAGCGCGCCGAGCACCTCGTCCGGTTTCTTGCTGCTGATGACCTGTGTCTCGCCTGCCAGCAGGCCGGTCGGGTCAGAAATGGCCACGCCGGTCCGGGCATCGCCATAGTCGATCGCCATAATTCTCATACCGTCACACCTCTTTTTCTCCACTATAAAGGACATCAGCGTCTTTTGTCAAACACTACCTGTCAATTGAAGCGTTATTTTCCAAAAAAATGCTTGACAAACCCTCTTTCATTTGGTATTCTGGTGATTACCTATGAAGGGGGCATTTTTGTGTCTGCGGTTACGGTACCGCGCCGCACAACCCCCGACCCGCAGGGACATAGGGAGGCCGCTTTGCAGATGCCGACTTCCGTACCGTATCTTCTGCGTTTGCCACTGTTTCAGGTCGGCAAGCGTTTTGGTTGCGCCGGATTCGGGATCGCCTGTTATTGAGGGAGATTTGCCCGGATCGCGGCGTTTTTTCCGTTTCACAGGGCCGAACATCGTATAAGGAGGTGCCAAAAATGGCAAAAGCCGGCGCACGCATTAAAATTACCCTCAGATGTGCTGAGTGTAAACAGCGCAACTACAACACCAACAAAAACAAGAAAAATACGCCTGATCGTTTGGAGCTGAACAAATTCTGCCCCTTCTGCAGAAAGCACACCGTTCACAATGAAACAAAGTAAGATGCCAGTCCATAACTGACAACGAAAGAAGGGTGTGACAAACGTGTCTGAACACGAAAACATGGAACAGGAAGTCACGGAAATTGAAACCGTAAAAAAGCCTGCCAAGGCCGACGCTTCCAAAACCGATCTCAAAAAGGCTAAGCCTGCCGAAAAGAAGAAACAAGGCAACCGTGTTGCCCGTTATTTCCGTGAGATGAAAAGCGAACTGAAAAAGGTCGTTTGGCCCACCAGGAAACAGACCTTCAACAACACCGGCATCGTCATCGTCTGCGTCATCATCGTCGGCGTCTTTGTCTGGATTTTTGACGGTGTGGCCGGGCAGCTGATCCGCGCGTTGCTGAGTCTGTTCGGCTCTTAAGGAGAGGCTTATGTCTGAAAGCGCAAAGTGGTATGTCGCGCATACCTATTCCGGTTATGAAAATACCGTAAAGGCCACCATAGAAAAGGCCGTTGAAAACCGCAACATGGGCGAGCTCATCCATACGGTCAGCATCCCCATGGAAACCGTCACCGAAATCACGGATGCCGGCTCGAAAACAGTCGAGCGCAAGGTTTTTCCCGGCTATGTGCTGGTAAAAATGATCCTCACCGACGAAACTTGGCACTTGGTCCGCAATGTCCGCGGCGTGACAGGCTTCGTGGGGTCGGGCAACAAGCCCATCCCCCTCACGGATGAGGAAATTGCGTCCCTTGGTGTCGAAAAACGCGAGATTATGGTGGGCTATCAAGTTGGCGACAACGTGAAAATCACCGATGGCGCGCTGGAATCCTTCCTCGGAACGGTTGAAGAAATCGACTTGGACCGCAGCAAGGTGCGCGTGATCGTCTCGATGTTCGGCCGGGAAACGCCGGTCGAGCTGGATTTGGATCAAATCGAATCCATCCATTGATCCCCAGGGCGCACTTGCGCGCCCAACGTGGGAGGAGCTTTCGCTCCGTCCAACCACATTAGAAATTGGAGGTGCTTCCAGTGGCACAAAAAGTAACTGGTTATGTCAAACTTCAGATCCCCGCCGGTAAGGCAACCCCCGCCCCCCCTGTCGGCCCCGCACTTGGTCAGCACGGCGTGAACATCGCCGCCTTCACCAAGGAATTCAATGAACGCACCAAGAACGATGTCGGCCTCATCATCCCCGTGGTCATCACGGTCTACGCCGACCGTTCCTTTACCTTTATCACCAAAACGCCTCCCGCTGCTGTGCTGATCAAAAAGGCCTGCAACCTGAGCTCTGGTTCCGGCGTGCCGAACAAGACAAAGGTCGCCACCATCAGCAAAGAAGAGCTGCGTAAGATCGCTGAACTCAAAGCGCCCGATCTGAACGCCGCCAACGTGGAAGCAGCCATGAGCATGATCGCAGGCACCGCCCGTTCTATGGGCGTTGTGGTCGGCGAATAAGGCGAGGAGGAGAGTGCAAGATGTTTAGAGGAAAGAAATATCAGGAGAGCGCCAAGCAGATCAATGCCACCAACCTCTATGAACCCACCGAGGCGATGGATCTGGTTGTCAAGACTGCTCCCGCTAAATTTGATGAAACCGTCGAGCTGCATGTCAAGCTTGGCGTTGACTCCCGCCACGCTGACCAGCAGGTCCGCGGCGCCGTCGTCCTGCCCCACGGCACCGGTAAGGTCGCTCGTGTGCTGGTCTTCTGTAAGGCCGACAAGGCCGAAGCTGCCAAGGCCGCCGGCGCGGACTATGTCGGCGAGATGGATCTGGTCGAAAAAATCCAGAAGGAAAACTGGTTTGACTTCGATGTCGTGATCGCCACCCCGGATATGATGGGCCTGGTGGGCCGTCTGGGTAAGGTCTTGGGCCCCAAGGGTCTCATGCCCTCCCCCAAGGCCGGCACCGTCTCCCCCGACGTCGCCAAGGCTGTCGCCGAAGTGAAGGCCGGTAAGGTGGAGTATCGCCTGGATAAGACCAATATCATCCACTGCCCCATCGGCAAGGTCTCCTTCGGCTCCGAGAAGCTCTCTGACAACTTTAACGCTCTGATGGGCGCCATTGTCAAAGCAAAGCCTTCCGCCGCCAAGGGTCAGTATATCAAAAGCTGCGTTGTCGCCTCCACGATGGGCCCCGGCGTCAAGGTCAGCAGCGCCAAACTCGTCTGATTTCTCCCCGATCGTTTCAGCTTTTGCCCTTGACAGGGCGAATCTGATCTGATAAACTATTTTAGCGTTCCAAAGACAGCAGGTTGCCTGTGCGTAAACCCTGCCGAGGATGCAGTCTCAAGATACTATTCTTTGATTGATTGCTCATGTCCTCGTGTCATCTGATACGGGGACATGTTTCTTTGGTTCATCTAACGGCATCCCCTGCGTCCTACGGCGCAGGCGCCGATGCCCCTATTTTCAGGAGGTGAAACACAGTATGCCCAACGCAAAAGTTCTCAGCGAAAAGCAAGCCATTGTCGCTGCCTTGACCGAGAAGCTCAAAACATCCGCTGCCGGCGTGATCGTCGATTATAAAGGCATCACCGTCGCGGAGGATACCGCCCTGCGTATTGAAATGCGCAAAAACGGCGTGGAGTATTCCGTCATCAAGAACACCCTCGCCCGCTTCGCGGTGAAGGAAGCCAACCTGGAAGGTCTAACCCCCGTCCTGGAAGGCACGAGTGCGCTGGCGATCTGCGAAGGTGACCCTGTCGCCGCCGCCAAGGTCGTCGCCGAATTCTCCAAGAAGATGAACGGTGAGAAGTTCCTCATCAAGGCCGGCTTTGTCGATGGCAAGGTCATCTCTGCGGAGGAAGTCAAGGCCCTGGCCGAGCTGCCCTCGAAGGAAGTCCTGGTCGCCACGGTTCTGGGTACCCTTATGGCTCCCGTGCGTGGTCTGGTTACCGTTATGGACGCCAATATCTCCGGCTTGGCGCGCGTCATGCAGGCCATCGCCGACAAAAAGGCCGGTTAATCCGTCCTTCGCCCTACAACATGAAACATTTTGATTCTTACACATTATTTGGAGGTAACTTATCATGGCTAACGAGAAAATTACTGCTCTGATCGAAGAGATCAAGAACCTGACCGTCCTGGACCTGTCCGAGCTGGTCCACGCGCTGGAAGACGAGTTCGGCGTGTCCGCTGCCGCTCCCATGGCTGTCGCTGCTGCTCCCGCTGCCGCTGCTGCTGCTCCCGCTGCTGAAAAGACCGAGTTTGACGTTGTGCTGACCGCTTTCGGCGACGAGAAGGTCAAGGTCATCAAGGTTGTCCGTGAGATCACCGGCCTGGGCCTGGGCGAAGCCAAGGCTCTGGTTGAGAGCGCTCCCGCTCCCATCAAGGAAGGCATCAGCAAGGACGACGCTGAGGGCCTGAAGGCTAAGCTGGAAGAAGCCGGCGCAAAGGTTGAGCTGAAGTAATTTCGCTCCATCTGATATGTGAACCGAAAAGAGACATTACCCACAAGGGTAATGTCTCTTTTTATGCTTCTGCTGACAGCAAGATCTGCGTGCCATGGCTGACAATCGTCTCCTTGTTCGCAGTTTTATCGCCCCAGTGCGTTTTGTCAGCATAATCGACACTATATACGTATAATTTGATCGTTTTTATGCTCGCTTCAATGAACTGATAGCTGATACATACTGACTCACCCGCTGCGATGGTTTGATCGAGATATAAACGATTTTGGCTGGCCCAGCTTGTCATTTCTTGCCCATAGCCATTGCACGGCAGCGCGTAAAACTGTATGGCTGCAATGCTCTGATCCGTCACATTGTTGATGGAAATGGTCAGCTCAGGGTATCCATTGATTGATCTGTGCAGCTCTGCCGTAGCAGTGATGCCGCAGTCTCCATCAAAGGCGACCAATTTGCTCAGGAGCGAAACATATTTTGCCGCCTCCATTTCACTGCTCTTCTGCGCGGCATGGCGAAAACCATAGATTTCGCTCAAGACGCCAAACAGGAATATTCCAACAAGCTAAAAAATCAGGATCCAAATAAGCGGTCTGTTTCCAGCCGCAAAAGGGACATATCTTTCTACTGATCTCCAGCTCTCTGCCGCAATGTTCACATGATACCATATTGCGCATGCGCCCCGCTCCCTTCCATTCCCTGCTTTCTTTCTATTTGTGCGACATAGTTTAACTGCATGAGCATAAAATAGTCTATATAGTTTATGTAATCATAGCAGAATTGCGTATACAATTTAAGTCATAATAAACTATTTGGGCGTGATTTTGTGGATTATTATAAAATAGGGCAAACAATCAGAAAATATCGAAAAGCGCAGGGCCTATCCCAAGAAAAATTAGCGGAGCAAATTGACATTTCTATCACTCACATGAGCCGCATTGAAACAGGAAATGCAAAATTCAGCCTTCCTGTTTTTGTGACGGTTGCAAGAGAACTCCATGTATCAACGGAAGACCTACTGTCAGAAACACAATCAAGCCATTTGATTGTCAATCAACAGTTGGCTTCTGTTCTTGACAGTTGCAGCGCAGAACAAATTCGTATCATTGCGGATATCGTGAAAGCGACCAAAATTTCCTTGGATATGCACGGCAAAGATGAATCGTAGTTTGACCCGCGCCGGTGCGTGTAACGCAGGGCGCTGTCTGCTGCGTGGGCAAAAAAACGCATCGTTTCCCGGTTGTCAGCCGAGAGACGATGCGTTTTTTTCTGATGCCTCGCTATCTTCGCTTGCCTCATCCTTTTGTTCGATGGGCAGGCAAATACAAAAGACGGTTCCATCCCCGAGGCTGCTCTCCACCTGAACGCTACCACCCAGGTCCGCAACCGCCGCTTTGACGATGGCCAGTCCCAGGCCATTGCCTTCCACTTCCTTGGACCTGGACGGGTCTACCCGGTAAAACGAATCAAAAATATCGGGCAGCGATTCAGGCGGTATCCCAATTCCACTATCGGCCACATGCAGATGCAGCGTTTCTTGCTCCACAAATAAGCGCACCGAGAGCAGGCCATCCTTGCGATTATATTTGATCGCATTTGAGATCAGATTGTCCACAATACAGGCCAGAAGCGACTGCTTGCAACGCACCAAGCAGCTTGCTTCATCGCGCACAACGTGCAGATTTTTCTCTGCGATCGCCTCCGCCCGGGTCTCCAAAGTCTGCGTCACCAAGGCATTGACATCCACCATCGTGCTGCACTCCGCCTGCACCGATCCAATGCGCAGCAGATCATCCACCAGGACAATCATTTGATCCACCGTTTCGGCGCAGAGGGCCGTTGTCTCGCGATACTCGGCCGGATCCGCCTGCTCGCCCTCTAATGCCAAGACCTGCAACGAGGACTTCATCACAGTTAAGGGCGTCTTGAGCTCATGCGCGGCGTTGGCGGCAAAGTGACGCTGCCCTTCCATAGACCGCCGCAGACGGGCCAGCATGGCGTTAAAGGAGTTTGTCAGGCTACCGATTTCATCCTGTGAGTCCACCTGCTTTAAACCGGTCTGCATATTGTGCTCATGAATGTGCTCAATGTCCTGCGACAACAAGGTCAGCGGCCGCAACGCTCGTCCCAGGATGATATAGGTCATGCCGATGCCAAGCAGGTTGATCAGGCACAGCGCCACGATTTGCTCAAGGCCAAAGCTGCGCTGCGCTTGTTCGACCGTCGACACCGCCACGGTCAACGCCATCCCCTGTTCAGGATCTGCCACTGGTGACCAAGTTCCTCCAAAAAACTGAATGTCCGGGTTTTGATTGTTGTTTTCCGATAAAATCGGCTCTATCATCTTGGCCATAGAGGTGCGCAAGGGTTCCGCGGCGAAATTGCGCCGGCCGGATGCAATACTAAACACAGCAAACAGCAGCGTGATACCCAGCAGCAGCAGGGATACCAGCAACGTCACCCGCAAACGGATGCTAAGCGTTCGATTCATGTTCCGCAGCATGCAAACAATACCCCTTTCCGCGTGCATTGGTGATCAGGCCGGGTAAGGCCAGTTTTTTCTTCAGTGTGTGGATATGGTATTTCAGGGCGTTGGAAAAAAGATCAGCCTCACTGTCCCAGACATGCTCGATCAGCTCCTCGGCCGTGATGATGCAGTCTGCCCGCAACGCCAGGTATTCCAAAATGGCGTACTCTTTCGGCGTTAACGCCAAAACCTGGCCGGAAACTGTTGCGCATCTTAACTTGCTGTCCACCACCAGATCGCCAAACTGCAGCCGGCTCCCCTGGCTCACAAAGGACCAGCGCAGCAGGTTGCGAATGCGGGCGGTCAATTCCAGAAAATCAAAGGGTTTTTCCAAATAGTCGTTGGCGCCGTCATCCAAACCGGCGATTTTATCCTCAACGGTGTTTTTGGCCGAGAGAATCAAAATCTTTGTCTTCTGATCGCGCGCGCGTAAGCTGCGCAGTACGCCAAGGCCATCTAAACGCGGCAAATTGAGATCCAGGATGATCAAATCGTAACAGTTGACCTCCCACAGCGCCAAGGCTTCCTCTCCATCATAGGCAGTGTCCACTGCATAACATAGCTTCTTAAGCCCCTTGGCCAGAACGCCTGACAGCCGCCTTTCATCTTCCACCAACAGCAGTTTCACCGCCCGCTGCCCCCTTTTCGTTTTCTACCCGCACAGGCAAAGTGTCCGCCGGGGTGTTCATCTATCCCCGGCGGACCAAAGCGCGTGCCTTACTCAGCCACAAGCGTTGCCGCCATCGTCGTCGCGGCAGCGATGGTTTCCGCGCCCTGCGCGCCTTCCTGGAAGATCTTGAGGTCACCTTCGCTCAGCTCTTTTGCCGGAATAAATTTTGTCCAGTCAATTTTGGAGAAATCCACGTTGAAAAACCCTTCCGGCACATTCAGGTCTGACAGGTCCTTTTCACTGAGCTGGATGATGATATCATCCGTCTTGGCGTCCGCCTTGCCGGAAATCGTCACAAAGCTCTTTTCCAGCGTCTTGGGTAGCGCGGTATCCGGCTCCGCATCCGCCGCCAGGGCGGATACACTGCCTCCTACGGCCAGGGCGGAAACCAACATCGTTGCCATTAATTTTTTTGCGTTCATCAAGAAAACCTCCTCGTGTATTTTGGTGCCCTTGTGTCTTGCACCTTGGGTCCATCATACCCGAGCTTCGGTTAGCGGACGGTTAGTTTTTTGATTGCATTTTAGATTTTCAGCAGGTGATGGACGGAATTTTTATGCGTTGCCGCCGCCAAGAGTAAAAACACCAAAGCAGCCAATGGCAGCATGGATGAAGGTCTTTTCATCTGCTTCAATCCCCCTTCTGCTCTTAGGATACAATAAAAAAGACGTGCTGACAAGGTGAATGAACACCTTACCAACACGTCTTGGCAGGGGTAGCCGAAGGGCAAACCCAAAACCTGTCAGGCTTGCACATCAAAAGAGGTCGTTTTCCGCCCACGGTTCGCCATATTTTCTTGAGACTTTGCCTGCATTTGCGCACGGGCAGCATCATGAGCGTCCTTATAAACCTTTTCCGCTACAGCTAAGAACTTGTCCTCTGCCTGGGTATGTTCAATCGTCCAGCCAGCGCCATTACTATTATAGCTCGCAATCTTTTCACCGTTGGGTGCATATAAGTGGGCAGTTTGACCTCTTGCAGTATAATGAATGTTTCCAGAGCCACCTCCTGCCATCCCGCTCATGTCCACAAAAGTATGCTCGTCAGCGTCCCGCCGAACCTTTGCGGACTTAAGACCCAGCATTCTGTCGAGAAACTGCAAAAGAGGGTCTTCCTTCTCTTTCTCTAATTTCTGAAGAACCTGGTTTGCTTGCGCAATCGGGCTGGATCGGTCAGGGGAAACATAGTTGCCCATTTGACTACGACTCATGTAAATAAATTTTTGATCCATATAAATGCCCGCTTTCGCATCCTCTTTCGCGAGAGAAGTCAGCTGTTCAACAAATTTATCCGTCATTGCATTTTGAACTACCTTACCCGCCTTTGTCTGTACCTTAGGCGGTTCACGCAAGCTTGTTGCCCCATGGGAGCTCGTTGGTATTGAATTAATCTGCATGGCATTTAAGTCGTATACCAAACTGTGATGGTAGCATTTTTGTACGTGATGCTACCCATAGATTGGCCAACATTAGAGCCGTAAAAACTTAAGGACCAATTTCCACGCGCCTCCGCAGCCTTCTCCGGAGCCGCAGCAAATGCAGCTGTGACCATCATAGAAGCCACCATAGTCGTCGCAAAAATGGCCAAATACACTTTCTTTTTCATCAAGAAAACCCCTTTACATTTTTTTGTGTTTCAGGACATGAGCATGGTTCTATATTACTCTAAACAGCCATATATTTCAAACAAAAAATCTTTAAAATCGTAAAATATTGCTAAATTACACCCCGAGATGGCATAAGAAAAACCTTAGACCCATAAAGGCTCTAAGGTTTCTTGTGGCAGCGGGAGAAGGATTCGAACCCTCACAAACAGAGTCAGAGTCTGTCGTGCTACCATTACACAATCCCGCTATTTGCTTTTTTTACGATTGGCACGAGTTACATTATAACAGCTTGGCTGGATTTGTCAACACTTTTCTTTTGATCTCATGGCTATTTTTCTCATCTTTGTGCCATCCTATCCTTGCCATCTTGTGTATTTGCAGATAGAATACAAAATATAAGGAGGTGGTACGATGTTGTTTGAATCAATCCCTGGCAAGAACGGTTATGCCATCCCCTGTCGCCTTCGGTTGCAGGGGGCGCCGGTCACGGTGCTCATCTGCCACGGTTTTGCCAGCAGTAAGGACAGCCCTATGATAAGCTTGTTGGAACAGACCTTGCTGCCGCGCGGGGTGGATCTGTGCGCCTTTGACTTTCCCGCCCACGGAGATAGCGCCGTTGATGGCCATAGCTTGCGTTTGGACTACTGTCTTTCCGATCTACAAGTCGTGGAGCAGACCATTCTTGCCCGCTCGCCGCAAACGCAGCTTGTATACTTTGCCTCCAGCTTTGGCGCCTATACCCTGCTGGCCTATCTGGCCACGCGACCACACCGCGGAAGGCAGGCCTTTTTGCGCGCCGCCGCTGTGGACATGTTTGGCATTCTACAGGAGTGGCTGACGGATCCTTGCCTTTCTTGGACACCCACGCAAGCTGCTGGCGGCATGGTTGACATTTGTTCTTTGGACGTGTTTTACGACCGCCGCTTTTTCATCACCCGCGCGTTTGTTGAAGACTTGCGCGCCTATGACCTGTTTACCCTCTACCCCAATGACCAATCACCTGCCTTTACCATGATCCACGGCGCAAAAGACAGCACCGCCCGTCCGGAACACGCCGCTCGCTTCGCCGCGCTGACCGGCGCAGACTTTCATCTGCTGCCCCAGGCCGAACATCGCCTGATGGGGCCCGGTGAGCCGGAGATCTTGCTGGAGCTGTTGCTCGCCTGGCTGCCCCCTGTCTAATTTCACTCCAAAAGAGCAGTTTTTTTCATTTCATGCTTGACTCTGATGCAAAATCTGCTATAATAAAAAAGCTGTTTGTCCACCCAATGATCATATGGAGAAGTCGCGTAGTCCGGTCGAGCGCGCACGATTGGAAATCGTGTAGGCCCCAAAAGGGTCTCGAGGGTTCGAATCCCTCCTTCTCCGCCAAAAAAAGACCTATTACCCGCCAAGAGGAAAGCCCAATAAGGATGTTTTCCATCCTTAAGATTAGCCACAGGATAACAGAGCGAATGCTTTGTGTCCTGTGGCTTTTCTTTGTCTTAAACCTTTCCTACAAAGTTAAAATGTACATCAACCTGTTGCGTGAAGTTCTTTTTCTTCCACGGCTCGCTGCGGTCATAAACAACCACCTTTTCAATAAACTCCCGCACAATTTCAGGGGTTAGCTCTTGAATTGCTATGTATTTATCAACGATTTTCAAAAAGCGGTCAGCATTTAGCATTTTATCCCTGTCGCTGGAAATGGCAGTCTCAAGCAAAGCAATGCGCTCTGAAAGTTCCTGTTTGTCCTGTCCATAACCTCCGGACAGCATTTGAAACTGTTCGTCCGAAATGTGCTTTAGGGCAAGCTGCTCAAAGGCGGTACGAAACAGTGTGTCCAGCTCTGCAAGGCGCTTTCTTGCCTTATTTAGTTCTTTTTCCTGCGACAGCAAGTCCTTTTTTAGCTGAGCCTCATGTTTTTCCATAGCCCTTCTAAGAAATGCCTCTCTGTGTTGGTTTGCCTCCTGTGTGACACGCTGAATTTCCATCAAGACAATCTGCCGCAAGTCCAAGGCTTTTATGGTATGTGGCGTACATTCCTCTTTGTGGCGGTGATATTTTCCGCAAATGTAAACGTACTTGTCCTCAGCCCAGCCACCGCATCGACTGATATACAGCTTTGTACCACAATCATGGCAGTAAATCAGCCCCGAAAGAATGTCCTGCTCACCCATGCGGTTGGGTCTGCGTTTACCGGAACGCACCTTCTGTGCAATTTCCCATGTTTCCCTATCCACAATCGCCTCATGCGCATTTTCAAAACGCAGCCACTGTTCCGGTGGGTTTTCTTTCCGTTTTTTACTTTTGAAGGATGCGATATACCCTCTGCAATTTACCATTGTGCCGATGTATTCTTCTCGCTCTAAAATCTTTGCAACTGTTTTCTCCAACCAGCGATATTGCTTTGGATTATCTGCTGACAGGCAGGCATCGCTTTTTACTCCTGTATTGTAGGCACTTGGGGTTAAGACCTTTTCCTCTTTAAGAATGCGAGCAATCCTGCTGGGACCGGCACCACCGGCACAGAGAGAAAAGATGTGCTTTACAACGGGTGCGGTCATTTCATCCGGCACAATCTGTTTCGGACGATTGGGGTCTTTTTTGTATCCGTAGGGTGGGTGTGTGCCAATTCGCTCCCCACGCTTTGCACTTGCCATTTTAATTGCCCGAACCTTTTTGCTGGTATCTCTTGCGTGCCATTCGTTGAATAGGTCACGCAGAGGAAGGGTGTCATCTGTGCCGTTGATGGTATCCACGCTGTCATTGATAGCAATATAGCGCACACCGTAATCGGGTAGCTTTTCCTCCATGAGATACCCCATGACAAGGCGGTTTCTACCAAGACGAGAGTGGTCTTTGACGATAATAGTTCCCACGTTACCGGCTTCTACCTGTGTCATCATTTCCATGTAAGCCGGTCTATCAAAGTTGACACCGGAAAAACCGTCATCTTAGGATTTACAAAACCGTGTTTTTCTGCATACTCGCTCAGTATATGCTTTTGGTGCTGGATGCTGCCGGACTCGCCTGCAAGATCGTCCTCTTGACTTAATCGACAGTAAAGTGCCGTAATTTTTTCGTTTTGCTGTAACATCAAAAACTCCTTTCTCGGCGCATTGTGATGCGCTGTACAGCCAAAACGATTCCAAGCAAATTGTATGACTCCATTTTACTTGGAATCTATTTCAGCGTCCAGACATTTTACTGTAAACTTTCTGCGTCCTTGTCAATTAAGCGAGCAATTCTATCCAGTGCAGTGGTTGTAGTGTCCTCCCGAAAGCAGGAGCGAACAAGGTAGGTGACACCGCCAATCACAATGCTTTGCATCGCCAGTGCTCCGCACAGCACATCGGGGATGACATCAGCTTCGCCGGTGCCTCGTCTATTCCAAAGCACATAGCGTACTCTCTTTATAAAATTGTGTAAGACTTTAAAAATATTCATCCGCACCTCCTATAGATTTGCCATACGGCAGATGGTTTCTCCATCACACAGAACATCGCTAATATCACGGTTGCTTTGCTTCATATACTCCACACCCATCTGCCCAGCAACTTCTGCCATCTGCATAAATTCCTCCGGCGTGAATTGCCCCGATAAGCTGGTGAGCAGCTTGACCAGCAGGAAGTATCCGGCAGCAGATGCCTTACCGCTTTTTCGCATAGTCTGCTCCAAACGCTCACTGTTGCCTTTCAGCTCCTGTGCCACGACTGCCCGGATATCCTCAATGTGGTAAATTGCCATCAGCTCCTGCCGAATCATGCCACAGAGAAAATCAATATTTTGCTCATAACTGTTGATTGTGAGCCCATTGTCGATAAACCTCCGTAGCTGCTCGGCAACAGTTAAATAATTGGCGGCTGCCAGCTTTTTAATCTGCTCGGCAGTGCCAGCGGGCACCTTTACATTGAGCTGCACTCTTTCAGATTGTTTCATAAAGAACCTCTTTTCGTGTTGTTAAATGGTTGTTAAAATGACAGTCCAAAAACAGTCCATCGGAATGCTTGATTTCCGTTGTAGGCTTTGCCTACAAGCGGTTTTGCGGGGAATGTGACATTCCCCTATTCCTGCCTTAACTTCAAAACCTATCGGTTTTGGTTAAGTGGTTGTGCCTGCGGCACTTAAAAGCGAAAAATCATCCTGCCTACTCCTTTCAGGGAAAACAAAAAGAGCCACAGCAAAACCAACGCACAAGGCGAGGTTTTGCTAGGCTCTGCTTCTTTTGATAACTTCCAATAATTTTGGCCTGTATTTCCTTACTTCCTATGGTAGCAGGTCCAATAAGGATTTGTCAAGGCCTGCAAAAAGCGAAAGAGTGAGATAACTATATCTGAGCGTCATGCTCGCCTCTAACAATCTCACCAACTGTGGTGCGGCTGATTGCAATGCCAAGTTCATCTGATACTGCAAGGGCAATGTTTTGCTGTGACAAGCCCTCTTTACGAAGCGCTATCACACGCTGAATGACTTCTTTTGTCGCCTTTCTCTTGCGACCTGCCCCTCGCTCATTGTGCGGTTTTTTCTGCTGATTTATAATTACCGTCAGATTGGTTTCGTATTCCCGCTGGACTAAAGCAAGTTGCCTTTCATGCTCCACCACAGAAATGGTATTGCGTAGCTGGTCACGCAGACGGTCTATTTGGCGGTTGAGTTTGGTCGTGTACTCTTTTTCACGGTCAAGCTCGGTTTGTAGCTGTTCGGTTGTTTTTTGCATGATTCCCTCCATAAATATGACGACATTTAATTACCGGCACACAAAGTATAGCATAGAGTCTTCTTTTTTGCAAACTCATCGAAAGGGGACTTCATTTGCAGCCCCCTTGAACTATTCAGTTTAACGGTTTATAAAAGCGTAAAAGTAAGTATAGGTTTTAAGAAATTAGTATTATTCCCCTCTACTGCGGTACAATAAGGGTAACTCAGTTAAGGAGGGAATCATCATGCCAAATCAAGAAACACAAGCGGCAACTGCACAGTCCATTGCGCTCTATGCCGCTTTTTTGAAAACCGAGGAACGCAGCGAAGCCACCATTGCAAAATATATCCGTGACTTACGGGCATTTTTTTCGTATCTGTCAATAGCGGATGTCAGCAAGGAGATGGTGCTTGCGTGGAAAGAACAGCTTACCCAAACCCACGCCCCGGCCAGTGTCAACAGTATGCTTGCCGCCGTCAACAGCTTTTTGGATTGGTGCGGCCTGCCGCAAATGAAAGTAAAACCCCTAAAAATCCAGCGCAGCCTTTTTGCCAAGCCGGAGCAGGAGTTGACCCGTGCTGAGTATAACCGTCTGGTGGAGGCCGCTGAGCGTGAACAGAACCGCCGTCTTTCCTTGCTCCTGCAAACCATCTGCGGCACCGGCATTCGTGTCAGCGAACTGCGCTTTGTCACCGTGGCGGCACTCTCCACAGGCAGAGCAACCGTGGACTGCAAGGGCAAAACAAGAATTGTGTTTCTGCCAAAAGACCTCTGCCGCGCCCTGCGCCATTACTGCCGTGAGGAAAAAATTGAAAGCGGCGTTATCTTCCGAACCACCAGCGGGAAGCCCATTGACCGCTCCAACATCTGGCGCATGATGAAAGCTCTGTGCGTAAGCGCCCATGTGGAGCCGGGCAAGGTGTTCCCCCACAACCTCCGCCATCTCTTTGCCAAGACCTATTACAGCCTTGAAAAAGACCTGTCCCGCCTTGCGGATTTGCTGGGACACAGCAATGTCAACACCACCAAAATCTACACAATGGAAAGCGGCACAAAGCACGCAAAGCAGCTTGACCGCATGGGGTTGATTCTCACCAAAAGCTAAAACAACATAATTCCGATTATGTTGT
>CAYVNT010000009.1:0-93217 GCA_964453275.1 uncultured Ruminiclostridium sp. | reverse complement strand
ACAACATAATCGGAATTATGTTGTTGCGAATGGCAGGAGGGATAAACGGAAATGAACCGAATCATAAATGTAGCAGTGGATGGCGTTTGCATCCTGTTCTCTCTGCTGATATTCATTTATCTCAGAATGAGCACAGACCGAAAGGAACAGCTTAACAAACTGTTCTCTTGGATTTGTATGTTGAATATCGGGATGCTGTTAGGCGACATCCCCAACTGGATTTTTGAGGGCTTTGCAAAGCCGTGGTATCCGGCGGCATTACAGCTTGGCACTTTTTTATTATACCTATCCGGCTGTGTGATTCCTTGGGTATATTCCCTTTACGTTTACCGCTATCTGTCCCAAAAAACCGCTGTTAAAAAACAAATTAAAACAACTTTGCACTGGATGTTCGTAATAGATGCGCTGCTTTTGCTGCTTAATTTTTACAATAATATGTACTATTCCATTGACAGCGAAAATATCTACCATCGCGGCCCCTTGTTTGTGCTTTCACAGGCAATTCCCATCGTCTTTCTACTTTTTGACTTAGCGGTTATGATTTGCTATCGCCGTGTTTTAAGAGCAAAAGAATTTGCGGCCTTCCTGAGCTATTTGATGCTGCCCGTCATCGGCATTGTCATTCAGACCTACAGCTATGGCGTCGCATTTACCTATTTAGCCAGTAGCATCTCTATTTTTATTATCTTCCTTTGCATCCAGTCCGAGCAGCGGCTACAGTCCGAACAGCAAAAGCGTGATTTGGACAAAGCGAATTTGCGCATCATGCTCTCGCAAATACAGCCCCATTTTCTCTACAACGCCCTTACCGGCATCAAAACCCTGTGCGGCAGCGCCCCGGCACGGGCGGAGGAGGCGATGGAGCATTTCGCCTATTTCCTGCGCAGCAATCTGGATTCCCTGTCCGATATCCGGCTCATCCCCTTTGACAAGGAAATCGGACACGTCAAGGACTACTTTTACTTGGAGAAGATGCGCTTTCAGGACAGAGTAAACCTTGTGCTGGAGCTGGAGCATCGGGACTTCCTGCTCCCATCCATGACGCTGCAACCGCTGGTGGAAAACGCCGTCCGCTATGGCATTACCAAAAAACCGAATGGCGGCACAATCACCATCAGAAGCCGGGAACAGGACGGTCAAATCATAATTACCATCATGGATGACGGCGTGGGCTTTGCCACAGACGCGCCCAAGGAGGACGGGCGCAGCCATACGGGAATCGAAAATGTCAGAAGCCGTCTGAGGCTGCAAAGCGGCGGCAGTCTGCAAATACAGAGTGAAATCGGCGTGGGAACCGAGGTGCGGATCACCCTGCCCGGAAAGGAGGGCATTACATGAAAATTTTAGTGGTGGATGATGAAGCACTTGCGGTTGAAAGCCTTGTGAAAGTGCTGGAACAAGAATTGCCGGACGCCGAAATCGTCACCTTTATAGAACCGGAGGGAGCCTTTGCATACCTCGCCGCCCATGTGGTGGACATCGCCTTTCTGGACATTGAGATGGGACACCTCTCCGGTCTTGCCCTTGCCAAGCGGTGCAAAGACCTCTGTCCCACGGTGAACATCATTTTTGTGACGGGCTATTCTCAATATACGATGGACGCCCTGCGGCTCCATGTCAGCGGCTATTTGATGAAGCCCGTCCGCGCCGAGGATTTGCGCACCGAGCTTTCTAATCTGCGTCACCCCATGCCGACGGATAAGCGGGTGCGGATTCAAACCTTTGGCAATTTTGAGGTGTTTGTGGACGGAAAGGCGCTCCGGGTGCCACGGCAGAAGTGCAAGGAGTGTCTGGCCTATCTCGTAGACCGCCGGGGCGCGGGCGTGACCTATGCCCAGCTCTCCACTGTGCTGTGGGAGGAGCGGCCACTTGACCGCACAGTGCAGAAAAGTACACAAAAAATTATTTCTATTCTTTGGAAAGCACTGGAACAGGCAGGCGTGGAGGACATACTGATTCGCACCCGCATGGAGATTGCCATCGATGCAGAAAAAGTGGATTGTGACTATTTCAGAGCCATTGCCGGGGACACGGCGTGGCTGAATTCCTTTACCGGAGAGTATATGAGCAATTACAGTTGGGCAGAGGTCACGTTAGGGGAACTGATCGAAATAAAAAGTAGAACTGCCTCTCACAAAAAAACAGTGGCACGGAGATAAAAACCGTGGCACTGTTTTTTTGTCTTGTACCACCGCCAGGGCAGGAATGGGGTGTCGAAACGGAGTCCTGCATCTTTATAATGGAATGCAATACTTCCGAAAGGAGTAGAAACAACTCGTGTCCATCGTTTGCAAAGAGCAAGTCCCTCGTATGCGTGTCCGAAAATATGGCACACTAATAGGAATCACATTGGAAAGCGAGGGAAAGCAAAATGGACGGCGAAAATTTGTCACAAAAGATAACCGAATATGTAGTTTATCTGAAAAGCGAGGAACGGAGTCACAATACGATAGCCAAGTACGTCCGTGATCTGCGGGCGTTTTTGACTTTTTGGGGAGGTGGTGAGATTTCAAAAATGATAGTGTTGGATTGGAAAGACAAATTGATACAGGAGTATGCTCCAGCCAGCGTAAACAGTATGCTGGCGGCGGTCAACGGCTTTTTGGACTGGCTGGAGAAACCGGAATGTAAGGTGAAGCCGCTGAAAATCCAGCGCGAGATTTTCGCAAGGCCGGAAAAGGAGCTGACCAAAGCCGAATATGACCGGCTGGTACGGGCGGCGCAGAGTAAGAACAATGAACGCCTTGCACTGCTGCTGCAAACCATCTGTGCCACGGGCATCCGGGTTTCGGAGCTATGCTTTATCACGGCGCAGGCCGTTCATACCGGCAGGGCATCGGTGGACTGCAAGGGCAAAAGCCGCACGGTGTTTCTGCCAAAGGAGCTGTGCAAGAGCCTGACCCGATTTTGCAGGGAGCAGAAAATCACAAGCGGCGTGGTGTTTCGCACCGCCAGCGGAAAGCCCCTCGACCGCTGCAACATCTGGCGGGATATGAAAAATCTTTGCAAAAGCGCGGGTGTGGAGCAGAGCAAGGTATTTCCGCACAATTTACGTCACCTGTTTGCAAAGACGTATTATTCCATCGAAAAGGATTTGTCACGGCTGGCCGATCTGCTGGGGCATTCCAGCGTGAACACCACCAAAATCTACACGATGGAAAGCGGCAGAACGCATCAACGGCAACTGGAACGCATGGGGCTTGTTTTGGCAAAAAAATAATGACCACATAACAACGGTTATGCAGTCATGGGAATGGACACGAGACAAATTGATACATATAAAATTATATCATGGCGCGGCAAAAAAAACAATATTTAGTGTTCATGTCACCCAAAGAAGATTTGTTTGGAGAAAAAGGGCATGTAAAACAGACCGGGAGGGCATTTTTCCTTTCCATCCGGTCTATTTTCCATGCCTAAAGTCCATTCCTTGGTAAAAGCACGCACTTTCTTCCCAAATTCGGCATGAAGTCTATCACATAACCGTTGTTATGTGGTCATGCCAAATTGGGCGGAAAGGAGCCGTGACAATGACGATACTGGTGATAGATGACAAGCCCGAAGCATTAAAGGAGTTGGTAGACAATCTGCAAGCTGTTTTCCCGCTGGAATCCATTGTTGCATTTGGCGGTGAGCTGTTTGCCCTGCAATATGCCTTTCAGCATCCACGGGAGATCGGTCTTGTTTTTACGGCCATGATCATGCGGAGGATGGATGGCATTACGGTGGCAAACAGCGTGAAAAAGACTTCTCCCGGTGCGGTCATATTTTTTATGGTACAGGAGGAAAACAGCGAACTTTCCATAATTGCCAAGCAGCGTGGCAACGGGACTTGTCTGCCAAGGCCGATTACCGTAGAAAGCATCCGGCTGGCAACCGGCTTCTTACAGGAGCCTTGCCAATGGGAAAATGAAAATTGTGAGGAGGGGTGTTTGTGGGGGTGGTGTGAACATAGAACGCGCAAAGTCTCTGTTTGAGAAAATAAGATTTTTTATAATAGGAGGAAAAAATTTATGCACAAGAAGCTAAAAGCAAGGATACTATCCCTTGCGCTGTCGGTTGCAATGGTAACGACCATGATACCGACCACCGTTTTCGCCGCCGAGGGCGGTAATGTGACACCGGGCGCAAGCTCTGTCGGCACAATCCAGTCATTTGACAAGCTGGAGGACAGGTTTATTCCGTCCACGGGCGAGAACGCTCCCGACCATGTTTACGGTCTAAGCGTGGCGCTGGATACACCCGCAGAGGACATTCAGCTCCCCACAGAGCTGACCGCAATGGTGGCAAGAACCACCGTGACCACACCCGAACAGGACAAGCCGGTAGTGGATTCCGGCAAGCCGTCCGAGCCTGCCGTGGATGAAACTATCCCGGACGAGGATGATACGGCTCCCGACGACACCGCCACCGACAATACGGTGTCCGGCAATCAGCCCGCTTCTCCCTCTGACGCGCAGGAAGAAGTAAAAGAAGAAATCAAGGACGAGGATGTTCCCCTTGCCCCCGAACCGGAGGACAAGGAAACCATCGTCACCACCACCCGGAGGGAGAGCATTCCGGTGGAGTGGACGAGCGATAAGGAATACAAGTCCGATGAAAATGGCAAGTTTGTCTATACCGCCGTTCTGCCGGAGGGATACATACTTGCTGACGGCGTAAAGCTGCCGCAGATTTATGTGTTTGTGGGCAAGCAAGCGAGAGCGTCTGCTGCCGCCGAAATCATCGTGGGCGGCGTGGGCAATACGGAATACCCCGCAACCGCCGAGGGTCTGCAAAAGGCCTTTGACAACATCTCCGCTGGCGGCACGGTCAAGCTGGGTGCGGATATCAACCTTGGCACAACGGGAATCACCCTTTCGGGGAATAACGCCGTTACGCTGGATTTGAACGGTTTTAAGGTTGCGTTTAGCGGAGACAGCGGCACGCAGGCAATCTTGCATAGTGGCGGAGCAAGCCTTACTATTGCCGACACATCGAGTGGTGGGCAAGGTGAGCTTTCGGCGACAGGAGACAGCGGCACTGCAATTTACAACGAATCCACCGGCGCAGTCACGGTATCCGGCGGCAGCGTTTCGGCAGGCGACGGCGGCCAGGCAATTCTCAACGAATCCACCGGCACTGTCACGGTATCCGGCGGCAGCGTTTCGGCAGGCGACGGCGGCCAGGCAATTTACAACCAATCCACCGGCGCAGTCACGGTATCCAGCGGCAGCGTTTCGGCAACAGGCAGCAATGGCTATGTAATTCTCAACCAATCCACCGGCACTGTCACGGTATCCGGCGGCAGCGTTTCGGCAGGCGACGGCGGCCAGGCAATTTACAACTATTCCACCGGCGCAGTCACGGTATCCGGCGGCAGCGTTTCGGCAACTACCAGTGTAGCAATTTACAACAATTCCACCGGCGCAGTCACGGTATCCGGCGGCAGCGTTTTGGCAACTGCCGGTGTAGCAATTTACAACAAATCCACCGGCAAAATTATCGTCAGCGGGAGCGCTGAGGTGACAAGCGCAAATACGAAATCAAAAAGTGGTACGATACACCTGGGACAGGTATCGACAAGCGGCTCTAAACTACTTCTTGAGGTTAAGGACACCGCAAAGGTAACCAACACCGCAAACCCTGCAGGATACTCGGTTTATTTTGTTTCGTCAGACGTCACAGCAAGCAATGTCGCCTCCTATTACAGCAAGGCGGCGGGCGCAACCGTGGGCAAGGTGTATCCCGAAGCGGCAGCATCCCTCGCCCACGACATCAGCACCGGCTCCCTCACGCTGAGCACAGGTGACGGCTGCTCGGCAAGCACCCCCCACGTTGTCACCGGCACGACCACAAGCAACACCATCACGGTGGCAAGCGGTGGTACGCACTTTGTTACGTTAGACAATGTAAGTATCAGCACCACAAAAGCAGGTGGGCCTTTTGCCATCAACGCTGGTGTTGTCAACCTGACCTTGACGGGTGCGAATACGCTGACAGCGCAGAATGCAGATGATGGCGAGGGCCATCCGGGACTGCTGGTGAAATCCGGGGCTTCGCTTACCATTGACGGCACAGGCTCCTTGAACTCCACCGGATATAAAAATTCCATGATGGGCGCTTATGGCGCAGGCATTGGCGGCGGCGGCTCCGTGCCTAACGCAGGAACAATCAGCATCCAGGGCGGTACGATTACAGCCACCGGCGGTTATGGCATTGGCCCCGGCATATTCGGCGCTACTCACGGAACCGCCGAGGCGCTCACCATCCGCGGAGCGGACACCGTTGTAACCGCCACCAGCCTCGCCGCCACGGCTGCCATAGCTGCCAACACACTGACGTTGACTGGCATGGAGGCCAAATACAAGACGAGCGATGGCACATACACCGGCACAACCAATGTAAGCAACAATAAAATCTATGAGGGCACCACACAAACAACCGTGGCAAAGGACATTAAGGTTACAGCGTCCACAGGACTTCCCGACTACACTGGCACACAGGCGGCGGCCCCCAGCGGCACCCCCGCCTCCAAAACCGCTACCGCCATCACCCTTGCGGCTGTGACGGTAAGCGGCGAAACCATTGAGTATGCCAAGAGCACCAGCAGCACCGCTCCCACCTCGGACAGCGATTGGCAGCCCAGTACCGCTTTTACCGGGCTGACAGCGGATACACAATATTATTTCTTTGCCAGAGTAAAGGCGAATACAAGCCACAAGGCGGGTGCTGCCAGCGCAGGCACGGCGATTAAAACCGACAAGACCGACGCCCAAAAGGTAGCGGCGGCAAAGCCACTGGCCGAAACCGCCATTACAAACCTTACGGCTACCAACAGCACCACGGCGGCAAGCATCCTCTCCACGGTAAATACCGCCATCGGTTCCGTTTCCGGCGTGACAGCCACATGGAAAGCGGGCAGCCCAACCATTATAGCGGCTACCGACAGTGCGGCAGGCTCCATTACCGGTACCATCGTGCTGACCTGTGGCACTGAAACCGTTGAGGTTGCGGTCAGCAAAACCATTGCCCAGCTCGGCAGCGACGCCGAAAAGGTAGCCAATGCGAAAGCGGCGGCGGTTGCGGCTCTGAACGGCTACACCGCAACCAACTCCACCTCTGCCACAGATGTGATGACGCTGGTCAACAACGCAATCACCGCTGCTGGCGTCACCGGCGTAACGGCGGAGTGGAAGTACAGCAGCGGTTTTGACAAGACCAACGCCACCAATGCGGCCTCCGGCAGCATCGGCGGCACCATCACCTTGAAGCTGAACAGCGCCGAGCAGGATGTGGTTATCAATCTCACCATTGCGAAGCTCACCACCCTGTCGGATGCCATCACAGCGGCAAACGCCGCCAAGAACGGCATTACCGTCAACAATGCTTCCTCCCCATCTTCCGTTACAAATGGCACAAAGTATGTGTCTGAAGCGGAGATGAAAGCCTTAAACGATGCAATTGCGGCGGCACAGGTGGTTCTAAACAACCCCTCCGCAACCGAAGCGGAAGTGACCGCTGCGGTGACAGCGTTGAACAATGCGGTCAATACCTTTAAGGCGGCCATCAAGACCGGCACCTACTCTGGCGGCGGTGGAGGCGGAAGCTCCTCCGACAACAATAACAACAACGCCACCATTGTGCCTCCGACCAACGATAAACCCAACGACCCCACCACCGCAGAGGTGAAAACCCCGGCTACCGTGGACAGCAAGGGAAATGCAACCGTTATTATTACAGAGAAAAACATGACCGATGCTGTGGACAAGGCTCTTAGCGAAGCCAAGAAAAACGGCACACAGGCAAATGGCGTATCCGTGCAGTTTGTGGTTTCCACAGGCGGCAAGGCGGTCAACTCCCTGTCGGTCAATCTCCCCAAGGTGACACAGGAAAAGGCCATTGCAGGCAAGGTACAGGATATGTCAATCATCTTGGAGGGGACCAATATTACGGTAGGCTTCAACCTCGCCGCCGTGACCGAGATTAACAAGCAGGCACAGGCCGATGTGCAGCTCACCACAACCCGGATGGACAACACCAAGCTGTCCGCAGAGGCCAAGGCCGCCATCGGCAGCCGCCCCGTATTCGATGTGTCCGCCACCTACGCCAATGGCACAAAAAAGGTGGACAATCTCGGAAACGGACAGATGCGCATTGAGATTCCTTACAAGCTCCAGTCCGGCGAGGTTGCTGGTAACCTCTATGGCGTGTATGTGGATGGCAACGGCAAGGTGACCTATCTCACCAACTCCAGCTATGACGCCAAGCGTGAAGTGCTGATCATCGGCACCAACCACAACAGCGTTTACGGCGTGGGCTACAAGTCAGCCGCCCCGGCGTTTACGGACATTACAAACCATTGGGCAAAGGACAGCATTGAATTTGTGGCGGCTCGTGGCCTGTTAAACGGCACAAGCGGCACCACATTCTCCCCAAACACCACCATGACCCGTGGGATGTTCATGACTGCGCTGGGCAGACTGGCGGGAGTAGACACAAACAGCTACAAGAACGGCAAGTTTACCGATGTTGCCGCAAACGTCTACTACGCTCCCTATGTGAATTGGGCGGCAGAAAAGGGCATTGTCTCCGGCACCAGCGCCACCACCTTTGCCCCGGATGCGGCGATTACCCGTGAGCAGATGGCGGTTATCATGCAGAACTACGCCAAGGTGATGGGCTACACGGTTCCCAAGACCCGTGAGGCTGTGGCGTTTACGGACGCCGCCTCCATTGGTGCTTATGCCAAGGATGCTGTCAAGGCAATGCAGATGGCCGGTATCATCAACGGCAAGAACAACAACACCTTTGACCCGCAGGCCAGTGCTACTCGCGCCGAGGTTGCGGCGGTTCTCCACCGCTATGTGGAGCTGGTCATTGACCGCGCCACAGCACAGGGACTTGACACCAACGACAGCGGCTCCGCAGTAATGTATGAGAGCGGCAAGATGGTGAAGTCCTCCAGCCGCAAGGTAGGCGACAACACCTATAATTTCAACTCCAATGGCGAGGCGGCACTCCCCCCTGCGGACAGCAAAAAGACCGGCACCTATACCGTGCAAAAGGGCGACAGCTTCTCACGCATTGCCAGCAAAGTCGGCTGTACTATTGCGGAGTTGGAGCAGCTCAACGGCAAGAGCCGGTATGACATCATTTATACTGGGCAGGTTTTGAAAGTGCCGCAGAAATAATCAACAGAGCAGAAAGGAGGGGCAGACTTTGGCAGAGGCAAATAAATTATTGTTCGAAATTCAGCAAGCAGTAGGATGCCCCTATCTGTCTGATCTGCACTCCGACTGCCGATTACGAAGCAAGCAATCTAAAGTTATTGTTATGGCAACACCTCTCGAACGATACACATTGCAGGAATGGAATGTGGCAGCATCTTATATCACAGGAAAAACGTGCTGCTGTCAAACCATAGAGGAAGCCAGAGCAAGAATAATGGCAGGCAGATAATCAGAAAAGGCAGAGGGTGTCCTGAAAGGGGATATTCTCTGCCTTTTTCTTTTGGGAGGTGATTTTTGATGAAAAGCAATGTCTTGGTCATTGATGCAGACCTAGAGAATTGTAAGCAGATAAAATACAACTTGTTAAGCATGGATATTGAGGTTTATTATACGCAGTCGGTGTCAGAAGCTATACTGAAGATGCAGGACAGGCAATACTCACTTGTTATTATGGACGTGCTGCTGTCTACGGTGGAAGGTCTGGAAATGCTTCGTGTTGTAAAGCGGATACATGACAGACCTCTTTTTATACTGTCGGAACAGGCAAGCTCTGCCGAGCGTGTCCTTGCCTTGAAAAGTGGAGCAGATGATGTTCTGACAAAGCCCTTTGATTTAGAGGAATGTCTTGCACGCTCCCATACGCTCCTGCGCCAAGAAACAGCAAGACACCCGACAACAGGCCGAAAATATGTGATGGTCGGACAGGATGATTTGCTGTTAGACACTGCAAGCAGGATGGTTTCTCTGAATGGGGCGGAAATCAAGCTTACTCGCAAGGAGTATGAAATCCTGCTTTATCTGCTGACACATCGAAAACAGGTTTTAAGCTATGAGCAGATATATACTGCTGTTTGGAAAGATGAGTTTTTTAGCGGCAACACCATTGTCCATTTTCATATCCATACACTTCGCAAAAAGCTAGGCAGCGACTGGATCGAAACAGTCTATGGTATTGGCTACCGTATGCACTGTCCACACTAAATACCATCTGGCTTGTTGTATGGTATGGAAGTAGAAAAGAGATATAAAAAGATGCCATGCACCTGATGTTCAGTCAGTGCGTGGCATCTTTGTTGCTATGTTTCAAAAGCAGTAATGAGTATATCTCATCTTCTGGCTGTGGGAGAATGCTTGAATCATTGTGAACGGTCTTTAGCCAACCAATAGATGGGGCAGCATATTAGAAAACTATACAATTTACATAGAATCGCTTGGCTGTGGCCTATTGTTTTCTAAAACATCCTTATTGGTATGCCCCCAAGGGTGAATAGGTCTTTTTCCTACTTAAAGCGTGTTAACTGACAATGACAGCATGCGTCTTAAATGGAAACGCCCTTACAGCGACTAGGTGGATGCATGCTCCGATAGCCAATGGTCGCTCAAAACTTCTTCTTAGACACAGACGCAGAGTACAAGATATACAAGAAACGCTTTCCCCACTGAACGACAAATCGCAAACCGTTGAGAATGCCGGAACGCCCGGTGATTTCAACGGTTTTTTTTGCTTTCTGCGCGCAAATCAGACGATGACAGCGCAAAACGGGACACATAAACACTTTGTCAAACGGTGTCTCACATTCATATACTGAAATGGGATTGTGGCTGTATGACCCTGACCGGAGCGGAAAGATCACACTCCGCAAACCAGCAGCCATAAGCCCCTTGACAAGACTGACATATTCAGTTTTATCCATTCAAAGGAGGTTTCTATTATGGGTATGCCCGTCATTCAACCCGGCACGATCACCCGCGAGGAGTCTGTCGGCGATATCATTGACTCGATTGCCGCGGAGGAGTCCGCGATTGCGCATATTCTCAATGCAGAAAGCGAAAAACTGCAGGCAGTCATCAACAACCCCGACTCCACGGCGCAGGATTTATTGATGATCAATACGTCCGTTAAAATGACCGTGGACACCGTCATTAAACTCGAAATGGCGCTCAAGGCCAAGCTGGCGATGTTCCAGAATATGATCTGCCAAACCAGCTGATATGCTCCGAATTGGGCGCTTTCACTTGTCCTCCGACACCCTCACCTAGGCCGAGATGTCCGATCCAATGGTGGGGACCGTTGAACGCAAAACGCAAAAACGGCACCTGCCTAAAATGATTGATCGGCGCCTATTGCCATGTGAAATCGGGTGCGGGGCGCTTCTTTACAGGAGCGCCCTGTTTTTTCAATTCAGTTTCAATGTAAGGAGAATGTAGCATGCCTTTCTCATACGCAAACGCAGCCTCCGGCCCCAGTGCGGGCGGGATCGGCTGGTTCAATTTTGAAAACTTAACCATCAGTCCCGGCGGTTCTGTCAGCGGGCTAAGCGGTCAACTCAACGACGGCTCAACCGTCACCTTTGACCTTAGCCTTGCCCTCACCTCCGGCCAACCGCGCACCTTTGTTGCCGTTCCCGCACCCGTTGTCCCTGCCACTTTTTTTGGCAGCGCAGGGTATACCGATCTTGCGGGTAACACGGTGCTCTATTCAGACTTTAATTTAGCCGGCCCCGGCGTGAATACCTTTACCATCAGCAATATTACTGTTGTAGATCAAAACAACAATCCCGTGCCAAACTACACCGTGGTACTCGCCGACTCGGAGACCACCAATATCGATGAATCGTGGATTTGGCAGACCAACGCAGGCCCTTGGAATCTGCTGACAACGCTGGGCAGCAATCCACCCGTCGTCAATGGGTTCGGCACGCAAACCCTCACGATTCAAGGCACGCAGATCTTTCCACAATCCGTGCAGGCCTCCACGGTGGCCACCACCCAGACACCCACACAGCTGAGCCTCGTCTCCGGTGAGACTTTGTCCGGCCGCCAGGGTTTTTCCATCGGCTTTGCCACCACGCGCATCACCTTACAAAAGAACTTAGGCGCCCGCATCGACCCCTCCGACCAATTTGAGCTGAATATCGCAGGTACCCCCAGCGATCAAGCGATCACCACCGGCGCGGCAGAGGGCATCCAGACAGAGTTTGCCCAGGTCTTCGCCATACCCGGCAACAGCTATCAGCTCAACGAAGCCATGGCCGCAGGCAGCGCCAGCCCTTTAAGCGACTACACGCAGACGGTCTCTGCCGCCAACGCCACCCCCGGCGGAACGGTGCCTCCTCTAGGCAGCTTACCGATCAATTTTACACCCGCCCTAGGCGATGATGTGACTTACACCATCCTGAACGCCGCACCGCCGACTGATGAAAAAACCGTGGATAAAGCCTTTTCCGATGTGGGCGAGCTATTGACCTACACCGTAACCGTGAACAATCCAAATAACTTCCCCGTCAACAACGTGCTGGTCACCGACGCCGTGCCCACGGGTACCGTCTACGCGGGTAATCTGACGGTCAGCGCCCCCTATACCGGCACAGATCCTGCCAGTGGCCTCACCATCACCACCATAGAAGCTGACAGCAGCGTCACCATCACCTTCCAGGTGCAGGTCAATTCCTTCCCGCCCATCAGCAATCCGGTCACAAACTTTGCTGTCATCACCGTACCCGGCAGCCCTCCGGGTAACACCAACGTAGTCGTCACGCAGGTCAGCACCGCCTTTGTGGGTATCACCAAAGCAGTCGACCGCGCCTTTGCCAGGACGGGTGATGTGCTCACCTACACCTTCACACTCAATAACGTCGGTAACACAGACGCCAACAACGTGGTCATCACCGACACGGTGCCCGCAGGCACGACTTTCGTGCCCGGCTCGGTCACGGGCGCCACCGGAACACCGCCCGCGCTGACGCTGCTCAACTCGATTCCCTCGGGCGGCAGCGCCACTGTCACCTACCAGGTTCAGATTGGCCCCACGGTTCCCAATCCAAACCCCATTCCCAATGCCGCAAGCGCCTTCTACACCTATACCTTCGATCCGGCCAATCCCAACAGCGGCAGCCGAACCGCCCAGAGCAATGCGGTCAGCACGCTGGTCAACGTCGCCTTGGTTTCCATCACAAAAGCGGTCAACGCCGCCTTTGCCGCGCCCGGCGATGTGCTCACCTATACCCTGAACTTGCAAAATACCGGCAGCACCGCCGCCAACAATGTGGTCATCACCGACGCAGTGCCCGCCGGCACCACCTTTGTGCCCGGCTCGGTCACAGGCGCCACCGGTACACCGCCCACGCTGACCTTAAACGCCCCCATTGCAGCGGGTGGAAACGCCACGGTCACGTTCCAGGTGTTGGTGGACGACGCCATCCCAGACCCCAATCCCATCCCCAACACCGCCACCGCGGCGTTTACCTTTACCGTCTCCCCCAACGCCCCCGACGGCGCCACCGGCGACGCCACCAGCAACACCGTGACCACTCAAGTCAATATTGCGGATGTCAATACCGTCAAAGCGGTCGATAAAGCCTTCGCCAAGCCGGGCGATGTGCTCACCTACACGCTCACCCTGAGCAACGACGGCAATACCGCCGCCAACAATGTCGTCCTGACCGACGCGATCCCCCTTGGGACCAGCTTTGTCCCCGGTTCGGTCATTGGCGCCACCGGCACGCCGCCCACGCTCGCTCTGCTTGCCCCCATCGCCCCCGGCGGCGACGCGGTGGTCTCCTATCAGGTGCGCGTGGATGAACTCCCGGACACCAACCCCATCCCCAACACCGCAGAAACAAGCTATACCTTTACGGTAAACCCAGATGTACCCGACGGCTCCTCCGGCGGGAACACCAGCAACACGGTGACCACCCAGGTCAATGCCGCGGAGGTCAGCACGGTGAAAGCGGTGGATAAAGCCTTTGCCAAACCCGGCGATGTGCTCACCTATACGCTCACCCTGACCAATAACGGCAATACCGCCGCGAACAATGTGATCCTGGCCGATCCGGTGCCCGCCGGCACTACCTTCGTCCCCGGCTCGGTCACAGGCGCCACCGGCACGCCCCCCACGCTGACGCTGACCGGTCCGATCCCCGCGAACGGCACGGCCATCGTCACCTATCAGGTCAAAATTGGCGCGACGATTCCCACTCCAAACCCCATTGCCAACACGGCCACCACCCTCTACTCCTTCACCCTCGATCCTGATGTCCCCAACGGCGTGACCGAAACCACCCGCAGCAACACCGTGACAACCCTGGTGTCGGTGGCCACGCTGGCCGTCACAAAGGCCGTGGATAAGCAGACAGCTTACCTGGGCGATATCATCACCTACAACCTGGCCGTCACAAACACAGGCAACGCACCGGCCAACAACGTGGTGCTCACCGACATTGTCACCACCGGCGTGAGCTATATCCCCGGCAGCCTGACCGGCAGCGCACCCGTCATCGGCACCCCGGCGGCGATCACGCTGCAAAACCCCATCGCGCCCGGCGCAACGGTCAGCATCTCCTTCCAGGTACGCGTGGACGCCATGCCCAATCCCAATCCCATTCTCAACCGGGCAAGCGTCACCTTCACCTACCCGCTCGACCCCAACGAGCCAGATGTGCCCGGCACGCCCGCCGTCAGCAATCAGGTCTGCACCCTGGTGTTCCGCTATAACTTCAGCCAGCAGATCAACGATATCATCGAGTCGGTGGCCTTGCAGGAGGCTGCGCTGGCCGCCATCGCCAACGCCGAAGGCGCAAAGATCCAGCGCATGGTCGCCATGAGTGAGGTCACAGCCCAGGAACTCTTATGCCTCAACCAAAGCCTTGCCGATATGATGGCCTCCATTTCTCTGCTCGAGGCCCTGCTGGCACAAAAAACAGGTCTGTTTGCTTGCCAGATTGATGGTTGCAGTGGCGGCTGCCACGCCTGATTTCAAACAGGACACAACAGTGATTCTATGACAGTCTTAATAAGCTAGCTTAAGCGGGATACGAGTGCTTTTACCTGGCTCGTATCCCGATTCTTTCTCTAAAAGTTTTCTAGAATACTTCGTTCTTTTTGCACAAAAACACTTCTCTTTTTTCGCAAAAAGATGTATGATAATGACAAGTTCTTTTAAGGCAGAAAAAGCGGGAGGGACAAACATGACGACAAAGAAGATGCAAGCACTTTTTCTGGGCGCTCTCACAACGGCTCTGCTGTTGGGCCTGACAGTACCTGGCGCCCACGCGGACAAGCCCCCCACCTATCATCCCAAAGATGTCGCCGCCATGCAGGCTATCCTTGACGCACACCCCTCTGTGTTGGCGCTTCCGGATGTGGAAAGGGATGACCCGGATACCTGGTACTTTACCGGATGGACCTTGTCCGACTCGGGTGATTCCGTGCTGACAGGACTGGATTTATCCAACCAAGCGTTATCCGGCACCTTGGATCTCAATGGGCTCGAAAATCTCGACTGGCTGGACTGCTCCAACAATCAGTTCCAAGAATTAAATATCGACCAGCTCAAAAAACTTACTATGCTCGACTGCTCTGACAATCAACTTCAAACATTAAATCTCAACCAGCTTAAAGAACTTGTATGGCTGGTCTGCTCCGACAATCAGCTCCAAACACTACATATCGACCAACTCAAAGAACTCTTATGGTTGGACTGCCCCGGCAATCAGATCAAAACACTGGATGTCGGCCAGCTCATACAGTTAGAAACACTAGACTGCTCCGACAATCAACTCCAAACACTACATGTCGCACAGCTCAAACAGTTAGAAGAACTAGACTGCTCCAACAATCAGATCCAAGCATTGGACCTCACACAGCTCACGAACCTCACCCGGCTGTACTGCTCCGACAATCAGATAAAAACACTGGATCCCACACGGCTCAAGCAGCTCAACCAACTGGACTGCCACAACAATCAAATCCAAACACTGAACACCACCGGTCTATATGAACTGAACGGACTGGCCTGCGGCCGCGAAAAAGAAGTCACCTTGACGCTGCCCCAAGGAAAGACCTTACAGATCGGTCCCGTTTCGCCCAACAGTAAATCTTTTATTTATTTGTCCGATTTTCAGGAAAAAAGTATAACCATTTCCATGTTCACACCGCTCGGCGAACCGAATCTGTTCTTGCGCTGGAAACTCGGCGGCATATCGCTGAAGGATCCCAGCATCGACCGAGTGACCTGCTGGCTGGGCACACTGACAAGCATTCAGGCCATCTCGCGCAAGAGTGAATTCGAGGACATTACCACGCATTGGGCCAGGATCCCGATTGCGTATGCGATCAACCAGAGCCTTATGAAAGGCACTTCGGATACAACCTTTGGCCCCGACGAAACGATGACGCGCGGCATGTTTGTGACGGTTCTTTACCGGCTTACCTATTTTAAGGAAGTCATTGACGGCCTGTCCTTTGACGATGTCCCGCCAGATGCCTATTATGCCCCCGCGGTTATCTGGGCCGTGCAAAATGACATTGCACATGGCGTAGGCGACGGTCTGTTCGCCCCCGATCGGCCCATCACGCGTCAGGAGATGGCCGCCATGTTTGTCGGCTACATCAAAACCGGTTACGAGGAACTGCCTGTCATACAGGACGAAATCTTCTTTGCCGATCGCGCGCACATTGCCGCCTGGGCTAAGGACGCCGTGCGGCAAATGCAGATGGCGGGTCTGCTTTCCGGCAAGTCCGGCAATCGCTTTGATCCAGAGGGACGCGCGACCAGGGCCGAGGTTGCGGTGATTTTGTTGCGCTTTGATATGCTTTGATGGGGCGTTTGTAGGGATTGCGGGCTGGGCTTTGTCCTCCCGGACGGGGTGACCTTTCTGAGAGATCAGAAAGGGAGGAAAGAATCTTTTTTAAGGGCAATTTGGCTGAAGGTGGCTCATCAGATCTTCAAGCCCCCACATCATGGCGGAGCGCTAGACAGACACCGTCTCGAGGCGGTGGCTACCGGGCTCCCAGTGGTTCCTTTTTGATGTTGGGAACTACCCTTCGGTAGCGGGGTATGGGGGTAGGCGGGTGGAAAGACTGCTGTGGTAAAAATATGAAAAGTGATAGGGCTTTGGCGCTGCGGGTGTGCAGTGCGTAGCCCTATCACTTTTTGCGTTTTGTGAAGGAAAAATCAAGTGAAGCGTGGCATTTCACGCTTCGAGACGATGTCTGTATAGCGCTCCGCCATGATGAGAGGATTTGAAGATCTGATGAGCCACCTTCAGCTTCAATTGCCCTTAAAAAGATTCTTTATTGACCTTTCTGATCTTTCAGAAAGGTCACCCCGTCCGGGAGGACAATACCCAGCCCGCAATCTCTACAAGCGTAGCATCTAAAATATTTCTTTTAAAAAAAACTTGACAAACGCCTGCCCTGTGTAGTATAGTGCTCTTCAGTAAAACCGCTTTGACGGAAAACGAAAGGAGTGAATTTTGTGTCGGTGAGTGTTGTGATCGCTTTTTCTCAAAAATGAATATGGCGGAGCAGAACAAAACCGTATGGCGCATGCCCTTTCGCTTTTGTCTTGGCTCATCACAAGCTTTCGTGAATACTGTCGCGTAATCAATTACGCCTTGCAGGACACGTCTGACGTGTCTTTTTTTGCGCCCATTTTGCGCAACCGACATGACGGATACCCCCGCGGAGACAGCGAAGAGGCTTTGTTTCCGCGGTATTTTTGCGCCCTTTTTGAGAAAAGCGAATATTCAAAGGAGTTTGAATCCATGAAAATAACATGTAAAACGAATACGAAACAAAACAAATGGGAGAACATTCACCATGTCTATCAATATAGAAACCTATGGATACCGTCCACATAGTTTAGCAGCAGACGCAAGCGGCCTGCCCGCCCGCGTGATGAGCGTACACCGTGAACAGTTCGGCATCGTCTGTGCGCAGGGCACGGGCCTGGCGCGTTTAAAATCCGGAGTGTATCATCAGGGCACAGAAGTCTATCCAACCGCAGGCGACTTTGTCCTGTTGGACTGGCAGCCCGACGGCGAAAGCCGCATCCTGAAAACGCTGCCGCGTCGATCCTTCTTTTCCCGCCTGGACCCCTCCTCCGCTGGACATAGCGAGCAGGCCGTGGCGGCAAACTTCGACTATGTTTTTTTACTCCAGTCCCTGGATCGGGATTTTAACCCGCGCAGGCTGGAGCGTTATCTGACGCTTGCCTGGCAGTCCGGCGCCGTGCCCGCCGTCATCTTGACAAAGGCCGACTGCATGGAGGACTGCGACGCCAAAATCCGCGCCGCGGAAAAGCTGGCCGCCGGCGTTGGCGTCTTTGCCATCAGCGCCAAGACCGGCCAAGGCCTTGCGCAGCTCTCATCCTACCTCAAGCCGGGGAAAACCATCGTCTTTTTGGGCTCTTCGGGCGTTGGTAAGTCCACGCTCATCAACACATTGGCAGGCAGGGACATCATGGCGACCAGCGCCATACGCGAAAAAGATGGCCGCGGCCGCCATACCACCAGTCACCGTCAACTGCTGCTGCTGGACAGCGGCGTCATGGTCATCGACACGCCCGGCATGCGGGAGCTTGGCATGTGGGACGTCAGCGAGGGCTTGGGGCAGAGTTTTTCGGATGTAGAGGAACTGCTCGGCGGCTGTAAATTCAGCGACTGCCGCCATCAAAGCGAGCCCGGCTGCGCCGTCCGATCGGCCATCCAAAGCGGCGCCCTCTCACATGAGCGTTGGGAAAGCTATCAAACCTTGCAGGAAGAAGCCAGGTTTGCCAACGATAAGGCAGGCTTTTTGCGTGAGAAACAGCAGTGGCATAAGGAAATCAGCAAAAAGGTGCGACAGATCAAAGAGCAGGATTACCGCCACACGCCCTGCAACGAGAGCTTTACCTGCGCCGCCTGCGGCAGTTTGGTCACGCCACATGACGCGGGCAGCGCCCACCGCAACCATTGCCCGCACTGCTTGTCGAGCCTGCATGTCGACCACAAACCCGGCGACCGTGCTTCGCTCTGCCGCGGCCTGATGGATCCCATCGGTGTCTGGGTACGCAAGAACGGCGAATGGTCGCTGATCCACCGCTGCCGCTCCTGCGGCGCACTGCGCTCGAACCGCATCGCCGCCGACGACAACAATACCCTGCTCATGTCCATCGCCATGAAGCCGCTGGCCGCGCCGCCCTTCCCCTTATATCCACCGTCAGGCGTGCCGGCCGCCCCCCATGAAATCCACAGCGCGCCGTAAAATATTCATCAAAAAGGTACAACGTAGGCTGACAGTTCTTTTTAGGACTGCTTCCCGCGTTGTGCCTTTTTTTCGTCCTTTTTTACGCTTCTGTCATGTTCTGTCTGACCGGCTGGAATAACTTTAACATTTTTCACAAAAATGTTTGACAATTGATAGGTCCTATGCTATTCTCAGCTTATGAGAAATTATCAATAATAAATACTATTACTACTTTGAAATCATCCATGTTTTTGAAAAAAGGAGGCAACGGCAATGTTATTTCAAACCACCCCGGAGCATGAGGCAATGCGCGCTAAAATCAGGGCGTTCGCCGAGGAAGAAATCAAACCCCTGGCCTTTATGCTCGACCAAGGCAATGAGTTCCCCGCCGAAGCAGTGGCAAAGCTGGGTAAGCTGGGCTTGATGGGCATTCCCTTCCCCAAAGAGTACGGCGGGGCCGGCCTGGATATCCTCAGCTACGCCATCGCCGTGGAGGAGCTCTCCCGTGTTGACGGCGGCTCCGGCACCATTCTCTCGGCGCATGTGTCCTTGGGCTCTTACCCCATCTTTGCCTTCGGCAGCGAGGCGCAGAAGAAAAAGTATCTGACCCCTCTGGCTAAGGGCGAAAAAATCGGCGCCTTTGGTCTGACCGAACCCAATGCCGGCTCCGACGCTGGCGGCACAGAAACCATCGCCGTTTTGAAGGGCGACCACTATGTGCTCAACGGTGGTAAAATCTTCATCACCAACGCCCCCAAGGCAGAAACCTATGTTGTGTTCGCCGTGACAACGCCGGACATCGGCACCCGCGGCATCTCCGCTTTTATTGTGGAAAAAGGCTTTAAGGGCTTCGACTTCGGCGATCACTATGACAAAATGGGCATTCGCTCCTCCGTGACGGCCGAGCTCATCTTCAATGACGTCAAAGTGCCGGTGGAAAACCTGCTGGGCAAGGAGGGTGACGGCTTTAAAATCGCCATGGCCACCCTCGACGGCGGCCGCATCGGCATTGCCGCCCAGGCCCTGGGCATCGCCCAAGGCGCCTACGAGGCCGCCCTCACCTACGCCAAAGAGCGCGTACAGTTCGGCAAGCCCATCGGCTTCCAGCAGGCCGTCGGCTTTAAGCTGGCTGACATGGCCACGAAGCTGCGTTGCGCCCGGATGCTGGTGTACTCCTCTGCCGAGCTCAAAGAGCACCATGAGCCCTATGGCATGGAGTCCTCCATGGCCAAGATGTACGCCTCCGACATTGCCCTGGAGGTCACCAACGACGCGCTGCAAATCTTCGGCGGCACGGGCTTCCTGAAGGGTATGGATGTCGAGCGTATGTACCGCGACGCAAAAATCACCACCATCTACGAGGGCACCAACGAGATTCAACGCGTGGTCATCTCCTCCCACCTCATGGGCAAAGCGCCCAAGGAGGAAGGCGGCTCCCACAGCCGCGCCAAAAAGCCCGCCCCCATCACGGGCGTGCGCAAGAAAATCTTCTTTAAAGAAGGCAGCGCCGCCGAGCAAGTCGATGCCCTCGTCGCAGCGCTCAAAAAGGACGGCTATGACTTTAGCGTCGGCATCGCAAGTGACACGCCCATCACGCAAGCCGAACGCGTGGTCAGCGCGGGCCAGGGCATTGGTACAAAGGAAAACATGAAACTGATTGAGGATCTGGCCGCCGCTGCGGGCGCCGCCATTGGTTCGTCCCGCCCCGTGGCCGAGACGCTCAAATATGTCCCCTTGAACCGTTATGTGGGCATGTCGGGCCAAACCTTCTCCGGCAATCTCTACATCGCCTGCGGCATCTCCGGCGCCATTCAGCACCTTAAGGGCATCAAAAATGCCTCCACGATCGTTGCCATCAACAAGAACGGCAACGCGCCCATCTTCAAAAACTGCGATTATGGCATCGTGGGCGACGTCAATGAGATCCTGCCGCTGCTCACCGCCGCGCTGGATACCGGCGATAAGCAGCCCGCGCCGCCTATGGTCAAAATGAAGCGTCCCCAGCCGCCCAAGCCGGAATCCATCGGCAAGCACTATATCTGTGGTGGCTGTGGTTACGAATACATCCCGGACTTGGGCGATGCAGATGCGGAGATCGCCCCCGGCACGCTCTTTGACAAACTGCCCGAGGACTGGGTCTGTCCCGAATGTGCAGAGGATAAGAGCAGCTTCATCGAGGCTTGATGCCCCTCACCCTGCGCGCAAAGCGCAGCCGTTTCACCTGACTACAAAAGGAGGATATATATATGTACTGCGTCAGAAAGGTTACCGACGACCTGCACTGGGTAGGCGCCAATGATCACCGCCTGCACCTGTTTGAGAATATCCACCCCATCCCCCGCGGCGTGAGCTACAACGCCTATCTGTTACAGGACGAAAAAACAGTCCTGTTTGACACCGTGGATTGGTCCGCCTGCCGCCAGCTGCTGGAAAACCTGGACCACCTGCTGCAAGGCAAACCGCTTGACTATCTCGTCATCAACCACATGGAGCCCGACCACGGCGCTTCCATCGAAGAAATTCTCCTGCGCTGGCCGCAGGTCAAGGTGATCTCCAGCGAGAAATCTTTCATGCTCATGCGGCAGTTCCAGTTCCATATTGATGGACACGAGCTCATCGAAGTGAAGGAAGGCGATACCTACACCTTCGGCAAGCATACCATCACCTTCGTGGCCGCTCCGATGGTCCACTGGCCGGAGGCCATGGTCTCCTTTGACCTGACCAATGGCGTGCTCTTCTCCGCCGACGCCTTTGGCTCCTTCGGCGCCCTGGACGGAAAGCTGTTCGCGGACGAGGTCAACTTTGACCGCGACTGGCTCGACGACGCGCGCCGCTACTTGACCAACATCGTGGGCAAATACGGCCCGCATGTGCAGCTCCTGCTGAAAAAGGCTTCCGGCATTTTGGACAAAATCAAGTTCATCTGCCCCCTGCACGGCCCCGTCTGGCGCGAGGACTTCCTGTATTTTATTCAAAAGTATGACAAATGGAGCCGCTACGAAGCCGAAGAAAAGGGCGTCATGATCGCCTACGCCTCCATGTACGGCAACACCGAAGCCGCCGCGCAGGCCTTGGCCGCCAAGCTATGCGAAAAGGGCGTCACCAATGTCTGGGTTTACGATGTCTCCAATACCCACGTGTCACAGCTCATTTCCGAGAGCTTCCGCCTGAGCCATATTGTGTTGGCTTCCGTGACCTATAACCTCGGCATGTACCCCGTCATGCACAATTATCTCATGGACATGAAGGCGCTCAACCTGCAAAACCGCACCTTTGCCCTCATCGAAAACGGCTCCTGGGCCTGCAAGTCAGGCGATCTGATGCAGAAGTTTATCGACGAGGAACTGAAGAATATGACCGTTATCAATGAACGGCTCTCCCTGGCCTCCGCCCTCAGCGACAGCAAAGCCGGCGAGCTGGAAGCACTGGCCGACGCCATTATCGACTCAATGAAATAACCCCCCTTCACGCATGGAAAGGGAAAACAAAGATACGGCAGGCGGACTATGATTCCGCTTGCCGTATCGCTTTTATTGTATGCGTTTGCATGCGACTTGGTATCAGTCCCACCAAAAATACCAGCATGTGGATTTGGCCAAACTACCGGCCAAACGGCCCACCGTCGCATCCTCTCCGCCTTGATCAATGATGTCCGGGCACCAGGCATACTGTTCCAGGGCAAGCTGCATGGCCAAGAGCTTTTTCACCGGCTTTCGCAGGTAATACTCCAACACGTCATGGGTCATGACAGCGGGGGCCGCGCCGTGCAGCGCAAACCAGTATTTTGACACCGCCATCAACTCAGGGGTGTCCGGGCACTCGTTCCACCCGCCAAAAGGCAGATAAGCAAACACCTCCCATGGATGTTTCACCGGGATTTCCGCCAATATCAGCGGCAGGGTCGCGCGGGATGCATAGTCCCAGTAGCCCAGAAAGCGTTTGCCGGCCCGTCCGTCCTCCATTTCTTCCAGCGCCGCCATATAGCCGCCCACTTCCCGGCCCGTCTTTAACAGGCGCGCCGCGACTTCTTCCCAGGAAGGCAGGGGCGTTTCCAGCATGCTCTTGCGATACGCCGCCACCGCTTTGGGATCGAAGCCGTCACCCTCGTTTTCCGCGCCGTTTTCATCAGAGTTCATCAAAAGACATTCCCATAGCGTGTCCTCTACGGCCACCAACACCGGGACAAACCCTTCCTTTCTGCCCCGCCGTGCGGCCTTTCGGTAGGCGGTGACGATGCCATCGTCATCCACTGTGGGCGGAAAAAAGCGGCAAGGGCAATCCAAATACTTCATCATTGTTTTCGCCAGCGGCGCGGGCGCGGCGCTTTGATCCATTCGCGCGTACACATCCGTCCAATGCTCGAATCGGCGGTCCAGTATCTGCTTCATGCCCTGATAGTACCGCTCATCATAGGGCACAAAGAGATAGGCCGCCCCTTTGTATTCCTCCGCATGGTAACGCTGCGGGCCAAAAAAGTTCCGGGCGTACTCGTCTACATCGGCAGCATAGATGGTTGATGTGTCATTTGCAGCGGCAGCTGTATAATAATATAAGGCAAAGGCCACGCCTTTCTCGTTAAAATAGGGATGAATCAGGGCGTGGTTCAGTTCTATGCGATCCCGCAACTGCTTGCGCAGATCCAAACGCCGCTTGCCCCTTGTGACACCTTCCGTAAGGTCGGGCAGACGCCGGACAAATTGGTCACTCATCAGCCCCTTTTCTATACTCCAGCGCAAATAAATGGCCATATGGTTATACGCAGCCAATTCGTCAAGCGGCAGTTGCTTATCCCGCAAGCGGGCCAGGTGTGGCTCGACGTGATCCATCATCACCTGTTTGATCCCCTGCACTAAGCTGTCCGCCTGTCTGTCTTCCATTTGCTCCTCCAGGCGCGACTGTTCAATCGCCTCCAAAAAGGCCAGGCACTCCTCCCTGCAGTCCTGGGAGGGCTGCAGCTGCAGACAACGCTCAAACGCCAGCTTCGCTTCTTCATTTTTATCCATATAATAGAGGGCGAAGGCAAAGTCAAATTGCCATTGACTCGTGTTTTCTTGTCGTGGGCGCAACTGCTCAAGCAGCGCCATGGACGCGTCAAAGTGAAACAGATTGTTGTGTGCCATCACCAGGGCGCCCAGCAATTCGTCGTCACGTTCGGGCTCCGGTATAGACAAAATCGCATTCCTGATTTTCCGGTATTCGCTTCCCTTTTGCCAGTGGTTTATGGTTTCCAATAGCTTCTGTTTGTTCATACACGAAGTCTCCGATCCATTCCATTTCTAGCTGACTTGCCCCACCTTCTGGTTTTCATTCACTTGGCATCAGGCCCGTCCCCATTTCCTTACTAATTTTAGTATAACAAGCATTCGTTTTCATAGCAAGTGAAAAAGTAGGCCCCCCGGGCGTTGAACACCCGGGGGGCCTTTTGTGTCGTTTCAGTGCTGCGCGGTGGCGGGAGAATTGACAATTTTATAGTAAACCCTGGACGTCAGCAGATAGACGATGACGTATATGGCAATAAACGCGAGCACCGTCAAAACCGTACACCAGACAAACAGGGAGACATTGTAGAGACCGAGCAAAAAGAGCAGCGTTTTGAGTATGGGGAACGCAACGATGATATGCACAACCGCGGCCAGTATGGGCAGCGCGAACACGGTGAGGATCTGTGAACCAATGGATTTTTTGACCTCCTGCTGGCTCATGCCCACCTTTTGCATGATGGCAAAGCGTTCCTTATCCTCAAAGCCTTCAATCACCTGCTTGTAATAGATGATGAGCACCGTGGCCAACAAAAAGAGTGTGCCGAGGAAAATACCCAGGAAGAACAGGCCGCCATAGAGCAAATAGAACTCTTGCACATCCAACTGCTTGATCTGGCTGGACATCGACTCCTGCCCAAAGTCACTCTCATGCAGCTCTTGAAGGAACGCATCTTTGCCATAGGCGATGACTTCTTCATCCTCGGCCATAAAATCAAAGCCCATCTGCAAATTCAGCACGCTGGCCTGCTTCCCATACGCTTCGCTCTGTGTCCGATATATCCCATCCAAGACATCCCGGTCGCTGACCACAACGCAGACCGTATCCGTCAGCCAAGACTGAAACCCGGCTATGGGTATATCACCACTTCTGGCTTCTTTGACGGTAAACGACCGGTCAAATATCTCGATTTTATCCATGGTGCGTTTGGCATATACCACCACCTCGTCCGGCTGCAGCGAAACCGATTCCCCGCTCGCTTGTGTATAATCCTGCGCCGTGAGAAAGAGCAAGGTGGATGTGTTTTCCCAAGCCAAGTCCCGCGTGTTCTTCATGGCAGTATAGCTGTTTCCTGATCGCTCCATCGTGATGTCCAAATATTCACAGACGGAGAAATCACTGTGCGCCATTTGATCTCTGGCAAGAATGTCCTCGATCTCTGCCTGCAGGGTCTGCCGATCGGGGCGCGTTTGCGCTGTATACCGCGTGGTGATGATCGCATCCTGCGGAAAGCGATAGTCCATCAAATTATCCATGCCGACAAACATGGAAATGGTGGTGGAAACCATCACCAAAACGGCAGTGGACATGATGCAGATATTCGCCAGGCCGGCGGCGTGTTTTTTCATGCGGTAGATCATGCTTGAGATCGCGACAAAATGCTTGGTCTGATAATAGTAATTTTTGTTCTTCTTGAGCATTTTCAGCCACACGACACTGCCGGCTGTAAAGAGGCAATACGTGCCGATGATCACAAGCAGAACCGCTATGAAAAAGTTGGTGATGGCCGACAGCGGATTTTTAATCGTCAAGGATAAATAATAGCCGGCGCCCAGGGTCAGTATGCCCAGGATGGCCAATACCCAGTTGGACTTCGGTTCCTTTTCCCCGACCTCACCGCCGCGCAGAAGCTCAATGGGCTTCGCGCGGTACACCTGCCAGAGCGAACAAAGCAGCGTCACGAGAAAGATCGCGGCAAACAAGGCCAAGGTCAGCAGCACAGCGATACCGCTGACGGCAAACTGATAGGAGGGATCAAAACGCAGCATTTTGTAGAGCAGCATGGTGATCAGGCGATTGAACAAGATGCCAAACAGAAGGCCCAACACCAGGCTGATCGCGGCCACATAAATCGTTTCCCAACACATAACCTTGCCAATGTGTTTTTTGTCCATGCCCAGAATATTAAACAGGCCAAATTCCTTCTTGCGCCGCTTGACCAAAAAGCTATTGGTATAAAACAAAAAGATGGCCGAAAAAATCCCCGTGACAGCCATACCCAAGGACATCATGGCCGCCAGAGAGCCCTGCCCACTACTGGTGTGGAAGGTCAAAGAAGCCATATTGAAAAAAAGCAGGACAGTGCCGATGCAAGTGACGATATAGGGCAAGTAGGTCTTGCTGTTGTTTTTGATGTTGGTGCGGGCCAGTTTTTGATAGAAGAACATGCTCACATCACTCCCCTCGACCAGCCAAAGCCGTCAGTGTGTCCGACACTTTGACAAAAAACTGATCGCTGGTCAGGTTGCCGCGGTACAGCTGGTTATACACCTCGCCATCCTTGATGAACAACACCCGCCCGGCTGTGGACGCCGCCTTGACGCTATGGGTGACCATAAGGATGGTCTGTCCCGTCCGGTTGATCTGCACAAACTGCTTGAGCAGTTGGTCGCTGGATCTGGAGTCGAGCGCACCGGTCGGTTCATCGGCCAGAATGAGCGCCGGCTCCGTGATCAGGGCGCGCGCCACGGCGGTCCGCTGCTTCTGGCCGCCGGAGACTTCATAGGGGAATTTTTCTAAAATATCCTCAATGCCCAGCTGCTTGGCGATGGGAGTCAGACGCTCCTGCATCTGACTGTGCGGCGTTTGCGACAGCACCAGTGGTAAAAAGATGTTGTCCTTGATGGAGAAGGTATCGAGTAAATTGAAATCTTGAAAGACAAAACCCAATTGCTTGCGCCGGAACGCGGATAGATCCTTCTCCCGGATTTGTGTGATGTCGTTCCCGGCCAAAAGCACTTCGCCGCTGGTTGGCTTATCCAGCGAGGCCAGAATGTTGAGTAGCGTGGTCTTGCCTGAGCCGGACTCACCCATGATGGCCACATATTCCCCCTGCTCCACGGAAAAAGTCACGCCGGACAGCGCAGTCACCTGCTGGGCGCCGAAACGCGTGGTGTATACTTTTTTCAAACTGTTGACGCTTAGAAAAGCCATGCTCTTTCCCTCCTGCTTCCTGTTGTGTCCTTATGATACCCCTTTTATCACAACGCTGCCATAGCTTTGACTTACAAAAAAGAACCTATCCTTACACTTTGGTAAGGTTAGGCTCTATTCAAAGGGCAGGTTTCTGCGGGAAAGGTCGAGCGTAACCGTTGTGCCTCGGCCTTCTTCGCTGTCAATTGTGATGCCGTGGCCGAGCTTGTCCAGCGTTTTTTTGCTCAGATACAGGCCAAGGCCCGTCGCGCGTTGGTCGATACGTCCGTTCAAGCCGGTAAAGCCCTTTTCAAACACACGGGGCAGATCCTCTTTGGCTATACCGATGCCGTTATCCGCTATGCACAGCGTATCGTTCTGCGCGTAGATGCGAACCAGTCCGTGGACGGCCGTATACTTGAGCGCATTGGACAGCAGCTGCTCGATGACCAAGGTCAGCCACTTATCGTCGGTGACGACAGAGAGCGCCAGGTCTTCCATTTGCACGGATATGTGTTTGGTGATGAAGATGGGCGCATACTTTTTCACCGCTTGTTTGACCATCTTATCCAGGCTGCACGCCTCGAGCGACAGATCCGTGTGGATTTCATCGAGCCGCAAGTACTGCAGTACCAGCTCTGCATAGCGTTCAATTCTAAACAGTTCCAGCAGCAGCTGCTTGTTTTTTTCGCTCTCCTGCTCCTGCAAGAGCAGGCTCATTGCCGCAATGGGCGTTTTGATCTGATGCACCCAGAGCGCATAAAAGTCCTTCATTTCGGCGTATTCCATTTTTTGCTTGGTTTCAAGGCGACGAAGCTGATCATGCAAAACCCACAGCAGCTCCTGATAGTCCTGCTCCTGCACACCCTTCGCCATCGGCAGATAGCCCAAGCTGTTGATCACGGTTTGCTGCGCCGCTACGAGCGCTCGATGGCGTCTACGATAGGCAGCGCAATCAAAACACGCCAGGATGCCCAGCAGGCTCAGGCAGACCAAAACGCCGTACCAAACAGCGTCCATGGGCAAGCCCTGTAAAAACGTGAGCAAACCAAACACCAGCGCGAAGATACAAAACAAGGACAGATACGCCGCGCGATCCTTCACGTACTCATACATCATGCGCATCCACCATATAACCCAGCCCCTTTTTCGTCTTAATCCATTGCACAAGACCGAGCTCCTCGAGCTTTTTGCGCAGGCGCGTCATGTTGACAGTGAGCGTATTATCGTCAATGAAACTCTCGCTGTCCCATAGTTTGCGCATCAGGCTATCCCGCGACACCACCTGCCCGGCATGCTCCAGGAGTACTTGCAGGATTTTGGCGTCGTTTTTGGTCAGTTCCAGGCGCTTGTCCTGATAGTGCAGCGTCATGTCGCCCAGGTTCAACTGCAGGCCGTTATACTCCAACAGGTTCATATCCGCGCTGAACGAGTACGCGCGCCGCAGCAGGGCCGAAACCTTAGCCGTCAGCACATCCAGGTCAAAGGGTTTGGCAATGAAGTCATCCGCGCCCATGTTCATGGCCATCACCACGTTCATGTTATCGCTGGCCGAGGAGATAAACATGATTGGCACATTGGATAGCTTCCGGATTTCACTGCACCAGTGGTAGCCGTTCATAAACGGCAGCGTGATATCCAGCAAAACCAGCTGCGGTGCGAAGCGCTGCACGGTTTCCAGCACCTTTTTAAACTCCTCCAGCACCAGGATCTCATAATCCCACTTGCGCAGGTGCCGTGCCATATTGTCGGCGATGACGCGATCATCCTCTATCAGCAAAATCTTGAACACGGACCGCACCTCCTTCCCCTATGCCCGGTCGATAGCCTCTATCATACCACAGCGGCGGTTCTTCGGGAACCGCCGCTGCAACATTTCTATTCTTGATTGAAATAAGCGCCTCACTGAGCCAGGTGTTCCATCCATGCCTTGGCCTTTTCGGCGGCATCGTCATACTCCATCTCATCCACCGCTTCGCAGAGCGCCAGGCACAGCTGGCTATCCGCTTCCGAGAGCCGGCAGGTTCTGAGCGTATCGGTCACGGCCTTCGCGGCGTCTATATCAAAGTCATCCAACGCCGGCAGCAAGGCGGACAGGTGCCCCGTGATCTCTTGCGCATCCATCTCCACATTCGCCTCAACTGCGGCGCGCGCATAGGGCGCCAGAATGGGCAGATAGCTGCGATACCGGCGCAGCAGTTCATCTGTGTCGGCATGAATTTCATCCCACTCACCCAAGTGGCCGCAGTGTTCCAGGCGCGCGGCCATGTTACTCAGATCTGTTGCGCCAATCAACTTCGACGCGCTCTTGAGCGCATGCACTTCAATGGTATAGGATGCCAGATTGCTCTCCTTTTCATACTGTTCAATGAGATCCGCTTTCTTCTCAATCACATCAACGTAGTCCGCCAAAACACTCAGGTAGAGATCCAGCGTACCGGATAGGTTTATGCCCGCCGCGACATCCAAGCCTTCGATCTCCAGTTGGACGGCCTTGGGCGCAGCGCTTGGCTCGGGCACGGTCAACTGTTTGATCTTCTCCGGTGGCAGCCATTTGCGCAATTTGGCGGTGATGTCGAGCATCTCAATGGGCTTGGCGACAAAATCGTTCATGCCTTCCCGCAGGAACATCTCCTTGGCGTCATTGACTGCATTGGCTGTCAGCGCGATGATGGTCAAATCCTTATATGCGCCGCCCAACTCTCGGATCATATGTGTGGCCTCCACGCCATCAATGTCCGGCATCATGTGATCCATAAACACAATGTCAAACTCCTGCTTGACCAGCATGGCCAGCGCCTCCTGCGCGCTGATGGCCGTCTGAATGTCCATATGCAGGGGGCTGAGCAAGCCTTTGGCCACGGTGAGGTTGATGGTATTATCATCCACAATTAAGATCTTCGCCTCCGGCGCCTCAAAGCGGAACTCCTCCTCATGGTTGGCGTGGGTAAAGATATCCAGGGATTCATGATTGATGACCGAGGCAATGTTGAGGCTGTACACCGGCTGGTTCAGCTTACGGATATAGGGTTTATCCACCACATCCTTGCGCGGGTCGACGATGACAATGGTTTGCACCTTGTCTGCATTCTCACGGGCAAAGCGGTCCGTCGCCTCGTCCCAGCACAGGTAACTGATGAACGCAAACTGGGCGCCCTGTTCCACCGCTTGCTCCAACTCTTGCAGCGAGCGGCAATCCCGGTGATCCAGCTTCAGCTCCCGGACCGCCTTGAGCAGACCTTCACGCACGTAGGCATTTTTGATCAGGGAGCAGGTTTTGATCGCGCTCTCATCCTTCACCGCCACGCTGGGCCGTACATCGACCACCTTTTGCGGTATACGGAACGAGAAGGTACTGCCGACGCCATAGGTGCTTTCCACCGATATTTCACCATGCATCAGCCTGACAAACTCACGCGAGATCACCAGGCCCAGTCCCGTGCCCTCCTCGTTGCGGTTGCGTTTGGAGTCGAGCTGCTGGAAAGAGGTAAACAGTTTTTCCACATCCTCCGGCTTGATGCCAATGCCGGTATCGCTCACAGAGAGGATGAGGTCAATCTCATCGTCACAGTCTTTCGGTTTTTCGTAATGCAGCTGCAGCTCAACACAGCCCTTGCGCGTGAACTTCACGGCATTGTTCGCCAGATTCACCAGCACCTGCTTGATACGAATATCGTCGCCATACAGAGAATAGGGCACTTCCGGGTCCGCATCGACAATCAGGTGAATGTCCTTTTCTCCGATGCGGGTCATGACGATATTGACGGTGTCGTTGATGATGCTCATGACTTCATATTCCGTCTCATTGAGCTCCATCTTGCCGGATTCTATTTTGGAAAAGTCCAATATATCATTGATGATGGCCAGCAGAGAGCGGCCCGAGGCTTTGATTTGATGCAGATAACCGCGTTCTTCCTCGCCCAGATGACAGCGCAGCGCCATCTCTGCCATGCCGATGATGGCATTCATGGGGGTGCGGATTTCGTGGCTCATATTGGCCAGGAAGTTCGATTTGAGCTGTGTGGAGACCATCAGCTCCTCGTTCATGAGCGAAATCTCCTCGAGCAGCTGATTGGTCTTTTCCGTTTCGCGGCGAATGCGGCCTTTGGAGTAGTTGATGCAGTTCTCCTTGTGGTTGACATTGGTGGCGATGGCCTGGGCCATGGCGCGGCAGGTCATATAACCACAGGAGCCGCAGTCGGCGTGTCGGTCTACGTCCTCGTATTTGTACATGGAGTCGAAAATTTCTTCGATCTGCGCCTCTGAGATCACTGTCTCAGGAATCGCCCGCGTCAAGTCATATTGACGAACAAAACTGCACAGGTCAAATTCAGCGAACTTTTGATTGAGGATTTCAAAGCGCTCCGTGGGGTTAGACGCGCGCGATTCCATGCCGGAACGGTACGCATGTTCCTTCAGGTGGTGCGCTGAAAAGGTCATTTCATTGCGCAGCTCTACCCCGCAGCGGGTGCCGGTGCCGAAATTACAGCCGTTGGTACAGCTGAGCGCGTCGATCAAAAAGGGCAGCTGCCCGTCCCCGCTCACTTCTTTGTAATAGTGCTCAAAATACGGGAAGATGTTATCCGGTCCCGCCGTCTGGATCAGCACCTCATTAAAGCCGATATATCGTTCAATGTTATCCGATAAGCCGCCGGCCATAGGAACCAGCGCGCCCAAGCCATAGTCCACCTCATCGTCAGCCCGAAACACAGACAGGTCAATGCCCTCCAAACGCTGCATCAGGCGTTCGAAGGTTACATTGTAGCTCACCAAACCGTAGTTGTTGACATCGTCGATCTCCTGTTTGGAGGCAATACACGGGCTGATAAAGGCCAGTTTGTCGTCAATATTCAAGTACTCTTTGACATAGATCGCCGTGCACATGACCGGGCTCTGCACCGGCATGAGGTAGGGCAACAGCTCAGGCCGGTACTTCTCCAAGTAATTCGTGATCACAGGACAGACCTGCGACACAATGCCCGAGAGCCCATAGTCCCGAATAAAATTCATGTACACCCAGACCATCAGGTCACCGCCGAAGCCGGTGTTATAGATGTGATTGACGCCTGTATGCTTTAAGTAGCCGAGTATATTATGATACTGCTTTTCATAGTCGGTCAGCAGGGTCGGTGAGACCAGGATCGAGATGCGCTCGCCGCGCTCTAAGGCGGCAAAGAATTCATCCGTGTCGTCCCGATAGGTTCTCGCCTGGTGCACGCACATCTCAATGCAGGTCCCGCAGAAAATGCATTTATTGGGATCTACCAGCACAGAATAGCGCCCGGACGTTTCATCCCGCACCACCACGCTGGCCCCGACGGCTATGCAGCCTGATATACATTTGTTGCAGCCGATACAGCTGTCGTTGGTGAATACAATGCCTGAATTAAGCTCCTGCAGTTTCATGGTTTACTCCCATTCAAAGGTCCAGCAGGATCTCTGTCACCCGTTCCAACAGCGTCTCACGCGTCACCGGTTTGAGCAGATAGCCGCTGGGGCTAAAGCGCAGCGATTGGATGACCATGTCCTTATCCGACACGCCGGTCAAAAACAGAACCGGCACATCCGGATTGCGCAGGCCGGTGCGAATTTGCTCCAACACCTGCGGGCCGCTCATTTCCGGCATCAGATAATCCAGCAAAACCATATCCGCATGCTTTTTTTCCAAAAACTTCAGCGCCAGCTTACCGTTGGGAACCACCGTCACATCATAGAGCTCTTGCAGGTATAACTTGATGACATTGAGCATACGCACATCGTCATCCACAACCAGGATGCTCTTACGCTGGTTGCTTGGATTCTCAGTTGCCGGCTGCGCCGGTTTGGTTTCATCTACGGGTTTGCTCTCCATCTGTTCTTCCCTCTTTTTTTGTTCTTCATCATGTGCGATGGATTGATCGGCCATCTCGCGCAAGGTCTCCATAAACACATCCATATTCAGCGGACGTTCAAGCACCACCTCGTTGTGGAGTCTGATCTTATCATGAAACAGAGCGCAATCCTCATCCCGGCCCAGGACAAGCACAGGCAGGTGTCGATATTCCGCCTTATCCTTCAGAACATAATACGTCTCACGGTCCTCGTGAAACTCATTTTGCAGACAGATCACCACAACGTGGGGATGAAACCGCTCCAGCTTCTGCCGAAACTCCGTCTCATTGACATGGCAGCGGTCGGGCACGTACTTGCCCGCAACCTGATCCATCAGGTTTTCAATCATCCGCACGCCGCGGCCTGTAAAAAGCACGCGTGCCTGCACGTCTTGCGTGCTTTGGTCCATTTCCTGCATGATGGTACGTCTCCTTTTTCTTACGCCCTAACGGGCGAGCTTGATTGCTCTGGCAATGCAAGTTTCTTTCATTATCCATAATACCTACTTTTCTTACAATTATAACAGTTTTACGCCAGGATGCAAGATCATCCTGCCGGAAATCATCAGCCTTTGGCATACTTTTTTCCCAAAGCTGGGCAAAAGACGGCACAAATTTTCTTGCCAGTGAGGGTGGCTTGGTGCTATAATCTTTTGATATCACTGAAAATCAAGCCCCAAAGATCAAGGAGGTCTCACCGCATGCAGTTCGATTTGATCGAAGCGCTGAAAGTCATATTCCTCGGCATCGTCGAGGGAATCACAGAATGGCTGCCCATCAGCAGCACAGGACATATGCTCTTAGTCGACGAGTTTTTGACGCTGCGCATGAGCGATGCGTTTAAGGAAATGTTTTTCGTTGTCATCCAGCTGGGCGCTATTTTGGCCGTTGTTCTCATCTTCTGGCATAAAATGTTTCCTTTTCAATGGCGGGACAAAACAAAACCCGTCGTCCAAAAAGAGATTTTTTCCACCTGGTTTAAAGTCATCGTCGCCTGTATTCCGGGCGCGATTGTCACGCTGCTCTTTGACGACTATATCGAAGCCCATCTACATACCCCGTTCATCATCGCCCTTGCCCTGGTGCTGTACGGCGTCGCCTTCATTGTGATAGAAAACAAAAACAAGACCCGCGTGCCACGCATCAAAACCTTGCCGGAGATCAGCTATACCATCGCCTTTGCCATTGGCCTGTTCCAGGTGCTCTCTATCATACCCGGCACGTCCCGCTCGGGCGCCACGATCATCGGCGCCCTGATCCTCGGCGTCTCACGCATTGCGGCGGCGGAGTTCACCTTCTTCCTGGCTGTCCCGGTCATGTTCGGCTTCTCTCTGTTAAAGATTTGGAAGTTCGGCCTGGATTTTTCCAGCACGGAGCTGCTTGTTTTGGGTCTCGGTATGCTGGTCGCCTTTTTGGTTTCGGTACTCGTCATTAAGTTTCTCATGTCCTACATCAAAAAGCATGATTTCAAGGTGTTCGGCTGGTACCGCATTGTGCTCGGCCTGCTGGTTTTCGCTTACTTCACCTTCACTTTACTGTAAATATGAAAACAAAAACCCGGTAAGCTTCCCCCATGGGAGGGTCTTACCGGGTTTGTCTTTTTTTGCACAGGCTTCAAGTAGAATTGGTAGTCAAAGCCTGTTTGACTCTGTTTGTTCGCCGCCCTTATTGTCCAAAGGTTCCTCCAGGCAAACCAGCGCCGTCTCCACCTGATGATCACGGATCTGCGTGACCTTGATCACCAGGCCTGCGATCTCAAGATCCACGGTGGAGCCGTCCTGCGGGATAGCGCCCAGCGCGTCAAACACCAGACCATTGAAGGTGTCGTAATCCTCAAACGGCAGAGACACGCCCAGTACGCTTGACATCTCATCCAGGGTTGCGCTGCCGTGGATCTTCCATGTCTTAGAGTCAATTTGTTCAATCAACGCCACGGCATCGTCTGCCACATCATCGTCGCCCAGATCGCCCACCAGTTTTTCCACCAGGTCATTTGTCGTGACGATGCCGCTCATGCCGCCATATTCGTCCAAGACAACAGCCAAATGATTGCGGCTGTGCTTCATATTACGAAACAAGACATCGGCCTTGACGCTCTCCGGCACAAAATAGGCCGGTTTGACCGCCTTTTCCATCACCGTTTCCCGGCTATGATCCTCAAGGCGGAAATAGTCTTTGGCGTTTAAAATGCCGATGATATTATCGGCAGAGCCGTCGCAGACCGGATAGAGCGTATGACGGCTGTTGTAAATGGTCTTTTTCCACTCCGCCATATCCTCCTCCATCCACAGCAGGGAGATCTCGGTGCGATGGGTGGCGATATCGTCCGCCGTCAGATCGTCAAATTCAAAAACATTTTGAATGAACTGCTTTTCCTCATAGTCGATGGCGCCCTTCTCGCTGCCCACATCCACCATCATGCGGATCTCCTCTTCGCTGACCTGCTCATCCTCTGCGTTGGGGTCGATCCGCAGCAGACGCAAGATGGCATTGGTGGAGCCGGTCAAGAGCCAAACGATGGGGGCAAAGAGCTTGGCAATGCCGCTGATCAGCGCCGACATGCCCAGCGCCAACGCCTCTGCCTTACGCATGGCGACCCGCTTTGGCACCAGTTCGCCAAATACCAGCGTGAAGTAAGACAGCACAATGGTGATCACCACCACGGCGATGGCGTCCAGCGTTTTGCCCGGAATGGCTACGCCCAGACCCAGGAGCCACGCCACCAGGCCGTCTGAAAAGTTCTCCGCCGCAAAGGCGCTGCCCAGGAAGCCTGAGAGCGTGATAGCCACTTGAATCGTTGCCAAAAAACGCGCGGGTTGGCTGGTCAACCGCGCCAGACGCACGGCGCGCTTATCTCCCCCCGCGGCCAGCTTTGCCAATTTGTTGTCATTCATGGAAATGACCGCAATTTCCGCACAGGCAAACACCGCATTGAGCGCAATTAAGACCAACTGCAGAAGTAGCATCCACATCAGTGAGCCTTCCAACACAAACCCTCCTTTTCATCCATCGTATGGATGACAGGTCCTAAAATACGCAAAAGACATAAGCCATCGTGCCGTTTGGGCGAACACAGGCCATGCCTTCTTTCTTTCAAACTTTTACATAAGGGATTGCTCACCATCTTGTCACTGTCCTCGTCGTCCATAGTACTGATCCGATTCTCCTTTTCTTACAAAAGATAGTACTTGAAATTATAGCCCACAATCCGGTGTTCGTCAATGGATAGCGGAAAGCTTTCTTTTCAGATCGGAATAAGACAGGCGACGGAGCGTATGATTCCACTCCGCCGCCTGCCTATTGACGGTTTTATTTGTTCAGGCAAATGAATCAATGACCTGTATGAGCAAGTCCTTTGGCATGCTTGCGCCTATGGTGATCATATAGGCCTTGCCATCCGACCAGACTGCCGTATAATTTTCATAGTTTTTCATAATGTAAAAAGTCTTATCACCGCTGGTATAGAGTTCCACGGGCGTATCATCCTTTTCAAAACGATAGGACGATATACCGGATGGATCGTCAAACTGATGGATCGTCAGAAAATAGCTAAGACCATCTTCATTTTCATAATTCACAAAGACAACCACCCGCCTTGGAGGCGTAAAGACTTTCGCGGAATCAAAGTGAAACCCTTCCAGGATCCCAGTGGGGGCCATCTCTGCCGGCAAACCGCCGACAACAAGGGCTTCCTCGAGAGAATTGAAAGCAGTGTCCTCAACGGGAGCGGGCGGTGCTCCTTCCGGCACAATATCCTTTCGATTGCCGATATATTGAAAGGTTTCTTCCGACCAGCGCCCAATTGCGCCGAAGATATGAAAGCCAAACGCCTCTGCCACCAACATGCTTGGAAACGACAGGGCGATCAAGAGGGCAATTACGGCAACTACTTTTTTCCATGTGGAAAATTTGGAGTTCCCCTTTTGTCCCCTCCCTTGTTTGCCTTGTTCCCGGATGCTTGTTTGTAAGGCTGCTCTATCAACATCTGTTTCAAACAGATCGCCAAAACGATACTGAAAATCTTTGAATGCTTCGTCCACATCAAACCAGTCTCCGCTGGGATTGACCGCCTCTAACCCAGTGAGCAAAGCATTGAGCTGCGCTTGAGAACAATGCTCCTCATCAACCTCCTCAAGCCAAGTTACCAATTGATCCAGAAGCTCTTCTTCTGTCTGTTCCAAATGTTTTTGGTTTTGATCCGATTCTTCTGATGGTAAAGATGCCACCGAATGTCCATGAAGCTCAGACATTTCCTTCACCTCCTACCGGTATCGCATCTTGATGCTTCGACTGTTTGACTTCTTCCTCATCACTTTTATAATAATTTTTACATCGTACTTTTGCGCGTGATAAGCGTGTGCCAGCTGCGGCGTAAGAGATGCCCAAACGCTCTGCGATTTCATCTAGTGACATTTGCTCTTCAAAGCGCATGACCAAAATCTCCCGCTCTTTCTCTGACAACCCCCTTGGCAAATGTAACGCCAGCTCCTCGAAGTACACATCAAAAGATGCCAGATCTACGCTTTCATCCAATGATTGAGTCTGGCGATATTTTTTTCGCTTCAACTCATTGCCAATTTGGTTGCGCAAGGTTTGATACAGCCAGGCAGACTGGTTTTCCATTTTACTGACCGCTTCCTTTTTCGCCAGAAGGACAATGAAAACATTTTGCACAATATCTTCAGCCGCTTCACGGCTGCCCACTATACGATATGCCACTTGCGCCATGTTTTTAGCATTGGCAAAGTATAATGCATCAAACCATTGCTCAAATTGTATAGAGTCCACATATATCTCCCCCCTTCTTTTGCATCCTATCATATTTTAACGACACGATTCAACAAAATATTCAAAGATAAATAATTATTGTCAAATTTTATCCTCCTCATGAAATTATATCTATAGGAAAGAATCAAATACAAGGCATGTTTTGATTCCGTCCTTGCCCGCAGAAACTACATTTTTTTGCCTATGAAACCGGCGGAGAGGATTGACTATGGATAGTATTTGGCGTAATTTACTCATTTTTATTGCGATCTTGATTTTGCTGGCCTGCCTGATCATATGGAAGTGGCCCTTTCCCTTTATGGCGTACCTTTAAACGGCAGGTCAACTGTCAAGCAATGTTCATATCTTTTTCCCCTGACTAAAAATAATTTGCAATTTACTTTAAGATATGTTATAATATGTTTATCGTCACGCATCCCGCAGAAAGGAGTTCAATGGGATATAACATGAAAACGTATATGATTCACGACATCGATGACCTGATTTTTTCCGGTCAAGAGTCCAAGCAGAGCAGCAGATAAGCAGCGCTCTAAGAAAAGTAATCCGGGGCAAGCGGCTGGCCCTGGTATTTTTTTGCGCTTTTTTAGCTGCCAACACGCAGACGCGCCGCCGCTCTTTTCAGCCGCCTCCCCCTTTTCATGCCGCAACGAGCTGACCGCGCAGCCATGTATCTGCCCGGACGCAAAATCCAAATCTTTACCATTGACGTTACTCACCTATCCGTGCTATACTGCCGGTAGTTAACCTTTTTCATTTTATTCTCCTTTCGCCGCCTACTGTGCTACCGTCACTGTAGGCGGTCTTTTTTTGTTCACTTTCGCCCCGATCCTGCTGCTTGATTTCCTTGGCTACCCCCTTATTGGTAAGAGGCGGTACAGCTCCCCAAAAGAGCTGTACCGCCATCATGTTATTTCGTTTCGATATCTTACTGCGCTGCTGCGTTTAGATAATTCATGAAGATGGTTGCAACCTCGGCGCGTGTCGCGGTGCCCTTTGGATGGAATCGCTTATCCGAGCCCTGCATGAGTCCACAGGTCTGCATGGCGCTCACCGCTTCCGTGGCCCAGTGGGCCATCTCGGCGCCATCCTCAAAAGCAAGGGGGATATTCGACGTACTTGGCAGGCGCTTGCCTGTCTTTTGCATGTATTGATAGAGCATGACGGCCATTTCCTCGCGGGTCATATCTTTGTCGGGCGCGAATCTGCCGCCGCCGACGCCGCTGACAATGCCCTTGTCCGCTGCCCATGCGACTGCCTTGCCGTACCAACTGCCTTGGTCCACATCGTCAAATACGCTTGTGGTGTAGGCGGACAAGTCCACCCCTTCCAGCCGTGCCAAAACCGTGACAAACATACCGCGCGTCATGGCCGCCTGCGGGTCAAACCGATCCGCCGCCGTTCCCGCGAACAAACCCTTACCGTAGACCGTCATGACGGCGGTGTAGAACCAATCGCTGTCCAAAACGTCAACAAAGGGGTTGGCAATGGGTTTGTCAATGGGTTTGTCTGTGGGGTCAATGGGTTCATCAATCCGCTTGTCAGTCAGCACATACTGCGAAGCATGGTTAAAGGTAAGCTTGATTCTACCGTCCTGAACCGGCGCCGCTTGTCGGTACTCCAGCTTGCCGTTTCCTTTGTTGTAGTAATACAGGTACAGCGTTTTCCCATTGTGGGCATCGCCTATTTTATAATCCAATACGCCGTCAAAGGGCAGCGGGCCGGAGTAGGCGATTTCAAGTTGAGCGACACCGGCGCTCTCGGCTAAGTCGAACAGGTGGGCGATGTTGATGGTTTGCGTTTTCATGTTGATTCCGCCGGCCGGAACGCTTGTGACGCTTTGGCCATTGATCGTCCATGTATAGCCGCCGAAGTCAAACACGACATTGACATCCTTGCCCTGAGCGGCCTCCAAAATGCTGGCGGGCAAAGTGGTCTTGCCGTTCATTTTAACCGTCACCGTACCACCCGGCGGTGCATTTTTGATGTCGTTTGCCGCTTTTGTCGTATCAATGGAGGGCGTGTATCCACCTCCGCTGCCGGTGTTGTCTTTCTCCCACTTGGCGTACAGTGTCATATCGCCCGTCACCTTGTCCGACGCAAAATTCCATGCGTTGGTGAGTGCCGGTTCCTTGTACCAGCCGGCGAAGGTATACCCGCTTTTGGTCGGGTCGGCGGGCTTGGGTATGGCGTAATTAGCCGGAGCATCGGGTATAGGTGCAACTTCACTGCCGCCGTTTGCCTCAAAAGTGACGGTGTAACTTGAATGCCACACGTTTATAGCAAGAACCTTACTTTCTGTTTTGCCTATTTCGGTAACGGTCACATAATGCTCACTCTCGGAAAGAGGGCTGGTGCGGAATAAGGTCAGTTTATTTGTTGCTGCGTCATACGTCGCGGTTACGTCCCTTGAAGGTGTATATGCAGAATCATCATAGACCTTCCATATCAGGCCGTCTTCGTAAGGCGTGGTATTCGTCAAAGTAAGCTCAACACTTGTCGACTCCGGCGTTTGTTTTTTTACGTATAAGCTGTCTGTTGTGGGCGTAGTACTTTGTAGCCCTTTTATGTACCACCCGTCCGGCAGCGTGCCCCTTAGTGCTGCTAAATAAGCTTCTTCAGTCGTCGCAGGAACGGTCACGGCGATTGGGCCGCGGATGCCGTCAAAAGCATTGTAACCGAAACTGGGTGGAGACATACTTGTGAACTCGATCTGGGTAAGCCCGGTGCAAGAGGAAAACATCTCCAGAGCAATCTCAGAACCGAGAAGCTTAATAGCAGCGATAGCGGTGCAGCCCTTGAACATTGCGGTGCGGTAGTCCTCTTTATATCCCGTGAAGTCTATCACACCATTCGTGGGCGTATTGTCTCCTACACTTAAGGTGCTGAGGCTTGTGCAGCCCTCGAATGTGCTGGTGCCAGTAAACACATCAATTGTAGGCAACTTGACGGTGGTGATAGAGGTGCAGTCTTTAAAAACCATCCACTGAAGACCAGTTGCGCCTCTTAGGTCAATCACGCCGGAGATGAGTGGATTGGCCCCCACGCTCAAAGTGGTAAGACTTGTACATCCAGTAAACGCAGCTTGAGCAACAACCACATTTGCAGGCAACCTGATGGTGGTCAGGGCGCTATTGCCCTCGAAAGCTTTTAACGGTAATGCTGATGTAATACCGCTAATATCCAGTTCCGTTATCCCAGTTAACGTGCCATTTAAGAAGCCATAGTCGGCGTTATCATATCTATAGTTGGTGAGCAGCGTGCCGGAAATGCTTAGCTTTTTGATCTCCCAATAGTCGAAGCTATCTGGCGATTTCCCTGCGTCTTTCAATTCCTTTTCAACGGCTGTTTGCAAGTTCCCTGCGGTCACACCGCTTAGTGTCATCTCGCCGTCGCTAAAAGCGGCAAAAGCAGGCACGCTCGTCAGGGGTAGCATAACCACCACCAAAAATAATGTAACTGCAATCGATAGAATCCACTTCTTCATCTTTCTTACCTCCTGCCATTTATGCTACAAATTGATACATTAAAGTATAAAGTATTTATATACTGTTGTAAACTACCCGAAAAACGCGAAAAAAGGGTGGTAACAAAAAAAGCGGCAGGTTTAACCCGCCGCCTTCGTTACTTAAGCATGTAATGAAAGAGTTCTTTTCTGCCACCAATTTTCAGTTTTTTGTATATCTTCTTGACATTGTCCTTGACCGTGTTTATGGAAACACCCAAATGCCCCGCTATCTGCTCATTGCTCCAGCCTTTGCTGGCCAGCATGGCAATGGTAAATTCAGTTGTGGTCAGCATATCGGTCACGCTTGCTTGGTTGTGCGGATTGTGAATACCGCGCCACGCGCCGGCAAAGCGGTAGACCTGTTCGGTGATGGCGATAAAGGCTTCCGGCTCGTCCTTTTTGAGATGAATCTCCACCATACCGCCAAGCAAGCCATGATGCTCTGCAAATGGTTGATAAAACCCCTCCCATTTTGCCATGTTCCAGGCGCTCAGAAAATGCGCATTCGCTTTATCGGAATCCTTTTGGTTGATATAACTCATGGCAAGTACAAGATGCAAGTAAGTTTCGCCCACAGGGTAGGTGCCGTCTTTGAGTTCGAGCGCCGTTTTGGCTATACCGATTGCTTCGCCGTATGCACCGTTTAGGTACTGCTGATGTGCAAAAGCGTACAGTGCAATCAGCCGTATACCCATGGGTAGTTTGTGCAGCGCAAGCGGCAGGATAGCAACACCCTCCAGGTGAAGAAGAATAATAGACAGATTGTTGATAAACGCCACAAGCTGTTTCTCCTCATCGGTATATTCATACCCCGAGTCGCTTCTTTCTTTGTAGGCGTTTCGCATGGACTGGATGATTTTTGCGGCTTTTTTGGAATCGCCCATGCAAAGCGCGCCAAAGCCGGTCATCAGCATAGCAGAAATGCGAATACTTCCATTCTCGTTCTTCATAAGCTTCTTCGCCAAACGGTAACAAGCAGCTCCCTCACTGCGATAATAGTGCCGCTCGCAAAGGGCAAGGGTAGTGGTATGGGGGTCGTTCAGGTTTTCAATATAATGATCCGACTGCCCCGGCTCGAAGCTGCCACTCATAAAAGGCAGCGGGTGCTTTCCTGTCACAATATGTTCCTGCATTGTTTGATCCTCGCTTGTCCTTATTGATGTAAACACCATAAGTATTTTAAATTACATTATATGTCAACACAGAGAGAATTTCAAGATAATTGTAGAAATTGCTCGAATCTGTCAAGGCAAATGTAAAAAAGAGGGCGATGGACTGCACACACGGTGGAACAGTGGCTTACATGGTGGTCTTTGATCGGTGTGTGCAAAAAAATGGCCGCCTTCCAAAATAGATGAGCCATGGAAATGCGGACAGGGAGCAGCTACACATATAGCTGCTCCCTGCGAGTCCTTATTCCTGCGGCACTTTTCATACCTGCCCAGTATAGATGATGCCGTACCGGCTCTTGCCGCTCGACTGCTCCAGCTCGGCCATGGTACAGCCCAGCCTGTTTACGGTGCGGCCCCGGGACTTAACCTACTGCCGTATTCGTACAGCATGGCCGAGCCGCTGTCGTTAGATATCCAAGCCCTATGCAGTCTGCTGGTCGACCACCAGTTCCACATACCGCCGCAGCACGGCGGCAACCTCTGCCCGCGTGGCGGTGCCTGCTGGATCAAACTTGTTGCCGTCCTTGCCATTCATCACACCCGCCATCTGCATGGCTATGACCGCATCCTTTGCCCAGCTTGCCATACCGGCGTTGTCCGCATAGGTGATGGCCTCGCGGTTCTTTGGGAGGGCATATCCCATCGCCTTGGCGTAGTTCTGCATCAAGACCGCCAGCTCCTGCCGGGTGATGGGCTGGTCGGGGCTGAATGTGGTTGTAGTCGTTCCGCTGGTGATGCCCTTTTCCGCTGCCCACGCCGTATAGGGGGCGTAGTAGGCATTGTCCGGTACATCGGTGAACTTGGTGTTTTTGTATTTTGTATGGTCAATCCCCGCCAGCCGTCCCAAGGCTGTCACAAACATGCCGCGGGTCATATTCCCATTGGGGCTGAACTGACCATTGCCGGTGCCGGTCAGCAACCCGCGGGCCGCTACAAAGTCAATATCGTCCCTGGCCCAATGATTTGCCGTATCGGAGAACACCGCGGCCGCCTTGTAGCCCACGCCAAAGGTGGAGAAGTGGCCGGTTCGCAGCAGCATGGCCTTGTCTACGGCATGGTAGCCGGAGTCGGTGAGCCATTCCACCTTGCCATTGCCGTCCACATACACGCCATACAGTCCGTCCGGATTTTCGCCCGTGGCGGGCGTGTAGGCGATTTTTACATTCACCCAACCCTTGCCGAAGCTGGTGACCGTTTTGCCGCCGCCTGTCACCGTGAGGGAGAACACCGGGCGGTTGCCGATGGCGCTTTGGGCGTCGGGAAGCTGGGAGATATCCGCCTTTTTGATGCCAAAGGTCACGCTGCCGGTGGTGCCGTTCAGAATGGCCTGAAGCGCCGCTGTATCGAACACCAGCGTCGCGCCGTTCCCGATGAGGGTCAGGCTTTTGCCTGCGTTTGCGAGGGCTTGCAGGTCGCTCCGGCTGATGGTGACGCTCTCCCCGGCGAGGGTATGGCTGGTTTTAGGCGCGGGGGGCGTATCGCTGCCGTAGGAGTTCCCGCCGCTTGCGGGGAGGGCGGCTGTTGTTGCGCATAGCGCAGCCGACACCAGGGAATCGGCATGGGTGGCGTCCCCCGGCAGGTAGGTCCAAATATAGTAGTCGGTATTCGGGGTAAGGCCGGTAAACGTATAGGGGTTGCCCGTGCCGGCCACCCAGCCGGCGGCGCCCACTGTCGGGGCGGTATTGGTGGTGGTATAAATATATTTTTGGTCGCTTACGGTGTCCACCGTGATGCTGTTTTGGGTTTTCCCCTGCAAGCTGGGCGCGGCGGGCGTTGTACGGAGCAGTAACATTTTGAAAAAACCCTTGTCTGCATCACCCTGGCTGTCATAGACGGCCATATACTCGGTGGTCCCGTTTTGCGTGGTGGCCCGGATCAAATGGCCTTTTGCTTCATTGGTCATAAAAAGATACAAGCTATTGTTGCTCGGATGGTTTGCACTGATACGGAACGAGTTGCCGTCTACCGTAACATTGGCAATTGTGCTCTGGTTTTCCAAAATGCCCACAAAAACTTCTTGGCCCGCCGCGTTTTTAGGCGTGCCCCGCATATTAAGAGCTTTGACCGAGCCGCCGTTGATAATAAAGGGAGACGGGTCAGCCCCAACGAGACGACCCCAACCGCTGCCAAGGTCATTGGCAACCGTAACCGTGCCGCCCCAAATTTCGATACTGCCGCCGTCGCCACCTTTGCCTTCGGGGCCGGATGCGCCGCCAATGGCTCCATACCTACCGCCGTCGCCACCTTTGCCGCCGCCGATGTTGGTTGCGTTGACTGCGCCATTGTGGATTTTGGTACTTCCGCCGTCGCCGCCATTACCGCCGCTACCGTTGGTGGCGACGCCATCGCTACCGCCACCGTTACCACCTTTGCCGCCGCCAAGGATACTTATGTTGACTGTACTGTCGGTAATTTCGATATTGCCGCCGTTACCGCCGTCGCCACCTCTGCCGCCACCACTACTAGTTCTGCTGCCATTGCCACCGTTACCGCCGCCGATAGCAGTTGCATTAATTGTGCCTCCGGTGATTTTGACACTACTGCTATTACCGCCTTTTCCGCCATAACCGCCGGTGCTGCCGCCACCGCTGTAAATTGTGTCTCCGTTACCGCCATGACCGCCGCCGATAGTCGTTGTGTTGATTGTGCCTCCGGTCATTTCGATACTACCGCCATTGGCACCATCGCTTCCGTTGTCGTTGTTGCCATCGTTACCGCCGGCGCCTCCAATGCCCGCAGCGTTGCCGCCGCCGGTGGCGTTGAGGCTGTCGCTGTCGGTGCCGTTTATGGTCAGCTCTGCGCCCTCCGGCACTTCTAAGCCAGGCGCATTTTCATCTCTGCTCACCTCCAGCTTGTTTGCGCCGGAAATCGTCAGGTTGACCGCCGCGCTGGGCTTGATGGTAAAGGGGGTAGAGTGCGACACAATATTGATATCCTTCAAGGTAACATTGTGTCTGCCGCTTTGCACTTCAATCGTGTTGTCTGTTGCCGGCGAGGTTTGTATGATGAAAAGCTCACCGGTGTAAGGTGTAATCGAGCCGCTCTGGACGTACTGCAATTCGCCATTCTCCTCACGCAGCTCAATTGAGCCTTTCGAGATGTCCGGCGCGGGAGTCATACCGTCTGGAATATTGCCCGTAACGCTTCCCGCGTTAAATATTGTGCCATCCACGATGATTTCACCGTTGTTCGCGATGATGCCAAGATTGGTCAGCGTAACGCCGTCGGGGATGGTGAGGGTTGCGCCTGCGGGGATGGTGAGGGTGGTGCCCGCAGGAATGGTAAAATCCCCCGGCAGGGTCACAGTGCCGTACACACTGCCGGCGTTGCCCTCAAAGACCACGCCTTTGTTGAGCGCGGTGTCGCCGGCGTTGCCGGGGCTTCCGCCGGCGCCTGGCCCGGGGCCGATGGAGTCGGCCAGCACCACCGCGTCGCCATCCACGGTCAAGTTTGCGCCGTCACCGCCGATGCCGAACCCGCCGCCGCCGATGCCTACGCTGCGGCTGCTGGTGGCGATGACGATACCGCCGGTGATGTTCACCGTACCGCCGCCGCCGCTGTGGCCCGTAGATACTCCAGTAGAACCACCGCCGATGCCCGCGCCGGCGCCGCCGGTGGCGGTGACCGTACCGCCAGAAATGATGACCGTGCCGCCGCTGCCGCCGTTGCCGTTGCTGCCGCCACCGCCGCCAATGCCCGCGCCGTTGCCGCTGCCGGTTGCGGTGACCGTACCGTCATAAATGGTGACTGTGCCGCCGATGCCGCCGTTGCCGTCGCTGCTGCTGCCGCTGCCGCCGATACCCGCGCCGCTGTAGCTGCCGGTTGCGGAGACCGTGCCGCCATAAATGGTGACCGTGCCGCCGCTGCCGCCGCTGCCGCCGTCGCTGCCGCCGCCGATGCCCGCGCCGTAGTCGCCGCCGGTGGCGTTGAGGCTGTCGCCGTCCCCGCCGTCGATGGTCAATGCCGCTCCATCCGGTATCTGCAAGCCGGCACGGAGGGAACCGCTAATCAGCGTGTTTGTGCCGGAGAGGGTCAGGTTCACCTCCGCGCCACTCTCGATGGAAAAGGCGCAGGTAAAGCTTCTGCTCACATCAATATCCACACCTTGGAGGGTAATGCTGTGGGTGCCGCTTTTCACCGTGATGGTGTTATCAGTGGTACTGCCGGTGATGATGTAGCCGTCGGGGTCGTGCGCTGTCACATTGTTCCCATCCTCGTCCTTGCCGGTCACTTTGTCATTTTCAATGACAATACTCCCCTTGGAGATATCCAACGTGGTTGGCCCGCCCACTCTGGGGGCCATGGCCAGAACCGCCGCCGCCCCCGCGCAGAGGGTCAAGTCGGCGTTTTCCACGCCGCACACCGGGCAGTCGGTTTTAATGGAGGCCGAGCTGCCGTTTTCCGCATCCGCCGGTGCGCACAGTACCGCGCAGTCGCAGGCGGGCGCGGGCGGCTGGCCGCTGTCCGTTGTAAAACATTGCTCGCACGCGTGGGTGCAGGGTGCGCCCTCAATCTTCTCGGTAAAGCCGCAAGTATCGTCATGGGGGCAGGTGTATTTCTCGTCCGCGTCGCCGGGGGTGGCGGCGTTGCTGTCTAAAACAGGGGCGCAGGAATCGCTTCCGTCCTCTCTTACATGGCCGCAGGGCTTTGGCTCGATTGCTGCCCGGTAGCCGCAATCCGTATTGTGCTCCGTGTGGTTTTCACACATCCCGGATCTACCGCTGTTCTGCGTACTACTTATGCCAGGGTTTTGTTTTCCTGCTTGTTCAGCGGATGCCGCTGTGGGAAACAGGGTCAGCACCATGCACAGGCTGAGTGCCAGGCTGAGTAAGCGTTTTTTCATCTAATTGTCCTCCAAAATCTTTTTTCGCACGCTTTGTTCCACTTTTATGAGCAATGAATCCGTTTACAAATAGACGGACGGCAAAAAACCGCACAATTCGCCTTAATATTTCTATCTATCATTATAAAGGGTTTTGGGAGGGCTGTAAATTACCCCTAAATCGGCAAAAAAGGGTACAGGCATCATGAAAAAAAGCGACGAGTTTTTCACTCGCCGCCAGGTCTCTTCAGCTATTTTAACATATAGTTTTTCAAATCATTTCTGCCCTTGATACCCAGCTTTTTATACGTTCGTTTTAGCATCGCTTTCACGGTGTTGACAGATACCCCAAGATGTGCCGCTATCTGGTCGTTACTCCACCCCTTGCTTGCCAACATGGCAACGGTAAATTCGGTCGTTGTCAGCACGTCGGCAACCGTTTCGCCATTATGTGGGTTGTGAATATCCCGCCACGCCTGCGCAAAGCGATAAACCTGTTTATTGATTGTTTCGTATGCCTCCGGTTCGCTTTTTTTCAGGTGGATTTCCACCATGCCGCCCAGCAGTCCGTGGTGCTCGGAAAAGGGGTGATAGAGCTTGTCCGGTTTTGCAAGCTCCCACGCTGCCCGAAAGTGGGCGGTTGCTTTCTCGGCGCTTTCTTGGTTGATGTAGCACATCGCAAGCACAAGGTTTAAATAGATTTCACCAATGGGATAGCTGCCGTCTTTTAGCAGCAGGCCGGCTTTTGCAAGCCCTGCGGCTTCGCCGTAGTTGCCGCTTAAATACTCCTTGTGTGCCATAACGTAAAAGGCAATCAGCCGAATGCCCATAGGCAGTGTGTGAAATGGCAGGGGCAGCGTTTTGATGCCCTCTAAGTGAATGAGCGTGACGGAAAGGTTATTGATAAACGCCATAAGCTGCTTTTCCTCGTCGGTATAGCAAATGCCGTTTGTTTCCTTTTCAAGATAGGCGGTGTGCATGGTTTTAATGACCCCTACGGCTTTTTCCGCATCGCCCATACAAAGCGCGCCAAAGCCCATCATCAACATGGCAGAAATACGAATCAGCCCGCTTTTACTTTTGACGAGTTTTGAAGCAAGCCCGTAACAGGCCTCCCCCTCGCCACGGTAATAGTGCAGCTCACAAAGGGCAAGGGCTTTTGTTTCCTTGTCGGTCAGGCTTTCTATATAACTATCTGCCCCGCCGCTTTCAAAGCTGCCGCGCATGAGGGGCAGCGGGATTTTATTGTTGTTCATAGGTTACCCCTCTCTTTTCAAGATTTAGTGCCATAATCATACCACGCTTTTTGCGAAAATTCCACATAAAGCCGTTTGACCCTTTGGCAATTCACAAGATATCTTTACCCGCTTGTATTCCGGCTTGCTCGTTATCTTTTCCTTGAAATTGCGGGAATCGAACCGCAACTTTGAGGGGCGAACCAATACCTCTAAACAAAAGAAAAAAGCCAGTAAACCGTATGGTTACTGACTTTTTTCGTGGTGGAGATAAGCGGGATCGAACCGCTGACCTCTTGAATGCCATTCAAGCGCTCTCCCAGCTGAGCTATACCCCCATATAATACCAATTCAGAGAAAACAAGGAAAACGTGACATACTCTGTCGGATTTCCCTGAAAGATGTTGGCTGTTTGGGGGTAGGCGAGTGCATAGTTTGCGCTCCCAGCTGAGCTATACCCCCATTTGGCAGCCCGGACAACCCTGGTTACAGATTGTCAGGAACGAATTAGATGATACCAAATGGGAAAAGCTTTGTCAAGAACAAAAGAGAAACTTTTTTGTTCCAGCACGAAAAAGAGCGCAAAGCGAAGTCGGCTTACATGCCGATGGTATCCATGAGGTCCTCCATGTTACGCTTGGCCTTATGAACCGTGCGTTTGACCTGCTTTTCCTCGGACTTCATTTTGATGCCGATGACAGTACCACCAATCACACCAAGCGCAATGCCTGGCCAAAAAAAGCTTTTCATTTTCAAGGTGATCTCCTTTCACGTCTGACTTACACGCCCGCATAAAGGGCGCAATCTTATTGTGCCCGAAAAATGCTGAAAATGCGTTGCTAAAAAATGTGAGAGTCGTTATAATACTAGCATGTGTTTTTTATTAAATGTCAAAAAACGAAGGAAGAAAGCATGACAAACGTATATTTTATTCGCCACGCCGAGGCGGAAGGAAATTTATATCGCAGAATCCATGGCCACTACGACAGCATTCTAACAGAAAACGGTTACCTGCAGCTCCAGGCGCTGAAAAAACGATTTGCCGACATTTCACTCGATGCCATTTACAGCAGTGATTTATTCCGCGCGCGCAAAACGGCGGAGGTCATCGCCGAGGGAAAAAACCTGACCGTCACGACCCATCCGGGTCTGCGTGAGATTTGTCTCGGCGCGTGGGAAGATCGACCTTGGGGTGAGATGGAAGTGGCGCAGCCGGAGGCCATGCAGCTGTTTCGCGAATCCTCGGCGGCGTGGAGCGTACCGGGTGGAGAGCGTTTTGCCGACATGCAGGCGCGGGTCTTGCAAACGGTTGTGGAGATCGTCGGTTTGCATCCGGACCAGACGATCTGCATTGCCAGCCACGGGATGGCCATGCGATTCCTACGGGGCGCGCTGATGGGCCTCTCGCTGGACGAGTGCCGCAGCTTGGGCCACAGCGACAACACCGCCGTCTCACTTTTGGAGGTGGAGGGCGATCGCGCCACGGTCGTGTTTGCCGACGACAACAGCCACCTCTCGCCGGATATCTCCACACTCGGCCGGCAGAAATGGTGGAAAAAGAACGATACGGTCGTGCTGGACGAAAACCTCCGATTCGAGCCCATGGACTTGAAACAGTTTTTACATAAGGGCCTCTACTTGGCATCCCGCCAAGAGGGCTGGATGGACCTAAACCGGGACATGGGCCATTTCTGGCAGCAGCCTTATTTGGAAAAGGCGGAGGAAATCAGCCAAAAACAGCCCAAGCACCTACTGTCCGTCGTCTGCCGCAACACCATTGTCGGCATCTTACAGCTCGATGCCGAGCGGGAAGCGGCGCAGCGGGCGGGATATATCTCCTTCTTCTATATGCTGCCCGAATACCGCGGCAGTGGTCTGGGCGTTCAAATGCTGGGCGAGGCGGTGAGCGTTTTTCGTCCGCTCGGGTTTGACAAGATTCGCCTCTCCTGCGGCGCGGATAACCTGCGCGGCATGCGTTTTTATGAGCGGCACGGTTTCCGCACCATCAGCAGCCGTGAGGAGAGTTTCGGCCCCATCAATCTTTTGGAAAAATACATCGGCTACGATGTGCGTCCCTGACGCAGGAAGGCCGCTATGAAATCAGATTTCTTACCCATCAGCAAACAGGAGATGGAAGCGCGCGACTGGCACTTCTATGACTTCCTGCTCATCACCGGCGACGCCTATGTCGACCATCCCTCCTTCGGCGCGGCCATCATCGGGCGGGTTCTTGAAAACGAGGGCTATCGCGTCGCCCTGCTGCCCCAGCCGGACTGGAAAAGGCCCGAGGCCTTCACCACCCTGGGGCGTCCGCGGTATGGCGTCTTTGTCACGGCCGGCAACATTGATTCCATGGTCGCGCACTATACCGCTGCCAAGCGGCGGCGGCATGACGACGCCTACTCCCCCGGGGGACGCGGCGGGCGGCGGCCGGATCGCGCCACGATGGTCTATGCCAAGCGCGTGCGTGAGGTATTTGGCGATATTCCGCTCATCATCGGCGGCCTGGAGGCCTCCTTGCGCCGCTTTGCCCATTATGATTACTGGGATGATACGGTGCTGCCCTCCCTGCTGTTTGATGCCCAGGCGGATCTGCTCACCTATGGCATGGGGGAGCGTGCCACCCGTGAGATTGCCGCCAAACTGGCCGCCAAAGTGCCTGTTTGCGACATTCACGATGTCAAGGGCACTTGTTTCATCGCCAAGACGGAGGCTGACTGCGTCTACCCCTTCCTGCGCTGCGCCTCTCTGGACGAGGTCAAAACAGACAAACGCGCCTATGCCGGCGCCAACTGGATCCAATACCAGGAGCATGACCCCGTGCGCGGCAAGGCCGTCATTCAGGCGCACGGCGAGCAGCTTTTGGTCGTCAACCCGCCCGCCATGCCGCTGGACGGGCCGGAACTGGACGCGGTGGCTGAATTGCCCTATCAGCGCGCCTGGCACCCCAGCTATACTGCGCAGGGCGGCATACCGGCCATCGAGGAGGTTTTGTTCTCGGTCACGCACAACCGCGGCTGCTTCGGCGCCTGTAAATTCTGCTCTCTGGCCTTCCATCAGGGAAAAATGATCAGCGCGCGCACCCACGAGAGCCTGATCCGTGAGGTCACGGCGCTGACCAAGCATCCGGATTTCAAAGGGTATATCCATGACGTCGGCGGCCCGACGGCCAACTTCCGCAGACCCTCCTGCGATAAACAAAAACGCGTCGGTTTATGCAAACACCGGGAATGCTTATCGCCAAAACCCTGCCCCAATTTGGAAGCCGATCACAGCGACTATTTGCAACTGCTGCGCAAATTGCGGGCCATACCCGGCATCAAAAAGATCTTTATCCGCTCCGGCATTCGTTTCGATTTTCTTTTGGAGGACAAGCAGGGCGAATGTTTTGCCGAGTTGGTCAAACATCATATCAGCGGTCAGCTCAAGGTCGCGCCTGAACACAGCGTGGATCATGTGCTCGACCGCATGGGCAAACCGCATATTGACGTCTACGAACGGTTTAAACAAAAATACCAGCGGTTGAATCAAAAATACGGCAAAGATCAGTACCTGGTCCCCTATCTCATGTCCTCACACCCCGGCAGCGAGTTAAAAGACGCCATCGCCATGGCGCAGTGGCTCAACGAAACCGGACGCCAACCCGAACAGGTGCAGGATTTTTACCCCACACCCGGCACCCTCTCTACCTGCATGTATTACACCGGCCTGGATCCCGAGACGCTGCAGGCGGTCTATGTCCCCCGCAGTGCAAGAGAAAAAGAGATGCAGCGGGCGCTTCTGCAATGGAAGCGACCTGAAAAGCGCGCCCTGATTCAGAAGGCGCTTTATATGAGCGGGCGAGCGGATCTGATCGGCTATGGCAGTCACTGTCTGCTGCGACCGAACCGCCCAGCCAAGGCGGCACAAACGCGCGACGAGGCGCCTTCCAACAAGAAGAAAGCCAGCCAAACGCGCGGCCCCGGCACACGGCAGGCGGACCACGCACCTTCGACGCGTGAGGCAAGCAGCAAACATCCGTCCAAAAAACGCCCCGCCGCCAGCAGCAAAACCCGCGCCGGTAGCAAAGCCGGCAAGGGTACGACCACGCCGCCACGTCGGCAAACATAAACAGGAGGAATCCAGAGCTTTATGCGAATGCGCAAGAAGAAAAATTTACAGCCGCGCATGGAACGCTGCGCGGCGTTGTGGGTGAAGGAACCGAGCAGCCTGCGGGGCGCCTGGCGCAGCCGCCACCCGGCGGCTACGGCGCTTTATGTGGAGCTCGGCTGCGGCAAAGGGCGTTTCACCTGTGAAACGGCCGCCTTGCACCCGGAGGTGCTCTTTGTGGCCATTGAGCGCGTGCCCGACGCCATGATCATTGCCATGGAGCGGGCCCGGGCGGCAGGGCTTTCCAACGTCATCTTTATCGACGGCGATGCCGAACGCCTGGCCGACTATTTTGCGCCCGAGGAAGTGGATCGCATCTATATCAATTTTTGCGATCCCTGGCCCGGGCAGCGGCATGCCCGCCGCCGTCTGACCCATGAGCGTCTGCTGCGCAGTTACCGGGCCGTTCTGGCAGAGGCCGCGCAAATCCACTTTAAAACGGATAACCACGATCTGTTTGCCTTTTCCCTGTTTCAATTCCCCAAAGCCGGCTTTTCTCTGCACGAGGTCACGCACAATCTGCACAAAGCAGGCGTCTGCGGCGTGATGACGGATTACGAGGAGAAATTTCATGGCCAAGGCATTCCCATCCATCGCCTTGTCGGCCGACGAGGCGCGCTGCCGCCGACCGACACCCAGGCAGCTTCACCCGATCCCGACAACACGGAGGCAAAATCTTCTTTCACATGAAAAAGCTGCCTCAACTATAGAGGTAGCCATTGATGCATACTAATATATAATCTTTACCTTACTCTCCATGATCTTGATGATCTCATGTGGCTTCATATCCAACGCATACGCTATTTTAAATAGCGTTTCTAAGCTTGGTCTACTTATCAAACCTCTTTCCAGGTTGCTGTAGTAGGTTGCACTTAATACAGCTAAGCCACTCAATTGCGCTTGCGTTAATCCTTTTGTTTTCCGCAACTTTCTTAATTCATTTCCTATGATTTCTGCATTCTTCATATGACCATCCTCCTATCTTTTTTAATGATAACAGAATAGTCTTCGGCAATATATGTTATGATTTTATCACGTATTCATGTGATAAAACCATAACATATATCAACTTTTTCCCACTGGAGTTTTGGAATACTGATTTTAGTGCAAGTGACGGAGTTTTGCCACAGACACTTATCTTTAACAAGGAGAATAACGCCTATACCTTGCGTAATCGTTCCCTTTTCGCTATAATGTGGAAAGAAGCAGGCACATACAATTAGTATTATACAAAGGATACGGTCGCCCCAATCTGTGGCGGATTCTGACATTGAAACGGAGGATGTGCCATGAAAGCACCCCGTATCCTGATTTCCGGCGTTGCCGGCGATCGACGCAACTATGAGCTGGCTGTGCGCCGCGCGGGCGGCAAGCCGCTCTCTTGTTATTGCCCCTCTCTGCAAATCCCCGCCGATGGTCTGTTGCTGGCCGGCGGCGGCGATATCTCCCCCGGGTTTTTGGGTGAGGAGGATCGCGGCACCCGGGACACTGACCTGGCCCGCGATCTGGCTGAGTTCGCCTTGGTCTCTGCCTTTTTGGCGCAAAACAAACCCATCTTTGGCATCTGCCGCGGACACCAGGTGCTTAACGTGGCCCTGGGCGGCACCCTGCAGCAAGACATTGGCCAGACCCTGGAGCGATTTCACAGCCCCGTGCCCCACGCGGGCAGCGAAGATCTGCTCCACAGCATCTGTACGCAGCCGGGCAGTCTGATGGCCAGCCTCTACGGCAAGCAGATTTTGGTCAACAGCTGGCACCATCAGGCCATTACCAAACCGGGCAAAGGTATGCGCATTTGCGCCACCTCCGAGGGCGGTCTGGCAGAGGCCTGCGAACATGAGACGCTGCCTCTGCTGTCTGTACAATTTCACCCGGAGCGTCTGCGTGCGGCCGGACACGGCGGCATCGCGGATGGTGACAAGCTTTTTTCCTGGTTCATCGCGCGCTGCCGAGAATCACGCGAGCCCAAGACTAAAACATAAGAGAAAGAGGGCGAGGCACATGCCTTCCACCCTGCGAGAAGTGAATTTAGAGGTCGGCATGCCCATCGTCGATGTGGCGATCAAACGGCTGACTTTTGAACTGAATCAGAGCGTACGCCTGGGCGTCAAGGTGCTCAAGATCATCCACGGCTACGGCTCCTCCGGCAGCGGCGGGCGTATCCGCGTAGAATCACGCCGTTACTTGGACCGCTTGCAAAAACGAGGGGAGATCAAATCCTTCATCCCCGGCGAGAAGTTTTCCATCTTTGAAGAAGATACCCGCGCCGCACTCAACCTCTGCGGTGACCTGCGCTGTGATCGCGACCTTGACCGTCATAACAACGGCGTGACCTTTATCGTGCTCTGATTTGACCCATCAGACTTTCCACTGGAGGTATTTTTATGGACTTTACACGAATGATGCAAATCACCAATGAAAACAACCGTTTCATGACCCACAACCACATGAAACTCACGCAAATGTGGGAGGATCACGCCGTTGTGGAGCTGGAAGTGCAGCAGGACAGCCTGAACCTGGCGGGCGGTCTGCATGGCGGCGCGATGATCACAATGGCAGATTGCGCAGCGGGCGCGGCGGCGCGCAGCCGTGGTACCCTGTATGTCACCCTGAGCAACAGTTTTGAGTTCTTTGCCACCAGTAAGCACGACTATGTGCGTGCCTATGCCTCTGTACGCCACCGCGGCAAAACCATCTGCGTCATCGCCGTGGATGTCAAAGACGGGGAAGAAAAACTCCTGGCCGGCGGTACCTTTACCATGTACGCCACCGGCGAGTGGCAGGATCAGGCCTAATCGGGCCAAAGGAGATTGACATGACCAAAGTAGATATCTTTTCCGGCTTTTTGGGCGCGGGAAAAACAACCTTGATTAAGAAATTGATGCAAGAGGCCTATCAAGGAGAGCAGTTGGTGCTGATCGAAAATGAGTTCGGCGAAATCGGCATTGACGGCGGCTTTTTGCAGGATGCCGGCATACAAGTCACAGAAATGAACGCCGGCTGCATCTGTTGCAGCCTGGTCGGTGATTTCGGCAAGGCACTTTTGCAGGTGCAGGAGACCTATCACCCCGACCGCATTCTGATCGAACCCTCGGGCGTGGGGAAACTCTCCGATGTGATGGAGGCTGTTAAGAGCCTTGCCGCGCAGGGCTTGCAGCTCAATGCCTGCGTCACCGTGGCGGATGCGGGGCGCTGCCGCCTTTATATGAAAAACTTTGGCGAGTTTTTCAACGACCAGATCGCGCACGCCGGCGCCATCGTGCTCAGCCGTACCGATGCCCTGCCGGAAGCAAAGCTTCTGGAGGTACAAGCCCTGCTGCGCGAGAAAAATCAAACCGCCACCATCATCACCACCCCTTGGGAACAGCTTCATGGAGAGCAGATCGTCGCTGCGGCAGAGCGGCGAGACAGCTTGGAGGCCGCCCTTGCGCAACTTGCTGCGTCGGATGAGACCTGCCCCAGCTGTGGACATGCCCATGACCATGCGCATCATCATGAGCATGACCATGCGTGCCATCACGAGCATGAGCATGACCAGGAGTGCGCGCATGAGCACGACCACGCAGACGGCACTTGTTCCTGCGGCTGTGAGGACCATCATCACCATGCGGACGAAGTGTTTGGCAGTTGGGGTGTGGAAACCGCCAAGACTTACGCCAAAGAAACGCTCCAGGCCGCCTTGGATGCCCTGCCGGATGAACATCGGTACGGCGTCGTGCTGCGCGCCAAGGGTATCCTGCCCACACCGGAGGGCGACTGGCTGCACTTCGATTATGTACCCGGTGAGGCGCAGATCCGTATGGGCAGCCCCGCCGTCAGCGGGCGACTGTGCGTCATTGGCGCCGCTCTGCAAGAAAACGCCTTGCAACAGCTCTTTCATCTTGATTGAAGAAGGGATCACGCATGGAAATACCAGTTTACCTATTTACGGGATTTTTGGACGCCGGAAAGACCAGCTTCATTCAGAAAACCCTGGAGGATCCCCGCTTTAACCAGGGGGAAAACACCTTGTTATTGATTTGTGAAGAGGGTGTAGCAGCCTACGAGCCAGACCGCTTTGCCAGGCACACTGTTTTCTTAGAGTATATTGACCTGCTAGAGGATGTCGACGAGCAACATCTGGATCGTTTGTGCAGGCAACATGCCTGCGAGCGGGTGGTGATCGAGTTCAACGGCATGTGGCCCTTAGATCGGCTGTATGGCGCGCTACCCGGCTCTTGGGTGGTGTATCAGGAGTTTTTCTTCGCAGATGCCAACAAATTCATGCTCTATCATAAAAATATGCAGGCAATGCTGGATGACAAACTTGCCAGCTGCGAGATGGCTGTGCTCAACCGCGCCGACGACAGCCTTGACCGCGTCGCGGTGCATAACATTGTGCGCGCGAGCAATGAAAACTGTGACATCGCCTTCGAGGCACACGATGGCAGCATCAGTTATGACGACATTCAAGATGCTCTGCCTTTTGATATCGATGCCCCCGTCATTGAAATCGAGCTTCAGCACTATGCAAAGTGGTACCGTGACCTCTCAGCCAACATGGAGAAGTATGATGGCAAGACCGTGCGCGTGGAAGGGTTTGTCCATCTGCGCGAAAACCTACCCGACAATGCCTTCATCCTCGGTCGTCAATTGATGACTTGTTGCGCGGATGATCTCGCCTTCGCCGGCATTCTGTGTGTCTGGTCCAAGCGAAAGAAGCTGCACCAGGAGGACTGGGTCACCGTAACTGCGAAGATCATTCTGCAGCAGAATAAGGTCTATCAGCGGCGCGGTCCTTTGCTGCAAGTACTTTCCGTGGAAGAAGGCTATGCCCCGCCACAACCGATCGCTACCTTCAATTAATAAAGCGCAGGGGAGCTTTGCTCCCCTGCGCTTTTATCTATTGCTGTTTTGATTGCTCTATTGAAAAATGGTATTATGGACGATTCCCCGTCACCAGGAATTGATAACCGGCGTTTCCGAAGCTGGTGGTGGAGCCTTCGCCTTCCCAGTTCGCCATCACTTCGATGACATAGCCGTCTGTCCCTTCGGGCAGGGTCACCTTACCGTCCGCAACAGCAAGCGTCTGTGCCTGGTCATCCATGGCAGCGGCGGGCTGGCCGGCATCTCGCAGAAACGTCTCAGGCCAACAGCGCACCGTCATGGTATCCGCCCGCACCGGCAGACTGAGCGTCAAAGTCCTCTCCTCGGTCTTGTTGAGGGAAGGATAGTTCTCGCGCTTATCCAAGGGAGACAACCCACACTGTACGGAAGTCAGGATCGTTCTCTCCTCCGCGTCGAAATAGGACCATTCGGCTGTTCCGCTCATCAATTTGAGCGTGGCGCTGCCATAGATCACTTGCAGCGCAGGCGGTTCGTTTGTCAGAAGGGTGCGATCGGTGGTTTCTCCGATCGTGCTCTTTTCCACCAGGCGCCAACTGCTCACTTGAATCTTGTCCGGATCAGTTTCGCCAAGTGGCCAGGTGTAGGTAATCTCGACGGTGTCTCCCACGCCGGCGCCGATATCCTCCAGGTTTTCTGTGGAAAAACGCAGCCGCTGTATTGATTGCGACAGTTCATCCTCCACCAGCGGCGTTACTGTGACGTCTACCGTCGTCCACGCGACGATATGCGCCTGAAACGTACCGCCGTCCGCCTCCTTCTCAGCTTCGGATTCTTGCTTCTTCTGACAAGCTGCCAAGGATAGGAGCAAACCCAACAAGAGCATCCCAGCAAAGATCTTTCTTTTCATCGCTAACATCTCCTTTCTTATCCTATCAGACGATTCCGGATGACAAAAAGTTCTCATCTGTCTCCAATGATAAATTTATCATAAAATTTGTAAAAAAAGATAGGTAAAAGAAGAAAAATATAGTATACTGTAAGCAGCTTTTCTCCCACGCCGCCCTTTTGGGCGAAAATGATGATACATAGGAGTGTACAAACATATGAGATGCCCGTATTGTTTGAACAAAGATAGCAAGGTCGTGGATTCGCGCCCTGCCAACGAAGGAGCCAGTATACGCCGCCGCCGTGAGTGCTTAGCGTGCCACGAGCGTTTCACCACCTATGAGACAATGGACAGCCTGCCTATCGTCGTCGTGAAAAAGAATGGCAACCGGCAGACCTTCGACCGCAATAAGCTGATCAACAGTATGCTGCGCGCCTGTGAAAAGCGAACCGTCAGCCTGATCGATATTGAAGCCGCCGCCGATGCCATTATGCAGGAGCTGCGCAACGAACTGGGCGGCGAAGTGAGCGCGGAGCAGATCGGCGAGATGGCCATGGTAAAATTAAAGGCGCTTGATGAGGTTGCCTTCGTCCGCTTTGTCTCGGTGTACCGTAAATTCAAGGACCTCAATACCTTCCGCGATGAGCTCAATAAGCTTTTGGACGAACGGAAGGAATAATATATCCTTACAGAAGGTTTTGCAGAGAAAACCATTCCATTTCATAAACCAAACCCAGGCGGTGCATCAAGTTTTGATTGCTCGCCTGGTATTCGCCAATTTTTTGATGCTCCAAATAGGCCAGATTCTCCTCCAAAAGAAGGTGAAGCTGGTCCAATTCGGCGTGGGACAGGGTGATGTGGAGGTATAAGTTCTCGCGGTCGAGCACCTCACGGACACGCTTCGTGCCCTGAATCGCCCCTTCCCAATCCTCTGCGCGCGCCTGTTCCTGCGCTGTTTGCAGCTCCTCTTGCAAGGGCTGCAGCAGGGATTGCAGGTGATTGGTATGCAGATTCAGCGTAACGACCATCGCAATCAGGAGGAGACTGGAAATCCAAAACGGTTTCATCAAGCACTCTCCTTCCCGCTCGCCTTCTTCTCCTGCAGGCTATAATATATTTGACCCACTTCATCCACTGTCAGCAGGAATACATCGCTTGCTTGCTGTATGCCGCGCGTTTTCAGCTGTGCGCGCAGCCACTGCTCATCCAAGCCCCGGGCGGCCAAGTTTTTGTTCAGCACTTCTCCGTCGTTGATGAGTATGAGCGGCATACCGGGTTCGCCGCAGTCGATCTTTGCCTGCGCGGGTGTGAGCGGCTGCTCCTTGGCATAGGGTATGATGGACAGGCGGCCACTGGTCTCCAAAATGGCGCACTTAATTTTGCTGATATCGGTCTGCCCTCCAACGCGCAGCTCCTCCATCAGTTCATCCGCCGTAAACCGGTTTTTGAGCATCTCCTTGGACATGACCTTACCGTCACGTATGATCACGCTGGGCCGGCCGCAGAGCAGCGAGCGGATACGAATGCTCTTTACCGTTAACATGGAGAGAATGGACGACAAGGCCAAAAGCGTTAGTATGGGTATGATGCCCGCCAAGAGCGGAATGCCATAGTCCTGCATCGGTACGGAGGCCAAGTCCGCTATAATCAAGGAAAGAACCAACTCGGAAGGCTCCAATTCGCCAATTTGACGCTTACCTAACAGGCGTATACCAAAGACGATGAACAAATATAAAATGACTGTGCGCGCCAACGCGATCATCATAGGAAAACCTCCTGAAACAGAATATATTCAGGTTTTCCCAGAGGGAAAGGAAATATGTATGTTTTGACTGTTTCAGTCGAGAGGCTTTATCACCATCTCAAATCCTTGTCAAACCGTTCATGTGACGGTAGACAAGGATTTTTTCTCGCCAGGCTGGTGTGATTCTAGTTTGCCTTCGTTCATCCATCTGTCAGCTTATGCCTCACCAAAAAATTGCACTACTTTTTGAGCCATTTCATTTGCATATGTATGATGCAGATAATGCGGGCCGTCCAGCTGCACCACTTCCGCTTTTTTGACGCCTTCCATTTGTTTTTCGTGTTCCTGCAACCACCAATCACCGCTTTGTTTGATTGTGTCTGTTGATAAGAAGAATAACAGCGGTACGTCTTTTGAAAAGCGCATTGGTTTTACCATATCAAAATTACGTATGATCTGTTCCTGTTCGCTGGCTGTATTCTTAAAATTGAGCAACGTGAGCTTGCGTATGTTGCCTCGTATTTCTTTTGTGTATGCTGCATCTGCCTCCTTGGGCATAATGAGTTGCGGGAATACCGCTGTACCTAGTCTCAAGATACCAAGGTCAGACAGAAGCGACAGTATTTTTGTTCCACCATCTGAAGACATGTAATCAAACTGGTATGGCACTGAAGTATCTATCCCCACCACGCCCAACACTTCTTCGGGGTATTGATTGCAGTAATACAAGCTATATATACCGGCAATCGAATGCGGCATCAGTATGTATTCTGAGACACCGAGCTCTTGCAGGCAAGCGTGTATCTCTTGCGTCATGGCTTCGATGGTGCGATCGCTCGGCGCAGCATCGCTGAGCCCATAACCAAACGGTTCTATGACAATGACTCGAAAGTGCTCCGATAAGTCATTCGTCAGCGGTGTAAAATCCAAACCCGGAGATCCCGTCCCGAAACCCGGCAGCAATACAATGGTTTTCTCGCCTTCCCCCTGCATCAAGACATTCATTGCCTTTTGATTGACCATTACCTCTTGCCCATATGTAGGCAAATTGTTTTGATCCCTTTTGGTCAATACATAATGGCTTCCTGTTGTCAACAGCAAAAGACATACGAGCACGCCCAATACAACCCCAACTGTTCTGATCACTCGCTTCATGGTTTTCCTCCAGCACAATTAATTCTATTACTATACAAGACGCTATACAACGTCTTACATAGTATAATGTCATACTGATGGCTGCTTGTCAATACAAATTAATTAACCCCGTCATAATGGGAAACAAAAAACAGTATTATGACTTGTGGTTTGATAAAATCATTGCATTTTCTGCCTCCAGTAACAATGCTTATAAAAATAATATAAATCTTCAAAAAATGTAGACAATAAGCAAAATTTTCGTTATAATAGACCAAATGCTTGGAGGTGATGTTGTTGTCTTGGAATATAGTTCCTGAGTGTATCTCAACCATTTTTTTGTGTATCATTTGGGTGTATTCCAGAAAAGGCAATCTCATTCCCAATACCAAAAACCGCCTATTCCAAGCCAGTTTGCTCACCACCTTCGGCGCCATGACCACGAATATTCTCTCTACCATTCTGATCTACCGACTGACGCCCGAAACGTTTGTCTTGACGTGGATCGTGACGCTGGTTTATTTTGTGGGAACGCCTTTGATGGGGCTAGTATACTTTTTCTATACAGCTGCCAACATTTATGAAGACAAAGCCCATCTGGGACGATATTTTCTCATCACCAGTATTCCGGGCATCGCTTACCTGGCCCTCGTGTTGGCCACACCGCTGACGAAAAGCCTGTTTGACATTTCGCTGACAGGGGGCTATGTACAGGGCCCCCTCATTTCCGTCACCTATATCATCTTTTATCTATACTGCCTCGGCTGTGTGTTTTTGGTCGCCTTCCAAGGTAAGCGGGTCCCCGTCTCCATCCGCGCGATTTTATTCAGTTTTCCCGCCATCGCAGGGCTTGTCGTTGTGATACAGCTGTTTCATCCCAGCGTCATTCTCTCCGGCTCTGCCGCCACCGGAGCCATCCTGATCATCTATCTCTATCTGCAAAATAAGCAAATTTCCATTGATTACCTCACGCACCTGCCCAACCGGCATGAGTTTTTAAAAATGCTAGAACTCTATCTGCGCAAAAAGCATCCATTTACCATCATCGTGCTCTCCCTGCGTGAGTTTAAAGTGATCAACGACACGCATGGCCAACAGAGCGGCGACTATCTGCTTGCTGCACTCAGCAGCTTCCTGCGCAAAGAGCTTGGCCTGCGCGAAGGGGAAATCTACCGTTACAGTGGTGATGAATTTGCTCTACTCCTGCGACATGGTGACGAAGCGATCATCAAAGCTTTGATGGCGAAAATTTTGGCGCGCATGTCACAGGCCTGGGAAGTTCCCGGCTGCACCTGTCTTTTATCCGCCGCCTTCGGCATCGTCAATTACCCGCAAACCTCGGATCATTTGGCCAGCTTGATCAATGGCTTGGAATATGCCATGACGTACGCCAAAAGCGACGCCGAGCATGCTCATGTCTGCTATTGTACCCCTGAGCTGCTCAAGACATCCAAGCGGCGGCATATCATTGCCGAGGAACTGGAAGCTAACCTGGCTTCCGGCGGCTTTGAACTGCACTATCAGCCCATTTTTGCCGTTGAGAGCGGACGGTTTATCAAGGCCGAGGCCTTGCTGCGCATGCCCAGTGCCAGATTAGAGCGCGTGTTCCCTGACGAGTTTATCCCTGTGGCAGAAGAATCCGGTTTAATCATTGAAATTACCTACCTGGTGCTCGATAAAGTCTGCCGCTTTATTCAGCGTTTGGCGGCTGACGGCATAGAACTCGAGAGCATCAATGTCAACTTTTCCGCTTTGCAGTTTATGCAAAAAGACTTAATCCCACGCATGCTTGCCATCATGGAACACCATCAAGTCCCATATCCAAAAATTAAGATAGAGCTGACGGAAAGCACCCTGGCAGAAAACGCCGAAGTCATCACCGCATGTCTGTATCAAATGAATGAGCTCGGCATACGCATCGGCTTGGACGATTTCGGCACGGGGTATTCCAATCTCATATCTGTGTTGGATCTGCCCATTGATACTGTCAAGCTGGATAAGAGCCTGGTGTGGTCGGCCGTGAAAAATGAGCGCTGCTCCATTGCCGTGAAAAACTTCTCCCGTGCCTTTCGTGAACTGAGCATGACGGTTTTGGCCGAGGGCGTCGAAACAGAAGAACAACGGCAATTTGTGGTTGACGCCGGCTGTACGCTCATTCAAGGCTATCTATACGCCAGACCCATGCCGGAAGAAGCCTTTGTCGCGTTTCTCAAAGAGCATACCGAACAAAATGTACAGCCTTGAGGCAGTCTGTTAAACACATACGACAGACAAATCGCGCGTGGTACAGCAAACGATAAGAGCGGACTGCTTCATCAGCAGTCCGCTCTTTTTCCTTGGTTTATTCACTACACTCTGCTTGTAACGCAGCTTCCTGTTTGAAAAAAACAGAATGGTATTCCTGTGCCGGCACAGGTTTTGAGAAATAAAACCCTTGCACCGCATCACAATGCAATTCCTTGAGCAAGTCCAGCTGATCTCGCCGTTCAATGCCCTCTGCGACGGTCTTTGCATGCAGTTCATGCGACAGGCTGCATATGGACTGTAAGACCGCAACCATCCGCGCGGCATCAATGGCCGGCGCAAACAGGGTCTGATCTATCTTGACCACATCCACATGTAAATCTTTGAGCAAGGCCAGAGAGGAATACCCACTGCCGAAATCATCCAGTGACAGGAGAAAGCCCGCTTGGTGCAGGGCATCTGTCAGGTGAATCATGGCGGAAATATTCTTGGATGCCACCGATTCCGTCAGCTCCACCTCCAGCAGATGATGCGGCACCTCGTACTGATCGGCAATGGCGCATAAGCTGCGCACAAAACCGACATTGTTTAGGTGGTGCCGCGAAAAATTCACGGAAATCGGCACCGGCTGGATCCCTTCATCCATCTGGAAGCGCAAAAAGCGTGCGGTGGCTTCAAACATGTACATATCCAGCCTCACGATAAATCCATTGCGCTCAAGCGTCGGAATAAACTCTTTGGGAAACATCAATGATTTACTGGCTACATTCCAACGCACCAGGGCCTCCGCGCCGCAGATTTCCTCTTTATCTACGGAGAACTTTGCCTGCATAAACAGCTGATAATCCCCGTTTTGCAAGGCCATTTCCATGTTATCTTCTATGACCTTTTGCAGCAGAGATTCTCTTTCAATGTTTTCTTCGTAGTCCACCACCACATCGCCAGCGCTTCTCTTTGCGCGGCTATGGGCAAAGTTGACCTTCTCCATGATCTCCACCATGTTGGTATGCACGGCGTCCTCATATGTTGTGATGTACTGTCCCGTGGGAAAATAAACCTTCGTGGTGAAGCTCGGACCCATCAATTCATAGAACTGTTGGATGAACTGCGCGCGGGTTTTGTCCAGGTCTTCCCTTTCCTCAAAGGGCAAAATGATGACAAAGGCGTCCGTGGAAATTCTGGCATATGTAGCGTCCAAGCCGTCCAGAGTCTTTTTCAGCGACTCCGATACATTCCGGATCACCCGATCGCCCTCCACAAAATTGTAGACGCGGTTGATGAGTTTAAAGTCACGGATATCCAGCTGGACGATGATATAGCGCTGATCTTTGTGGTTCTTGATCATATTACGTGCCAGGCGCATAAAGTACTGCAAGCGCGGGGCGTTGGTCAGCTTATCGCGATCGCGGTTTTCAATAAAACGCACGCCGATGAACACCAAGATATAGACAATCACGCCACAAAGCACAAGCGTCGCCACATTGCGCTCCGCGTGCGACACATACGTGACCGTTTCATTCACTATTTTTTCAGGCGCAAACGCCAGCAGCGACCAGTCATTGACGCTAGATTCTTCAAAATATACGACCACGTCGTCCGATACGTTCTCTTTCTCAATGGTAAAGCTACCATCATTGCCAAGCGAAAATGCACTGGGCAGACAATCCTCCGGCGCATGCGTCCGGTGAACACACTGCTCTGCGAGGAAGGTAATCGCGTTTATGCCGCGCTCGAGCGCCCCGGGTTGCACAATGAGCGCCTCACCGTCCCGATTGACGATCGCCAAATCACCCGAACCATTCAAAAATTCCAGGTTAAAAATACGGTCGATGCTGTCGCAGAGATAGGCGTAGGTCAAAGCGCCCACAATTTGATCCCCACGCCAGATGGGCGCCGTGAACATCATGACACTCTTTGTTTCATCCACCACAGAGGCTCTGGGCTCCGAGATATTGAATTTCCCCTGCATCGCCTCGAGAAAAAAATTCATATCGGCAATGCTGCCGGTTTTGCCGTCATGGGTAATATAGCTGCCGTCCTGCAGAGTCAGCGCACAGCGCATCAAGTGGTTTTGCTCCACCGCTGCGCGCATCAGCAACACTTGACTCTCACTGCCTAAATTCCCCTCGTCCCCAAAGTACTGCGCCATGGTTTTGACTTTCTGGATCTGTTCTTCTATCTGCAATTCAAAAGAAACCCGGTTGGGCTCCACCATCGCCACCAGCCGATCCGATACGTTTTCTTGCAAGCGCCGGCCAATGGCATGGCTGGAAACCACACAATACATGGCGATGCAAATTATCATTACAACGGCCAAAATAACCAATACAATTTTATTATTCCGGCTGTTGCCCATAAACATATCCTTTCATTCGGTCCCTAGCAGCAGTAAACGGCACAAACCGCCGTGTCAGACCGAACATGTTTTTATTTCTCTGTAAGAACAAAGATTGTTTACATATTAACAGAATATATATTCATTCACAACAAAAAGAGACAATATTGGCTCAATATTCTTTTGTAGTAATATTTTTTTGATAGAACAAGGAAACATTATGCAATTGTATTCGATTTTATGGCGAATAACGTCAACGCTACGTTTCCCTGCTCATTCTTCATACTTATTCATTTGATCATTTGTTTTAAAATTATGTCTCTTGCTCGTTTTTGGGACCGTTTCCGTCTTTTTCTAAACGATTGGTTTTGCGCACCAACCACTTGAGCTGTGTCTGAGACACGTTCAACCTTTGCGCAAATTCCGCAAACGACAGCTTCTTTTCCCGCCAGAGCGTTAAGTTTTCCTCAAAGCCCTGCGGCATGGGTTTGACCGGACGCCCCAGGTGGATTCCCTTGGCGCGGGCAATGGCGATGCCTTCCGCCTGCCTCTGGCGAATATACTCGCGCTCTGTCTGCGCGACATAGGACAAAAGCTGTAACACAATATCGGAGATGAGTGTACCAATCAGATCTTTGTTCGTGCGTGTATCCAGGATTGGCATGTCGATGATGACGATGTCCGCCTTTTTCTCCTTAATTAAATAACGCCATTCCAAAAGGATTTCCTCGTAATTGCGGCCAAGCCGGTCAATTGACTTGACGACCAGTACATCCCCTTCCTTGATCTTGCGGCGCAGCTTCTGATAGCCCGGGCGTTCAAAATTCTTGCCGGAGAGTTTATCGGAAAAAATATTTGCTTCAATGATGCCCCAGCGGATGAGTTCTTGTTTTTGTCGCTCGTCATTCTGATCGACCGAGGACACGCGCATATAACCATAAAAATTCTTTGACATAACAGATACCTCCTGTACAGTCATTTTGTGCAGGAAGCGTTTATTTATCAATATAAGTGAGATTTGGCAAAAGTCCACAGTTTCGAAGATGGCACACAGATAAAAAACGCCTCTTGGGCCCTCCTGCTCTGCCGGCGGAGGCTCCAAAAGACGTTTTTTCATAACACTCGGTCTATCAATGACACTCTTTTTTACTCGATCGAATCGCCGGGCAAGCGGCTTTTTATTGCTTGCCAAGCTCTTTTGTCTTTTCAAACGCGGCGATGACCGCATCCATGCAAGCCGCCCGCAACGCATGCTGCTCCAAGCAGCGCACGCCCTGTATGGTGCTGCCACCCGGACTGCATACCTCATTTTTCAGTTGGTCGGGGTGTTTGCCGGTTGCTAAAATCATCTGTGCCGCGCCCAAGACGGTTTGCGCCGCAAACTGCTGCGCATCAGGCCGGGACAGCCCGCAGGCAACCCCTCCATCCGCCAGCGCGTCAATAAACAGATACGAAAAGGCAGGGCCGCAGCCGGACACCGCACTGCCGGCATCCATCAGGCTCTCCTCCAGGGGATAAAACCGACCGGCGCGCGCCATTGTCATCAAGAACGCATCTTTTTGCGCACCGCTTACCGCCTCATTACACACATACAAGACCACGCCGCCACCTTCCGCCACCGGCGTATTGGGCATGATGCGTATGATGGGGTAAGCCTCGCCCGCCATTTCCTCCAGCTGCTTCAGCGTCAGGCCGGCAGCCATAGAGACCAGCACCGGCGCGTCGCTGCGCGTTTTGAAAACAGGCTGAAGATCCCGCAGCAGCACAGGCATGATGTGCGGCTTGACGCCCAAAAACAAAAAGCGGCTCTCTTTGGCAGCCTGCGCGGTCTCGCCGGCATGACAGCCCAGCTCCAACGCCAACTGCTCACATTTTTCGCGGTTTTGGTCAGCCAGGATCAGCTGCGCACCGCCAACGGTTCTCACCGCCGCTTTGGCCAAGGCTCCCCCCATATTTCCTGCGCCGATAAATCCAACCGTGATGGACATAGCATCATTCCTCCCTTTGCAGTTTATTGTGACTATTTTATCACATTCAAAAAATGGAAACAAGTGCGGACAAGCGCGAAATGGGACAAGTTTAGACGATTATCTCCGCTCCCAAACGAATTTTCTTCACTTTTGGAAATACAGACAGGCAACCCCGGAATAGAATGGGCAAAGGAGGTGCATGTATTATGTTTACAAGTTGGATTTTACTGATGCTCAACGGTCTGTTTTTTTCGCTGCGTCTGGGGCAAAACGGTTCCTTCCCCCGCCCGCTCAAAGAGGACGAGGAGCGGTTTTATCTGGAGAAGGCGGAGCAGGGCGATCTGGATGCGCGCAATAAACTCATCGAGCACAACCTGCGTCTGGTGGCGCATATCATCAAAAAGTATTACACCCAGGCCAGCGATCAGGACGATTTGATCTCCATAGGCACCATTGGTTTGATTAAAGGGATCTCGACCTTTAAATCAGACAAAAAAGTGCGCCTTGCCACCTATGCCAGCCGTTGCGTAGAAAATGAAATACTCATGCATTTCCGCAGCCAGCGCAAGTTGCAAGGTGAGATCTCCCTCTCGGACAGCTTAGATTCTGATGGCGAGGGCAATTCACTTTCTCTCATGGATGTCATCAGCGTGGATGACAACATGCTTGAACTCGTTGACGCAAAGGATGCCTGCATCAAGGTGCGCAAATGCGTGCGCGAGCTGCTCTCCCCCCGCGAGGCTATGGTGATTATCATGCGCTATGGTTTAGATAATAAGGCGCCGCGCACCCAAAGGGACATTGCTGCACAGTGCGGCATTTCGCGCTCCTATGTATCGCGCCGCGCCTAATGTAAGTTCAGCCCGGAACAGTTGCTATGCCAGCTGTTCCGGGCTGTTTCTTCTTTTCACCATAAAGGAACTCATTTGCCAATTAAGACTCTAGCTTTAAACTTGCGCGCAGCGCCATGATGGTATCCACCGCCTGCGCACAGACGCCGTTTTGGCAGAGATAGTACTGCGCGCCCTGCTCTGGGATCGGATACGCCTCGGTAAAGGGCGCAAGCGCCGTCAAGGCCGCGGCTGTCTCCGGTGTTTTGACCAGCACCGTCAGCTCCGGTCGGGATGCCTCCCGCAAAAATTCTCTCAGTGCATCCGGCACCTCCTGCGCGCTACAAACCAGCTCCGCCGTGGGCCACAGCTGCTCCAGCAGCGCCAACATGGTAAAACCATATCCGGCCGGATACCTTTTCGCAGCGCCCGCCAAGTAAGCAAACTGTATATCGGCGGCCTTGCGCCAACGCTCATTTCCGGTGAGCCGGTAAAGACGCGAGAGCACCAGCGCCGCGACCGAGTTGCCAGACGGCATGGCCCCGTCGTAGGTCTCTTTGGTGCGGGTGATGAGCTGTTCGCCATCCGCGGCGTAGGGATAGAAGCCGCCGCTTGTCTCGTCAAAGAATTGCTCCAACATCCGTTCCGCCAGTCGCGCTGCTTCCGACAGATACTCCAGTTGTAAGGTCGCATGATAGAGTTCCAGTAGTCCCCAGGTATAGAAGGCATAGTCATCCAGTTTACCCGGATGGTCCGCCTGCCCCTGTCTCCAGCGGGCCAGGAGACGGCCATCCTGCCCCGTGAGCTGCTGCTTCATAAAATCCACCGCCCGCTTGGCGGCGTCCAGATACCGCGCCTCCCCCAGCGCAAGCCCCGCCCGGGCCATCGCGGCCATCATCAGTCCATTCCAGGCAGTGAGCACCTTATCGTCCCGGTGGAGCTGTGTACGGCGCAGGCGGTAGGCATACACCGCCTCCCGCAGGGTTTTGATACGCTCAGGTTCTTTTTCGACTTCCACTTGGGCCATCAGGTTCAGAATGTTCTTGCCCTCAAAATTCCCTGCCTCGGTCACGCCGTACCAGCTACAAAACAAATCCGCGTCCTGTGCACCCAGGAGATTTTCCAATTCCTCATGGGTGAATACATAATACTTACCCTCCACGCCCTCGCTGTCCGCGTCCTGGCCGCAGTAAAAACCGCCCTGCGGATCGGTCAATTCCTTGCATACATAGTCCAGGGTGCGGCTGACAATTTGCGCATAGAGCGGCCGACGGGTCTGTTGATACGCGTCCGTGTAGGCCATGGCCAACAGGGCATTATCATAAAGCATCTTCTCAAAGTGGGGCACCAGCCACTTGTCATCCGTGGAATAACGCGAAAAGCCACCACCCACATGGTCAAACAAACCTCCACGATACATGCCCTCCAGCGTTCGCTCCGCCATGTCGCGGGCCTGATTCTCCCCGGTGCGCCGGGCATACTGCAACAGAAACATCAAATTGTGTGCCGACGGAAATTTGGGCGCGCGGCCAAAGCCACCCCTGCGGGCGTCAAAGCTCTGGGTATAGAGCTGCACGGCATAGCTTGGCAAATGGCGGTCAGGCGCGTCGGGACTGCTATCCTGTATGCTCTGGAGATGGGCGGTCAATTTTGCGCCTGTGGCAAGCAGGCTGTCCTGTTCCTCCCGCCACAGCTGCGCGGCCTGGGCCAGTAGGGCTTGCAGTGGCCGCTTGGACAAATAGGTGCCCGCCCAGAAGGGCTGCTGCGCCGGCGTGAGCAGCACCGTAAGCGGCCAACCACCCGAACCGTTTAAGGCGAGGCAGGCGGCCATATAGACGGCGTCCACATCCGGCCGCTCCTCCCTGTCCACCTTAATGGGTATAAAATCCCGGTTGATGACGTCTGCCACGCTCACGTCCTCAAAGGATTCGTGCGCCATGACATGGCACCAGTGACAAGTGGAGTAACCGATGCTGAGAAACACCGGTTTGTTCGCCTCCCGGGCCGCTTGGAAGGCTTCTTCCCCCCAAGGCAGCCACTCCACAGGGTTCTCCCTGTGCTGGAGCAAATAGGGCGATTGTTCAAATTGCAAGCGATTGGGCATAGGATCTCCTTCCTGATCGGCGCAGTACATCACTGGCCACAGTGTTGACGCATTGTTTTTAAGTCTTAGTATGGCAGTTCACGCGTGGCTTATGCCAGGATGTATCTAGCGGCATGCTGCTTGACGATCAATCGCAAAAGAATTAACATAGAAAGCGAAAACCGGCAGGTCGTGTGGGAGAACGCCCGCACAGCCTGCCGGTTCTATTTTGAACTACAAACGCAGCATCGTTTTGATGCTATTGCGCACGGCCTCTATATCGCTCTCGCAGAGCAGCGGCAGAAACTCGACCAGCTTGTCTGGGGGAAAATCCCACCATTTGAGCGTCAGCAGCAAGGCGATCATCTCCTCGTCAAAGCGTTTTTGGATGGGTTTGGCCGGATTGCCACCCACCACCGTATACGGCTCCACATCCTTCGTCACCACTGAGTAGGCCGCCACAATGGCGCCGTCGCCAATGTGGACCCCCGGCAGGATAACGCTCTCCCGCCCCAGCCACACATCGTTTCCAAGCACCGTGTCACCCTTGAACGGCAGCTGGGACAGATGGGGCGGCGTGGCTTCTTGCCAGGCGCCGCCAAAGACATGAAAGGGATAGGTGGAAATGCTGTTCATGCGGTGGTTGGCGCTGCCCATGATAAAGGTGGCGCCGCTGGCCAGTGCGCAGAATTTGCCAATGATCAGCTTATCGCCAAAGGCCGGCCAGTTAAAAAGCACGTTGTTTTTCTCAAAGCTCGCCGGGTCTGCGGTCTCATCGTAATAGGTATAGTCACCCACGACAATATTCGGCGCGCTGATGACATTCTTTAAAAAGACACTGGTTCCATATTCGTTTGCAAAAATGGCGTTTGGGTCCGGTATTTGTTTCATACTGCCTCCTGATCTGCATGATACACGCAACCGCATCAGCATCTCCAGTTGATTCTCGCTGGATTTTCTTCGTTTTGCACGGCAATGGCTCGCAATGCGTCCTCCATCTTAGCGCACTCCTCGGCGGCGATGCGGTCATAGGTCTGCGCGCTCTGCGCCGTTCCCACGCGGTCATAGGCGATGGCCGCCGCACCGTAAAGGGCCAGGCCCAGCGAATGGGTCGGCGTGTGGAAGCAGGCTGCGGCCTGGCCACAAGTGCGGGCGGCGGCCTGGGCGGCGGGGTCATCCTCCAGCGCACGGGCAGCGGCGTGGCACTCGTTTAAAATGATAGATTTGACCTCCGGCAGCTTCTTCCTGCCCTCGAACCAAGCACGGGATGCATCCAACGCCATACGCGGTCGGCCGTCACCGGGGCAGCGCCGCTCAAAAATGGGCAAGATGTGTACTTCCGTGTAGTCGAGACACCAAGCGGCGATGGTTTCCTTGCTCTGGGTCTCGATGAGTCGCATCAAGCTGACAATATAGGGCGCGTCGGCGCTGCCTAACATCTTGCGCAGCTTTTTCATTTGGCATTTTCCTTCCCGCACCAGCGCGCAATTTCAGCCATCAACTCCAACGGGAGTGCCTGATTGTTCGGCAGCCGGATGCTGCCCTTGCTGGTCTTGAAGGCGGCAAGCTGTTCGGCAAACACCGTGGTCGCCTTTTCGCCGGGGTAGAGTCCGATGTGCTGTTTCGCCGCCGCAAAGTGGATGAGGTTTCTCCCTTTCCAAAAGGTGGGCATCTGCCATGAGATTTTCTCCGTCGCGTCCGGCAGAGCGGCCTTGAGGGTTTTGTAGACCTCCCACAGGCGCGGCTGTATCTGCTCGTCCTGTCGCGCAATATATGCCTCTATGGTTTTCGGCGGTTCGGAACAGAAATGATTCTGTGCCGTGTGTGCAAACGCACGTCCGCAATGAGGGCATGTCCACATCGCTCAGCCTTCCTCCCCACTCTGCTTCGCGCGGCACAGTCTGCCACCGTTGCCCCACTCAAATGTTCCGCCCAAGCCGCACTGCAGATGCAGTTTGCAGATGCCAAGGTCCACCAAATCCAAATGATAGTCCTCGGGTACATGCGCGGTGATCTCCCCGTCTTTCAGCCTAAAGGTGGCCTTTTGCAGATTGCGGGCGGTGGGCGCCCGCTGTACCAGTTCCATGGCGCGGCGCAGCTCGTCGCTCATGGGTTCATCCGTCTGCAAAAGCTGCTCTATGGTCTTGCTCTTGCGGTGGATGACCCCCCGCATCAGTTTCTCTTTTAGCGTGGCCTCTTTGGAGACATGGCCAATCGGCACAACACAGACCAACTCCTCACCTTCGGGTACCGACAGCAGTTTCGCGTCAAAGGTGCCACCCACCCAGCAGGTGCCAAGCCCCAACGCGGTGGCCTCCAGGATGAGCATTTCGCCGTAATAGCCCACCTTCTCCCGCAGATGGGGCAGCCCGGCGTCGCCTTTGAGCACCAAAAGCGCACGCACGCCGCGAAACAAACCATAGCTCTTACCGCCCGCCAACGCCGCTGCGCCGTCGGCCAGCCAGGTGATGTGCAGGCCGCTTTCGGCATTGATCTCGTCGATTTTTTCTTGCAAAGCCGTGATCATCTCAGGCCTTATGTCCGTTTCCAGATACGTGCGTCGAGAAATGCGACCTTCGATGGCGGCTGTGTAGTCTTTCATGATAAGGACTCCTTTCCAATTTTCATCCAGTAGACTTCATTTCTTTTTGCGCATGTTAAGCGAGATGCCCTGCCTATCCGCCGCTGCCTGAAATTTTGTCTCTGCCAGTTTGGCTTTTTCTTTTGGGGTCATCCGGTCCCTCATCTCGTTGGGGAGCGTCGCCATGATCGCTCGTAGGGCGTCCAGATCCAACAGATTCACCGCTGTGCAAAAGGGACTCTTATGACGGCCGTCATTATAGTCGGCCAGCAGCACTTGTAAGATGGCCATTTTTTCGTCCAGCCCCGCTCGATACGCAGCAGGGCCGATTCTCTCCACCTTGTCCAGATTACTCTTTCTGTTCCGGGTGCTGATGAAAGAATCGTAATCATCAATCCCATCATATTTGTCGCAAGGATAGTCCGCGCAGGCAGAGCAGAATGCCACCTTTCGCTCCACACTACATCGGGCAATGGCGCAGCTTTGGTTTCCATCCCCGCCGCCGCAGCCGGGGCAGTAGCCGCCGATGTACATGGTGCAAAGCCCGCAATTGAGGCCACAGAGAGAAATCAGCGGATCATCGCGTTTAAATCCTTTCATGGTCCATCACCTCATCTGTCTTTCTGATCGAAAAAAATGACTTCCGATCGGGGTCCCAACGCTTGGCCGTTAGCTCAATGAGCAGTTCCTCCACAGCCGTGAGCGTCGCCACGGCGCAGAGCGCATACAGCATCCCCTGGCCCGGGAGCAGTTGAAACACCAATGGATACAGAAACAGCAGTGCTCCCGTCAGCTTATTGCCGATGGTGTGCAGAAATCCACAGACGCCAAAGCGCCGGCGCGCCACCACAGCGGCCAACAGACGCAGTATCGCAATGCCTCCGATCCAACATAGCACTGCCGCACCCGGCTGCCACACGGGCAGCAGAGTCCACAGCACAACACAGACCAGAACCAAGTCAGCCAAAGAATCCAGACGGCCACCCAGCACGCTCTCCACCCGAAGCGCACGGGCCAAAAAACCGTCCAGCCAATCCGAGACACCGCAGAGTACATAGACGATCAAAAAGCCCATACACAGCGGCGCAAGAAAGAGTAGAGAAAGGCTCATGAGTATACGCAAAATGCAAAGCAGATTGGGCAGATGTCTGATCATAAGGCTCCTGCCAGCCAGCGCGCATAAGAATCCAACTGCGCCGGCGTGTGGAAGAAGTGCTCACCACCGTCTTGCACGGTTAACCGGCAGTCAAATCGCCGTGCAAAATCTTGGACAACATCCCGCTCGCAAAGGTGATCCGCGGAGCCGTAGAGGATACGAGTGGGCGAATCCCAGCGGGTGATCTTCTGCGTTGTAATGTACTGATAATCGTCCCAGTAAAGCGTCTCTCCGCTGGGTGTGTCGATCTCACCCGCCGCCTGGAGCTGCTGCTCACTGATTGAAAACCAGCCCATCATCTTCCGTGTCACCCGCGCCAGGTCCACCACCGGGGAGAGGAACAAGGCCTGCTGCAGCGGCAGATCAGAAAAGGCCAGCAAGCCAAAATAAGCGCCGAGACTGCAGCCAAACAGGCGGATCTGCTCCGTCTGCTCTCTGGCGTATTGCATCACCATGCGCAGCTCCTCCGTGCAGATCTGGGCTTTGCAAGGTGTCGGCTCCCTCTTGCGCGCGCCATGCCCCGGCAAATCGAAGCTGAGTACTTGCATCCCCTTTTGTTCCGCTTGCGCCGCCAGAAGGGCGATGGCGCTGTCCGCCTTATGCGACTGGCTGCCGTGGACGGCGAGAAGAAGCCCTCCTGTCTGCTCACCCCAACAAAGAGCCGGTATATGGCCGATGGCAAACCGCTTCTGTTTCAAACTTTCATCCCTTTCTAAACGCCAACATGCCAAGAAGCCGCGCCGTGTTTACGCTTGCTCCACCAACTGCACCGTATAACCATCCGGGTCTTTCACAAAGGAAAAGCGAAGGTGTGGACCCGGCGATATCGGCCCTTCCACGGCAAAGCCCGCCTTTTTCAGTGTATCGGTTAAGGCATCCAAATCCCCGGTTTCCAGACCGAAGGAGACCCCGGCTCCCGGCATTTGCGGCAGGGCTTTATTGTCACAGATCAGCTCCACCTTGGCCGCATCGGCCAAACCCAACATCACGATGCGATGCCCCTCAGGCCCGAAACGCGACGCCTCCTCCATACCCAGCGTTTGCGTATAAAACGCCACGCTCTTTTCCAGATCACTCACATGTAAGGTCACCCAAGTCAGGTTCATAAAAGATCCTCCGTTTCGTCATTTGGTTTCATTGCTCGTAGTATACCACAAGTAAGACCTTGAAACCAGCTTAAACCGCAAACGCCGCCTGAACCATGCCTTGAGCCGTTTGCCCAATGCACCAACAGGGATACTTTGTTTCTGCTTGGACAGGCAAAGATTTTGTCCTCTTGCATATCCTTTAGTATTCTTAGGCTTTGGGAGGATCTATGATGAAACAAACCCCTGTCAGAATCCGCAGCACCTTCACCCCAACGGGTGAGCCGCTTCGGCAGCTTATTTTGCAATCCTTTTCACTTTATCTGCGGCGTATCCTCAGTGAACATGATCATGTTGCGACATAAACAAGCAAAGACGCACCCGCAACATCAGGGAGGTGGCGTATGTTTTTAGACATCAGCAACCCCGAAACGTACCGGGTGGGTTTATACATCAGACTGTCCAAAGAAGATGAGGGAGAAGGGCCGTCGCAGAGCGTGACCAATCAGCAATCCCTCCTGGAGGAATTTGTGCTAAAACACCGTTTATCTGTGTTTGATCTCTATATCGACGACGGATGGAGCGGCACCAGTTTCGATCGGCCCGCATTCCAGCGTTTGGTGGCTGATGTGGAGGCCAAAAAGGTCAATATGGTCATCACCAAGGATCTCTCCCGTCTGGGGCGCGACTATATCCTGACCGGCCATTACATGGAGCGGTTCTTTCCGGAACATCAGGTGCGTTATATCTCTCTGCTTGACGGCATCGACACGGGCGTTGATTCCACCGCCAACGACATCACCCCTTTCCGGGCGATCATGAACGACATGTACGCCAAGGACATTTCCAAAAAGATTAAAAGCGTCAAGCACGATCAGCAGCGCAAAGGTCTCTTCATCGGCGGCAAACCCATGTACGGCTATCGGCTGCACCCAACCGAGAAGAACAAAATCGTCGTGGACGAGGCGGTCGCCCCCATCGTGCGGCGCATCTTCGCCCTGGCCTTGGCCGGCATCTCCTGTCGCCAGATTGCCGCCACGCTCAATGCAGAGCAAGTGCCAAGCCCCGCGATCTATGCGGGCATCCACAACAAAAAGCCCGGCCCCTACACAGGACTGTGGAGCAGTGAGCGCATCTCTGACATGCTGCAAAACGAGACCTACATCGGCAATATGGTGCAAGGGCGCAGCCGGAAAATCAGCTACAAATCCAAACGCTGCGTCAAACAAAAACCCGATGACTGGATTGTCGTGGCCGGCACCCATGAGGCCTTGGTCAGCCTCGAGGACTTTCAACACGTACGCAGGCAGCTCGAAAGCCGTAAACACACCCGCAGCCGCAGCTATGACTTTCTGCTCAAAGGCCTCATTCACTGTCACGAATGCGGTTATCCCCTGGCGGTCGTCAATCGCAAAAAAGCCAACGGAGAGGATTGTTTATACTTTGTCTGCCGCACCTATCAGCGCTTTACCAAGGCAGGCGTCTGCACCTGCCACAGCATCAAGGAGCAGACAGTGACCGAAGCGGTGATCGCAGAGCTAAGAGCGGTCTGTTTCCAGCATCTGAATGCCGACCTCTTGTTGCCGCTGGCACAAATCACCGTGGCGGAAGCCCAACAGGCCAAGACATCGGCGCAGGAGATGCACTGTCTTCAGGCGAAGCTCGGCAGCATCACAGACCACCTCGATCAGATATACGCAGATAAGCTAAGCGGCATCCTGGAAGAAACAGACTTTGCGCGTCTCTATCAAAAGACGAAAGAGGCGCGAAACGCACTGCAGGCGCGAATGCAGTATTTAGCGCGCACAATAGACCACCCGGAACAGGGCATCCATACGGCCAGTACACTGGTCGAACAATTCTTAGAGACCGCCGATCACAACCGAGAACTGCTGGTCAGCCTCATCGAGCGGGTAGAGCTGACTGAGGATAAACAAATCATCATTCACTTTCGCTTCCGTCAAACGGAGGCGCTTTCTTAAGGGCATTTCGCTTACATTAACCGGGGTGAACCGTATCGCGCATTGAAAAAAAAGCCCTGGAAAAGTTAAAGTGTGCGCTGGACAAAACAGAACCTTAACAGCCGCAGATACGCAGCCCGACCGAATGTCAACAGCCGACAGTTGCTCCTCTCAAGCGTCTGTCGGCTGTTTCTTCGATTGTTAGCCAAAAGTACCGGCAGCTTTTAATGTAGGCAGCTTTGTGCCGAAATGAGGGGTCAAATGGAGATCTATGCGAACATCCTGGCAAGCGCCACCATTTTTGTGTTTTCCATTTGCAATGTTGTGAATCAGAACAATATCAAAGAAGTCGACACAAAAAAACGCATCATCACCTTAACAAACGGTGAGATTTGCTTGATTTCCAGCAGAATGTTAAAAGGAATGTTTCTTTAACACAATACGCCTTTTTAACCTCCAAAGAGGTTCTATGACAACGAACTATTATTATGCAAAGTGCGACTTTTCAATCAGAAAAACGTATGCTATACTGTAACATAGAGAGAAAGTGACAGATTTCGTGCGTTTTTGCACGTGGAGGCCAAACCCGAATGAAAACAACCAGCCTGCTATATGATTCCGAAGCATCGTTGCGCGCAAGAATAGATTCCGGTGAGCTGCATTCCAATGTGGCTTATTTGGTGCGCATATATACGGCCTTAGCTGATCGCGCGCAAGCTTCTGCCATCGCCTATGAAGTGCAGGCACTTTTGCCACAGGCCAAAATCATTGGCTGCAGCGCCAGTGGTCTCATCTTCCGCAACCAACAGCTGCCTGATCGCGACATGATTTTGTTGGATGAATTTGAAACAACAGACGTGCATATTGCCAGCGTGTCCTTTGAGAACCGATCCGCCACCGAAGTCGCAGACCAGCTTGCCCTCGCCCTTGGCCGCGATTCCGTGCGCCTGATGCATCTGCTGTGCGGTGACCATTGCCCGGATAGCCACGCCATTGTGCATGCCATCTCGGACCGCTTCCCCGGGTGTAAACTGGTCGGCGGCGTGGCCGGAGATGTGCTTCCGAAGAATGAAATGGGCTACGTCTTAACCGGTGAGGGCGTGCAGGAACACTGCATTGTTGTCGCGGCCCTTTGCAGCGAAACCTTGCACACCTATGCACAGGCAAATGTTTCTCATGAGCCCATCAGCCCCAAATATCAGCTGACAGAAAGCGGCGGCCCCTTTTGGAAGAGCGTCAACGGCGAACCCGCCGAATCCTGGGTGTGCGACCATTTAGGCATCCAAAAGCTCCAACAATACGATGACTGGCATATCATCGCCGACAACGATGTATTGGTGCGTTTCCCCATGATGTTGGAAGGCCACCACGGCGCCAGCCGCTTTTTACAATATGACATGGAAAACCAGTGCATCTCCCAATATTTTAGCTCCATCCCCGTTGGCACCGAGTTTCGCATCGGTTACGTCAGCCCGGCCGAATGCGTCAAAGAGAGCTTCGCCATTTGTAATGACTTGATGGAACAACCCGTGGAGTCTCTGTTTACCTACTCCTGCCTGTTTCGCCGCATGTACCTGAACAACTGTTCAGGCTGGGAGCTCAGCCCCTATGAGGGCGTTGGTTTGTGCGGCATCTTTATGATGGGTGAAATATCGACCTTGCACGGCCACAATGAGTTTCTCAACGGCGCCTGCTGTATGATGGCCTTGGCTGAAAATAAAGTTTATATTCGCCCCAATATCCGCGTGTTTGAACATTTGCAGCAAATCCAAGATGACACGAAGGATCTGCTCAATATTGTTCTGAAAAAACAGAGCGAAAACATCAACCGCTACAATGAAGAATTGTTGGATAAACTGCTGGATCAACAGCTCACTTCGCAAAAGCAGCTCTATGTCGACTTTGTCACCGGCATCGGCAATTACTTGCAATATCGCGAGGACATGAACAAGCGCGGGTTTAATAAAATCTGCATGCTTAAGATTGAAAATAGCGACCTGCTGATCTCTCATCTGGGTCATGATGCCTACACCTCATATATCCGAATCGCCACAGAACAGATTTTGACATTCATTGAAAAAATGGGCGAGCAGAGCCTGCTCCCCTTCTATTCCTTCAGTGAAAACACCTTTTTTATGGCCACGGACGACCGCATCAGTGAAAAGCACTTTTTGGATATTTCGCGCCACCTGTTCTCTCAATTCCAATTCATTCACGTCAGTGACCAAGATGTGCTCATCAACCGCTTTGTGGTGGTTTTGAATGAAGAAAACCTCATCGAAATCGCCCTGAACACCTTCCAGGCCAACCGCAACATTCAAGCTCCCTTTTTGATCTGCGAACAAACCGGCGACAGCCTCATGTCCACCAATGACGAGCTGCAAATGATCGGCGTGCTCAACCGTGCGCTGGAAAAAGACGGCGTGGTGCCCTACTTTCAAGGCGTTTATGATAACGTCACGCAGAGCATCTCCAAGTATGAGGCGCTCATGCGCATCATTGACGTAGACGGCACCATCTATGCGCCCGCCTCTTTTATGGGCATTGCGAAAAAATATCACCTCTATTATCACTTGAGTAAAACCATGATGGAAAAGGTGTTTACTCTGTTCGATGGACGAGATGAGAGCGTCTCTGTGAACCTCTCCGTCTACGATATCAACTCCTCCGACATGCAGCAGCTGATCTTTGAGCTCCTGGCCAATGTGAAGGACGGCCGCAATATCATCATCGAAATCTTGGAGGACGAGGAATTCCGCGATATTGACCAGCTGAAAAACTTCATCACGCAGGTGCGGAAGTATGGCGTCAAAATTGCCATTGATGACTTTGGCGCCGGATATTCCAACCTTTTGGAGATCGCCAATATCGGCCCTGACTTTATCAAGGTTGATGGCGGCATCGTGCGGGATCTGCACCGCAGCCATATGAATCAGAAAATCATCGACATCATTGTCTTTATGGGTAAACACTTTAATACCGATATCATCGCCGAATTTGTGGAAAACAAGGACATACAGCGGTGGGTGCAAGAGAAAAACATTCGCTATTCACAGGGATACTATTTCTCTAAACCCATTCCTTTTGATGAACTGAATCTGGATGCTTCAAACCATCCATCTCCACCGGTTTTATCCGACAGCGACGAAAACAAGTAAACATAAAATCACCCTTCTGATAGCAGCCGGAGTCATCTCCGGCTGCTATTTTGCATAATCCGCTCGCCTTTGACATATAGTTAAGATGAATAAGGGGGATACTGGAATGAAACGCTTCAAATGGATGGAACTTTTGATCAGCATTGTGGGCGCCGAACTGGTGGGCGCTTTATCTCAACTCTTTACAGGCAATACACGACCTTTTTTTGATGCACTCATTCAACCGCCGTTGACACCCCCGGCCACCGCCTTCCCGGTGGTCTGGGTAATCCTGTATGCCATGATGGGTACGGCAGCCTATCTGGTCTATCAGAGCAGCACAAAAAAGAAGGATGCGCTGCTGCTCTATGCCGCGCAGCTTTTGGTCAATTTTATCTGGAGCATCGTTTTTTTTCGTTTTCATGCGCTTTGGCTTTCCGTCGCGGTCATCGTCCTGCTGATACTACTGTTGGTGCTGACCATACGCGCTTTCTATGTGGTGCGGAAACCGGCCGCATATCTCATGCTCCCCTACCTGCTTTGGGTTTTATTTGCCACCTATCTCAACATCGCAATCGCCATACTCAATTAAACACACAACTGCGTGGCAAGCCTTCACTGCCACGCAGCCTTTTTTAGATCCTATCTCTGTCTTAGGATTGCGGGCCGATTGCATCTGTGCTATGATAAACTATAGAAATATGAGATCGCATGAAGGAGGACTTGGGATGTTTATTGCCAACTTAACCTATATCAAACCCTTGACCGAAGTGGATCGCTACCTGGCAGATCATGTGGCCTTTTTGGACCGCTACTATGCAACCGGCCGCTTCCTCTGCTCCGGCCGCAAGGTGCCGCGCGTGGGCGGTATCATTCTCATACGGGCAGATGATCAGGAGACCGTCGAGAAGATTCTGGCCGAAGACCCCTTCCGCATCCATGAGATTGCAAGCTACGAGATCATCGCCTTTACACCCACTAAAACCGCGCCCGGCCTAACCGACTTGCTCGATTAAGCTGTCTCCCTCCCGCGCGGCAGGCCTTTTACAACAAAAAGAGGATGGACACAAAAAACTTTTGTCCATCCTCTTTTTCTTCATTTGAAAACTCAGTCACCGGTATAGATCGCTTTGGTATCCATAGCAATCTGCTTCTGTCCGGCGTCCCAGGCAATATAATAGTTGAACAGACGGGCCACATCACGAATCTTGACGTATGTCGTGCCCTCCATGTTGTATGTTCGAATATCGGTCGGCAGCGTGTTCCAATAAATGGCATTGACATTGCGTTGCGCAATCTTCGGCTTAGTTTTGCTCACCTTCAATTCTCCGCCAACAGGCGTATAGGCCCGGTCTGAAATGAAATTGATGGCGCGGGCCACATTGTCCCAGCTCACATCAAACTGTTTATTGGTCCCGTTGAGAATATACGCTAGGTCACGCAGTTTGACATAATTGTTGCCATCAATCAGATACGATTCCAGCGAGTACTGTTTGCCATTGACCTGCACGTTAAGCGTACCGTACGAAATGTTTCCGGCTTTCTTATCCAGCATCCATGTCGTTGCCGAGAGAATGCTGGGGTAATACACGCCGGTGCTGTTATCAATATAGAAAAATTCACCGCTCGTCTCCACAGGATCTCGATCATCGTTGACTGCGGCCAATGCCTGGGTGTTTGCCAGACCACCACACACCAGCAAACCAATGGCAAGGGCCACGGCGGCGCACTTACTTTGCAACTTATCCATCATCGTCTACTACCTTCTTTCCTATTCCCGCGCACATGTTGATGCTATATTTTATCACATCGTGTCGGTTTATGCAACCACAGCCGACAGGCAGCAAATTCACAACGCGGCCGGCTGCGTTTCGGTCGCACCCACATCCGGCGCGGGCGTTGGCGCGGGTGTGCTGGGCGCAGCGGTTTCTTCACTGCGCTGCCCTTCTGCTTTTTTCTTTTTGTCCTCGAGCAAGGTCTTATGCTTTTTCGGGTCATCATTGTCTCGCTGCATGGACGTGGCTTGTATATATAGCTTCGGCTGTTTTTCTAATAAAAATTGCTTATCCTTTGTCGGCACCAAATCGCCAGCCATAATGCGCATGGCGATTTTAAAGCATTTGGCCAGTTGATCAAATGCTTCTCCCGTTGCTTCAGCCTGCTGTTTGGCCACTTCCATTTGCTCTCTCACCATTTCCAGATCGCTTTGCGTCATGCCGCGCGCATGCGCACGACCTTCCGAGGAAATTTGTACGCTGTCGCTCTTTTTCTCCTGACCAGGCGTTTGCTTGACGGCCACCGGATTGTCTTCTTCGGCGCGTTCCATTTGATAGGGCATTGCCGGACGACCGGCACCATCTAAACCTGTTGTACGCATGCAGTTCGCCTCCAGTTCAAATACATTTTTACTTATATGTAAGACATCGGCCGCAATTGCCAAAAGTTTATCATCATGCCTCAATTTTCTTTTTGATCAAAATAGAACAGACGCACGGGTTAGCCTTGCTATTCCCGTGCGTCTGTGTTTTTCATTATGTTTCGTAAGTGGTCCAATCCGGGGTTTGAGTGAGGACGGTCCAGCTTTCAAAGATTGTGCCCAGCTTGCTCTCATAGTCGTGGCTGTTGGTCGCCTCTTGGACAGCAAGGTAGTACCAAGCCGCGGTGTTCATGTTATCCTGCCAAGTCGTCATATCCGTGCGCAGATCGGAGACCTGCTCCGGGTTGCGGCAGAGAATGCGATTGACCAGAGTCGTCGCCTCGGCGCGGGTGATGTCTTCATTGGGACGGAAGCATCCGCTGCTGTCACCCTGAATCCAACCGACATGCGCCGCAGTGGCGATACTGCCGGCGGCCCAATGGTTGGTCACATCTACAAACTGCTGCGGGCCGGCATATGTCCGGTCACTGAAGCGAGCGGCGATGGTGGCAAACTCGGCGCGGGTGATGGGTGCATTGGGGTCAAAGCTGCCATTGTCGCGGCCGCCAAGAATATTCATCTTTGCCAAAGTGGAAATAGCCGTTGTATACCAGCTGCCGTTTTTGACATCGCTAAAGCTGCTGCTGGTAGTCAAGTTGCTTTGACGCAGCTCATCCGTCAAAAGGCGGAAGAAGATGGTCGCCACTTCGGCCCTGGTGATGTTGAAGTCCGGGTACACCAGCCCGTCGTCACGGCCCACGAGATAGGCAACGTGCCGATCAGTCAGCTGATTGGGTCTCGGCGTGGCAGTCCACTTGGCGTATAGCGTGATATTCTCGTCCAAGGTCAAGAGCTTACCGGCCGGCTTGGTCAGCGCTTGGTCCAGATACCAGCCATCAAAGGTATAACCACTGCGGATGGGCGCATACTTGGACAAATCCACGCTGTCATTCTTCTGACCAACCACCGGTCCGACCGTGGAGCCGCCATTGGTCTGGAACCCAAGGGTGAAGCCGGGTTGCGTTGTGCCGCCACTGCTGCCACTGCCGCCAACATAACCGTTGTTTCCTGGGTATTCTGTGTTTCCTGTGCTGTTATTCGTGTAACCGATGGCATAAAGAGAGAAATTTCTGATATAGATGGTCATGGTTTTCTTGTCTTTGCTGATCTGATACCCTTCTCTCGTGCCATCGGAGCTTGACAGTTTCTCCGCCACCGCGCCGTGATAACGATAGACGGTCAGATTGCTCTTGTTACGCAATTCGGCCGGAATGCTCACTTCCACGGAAATCAACTGCGGGATCTGCACCAGTTGACCCAAATAGGTATAGGCGGGATCTGTATTTTTCTTTGCATACTTGTGCATTGTCAGATCCACGCGGTAGCCGATGGTCTGGCTGGCCTTCTTCGCCAATTGATCAATGTCGCCGATGGCGCCTTGGAGGTTCGTCGGCGCAGTGTTCTTGACGATATTAGCCACCTGAAGCTCCAGCTTCAGGTGGCCGCCTGTACCCAGGGGATAGGCGGCCAATTCTGCACTGGTAAAGCCCTGCGTGGGATCAGGCTGTTCTTCGAATTGCTCATTCTTCGCTAAATTCCCAACTTGGCCCAATTCAACCAAACTGTCACCCTTGACCTCACCAAGCTTATCGCCGTTGCCATCGAGCTGCAAGTCCTTACGAACTTCAGGGGCGTTGACGCTGATGGTCTGGCTCAGAGCGGGGTAACCGTTCACCTCCAATGTATATTCACCGTAAGGCAGGTTGGTGGTGATATAACGGCCATTGGCATCAGGGGTCAGGGTAATGACAGCCCCGCTATCATTCGTCACCGTCACCGTCTTACCGAACACCGGTCCCATGGTATCGGTGAGCGAGACAAGCACTTTGGCGGTGCTCGGTACGCTCGAGATCTTTTCGGCAACTGCGCGCACCGTCACCGGTACGCCCAGTTTGTGATCCAGTATGGTCAGTTTCCCCGTAGCCGGATCAAATGTCACGCCATCCACGCGGGAAGTCCCGTCAGTCAAGATCGTGTGCGTGACACCGTCAATCTCCACCTCCATGCTGGCAGGCAGACGGTAACCCGGTTTGGCGGTGAGTGTGGTGCTGAAACTGCCGTCCGGCGCAAGCGTGTTGCCCGGGTTTGAGGTGTTCATGTTGGTCAGCTCTTGCTGCAGCACCGGTATGGCTGTCGCCGTGATGACGACCAACTCCACGCCGATGGCATCCTTGGTGATGCTGATTTCTCCTGTAGTTGGATCAAAGCGAACGCCATCGGGCGCGCCGTCCGATGTGCCGTCTGTTTTGACGGTGTAAGTATCATTGCCGATCTTCACATCAATGCTTTCGGGCATGGCATAGCCTTTTTTGAGGTCCAGCAAAGAGGAAAAGTCACCGTTCGCCTGCCTGTCGCTATCCTCATTATTGGTTGTAAAACCGGTCAAAACCTGCGAGACCGTGGAAACAGCCTTCGCGGTGATGGTGACATCTCCGTCAATTATCGCTTCAGGCATCTTCAGCTTACCTGTGATGGGGTCAAAGGTGATCTCACCGCTGACATCCGCTGAACCGTCTGTCGGAACCTCGTACGTTTCCGCGCCTATTTGCACCGTGATGACTTCAGGCATCATATAATACTCAGCGGGCTTTAACACCACTTCATAATCATAGCCTTCGTTTATTTTAGTCTCTGCTTCTAAAGATGCAGGGTCAGTGGTGATTCTAGTCAAATCGTATTCCAGATCAAAGGCGCGAGAAAAGCGTACGCCGGTGATTAAGTTGCCACCGCTGGCGCCATAAACGGTCGGGCCGGAGACGAAGGCAAAACGGAGCACATAGTAACCGCCATCAGCCGTCTTGCAGCCGGCAGCAGTCAAATCGTCTGCCGATGGCACCGTATAACTACCGGAATAACGGACCCAACCTTCAGCCGGGGTCACCCTACAAGTGAATTTCTCAGGGCGATTGGGTTCCCGATTGTTAATCGTGCCCGGTGAATATGGACTGCCAGCTTGGTCGGCTTCCTGGAGCTCCAGCCCACCGCAGTTATTCATGCCAGTTTGATCAATCGCATAATTCTGATCTGTCACGGAGCCAATCATGACGGCCATATAATCGTTACCATCCGATTCGTCTGCGTTTGGAGTCTTTGGCATGCGCGCCCGATGATAGAGCGACCAAGCATACTCTGTGTCCGGTTTCACCAAGACATCCTGCCAGATCATGTTCATGGGCAAGCCATCTTTTGTGCTATTTTGAGCGTTTGCGCAAATTTCCGCAAAATAATTGCTACCGCCGCTTGCCGTATCTAATGTGATGCCACTATCTCCAACCAAAGAAGGAAAATAAGTGAGTTGATTTTGGGCTATTTCGAATCTTGTGTCATTGGTATACCAGTTGTCAGAACTATTTTCCTTAAAGTTACCATTGTCAAACTTTTTAAGAAGGTCGTTCGCATTAGTCCAAATTTCTTTTGCTGGAGCTGCCGCAAACGCGCCGAGAGGCAGCATGGTCAGCAGCATGCAAAGAGCAAGCGCTGTACAAGAGAGCCGTTTTAATCTTCTTATCATTCTGGTGTGCTCCTTTTTTCTTCTCGCGGACAATTGATTCGAATTCGTCCGCCTAATAAGGACATTTTATCACAGCCATTATATTACATAGTCATTCACTTGGCAAGTCCCCGTTCTGATATTGTTCGCACAAAACCCACATTTTTAACTAGCTCCACCAGGCCAAATTCGGGGCAATGCCCCTGTCAATGACACTAAGCAGCCACAAAAGACAACGCCGCCCACCGCTCGCCACCAAGCGGATGGCTCCATGCAATAAGTAGCACAACACACATTTACGCTCCAAACGCAACAAAAAGAGCTAGAAACTCATCGTTTCTAGCTCTTTTTACTGGTCCGAGTGTCGAGATTCGAACTCGAGGCCTCTTGAACCCCATGGAGGGGATTTTGTTTCTTGTAACTTTCATCATTGTTTTATTTTTCGCCTCATGCTCCTTTGACTGTCCACAATGTTCAACCATGTCCAAATCCTTATTGTAATCATTCAGAATCCATTACATCCTCTTTTGGGCCAATCCTTGGGCCACTATTTCATCTTTACCATCCTGTACCATCTCCAGCAAACAACTGATGATCTCTTTAGCCTTGCTGTCAGTCACACTCTCTGCTTCTTTTAATAGAGCCTGTAAGGTTGCATTCTCTGCGTTGTCGCCATGATCCTCTTTTTTCCCAATAATACCAGAAAGGCCTTTCTGAATGGCCTGTACGTTGCCATCCATAATTTTCTGATTGCCTTTCTTATCAATGTATCTCTGCAGTGTCTTTTCCTGTGTGATACCCAACTGACGCATGATTTGTAGTATTTCTCTCCCTTCTGCTGCTAGAAGCGTACCGACTGTGTGTCTCAATCTATGAAGCCTGATAGAGTCTATTCCATTTTCCTGACCTGTTAAATAGTCATTTACCCTATCCCGAAAAGCATGGTAGGTGTAGCTTCGTTTTTTTTCATAGCCAAATACAAATCCCTCTACACTAACGTCCGTTTGGGTGATTGTTGGTGCAACTGCTCTCCATTCTAGCAGCATTGCTTTGGCCTCAGCAGTTAAACCGATTTGTCTTGTACTTCCTTGGGTCTTTGGATTCCCCAATATTGACTTCCTACTACTAATATTTCCCTCATCATCGAATTGCACATCTACCGTGATTGCTTGCTGAATAGAAATCACATTCGCTTCAAAGTCAATATGTTTCCATTGCAAAGCAAGAACCTCCTGTGTCCTCATTCCACTTTGAAGCATCAGTGAAATAGGTGTATAAATAAGTCTATTGCTCTTTAATATACTTAATACTGTGGTAAGCTCATCTGGATCTAATCCTTCTATTGGTTTTGATGATTTTTTTGACCTTGGTCTTTTGTACGCAGGACTATCAAATGGATTCTCAGCAATCCATTGATGTGTATGGGCCCTTTGAAATAGCTTATATGTTACATAGGCTATTCGGTTTAAGGTAACCTGAGCATATTTATAGTCACCCTTCTTGTTCTTCATCACCTCCATTGCCCGCATAAACTGGTTGATATGCTTAACCGTAATGTCTCCCAGTGTTAAGTTAGCAAAATACTGCTCAAACGGCTTGATCATATATACATAATTTTCACCTGTCCGGCTAGTGATTTCCTTTTCATCTGTACGTGTTACAATTCCATTGACTCGGTATTCCTTTACAGCATCAGGGATTGAAGTATGCTCGCTCATAAACATATCCAGCTTGGGTGCATCTGCTTCTGGTGGAATGTAGCCCAACTCGATTAGCTTTTTCTCCAGCTTTGCAATGGCTTCAGCCTCAGTTTTTCCTCGCACCTTTGGACGAACTCTCTTACCATTCGCATCTGACCCTAAGTTAATATACGCTAAAAAACCACCTTTTTCTGGTATGCAATGCGCACTCAAGTTGTTTTTCTCTAAATACATCTTGCTACCCCCCTTATCCGATGATTAAGTATCTTGCCAGCACGGCAGCTGGCACAATTTTTCTGCGCCCTATGGTCTGATGTGGCAGCTTGCCGCTACGGAGTAATGCATAAACATTGGATTCTCCAACTGATAAAATCGTTTGAAGCTGTTTTACATCGAAACAAGTTGCTCCAAACTCCTCCACCATCAATTTTGCTTGAATCTCCACTAGCTTTTCCAGCTCAGCATCTGGAACCTTGCTAACCTGTACGTGTTGCTTGTCTGTATCAAATAACTTGCATTTCATGTGGGTATCCTCCTAACTTTTTATACCCACCTATACAATACTGCTGTTTGACACGTCGTTGCACCAATGCAACATGTCATGCTGAATACTGCCTCACCATGGTTTTTTCTCCCCTGTGACAATTCCTCTTTTTTATCCCTCCACCATCTTCCCATTCATTTTCTCAAACCTTGAAATATCTACCCTTTTGGACTCTCCAACTCTACAACCAATCAACTTTTCATTGGTACCTGTGTTGACCTTTGTCATTTCTCTACCATGTAAAGAGGCTGGATGTCCAAGACATCCAGCCTCTCTGCTTCCTCCCTTATTCACTTTCTCACTCAACCGCCTCACTGACCACGACCACTTCTCTTCCCTCATCGTTTACCGCTATAGCCTGTATGACTCGGACAACTAACTGCTCTCTGAATCTGAAATCAGACGGACAAGTCACGGTAACAGCCACACCAGTACTAGCACAAGTTAACTTCCTGACAGACTGTTCTTTCGTTGACTTCACTTCGAATGTGATTGTATCCATTTTGGATACCCCCTTTATTTTTGATATCTTACAATCCAACAACTGCCTCTGAGCTGGTATATCCTTCATAATCAAAAAGAGCACTCACCACGCTAAAAACGTAGTGAGTGCTCTAAGCTTTTATTCTGCTGTATAGCCTTTACTGCTATCTATGTCAATCGTATTACTACTGCCTTCCCAGCTCACTTCAAAGTTGAAGAGCAGGCCCAGATCTCGAATGGCAAAGTAATTATATCCATTAAACGCATATGCATCTGTTACGGTTCGAAAGCTATGTACGGATTGGTTAATCAAAATATCTCGGTATGCAATTTGCTCTTTCGTGCCGCCCAAGGCCAACTCACCACCTACTGGTGTATACTTACCCTGTGCACCACGTTCATCCCCAATCGTTACTCCCAGGCCATTATGACCCACTTGAGCCTCTTTAGAGGTACCAACCAAAAGCATCGCAATGTCACGTAATTTGTAATAGTTTCGCCCGTTGATGGCATAAGCGTCTAAACTGATCATTTTCCCATCAAATCTTAATTTAGCTGTCGTGGGTTTCGCTCGTCTAGGTGATAGCTGCTGATAGGTATGGTTAATTTCTTCTCTAATATCATCAGAGACCACCTCCATGGCAGCAAACCAGTGTTGATATGTTTTCTGATAAACAGACGAACTAACCGTTTTGCCATCCACTTTCCATGGTTCACCTTCCGCAAGAGGACGCACGAAGGACTTTGCCAGACCCCACGCTCCCTTTTGTATGCTATAACATTCTACCAAATCGCCCACTACTGTATTAACAAAATAGGTTCGTCCATCTACTTTTGTCAATCCATATTGTGCACTTAATTTTAAATTCTGAGTTGCCAGGTTCACCGCAGATCCATTGCGCAGCCCCCATACCTCACATCGATCTTCTCCACTATCATCAGAACGCGGATAAATGACAAATAATTCTGGCTGATTATCCTGCTCGAAATCGATAAGCGTACAGACTCTAAAAACATCAAAAGGGGAGTGACCAGTACCCCAGTACCCTATTGGAGTAATACCTCCTTTATCGTAAATGTCATTCTCTAAAACAGCAGTATATGCTGTTGCTGCTTCTGGTGTCAAGTTGCCCTGATAGGTTTTTCCCATGGCATATGTCGGTATCGCCATTGCTGACAGCGGTGTTGTACTCAGCACAAGTCCAGCTATTATGACCGTGCTCAGCATACTACTCCATTTTCTTTTACTCATCTTTCTTTTCCTTTCTTCTTATGAATTTCTCTGAGCATACATCCCGAGAGCAGAGCATTGTACAATCAACTCTGCCCTCGGAACTTCTGCCAGAGAAATACAAAAAATGCAGGTGCATGAATAGCTACATGCACCTGCATTTGATAACCCTATCGTAATGCATACCACAATGAAACCATTACCAACTTGCGCATTGACTCTGCAAGTTGTATAATAGCCTTGTCGGTGGGACTTTATGTCCTTGTGCATGTGCCTACTTCACATGTTACAGGCTGGTGTGAGGTTGCCGCCTTGCACCAGCTGCCGCATTTTTGCATTTCTCTTTCTGTATTATATCTCGAGTCCTTTGGAAATGCAATCCTTTCTTCTCATCCTTACTTTTGGCTTTGTTCTTATTTTTCATTTTCAAGGTACTACACCACTTAAACCAGATTGGCATATCTAACTGTATTCTTAAATGGGGACTATGATGTAGTATTGGCTGAGGTGTTTTTGAATCTCACAGGCAAAGCTACCTTGTCACCTATCCCATATATTTTGCTTGAAACTTGTAGAAGATTTTCCTGACTGCTACGCGGAATGTAGACCTTAAAAACCCCTACTGAATACCACCTCCCACTTCACTACTTTGGAATTTTCATTGGCTAGTCAGGTTGCTGTATTCTCCCAAACCAACCCATGCATCACCCCCCTTCCTATTACGAAGCTGGTCCTATGATTGGGATTAGCTTATTCATGCTCACTTCTTTGCAGGTTGTGGCACTTTCTTCTCCTCAGAACCCACCAACTCCCAACAGGGAATCAATTCACCTTCACGGAGAACAATCCCATTCACCACACCCAGTTCCATGAGAGCCAGAATCTTTTCCTTGCTGAATTGAAGATGCCCGAACCTTGAAGAAACCACCTGAAACGCATCTCCATCCCTCTCATAGACCGTATACATTAAGTTGGCAATTGCACTGGTATCGCTGCTGCTCAGACTGCCAGCACCCACTTTGACCATGATAGCCTTGAACCCTTTGGAAGCATCAAGCTCTAATTCCTCTCCATTGAGTTTCATTCCATAAACCACTTGGCCCGCCTTGATGACATCCTTGAGCTGCTTACCTGTATAGCCTAGAATTTCTCCACCACCACCTTTATGGAACAGCTCCCATCCAACTTCGCGCTGACCCAAGCAAATTTTGTTCAGCACAAACAACTCTGTTTGATCGACCATTTTCTATACCTCTCTTAATTCCTTATCGTTTATTTCCCTGACCTATCTCTATTATCTCGCTGGAATTCAATGGGTTCAAGATGTGGTAATAGCCATAAATGGCCCTTTTGGTTTAGTGGAGCTGCCGGAACTTCCTACTCTCCCTTGAATTTCCTTGGACCATTTCCATCACCTGCTTTGCAGATTGTGTTTTGATTGAGTTTCTTTTGCTTATTTTTTTCTTACCTAGTCTTGCTTACGTTAGGAATTTGAAGAACCTTTCCTTTTCTATCTTCCGTCTGATTCGCATTATTTAAAAAATTAAATACCCCTCACCTCTAACCCTTCTTGTTGCCACATTCAATGGTTTAATCAAATCTGGAACAACAACTTGATAATGATAGTACTTGCATTCTCCCTCATGTTCTGGACTCTTGCTCACAAACCTCAATTCCGCTTGACCACGTGTTTTCAAATACCGCTCTACCCCGATACATTGATCGGCTTCTTGCTGCTTCCAAGAACGAAGGACTACATTTCGCTGCAATCCTCTGGATGCTAAATAGCCATTCTCTCCTTCTAAATCTGCGGTGCCATCCTCTGCCATATTCTTAATCACATACTTCCACTTTTGTTCAAAGACATCCTTTTTGGTGGATGTAGTATAGACACCACCGTTCCTCCAAATTGCTGACAGTTCCTCATGTTCTATGAAAGCCAAGTTACAAAACATATGATAATGCCACCTTTGATTTTCCTGCCGAGCCATCACTGCTACATATCTAAAATTTTCGTAGTAGTAATTCATCCGCTGAATAAACTTCTTAAACTCCCGATTACAGACTTTCAGATCGCAATACTTGTCTTTTGTTTTCTGCATCCCTATTCTTTCAAGCTCCCAAGCTCCCCAATCTGCTTCTTCCACATCGCCCTCAAGAAATATACAACTATCGTCAATTTTCCTGATATCCTTTCCTGATTCTTGCACTGGTTCATCTATGAAAATATCTGCATCATCCAGTTCTACATAAGGCCTCACAATTTCATCAGGCAATTCTACAAAAACACCTTCCCCATCAAAAGGCTGGTCGGCAACCCACTTTCCCTCTTTCCATATCGGTTGCTCTATTTGATTTTTTGCATCTGTAGTGTCTCTGGCTTGCTC
>CAYVNT010000008.1:24547-94408 GCA_964453275.1 uncultured Ruminiclostridium sp. | reverse complement strand
CATGGCCGCAGAGCGGCCATATGCCGTAAAAAATAGCTGTATCAGCTATTTTTTACCACTTTTGCAAATTTCGCGCGAACTCGCCGCCTAAAACCGATATGATGTCAGCAGAATCTACTGCCTTCTTACGGAAAAGGATGTCTACTATGAGAAAAACAGCTCAAAAATCCGCTGTCTTTGGGCGGGATATCGGCATCGACCTGGGTACAGCCTCCGTGCTGGTCTATGTCCGGGGCCGCGGTGTCATTTTACAGGAACCGTCCGTCGTGGCGGTGGACAAGCGCAACGGCAAGGTGCTCAAGGTCGGCGAAGAGGCGCAGCGTATGCTCGGTCGCACGCCGGGCAACATTGTGGCCATCCGCCCGCTGCGCAACGGCGTCATTTCAGATTATGAGATGACAGAGCGTATGCTGCGCGAATTTTTGCGCAAGGTTTCTGTTGCGCGCTTTTTTAAGCCGCGGCTTGTCATCTGCGTCCCCTCCGGTATCACGGAGGTCGAGGAGCGCGCGGTCATTGACGCGGGGCTCCAGGCCGGGGCCAGACGCGTCTACCTCATCGAGGAACCCCTGGCCGCGGCCATCGGCGCCGGCATTGATATCACCCAGGCCGACGGCCACATGGTCGTCGATATTGGCGGCGGCACGACGGATATTGCCGTGATCTCCCTGTCGGGCATCGTGGAGTCCGCGTCCATCAAGGTGGCGGGCGACCAATTCGACGAAGCCATCGTCAAATACATCCGCCGCAAGCACAATGTGCTCATCGGCGAGCGCACCGCTGAAGATCTCAAACGCAACATCGGTTGCGTCATTGCGCAGCCGCAGGAGAGCCGCTGTGAGATCAAAGGACGCTGCCTGATGAGCGGCCTGCCCAAGGTCTTTTCCGTCACCTCCACCGAAATGGTGGAGGCCTTCGAGGAGGTCACCACACAGATTTTGGAGAGCATCCACAGCGTGCTCGAGCGCACGCCGCCCGAATTGGTGGCTGATATTTCCAACAACGGCATCATTATGACCGGCGGCGGCAGCTTAATCCGTGGCTTTGATACCCTCATCGCCGCACATACCGGCATCGAGGTTCGTCTGGCCGAGGATGCGGTCAGTTCCGTTGCCTATGGCACGGGTAAAACCTTGGAAAACCTCTCCGATATGCAGGATGGCACCATGAATATCTCCCGCGCCAAACAAATGCATCACTGACTTCATTCTCATAACACAGCACAAAACCGCTCCGCCAACGCCTGCCAAAACGGCAAGCAAGGCGGGGCGGTTTTTTGACGTGCACACAAACTCTGGACTTTTATGCTAATTTATGCTAAGATTAATAAAATTTTGTCATATAAAATAGAGAAAAGGGGAGAAAAGATTTGAGTCTTATTGGAGTAAGTAAAACTTGTCCTGTTTGCGGTGAAGCAGTAACTGGTTTGCTAAAGGTTAAAATCAAAGATAAAATTCCACTTTGTCAAAACTGCAGCCGAAAAATCAATATGGATGGTGTCATGATTCCACATCAATCAGTCCAAAACATCAAAGATCATATTGCTTATCGCGACAATAATCTTAGATTATTTAAAAATTTTGCGATTTCCAGAGAGCAAAAGGCAGGCAATCTTTTGATCAGAGTAGATGATAGCCAAATGCTCTGGTATTGTGATATGAAAAACGCCACCAACCCGCCACTATTTCAGTTTGGTGAAATTGTTGATTATGAGTTAACAGAAAACGGAGAAACAGTCATCAAAGGTGGCCTGGGTACCGCAGTGGCAGGTGGATTGCTATTGGGCCGTGTCGGCGCAATTGTTGGAGGCATCACAGGCAAGAAACACTCAAAAACAGTGGTCAAAAGCATGAAATTAAGGATATCTTTGAGCAATCAGTACATAAATCAAATACTAATAGAGTTTATTCCTTTTGGTAGCAGTTGTAAATCTGGAAATTTCATTTATAACACCTATAAAAGTGAAGCAAATCGTGTTGTCTCACTTTTAGACAGTATAAGTGGCAGGGCCGCGCAAAATTCACATGCTCAAGCGACTACGCCTTCCACGTCTGACGGCGCAGATGAGATATTGAAATTTAAGGCATTACTTGACAGTGGCATAATCACACAAGAAGAATATGAGGCGAAGAAAAAGCAAATACTAAACTTATGAGTTAACAAATAGCCATCAATATGATATTAACCCCACCAAGACCAAGCTAAGCGCTGATATCTTTGGTGGGGTCTTCATATTTTTCGGGCCTCGACTTGACACCGCTCTCACTTCTTACCCGCCAGCTGATAGCTCAAATCCAAGAGCGAGGTGATTTCATCGGTGGCAACCGTCCCGTCAAGCAGCATCGTCACCCATCGCTCCTTATTCATGTGGTAGGCGGGCAAAAAGCCCTGCTTCGACAGCAGGGAGCCGATGAGCAGCGGATCACATTTGACAACGATGACATCAACCAAATCTTGTCCCCGCAGGCCGAGTTTGTCTCTGGCAACCAGCATCAAAACCGCATACCATTTCGCCGAATCCTTCCGCCGCAGCACGGCGCTGTTCGGACTGTTCTCCCACAAATACTCGGGCGCTGTTTCATACGTCTGCTTCGCGTAGACACAAACCGCATCCCTCATGGTCTGCACAAGACCCATGGTGGCATCTTCTCCCTTCCCGGCCCGTCACAAGGCGCGTTCTTAACGCTGCTACGCCTCTTTGTCCCGGGCGGCCTTGAGTGCGGCAGCCAACTGATCGGGGCAGGAGGTCTTTTTAAAGCCGCAGGAGATGCCGTCTAAGCGCGCAATGACATCATCCACAGGCATGCCCTCCACGAGCCTGGAAAGCCCTTGCAGGTTGCCCTGGCAGCCGCCAAGGATCTTCGCCTTGCGCACAATGCCCTCCTCCACCTCAATCTCCATCAATTTGGAACAAACGCCCTTTGGCTGATACGTAATGGTCATATGGATAAACCTTTCTTTTTTCATTTCCAATTTAAAAAAATGATAACATACCCGCCTGTAAAAGACAAGTCAGGTAAGATGTTTTTTCTGTGAAAAAGTCTTGAAAATACAGTGTTTACGTCATTTTTAGTTAAGTTTGGCGTAATTTCCGAGACTACTTCAAAGTAAATCAGGCATATTAAATTTGCGCGAAACTTCGCGTAAATTACAATGGAATATGGGGTGTGATTGTTTTGCATTCAAACAAAGCTTCGCAAGTCCGAATCACAGCTACCTCTTTTTTTCTGCAACTCACCTTTCTTTTTTCGGTCTGTGTCCTGCTCGGGCAGTCTATGGTACTGACCGGCAGCGCCGCTTACAAGGAGGGTGAGCAAGACGTGAGTGACAAGGTGCGCTATGTGTACCCAATGGGAAAAACCGTAGGCATCAAGCTGTTCTCCGAGGGTGTTTTGGTCGTTGGACTCTCCGAGATCAAGACTGACGAAGGCGACAGCTCTCCCGCCAAGACCTGCGGTTTGCAGGAGGGCGACATTATCACCCACATCAACAGTGAAGAGGTCAACAGCATTGAGGAGGTGCAGGCCCTCCTTCAAACCTTGGGCGGCGAGTCGATGAGCGTGCGCATCGTGCGCAACAACGCGCAATCTCAGCTGACCGCACAGGCTGTGCAGTGTAACGCCGACGGCGCGTATAAGCTGGGCGCCTGGATCCGCGATTCGATGGCCGGTATCGGTACCATGACGTTTTATGACCCGGAGAGCAAAATTTTTGGTACCTTGGGCCACGGCATCAACGACGTTGACACCGCCATGCTCATGCCGCTGCAATCCGGTTCCATCATGCCGTCTTCTGTCACGGATGTGAAGAAGGGTCTGAGCGGTTCGCCCGGTGAGCTGCACGGCAGCTTTCAAGTTGAGCGCGACTTAGGTCAGCTCTTTGCCAATACGCCCGGCGGCGTGTTTGGTCAGATGAGCGGCGGCGTCATGGCAACGGATCAGCAATTGATGCCTGTTGCCAAGCCGAACGAGGTAAAAATCGGTAAAGTAGAGATTCTCTCCAATATCTCCGGCGACAAGGTCGAGCGCTTTGACGCTGAGATTGTTAAGCTCTATCCCAACGCCAGCGACACCCGCGACCTGATGTTGCATATCACCGATCCGCGGCTCTTAGAGGCCACGGGCGGCATTGTGCAGGGCATGAGCGGTTCCCCCATCTTACAGGATGGCAAGCTGGTTGGCGCGGTCACCCACGTGCTGCTCAATGACCCGACAAAGGGATATGGCATCTTTGCCGATCATATGCTGGACTTAGCGGAAGCATCTAACACTGCTTTAGGGTAATATTTGTCCAAAAAACATCAAAACACGCTGACTCGGCTGCCCGACTGGGTGGCCGAGTCAGGCTATTTGCGTTTTGCTTACATCCAGTATTCCACGAAACCGTCAAATATCTCCCTTTTTCCATTAAAAATTTATTTGTTCGTTCGATCACCCGCCGGCACCGCTGCATGAGAATTGATTTGACAGAAAACATCCGGCGTATTAGACTAAACAAAAAGCAAGAGACCAACCAGCCATACGAGCATAAACTGCCCTTTTGTATGGTTTCAATCAACATGCCAGAGGAGGCGAACATGAAAAAACCGGTCGTTTATACAGAACTGTGTTATTTGTTTGGCATCGTTTCTCTGGCTTTGGGCGCATCGCTCATGGTATGTGCGGACTTCGGCATGTCCGTTGTCGTCTCGCCGGCCTACATGCTGTATTTAAAACTGTCAGAGATCTGGCCGGGTTTCACCTTTGGCATGTCGGAATATCTCGTGCAGGGCACGCTGCTGCTGCTGATCATCCTCCTGGTGCGTCGTTTTCACTGGTCTTACCTGTTTTCGTTTGCCACTGCGTTGTTTTATGGCTTTGTGCTCGACCGCATCTTGCCGCTGGTGACTACCATACCAGCATCGGAGCTTTGGCAGCGTTTGCTCGTCTACCTCATTGGTCTGTTTTTCTGCGCTTTTGGCGTTTCCTTAGTGCTGCACACCTACATTTCGCCGGAAGTTTATGAATTGCTCATCCGCGAGTTTTCAGCAAAATATGGCATATCTATCGGCAAGGTCAAAACGGTATACGACTGCAGTAGCTGCCTTTTGGCGGTGCTCTTATCGTTTGCGTTTTACGGCTTGTTTCATTTTCGCGGCGTCGGTGTGGGCACGCTGATCTCCGCGCTCTCCAGCGGCACCCTGACGGCGCTGCTGGGTAAGTTTTGGGAAACGCGCTTCACCCTGCGCCCCGCTATTCCACGGGCGGCGGCCTTCTTTTCTCCGCCTCCCTTTCCCGCACGCGCAAACACGGAGCCGCCCGCTTGACACAAAAAATAAAAGGGTGACACGCTGCCAAACAGCAGGGTGTCACCCTTTTTAAATTCTTTGATATAAAACGAAGTTTACTGATTGCGGCCCAGCGCAAAGGCTTTGCGGTTGAGTTCCAACACCTTAGCCGGTACGCAGGCTTCAATGGCCTCCTGCCAGGCGCTTTCCGGAAAGTCAAAGTATTTGGACAACACACCCATGAGCACCAGGTTGACGGCCTTGGCCGTACCGGCCTGCTCCGCCAGAGAGAGCGCGTCAATCGCTTCGACCCGGAAACCGGTCGCGCGCATTTTTGCAATCAAATCCTTGGGATACTCCACCTGACCCACCAGCACGGGCATGGGATCAATCTGCTGTGTGCTGGTGATGATACGGCCATCCGGCTTGAGGCACTGCACCCAACGGGCCGCCTCGAGTGCTTCAAAGGACACCACAAAATCCGCCTCGCCCTCTCCGACGACCGGAGAATAGACCTTATCGCCAAATTTGACATAGGTCACCACATTGCCGCCGCGCTGGCTCATGCCATGCACCTCGGACACCTTGACGTCCAGGCCCTGATGCAGCAGCAGATAACCCAGCAGTTTACTGGCCAGCAGAGAGCCCTGCCCGCCGACACCAACGATCATAATATTAGTAGACATACTCTCAGCCCTCCTGCCCGGCGCACATGGCGTCAAATTTACACAGCTGTTCGCAGACCCCGCAGCCCACGCAGAGCGTATGGTCCACGACAGCTTTTTTATCACGGAACGCGATGGCCGGACAGCCGATCTTCATACAGGCCTTACAGCCCGTACACTTGTCCGGGTCCACGGTGATGGAGGGTTCGGTCTTGACGTATTTGAGCAGCACGCAGGGACGGCGGGTGATGATGACGGAGGGTTCCTCGGCGGCCAGTTCTTCCTTCACCACCGCGTCGCAGGCCTCTAAGTCATTCGGGTCCACCACACGCACGCGGCGAATGCCCATCGCGCGGCAGAGCTCCTCTAAGTCAATCTTACCGGCCGGTTCGCCGCGCAGGTTGTAGCCTGTTGTGGGGTTGTGCTGGTGGCCGGTCATGCCGGTGATGGAATTGTCCAAAATGACGACCGTGGAGTTACTGCCGTTATAGGCTATGTTGGCAAGGCCCGTCATGCCGGAGTGCATGAAGGTCGAGTCGCCCAAAACCGCCACGGTTTTCGCTTCGGCATCGGCCCCCAGGGCCTTATTAAAGCCGTGGATGGAGCTGACGGACGCGCCCATGCATTCCGTTGTTTCAATGGCATAAAGCGGCGCGATCGCTGCGAGGGTATAGCAGCCAATATCGCCCAGGACCGTACATTTATTTTTAGCCAGCGTATAGAACAGGCCTCTGTGCGGGCAGCCGGGACACATGACGGGCGGGCGGCCCGGAATGGTCACATCGTCGAGCTTGGTCGTCGGCGGCAAGGGCCGGCCCAGACGCTGCGCCAGTACGCTCTGGGAAAATTCATCTTCCAAGGGCAGGACATCCTTGCCGGTCACGGCAAGACCCAGGCTGCGGCAATGCTCCTCGATGATGGGGTCGAGTTCCTCCACGATGAGCAGTTTATCCACCTTTTTGGCAAAGTCCAAAATCAGCTGCTCCGGCATGGGATGAATCAGGCCCAATTTAAGCACCGACACCTCGGGGCCAAATGTCTCGCGGACATACTGGTAAGAGACAGAGGATGTAATAATACCAAGTGAACGGTCACCCAGCTCCACGCGGTTGAGCGGGGTTTTCTCCGCGTAGGCAATCAGGTCCCGCGTGCGCTGCTCGACGATGGGATGACGCGGTCTGGCATAGCCGGGCATCATAACATATTTCTGTATGTTTTTTTCGTACGTTTTCTCTGGCGGCGTGATGCGCTCACCCAACTCCAGAATGCTCTGGGAGTGGGAAATACGGGTACACATTTTCAAAAACACCGGCGTATCAAACTGCTCGGACAGCTCAAAGGCCAGCTTGGTAAACTCACAGGCCTCCTGCGAATCGGCGGGTTCGAGCATGGGAATTTTAGCGGCGATCGCATAATGACGGGAGTCCTGCTCATTTTGAGAGGAATGCATCCCGGGGTCATCCGCCACGCAGATCACCATACCTGCGTTCACGCCGGTATAGGAAATGGTAAAGAGCGGATCGGCCGCCACGTTCACGCCGACGTGTTTCATGCAGCAAGCGCTGCGCTTACCGGCCAGGCAGGCGCCAAAGGCCACTTCCATCGCAACCTTTTCATTCGGGGCCCACTCGCAATAAATCTCACTGTACTTGGCCGCCTCTTCGGTGATCTCGGTGCTGGGCGTGCCGGGGTAGCTGGAAATCAGCGAACACCCGGCCTCATAGAGCCCGCGTGCCACGGCTGCGTTTCCCAGTAAAAGCTGTTTCATCATTGTTCACCCTTTTTCCATTCTGCTATCTGTAGGCATAGCGCAACTAAACTGCATTGTGACTCTTTTCGTCGTTAGGTATATCATAGCATTAAGACCTGCCAGCGTAAAGCGCAGGAGAGAAAAAAGTTTATGGAAAAACAGCAGCATTTTCCGTCCAATTCACACAATTTTCATGGTATAATGACAAGATAGCAAACAAGTCGACATGCCCTTCTGATATGTCTGTGTTACGGTTTGTAAGTAAATTGTCATATATTTCCGCATTTTGCTGAAACTTTCTCCCAATAAATTGCAAAAACGCTCTTGTATTTTCTGTCTCATTGTGGTAATTTATGGATTAGCAGTTCAAAAGAGCTGACAAAAGAGTGTAAATTAGGGACAGACGAAAGTTCTGTTTTTGGAAACGAGGGAATATCAAATGGAAAACAAGAAGAAGATTTTGATTGCAGATGCCAGTGACGACTTCCGTGAGATTTTGGCGGATGCTATCCGCGCCGAGGAGGATCTCGAACTGGTCGGCACGGTGCGTGATGGACAAGATGCCGTCCGTTTGGCTTTGGAGTTATCGCCCGACGTGCTGGTTTTGGATTTGGTCCTGGGCCGTATGGACGGCATGGATGTACTCGACGCGCTGCCGTCGCATCACTGCAGCACGCTGGTTCTGTCCAGCTTTGCGCGCGGCTGCGTTGCCGAAGAAGTCGCCAGCAAAGGCGGCAGCTATTACATGATGAAACCCTGCCGTGTGTCATCCATCATCGAGCGCGTCCGCCTGCTCGCTACACAGCACTGGTCCAACGAGAGTAACGCACCCGAGACGACTGTTGCAAACCTTGCACCCGTTCGCCAGAATTTGGAGAGCTTGGTCACCTCGATCATCCATGAAATCGGCGTACCCGCTCACATCAAAGGCTATCAATATCTGCGCGAAGCCATCATGATGACCGTGGAAGATATGGACGTCATCAACGCCGTCACGAAGGTGCTCTATCCCGAAGTGGCCAAGAAATTCGGTACCACCGCCTCCCGCGTGGAACGCGCCATCCGTCATGCCATCGAAGTGGCATGGGATCGCGGTGATCTGGAAACCCTGCAAAAGTATTTCGGTTATACCGTCAGCAACACCAAGGGCAAACCCACCAATTCCGAATTCATCGCCATGATCGCTGACCGTCTGGTGTTGCAGAGAAAGCAGGGCTAAGCATCCAAGCCTTTGCCGGATATCACTCTTTGTAAACGCTCTTGTTTTCCGTTTGAATCCAGCATGGATCAGAAATGAAGAGACAGCGCCTTCTGACTGCGGACAGGCAGTAGAGGGCGCTATCTTTTTTGTGCCTATTCACTTATTCAAACACATGTTTGAGTTTTTCCCAAAGCTCAATGGCGCGGAATTTAATGACATACTCCTCCTCATCCTCTAAGATGAGAAAGACCTCCTGATCCTCCAAGCCGGCCGCTTCGGCATTTTGTGTGATCGTCTCCGTGCTGGCCGAGAGGCAAAGCGGCGGAAACACCACGCACCACCAGTTTTGTCCGGCGCCTTCCCCAATGAGCACGCGTAGCGCCTCATAGTGGCCCGCCGGCAGAGCGAAGCCGTCATAGTCCCGCGTGGGGAACCAACTCTCCTCCACGGCAACGCGCACCGGATAGTCATAGCCGGCCGCTTTGACAATCTGTTCCGCCTGCGCTGTCAGCTCGGGCACATGGCTGCGCAGACTTTCCTTGACGCCGCCGATGTTCTCCTCCTGCTCCAACCAGGGCTGTACCTGTGCGAGCAGACCATCGCGCACTTGGAGCTTGAGCGCCTGATCCTCCGCCGTGTCGGAGTTTGCCAAGACATGCAGCCGCAGCATTTTATCTGCCAAGTCGTTCTGCGTCTGGTCCAGCCAGAAGCACAGGCCCACCAATAGAATGCACAACAGGCCCGTGATGGGCCGCCAAGGAAAGTATTTGATCTTTGATAAGTAAGCGGTCAGCTGTTTCATACAAAAGCACCGTCCATCCTGAAGGTTTTCTATCAGTATGGACGGTGCTATTTCATTTTATACAGGTTTGGTGAGAAAAACATCCGGGAACCGCCCGGACAGTTGCTGTGCGCACTGCCGTGCCTGCGTTTTCTTCTCAAAGAGCGCAAAGACCGTCGGCCCTGTGCCGCTCATACAGCTGCCTAAGGCGCCCTGCTGCATGCAGCGTTCTCGGATCTCGCGGATCACGGCCTGCTCTCGCGGCGGCAACACGGCTTCAAAGACATTATCAAGGGCCGCCGCCACAGCCGACAGAGACGCTTCTTCCAGCGCGCGCTGCATGGCAGGCGTATCAGGCGGCGGCATCCCGCCCAGTTCGTCCAGGCGGGCAAAGAGTTTCGGCGTAGAGATGTCAAAATCCGGCTTGCAGAGCACAATATAGCAGGGCGGTAAGGGCGGCAGCTTGGTCAAACGCTCTCCTCTGCCCTGCGCCCTGGCTGTGCCGCCCAGGACGCAATACGGCACGTCGGAGCCAATCTTTTTCCCCAGTGCCATCAACTGCTCCAAGGAAAAGGGGGCATCCAGCAGGCGGTTGAGTGCCCGCAGAACGGCCGCGGCATCGCTGCTGCCACCCGCAGTCCCCGCGCAGACGGGAATATGTTTCTCAATCGTGATATCCACACCCACCGATTTGCCGCCCAAGGCCTCCAAAAAGACCGAGGCGGCACGGTGCGCCAGATTGCGTGCATCCGTCGGCAAGTCGGCGCGGCCAAGCTGTAAGCCTATCCCCGGCGTATCGCGCAGCTGTACCGTCACCACATCGTGGAGCTGTACCGACTGCATCACCATGTCCATCTCGTGAAACCCATCTTCGCGCAAACCCAGAACGCCCAGCGTCAGGTTCAGCTTGGCATAGGCCGCTTCCCGCTCGATGCTCATTTGATTTTGCGGGCTTCCAGGTAAAAGCGCTTATCATGCGCCTCACCCATGGAGAAGGTTTTGCGCGGCAGCGCGCCGTCAAAAATCACGGTCGGGAACAGCTCATCCTTCTGCATGCAGGGCAGGAGAAACCCGATGCTGTTCGGCGTGGCCGATAGCGTGCGCACCACATCTTCCCCGTGGATATAATCAATTTTACCGCCTGCGCGCTCCAGATAGTCGTCCAAAAAGTGCTGCAGTGTGCCGACGGCCAATTGCGCCTCCGGCTGCGGCACGGTGATGGTCTCCTCTTTTGTCCCATACACGACGCGGAAACTGTGCCCTTCCCCTACGCCTCGGTGCGCGCCGGGATAAAAGGCCAACAACTGCTCGAGCAGCTTGTCGGCATCCACGTCAAAGACCACACGATGGATGGCCTCAAACGCCAGAGATTCATCATGCAAGTTGCCCAATTCCACCAGGGCAAAGCGGGCGGGGTGGCTCTCGTGCACGGATGCCGGCAGGGTCTTTTTGAGTTCTTCCCAGCAGGCCTTGGCGGTGGCAAGCGAGTGATTCCCGTCGCCCACGGCATAGACCAGCGGCGCCTTACCCTGCGCCTGATAGTGCATCTCAAAACGCTGCGGATCCGCCAACTGCGACAGCGCCTGCATGACGCCGTCTTTCTGCGCGTCCGATAAGGTCCAGGCGGAGATCTGCCCGCCGTTTTCCATCAGTTCGCAGACGTAGTTGAGCGGCATCTCACCCTTTTGCGCCGCCAAGGGCTCCACCACGGTCTTGTCCGGATCGTCAATCAGAATCAGAATATGCGGCAGCTCGATGGCCGCGTCACGCCGCACTGCCATACGCGGCGGAATTCTGGACAGGACTGTGCCTTCCGTTGCGCGGATGGGCGTCTGGGATCCTTTATCATAGCTGTACTGCTCCAAATCCACCTGACCCAGCAGACCACGGCGCAATGTGCCGTTGTGCAGGCGTCTTTCCAGGTAGAGAAAACTATGTTCCACGGTGCGGAACCGTTTATTTTGTGAATACTCCTCCATGGTTTTATGGATCTTTTCGATATCCGCGGCGACCTGCTCGCCTTCAAGCTTACTCTCCGGCAGAATGAGGTGCAGCGTCGAGGGTGCGTCACCTACAAAGTCCGCCACGCGCTGCCAATACTCCGGCTGCGAGGTATACTGGTCACAGGCTACCACCGCCCAGCGGGTCAGGCCACAATCCATTGGTAAAAGAATATCCGCCGCTTGAAAAGCACCTTGCTTGCTCATTCCTTTTGCCTCCCTTTCTTCTGTAAACACGAAACTTTCTTGATTATTGTTCAAAAAGCAGCGGCATCAAAACGGCTGCTCCATCGGCATAGGCAGGGCCCTTTTCGCCGCTTTTTTCCGTATAGGGCAGGCCAAGTCCGCTATCCCGGCGGCTGTCATAGAGCAAATAGGGTACCGGCTCCCCGTCGTGTCCGCGCGTGGCGGTCAAGGTCTTGTGGTCGGAGAGAATCAGAAGGCGATAGTCCTCACCTGCTGCCGCCAGCTTGGTTGTCAGCGGACCGACCACGCGAGAGTCCAACCATTCAATGGCCTGCAATTTACCCGGCAGATCGCCGTTGTGGGTGCATTCATCGGGCGCCTCCACGTGAATGGCGGCAAAGTCCGCACCATCGCGCAGCGCCCGCACCGCTGCTTCTACTTTGCCCTCATAATCGGTGTCCAATTCACCCGTCGCGCCTGGCACCAGGGTCACGGACAAGCCGGAGAGTTTGGCGATGCCGTGGCAGAGCGGCACGGCGGAGATCACAGTGCCGCTTTTATGGTAGCGCTCCACAAAGGAGTCCAAAATCACCGCGCTGCCCTCCGCCCAGAACCATATACCGTTTGCGGGCAGTTTCCCTTCCTTGCGGCGGGCTTGGTTGACAGGGTGCTGATCCAAAATGCCGTGGGCCAGGGCCATCAGCTCCGCCAGCACGGCTGCGTTTTCGTTGCCCGACGGCAAGAGCGGCCCAATCGCCTCGCCCAAGTGATCATGCGGCGGCAAGAGCGAGATGCCGTTGATATCCGCGTCCTTTTGCACCGCAATGTGCCGAAAGGAGGGCGCGGGATAGACGCGCATGCCCGCCTGCGCGGCGGCCTTCGCAAACTCGGGATGGGCGAAAAGATCGTCGATGAGCGTCATGGATTCCTCTCCCTCGATGGAGCCGCCGGAATGGGACAAAATTTTCTTCTGCGCAAAGGGCAGCGCCGCATCCTCCAGCGCCACCATGTTACAGCGGTAGGACACCTCGCCCGGCAGCAGTTGGATCCCCGTCGCGGCGGCCTCCAGCGGCGATCTGCCCGTATAGCACCGGAGCGGATCCGCCCCGAATATGGATAAAATGGCCGTATCGCTGCCGGCGGGCAAGCTGTCCGGGCAGTTTTTGACGCTGCCCACCTCGCCCTTGGCGGCCAGGGCGTCCATCACCGGCGTCTTGGCATAGGCCAGGGGCGTTTTTCCGTCCAGGCTCTCCACCGGATTGTCGGCCATACCGTCTCCGATAATTAACACATATTTCATGCTCTGCACCTCGATTCTCAAGTTTCTGTAAAGCAAAAAAGCCCGCCACTGCCAAGATGCCGGGGCAAAGCGGAGACCTTTGCTTCTCATGGCGTTCGCTTCCCTTGGACCCCTGCGTTGCGCCACTGGTTTGCTGTCTCTAATGATCATTATAATGGGCGAAAGTGCGATTGATGTCAAGCAGAAATTGTGCCCGTCAAACCGCCGTAACACTATCACTTTTGCACATATGACGATCTTTTGTCCCCTCAGCTTTCTATTGACAAAAACTGCGCCGTTTGATTCAATGAGTTCAAGCACAGCTTTCCCTTGTTCCATATCCGCCATGAAAGGTTTGAAATAACATGGAAGACTATCGCTTTGCGCAGCGGTATCAGAAACACGCAGCAGCCTTTATTCTGGGCAGGAAAAGCGCCCAAGAGCTGTTGGAGTGTTTGAGAGAGCAATTGGATATCGATCAAGTGCCGCTGGCCTTGTTGCCAGCAACGATGTTAGAACATTTGCAATGGAACGTCAGCCACCACGCAGATGCCCAGAAGTTCTCATCTGCGTTGTTGGACTTTCATTTATATACCATCAGGCGCAATGAGAAAAGCAAACTCTATTATGAGGACCCGCATATTGTAGACTGGCATCAGGGGGAGATTTTTTTCTTGTTAGAAATGAAGACGGGTATGCTGCAATCCAACGCAGCTTGGTTTAGCAGCGATGCCTGCAAGTTAAGGGGCATTGATGCTGAGAAGATCTCCGGGCACAATATGGCCTTTTGGGACTACCTTTCCCATTTTGAAGCGGACGATTTTCTGCGGGCCGGGGAACAAAATGCTGCGCATAAGAAGTAAAAAGAACTTGACAGCTGCCCGTTTAGCTGATATACTGTCAAAGCAAAATAAAGTAGGAAGGTTCCGCCTGCCTCACCTCCCGCCAACGGTAGCGAAGGGGTTCATATGGAAAACGCCGCGCAGGGGATAGTCTCTTCTTGCGCCCGGATGTTTTGCGTATATGCGGATGCCTTTTCCTAGGGTATCCGTTTTTTGTAATTTTAGCAGGAGGTGTTTGTGTCATCAGTAACACGGCTCATCAAATCAACGAAGAAATCCGCGACAAGGAAGTGCGCCTGATTTCCGCCGAGGGCGAGCAGCTTGGTGTTTTACCTCTGGCTGCGGCAATGGAAAAAGCCGCGGCAGAAGATCTCGACCTGGTCAAAATTTCTCCAAACGCTACGCCGCCGGTCTGTAAGCTCATGGATTACGGCAAGTTTCGTTTCGAGCAAACCAAGCGGGATAAGGAAGCCAAGAAGAACCAAAGAATTGTGGAAATCAAAGAGGTGCGCATGTCCCCGGGCATTGATGTCAACGACTTCAACGTCAAGCTGCGCAATGCACAGCGATTCTTAGCGGATGGAAATCGGGTCAAAGTGACCGTCCGCTTCCGCGGCCGCGAAATGGCGCATACCGATATCGGTAAACGTCTGCTTCTCAAGTTCGCCGAGGACTGCAGCGAAATGGCTGCTATGGATAAAGAGCCTAAGCTGGAAGGCCGGCACATGCACATGTTCCTCTCCCCCAAGCCCGCTACAAAAGATGTCAAACAGTAATTAGTTAAAGGAGTTTTCCGCCATGCCTAAGATCAAAACGCACAGCGGCGCAAAAAAGCGTTTCTCGCTCACCAAGACCGGCAAGGTCAAGCGCGCCCAGGCCAATAAGAGACACCTGCTCAACGGCCACGGCAAGTCCACTAAGATGAAAAGACGCCTCCGGGGCGGCGCTTACGCCGACGCCACCAACGTGGCTGCCGTCAAACGTCTGATCCCATACAAGTAATTCATAACGACAAAAGAGGAGGCTTTTAAGCAATGGCTAGAGTAAAAGGCGCAATGATGACGCGCAAAAGAAGAAATAAAATCCTGAAGTTGGCCAAAGGCTATTGGGGCGCTAAGTCCAAGCACTTTAAGATGGCAAACGAACAGGTTATGAAGTCCTTAACCTATGCATACACCGGCCGTAGACTCAAGAAGCGTGACTTCCGCCGTCTGTGGATCACTCGTATCAACGCCGCCTGCAAGATGAACGGCATGAACTATTCCAATTTCATGCACGGCCTGAAGCTGGCCGGCGTGGAGATCAATCGCAAGATGCTCTCCGAGCTCGCCATCCACGATAAGGCCGCTTTCACCAGCCTGGTGGATATGGCCAAGGCAAAGTTGGCCTGAATACGATCAAATTGAAACGAGCTGAATCAAACCAAAGCGGTTTGATTCAGCTCGTTTTGTTCATGTTTTGCTTCTTGTTTTACCTTCTGCTTACTCCGCTTTGGGAAAGTAGGAGACAGGATCCACCGCCAGTCCATCCTGCTTCATTTCGAAGTGCAGATGGGCGGCAGATGCGCTCTCTGCAAGGGCAGTGTTTCCGACTGCACCAATCACTGTGCCGGTGGTGATGACATCGCCCACCTTCACGCTCGGCTGTTCGGCCAAATTGGCGTAGAGACTCTCTAACCCTTCACCGTGGTCGATCACAACCATGGTGCCCATCAGGGGATCCTCGGCAACAGCGCTCACGGTGCCGCTGCCGGCCGCAATCACCTGGGTGCCGACATCCGTCTCAAGATCCAGACCGGAGTGGGTGCGCCAGTCTCCCATGGTGGAGTCATAGGCAAAGACCTCCAGGCTGAACTCTCTGCTGAGTGTTCCACGTACCGGCCAGGTAAATACGGTTGTCTTGGCCGGCTGCTGCTTCTCCTGATTGGTTTCAGGGGTCTGATTCGATGCGGCGCCGTCCGTCGAGGCGGGCGGTGTCACTGCGTCCTGATCCTGGCCAGGCACCGGCGTGCCACGGCTGCTTGACGGCACCTGCACCTGGCTTTCACCCACGACCTGCTGGATCGGGGTCTGTTGATCGGCGGAGAGGGGTTGGCTTGACAACAAGCCGGAGAAAAGGTAATAGCCCGAAATTCCTATTGCGGCGACGCAGAGGAACAGGACTATGTAGAAGCCCTTTCCCTCCATCATATCGCCCACGCGTTGTCCAAATGGTTTTTGTTTCATCAAAACACCTCCGACACTATTGTGGGCAAGGAACTTCTCACTTATACATGTGTTTGATGAAATTTTATATCACTTATTTTACGCGTCACGTGGGCATAGACGAAGATTCCCGCACGCCGCTTAAGTCGAAGGCCGGCACATAGTCGCCCTCGGCGGCGCGCAGATCCTGCGTATACCCCTCCAGGCCAAGCGCGTGCATGTAATCAATGGCCGCGCGCAACTCGCTGTTCCGCACGGGTCTATCCAGCGGCGGCGTCTGTTTCACCGCGCTTGTCGGCGTATATTGACCCATCAAGGAAAACAAAATATGCTTGGGCGGAAAGCGCGCCGCCAGGTCATCCATCACCATTTTCGCCTCACGCAGACGCCCCGGCAGCAGCAAATGCCGCACCAGCACGCCACGTTTTAACAATCCGTCCGGCGTCATTCGGTAGGGCCCGGTCTGCCGCACCATCTCCTCAATGGCCGCTTTGGCGACCGCAGGATAATCCGAAACGCCGGAATAGCGCGCGGCGCCGGCCTCGTCCGGATATTTGAAATCCGGCAAATAGATTTGCACCTTGCCCGTCAAAGCGCGCAAGGTCGAGACGCGCTCATAGCCGCTTGAGTTCCACACCACCGGGACCGACAGCGGCTCCCGAAGCACCTGGCACAGCAAATGAGCAAACTGCGTGGGATTGACCAGATCTATATTGTGCGCACCGGCGGCAATTAAATCCTCAAAAATCTCCCGCAGACGCGCGGGCGTCACGGCCTCACCAAATCCACGGTGGCTGATCTGTTCATTTTGGCAGTACACACAGCGCAAACAGCAGCCGGTGAAAAAAACCGTACCGGCGCCCCTTGTCCCCGACAGCGGCGGTTCCTCCCAATGATGCAGCGCGGCCCGCGCCAACACAGGCACAGCAGGCATGGCGCAAAAACCGCCGCCCTCTGTGGCCGTGCGACAGCTGCCGCAGCGACGCGGACAGAGCGAACAGGTAAACGCGCCAGTATCCACGCTCATGTACGTATCTCCTCTTGCCATCCGCCCGACCAGTAGGTCTCTAAGCTGGGGCGCAGACCGTCAAATGCAGAGGGTATGGGATACCGCGTTTCAACATCCGTGCGTGTGGCCCAGACCCAGCCGCACGGCAAGGTCTTGTCCTGCAAGTTGACGATAAATACCCGCATGTGCCACTCGATATGGGTAAAGATATGCCGGGCGCGTCCGGCAAAGTGAGGCTCTGGCGCAGACAAACCAAAGGGTTCCCGCGGCGGCCTCTCCTGTTCGGTGGGCAGGGCGGGAAACTCCCACAAACCGGCCAGAAGCCCCTTGCTTTCTCGTTGCCGCAGCGCAACTTCATCCCCGTTCACAAACAAAAAGACATCCCGTTCCTCCACGCGCCTCGCTTTTTTGGGCGCACGGACCGGAAGCTGCTGCGCCTCGCCCTTCGCATGGGCCAGACACAGCCCAAGCAAGGGACAGCTTTCACAGAGCGGCGCGCCGTTGGGCAAACAGATCGTCGCCCCCAAATCCATCATGGCCTGATTAAAGGCGCCCGGCGCGCGCAGCGGAATGACCTGTTCCAGCGCGTGTTTTACTTTGCGCTTCATGGCGGGCGTCGTTATATCGTCGTGATCCGCCGTTAGGCGGGCAACCACACGCAGAAGGTTACCGTCCACAGCCGGCCGGGCCTCGTCAAAGGCGATAGAGGCGATGGCGGCGGCGGTATAGTCGCCCACACCGTTAAGCTGCAACAAGTCCTGATAGCGCCGTGGAAAGACGCCGCCAAGTTCTGAAACAATGTGCCGCGCCGCCTTTTGCATGTTCCGCACACGGCTATAATAACCCAAACCCTCCCAGAGTTTGAGCAAGCGTTCTTCCGATACTGCCGCTAAGTCCTCCACCGTGGGCAGCGCCTCCATGAAGCGCGCAAAATAGCCCAAAACGGCCGTAACCCTTGTCTGCTGCAGCATGATCTCCGACACCCAGACGCGGTAAGGCGTCACATCCGCACGCCAGGGCAGCACCCGCGCGTGTTCCCGATACCACGAAAGCAAAGGAATGGGCATCTGTTCCAATACAGCTTGTTCGTTCAAATACAGCCTCCTATTCTATCAGCAACGCCGCCAGCGATTCCGGCAAAGGTGATTCCAGCACAATGGCACGGCCGCTGAGCGGATGGCAAAACGACAGCGACGCGGCATGCAGCGCAAACCGTCCGGGCAGCGTGGCAAGCTCCTGACCATACAAAAAATCCCCCGCCAGCGGGCAGGATTGCGCCGCCATATGCACGCGGATTTGATGCGTCCGCCCGGTGTCCAGCGTCAGAGCAAGCAAACTGCGGCCGTTGCCTGTCCGCAAGGTCTCATACTGCGTGCGCGCCGGGGCCCCATCGGCACACACCATGCGGCGCAGCACCTGCCCCGGCATGCGCCCGATGGGCAGATCCACACAGCCGACAGCGGCGGGCGGCGCCCCCTCGCAGACAGCCAAATAGCGGCGCGTGAACGCCTTTGTGTGCAAGGCTTCGATCATACGCGCATGGGCATGGGCATGTTTGGCCACCAAAAGCAGGCCGGACGTCCCGCTGTCTAAACGGCTCACCGGATGAACCTGCGCTATGAGGCCAATTTGTTGATAATAATAGAGCAGATAATTGACCAGGCTGGCGTCTTTGTTCCCCGGCCCCGGGTGGACCGCCAGCGGCGCGGGCTTGTCCACCACCAAAACATCGTCATCCTCATAGACAATGTTGAGCGGGCCCGGCATGGGCCGCAGCGCGCCGGGCGAAGGCAGGTCGCCAAGCCGGACGGATAGCAGCTGCCCCGGCTTGACCAGCGCGTTCGTAAAGACCGTTTCGCCATCGAGGGTGATGCCGCCCGGCAGATACTTAACGCGGCGCACAGCGGCGCTCGATAAGTGCAGTACCTTACGCAGCAAGGTGTCCACCCGCGCACCCGCGTGTACCTGTGTGATGTGCAAGGTCAGCCTGCGTGTTTCCTGCATGGTTTCCACCTCCCCTTTCCCCTTCATGGCTCAGCTTACTAGGCCGCATTTTGAAAGTATAGCATAAATCTTTGACAGTTGCAAAACTGCAAAAACGCGGTATAATATAGAAAACGGGTCAAAAGGAGTGGTGAACATGCGTCGCATTTTGGGTATTTACATCCATATTCCCTTCTGCCGCAGTAAATGCGATTACTGCGACTTCTACTCCCTTGCCCAGCGCGAAGATCGCATGGACGCCTACCAAAAAGCCCTGCTCACGCAGATCCGCCAAACGGCAAAAGCGCTCAAAGACTATCAGGTGGACACCATTTATTTTGGCGGCGGCACCCCATCATACTACGGCGAAAAACGCCTGCGAGAGCTCCTGGCAGCCCTGCGCAAGGGCTTTAATATCTCCAAGTCCCCGGAGGTCACCTTGGAGTGCAACCCCGACAGCGTGGACCCAAAAAGCATGCTGCGTCTGCGGCGGGCGGGCTTTAACCGCGTCTCTCTCGGTATGCAAACGTCGGATGTCGGCCTGCTGAGCGCGCTGCATCGTCCGCACGATTTTCAACAGGTGCTCGACGCGGTACACGCCATCCGCGCCGCGAATATCAAAAACCTCAGCTTAGACCTGATCTACGGCCTGCCCGGCCAGACCTTGGCGGCCTGGCAAGAAACGCTGGATCAAGCCTTGGCCCTCTGTCCGGAACATCTATCTGCGTATGGCTTAAAGCTCGAGGAGGGCACGCCGCTCGCCCAGCGCGCCGCGCAGGAACCGAATATACCGGACGACGATCTACAGGCAGATATGTACCTGCATCTCACGCAGCGTCTGGGCAAGGCGGGTTTGCGCCAATATGAAATTTCCAACTTTTCAAAAACCGGCAAGGAGTCCCGGCATAACCTGAAATACTGGATGGGTCGTCCCTATGTCGGCTTCGGTCCGGGCGCGCATTCTTACATTGACGGTTACCGTTATGCGCTTGCGCCTGATTTGGAGGGATATATCCAAAGCTTGCAAAACGGTGAACCCCTCGCGATGGTTACGGAACAAATCGGCCCACAAGAGCGCGCCAGGGAGTACCTGCTGCTGCACCTGCGCACCATGCGCGGCATTGAGGAGTGGGAGTATCGCCGTGAATTCTACCTCAACTTTGAGCCCCTGCAGCACAAACTGGAGTTTTATGAAAGTCAGGGCTGGGCCAGCCAGTCCGGCCATCGTTGGCATTTTACGCCTACCGGTTTCCTGCTGTCCAATCAACTCATCAGTGAGCTTTTGGATTGCCAGGAAGAGGCGCCCGACTCCCTGCCCTCCTCCCTTTCCAGCGACCCTTTCCTGTTCCGCTTACAAAAGGGCAAATTGAGCAAACGGCGTACTGCCGGCGACGCACAAAAAGGCGCCCTGTCCAAGGATCCTGATACAAGGTGAACGCCCTAATGATAATTCTATAAATCCTCTGGAGTTACTTGAATTCCCCCTGTATTGATGGTATACTTATCCTGTCAATACCCGAAAGGAGAATCAAGTATGCCAGCTTTTAAATGGACCGACCAGTTAAGCGTCGGGGTGACTCTCATCGACACACAGCACCAGACGCTGTTTAAAAAAGCGAACGACCTCATGGATGCCTGTAACCGTCAGGAAGGGTACCCGCAGATTGCCGTGCTTTTACAGTACTTAGAAAACTACGTGATCGAGCACTTCCGCGATGAAGAACAATACATGAATAAGATTCACTACCCCGATCTTGCCGTACAAAAAGCCGCGCACAAGGGTTTTATCGACACGATGACCAAGCTGCGCGCGCAGTATGAAGCCTCGCCCAATAAAAATATCGCCATTTTGACCAACGCCATGCAGACCGTTTCCGATTGGTTGATCCGCCACGTTTCCGTGGAGGACCGCAAGATCGGCCAGTTCGCCAACAAAACCTGACCAAAGCATTTTTTATTCCCAGCACATATGACCGGGGCCGCGAAAGAAACGATTTCGCGGCCCTGCTTTTACCTTGGCTCACTGTTTGACGGCAAGGCATAGATTCACATTGTCTAACGCTCGCATCGGACTGTCGGGGTTGTGGCGGTTGTAGTGCGCAAAATATTGTTGCGTCAGCTCTTGCGGGTAAAGATGCTCATACAGCAGAAAACCGTGCGCGGCAAGACGCATCTCCATGTCTTTACAGGAATACGACGCAAGCATCGTTTCATGGGCGGCTTCGGCCAGCATGCGCTGTTTTTGCGTGCGCGCACCGGCCTTTGGGGTATCACTCTGCTCATCCGGATAGTCAAAAACCAAAGCACTACCCTTGCAGAGCAGACGCGCCAGCGTATCCAGCAGCTGTTCGAAGGTCTGCTCGGATAGATAATAGCTCAGCCCTAGCATGCTGCAAAAGCTGACCCGGCCGCTATGAAAGGCTTCACTCCGTATCAGAGGCGCCTGCCACTGTGCCCGGGTAAAGTCGGCTGCGATATGATGTACATTGTTCTCCACCGTGAGCCCCGCCGCCATAAGGCGTCGACGCTTATCGGCTGCACTGATCGGATGATCGAGCTCAAAAATCTGTAAGGTACGCGCCCAATCCGGCTGACGATAGGCAAAGCTGTCATAGCCTGCGCCAAGAATCAGGTACTGTCTTGCGCCAAGCCTTACCGCCGTTTCGAGCGTCCGCTCCGTAAACGCGGCCCGCCCGAGCGGTGCGGGCGAGAGCTGCCGGTCGACAATCCACCGCAGCGCCTCCTCGGTCGTCCCATCAAAGTCCGGATTAAAAAAGGAGATGCCATCGGTCATGTTTTTTGCGATCTGCCCGTACTCCTGCTCTGTGAGTAGGCTGCCTGCCAGTGTGTCGTCAAAGATCTTCACCTTTTTGTGTCTTGCGTGATAGGCCCTGGCAAATGTGGAGACGAGCGCGGTCATGCTTCTTTGTTCCATAAAATAATCACCTCCTATATTTCTTACACCCAAAGGGCTACATAGGACAAGCCTTGTTTTTTCGCCGTATTTGTGGTATAGTAAAGATAGAAAAGTGAAAAAAGTTTACCGTTCCGTCACAATACCGTGGCGGACTTTTTGCATAACAAAAGGGACCGCTGCCAAAAGGCAACGGTCCCTTCACATACATGAAAGAAAGCTTACTGGAAGTTGGCGGGACGCTTTTCCAAGAAAGCGCTCAGACCTTCTTCGCCGTTCACGTTGGTACGGGCGCTGGCCTGATCTCTGGCCTCGTCAGCCAGCATCTTAGCCAGGTCGACCTGTGCGTACTGATTGAACAGAGCCTTGGACATGGCATAAGCATTGAGGGGTCCCTTGGCGATCTTCTTGGCCATCTTCATGGCGGCTTCCATCATCTCCTCGGCGGGCACGACCTTGTTGGCAATACCCAGAGCGAGCAGCTCGTCAGCCTTCACAGGACGCTGGGTCAGCATCATTTCCTTGGCACGGTTCGGGCCAACCACGCGGGGCAGCAGATAATGCAGGCCGCAGTCGGGAACCAGGCCGACGGCGCCGAAGGCCACGATGAAAGAGGCGTTATCAGCCACGATGGCGACATCACAGCCCATCATGAGGGAGGTGCCTGCACCGGCGATGGCGCCGTGCGCAGCCGCGATGACCGGCTTGGGGAAGTTGTTGAGCAACTTGGTGAAGTTGCCGGCAATGGTCATAAAGGTCACGAAAGCCTCATTGGTGACAATGCCCTTCATCTCAGCAATGTCGCCGCCTGCGCAGAAGCAGCGGCCCTCGCCGGTGAAGATGACGCAGCGCACAGCGCTATCGTCGCGCGCGGCTTCAAAGGCAGTGGTCATGTCGACAAACAGCTGCTGATTGAGGGAGTTCATAGCCTTCTGGCGGTTCATACCAATGATGGCGACGCCATCCTCTACGCGGTAAGATACAGTACTCAGTTCCATAATTGTTTTCGCTCCTTATTTGTTAAAAATCATCCCTTAGGATTGCATTTGCGAACAAGCAAAGAGGCAAACAGAGAGAATACTTTCCCTGCCATGCCACGCGCTATCATGAGCATTGTACCACAATGGCCCGCAAATGAAAAGCTTTCCAAGGGGACATTTTCACCTAATTTCCGTCGCTTATTTGTGCAAAAGCGAAAAACGCTTAGTCAAAGGCGAGGCCAAGGTAGGCATCCTGATGGGCAAACCACTTCTGCTGCAGCTCCTTATCATACCACTTGACCATACCGAAGGCCTGGATATAGCTGCCGGGCAGACCGTCCCAGAACACCGGCGTGCGGATATGATAACGGGCGGCGGGCAATTCCTCTGAAATGAGCTGAACGGCTTTTTCCATTTTACTGGGTGTGATGAGCAGTTCCTTCATGAGCAGGCGGCTTTTCTGAACGTACTCGATGGATACGCAGCCAACTTCACCCTCGAGTTCGATGCGATAGAGGTCGCCCGCCGTCAGGTGCGAGCCGAACTGCTGAAACTGCACCAGCTTGTCGTCATAGGCAATGTGCATGGTGCCGCCCAGTTTTTCTTCGCGAATGGCGTTATATTCGCCGGGCAGGATGGGTACCAGGCGGCTGCCTTCCGACAGAGCCGGTAGGCCCGTGAGTTCCGCGACCATCTTTTCGACCTTACGCGTGGCAAAACACTCACCCAAGCCCAAATTCTCAAAGTAACGGTGTAAACTCGGCGAGGCCGGCACCAGGGTCAGGCATTTCATGCCCTTGCTCTGCAAGTACTCATCCGCATAAGCCAAGAGCTGTCGCGCGTGGCCCTTGCCCTGAATGTAGGGGTTGGTGGCCAGGCCATAGACATAACCCACAGGATGCGCGCTGCCATCGGGGAAGTGCAGGGTGGTTTCCAACATGGTGGCCATAGAGTTCAATTCGCCGTCCTCTTCGACGATCAGAACCTGCTCCGGCACGCAATACTTCTGATAAAACATGTCGACATAAGCGTCGGAATCACCAAAACAGCGTTTCCAAAGCTCTTTCTGCTGGGGAATATCCTCCGCTCTTGCCTGGCGAATTTGAATCATATCATAGCCTCCATTCTCATGCCCGGGCCGCGGCGATGGTTCGGCGCGGCCCGGACGCAGTGGTTTATGAAACTGTGTCGGCGTGCTCATGGATCAGCACACATAGATTTTCCATCAATCGATCCGGTCCGTAGGAGAGTTTTGCCTTGCGCAGACCCGGCTGGCCCATGTCCTCCTCCCGGTCGATGAACGCGACGGTCGGATAGCTGTCTCGGATCCAGCGGGCGAACTCCTGGTTGATGAGCGGGAACGCACCCTGAAAATCCGCCAGAGCACGCTCAAACTGGACATCATACACCGTCGGTGAGAGCAGAGAGCCCAAGGTAAAGGCCAGCACCTGACCGTGGCAGCGGATCACGCCGCCATCCATGCCGAGCGCCTCAAAATGTTCCAGCGCGTAAATCATGGCCGCGCGCTCTAACAGGAGCGACTCGGTATCGGCCGTCTGTCCGTTGCGCTCCAAATGCTCCTCATACCAACGCTGATCGAGCGCCAGGCAGTCCGGAATATCGGCGGCCGTCAGGGGATGGAAGGTGCCGTCGGGGCAGTTGTCCCGAAAACGGCGGATATGGTTGCGCTTGGCGTGCAGTTTTTTGCCGGGCAGGTCAGCCAAGCGGTTCACATCATAGTGATAATCATAGTGATCGCGGCGGTCCACCACTTCAATGCGTCCGGGGTACAGACGCTCTAAGAGCGGCAGCTGCTCACGCAGCACGCCGACCAGACGAAAGACCTCTTTTCGGTCTCTTGCGTCCTCTTCGAGCGCCTGCAGTGCGGGCTCGACCGGGCCGGTGCCGCAGGGCCAGAGGTAGGCGCTGCCAACAGCGGGGTAAGCGTGGATCAAAAGTCGGTCCTCAAAACGGCAAACCTCTTGGCCATATAGACCTTGCCAACAGACCAAAACGGGAAAACTGTAACTACACAGGGGCATCGCTTCTGCTTGCAGCAGGGGATAGACCCACGAGCGATCCGATGGTTTTGTGGGTTGAAATGATAGCATGGGAAAAATAACCTCATTCTTTGTATTTAGCATATGAAACCGCAGGTAAAAACGTACGGTTTTCTCTTAAGCTTGCCAGGCAATCTCCTCAATGGGCATTCCGGTGGCTCGGATAATCTCATCCAAGCGGATGCCGTCCGTCACCGAGGACACCAGACTGTACGCCGCACCGCGGCGTTTTGCGCGGCCGGTGCGACCAATGCGGTGGATGTAGTATTCCGTTTCTTCGGGAATATCATAATTGACAACCGTATCCACATCGTCAATGTCCAGGCCGCGCGCGGCCACATCGGTTGCCACGAGGATGCGCAAATCTCCCTTTCGGAAGGTATCCATGACGGCCTCTCTTTGCTTTTGGCCCAGGTCGCCGTGAATGGCCTGGGCGGACAGGCCGCGCTGCTGCAACAGGCCGCAGAGGCGGTCGGTTGTATTTTTCGTATTGCAGAAGGCAATGACATGGTCTGTCTGCTCCCTGCTCATGATGTGCAAAAAGGCGTCCACCTTGCCGCTCTGGTCGACTTTGATACGATATTGCGTGATATCGGGTTTATCCTCTTCTATCGGACGCACCACGATTTCCACCGGGTCACGCTGGTACACCCAGGAGATGTCCATGACTTCACGCGAGATGGTGGCCGAAAATAAGCCCAGGTTCTTTTTGGATGGAATGCTGTCTAAGATTTTTCGCACATCACGCACAAAACCCATGTCCAGCATGCGGTCGGCCTCGTCGAGCACCACCGTCTGCACATGGTTCAGACGCACGGTTTTCCGTTTCATGTGATCCATCAGGCGGCCGGGCGTGGCCACGACAAGCTGCGGCCGTTTTTTCAGTTGGGTAATCTGGCGCGTGATGGGTTGTCCGCCATAGAGGCAAACGCTGCGGATACCGGGCAGATACGCGCAAAGATCCCGTATTTCCAGCTGGATCTGCATGGCCAACTCCCGCGTGGGGGCTAAGATCAAGGCCTGCACCTCATCTTTTTCGCTGTCAATGTGCGACACCATCGGAATGCCGAAGGAATAGGTTTTCCCTGTACCGGTTGGCGCTTTGGCGATGACATCCTGCCAATCCATAAAGTAAGGGATCGCCCCGGCCTGTACCGGCGTCGCCTGCGTGAAGCCTTTTTTCTCCAGAGCCTGCAAAATGCCGGACGGCAACTCCATCTGGCTATAAGCAAGTGCCGGAGAAACCTCAATTCCGTTAATTTCCATGTTTCCGTCCTTTTCTTTATTTTCCTATAAAATATATCACATATGCCTTTTGAATGCAAGATCCCCTCTCCAATCCCATCCAAAATTCAGGCAAAAATTTCATGAAAAATGAGAAAAAACGCTGTGCTTTTTGAAATTTTGTGGTATACTATTGGTTTGAAACCCAACGCAAGTTAACATGCGTGAGATGGTTACGAACCACCCGGAAGGAGAACCCTAATGCTGAAAAAATATCTTTTGCTGCTTGTGGCGGTGCTCGGCGGGGGCGGCGGCTTGCTGCTGCGCCGTGTGCATTTACAGAACGGCTTTGAAGCGGACACCGGCTTGCCCATCCCCGGCGCCTTCTCCACGTCGATGATTGCCATTTATGTCCTGGTGCTTGTGGCGCTCTTGCTCATCCTCTCGATCAGCGCGGGCCGTACCGAAATCTCCCCTGCCATCACGCAGGAAAGAAGAAAAACGCCCATTCTCGCCCTGCTCTGTTTTACGGCAAGCGCCGCACTCTCCTTGGCTGCGGCCATCATGGACTTTCGTTCCCTGCAAGTCTACGTCGCGCAGACGCAGTATGAGCCGCGGATGGCAGTGATGCTCTTCCTGTTCGCCGCCCTGACAGTGCTGGCCGGCGCCGGCATATTTTTAATCGGCTTGCAGCACCACCGCGGCAAGTCCCTTGCACAGAGCGGCCTGCTGCTCCTGCCGGCCTTCTCCTGCTGTCTGTGGCTACTGTATTCATACCAGCATTGGGTGTCCGACCCCATCGTGGGCGACTATATCTTTGCACTCTTTGCCATTATGTCCGGCATGCTGGCACATTATTTTATCGCCTCGCAGAGTTATCAGAAACCGCGCGCAACCCTCCTGCTGCTCTTCACCTCCATCGCCATCTTCCTCTCTTTCCTCTCGCTCTCCTATGGCGATAGCATGACGTCTACGTTCCTGTTTACCGCGCAAATACTCTACTTTGTTCCCAGCCTGCTGCTCTATTTTGACGGCCGGTTTGCCACGGTCCTGCACCCATCTGCCGAACTGGACGCGGATGCGCACGGCGAGGATCGCCATTTGAACGCAAAGGAGGAAAACCCCTGATGCCAGATAAAAAGACTTTTTATATCACCACACCGATCTATTACCCCTCGGACAAGCTCCACATCGGACACACCTATTGCACCGTCGCCACCGACATGATGGCGCGTTACAAACGCCTTTGCGGCTATGATGTGATCTTCCTCACCGGTACGGACGAGCATGGCCAAAAAATCGAGGAAAAGGCCCGTGAGGCAGGCGTCACGCCACAGGAATTTGTCGACCGCATTGTCATCGGCGCGGGCGGCATCCTGGATTTATGGAAGCGGCTGAATATTTCACACGATCGCTTCATCCGCACCACTGACGACTATCACGTCAAAGCCATTCAAACGATCTTCCGTAAGATGTATGACAAGGGCGATATCTACAAAGGCGCCTATGAGGGTCTCTACTGCACCCCCTGCGAGAGTTTTTGGACCGAGAGTCAGCTGGTCGACGGCAAATGTCCCGACTGCGGTCGGGCCGTCAAGCCCGCCCAGGAGGAGGCCTATTTCTTCCGCCTGTCCAAGTATGCCGACCGCGTGCAGGATCTTTTGGAAAACACCGACTTCTTAGAACCCCGCTCGCGCGTGAACGAGATGGTCAACAACTTCATCAAGCCCGGCTTGGAGGATCTGTGCGTCTCCCGCACTTCCTTTACCTGGGGCATCCCGGTGGATTTTGACCCCGGCCATGTGGTCTATGTCTGGGTGGACGCTCTGTTCAACTATTGCACCGCGCTTGGCCTGTTCAATGACAAGTACAACGACATGGATCGTTTCTGGCCCGCCGATGTCCATTTTGTCGGCAAAGAAATCGTGCGCTTTCACTCCATCATCTGGCCCGCTATGCTCATGAGCATGGACATGCCTCTGCCGAAAAAGGTATACGGCCACGGCTGGCTGTTGCTCGACGGCGGTAAGATGTCCAAATCCAAGGGTAACGTGGTCGATCCCGTCATCTTGGAAGGCCGCTATGGCGCCGACGCCCTGCGTTACTTCCTGCTGCGGGACTTCCCTTTCGGCTCCGACGGCAACTTCTCGAACGACCTGCTCATCAACCGCATCAATGTGGACCTCGCCAATGACCTCGGTAACCTCGTCTCGCGTACAACGGCGATGGTCGAAAAGTACTTCGACGGCCAGCTGCCCGCCGAGCGCGCGGCCGAGGACGTGGACAAAGAGCTGCTCAATCTGCTCGCCGCGCTGCGCGGCAAGTACGAAGCTTCGATGGAAAAGTTCGCTTTCCAGACGGCGCTTGCCGATGTCTTTGCGGTCATCTCCCGTGCCAATAAATACATCGACGAAACCGCCCCCTGGAACCTCGCCAAAGACGAGGCCAAACGTGACCGTCTGGCGAGCGTCATGTACAATCTGCTCGACACGGTGCGTCTTTGCGGTATTCTGCTCACGCCCTGCATGCCGGACGCCTGCGCGCAGATTTTTGCCCAGATCGGCGCGGATGACACCGTCACAACTTGGGACGCTGCCGCGCAGCCGGGTCTGCTGCCTGCCACTGTGCGCGTGAAAAAAGGCGCCGCCGTGTTCCCGCGCATTGATCCCGTGTTAGAGCTGCAAGAGCTGGAGGCCGCCGCAGAAGCGGCCCGCCGTGCCGCCCAGCCCGCGCTGGAGTTGGAGCCTTTTGCCGATGAGCCGGTCGACTTCGATACCTTCTGCCGCAGCGACTTCCGCGTGGTCAAGGTCAAAGCCTGTGACAAGGTCAAAAAGAGCGAAAAGCTGCTGCGTTTCACCCTCGACGACGGAAGCGGCTGCGACCGTCAAATCCTCTCCGGCATCGCCAAATTCTACGAGCCGGAGAGCCTGGTCGGTAAAACCCTCGTCGCCATCACCAACCTGCCCCCGCGCAAGATGATGGGCCAGGAATCCTGCGGCATGCTCATTTCCGCCACGCGCAAGGTGCAGGGCGAGGAAAAGCTCGACCTGCTCATGCTTGACGACGCGATACCCGCCGGGTCCAAACTGGTTTGATTATTGATAAAGAGGCTGTCGTACGCAGGTGCGTACAACAGCCTCTTTTTTATGGCATTATGCCTTTGGTTTCAGGATCAGATTGATCAGCTTGTTGGGCACGAGAATGGTTTTGACAATCTCATTGCCCTCCAGCAGCTTGCCGAGTTTTGCGTCGGCACGCACGGCCGCTAAGACCTCCTCCTCCACGCTACCCAGCGGCAGCGTGACGGTTCCCTTGAGTTTGCCGCCCATCTGCACGGCAAAGGTCACCTCCGCGTCAATGATCTTGGCCGGGTCATAGGGCGGCCAGGGATGCACGGTCACGAAGCCAGTGCCGCCCAGGCTCTCCCAGAGTTCATCTGCCATATGCGGCGCGAAGGGCGCCAAGAGCAGCAGCAGAATCTTCATGTCTGTCTCATTCAGGCCCTTTTCATAAAACTCATTGGTCAATGTCATCAGCGCGGCAATGGCGGTGTTGAACTTCATTGCCTCAATGTCCTCGCTGACCTTTTTGATGGTTTTATGGATGGAGACCTCATTGTCCGGGCTGGGCTCGTCTCCGCCGGGCCGCACCTTATCGCGCAGGTTCCAAACCCGGTCTAAGAAGCGTTTACAGCCCTTGACGGCATTGTCCGACCAGGCGGCTGCCTTTTCAAAGTCACCGATGAACATGATATACATGCGCATGGTATCCGCGCCGTATAAGGCCACGACATCGTTGGGATTGACCACATTGCCGCGGGACTTGGACATCTTCTCGCCGCCCTCGCCCAGAATCATGCCGTGACTTGTGCGCTTGGCATAGGGTTCTTTGAAGGGCACCACGCCGATATCGTAAAGGAACTTATGCCAGAAGCGGGAATAGAGCAGGTGCAGCGTGGTGTGCTCCATGCCGCCGTTATACCAGTCGACCATACCCCAATAGTCCATGGCCTCGCGGGACGCCAAGGCCTCTGTATTATGCGGGTCCATATAACGCAGGAAGTACCAGGATGAACCCGCCCACTGGGGCATGGTATCCGTCTCGCGCTTGGCCGGGCCGCCGCAGTGCGGGCAAGTGGTCTCCACCCAGTCAAGCAGCTTGGAGATGGGGCTTTCGCCGGTCTGCGTGGGTTCGTAACTCTCAACCTCCGGAAGCAGGAGCGGCAGCTCACTCTCCGGCAGCGGCACCCAGCCGCACTTGGGACAGGAGACCATCGGAATGGGTTCGCCCCAATAGCGTTGGCGGGAAAAGACCCAGTCGCGCAGTTTGAAGTTGACCTTCTCTTTACCCAGGCCGCGGTCCACCAGCCACTGCGTCATGGCCGGAATGGCTTCCTTGGCGGTTTTGCCGTTGAGGAAATCCGAGTTGACCATGATGCCGGTATCATCCTTGGGTGTAAAGGCGGCCTCCTCCACATTGCCGCCCTGCACAACCTCCACGATCTCACAGCCGAAGGCACGGGCAAAGTCCCAGTCGCGCTCATCGTGCGCGGGCACGGCCATGATGGCGCCGGTGCCGTAGGAGATCAGGACATAGTCGGAGATGAAAATGGGAATCTCTTTGCCATTGGCGGGATTGATCGCAAAGACGCCGGAGAGCTTTACGCCGCTCTTGTCCTTCTGCAGCTCCGTACGCTCAAAGTCCGACTTGTGGTTCGCGGCATCCACATAGGCCGACACGGCCTCCCAGTTTTCAATCCTATCCTTCCAGCGCAGCAAATAGGGATGCTCCGGGGCCAGCACCATATAGGTCGCGCCAAACATGGTATCCGGGCGGGTGGTGAAGATGAGCAGGTCGTCGCCTTCCGAGGTCTTGAAGGTCACTTCCGCGCCCACGGAGCGGCCGATCCAGTTGCGCTGCTGCAGTTTGACACGCTCGATGAAGTCCAGATCGTCCAGATCGTCGAGCAGCCGCTGGGCATATTCGGTGATCTTGAGCATCCACTGGCTCTTGTCCTTGCGCACAACCGGCGCGCCGCAACGCTCGCACACACCGCCGGTGACTTCCTCATTGGCCAGCACGCACAGGCAGCTGGTGCACCAGTTGACGGGCATGGCAGTCTTATAGGCCAGGCCCTTCTCATAGAGCTTGAGGAAGATCCACTGCGTCCATTTATAATAAGCGGGGTCGGTGGTATCCACCTCCCGCTCCCAGTCAAAGGAATAACCCAGCATTTGCAGCTGGCGGCGGAAGTTGACGATGTTATCCTTCGTCACCTTGGCCGGGTGGACATGGTTCTTGATGGCATAGTTCTCCGTCGGCAGGCCGAACGCGTCATAGCCCATGGGGAACAGAACATTGTAGCCCTCCATGCGCCGCTTACGCGCGACGACGTCCATGGCCGTATAGGGCCGCGCGTGGCCGACATGCAAGCCCTGTGCCGAGGGGTATGGAAACTCCACCAGGGCATAAAACTTGGGGGTGTTGCGGTCGGTTTTGGTGTGGTAGCAACCCGCCTCCTGCCAGCGGGCCTGCCACTTTTTCTCTATCCGCGAAAACTCGTACTTCACTCGTATCACACACTTTCTTCGGAATCACCCAACGACGCCCGCCACAAACGGCGGCGCCATTCGGTCCATGATCAGTCCTGCTTGAGGTATTCGCCAAGGTCAATCGCTTTGGCATCTACCCACAGGCGATCCAAACTGTAAAACTCTCTGGCCTCTTCGGAAAAAAGGTGCAGCACCACGTCGGCGTAGTCCTGTAAAATCCAGGTGCCGCCACGGTGGCCTTCAATATGATGCGGCAGGATACCGGCATCCTTCATGGCCTTTTCGCAGGCATCGCCCAGGGCCTTGAGCTGCGGCGCACTGGTACCGGTGCAGATCACAAAATAATCCGCCAGGCTGGTGACGCCATCCGTCTCCAAAACCAGAATATCTTTTCCCTTCTTTTCATCCAGAACCTTAGCCAAACTGATGGCCATTTCCTTCGGTGTCATCATGGAATTCTCCTTCATATATGAATCATATGGTATCCTACATTACGCCGCATCCTGCCCCATCATATCCGCGGTGGGCGTTGTGGGGTCAGGTGTTGGGTTTGGGGGTGTATTGACCGGCGGGGTACCGCCTCCGCCGCCGTCGTCAGGCTGCTCAGGCGGTGGCGTCTGGTTCCCTCCTCCGCCATCATCGGGCGCTTCAACGGGAGGTACAACCGGCTCCTGCGGGGTATCCTGCCTGGGCGGCGTAGTGGTGTTGCCGTTATCCGGTTTGGGCGTGGTGATGGTCGTATCATCCGGCTTCTGCGTTTCGGTCGGCTTCTTCGCGCCCGCGCCCAGGCTGGCGTTGGCCTCGGTATCTTCAACCCTGCCGCTCGAAGACGAGATTCTGCCGGTGGCATCGACGGTCATGATATCCAGCTCATGCTTCTTTAAGTCCTCTTTGTAGGGGTTAAAATACAGGTTGACTAAGGAGACCAGTTCATCCACCTTTGGCAGAACGTAGGAAAGATTCTGCCCATAGCTGCGGCTCCATACGCCGCCGGTTGTACAGGGCATGGTATGGAATTGCACATTTTCGCTCTTAAGCCCGCTAAAGACCGCCTTTTGTGCAAACCAGGCGATATTATTCAGCGTCAGGTTGGTCGTGACGTTCTCCTCGAATACCTTGGCCAGATCTTTGATGCGGGTGATGTTTGTGATGTCCAGGCACTGCGAGACCACGGCCTTGAGGAAGGACTGCTGGGTTTCGATCCGGCCCAGGTCGCCGTTTCGATAGCCGTTCGGTCCATCGCGGAAGCGCACCACTTGCATGGCCTTTTCACCGTCAAGCTTCTGATAGCCCTTTTTAATGTTGATTCTGAGGTTTTGGGTGGGGTCGACGTAGTACATATCGCGCGGCACCTCGTAATTGACGCCGCCGAGCGCATCGACCAGTTCGCCCACAGCCTTCCACTCCAACACAACCTGGAAATCAGGAACAAAGCCAACCAGCTGGGCGATCTCCTGGCCCAAGGCCTTGATGCCCTTCTCCTTACCGCCCTTGACGTTATAGACGGAATTGATTTTCTTCACATCCCATTCGACGTTCACCATGGTATCGCGCGGGATACTCATGACGTTCAGCTTTTGCCCGGCAATGTCATAGGCCGCGAGCAGGATGGTGTCGGTATTGCCGCCACCGCCGGTATCGCGTCCGATGATGAGGAAGGTGTAGAAATCCTTTTTCCGGTCGCCGCCCAAGCGCACCGGCGCGCCCTCCTCGCTCATTTCTTCACCAACGCCTTCCTTCTGCGCCGGTTGCTCTAAGTCAGGCGCTTTGGCAAAGGTAAACCACCAGGCCAGCGCGCCGGCCACCAACGCCAGCAGAATCGCCACCACTACGATGGCAATACGCAGCGCGCGCTCCTTCCCGCTAAGCGGCGGCTTTTTCGGCTTGCCCGTCTTGTAGCCGGACGGCTGGGTAGGGCGGCCTGCATCAATTCGTTTTCCATTCATATTTGCTTAGTCTCCTCGGCGGGGACGCAGGGCGTCCGCCCGCCTCTATCTTGCGTTCTTCTTGCTTACTGTTATCGCGTGGCGGCCGCGCGGTCTTCCAGCTTTCCGGTGGAGGAACCGACGGTGCCATTTTCATTGACAAACATAATATCCAGCTCACTTTTTTGGAGCGGCTCGACATAGGGGTTAAACACGTCGTTGACCAGCGACACCAGTTCATCGGCTTTCGGCACCACATAGGATAAATTCTGTCCAGTCTTCCTGCTCCAGGCATAGGTCTCCGTACAGGGCATGCTGTACGTTTGGAAGCTGTCCGGGCGCAGGCCGCCCAGGATGGCCTTTTCCGCAAACCAGCCGAGGTTGCCGGCAGAGAGGTTGGTGGTCACGTTATCCTCAAACACCTTGACCAATTCTCTGACCCTGGTGATATTGGTGATGCTCAAACATTTTTTCATCACAGCTTTGATGAACTCCTGCTGCGTGTGAATACGGCCCAAATCGGCATTGGGATACCCGCGGAAACGAATCAGCTGCATGGCCTTTTGCCCGTCGAGCACCTGTTCGCCGGCTTTGAGGTCGATGATGATATCTTCCGTCATCTTATACATGTCCTGCGGCACGTCAAAGGTGACGCCGCCGAGCGCGTTGACCAGTTCTTCCACGGCCTTGAGCTCCACGACCACCTGGAAGTCCGGCACAAAGCCGACCAGCTCCGAAATTTCTTTGCCGACTGCCTGCACGCCTTCTTCTCCACCACCATAGTTGTTATAGACAGAATTGATCTTTTTGATGTCCCAGGACACATTGACCATCGTGTCACGCGGAATGCTCATCAAATTCAGTTTTTGATTCTTTGCATCGTAGGACGCAATCATCATGGTATCGGTGTTGCCTCCGCCGATGGTATCGCGGCCTATAATTAAAAACGTATAAAAATCCTCTTTACGATCCGTGCCCCAGCGCGCGGGGGCGTTCGGGTCATTCGCCTGTTGCTGTTGATCGCCGCCGGGTTGGCCCACTTGAGGCTTTTCCTTAAACAGCTGCCACCAGGCCAAGGTCCCGCCAGCTAACAAAACAAGCACGAGAAGGATGGAGAGCAGGACCTTCGGCCCACGACGCATCTTTCTCTTTTTCCTGCCGTTACGCTGCGGCGGCTCACCCGACGAGGCACGCACGCGCCCATCCTGTTGTGGTGGGCGGCGGTTTGGTGGACTGCGGCGAACCGGCGGCGCGCCATAGTCATCTTCCAGTGACACGTCCCAGTCATATGCGTCTGATTGGTGGGATTGCGGCGGACGGCGGTATTCCTCTTGCGGCCGTCTTTGGCCGCGATTGGCGCCGTTCGGACGTTCCTTATCACCGCGATCTATGCGTTTTCCTTTCATGCTTTGCGTTCCCTGAAATACGCCAGAGCATCCAAGGTGTTCTGGTGTATGGGGGCCTCCTTTTCTTTAAGTTCCTGCATCGTTGTCTCCAGGCCATAGAGCATGGCCTTATCCAGATCGGAAAAAGCCAGCTGGCGCAGCTCATCCACACCGTCAAAGTCTCGTGTGGGTTCCATGTAATCCGCTAAGTAGAGGATTTGTTCAAATTTTGTCATACCCGCCCTCCCGGTGGTGTGGCAGGCGATGGCCTGGCAGATTTCAGGCGCTTCTCCAAAGAGATACTGGGCAAGCGCCGCGCCGCTTTTGGAGTGCAGCATCTTCGCGGATTTTTTCTCCATCTCATCCAGCTCAACATTGTAAGCTGCGCAGATCGCCAGATGTTCCGAGAGCGTAAAATACTTCGTGCAATCGTGCAAAATGGCCGCACGGCGGGCATAGTCCGGGTTTTCTCCCCAAATGGTGGCGAGGGAAACCGCTGCCTCCTCCGTCCCTTTGACATGCGCAAAGCGCTTGGCTTTCATCATGGAATACGAGACGGCCCGCAGGCGCGAAACCGACAAGCCAACAAGCTCCGTCTGGGTGCCATAGAGCTTCTGGCGCAGGATATGACCATAAACGGGTTTCCACAGAAGTGCGCCGGCGCGGTCCTGCGTCTGCTCATCCTGCAGCAGATGGCGCACCTGTGTGGAGGAGATCGGATGGATCGTCTCCAGCGGCAGCGGGATGATGCGTGCGCCAAACAGGCTCTTGAGCTTTTCAATCTGCACGGCAAAGAGTTCATGCGAACCGCCCTCTTCGCGCGCAAAGGGTACCAAAGTCACCTCGCTGGCAATGTAATCCGGCTCACGCCAGGCATCGAAGCTTAAGAACATGTCCATGCCCATCAGCATATAAAAATCCGCGTCCGGTTCTTTATGTCGCAGCGCGCGCAGGGTATCGGCCGTATAGCTCGGCCCCTCCCGTTTGATTTCAATATCCAGACAAGTGACCACGCCGCCCAGACCGTCCGCTATGAGCTCTGTCATCACAAGTCGATCATCTTCCGACGCGCCGTTTTGGGCCAGGAATTTATGCGGCGGCAGCTTATTGGGTATCAGCAAAAGCTGATCCAGTCCAAGAAACCCAATGGCAAACCGGGCCGCCTCCATATGCCCCAGATGCGGGGGGTCAAAGGTTCCGCCGTAAATACCAATCTTCACGTTCATCGCCCTCCTGTTCCGATGCGATTATGCCTTGGGCCGCCTGTCTTTGACCAAGACGATCTTATCCTTTTTTTCCTTGTTGTGACTTTGACGATAGAGCACAAATTTTGTTCCGATCACCTGCACCGGTTCGCTGCGCGTCAGCTTACACAGTTGCTCGCAGGCCTCTTTCGGCGTCAGCATCGCCGTTTCCAGCACCCGACACTTGATGAGCTCACGCGCTTCTAAGGCATCGTTGGCTTGCTTGATGAGGTTGTCCCCCAAGCCATCCTTGCCCACCTGCAATATGGTAGGCAAAGGGTTTGCCAGAGAGCGCAGTTGCGCCCGTTGTTTACTAGTCAGTTCCATGCAGTTTCTCCCATTCGATTTGAAATGCCCGCAGAGCAGCGCCCCTGTGGGATAGTTGATTCTTTTCCTCCGCGCCAAGCTCCGCCATGCTCTTACCGCGATCCGGCAGGAAAAACACGGGGTCATACCCGAATCCGCCCGTGCCGCGCGGCGCATGGAGCAACTGCCCTTCGCAGGTACCCCGCGTTAAGATTTCGCGTCCATCCGGAAAGGCCGCGCAGATCACGCTGACAAAACGGCAGCGGCGATCTTCTTTGCCTTCCATGTTTTGCAGCAGCAAACGCCAGCGTCCTTCATCGTCGAGGCCTTCTCCGCCATAACGGGCCGAATACACGCCCGGCGCGCCGGAGAGCGCCGCGACCTCCAAACCGGAATCGTCTGCCAGAGCGATCATGCCCGTTTCCCGGCAGACGGCCCTCGCCTTGAGCCTGGCATTTTCTTCAAACGTCGTGCCCGTCTCCTCGACCGTCAGGTCGACGCCCACCTCCGACTGCAACAACACCTCCACGCCCTGGGCGGATAGGATCTGTTTGAGTTCCTGCAGTTTCTTTTGATTCTGGCTTGCCAAGACTGCCTTCATCACAACAGTCCCCCTATGATGGCCTTCTGCATCTCTTGCAGCTGCCGTATCCCCTGTGCGCAGAGGGACAATAACGCCTGTTGCTCTGCCATGGTGAAGGGTCTTTCCTCACCCGTTGCCTGCAATTCGATGAGATTGCCTGCGCCGTCCATCACACAGTTTAAATCGACCATCGCCGCCGAATCCTCCTCATAACAGAGGTCGAGCAGCGGTTCATCGTCCACAATACCGGCCGAAATGGCGGCCACATAGGATTTGAGGGGCATTTTTAAAATCGAGCCCTCCTCCATCAGTCGTTTGCAGGCCAAGGCCAGCGCCACAAAGCCGCCGGTCACGGCAGCCGTTCTGGTGCCGCCGTCGCCCTGCAAGACGTCGCAGTCAATGGTGATCGTGCGCTCACCGAGCAGTTTGGTATCCACCACCGACCGTAGGGCCCGTCCAATCAGGCGCGAGATTTCCGCCGAACGGCCCGAAAGTTTGAGTTTGGAGATATCCCGCCGGCTGCGCTCACGGTTGGCGCGCGGCAGCATATCATATTCCGCCGTCACCCAGCCCTGCCCATAGGGGACATGCGGCGGCACGCGATCTTCCACGCTGGCCGTACACAAAACGTGGGTATTGCCGCAGCGAATCAGGCAGCTGCCCTCGGCAAAGCAGTTGACATGCGGGATCAGTTCCACCGGGCGCAGGTCGCGCGCCCCTCTTCCATCCACTCGTTTCATGGTCTTGCTTCCTTCCTTATATCAACGCCTGTGTGAAGGCTTTGGGGTCGAAGGCTTGCAGGTCGTCAATCCCTTCGCCCAGACCGACAAACTTCACCGGCAGCTGCAATTCCTTGGCTATGGCCACGACGATGCCGCCCTTGGCGGTGCCGTCGAGCTTGGTCAAAATGATGCCGGTGATGCCGGCGCTCTCGGCAAACTGTTTGGCCTGCCGCAGACCATTCTGACCCGTGGCCGCGTCGAGCACCAACAGCGTCTCCCTGGAAGCATCCTGCGCCTCGCGCTCCACGACACGGCTGATTTTGGCCAATTCGTTCATCAGATTTTGTTTGTTATGCAGACGGCCCGCCGTGTCAATGAGCACCACATCCACCCCGCGCGCCCGCGCAGCATTCATGGCGTCAAACACGACGGCGGCCGGGTCGGAGCCCTCCTCGTGGCGGACAAGTTCCACCCCGCTGCGCTCGGCCCAGATGGCAAGCTGCTCGGCGGCGGCGGCGCGGAAGGTATCGCCGGCGGCCAGCAGCGGACGCAAGCCCTCGCGCTTGAAGCGCGCGGCCAACTTGCCGATGCTGGTGGTCTTTCCCACGCCGTTGACGCCGACAAAGAGCAACACCGCCGGTTTGCCGCTTAAGTCCAGAGTGCTCTCACCCAGCGATAAAATCTCCTCCAAGATCTCACGCAGGCAGGCTTTCACATCTTCTTCGTCCTTGATCTTCCGGCTTTTGACGCGGCTGCGCAGTTCTTCCACCGTCTCCACCGCGGTATCCAGGCCCATATCAGATAAAATCAGCGCTTCTTCCAGCTCCTCATAGAATTCATCGCTGACGGAGAAGAAGCCGGAAAATAGGCCAATTTTTTTGACTCGATCAAATAATCCCATCTAGGTTCACAGTTCCTTTCGGTTCATTCGGCGACCTTACTGAGCCCCAGGCCAAGCGTCGCTTCGTTCAGATGCAGGCACAGCATGCGGCTGATGCCCTGCCGCTCCATCGTCACACCATACAGAAGGTCAGCCTCCTCCATCGTGCCACGGCGGTGCGTGATGACAATAAACTGCGTCTTATCCGCCATCCGCCGCAGGTAGCTGGCAAAGCGTTGGACATTCGCATCGTCAAGGGCCGCCTCTATTTCATCGAGCACGCAGAAGGGCGTAGGACGGATCTTTAGAATCGCAAAGTAGAGCGCAATGGCCACAAAGGCCTTTTCGCCGCCGGAGAGCAAACTCAAGCTGCGCACGGTCTTACCGGGCGGCTGCACGCGGATTTCTATGCCGCAATTGAGCAAGTCCCGCTCATCTTCAAGCAGCAGCGCCGCGCTGCCGCCGCCAAAGAGTTCGCGCATGGTCTCTCGAAAGGCCCGGTCAATGCGTAAAAACTCCCGATGAAAAATGCTTTTCATTTCGGCGAGCAATTCGTCAATGATCTTGACCAGGGCGCGGTCGGCCTCCTCCACGTCTGCTTTTTGTTCTTCCAAATAGCTGTGCCGCTCATACAGGCGGTCATATTCTTCCACGGCCCCCAGGTTGACTTGACCCAGGCTGCGGATCTCCTGCTTGAGTGCGCCGATGCGCCGCTCCGCCTGGCGTCGATCAGGGATGGGCCGTTGCAACGCCCGCGCGGCTTCGTGGCTCAATTCATACTGATCCCAGAGTGCGCCCAGTAGCTGCGCCTCCTCCTGCTCGGCCGAGAGCTTGCGTTGTTCGGATAACAGCGCTTCCTTCTCCTCCCGCAGGAGGGTTTCACCCAGCTCACGGCTCTCCCGTTCGGCCTGGGCACGTTCTTTTTCCAGCGCAAGTTTTTCCTCGCCCAGACGCACACGAAACGCCTCGGCTTGCGTTTTTTCTTCTTCTAAGTCGACCAGCTGCGCTTGTTGGGTCTGAAGTTCACGCGCGCGTTCTGCCTCTTCTTCGTCCAGGCGCAGCAGGGCAGCCGTGCGGCTTTGCGCAGTCTGCGTGAGCGCTGCCCGCCGGGCATCGAGCACGTTTTGGGCCTGTAAGGCCGCGCGCGTCTCTGCGGCCAAGACCGCCAGGCGCGTTCTTTGTGTCCGCTGCCTCTCCATCAAAGCTTCGCGCGCCGCTTCGTTTTCCTGCAAGGTCTGCTCCAACTGCACTTCGCGCGCGGTGAGCTGATCGGATAACTGCGAAAGCTTCGCGATACGGTCGCGCGCTTCGGCCGCGCGGCGGTGGCCCTCCTCGGTTTTGTCCGCCAGGGTCGCCAATTCCGCCTGCACCGCAGCCAGACGACGGCCGACCTCTGCGGCCCGCGCCTGTTTCTCACGCTGTTCGGCCAAGAGGCGCGTCAAGGTCTGTTCTCCGGCATGCTGTGCCTGCTCCAGTGTGGCGCAGGCCGACCGGACATGCGCTCTCTCGCTTTGCCATTTGCTCAGCGCAACCTGCTGCGTTTCCAGCGCGGCCTCCTGCTCAAGCAGACGCGCGCGCAAATCGTCCAGTTCCCCGGCGCGGCTTAAAATGCCGCCCTTATGGTTCACTGCGCCGCCCGTCATGGCACCGCCCGGCGAGAGCAGCTGTCCATCGATTGTTACAATGCGCAAACGGTTTCCAAAGCGGCGGGCCATCGCGATACCACTATCCAAATCGGACACCACGACCACTTTGCCCAAAAGCTGCGCAACAATACCCGCATACCGCGCATCATAGCGCAGCATATCCGCCGCCAGACCCAAATAGCCGGGCACCCCGGCAAATTCCTTCGTATTGAGTTTCGTGCCGCGCACCGCGTCAAGCGGCAGGCAGGTCACGCGGCCAATATCGCGCCGCTTGAGTTCCTGCAGCACCGCCTTGCCGCTCTCCTGCGTCTCCACAATCAAATGCTGCAAAGCGCCGCCAAGCGCCACCTCTATGGCAAGGGCATATTGCCCCGGCACCTCGCACAACGCGCCCATCGGCCCATGTACCCCCCGGAGCGTACCGCGGGCAAGCTGATCCATGACGTACTTGACCGACTTGGAATAGCCCTCGTAATGTCGCTCCATCTCCTCAAGCACGCGCAATCTGGCGCGTTTGCTGTTCTCCTCCATGCGCAGCGCAAGCAGCTGTTTTTGACAGACTTCTTCCTGGACGCGCAGCCGTTCCTGCTCTTGTTCTTGTTCCTTCAACGCAGCCATGGTCTCCTGCAGGCGGACTCGCTGCGTGGCTTCCTCGACCGAAAGCGCGGACAGCGCGGCGTCCAGCGCCTGCGCATCCTGCTCGGCCGCTTGCCGCGCGCTGTGCAGGCTTTCTTCCCGCGCGGCGATTTCTTCGCCGGTGGCGCCCAGTGCAGCCAGCAAGCTTTCCACCCTGCCGGCCGATTGCGTCTCCTGTTTCTTCGTCTCCGCCAGTTGCCGAAGCGCCAATCGCGCGCTGTGGCAGGCTTCCTCGGCTTGCCGCAGCGCCTCCTCCAGATGAAGCAGGGTTTGGCGGACCTGCTCCTCCTCTTCCTGGCGGCGGCTCTTTTCCGTCTCCTGTTCCTCTTGCGAAGCGTAGAGCGCGGCTTCCTCCTGCGCTTGCTGCGTCTGCTCGGTTTGCAGCCGCAGCCTTTCTGTTTTTCCATTTTCCATCTGCACGCGCAGCACAGAAAGATTCTGTCCCATCCGCGCGCTGCGTTCTTCTATGGCGGACAGCGCAAGCCGTGCGCGCTCCATCTGCACATCTTTTTGCGACACGGCCTCGCGCAAAATCTCCGTTTGTTCGTACAGGCCATTGTGACGGGCCTGCACCTCTTGCAAGCGCGCTTGCGCTTCCAAAAAGGCCGTGCGCAGCGTCTCCTGCTCCAGCCGCAGATTGGACAGGCGTTCCATCCAAAGCGAGACCTCCAGGGTGCGCAACTCGTCCCGGCAAAGGAAATACCGTCTGGCCTTTTCCGCCTGCTGCTGCAAGGGGCCCAGCTGCAGATTCAGTTCCTCCAGCTTGTCCGTCACGCGCAGGAGGTTCTCACGCGTACTTTGCAGCTTGCGTTCGGCTTCGTCCTTTCGATGGCGGTAACGCGAAATGCCCGCCGCTTCTTCAAACACTTCGCGCCGCTGCGTACTTTTGACCGCCAGAATTTCATCAATCTTTCCCTGCCCGATGAGGGCATAGCCCTCTTGCCCCAGGCCGGTATCCATAAACAGTTCATTGATATCACGCAGGCGGCAAAGGCGGCGGTTGATATAGTATTCACTCTCGCCGGAGCGGTAGTAGCGACGGGTCACCGTCACTTCGCTCTCCTCGAGCGGAAGGCTCTGATCCTCATTGTCAAGGGTGAGGGAGACCTCGGCAAAACCGTGGCGTTTGCGTTGCTCTGTGCCGCCAAAGATCACATCCTCCATCTTGCCGCCACGCAAGGCACGGGTCGATTGCTCCCCCATCACCCAGCGCACCGCATCGGAAATATTGGACTTTCCGCTGCCGTTCGGGCCAACCACGGCGGTGATGCCGGCATCGAACTGCAGCACGGTCTTGTCCGGAAATGACTTAAAGCCTTGGATCTCCAGCGCCTTGAGATGCAAGCGGCACACCTACCTTTCTTTACAATGATTCTATTGTATTATAGCAACAAAACCCTCTGTTGGCAATGCAAAGACAAAAAAAGCAAGATCGCGGCGCCTCTCCGGCATACACCGCACCTTTTCTCAGCTTTTCGACGCGCCAAAGACTTGCTGCGCAATGTGGACGGACTCCATCGCGTCAGCGGCATAGTAATCCGCGCCGATCTGCGCGGCATAGTCGGCAGTGATCACCGCGCCGCCCACAATGACTTTGCATGGTAATCCCGCTGCGCGCAGCGCCTTTATGGTCTCGGCCATATAGGGCGCAGTGGTGGTCATGAGCGCGGAGAGGCCGACCAGGCGGGCCTTGTGTTCCCGCGCGGCCTCGACAATGCGCTCCGGCGGCACGTCCTTGCCGAGGTCCACCACGCGGAAGCGGTAGCTCTCCAGCAACACCTTGACGATATTTTTGCCGATATCATGGATATCGCCCTTGACCGTAGCAATCACCACCAGCTGATCCGCCTCGCCCTCCTGCGTCGGCAGGCCGTCACGCAAGATGGCAAAGGCCGCTTTGGCCGCCTCCGCGCTCATGAGCAGCTGGGGCAGAAACAGCGTGCCGGTCTCAAAGGCCCGGCCCACCTCGTCGAGCGCCGGCACCAGGTTTTCATTGATGATATTCAACACGGCGCCGCCTTTTTCCATTTCTGTCTTGGCCTCGCGCTGCGCATCTTCCGACAGGCCCTTTCGCACGGCTTCAAAGAGGGTCATACCCTGGGCGCCGGCAGGTGCAAGCGTGGGGGCGGTCTCGTGTTCTGTCTTGGCACGGTAATGCTCAATATACTGCTCGCTGCGTGCATCTATCCCATGCAGCACGCAAAAGGCATGGTAGGCCCCCATCATCTCCGCGCTTTGCGGATTGATGATGGCGCCGTCGAGCCCCGCCTCGAGCGCCAGGGTGAAAAAGGCGGTGTTGATGAGGTCGCGGCGCGGCAGACCAAAGGACACGTTGGACACCCCCAAGGCCGTCGACACGCCCAGCTCCCGCTTGGCACGGCGCAAGACTTCCAGTGTCACACGGGCGTTTTCATCGCCCGCACTCACAGGAAGCGTCAGGGCGTCGATGAGCAATTCGTGGCGGCCGATGCCGTAACGCTCCGCCGCGGCGACAATACGCCGGGCAATGTCCAGGCGGCCCTCGACCGTCTCGGGTATGCCATCTTCATCCAGCGTCAGGCAGACCAGTCCGCCGCCGTATTTCTTCACCAGCGGTAACATCGCGTCCAGGCTCTCCTGTTTGCCGCTGGTGGAGTTCACAAGCGGCTTACCATTGTAGCGGCGCAGGGCTCGTTCCATCGCCACGGGATCTGAACTGTCCAGCTGCAAGGGCAGCGGGGAAACCGCCTGGATGCTCTCCGCCGTCTCGGTGAGCAGGCGGCATTCATCCAAGCCGGGCAGGCCGACATTGACGTCCAAAATGGCCGCGCCGGCCTCCTCCTGCGCCAAAGCCTCACGCAGTACATAGGAACTATCGCCTTCACGCAAGGCGGCTTGCAGCTTCTTTTTGCCCGTCGGGTTGATGCGTTCACCGATGACCACCGGCCCCTCGCCAAACACCACCGTGCGGCAGTAGGAGGAGATGAGAAGGCGTTTTTTTGCCGTCACCTGCGGCAGAGGCAGCGGCAGGCAGGCCGCTCTGGTTTCCTTCAGGTGGGCAGGCGTTGTGCCGCAGCAGCCGCCCAGAAGCGTGGCATACGGCGCGAGCGCGGCCATTTCGGCGGCAAAGTCCGCGGGCAGGACGCGGTACACCGTTTTGCCGTCCTGCGTCTCCGGCAGGCCTGCGTTCGGTTGGCAGAACAGCGGCACGGAGGCATAACGATACATCTCCTGCAACACGGGCGCGATTTGCGCGGGGCCCAGGCCGCAGTTGATGCCAATGGCCGCCACGCCCAAGCCCTCCAAGAGCGCCACCGCGCCCCTGGCATCGCCACCGGTGAGCAGCTTGCCCTGGCCGTCAAAGATCAGGCTGGCAAAGATGGGCAGGTGGCAATTCTCCTTGGCGGCCAGGACCGCCGCCTTCATCTCATAGAGGTCACTCATGGTCTCGATCAGAATGCAATCGGCCTGCGCTTCCTCGGCGGCACGGCAGAGCGACGCGAGCGCGCAGACAGCGTCTTCAAAATCCAGATCGCCATAGGGCCGCAGCAGTTTGCCCGTCGGCCCGAGATCCACCGCGACGAAGGCCTCCCTGCCCGCCTGTCGCATGGCACAGCGCACATTCTCTACCGCCGCTTTGACCACCTGCGAAACCGTCAGGCCATAGGGCGCGAGCTTTTCTGCCGTTGCGCCGAAGGTGTTGGTGGTAATGATATCGCAGCCGACCTCCAAGTACGCGCGGTGTACCGCCTGCACCTGTGTCGGCGCTTCGATGTTCCAGACGTCCGGCAGCAAACCTTCCGGCAAGCCGGCCTCTTGCAGCATGCTGCCCATACCGCCGTCAAAAAACAGACGACGCTCTTTGAGCGCGGTCAATAGATTCATCAGGATCCTCCCTTTCTAAACGGGCAATTTGTTTGCGTACAGAGCATGCAGCGCTGCACGCAACGCCGCGTGGGCGTCGTGGTAATGCCGACCACTTGGGTCACGCTTTTTTCCGGGACAAGCATACCGCCCGCCGTGAGCGACAGGCCAATACGGCGCGGTGCGTCAAGCAGCGTGAGGAGCGGCTGCTGCCAGGACAGAGCAAAGTCGCCGTAACCGGGGCTGTACGCCGGCAAGAGGTATTCCCCCTCATGCAGGTGCTCCTCCAGCTCCAAGAGATACTCGTCACAGCATGCGTCCATGCAGACCGCCGCGACGGCCTGACCCACAGCGGCCTTGGCCATATGCTGCGCCGACCAAAGACGCAAAAGACGATCCGCCTCGCTGCCCAATGTCACGGCAGTGAGCCAGACCGCCTCGCAGTCACCTAAGTGCCGGGTTAAATCGCCGCTGGAAAAATCGGGCAGCTGCGCGCGCGAAAACCGCCGTCCGATCCGGCGCGGCGCAACGCGTGCGCGCAGCGCCGTCTCGCAGTCCTCGGCCAGGCGCGCGGTTTCCTCATCCAGTTCCCGTCCGCCATAACCCAAATAGCGCGCCAATTCGACGCGATCGACATTCATAAACCGTGTACCAGGGACGAGAGATTGTGCGCAATCGCCGCCGCCACATCCGGTTTATTCATGGTATACACATGTACGCCGCGCACGCCGTTGGCCAGCAGGTCCACAATCTGCTCTGTGGCGTATGCGATACCGGCCTGCTTCATGGCGGCGGGATTGCTGCCGAACTTGTCCACAATCATACGAAAGCGTTGCGGCAGCGTCGTGCCGGAGAGCTGACAAATGCGGGCGATCTGCCCCGCGCTGGTCACAGGCATGACACCGGCCACGACAGGCACTTGAATACCCTGCCGCGCGGCGCGGTAGAGAAAGCTGTACAGCGTGCTGTTATCAAAAAACATCTGCGTCACCAGGAAGTCACAGCCACGGTCGACCTTCTCCTTCAAATGGCGCAGATCCTCCGCCTGGCCGCTCGCCTCGACATGCCCTTCCGGGTAACAGGCGCCGCCCACGCAGAAGCCGCCAAAGGCATGGATCTCCTCCACCAGCTGCGACGCATATTGATAGTGGCGCGCAGAGAGCGGCGGCGCGTTTTCAGGCAAATCGCCACGCAGCGCCAGGATGTTTTCCACTCCGGCGGCGCGCAGGTCTTCCAAACGCGCGTGCACCTCCGCGCGGTCGGAGGATACGCAGGTCAGATGCGCCAGGGCCGTGACGCCGCAGGCCTGCACATGGCTGGCGAGCTCGGCAGTATAGGCGGAGGTTCCGCCGCCCGCGCCGTAGGTCACGCTCATGTAGTCGGGCCTTAGCACGGCGATCTCCGTCACCGCCGCGCGCACCACGGAGGCGTCCGCGTCCTTTTTGGGCGGGAAGACCTCAAAGGACAGCGCCGGCCGCTCCTGTTTAAATACTTCACTCAATTTCATTGTTTAAAACTCCTTGTCTCGCGCTGCTTCTGTCTCTCCTCCGAAAGAGCCACGCGGATACCCGCGGCAGCCATGGCAAAGACAAACCAGAAAATGAGCATCACGCGGGGATAGTGCCAGATAAAGTCCGCAACGCCGCAGACCATAATGCCCAGCAGGGCCGATAAGCTGCCAATGATCATCATGCGGGCCGAGCTGCCGCCCAAACGACGCAGCGCGACACTGCCACCGCGCTTAAAGGCCCAGAAGGCCGCGCCCAGGAAGGAGATCAGGCCGAAAAAGCCCGTCTCCGCCCAGACCTGCAAATAAATATTATGACAGTGCACAAACGGCGACTTGCCGTGGTAGAAATTCAGATCCGTCACGGCCTGCCGCACGGCGTCGCTGCCCAGACCCGCGCCCTGTAAGGGTCGGTCGGAAAGCAGGCGCACCGCCGCCTCGTAGAGCGGAAAGCGGCTGGAGGTTGAGGTGTCGGCCATGTTGAATATCGTCATAAAGCGGTTAAGCACCGTAGCCGGCAGGAAGGGAATCGCCGCCAGCGCCAGCAAAATCAGACCCGGCAGAATCTTACGCTTCCACAGGAACACAAACAGGAAAGCCGCCGCCGCCAAACCCAGCCAACCGGCGCGCGAGTAGGTCATGATCAGGGCCAGCGTACCGGTCCCCGCGCCGACCAGGCCCAGCAATCTGCCGCCCCAGCTCTTTGCGCCAAACATCAGGCCGACCGCAATGGGGATGAGCAGCACCAGGACTTCGCCAAAGGCATTGGGGTTTTCAAACATGGAGTACACACGGCCGGGCAGGTCCTTGTTGAGCGTCAAGTCCACATAGGAGGGGTTGACGTCCACGCCTTGCGCCCGCTGCAAAAAGGCATACAGCGAGGTGATGATCAAGCCCAGCGTCGCCATGCCGGCCAAACGCCGCAGCTGCGAGGCCCGCTCAACGGTGCTGACAATCACCAACACGCAGAGCATGCAGGCGACGTGATAGAGCAAAAAGCGCGAGGAGAACGCCGTATACGCCGACATGGGCACAGCGAAAAAGACAAAACCGGCAAACATCACCGCGTACGGCCCCACATCCACCAGATTCAAGCGGCGGCGTTTCCGGCGCACGGCGGAGAGGATGGCAAAGACCAGCATCAGGCCAAAGCCCAAGAGGCTGTACGCATTGTTCCAGGATTTATATGGGATCACCAAAATGACCAGCATCAACCAGCCAACCGCGATGGGCGTATTCTCCACCACGGCAAACCCGAAGCGCATCACGCAGCTGCCGTCAAAGAAACCGCGCGCGCTGAAATACAGCCTGCGCAGCAGTAGGCCCGGCAGATTGATCAGCATGGAGAGCCCGCGGCAAAACAGGCTGCCGCCCCAGGCGCGCGATACGCCGCTCTCGCGCGAGAACATGTGTCCGAGCACGCTCGCCGCCCAGACACGGCGAAACAGCGCCGAGCCGCCCCGGATGATGACGGCCACGAGGCTTTCGTCGTACCAATCGCTCAGGCGGATGCAGATGGCCAGCAAAAATCGGCCGCATAGACTTGCTTGTAGTGTTTCCATGAATGACTCCCCTTCTTAGCGGCCTCTGTTTTTCACGGCGTAGAGCATGGTCAGCGCCGTGAGCATACGGCGGCGCAACAGGTCGGCCACCATCTGTTTGTTGCGGGATAAGCCCTTGGGATGAATGGCGCGCAGGGCTTGCTGCATCTCCCTCCGTGTCAAAAGCGCCTTGACCTGCTGCTTCTTCTCCCCAAACGAGGCCGGATTGCCGGGCGCATAGACATTGCTCACGGCAATGAGCAAACCCGACCAGTTGGAATTCTCGCGCCAGAGCGGCCGGGCGGATGCCAGGTCATAGCGCGCCACCACCGCCTCTTTGCGCTCCATAAAACGGGCAAAGGTCTGCATATAATCGGGCAAATAGTTGCGGGTCACCGACTGCGGATTCTGGAGGTAATGATACAGGGGATCGTCGATGATGGCCAGGCTGTCGGCCAGGCAAAAATACTCCAACAAAAAGAGCTCGTCCTCCAGATAAGCGCCTTCAAAGCGCAAGCCCTCACGGCGGATGATCTCCCCGTCAAAGAGAAAGCGCCAGACAAAGCCGTTGAGCAAGTCCTCTGTCTTACCCAGCCGGTCGCCCAGCAGCGGGCAGACCAGGCTCTCGCGAATGGCCGCCTTGTCATAGATACCCACCGGCAGCGCGGGCCGTTGGAGATACATGATGCCGGACGGCTCTACATTAAAATGCGCGCAGCCCACGCTGGAAACGCCCTGGTCCTGCATCGTCTGATAGAGGCGTTTGAGCGCCTGGGGCGCGATCGAGTCATCCGCATCCACGAAAAACAAGTATCGTCCCTGGGCCTGCTCGATGCCCTTGTTGCGCGCCGCGCTTACGCCGCCGTTCTCCTGATGAAAGACGCGTACGCGCGCGTCCTTCTCTGCAATGGCGTCACAGAGCGCGCCGCTGCCGTCCGGTGAGCCGTCGTCTATGAGCAGCAGTTCAAAGTCAACGCCGCCCTGCGCAAGAATCGAGTTGGTACATTGACGCAAAAAATCCTCCGCGCGGTATACCGGGACAATGACAGAAATATCAGGCATACGATCTCCCTTTCTTTAGCGCAGGGCGCGCAGTTCATCCGTACGATCGGTTTTTTCCCAGGGCAGGTCGAGGTCAGGCCTTCCAAAATGGCCATAGGCCGCCGTCTGCTCATAGATCGGGCGGCGCAGATCCAAATATTGAATGATTTTGGCGGGTCGGAAGTCAAAGAGCTGGGCAACCATCGCGGCCAGCTTCTCATCGCTCACCACGCCGGTGCCCTGTGTGTCCACCAAAATAGACACCGGACGCGCCACGCCGATGGCATACGCCACCTCGATCTGGCAGCGTTTGGCCAAGCCGGCGGCCACAATGTTTTTGGCCACATGCCGCGCCATATAGGCCGCCGAGCGGTCCACCTTCGTGGGATCCTTACCGGAGAAACAGCCGCCGCCGTGCGCAGCCGAGCCGCCATAGGTGTCCACGATGATTTTACGGCCGGTCAGGCCGGAATCGCCCACCGGTCCGCCGATGACAAAGCGGCCTGTGGGGTTGACATAAAACTTCGTTTGGGCATCGAGGTAGGCTTTGGGAATGACGGGGCGAATGACCGTCTCCATCACGGCTTCGCGCAAATCCTTGAGCGTGATATCCGGGTTGTGCTGCGTGGAGACCACGATCGCCGGACAGCGCACAATCTCACCCTGCGCGCCGTACTCCACCGTGACCTGGCACTTGCCGTCCGGGCGGAGCCAAGCGAGGGTGCCGTCCTTACGCACCTGGGCCAAACGGCGCGCCAGGGCATGCGAGAGCGAGAGCGGCGCCGGCATCAGTTCGTCCGTCTCGTCGCAGGCAAAGCCGAACATCATACCCTGGTCGCCCGCGCCGATGAGGTCCGCGTCATCCACGGAATCCTCCTTGCGTTCGTAGGATTCGTTCACGCCCATGGCAATATCGGGCGACTGCTCGTCGATGGAGGTCATCACGGCGCAGCCTTTGCAGTCGAAACCGCATTCGGGATTGGTATAACCGATTTTCTCCACCGTCGCGCGGGCGATGGCGGGGATATCGGTGTAGCAGTTGGTGGAGATCTCCCCCATGACAAAAATCATGCCGGTGGTGCAGACCGTCTCACAGGCGACCTTTGCCGCCGGGTCCTTGGATAATATATTGTCCAGAACGGCGTCGGAAATCTGATCGCAAATTTTATCCGGATGACCTTCTGTCACCGATTCCGAGGTAAAGACACGGTTATTCATATGATACTCCTTTCTATGATAGGCGATGGTTTATTTGTGCCGTTTCCATTCCGCCGGGCGTCACGCCCAGCCGTTTAAGTAGCTTCTCTGCGCCTCGGTGAGCGTATCGACCGACAGGCCCAGACAGGCGAGCTTGGATAAGGCAATGTTCTGATCAATCTCCTCCGGCACCTCGTAGACGCGGCAGGTCAGATCCTGCCGGTTTTTCACCAGCCACTCCAGCGTGAGCGCCTGGACGGCAAAGGACATGTCCATGATCTCGGCAGGGTGGCCGTTGCCGGCGGCCAGGTTCACCAGCCGCCCCTCCGCCGCCACGTTGAGCACGCGTCCGTCGGGCAGCGTATACCCCATGATGCTGTCCCGGCGCAGGGCCTTCTCTCGCGCCATACTCTCAAGCCCCGCCACATCCACTTCGCAGTCAAAGTGTCCGGCGTTGCAGAGCAGGGCGTTGTGCTTCATCACGGCAAAATGGGCGGGCGTGATCACATCGCGGCAACCCGTCACGGTGACAAATACATCGCCAAGACGCGCGGCCTCGTCCATCTTCATCACACGATATCCGTGCATGGTGGCGTCCAGGGCCTTAAAGGGGTCGATTTCCGTCACAATGACATTCGCACCCATGCCGGCCGCCCGCATGGCAACGCCCTTGCCGCACCAGCCATACCCGGCGACCACCACGGTCTTCCCCGCGACGATCAGGTTGGATATATGCATGACGGCGTCCCAAACACTCTGGCCTGTGCCGTACTTATTATCATAGTAGTGCTTGGCTTTGGCATCGTTCACGGCCACCATCGGGCAGGGCAGAATGCCCTCGCGCTCACGCGCGCGCAGACGCAGGATGCCGGTGGTGGTCTCCTCACAGCCGCCGATGAGCGCGCTGCCCATGGCGCGGCAGTCCCCACCGAGCAGGTTGATCAGGTCGCCGCCATCGTCGACAACGAGATGAGGCTGATCTTTGAGCGTTTCTACGAGGTGCTGCGTATACACCGTCTCGTCCACGCCGTGTATGCCAAAGGTCTCCACTCCCATAGAAGCCAGCCCCGCCGCCACATCATCCTGCGTGGAGAGCGGGTTGGACCCCGTGAGCGAAACCGACGCGCCGCCCGCCAGCAACACCAGACCGAGGTTGGCGGTTTTCGCCTCCAAGTGGACCGAGACAGCAATGCGCAGACCGCGGAAGGGTTTTTCTCTCTCAAAGCGTTTTTCTATTTCACTAAGCGCGGGCATAAAATCGCGCACCCATGCAATTTTCCGTCTGCCGGACTCCGCCAGCGTGGCATCTTTGATGATACTCATTGCCTTTATCCTTTCCTCCCGGGGCGTAATTCAAACAAAAAAAGCTCCCTTTCGGAAGCCTTGTCACTTGCGCCATGATGCCTCCTTATCGCGTTAGCCGTACCACCTTGCAACGCAGGTTGGTGTGGGGTCATGGAGCTAACTCTCTCGCCCACTCTTGATAATGAGTGTAATTCTCTTCTTCATTTCACTTTTTCAACATTATAAAACGCTTCCACCCAAAAAGCAAGAGCGAATTGTTTACAGTTTGTTATGGACTTCTCCAAGAAAAACGGTTAGAATAGACCAAACGTGATTCACCGAAGCCCCGAAGGAGGTTTTTTGCTTGCAAGCAATCCAAAATTGGCTGGAACGATTTTGTCACAAACACCCTCGCTTTTCCATTCCGAACTTGATGCTCTACATCGTTTTGGGCAACGCGCTGGTCTTTTTGCTGGACGCCTTCACCATCGGACAGCAGGGCCTGTTTAGCGCAGCCTTTTCTTTTGACCGCACCGCCATCCTTGGCGGTCAGATTTGGCGCATCTTCACCTTTCTCTTCGTGCCGCAGGGCGGCAATATCTTTCTGGTCGCCATCTCGCTCTACTTCTACTACTTTATCGGCAGCGTGCTTGAGCGCGAATGGGGCAGCGCCAAGTTCACCATCTATTACTTCTTTGGCGTCATCTTAAATATCTTAGTCGGTCTCCTGATCGGCTTTACGAGCATCTTCTACATCAACATGGCGCTGTTTTTTGCCTTCGCCACGCTGTTTCCGGACATGCGGGTGCTGCTCTTTTTCATCATCCCGGTCAAAATCAAATGGCTCGCGTGGTTTGACGCCGCCTTCTTCCTCTTTGAAATCATCACCTACCTCATCGGCGGCGCGCCGCAACTGGCCTTGATTCCCGTGGTCGCCGTGCTCAACTACTTGCTCTTCTTCGGCGGAGACTTGCTCGGCATCGTGAATCAAAAACGCCAGCGCGCCTCCTACCGCACCGGACGCAAGACCGTGGACTTCCAATCCGCACAGCAGCATGCCCGCGAAAAGAAAGGCTACCTGCACAAGTGCGCCGTCTGTGGCCGCACGGATGTCACCAACCCTGAACTGGAATTTCGCTATTGCTCCAAGTGTAAGGGCTACTATTGCTATTGCGCGGAGCACATCAACTCACATGTCCACATTGAATAAAGGGAGGCTTTTCTGATCATGACAGAATGGGAACTGCTCTCTAAAGCCCGCGCCATGCGCGAATTCTCCTATGCGCCTTACTCACACTTTGCCGTCGGCGCAGCCTTGGAAGCAGACGACGGCAGCGTTTACACCGGTTGCAACGTAGAAAACGCCGCCTATGGTTCCTCTATCTGCGCCGAGCGCACGGCGCTGCTTAAAGCGGTCAGCTGCGGCGCGCGGCAGTTTCGCCGCATCGCCATTGTCGGCAGCGGGCCCTTGCCCTGTTGGCCCTGTGGCGCCTGTCGGCAAATGCTCTATGAATTTGCGCCTGATTTAGAGATCCTGGTCGGCAATGGCGCCGCGCCCTCCTATGAAACGACTACGCTTTCCGCCCTCCTGCCGCAGGGCTTCGGCCCCACGCAGCTGCACGGGCATGATTGAAATTTGATGGCGCACAGCTATCGCAAACGCCATGAAGGGGACAGAACATCGCTTGTTCTGTCCCCTTCGTTTTGATAAACTTCCGGCAGGCGCGCGCTTTTGCCAGGATGCGACAGCATCTGACAGCGCTCAGTTTGAACCGTCGGCATCCTGCTTCTCAAATCCATCCTTTTTCCCTTTTTTATATAGATTTCAATGGATTTTTACTTGACATATTCTTTTAAGTCCAGTATGATTACAGTGTAGCTATATGACAAAACGTATCAAAATTGTATCAAAAGTTACAAAGTTCGGTCTCACAGTTTAGAATGGAGGTTCTCTATGCCACTTCGTACCGCTCACCCCAGAACACCCTCCCGCCAAGGGGTACGGAAGGTTTCTTACTTACTGGCAGCTTTGTTTGCCCTCACGCTGCTTTTCACCAGCATCCCACAAGCTGACGCTGTCACGCAGAGCGATATCAACGCCCTGAAAAGCCAGCGCGAACAAATTAGCAACAACAAATCCTCTATCCAGCAAAAGATCTCATCTGTGCAAAACGATAAAGCGCAGGCGGTGCAGAAAAAGGTCCTCATCGAGGAACAAATTGATGTGTTGCGCCAGGAAATTTCCGTGGTCGATTCCATCATCAAGGAGTACGACACGCAGATCTCCGCCAAAGCCGCCGAACTTGCTGCGGCTGAAGCCGAGGAAGCGCGCTACTATGATCTGTTCCGCACGCGCGTACGCGCCATGGAGGAGAGCGGCGACGTCAGCTACCTGGCCATTCTGTTTGAGTCAAGCGACTTCTCTGATCTCATCGACCGCATGAACTTGATCGGTGAAATCATGGAATATGACAACCGCACGATGGATAAGCTCGAAGAGGCCCGCAACGCCGTGGCCGATGCCAAGACCCAGCTGGAATCGCTGCGCGGCGAACAGGTGGAAGCCAAACAAGCCTTACAGGCTTCTCAGAAAGAATTGAATACCCAGCAGGCCGAACTGGACGCTATGGTTGAGGCCATGGAAGCCAAGGCCGCTGATTATCAGAAGCAGCTGGCTGCCATTGATGAGGACTTTGTTGACCTCACGAATGAAATTGCCGCGGCGGAAAGCAAGTATGCCGCGCAGCTCGCCGCCCAAAACCCCAACTACGGCGGCGGTGGTACCGCGACCCTCACCGGCAACGGCGGCTTCATCTGGCCCCTGCCCAGCAAGGGTACCATTACCTCCAATTACGGTAACCGTACCGACCCCTTCAGCGGCGGCGCCGGTAACCACCTTGGTACAGACATCGCCATGAAGGCAGGCACCAACATCTTTGCCGCCAAGGCCGGCACCGTGGTGATCTCCACCTTCCACCCCTCTTATGGCAACTATGTTGTCATCTCGCATGCTGACGGCAGCAGAACCCTTTACGCACATATGAGACAGCGTAATGTCACCGCCGGCCAGTCTGTATCGCAAGGTCAGGTCATCGGCTTTGTCGGCACCACCGGCAGCTCCACCGGTAACCACCTGCACTTTGAAGTTTGGAGAGGCAGCACCGGTTCCACCCGCACAAACCCCATGCAGTTCTTCTCATAAAACCAAAACAGCCGTGGCCGCGTCCCAGACAAAGGGACGCGGCCACGATTTTTGATATCATGCAAAGAAAACCGCGCGCTGCCAAACTGTATCGGCAGCGCGCGGACTATGTTTTTCTCTTATGGCAGAGCCTTATTCCAAGACCAGGGACGGCGCGGCGTACACCCTTGCCTTGAGTTCATTATCCAAGTCATACAGGCTTTTGGGGTCCTTGCCGAACAGGCGGAACTTGGTGATCAGATCTTCCGCGTTCTTCTCTTCCTCGCCCTGTTCTTTGATGAACCAGTTGAGGAACTCCATCGTCCGGTAATCTTTGGTCTCGGCAGCATGTGCAAAAATATTGTCGATGGAAGCGGTCACCTCGCGCTCGTGCTTCAGGGTCTGATCCAGCGGAGCGGTGAAGTCGGCATAGGTACCGTTGGGCGCATCAATGGGCAGCAGCTTCACAGGCTCACTGTTGTTCATCAGATAGGTGCGGAACAGCATGGCGTGGTCGCGCTCCTCTTGGGCTTGAATGTAGAACCAGTTCTCAAATCCCTCCAGGCCTTCATTGCCGTAGTAGTTGGCCATATCCAGATAGAGATAGGCGGAGTAGAGTTCTTTCATGATCTGCTCGTTGATCAGGGTAGCGAGTGTCTTATTTAACATATAGATTCCTCCTTATTGACTAATACCAGCTTCAGTGTATCATAGATTCGCTTATTCTTCCAGCAGTTTTAAAATTTCTTCCTTCGGCTGCGCGCCAATCGCACGCTGCACCGTCTGCCCGTCTTTGACGACCACCAGCGTCGGGATACTCATCACCTGGTAGCGGAACGCCAAGTCGGTTTCCTCGTCCACATTAATCTTACAGATCTTGAGGCCTGGCTTCTCTTGCGAGATCTCCTCTAAAACAGGCGCAACCATACGGCAGGGGGCGCACCAATTTGCGTAAAAGTCCAAAAGCACGGGCTGTGCAGAGTCAATGACTTCTGTTTGAAAATTATCTTTGGTCACGGTGATTGACATATTCAATCCTTCCTTTCCAGCTGCAAATCAATCCGAAATATACTCTTTATCATATACGAATGCGCAGCGTTTTGCAATTATTTTTATGATATTCTACATAAATTTTGCCATCTTGCGCCCTATGCGCCACTGTCTCTGGTTTGGAAATGCATCTGTACAGGGGCGCTGTTTGCTCGAAGATGAAGCGACTTCTCTGGGCTGTCTATATAGAATACCCGCTTTCCTGTTTTTTTACCGTGATTAAGTCACCTTCGCGGCAAAAAAATTTACCCGCGCGCTGCGCCTGTTTTTTCAGAAAATGGCTTGACAAAGGTTTGTTCTTGCGGTATCATAGACAAGCATTCTGTAAGAGCTTACGTTATGGACGATTAGCGCAGCTGGTAGCGCATCCGCTTGACGTGCGGGAGGTCACAGGTTCAAGTCCTGTATCGTCCACCATAGGAGATAGGATCCACTTATGACAGAAATCATGAGTGGATCTTGTTGTTTTTATGGCCTCGTTTTTGCAGATACCATAAACTATTGCAAATGAAGGAGCGTTTTATAATGAATAAACTCAAGTATTTATGCGGCGGCGTTGTGCTCTTGGCCGTTCTGCTGGCCTCGGTCAGCGGTTGCACCAAGCAGGACACGGCCGGTGAGCCGAAACAGGATGTCAAAACAGGGCACTATGCCGTCAACGCCAGTGATGTGAGAGAAATCAATATTGACGTCAAGGATCGTGCCATTGAAATCACAGAATCCCCCGATGAAGATATCATGATCACCTATTATGAAAATGATAAGGAGTTCTATGACATCCTCTTAGATGGAGACAAAGTCCTCTCGATGAAAGCTGCCAGCGACAAAAACCTGTCCGACTACGTCGGTTTCAGCGACGACAGTATGCAGACCATCAAACTCGAGGTGCCCAATCCTCTGTTGAGCAACCTGGTGATTTCCTCCACAAAAAATGATATCAAGTTGCCCGATCTTCGCTTCGAAGGCAACATCAAAATTGACATCAATGATGGAGAGATTGAGCTCGAAAACACCACACCTCTGGGCGATGTGACCCTAAGCGCAAAAAATGGGGACATCAGCGGCACCTTGAAAGGCAAGTTAGATGATTTTAAAATCACATCCAATGCCCACAAAGGAAAGAGCAATCTCCCGGACAGCAAGGAAGATGGCACGCAAGCCCTGGAGGTCAAAACCAACAACGGTGACATTGATCTTGCCTTTGTGGACTAAAAAAGCCGCTTAACTATCACGCTGAAAACTAGGAAGATACCCCTTGTTGGGTATCTTCCTATTCTCTTTATTGGCACCTTCTTGTCGATTCTCGCCCGTGCCCGCAGAGACAGATTTCGACCACTTGATTGCGCCTTCTGCTGCAAACGCTGTCGCGAAAGAATACAAGAAAACGAATAAAAATTTAAAATTTTTTATAAAACCCCTTGACTCTTGGGTAGCCCCATACTTTATGATAAGCTTGTAAAGAAAATTCGTCAACATGTCGACAATGTTAAGGATACGTATCTACAGAGTTTCTTTGCACCGCGTAAACTGCAGTCAAAAAAAGGATTATCCTGCCAAACATCAAACAAACCCAATTATTTGAGAGAGGTAGTTAAAAATGAGTAATAACAACGTGAACACCACAAACAAGAGTACCGGCAAGCGCATTTTTGATCTGATTAGCCTGAGCGCCCTGAAAGTTGAAGTTGTCCTCATGGTTGGCGTGATTATCGCCTGTGCCGTGCGCGTCACGACCACCTTTATTCTGTAATTCCAAGCAAACTTTTTTGTCCGAAATGTTTTGCTTGACTTATGGAAATTTGCTCAATCGATGATTTTACTTTCGTAGTCATCCTTTTTAATGTAACTGATTGTATGACAAAAACCCGGCTGTTGCCCTATGGCAACGGCCGGGTTTTCTTTACATGGGCAGGGCGGAAAAGTGCAGCGTTACTTTAAATAAATCCGCATCGACACTGAGCGACAGTCTGCCGCCTTGCTGCTCTGTCAGGCTCTGCGCGATGGCCAAGCCCAGGCCGTTGCCCTCGCTATGACGTGAGAGATCTCCGCGCACAAAACGCTCCAGCAGATCTTCCGGCGGCACGTCGAGCGGAGCTGCCGAGGTGTTTTTAAACGAAATGGACACGGCCTGCTCTTGCAGCTCCACAACGAGATAGACGCGCGTGCCGCCGAGGGCATATTTGCAGATATTATTCATCAAGTTATCAAACACCCGCCACAGCTGCCGCCCGTCCGCCATGATCCACACCGGCTCCTCCGGCTGCTTCACGATCAGCAAGAGCTTTTGATCCTCGAGCTTTTGGCTGTACTCTCCTGCCGTCTGCGCCAACAAAACCCCTACCTCACAAGGTTCAAGCGTCAGATCCAGCGCGCCGCTCGAGGCTTTGGAGGCATCCACCAGGTCCTCAATCAATTTCTTTAGACGCTCGGATTGCCGCAGCAGCACGATGGCATAGTCCTTGATGGCCTCGTTGTCACAGGGCTCTTTGCCGATGAGGTCGGCATAGTTGATGATGGAGGTGAGCGGCGTCTTGATATCATGCGAGACATTGGTGATGAGCTCGGTCTTGAAGCGTTCGCTCTTTAAGCGCTCGTCTACCGCCTTTGTCATGCCGGCGGCAATCTGGTTTAAATTCTCACCCGCGTCTTTAAAGTCCCAGAGAAGATCGTATGTGTTGATTTGATAGGACAGATCCCCCCGCGCCAGGGCCTCGCTGCCCTCTTGCAAGCAGCGCAGCATGTAGGCAATATAGAGAAACGTGGGCACCAAGATAACCATGCCAAGCAGCCAGAGACCTATGCCGCCCGGAACCACCACCGCCAGGAGGGAAAGCAGCACAAACAGGACACAAAAGACTGCCGTGCGCCAAATCAGCGGGAGATTGCGGAACATGTCCGCCAGTCCGTTCAAGGGCAAGTGGAGATGTCTATGCACCATGGCGCAAGCCTTGTAAATGAGGGAATTTTTCCATACCCCGCCCAGTTTCACGCGCACGGCAACATTCATGAAATAGAGCAGCGCAATGGTGAGACCCAGCATCGACATTAAAACCGCCGGCGTCCAAGTCGCCAAGGGGTAGCCGCCCAGGTAGCTGGTCCCTATCGTCAGATTGACTACACAGCCCTCCACAATTAAGAACAGGATGGTGAACAAATCAAAGGGCACCCGACGCGCCACATAACCCGCAGCGACGCCCTCCACACCCTTTTTGCGCCCCGCCGAGGCAAGCAAAAAGACAAAGCAGGCGATGGACACCGCGGCAGAGATCAAACCAGTGGCAAACACGGCATAGCGATGCTCAAACAGAAAGAAGGTCACCGCGTAGGCCGCGGCATACTTATCCTGATAGGGGAATTGGTCATTGATGTAAACATCAACATCATACAAGTCACCTCGTTCTGTTGCAAATTCTTGCTCGAAGGTATACTGAAATGCTGTGTTGAGATTTTCATAGAACGTGCCACCGGAGACAGTGGCGCCATACTGATCCGTGAAATAGACGCCAAAATTGGTCCCTTGGCAGTAGTTTTTGGCGGCATCTACGTTGCCGTCTCTGACCCCATAGAGTATCTGATACACATCTGCGCGGGCCATGGTGCGGAACGTGTCGTCCATCACAGTCTTCACGCCGGGTGTGCCATAGACGTTTGCCGACCATAAATAGGTCCCGCTCACTATGCCGATATAGCCCACGACCGCTGTCACCACGCACAGCGCAAATGCCACGATTTTGGCCGCCAGGCTCTGCTCGAGTTTTTGTTTCATGTCTGCCTCTCTTTCTCCATCTTATACCCCTGCCCCCACACCACCTTTAGGTAGCGCGGTTCGGCGGGGGTGATCTCCAGTTTTTCACGCAGGTGGCGTATATGCACCGCCACGCTGCCCTCGCTGCCCAGTGGCGCCTCCTGCCACACGCGGCGGTAGATCTCTTTGGGCGAAAAGACCTCGCCCGGATGCTGCATGAGCAGCTTTAAAATGTCATACTCACGCGGCGTAAGCGACACGTCCTCCCCATCGCGGCTGACTTGCTTGGCTTTATCATCGAGCACAATCGTGCCAACGCAGAGCGCCGCGCGCGGCATTTGCGCGCTGCCCAGCTGCATGTATCGGCGCAGCTGGGATTTGACCCGCGCTGCCACCTCCACGGGATGGAAAGGCTTTGTGATATAATCATCCGCGCCGGCGTGCAGGCCCAAAATCTTGTCCGTATCCTCCCCTTTGGCGGTCAACAGGATCACGGGGACATTGCTCTTCTCCCGCAGCTGCACCATGGCCGACAGGCCGTCGAGCTGCGGCATCATGATATCCATCAGCACCAGATGAATCTCCTCGCGCGCCATGATCTCCAGCGCCTCTTGCCCGTTGTAGGCGACAAAGAGACGGTAGTTCTCATCGTTTAGGTAAATCTTCAGTGCAGAGACAATATCCTTCTCGTCATCGCAGATTAAAATGTGGTACATTGTGCTGCCTCCCTCTCTGCCTCTTAGTATACACGGATCAATCCTTCATAAAAAAGGAGCGAAGTGATTAAGATTCTCTTAAGCTTCTATCTATTTTGCCAAAATCGTTTTCTGTTATCTTAGCATGTCCCCGCCAAAAGCAAAAGCGGGACTTTGCTTTCCGGGCGCTTTGTGCTATGATGTAAAGTGCTATCATGTTTGCCCGGCGTACCGCCATCTTGCCCCAAAAGGAGACTCCTTCATGAAACTGCTCGCCATCGACGGCAACTCTATCATCAACCGCGCGTTTTACGGTCTGCGCCCCTTGAGTAACCACGCGGGCTTTCCCACCCATGCCATTTACGGGTTTTTAAACATCTTGCAGCGCATGGTGGAGGAGGTCCAACCCACCGCCCTATGCGTCGCGTTCGACCGCAAGGAAAAAACCTTTCGTCACCTGCAATACGACGGCTATAAAGCCCAACGCTCCCCCATGCCCGAGGACTTAGCGGTGCAGCTGCCAAAGCTTAAAGAGGTGCTCGACGCCATGAACATTCCCCGCGTGGAGGCGGCAGGCTGGGAGGCCGACGACCTGCTCGGCACGCTCTCGCGCTGCTGCGAAGCCGAGGGCTGGCACTGCGTCATCGCAACCGGAGATAAGGATGCCCTGCAGCTGATCACGGACAAGACCTATATCTATCTGGTCTCCTCCCGCATGGGTAAAACCACCACAAAAGAGATGGACCCCGCCGCCTTCACCGAGGCCTACGGCTTTGCGCCGCCCGCACTCATCGACTTGAAGGCCCTGATGGGCGACGCCTCGGACAACATTCCCGGCGTCAAGGGCATCGGGGAGAAAACGGGTATGGATCTCATACAGCGCTTTGGCAGCATCGACGCGCTCTACGCGCAGCTGGACACGGCGGAGCTCAAACCTGCTGTCCTGAAAAAACTGCAAGAAGGACGGGAGCAGGCCAAACTCTCCTATGAATTGGCCACCATCCACTGTGACGCGCCGCTCAGTTTTTCTTTGGAAGACACGCTGCGCAAGCCGGTCAACCAGTCGGCGCTGTACCAGGTCTTTTCGGAACTGGAATTTCACAAACTCATCGAGCAGATGGGGCTGCACGCCTTACAGGGCGACAGTCCGGCTGCGATCGAAGCGCCTGCGGCCGCGCTCTGCCTGGAAGAAGTCACGGACGCAGCGCGCGCGCACGCCTTGCTCGCTGCGTGGGAGAGCGCGCCGTTTGTATCGGTTCTGGCGCTGCCGGATCTTTCGGCGGTCTGTGTCTGCCAAGGCGAAGGCGTCAGCCTGTTTTTTGCCGATCAATTATCCAACTATGACGAGGTGCTCGCCACGCTCTTTTCTGCCCAAATCCGCAAAGCCGCCCACAGCAGCAAGGAACTGATGCGCACGCTACTCGTCCAGGGTCTGCCCTGTGACGGTTTCGTCTTTGACACGGAGATTGCCGCCTATTTGCTCGCCCCCACCGACGGCAGCTATGAGCTCACCCAGCTCGCCCGCACCTACTTCCCTCAGGCAGGTGTGGAGTATCCTGCCGCCAAGGTCTATCTTGCCGCCGATGCCTTTGCCCCCTTGAGCGACCGCAGCCCCGCCTGCGCCGCCCTGGCCGCGCATACGGCACTGATCGGGCAGCTGAGCCAGGTACTGGGTGACCGCTTGCGGGATTTGTCCCTGGACAAGCTGCTCTTTGACATGGAGCTGCCGCTCTGCCGTGTTCTGGCGCAGATGGAACAGACCGGCATCCTGATCGACCGCAACGCACTCGAATCCTTCGGCCGTGGCTTGCAGAGCCGCATTGCAGACATGGAAACGGAGATCCACCGCCTGGCCGGCGAGCCATTCAACATCAATTCCACCCAGCAACTCGGCGTGATTTTGTTTGAAAAGCTGGACCTGCCGCCGGTGAAAAAAACCAAAACCGGCTACTCCACCAGCATCGAGGTCTTAGAGCGCCTGCAGGGCGAACACCCCATCATTGACAGCATCATGGCCTACCGCCAGCTCACGAAACTCAATTCCACCTATGTGGAGGGCTTAGGCCGCGTCATTGCCGCGGACGGACGCATCCACACTTGTTTCCAAAATACCGTCACCGCAACGGGCCGCCTGTCCTCCACCGAGCCGAATCTGCAAAACATCCCCGTGCGCACGCCACTCGGCGCGCAGCTGCGCCATATGTTTGTGGCGCCGGCGGGCAAGGTACTCGTGGATGCGGACTATTCCCAGATTGAGCTGCGCCTTCTGGCGCATATCGCGGACGATACCCGTATGCAGCAAGCCTTCGCCAGCGGCACGGATATCCACACCAGCACCGCTGCGCAGGTCTTTTCGATCGCGCCTGAGGCCGTCACGCCTGAGCTGCGCCGCCGCGCCAAGGCCGTCAACTTCGGCATCGTCTACGGCATCTCGGAGTTTTCCCTCTCGCAGGATATCGGCGTGACGCGCCGCGAAGCGGGCGAATACATGTCCCGCTATTTTGACACCTTCCAGGGCGTGCGCGCCTACATGGACGATATCATCGCCAAGGCCCGGCAGGACGGCTTTGTCTCTACGCTCTATGGCCGCCGCCGCTGGCTGCCGGAGCTTTCCTCGTCCAACTATAACCTGCGCTCCTTTGGCGAGCGCGTGGCGCTCAATATGCCCATCCAAGGCACCGCCGCGGATATCATGAAGCTGGCCATGCTGCGCGTGGATGCCCGCTTGCGCCGGGACACGCCCGAGGCCAAACTCATCTTGCAGGTACACGATGAGTTGATTGTTGAGTGTCCGGCAGAGCGCGCCGCACAGGTCAAAATCATTTTAGAAGAAGAAATGGAGGCCGCCGCTTCCCTGTCGGTGCCGCTTCTGGCGGAAGCCGGCGCCGGGGAAAGCTGGGCCACCGCAAAGGGGTAAATCATGAATGATCGCATTGTGCCCATGGACCGTGCGCACCTGGCTGACATCGCCGCTTTAGAGCGCGTCTGTTTTTCCACGCCTTGGACAGAAGCCATGCTGGAGCAGGAGCTGTACAATGACACGGCCTCCTTCCTGGTTGTCGAGAATGAAGCGGGCAAGGTCTGCGCTTATGCCGGTCTGCACGTTGTCCTGGATGAAGGCTATATTGACAATGTAGCCGTCCTGCCCGACTATCGCCGCCAGGGTCTGGCCCGCCGTTTGGTGGAGGTATACTGCCGCTTTGCTCAGGCGCACCTGGCCTTTCTCACGCTGGAAGTCCGGGCCTCCAATGCCGCTGCCATCGCCCTGTATGAGAGCCTCGGCTTTACGGAGGTTGGCAGACGCCCCGCTTATTACACCAATCCCAAAGAGGACGCCATCCTGATGACGCGCCATTTTACGAAAGAAGGAGAGGAAACGCCATGCTGATCCTGGCTGTGGAAAGTTCCTGCGATGAAACCGCTGTCGCTCTCGTGCGTGACGGCCGCGAGGTTTTGGCCGATTGCATCGCGTCCCAGGCGCAAATGCACGAACTCTACGGCGGTGTGGTGCCGGAATTGGCCTCACGCAAGCACATAGAGGCCATCTCTGCGCTGGCCGACCAGGCGCTTTGCCGGGCGGGTGTTGCGCGCCGCGACCTGGACGCCATTGCCGTCACCTATGCTCCGGGCCTCATTGGCGCGCTGCTCGTGGGCGTCAACTTTGCCAAAGCCGCCGCGCTGGCCCTCGATTTGCCTCTCATTCCTGTTCACCATGTGCGGGGTCACATTGCCGCCAATTACCTGGCCTATCCTGAACTGGAGCCTCCCTTTGTCTGCCTCTGCGTCTCCGGCGGCACCTCCCTGCTGGTGGATGTGCAAAGCTATACGCAGATGTCGGTGCTTGGCAATACGCGCGACGATGCCGCCGGTGAATGCTTTGATAAAATTGCCCGCGTACTGGGCCTTGGCTATCCGGGCGGCGGACCGCTTGACCGCGCCGCCCAAGGCGGAGATCCTTCCCGTTTTTCTCTGCCGCGCGTTCAGGTGCAGAACGCCCCGCTCGACTTCTCCTTCTCCGGTCTCAAAACCGCAAGCATCAACCTCATCCATAACCTGCAACAAAAAGGAGAGGCTCTGCCACTACAAGACTTCGCCGCGTCCTTCTCCGCCGCTGTGAGCGATATGCTGGTGCCGCGCGTCATGATGGCCGCCACACAGTGCGCCTATGACAAGGTCGCGGTGGTGGGCGGCGTGGCCGCCAACTCCCGCATTCGCGCGGATCTGACCCGCGCCTGCACCGAGGCAGGCCTTAGCCTCTTTCTGCCCCCGCTCTCCCTTTGTGGGGATAACGGCGCCATGATCGGCAGCCAGGCTTACTATGAATTTTGCGCCGGCCATCAGGCAAACAGCGCCTTAAATGCCTACGCCAACCGTGATATTTCTCTGGGATAACCTCTTTTTCCACTCTCATACATTCTGTGGAAAACATTGTGGACAATGTGTATAACTCTCTGTAATCGCCCGATGTGAGCATCCGACAAACAAAGAGCGTATTTTCAACTCGTCCACCTTCTTCGCCTTCTCTCAACCAAAAATACAATACAAATCGTATACTACTTTTCGCCCATTTGGCATTGACGGCGGCGCACTTTTGTGCTAGAATGATCCAGCACTCGTGAGGGCATTGACAGCTTGCCGGCGTGTAGCGCTTGCCCCGCGGCAAGATCGCTCTTTTCAAACCGGCAAAGTCGTTGTATACTAACAAACAGATCGAAGCAGAGAACGCTTCGGTTCTTAGAAATGCTTGTGTGGCTCAGGGGTAGAGCAGCTCACTCGTAATGAGCAGGTCGCTGGTTGTTGGTAAGGATATTCTTTTCAAATGGGCAATGGCGTGGTATACTAACAAATAGAACTGGACGGAGAAAGCTCGGTTCTCAGAAATGCTTGTGTGGCTCAGCTGGTAGAGCAGCTCATTCGTAATGAGCAGGTCGTCCGTTCGAATCGGATCACAAGCTCCAAAATCTCCGTCAGGGTTTTCTGGCGGAGATTTTTCTATGTCTGGAGGTAACAGCATGGCACAACGAGATTATAGAGTCTCTATGAAAAACGCAGAAGCGTCTGTCCGCATGGAGGGTTGTAAGGTGACGCCCCAAATGCGTAAGCAGTGCGAGCAGGTGCTTAGCGGCAAGACCACTACTGCCGAGTGCCTAAAACGCTTCGTCACTGCTAAAGCACCAAAGGTGAGCAGATAATGGGATACAGTCTTGACCCGATTTCAGAGGGCTGCTATCCCAGCACAACAGTGCTCGTCAACAAACTTGGTATCCGTGATGAGGAAACATTGGACGAAGCGGAAACGCTTGCGACGTACATCAACGCCTCCAAGCTGGAGAAACAGCCACTAGAGGGTGCTTTCGACTTCGCCCATTACTGTGCCATCCACCATTTTCTGTTCTCCGATTTATACGATTGGGCGGGGCAAGTCCGCACGGTGAATATCAGCAAGAAAGGCACGTTTTTCTGTGCTGCAGAAAGCATAGAGCAACAGGCAAGCCTCGTATTCAAGCGGCTTGCTGAGTGCAGCTTCTTTGATGGGTTATCCCATACCGCATTCGTGGATGAGATCGTGGATTTTTACTGTGTGACGAATATGCTGCACCCTTTCAGAGAGGGCAATGGCCGCACGCAAAGAGCCTTTCTCACCCAACTGATTCGGGCGGCTGGGTACGACATCAACTGGGCAGAAGTAGATACCGATCTGCTGATGCTGGCCACCATCCAGTCGGCCAATGGCGTGACTGATTTGCTGAGAAATATACTGAGCGATGCCATAAAATGAGCCACGGAAACAGCACTGTTTCCGTGGCTCTAGCTATGTCTGTTCCACTACCCCGCCAATAGTCGCTTCATCTTTTGCAGCGCCTTTTGTTTTCGGTAGCCCACCGCTGATGCAGAAACACCAAGCCTCTCAGCTAACTGTTTGGCCGACTGGTCGTAAAAGAAAATGCCTACAAGAATAGTCTGCTCCTCCAATGATAGTTTAGACAGGCATTCACGCAGCTGGCGCATTTGCTCCGTAGCGAACAACGTGTCCTCAACCGAACTCTGGCTGCAGACGCAGTAAAAGTCTATGGACGCCCCAGCCTCTACCATCTGCTCCCAAGAACACTCATGCTTGGCCGCTTTTCCGCGGAGATACCGCTCGTGTTCGTATTCTTGATAGTAGGCCTTGTAGACTGCCCACGTAACAGGGATACGCTGCCCTTTTACAATGAGTGTGTATATTTTTTCCTCTGCTGACATCCTGTCCCCTCCCAACCCAACGAATAATTCCCTCACTTTCTTCCTCGTTGGGAGAGCGTTTTGCACACCCTAAGACACAAATTATTTTTTAGCTTAGATAAAATCCTCGCCTTGCGCTTGTGGACGGCGGTATGCGAGAGAGCCATCAGCTTCGCCAGCTCACGCTCTGTTCGTCCATAAAAGTAGAGCTGGAGAATGAGTTGCTGTTCGTCCTCTGCCAACGAGCGCAGTGCAGCATAGAGTGTCTCGTGTAATTGTCTGCAAATAACTGCATCCTCCACAGAAAGCTGGTCGACAGCAAACTGATGGCTGATTTCGCATAGACGCTCCAGCGAGTCCTCACGGCTAGGGATGTAAGTGACCGTTTTTTCGCTTTGGTCTACCTTAACCATCTCGGACTTTATGTCATACTCACGGTACTGCATTTGACGTTCTGTTTTCCTAAGCACAGAGATGACCTCATCGCTGGCCTCCGGGTACAACTTCCTAAAATTCGGAATTCTATATCTTTCTGCCACTTGGCTTGTCCTCCTTCATTTTCGTTAAATGAGCGAAAATGAAGGACAAGGCGGCGAGCGACACCGGGGCATGCCCATAGCAACGCAAAAGGCGCACAAAGGCGGCTGTGTGCCCCTCTGTGCGCCTTTCGGCATGGTTTGTTCATGTTTTACATGCTCTGCTGGTTCACCTGCGTGGCCGCACAGTGCCGCCGTTGGGGGCAAGCTTTTTTTGATAGGTTATCCAACAGCAGAAAAACAGACATGGCGATACCTCCCAATGCTTTTGAGCATTTGATACCGCCGTGTCCTTACTTTAGGGCGCACTTATCACGCCCTCTGTTAACCTTTTTTCCAAAAGGAAGCAGCGGCATTGAAATTTATATTTCAAAACCGTCGTTTGTACAATTCAAACAAAATCGTCATTAAATGGAGGTTGTGTGTGTTTGAGCAAAAGAGAGAGCCGATAACCGCATTATCTGCGTGTTATCGGCTCTGCGTCTTTGCGTCTGGCTCTTTGATAACTGACATATTTAGTTGTCGTACATTGATTAGTGTTTCCTTTTTGCATTTCGGGCAGAACAAGGGGAAGTTTTCAAGCACCGTATCGTCCCGTATTCTAATTCGTGTTTTGTTTCCACATATAGGACATAAAATCCATTCAACAATTTTCATAAGCCCCCTTTATATTTTTCGCAAATAGCGCTTTAGCAAAAAGTAAATCCACAATGCTGATAGAGCAAATGCAGGTAGTAAATAAAACGGCGTATCTTCTAAAATTGCTTTTCCAATCCAAAACGAGGGTAACGGAGAAATTACATATTGTACGTTGTGTTTGATGAAAAACGGGATCGCTGCGCCGAAAATCATTAGCGCGGACAATTTTGTTACCGCCATGCCCTCCAGCTTATTTGATGAAAGTGTTAAAATCAGCAATGAGATGACAATGCCCTGCAATGTACCCCCCACCGAGAGCAATACAATATCAACTGAGGAAAGAGTAGTTAGCTTGAAAACAGGCAACAGGGCGACGGTTACAAGAAAAGCGGCGACAGCAGGAATACAAAACCTTGCAGCCAGATAACCGTTTCTCCCCAACGGTGTAACAAATAGGTACGCTGCCGTCTTTTCATCAGTTTCTTCCAAAGAAACCATTGCCGAAACAAAGCAAAACATAACGGGTGACAGCATCGCAAAGAATATGTCAATCAGCGCATAGTAGGGGGCGATAACCGCCGATAGATGAAGCCAGTCCGTTAGAGCCGCTTCTAAAAGAGGTATGGCAAACCGAAACAAAAGTCCTACAAGAATTGGCGCAAGACAGGCGGCAAATAACATCATGTCTCGCCGCATATATGCCAGCATTTGAAAAAAACTGAGCCGAATGGCCCTCACAGCTTCACACCTCCCATACTGCGCCACATTTTGAGAACACAATATTTTGAAAGAACGAATAGAATTGCAATCAATGCTATGACAATAAAGATTCCGATAACGGATGGGGCCTGACCTGATACCATTTCCATACAAACATTGATAGGATAATATCGAAGCCAATCCGGAGTGATTTTGAACAAGTGCAATATTGCAGGGACAAAGCAAGCAATCTCTATCGGTACAGTCCATAAAATAAACTGATTCAGGCTGATTATTGTCGTTGCAATCATAATCCCTAAAAGCGTAAAGATTGCGCTGGACATAACCGTACCAAGCAGTACAATATGCAAATGATTCACTCTTGCGGCTAACGCCAATATGGCGGCGACAACAAGTGAAATGGCGGACAATGACCCAACTTTAGCAACAATGTATTCCATTGGACGAACAGGAGAAACTGCAAATGCACATGGTGTATGCTGACTTTTTTCCAAAAGGACAATCGCACCCATGAAAAATAGGCCCATTGACGCGGGATCAGAGAAAATCAAAATAGCGGCAGTTTTTTCTTTCCAGCTCTCTGGAATAGCAAAAAGAGCAATCGTATAGATTCCCGTTAAAACAGCATACAAAAAGTAAAAACCATATTTTGCTTGAAAGCGTATATCCCATAAGAGCAAGCTGCTCAATCTCATAATAGTGTTCTCCCCGTAATATCCATAAAAATATCGTTTAGGGTTGGCTCGCTGCTATGAATGGATTGCAGCCGGTTTTCCGCAATCAGTTTTTTCAACTGTTCATCGGCAGCTAAGCGGTTAAGAGGGCAGCTTGCGCTATGCTCTCCATTTTCAATCCATGTATAAGCTACGGTTGCCGCGCCTTTTGACATAATCAGATTGTGCGGGCTATCAAGAGCGCATATTTTACCACCCACAATAAACGCTACCCTGTCGCAAAGTTCGCTTGCGTCTTGCATATTATGTGTTGTCAAAAGGATAGTTTTTCCTTTTGCTTTTTCTGCTAATATCATATCTTTCATCATGCGGCTGTTTGTGGGGTCTAGTCCGCTTGTTGGCTCATCAAGGCAAAGCAAAAGAGGATCGTGCAGCAATGCTTTTATAAAATTGAGCCGTGCTTTCATGCCCTTTGAATAATCGGATACGCGCTTATCAGCGTCGTGCTCCAATCCTACCTTTTTCAAAAGTTCCTCAATCGGACGCGGCTTTTTTTCATACAGTGATGAGAAAAATTGCAGATTTTCTTGCGCAGTCAACTTCTCGTACATGGTTGAAAATTCAAAGTCCACTCCGATATCCTCATAAAAACGCTTTGTGCGTTTCTTGCATTCAACGCCGTTTACAATCGCAGAGCCTTGATAAGTGGTCAGCATCCCGATTAGCACTTTTTGCAATGTGCTTTTACCTGCCCCAGACGGTCCTA
>CAYVNT010000008.1:0-24447 GCA_964453275.1 uncultured Ruminiclostridium sp. | reverse complement strand
CCTGCAGAAACGGAAAAGCTCATGTCAGAAATGAAAGGCTGCTTTGTATAGCTGAACGAAAGATTGCTAACTTGTATCATATGCCCCTCCAAATACTATATGACTGTATCAAACTTAATAGTCAAATAAATGTTTGTTTTAAGTCCGGCAAATTGCCGGACTTTTTTAGATAACCTGCGTTACAATACCATAAATCAACGTGCGTAGTGCTTCATCATACTGTTCTTCGCCAATCTCCCCTTTATGCAGGGTTGCAAAATAGATTGCGTGAAATGCTGCGCTCATAACCTTTATGTCCACTTCTTTTTTCACAGGGAGCAGGGCAAACATCTTTTCAATCGTGTCAGTATCGTCCTGCAAATGCTCCTCCACTATTTCTCGCGGCAGCTTACGCACGAGCAATTCCACTTCGCCTACGTCAAGCAGCTTCAATATCAGCATGTTCTCTGTCATTTTATAAAACTCAAAAATTACATCGGTTAGTTTTTCTGCGGAAAGCTCTGTATTTGCAATTTCAGAAACGGCCTCGTGCAGTTCACGGCTGACAACCTCGTGCTGTTCCTGAATAACCTCAAACAAAAGCAATTCCTTTGATTGATAAAAGAGATAGAAGGTGCCTTTGGGAATATTAACCCGTTTCACAATTTCATCGACGGTGGTGCGGCGAACACCATATTGAGCAAGACATTTTGCCGCTTCTTCCTTCAATCGCTTATTGATATATTCCCGTTCCTGCTCGGAATAGCTTTTAGGCAAGTCTATTCACCTTCTTTATTTGACTGTTTTAGTTTATATAGTCATTATAATCGCATTGCTTTTCACTGTCAACCAAAAATAAAGTGAATCTTAACTTTATATTCCGTCCAACCCCCTCACTTTTTCCTTAATAGAAGTGAGGGGGTATTTTTATGCCAACTCGTTCTCGTTGGGAAAGGAGTGTGCAAATTGAAGCACGGAAACTTTTTTACGGTACAGAATCAAATATTTGATTTTGCGCTGTCGCCTGTTTGCTTTGTGGTCTACTGCTACCTGTGCAAATGCAGAAACAAAAAGTATGGCTGCTATCCCAGCAAGCGCACCATCGCAAACGCCTGCGGCGTTGCGGTCAGCTCAGTGAGCAAGGCCATCAAGCAGTTAGCGAGTTCTGGATTGATTGTCGTCACCGCCAACTACAGTGGCGGCAGGCAGATCAACAATTCTTATCGGCTCACCGATTTATCTGTCCCCCAAACGGATGCTCCCATAGGTCACGGTGGCATATCCCCTGTCTCACAGATGGATGGGAGTAAACAAGAGGAATAGGAACAACCCATAACAACAAGGTTTCAAGCACAGAGAACAAAATAGGGGCGCGTTTTGCCCTGAATAGGTAGGGTTGAATATTGTGCAGGTTAAAAGGCAGGGTGGCACCAACGGTGCCGCCCTGCCAAGAAAACACCGCCCGGCAAAGCCGTGCGGCGGTACCGGATAGTATTCAAAATGAGAGCTGTGGTACCTTGCTGTATGCCAAACAAGAAAATTTGATACTCCAATGCCCATGTCAGGCCAAATCTGTGGGTGGCAAGGCATGGTACCAACTGAGAAATGAGGGTAACAAAACAATGAGCTATCAAGAAAAACGAATTAAGTCTGGATTGGCCGTGACTACTGCGCACCTCAAGCTGTGCGACGATAATCTACGTCGTGCCGACACAGCTTCCCGCAACGAGTTTGTGGAAAAGGCGATTGAGTTCTACGCAGGATATCTGAATGCGGCACAAAATCCACACTTCTTTGACGAGATGTTTACCTCTGAAGCACAGAAAAAAGTAGAGACATTGAGCAGAACAATAGGAACAGGCCAGTATAAAATCGCAGTGGAGCTGGCCAAGCTTTCCCGCCTGCTGGCGGAACATCTCGGTCTTGATTGCCGGATTTTGCAGGAAATTCATCAGCAGTGTGCCGAGGAAGTCAAGCTGCTTAACAGTGTGCCCGAATTTGGCAGACACACAGGGAGGGAGTAAAATGCCGTTTTTATTAAATGGAGACTTCAGTGTTCACGCCAAGACCATCAAAGGCGTTCAGTATGTCACCTTCAGCTTTTTCTCTGGCGAACAAACCATTTTTGACAAGGTCGGCGGGATGATTACGCAGTCCTGTGAAACAGCCAAAGAGGTCGAAATTCCGTCCGAATCTTTGGTGGGTAGTGGTATAGCTTTGGGCGGCGAGTGATGGTATCCTGTCGTGCTAAAGGAGGTGCGATTATGACACAGACAAGCACAGCAATTTACTGCCGCCTCAGCCAAGACGATGGACAGGTGGGCGAAAGCGGCAGTATCCAAACACAGAAAACGCTGCTCACACAGTACTGCAGCGACCATCATTTCTCTGTTTATGATACCTACTGTGATGACGGATGGAGCGGAACGAACTTCGAGCGGCCTCAGTTTCAGCGCATGATGGACGACATCGAAGCGGGAAAAATCAACACGGTTGTGGTGAAAGACCTCTCCCGCTTCGGGCGTGAGTACGCGCAGATGGGACTTTACATCGAGCATTATTTTGAGCAAAAGGGTGTGCGGTTCATCGCCGTGGGCGAGAACATCGACACGCTCAATGGCACCGACAATCTGGTATTCCCATTTACCAACGTGGTGAATTCCTTCTATGCAAGGCAGGCATCCACCAAGACAAAGGCGGCGCACAGGGCGCGAGCCAAGGCTGGAATGTACCTCGGTGGGCATGCGCCTTATGGCTATCTCAAAGACCCCAACGACCGCCACAAGCTGGTGATTGATCCAGTTGCGGCAGAGGTTGTCCGCCAGATTTTTGGAATGTTCGCCAAGGGTATCGGTTATGTGCGCATGACAAAAATCCTGCGGGAGAGGCAAATCCTCAACCCGCAGGCATACTTTAATCAGAATAATCCCGACTATCACAAGAGCGACTACTGGCGGCAGCCCTTTGATTGGCATGCCACGTCGGTGCGCTCTATTTTGAATAATCCGGTGTACCTCGGCAAGGTGGTGTTCGGGCGGCGCAAGACCAAGGGATTCTTTGATAAGAGCATCGTCGATGTACCGGAGCAGGACTGGATTGTGGTGGACGAGGCCCATGAGCCGCTCATCACACAGGAGGTGTGGGATACGGTGCATCAGCTGATGAAAGCCCGCCGCAGAGAAAACACTAGCGGCGAGGTGCAGATGTTCGCTGGGCTGGTGAAGTGCTCCGGGTGCGGCTCGTCCCTCAATGTGTCTTACAGTAAGCAGAAGCGGCAGTACAAAAACTTCTCCTGCTGGGTGTATAAGAACTACGGCAAGGAGCGCTGCACCTCCCATGCCATCGGCTGGGTGACGATGCAGCAGCTGGTGCTGGAGGATATTCGCCGCAACGCCAAGGCCGCCAAGCTTGCGAAGGAGCAATACATGGACATGCTGGTTACCGCCAAGTGTGAGCAGCAAAGGCGGGAAACTGAAAAAAGCCGCAAAGAGCTGAAGTCTGTGCGCAAGCGTATGACCGAGCTTGAGAAAATCCTGAACAAGCTCTACGAGGACTTGGCGCTGGAACGCATCACAGAAAGCCGCTATCAGGCAATGGCTCCCCGATACGAAACCGAGCAGGACGAGCTGCGGACAAAGGAAACGGCGCTGTCGCAGGCCGTAGAGCAGGCCGAGGACACCTACAGCCGCATTGAGGAATTTGTGCAGATTATCTCAAAGTACACGGATATAGCCGAGCTGAACACCTACATTCTCAACGAACTGATAGAGCGCATCGTGGTGCATGAAAAGACGGTGAACGAAGATGGAGGCAAGAGCCAGCGGGTGGATATTTACTATAAGTTTGTGGGGTATATTGTATAGAAAAATTACGGTGGGCATCTTAGATATAAATGCAGCACAGCTCTCACTGGGCAATTTGGTTGCGCACCGTTATCAAATCTGCTAAAATGTATTATGGGGTGTTAGTATGGAATGGCAGTCAGAATTTTTGAGTTTATTTATGTCAAACTCTGTGGACGATTTTTCCACTGCTTTGGATTTAAAGCTAGCAAATATACCGTCAAAACTATACCGATATCGTTCCACCAATAGCATGGACTACCTTCTTAATGAAATCTGTATGGGACAAATCTACTTAGCCCACCCCAAAACACTAAATGATCCTTTTGATTCTTGCTCATTGCTAAAGAGTAATCAACCATCCTATTATATAAAGAATCAAGCAATGTATCGTGATAGTTTAGCGAAGCATTTTGGAGAGGATGCTCTATCACAGATATTCCAAAGTCCTAATTGGTATAATGAGTTAATGATTTGGGTCGCAAAGGAAAGTGCTCCCGCTGAGAAGCAGGAGCAGACCTTTAGTGCACTCATTCATATTGTTATGGAACAGTTTCTGGAATTGAACAATTCCTTTAACAACATGGTGCACAACATGTCAAGATTGGCTTGTTTTACGACTAAGTGTGATAATCTTCCAATGTGGAATCATTATGCCCAAGAGCATAGCGGAGTCTGTTTGGAATATGAAACAAGTGAAATTTCAAATATATATACAAAAAATCGCCTGTTTCCCGTTTTTTACACGGATAAGCTTCCGGATTATTTAGAGCGCTCGTTTGGCAAACAAATTCCAGAATTTAGTATAATGGATTATTTTTTGATACATAAGTTGCAAGATTGGTCTTATGAGTGCGAATGGAGGCTAATCTATAATGCGGGTTCATGGTATATGAGTCCCGATGATATCCCTCCGGAGTTTTGGGAAGAGGGTAAGACATTACAATTTATTAAGCCCTCTAAAATTCTGTTAGGCGCATTAATCAGCGAGAATCACGAAAGTATTATCCGAGATGCAAGCAAGCAGCATCATATCCCCGTGGTGAAAATGGAATGTACGGAATATGGCTTGCGAGAAAATGAAAATTAGCACCCTTACCAACAACCAGCGGTCGTCGGTTCAATTCCGACCACAAGCTCCAAACATAAAAGCCAAAAGATTTGCATCTTTTGGCTTTTATGTTTTTGACCGAATGACACAAAATCTCCGTCGTAAGTTTACGGCGGAGATTTTTCTATGTGAAGCAGCACTGGCCAAAACAGGAAACCCTTGTCTCAGTCATCGAGGTTTTTTACCACAATCATGCAATCTCCATCGCCAAGCCGCATGCCATCCTCCGGACGCTCTTTTGGGCGTTTCAGGCTTTCTAACGATATCTGTAATATCGAACTCATCTGCCCTCGGGTACACCTTTTTCCGCAGCAACATATAGGCCCCGATGCCGATAAATACGACACTACATGCCATTCCGAATCGCGCACTGCTCTGGGTCGCCAGGGCTGCTGGATTTTCCATCATCAACAGCGCACATTGGATCGCTACAATCGAAACACAGGCATCCACAAAGGCGATGACTTTCATGGTCGTTAGCAGGGGATTCTTCATCTTCCGGCTGACTACCATGCCGTAAACGGACACGCCTACTTTATAAAAGGCAACCCCGGCCACACCATACAGTATGTAAAAGGGATAGGTGCAACCCTCGCCCAAAAAATACATTCTCAAGCAGATAAAAAAGTAGGAAAGGCCAATCAAGCAGACGAAAACCCCGCTGTGCCGAAACACAGCAAACTGCTTGTCAAAGCGTTCCACAGGATTTTCAATGCGCCGTGTGTGCTTAAATCTTGATAACAGTTTCCCCCGTGCGGCGCAGAGAAGCAGATAGTAGCTTGCCGTTACGATGAACCACGGGGAAACGAGGAAAATTCCAAGCAGTAATTTCCCCGTCCCAATTAAGGCATTGATGGCAAAAGAGCCAACCGACAGCAACATGCTTCTATCCCGATAGCCAATCGCCCGGTACTGTCTGTGGTAATAACGCAGCCGTGTCCACATGATCATCCCTCCCTTCCGTTGTTGCATTCACTGGCCGCTTAATAGGGCTGGCGGCGGTTTTTATGTTGTACGAAGCCGATTGCACAGAGCAAGGCGGTTAGTGCGACGCCGATTGCGATTTTCGTTTTCATCTTGTTTCCTTTCCTGTTCTATCTGTTAGGTCAGCAGTCCACTTGCTTTTTCACAGACATCATACATTTCATCCTGTTTTTTCTCAATCAGCGGGGCGATTTGTGCCCCCCGCTTGGCGAGCATGTGGCGGTAGCAGAAGCACGGAAGAACCCACCCGGCAAAGCCGGGAATCGCAAGGACGATCATCAGCGGCAACATCACCGCTTGATAGGCGAACACCGATCCGGCGAGGAAGGCGCAGCCAAGAATGCCAATGGAAAAGGCCGGGATGGATGCGCAGGTAGTCTTGGATTTTTCCAATGCGACAATCTCGCGCACGCAGGCGTCGAATTGGCGCTGCAGTCTTGTCAGCTCCGCTTTGTTGCGGATTTTGCGATCTCGTTTAAATTTCATGTTGACGGTTTTACCGATGCCCGGGGAAGAAAAAGCGTCTTCCCGCACCCAGCCAAAACTCTCATAGCCGTCCGTGTAGATGGACGCCATCGCACACTCCGCGACAACGGTGTGGTATTCATAGCCGATAAAGCTATTTCCCACCTTGCCTGCTTCGCTCACTATAAATCGCCCCTTTCCATTTTCTTATGCCTCTTAATCAATTGATTCATTGCCATACCCACTTTATTTCAGTCCTTTGCAAAGCGGAAAAAGACACAGCAAAATCAAGATGCCAATCAGTCCCACCACGATGCCGGGAATCAAACTGCTCCAAACCATTGTGAGACACATACCCATCCCAAACCCGAGTGCGCCGACAAGGCCAAGTAAACAGGCGAGGATGGCTTTCCCTGTGATTTTGATGGGCGCTTTATGCTCCATCTTCCGCCAGACGATTGCCGTGGCCAGTGCAAACACAAGTCCTATGCAGCCGACGACGACACCGGGCCGGAATGCGTTCCATTGAGGGAGCGTGGTCATACACAGGCCGAGGGCAAAAAACACCACACTGACAGTGCCAAGGATCAGAGCAACAAAATTGCTTTTTTTCATTTGCATTACCTCCATGTTGATTTCATTTGCGGGCGCTACTGTTTTCCTCTTTTCTTGGAATAAGGCAATGATACGGCAGTTTTATTTCAGAATTGTCAGAGAATTGTTTGAAAAACATGAAAAAGGACAGCCTCATGACGAAGCTGCCCTCAGTGCTTGTTCTATTTTAGAGGGGGATGTGTACGGTGAACGTACTGCCTTGCCCTTGCTGACTCCTGACGGAAATCGTACCGCCTGCGTGCTCCACCACCTGCTGTGCCAGCGCCAAACCCAAACCGTTTCCCTCGCCGGAATGTGAGCTGTCCCCTTGATAAAATTTGTCAAACACGTGCTTCATGGTGGCCTCGTCCATACCACAGCCGGTGTCGGAGACGGAAACGGTGATTGCCTGCTCGTCAGAGCTCTGCCGGAGGGCCACCGTGCCTCCCGGTTCCGTGAACTTGAGGGCGTTGGAGAACAAATTGTTCCACACAAGCTCCATCATACTCGCATCTGCGGTGATAAAGGCCCTATCTTCAATTTCCACGTCAAAGACAATCTTTTTCTTTTCCCAAAGCGCCTCATACTGCAGCGCGCAGTCGCAAAGCTGGCGGCACAAATCATAGGGTTCGGGGTAAGGTTCAATCTGCTGGTTTTCCAGCTTGCTTAGTTTGAGGATGTTGCTGACCAGCGCGGCCATTTTGTCGGTGGCTTCTATCACGGTATTCATATATTCCTCACGGCTTTCCCGTGGCAGGTCCGGCGCCTTGAGCAGGGTGGCGTAATTCTTTATGACGGCAAGCGGTGTTTTGATTTCATGAGATACATTGGAAATAAAGTCGGTCTTTAGCGTTTCGATGCTGCCCAGCGCCTCAACCATTTTATTAAAATCCTTAATCATGTAATCCAAATAATCTTGCTTTTCCACCGTGTGCATGGTTGGTACAAAAACTGAAAAATCGCCGTGGGCCACTTGACTCGTCGCTTTCGCCAGTTGTTTCATGGGAAGCTCATACGTTCTTTCCATCCGCCATCTTGTAAACAAGGTAAGGCCAATGGCAACCGCCGACCAATACAGCATGGGAACGACCGTTTGCATAAGTTCGTTTGTCCCCAGCTTATCCATCAATACGAGCAGTCCCGTATGTACGCCGGACATGAGCAGCAGCACAATGAGATATATGGCAAAAAGAGAAGGCGGAAATCTTGATGTGCGAAGCTTGCTTTCCATGTCATTCTTGGCGCGTTTCATGAGAGCACCGCCTTATAGCCAATCCCGCGAACGGTGACAATTTGAAAGCCGTCACAGGCGGAAAATTTGTCCCGGAGTTTTGTAATATAGACATCCACTGCCCTAAGCCCGGTTTCACTCTCAAGGTCCCAAAACTCGTCCAAAAGCTGCGCGCGTGAAAGTGTCTTGTTTGGATAAGACAGGAGTTTGTAGAGAATGTTGAACTCCCGCGTCGTCACCGGGCTATCCTGCCCGCCGATGGTAGCCGTCATCGCATCGGCATCCAGGACGAGATTGCCCACCGTCAGCTTCTTTTCGTCCATGATGTTGGCGCGGCGCAGAAGCGCGGCAATGCGCAGCACCAGCTCGTCCAAATCAATGGGCTTGACCATATAATCATCAATCCCGGCGCGAAAGCCCTTTTGCTTGGCGGCAATATCATCTCGCGCCGTCATAAATATAATCGGTATCGTTTTGTTTATGCTTCGGACCGTTTCGGCAAATTCAAAACCGTCAACCCTTGGCATCATAATATCGGAAATCACCAGATCGTAGATGCTGTTATGCATGGCATCGTAAGCTTGGCTGGGGTCCAGACAGCCCTTCACTGCATAGCCGCTGTCGCTGAGATACCGACAAACGCTTTGGTTGAGCTTTGTATCGTCCTCTACAACAAGAATGTTTATCATATGAGTATCCTCCCAAGTGTTTTACTCAGTATAACAGATAAGTGTTTGAAAATTGTTAACATGCACAGTCGTAAACTTTTTTCTTGACTGATATGCGTCCCTCTTCCCACAATTGAGCGGCTGCATTGACGCTATCGTTCAAATGATTTTCCTATTATGTCCATGTCATGGCACCTTTCGCCGTATCTGTCCATTTGCTATTTTTGTAACATGCAGCTATAATAGAGAAACGGCAAGAATTTGTGAGAAAACCTTTACATTTTCTACTTTTACATAGTAGGTGTCGGCTCGGCGATAGATGCACCGTCAAGCCGGCGAGGGAACGATTGGGCATACATTAGATTAGCGCACAAGGGAGGAACACGCAGGATGGATAAGCATGAGGTGCTCTCACAATATTTCGGTCACGCTTCTTTTCGAGCGGGGCAAGAAGAGATGATCGATGCCATCCTGCAAGGGCGCGACGCCTTTGGCATCATGCCAACCGGCGGCGGTAAGAGCCTTTGCTATCAAGTTCCTTCGCAGATTCTGCCTGGTCTCACCTTGGTGATCTCCCCCCTGATTTCTCTGATGAAAGATCAGGTCATGGCGCTCAAAACCGCCGGAATCCATGCGGCGTTTCTCAACAGCTCCCTCAGTTCCGAACAGATGCAGGCGGTGTATCGCAGCCTGCGATCCGGTAAGCAGACCATCATCTATGTGGCGCCTGAACGCCTGGGGGGCGCGGGCTTTACTGCGCTGATGCAAAGTCTGCCCGTTTCGCTGGTTGCGGTGGACGAGGCGCACTGCATTTCACAATGGGGGCAAGATTTTAGACCAAGTTATCTCAAAATACTAGACTTTTTACTTAAACTACCCGTGCGCCCCGTGTTGGCGGCCTTTACCGCCACCGCAACCAAGAAGGTGCGCGAGGACATTGAACGCATTTTACAGCTTCAGAATCCAGTACGCATCGTCACCGGTTTCGATCGGCCCAATCTGAATTTCGAGGTGCTGCGCCCTAAAAATAAAGCTGCCACGCTTCGCAGTTTGATTCAAGCGCGACGCAGCAAAAACGGCATTGTTTATTGCGCCACACGCAAGAGCGTGGAGGCCGTCTGTCAGGAACTCCGGGAAATCGGCATTTCGGCCACCCGCTATCATGCCGGCTTATCTGACGAGGAGCGGCGAAGCAATCAAGAGGACTTTCTGTACGACCGCTGCACTGTCATGGTGGCAACCAACGCCTTTGGCATGGGAATCGACAAGTCTAATGTTTCTTATGTCATCCACCATAACATGCCAAAAAGCCTGGAAGCGTATTATCAGGAAGCCGGCCGTGCAGGACGTGACGGCGCACGCGCGGACTGCCTCTTACTCTACGCCGCCGGTGATGTGCAAACCGCAAAATTTCTCATTCAAAACGCCGGAGAGAATGAGGAACTGACCGACGAAGACCGCACTTGCCTGATGGCGCAAGATCTGGACCGGCTGACCAGTATGATTGCTTACTGCAAAACAACAGCCTGCCTGCGTGGCTACATCCTTGAGTATTTTGGACAGGCCCACGACGACAACTGCGGCAACTGTGGCAACTGTCGGGAAGGCTTTTCTCAGCAGGACATCACCGCGCAGGCGCAAATGATTCTCTCCTGCGTCAAACGCGCTTATGATAAGCTGGGTTACTGCGTCGGCGCGACGCTCATCATGCGAGTGCTCTGCGCCAGTGTGGAGCAGCGCGTGGTGGCGCTTGGTTTGGACAAACTCAGCACCTACGGCTTACTGCGGGATATCTCCCGCCCGCAAATCCGGGCGTACATGGAGCACTTGGAAACAGAAGGCTATCTGCAAACCGATCCCCTGCACGGCGGTTTGCAGCTCACAGCAAAGTCAGGGGATGTGCTATTTCGTGGAGAAACCGTGTCCATGCCTGTCCGGGCGTTAAAGGCCGTGGAGCAGCAGGACAAGAAGAAAAAAGAATGCGCCGTTGAAGCGGTTGAAAGTGACCTGTTCGCAGCGCTCAAAGCGTTGCGCTTCAAGCTGGCACAGCAGGAAAGCGTGCCGGCCTATATCATCTTTTCCAATGCCACTCTGATGGATATGGCCGCGAAGGCGCCCCAAACGATGCATGAATTTTTAGATGTTTCCGGTGTTGGTGAAGTGAAGGCCTCCCGATATGGCGAGGCGTTTCTGGAGGAGATCAAAAACTACGCAAGAGGTGATGGACAAGCTTAGACCATAGCGGAAAGACACCAGCCCGAATCGGCTTTGTGAACCCGAGCGAAGGGTTTTTCGTATAATGGAAAAACCTTTAATTTTGTGAGGGCTGTCTATGAAAAACGATCACTACCCCTTTGTCAACCTGCCTTTGCCCTACGACTACACAGCATTAGAGCCATTTATTGATGAAAAAACCATGCATCTACACCATGACAAGCATTTGCAAGGCTATATTGACAACTTAAATAAACTGTTAAAAGACCATGCTTTTTTACAAAAATGCTCTCTGGAGCAACTGATACAACGCGCGAACGCACTGCCCGAAAAGCTGCGCACACCGATACGCAATCAAGCGGGTGGCGTCTATAATCATCGATTTTATTTTGACGGGCTCATCAACCCCGCAGATAGGGCCACCGTCGGGAAGCTGGCCGCCGCCATAGAGAAACAATTCGGTAGCTTCGATCAGTTTCAAGCCAAATGGAAAGAGAAGGCCCTGGGGGTCTTTGGATCCGGTTATTTGTGGCTTGTCTGCAAACACAACAGACTGCATATTATGGAAACCAGCAATCAGAACAGCCCCATCGAAAAGGGCTTTTGTCCTATCCTCAATATCGACGTATGGGAGCACGCGTACTATCTGAAGCACTATAACGTCCGCGCCAGCTATATTGACGATTGGCAATGCATCGTCAACTGGGACAGGGCGGAAGAGCGTTACCTGCAATGCCTGGGCTGTCAATCATAAACCATCACAGCTTTTTAGCATAAAAGCCCCCGCCTTTCTTCGGAAAGGCGGGGGCTTTGTATTGATCTTTACTTCTGATCGCCTGCTGCTGCCATTTGCACCAGCTTCTGATACTTGAGTTTGGACTCCTGCTCGGACTTTTCAAACAGCGTCTTAGCCCGATCCGGGAAGGTAATCGCCAGAGAGGAGAAGCGAACTTCACCCTCCAAGAACTCCTGATAATCCATGGTCGGCTCGCGGGAGTCGAGCTGGAAGGGGTTCTTGCCCGCCTCAATGCGGCGGGGATCGTAGCGGAAAAGGTGCCAGTAACCGGCCTGCACCGCGGCGCTCATCTCGAGCATGGCGTTGTTCATACCCATTTTGATGCCGTGGCTGATACAGGGGGCGTAGGCGATGATGATGGACACGCCATCATAGGACTCCGCTTCCACGATGGCGCGCAGGGTCTGCTGATAGTCAGCGCCCATGGCGATCTGCGCCACGTAGACATTGCCGTACTGCATGGCGATGGCGGCCAAATCCTTCTTCTGCACGGCTTTGCCGGCGGCGGCAAACTGCGCAACCGCGCCGGTATTGGTGGCCTTGGAGGCCTGACCGCCGGTGTTGGAATAGATTTCGGTATCCAGGACCAGGATGTTGATATTGTCACCCGAGGCCAGGACATGGTCCACGCCGCCGTAACCGATATCGTAGGCCCAGCCGTCGCCGCCCAAGCACCAGACGGATTTATAGCTGAACATATCCTGCAAGGAGAGCAGATTTTTGATGGTCGCTTCCTGGGGATTTTTCTTGGTCAGGGCGTTTGCCAATTCCTTGGCAAAGCTCTCGCCGGTCTGACGGGAGGCGGCATGCTCACGGCGGCGTTTGAGCCAGGTGTCAGCGGCCTTAGCCAGCGCGGGCGGGGTTGCCTCGTCCTTGGAGAGCTCCTTGGCCAGCTCCACGGCTGCGCCGCGGCGGGAAGCAACGGCCAAGCTCATGCCGAAGCCAAATTCAGCCGCATCCTCAAAGAGGGAGTTTTCCCAGGCGGGACCATGGCCGTCACGGCTGACGGTATAGGGGGTGGACGGCGCGCTGCCGCCCCAGATGGAGGAACAGCCGGTGGCGTTGGCGATATACATATGCTCACCATACAGCTGCGTCACCAGCTTGACATAGGGCGTCTCGCCACAGCCGGCGCAAGCGCCGGAGAACTCAAAGAGCGGACGCTCAAACTGGCTGCCCTTGACGGTATCGGTGGCGAACGGCGTCTCCTTACGGGTGACGTTACGCACACTGTACTCAAAGACCTCCTGCTGATCCATCTGACTCTCCAGCGGCTTCATGACCAGAGCCTTGGTCTTGGCCGGGCAGGCCGCAACGCAGCAGCCGCAGCCGGTGCAGTCCATCGGGGAAACAACCATGGTAAAGGCATAGACTTCACAGCTCTTGCCGCGCATATCGCGGGCCTTGGTGGCCTGCGGGGCATTGACCACTTCGCCGGCATCCATGACCATGGGACGGATGACCGCATGCGGACAGACATAGGAGCAGAGGTTACACTGGATGCAGTTTTCCGGAATCCAGCAGGGCACGGTCACGGCAATGCCGCGCTTTTCAAAGGCAGCGGTGCCCTGGGGCAGCGTGCCGTCGGCCGAAGCTAAAAGCTTGGAAACCGGGATGGCATCGCCGCGCATGGCGTTGGCGGGGATCATGATATCCTTCACATACTGCGCCAGATCCGCGCGGTCGGTATTGACCACGACCTCGACATTTTCATCCTTGGCCTCGGCCCAGGCGGCGGGGATCTTGACCTCGGTCACGATCTCGATGCCGGCGTCGACGGCGGCCCAGTTGTTCATGACAACTTCGCCGCCCTTGTGGCCATAGCTCTTGACAATGGCGTCCTTCATCTCCTTGACGGCCAGATCCAGCGGAATGACCTTAGAGAGTTTGAAGAAAGCGGCCTGCAAAATGGCATTGGAGCGATTGCCCAGGCCGATGGCGCGGGCCTTCGTGGTGGCGTCGCAGGTATAGAAGCGGATGTTGTTCTGCGCCAGATAGCGTTTGGCTGCCGCGGGCAGGAAGCGATCCAGCTCCTCCACGCTCCAGGGGCAGTTGAGCAGGAAGGTGCCGCCGGGCTTGATATCCTGCACGATATCGTACTTCTCCATGTAGGCGGGCATATGGCAGGCCACAAACTCCGCCTGCGAGACATAGTAGGCCGAACGGATGTCGTTTTCGCCAAAGCGCAAATGGCTGATGGTGATGCCGCCGGACTTCTTGGAGTCGTATTGGAAATAGGCCTGCACCTTCATGTTGGTGTTATCGCCGATGATTTTAATGGAGTTCTTATTCGCGCCGACAGTGCCGTCACTGCCCAGGCCCCAGAACTTACAGGAGATGGTCTTGGCATCGGAGACATCCGGCTCCTCCTCGATCGGCAGGGAGCGATTGGTCACATCGTCGGTGATGTTGATGGTAAAGCTGCGCACGGGATCCGCGCTTTGGGCATTGCGCAGGGCAGCCAGGATGCCGCCGGGGGTGGTGTCCTTAGAGCCCAGGCCATAGCGGCCGCCAATCACACGGCTGCCGGAGAGCGGCGTGCCGGCCAGCGCCGTCACCACGTCCTGATACAAGGGCTCGCCAATGGCGCCGGGATCTTTGCAGCGGTCCATGACCACGATATTCTTGGCCGTTGTGGGGATGGCCGCCACGAAACGGTCTGCCGCGAAGGGGCGATACAGGCGCACCTTCAAAAGGCCCACCTTTTCGCCGCGGGCGGCCAGGTAGTCGATCACTTCTTCCGCCGCATCGCAGACGGAGCCCATGGCCACCATGACGGTTTCGGCATCGGGCGCACCATAATAATTAAAGAGTTGATAGTTTGTGCCGATCTTCTTGTTCACCATGTCCATGTAGCGCTCGACCACATCGGGGAAGGCCTCATAATACTGGTTGCAGGCTTCACGGGTCTGGAAGAAGATGTCGGGGTTTTGCGCCGAGCCGCGCAGGACAGGCTTATCGGGATTCAAGGCGCGGCCGCGGAACTCCTCGAGCGCCTTCCAGTCGAGCATACCGGCCAGATCGTCATAGTCCCAGGTCTCCACTTTGCGCAGCTCGTGGGAGGTGCGGAAGCCGTCAAAGAAGTGCATCACGGGCACGCGGCCGGACACCGTTGCCAGGTGGGCAACCGCGCCGAGGTCCATCACTTCCTGCGGGTTGACGCTTGCCAGCATGGCATACCCCGTGGAGCGGCAGGACATGACATCCGAATGATCGCCGAAAATGGAAAGCGCATGCGTGGCCAGGGCGCGTGCGGATACATGCATGACGCTGGGCATCAAGCTGCCGGCGATCTTGTACATATTGGGGATCATAAGCAGCAGGCCCTGCGAGGCGGTGAAGGTGGTGGTCATAGCGCCGGCAGTCAGGGAACCGTGAACCGCGCCGGCCGCGCCGGCTTCTGACTGCATGACAGAAACGCGGGCAGGCTGACCAAAAATATTCTTTCGGCCTTCCGCCGCCCATTTGTCCGACAGCTCCGCCATCACAGACGACGGCGTGATGGGGTAAATGGCGGCAACTTCGGTAAAGGCATACGCTACATGGGCGGCAGCCGTATTGCCGTCCATAGTCTTGAGCTTTCTTGCCATGGGATGCACTCCTCCTATTTTGCTTTTTTCAACGGATTTCGTTGCTTCATCAAGTGCTGAGGATCCGAGCGTAGAGTATATTGAGAATATCCTATCATACGCCTTATCTTTTTGTAAATGAAGCATGTCGACAAACTTACTTCCCCTTCCGGCCCATGAAAACAGGGAGAATGACGAAGGGTAAAATTTCGAGCGATCTACCCCCTATGCTTTTGTGCATTTAGACAGGAAACAACAGGTCTATTCTCCCTCTAAGGACAAAATTTTTCTCCTGAAAGACGCTCCGCCTTGTGTTTCGACCCATTCGCAGCGGAAAGGCGGCCTTCTTTGCCGCTCTATCCCGCCCACGCGTGGGGAAAAGACTTGTCAGTCCTGCGGTTTTATGTCATGATGGTAAGGATTACAAAGAGAGGAAGCTGCCGCCATGTTACACAAAATCCGCTCGCTCGGTTTACAGGGTATCTCGGGCTACGAAGTGACAGCCGAATGCGACCTGCAAGGTGGCTTGCCCGCTTTTGACATTGTCGGCCTGCCCGATGCCGCCGTGAAGGAAGCGCGTGAGCGGGTGCGCGCCGCGATCAAAAACAGCGGCTTCTCCTTTCCCGTCAGCCGAATCACCGTCAATCTCGCGCCGGCCAACCTGCGCAAGTCCGGCACGGTGTACGATCTGCCCATCCTCATCGGCATCCTCGCCGCGCAGCAGCTGCTACCACCCGGTGACGAGCAGGCCGCCTTTGTGGGGGAACTCTCTCTGTCCGGTACGCTGCGGCCCGTGGTCGGCATGCTGCCCATGGCCCTGGCGGCGCAGCAGGCGGGGATACGGCGTCTATACGTCCCCGCCGCCTCCGCCGCGGAGGCAACGCTTGCCGAAAATTTAAGCGTCTATCCGGTGGAAACAGTTGCGCAGCTGGTGCGACACTTGACCAAGGAGGCTCTCATCGCGCCCGCCACAGCCTGGACCCCGACAGAACAAAACCACGCCGCACCGGATTTCTCCGAGGTGAAAGGACAGCAGCAGGTCAAACGCGTGCTGGAGATCGCCGCGGCCGGCGGGCACCATGTGCTGCTGGTCGGGCCGCCTGGCTCCGGCAAGAGCATGCTCGCGCGGCGACTGCCCTCTATCTTACCCGACCTGCGCCGAGATGAGGCGCTCGAGGCCAGCGCCATCCACTCCATTATGAATCTGCTGCCCCCACAGCAGCCCTTGCTCACCAGCCGCCCCTTTCGCAATCCTCACCACACCATCTCGGCCGCCGGCATGGCGGGCGGCGGCAATCCCATCCCCAAGCCGGGGGAAATTTCACTGGCCCATCACGGCATTCTCTTTTTGGATGAACTGCCGGAATTTCATAAAGACGTACTTGAGATCCTGCGTCAACCCATCGAAGAAGGGCAGATCCGCATTGTACGCGCAGCGGCGGCGGAATCTTTTCCCAGCCGCTTCATGCTCGTGTGTGCAATGAATCCCTGCAAGTGCGGCTGGTACGGCCACCCTTCGGGACGCTGCCAGTGTACGCCGGCCGCGGTGTCACGCTATTTGGAAAAGCTCTCCGGCCCGCTGCTCGATCGCATTGATCTGTTCACCGAGGTGCCGCCGCTGGATTTTGACGAACTATCCACCGAGGGCCGCGGTGAAGCCTCTGAGAGCATACGCGCGCGGGTCAACGTCGCTAGGGCGCGTCAGGGCGCGCGGTTTGGCGCGCGCGGACTCTCATGCAACGCCGCTATGGGACAGGCCGAGCTGCAAGCGCACTGCGCGCTCGATAGCGGGGCGCAGGCAATCCTGCGCGGCGCGTATGAACGCATGGGGCTCACGGCGCGCGGCTACGACCGCATCTTACGCGTGGCGCGTACCATCGCCGATCTCGAAGATGCCGACCACATCGACTCTGCGCATCTGGCCGAAGCGCTGCAATACCGCGCGCCCGCCTACCTGCGGCGTTGATGTTTCCGCCTTAGCATGCCAAAAAAACGCTCAGAACTTGCATCGGAGGTCATTATTATGGAAAATCAGGCGCATACTATGGAAACCGGCGAACTCATTTTACTCAAATTGGGCGAACTGGTGCTCAAAGGTCTCAATCGCCGTGGCTTTGAGGATAAGCTGATGGGCAACGCCAGAAAACTGCTGCGCCCTTACGGCCATTTTAAACTCTATTCCCGCCAGTCCACCACCTATGTCGAACCGCAGGACGAGAGCTGTGACCTCGACGGGGCGTATATGGCCCTGTCGAAATTATTTGGCGTGGCGGGCCTTTCCAAGGTCAAAGCCTGCGACAAAAGCGTGGAGGCCATGCTGGAAACCGCTAAAACCTACCTGGGCGACCGTTTGCTGGCGGCCAAGTCTTTTAAAGTAGAGTCCAAGCGGGCGGACAAACGCTTTCCGCTCAGCTCCATCGCCCTGTCCCAGGCTGTCGGCGGCGGTTTGCATGACGCGTTTCCCCATCTGACCGTCGACGTGCATCAGCCGGAGCTGACGGTTCATTTAGAGGTGCGTGAGACGGCAGCCTATGTCCACGCCGATCCCATGCCCGGCGCGGGCGGTTTGCCCGTCGGTATGGGCGGACGGGCCATTTCCCTGCTCTCGGGCGGGATTGACAGCCCCGTCGCCTCCTGGATGATGGCCAAACGCGGCGTCTGCTTGGATATGCTGCACTTTTATAGCTATCCTTATACCTCGCCCGAGGCGAAGGAAAAGGTGCTCGAGCTCGCGCGGCGGCTCACGCCCTGGTGCGGACGGCTGCATGTGCATATCGTGCCCTTCACCGATATCCAGGAACGCCTGATGCGTGAATGCCCGGAGGAACTGTTCACCGTGCTCATGCGCCGCTTTATGATGCGCATTGCCGAAGGGCTGGCCAAACGCTTGGACTGCGGCGCGCTGATCACCGGCGAATCGCTCGGTCAGGTCGCCAGCCAGACCATGCACGCCATGCACGTGACCGGCGCGGTCTGCTCGCTGCCCATCCTGCGTCCCTTAATCGGCATGGACAAGACGGAGATCATCGCCGTCGCCCGCCGCATCGGTACCTTTGAAACCTCTATCCTGCCCTATGAGGATTGTTGCACGGTCTTTACCCCGCGCCACCCCCGCACCAAGCCGACAAACGCAGAGGCCGAGGCGGCGGAGGCCGCGCTGCCCATTGACGAATTGGTCACGGCGGCGCTGAATCAAATTGAAAAGGTGGTTTTGGAAGCATGACTCACACCGCAGAACTCATCGCCGTCGGCACGGAGCTGCTGCTCGGCAACATTGCAAATACCAACGGACAGTTTTTGTCACGGGAGCTGTCGTCTCTCGGCATCAACGTCTTTTTTCATACCGTGGTGGGCGATAATCCCGATCGGCTCAAAGACGCCATCGCCATCGCCCGCACCCGCGCGGACATCATCATCACAACCGGCGGCCTCGGCCCCACCTGTGACGACTTAACCAAGCAAACCCTGGCAAACGCCTTCGGCAAGGAGCTGCTCTACCACGAGCCCTCCGCCAAAAAACTGGAGGCTTACTTCGCCAAACTCGGCCGCCCGATCACGGAGAACAACTACCAGCAGGTCATGCTGCCCGACGGCTGCACGATCCTGGAAAACGACCGCGGCACCGCACCCGGCTGCGCTTTTACGGCGGACGGCTGCCTGGTCATCATGTTGCCCGGCCCGCCCTTTGAATGCCAGGCCATGTTTACCCAGCGCGTCGCGCCGCTGCTGCGGGAACAATCCGACGGCATGATCGTCTCACGCACCCTGCGCGTGTACGGCATCGGTGAATCCGCCGCGGAGGCGCTGCTGCGCGATCAGATGAACGAGCTGACCAACCCCACCCTCGCGCCCTACGCCAAAGGCGGCGAGGTGGAGCTGCGCATCACCGCCAAGGCCGACACAGAGCAGGCTGCACAGAAGCTCATTGCCCCCGTGGAGGAAGAAGTGCGCGGGATCCTGGGCGACAAAATTTACGGCGCGGATGTGGATTCTTTAGAGGCCGTCTGCTCCTCCCTCCTGCGCGATGCGGGTCTGACCGTCGGCACGGCGGAATCCTGCACGGGCGGCATCATCGCCAAACGCCTGACCGACCTGGCGGGCGCCTCCGACCTCTTTTTGGGCAGCATCGTCAGCTATGCCGACGCGACCAAGCAAACGCTGCTGGGTATCTCGCCGGACCTGTTGCAAAAAGAAGGGGCGGTCTGCCCTGCTGTTGCCGAAGCGATGGCCAAGGGCGCGCGCCGGGCACTCGGCTGCGACCTCGCCCTGTCCACCACCGGCGTGGCCGGTCCGGGCCCCGATGGACGCGGCAACCCGCCGGGCCTTGTCTTTGTTGCGCTCGATACGCCCAAGGGCTGCATTGTGCGCGAACTGCAATCCGGCTTTATGTCGCGTGAGCAGGTGCGCATGTCCGCCTCTCAGTTTGCGCTTGACCTGCTGCGCCGCTATCTGACAGGGATATTGCCCATCGAATAAAACAGAAAAAACGCCGCCCCTGTTTGCGTATCCGGGGCGGCGTTTTTTTATTTTGCAGCTTCTTCTTCCAAGGCGGGGCTCTCATCCAACACGGCAGCTGGTATCTCGACCGCTTCTTCGCGCAGGCTTTGGCTCTTTGGCTCCCAATTGGTAAGCAGCAGACCCAAAAGCATCAGGCCGCCGCCAAAGATGACGGTCACCGGCGGCACCTCGCCCATCATGATAAACCCCATGATCGTGGTGAAAATGGGGGTGAGGAACATGTAGTTGGTGACCTCCGCCGTCTTTTGCGCCAGATTAAGCGCCTTTGACCAAAAGAGATACGATACCGCCGACGCAGCGCCCAACAAGAACACAACAAGCGTCGCGCCAAACGGTGCGCTCTTGATTTCCGGCAGCGACAGCGGCAAAAAGGGCAGCAGCGTCACCGCCGCGAGCACGGTGGAGTAGATCGTGACCTCCATGCTGGTATAGCGGCGCAGCAGAATACGCTGCACAATGTTGTAAAGCGCAAATAAGTTCGCCCCGGCAAAGACCCACAGCACCCCCGCTTCCACAGAAAAGCTGCTATCCGTAAAGAGCAGGATCACCACGCCCAAGCCCCCGATGCCGACCGACAGCCATTTATTCCAACGCATATGTTCCTTCAGAAACAGAAGCGCAAATACCGGCGTCAAAACCGGCGAAAGGGCCATCACAAAGCTGCTGACCGAGGCGGTGACCGTCCGGGCGCCCAAGGCCGTTAAGCAGCAATACAGTGAGTAGGCGCAGAGCGCTGAGAGCAGGAACAACGGCAAATCCCGCAGCGCCGGCCGTTTGACCTTTTGAAACGGCAGCATACATAGCACAGATAGCGCAGCCGCGGCAAAGCGCCAGAAGGTGAGCGCAAACGGCGTATAACTTTGCGAAGCAAACCGCACCCCCACATAGCAGGCAGCCCAGAACAGAATGGTGATGAGCGCAAACAGGTTTTGCGTCACCTTGGCGCCAAACGCTGTTTTCATGGCGCGCTCCTGTCGTCCGCACTCTGACGCAGGTCTTTTCTCAAATAATAGCGATCAAAGCCGTATTCCTGCACGCGGTCATAGATTTCGTAACCCAAACTTTGATAGATGCCAATGGTGCGCGTGTATTTCACATGGGTATAGATGTGGCAGGCCTGCTTGCCCAAGCCTCTCATATACGCCTCGGCATAGGCAATGAGCGCCCGCCCCGCCCCACGGCTGCGCTTTTGTGGATACGTGGCAAGGACATCCAGCCACATGATGCCGCCCTCGCCCTCTTTGAGTAAGACCAAACCCAGAAGCTCCCCCGCCTCCTCAGCGACGAAAGTATGGTGTTTTTCTATGCCTACACAATAGTCCTCCAGCATGGGGCCCGGCGTTTGGCCAATCAGGGGAATGTAGTCCATAAAGGCCTCCACCACGCAATGGAACAGCTGCGGGGCATCTGCAAAATTCGCTGCTCTGATCTCCATTCATATCCTCCCATCCGATTGCTTTTTTCTTAGCATATCACGCCCTCCCGCCCGGTGCAAGAAAAAGGCGCGATGCAGCTTAAGTCACGTTCGCTTTCCGCTTCGCTTGCAAAAAATCAGGTGTAAATTCCTCACTTTCTCCCTTGACTTTCAAACTTTCGTCTGATATAATTTCAAAGCCGCTTTGAATGGGTGATGCCAAGTGGAGACCGTTTCCCACCCCCGACAGCGAGCCCGTAATGAAGGAAAGAGGTGCAATACGCATGCAAGCTATTATCGAAACCGGTGGTAAACAGTATAAGGTCGCCGAAGGCGATACCCTGTTCATCGAAAAGCTGGAAGCAGAAGCCGGCGACAACGTTGTCTTTGACAAGGTTCTGGCCGTTCTGGGTGACAGCACCAAAATCGGCGCCCCCCTGGTCGCCGGTGCGAGCGTTCAGGCTTCCGTTGTCAAAAACGGCAAGGGCCGCAAGGTGATGATCTTCAAGTACAAGCCGAAGAAGGGCTATCGCCGCCGTCAGGGTCATCGTCAGCCTTACACAAAGGTGCAGATCGCAAAGATCAACGCCTAAGTCTTTATGACGAGTATCACATTTGAATCCGAAGGCAGCCGCCTTGTCAGCCTGACGTTGTCCGGCCACAGCGGCTTCGCCGATGCCGGAGCGGATATCCTCTGCGCCGCCATCACCAGCGCCGTGCGCCTGATCGAATGCGCACTCAACGACGTGATGGGTCTGGAGGTTGCAATCAAGCAACGCGAACAGGATGCTTTCCTCTCCTTAAAACTTCCCAACGGTTTGCCCGAGGAAACCGAGTCGCTCTGTCAGACGCTTCTGGCAAGCGCCATGGTCTACTTCGTGCAGCTGTCTGAGGAATATCCCGACCACTTGATAGTCTTGGAGGTGTAACTTATGCTTTATATCGGACTGCAATATTTCGCCCATAAAAAGGGCGTTGGCTCCACCCGTAACGGCCGTGACTCCGCGTCGAAAAGACTGGGCGTCAAGCGTGCCGATGGTCAGTTCGTGCTGGCCGGCAACATCCTGGTGCGTCAGCGCGGCACGCATATCCATCCGGGCGTGAACGTGGGCCGCGGCAGCGACGACACGTTGTTCGCCATGAAAACCGGCCGCGTCAAGTTTGAGCGCATGGGCAAGGACCGCAAGCAGGTCTCCATTGTCGAAATCGCGCAGTAACATCGGTACACGAAAGCCTCGAACGATGTCTCGTTCGGGGCTTTTCGATCTTCTATTCACAAAGGCCATGCACCGAAATCGCTTCCCATCTGATTGTTTGAGGACATGTGCCTCAAACAATCTCCACTACCCGCCAGTTTTGCGCACAAAACTGGCGAAACCGACCCGCAGGTCGGAGCCAAATTCCGCCACAGAACCCAGGCACAGCCGGTTCTGTGCGGCCTTACAAAAGGAGTTCCATCATGAGCAATTTTATTGATAAAGCACGCATTACGGTGAAGTCCGGTGCAGGCGGCAATGGCGCCGTCTCCTTTCACCGTGAAAAATACGTGGCCGCGGGCGGACCGGATGGCGGCGACGGCGGTCGCGGCGGCGATATCATCCTGCGCGTGGACGACCATATGTCCACCTTGATGGATTTCCGTTATCAGCGCAAGTATACCGCCCAGAACGGCGTGAACGGCGGCGGCCGACGCTGTACCGGTAAGGACGGCGAATCCTTGACCATTCGCGTGCCGCGCGGCACGGTTGTGCGCGATGCCGAAACCAACGAGATCATCCGCGACATGGCCGACGACACGCCCTTCGTCTTAGCGCGCGGCGGCAACGGCGGCTGGGGTAACAAGCACTTCGCCACCCCCACGCGGCAGGTGCCCATGTTCGCTAAGGCCGGCCTGCCGGGCAAAACGCGGGATATTGTGTTGGAGCTAAAGCTCTTAGCGGATGTTGGGCTGGTCGGATTTCCGAATGTCGGTAAATCTTCGCTTTTGACAGTGGCGAGCAAGGCCAGGCCCAAGGTTGCCAACTATCATTTTACCACGCTGTTCCCCCATCTGGGCGTTGTCTATGTGGAAGAAGGCGTCTCCTTCGTCATGGCCGATATCCCGGGCATCATTGAGGGCGCGGCCGAAGGCGCGGGGCTGGGGCATGACTTTTTGCGCCACATTGACCGCTGCCGCCTGCTGCTGCATCTGGTGGATATCTCCGGCAGCGAGGGCCGCGATCCCATCGAGGATTTTGAGGCCATCAATGCCGAGCTGCGCGCCTACAACCCGGAGCTGGCTCAGCGCAAGATGCTGGTCGTGGCCAATAAGATGGACATTCTGCCCGATCCCGACATGCTCACGCGTTTTCAGGCGCATGTGGAGGCGCAGGGCTATCGCTTCTTCACCCTCTCTGCCGCCACGAGTCAGGGTGTGCGCGAATTGATGAAGCAGGCCGCCGAGGAGTTATCCAAGCTGCCGCCGCCCATCATCTTTGAGGCCAACTATGTCGAGCGTCCCCCCGAGGTGGACATGCAGGAGCCGCTTAGCATCGAACATATCGACGATGTTTGGATTGTCGAGGGCGCATGGCTGCAAAAAATCATCGCCAACGTCAACTTTAGCGATTACGAATCCCGCAACTGGTTTGACCGCATGCTGCGGCAGTCCGGTCTGTTCGACCGCTTGGAGGAGATGGGGATTCAGGACGGCGACCTGGTCAGCCTGTATAACCTGGAATTTGAATATCAGCACTAACCGCAAAAAAAGTTGTATCGACGCAACCGCATGTCGATACAACTTTTTATTATTTTGTAATGATCAACTGCTTGGCTTCCGTCACGCTCGCAGCTTGGCTCTTGACGCCCATTACATATTCCAAAGCATTATTCCAATCGTACAGCGTATAGGCCTCATCCGGTATGGCCAACACACGCGCCTTTTGCTCCTCGTCAAGTTGCGCAAACCGGGCGCGCAAATCCGACACATACAGACAATCCATCAGTGTCTGCAATTCATTGAGCAGCATATCCGACCTCTCGCTCATACTATCGTTCACTTCCTTTGCAGTAAAGTATACCTT
>CAYVNT010000007.1:0-112658 GCA_964453275.1 uncultured Ruminiclostridium sp. | reverse complement strand
TAGTCTTCCACCAGCAGGTCGCCGACTTTTTCGTTCCGGGCATACCAGCGGGAATCCCAGTCCTTAATGACGCCCACGCGAAGACCGTGGGGATGAATTTTCTGTCCCATGTTCTGCCTCCTCCCTTATTGCTTCTCGGCTACCACGAGGGTAACGTGAGAGGTTCTTTTATTGATGCGGTAGGCGCGGCCCTGTGCACGCGGCATAATGCGCTTGATGATGGGGCCGGGGTTGGCAAAGACCTCGGATACGTACAGACGCTCGGGGTCCATGCTGTGGTTGTTCTCCGCGTTGGCCGCTGCGCTCTTCATCAGCTTCAGCAGGGGCTCGGAGGCAGCCTTGGGCGTGGTCAGCAGGATTGCTGTCGCCTGGGCAATGCTCTTACCGCGGATCAAGTCGCACACGATCTTCACCTTACGGGGAGAGATGCGAACATATCTCAGATGCGCTCTTGCTTCCATTGTCTCTCCTCCTTACTTCGTTTTGCTGCCGGCGTGGCCGCGATAGGTGCGGGTGGGGGCGAACTCGCCCAACTTATGCCCGACCATATCCTCGGTGACATAGACAGGGATGTGCTTGCGGCCGTCGTGTACGGCGAGGGTGTGGCCGACAAAAGAAGGGAAGATGGTGGAGGCGCGGCTCCAGGTCTTGAGTACCTTCTTATCGCCCTTTTCGTTCATTTCGTTTACCCGCTTTAGCAGCTCGGGGGCGCAAAACGGGCCTTTCTTGACGCTTCTGCTCATTGTTTCACTGCCTCCTTACTTCGCGTTGCGGCGCTTGACGATGAACTTATCGGTCCGGTTCTTCGTCTTACGAGTCTTATAACCCAGTGTCGGTTTGCCCCAGGGGGTAACCGGGCCGGGACGGCCGATGGGTGACTTACCTTCACCACCGCCGTGGGGGTGATCGTTCGGGTTCATGACAGAGCCGCGAACCGTGGGTCTCCAGCCCATGTGACGCTTACGGCCGGCCTTACCGATGGAGATGTTCTCATGCTCGATATTGCCAACCTGGCCGATGGTAGCCTTACACTCCAAGCGGATCAGGCGCACTTCGCCGGAGGGCATACGCACCTGGCCCATGCCGCCTTCCTTTGCCATCAACTGGGCAGAGGTACCGGCCGAGCGCACCAGCTGGGCGCCCTTGCCCGGGTACAGCTCAATGTTATGAATCACCGTACCGGTGGGGATTGCGGAGAGCGGCAGGCAGTTGCCGGGCTTGATATCAGCCTTGGCGGAGCTCTGCACCATGTCGCCGGCCTTCAGGCCCACAGGCGCCAGGATATATCTCTTTTCGCCGTCCTCATATTGCAGCAGGGCAATGTTGGCGCTGCGGTTCGGGTCATACTCCAGGCGCAGGACGGTGGCGCTCATGTCCATCTTGTCGCGCTTGAAGTCGATGATACGATACTTGCGCTTATTGCCGCCGCCGCGATGACGCACGGTAATACGGCCATAGCTGTTGCGGCCTGCGTGCTTTTGGAGAGTTTCGGTCAGGCTGCGCTCCGGCTTCGCCTTCTTGTCGATGCCGTCAAAGCCATTGACCGTCATGTGACGGCGCGAGGGCGTTGTCGGCTTATAGCTTTTAATCGCCATTGTGCATTACCTCCTTATACCATTCCCTCGAAAAGCTCAATGGGCTTGGAGTCGGCGGACAGGGTCACGATCGCCTTCTTCCAGCTGGGACGGCGGCCTGCCGGATGGCGGCCGGTACGCTTCAGCTTGCCCTGCATATTCAGGGTATTAACTTTGGTCACCTTTACGCTAAAAATCTCCTCGACTGCCTTGGCAATCTCGATCTTATTGGCATCCTTGGAAACCTCGAAGACATAACGCTTCATTTCGGTGCCTTCCATGGACTGCTCGGTGATCACGGGACGCTTGATAATATCGTAAGCGGTCTTCATGCGAACACCTCCTCAATGATAGCCAGCGCCTGCTTGTCAATGATCAGCTTTTCTGCATTCACAATGTCATAGACGCTGAGGATGGTGGCGGTGGTGGTGGAAACGCCGGGGATGTTACGAGCAGACTTATAGACGCTCTCGCGCACCTCGGGGGTGACGAAGATGGTCTTCTTCGCTTCCAGCTTGCCCAAGAGGTCAACCATGCTCTTGGTCTTGATGGCGTCAAGCGCCAGGTTATCCACAACCAAGAGGTTACCCTCGGCCGCTTTTGCGGAAAGGACGGACTTGAGCGCCAGTCTCTTCAGCTTGCGGTTGAGGCGGTAGCTGTAATCACGGGGCTTGGGCGCAAACACGATGCCGCCGTGTGTCCACTGCGGCGCACGGATGCTGCCCTGACGGGCACGGCCGGTGCCCTTTTGGCGCCAGGGTTTTCTGCCGCCGCCGGCCACCTCGGCGCGGGTTAAGGCGCTCTGTGTGCCTTGACGGCAATTTGCCAGATGGTTCTTCACAACCGCGTGAACGGCGGGCATGTTGGGCTCTACGCCAAACACAGCCTCGGAGAGTTCCACCTCGCCGACCTGCTGGCCGGCCATATTGTAAACCAATGCTTTAGGCATATTTCAACTCTCCTCTCTTTAGCGCTTTCTGGCGGATGCCTTCTGGGGATTGACACGGGCAGAAGCCTTCTGCGGGTTGGTGGAAGTGCCGGCTTCGCCGCGCTTCTCGCGCAGGGTCTTGACCGTGGACTTCAGATAGACCAGGCCGCCCTTGGGGCCGGGGATGGCGCCGCAGACAGCGATCAGGTTAAATTCGGGATCCACCTTAATGATATCCAGATTCTGCACAGTGACCTGCTCAGCGCCCAAATGACCTGCGCCGATCTTGCCCTTAAAGATTCTGGAAGGGTCGGTGCCCGAACCCATGGAACCTGCATGACGGTGGACAGGGCCGCCGCCGTGGCTCATGGGGGTGCGGCCTGCATTCCAGCGCTTAATGACGCCGGCGAAGCCCTTACCCTTGCTGGTGCCGGTGACATCCACACGGTCGCCGGCTGCAAAGTTTTCCACTGTAATGGCGTCACCCACATTCAGGGCGTCTGCGTTTTCCAGCTTAAACTCTTTCAAATACTTCTTCATGCCGACCTCTGCCTTCTTCAGGTGACCCTGTTCCGGCTGGGACAGCTTTCTTTCGGGGACATCCCCGAAGCCGAGCTGCACGGCGCTATAGCCGTCCTTCTCCTCGGTCTTCTTCTGTACGACGACGCAGGGACCTGCCTCGATCACAGTGACCGGGATGACCTTACCGGCTTCATCGAAGATCTGCGTCATGCCGACCTTCTTGCCGATGATGGCCTTTTCCATTTGATTTCCTCCTTATATAAGGTTATTGGTTGACAAGCCTGCGCTGCTCACGACGGTTTCGCGCTTCTTGCCAACTTGACCCCGCCCATCTCAAGAAACGACAGGCGAATGGGTGCAAACAAATCCTAAGTGGCGTTTGATTTAGAGTTTAATCTCAATCTCAACGCCGGCGGGCAGATCCAGGCTCATCAGCGCTTCCACCGTTTTGGGTGTGGACTTTGTAATGTCAATCAGACGCTTATGGGTCCGGCGCTCAAACTGCTCACGGCTGTCCTTATACTTATGGACGGCGCGAAGGATGGTCACGACCTCCTTCTTGGTGGGCAGGGGGATGGGGCCGGAGACGGAAGCGCCGGTGCGCTTGGCGGTTTCCACGATCTTTTCAGCGCTCTGGTCGATCAGCTGATGATCGTAGGCCTTGAGTCGAATGCGGATCATTTCCTTGGGTGCTGCCATGTTGTTTTCCTCCTTGTGCATACGAAGTGAACACATCTTCATTCTCGCTTCGTACGGTGAGAAATCTATCACACTCTTCCGTGCGTATCACTCCAGATCACGAAGAAGACCGGCGCAGTAAGCCGGCCACTTCCTCTACTGGCGATATACGCTGCAGTGTCAGAATTCCTCAGCCGCCCGATTCACGGACATACTCCGCAGAAGTTACCGGCTTGCGCCGCAATCTCCTGCCTCATCGCATAGTGCGCCCAATTTGGGCACCTGATTAGTGTACAGTACACACATCGGATTGTCAAGTATATTTTTGCGCTGCGCGGCAACATTTTCTCAAGAAACCGCCGGAGCGCCATCAAATCTTCTCGTTCGGCATATTTTGTCAATATCATCCACTCCAGAATGGTTTGCGCATTACAACATATAACACCTAAAATCATCTGATTTAGTTGTTTTTACTTTAATCTAAATTATTTAAAACAAAATATTAAGTTGCATGTATGTAAATATGCAAAATAGCCTCGTCTCACGATACAGGTAAAGCGAGAAAAGAGAGGATGTACCTATGTATGTAAAAAAGCGAAGGGGTTATGTTGAGCTCACACGATCTCCCTATTCTGAGACTGTAGGTAAAATCTCTTTATTGCCACAGGCAAATAAGTACTTTGTTAGCATGGAGCAAAAAGAGCCGGCTGACCTCGAATCTCTGTTTAGCAAGATAATAAAGAAGCACACCTAAGTTGCTGGCTGTGTCTGCACAGAAATCGGCCCAAACTCAAAGCGAAAACCCTGCCAAGGCGCTCTCAGATTTTGGCGGTGATCCGCTCACTCAGACAGATCGACTGCACAACATTCAAGTGGTGCATGGCACCATTCTCCAGCAGTATCTCATCATCTTGAGAGAGCGAAAAGAAGAGGATTATCTATTCATCAGTGAAAAAAGTGATCGCACCTGTGATCACTGCCAGAGCCTACATGGCCAATTGTTTCGCAAAAAAGATCTGGCCAAGGGCGGTGTGATTCCACCCCTGCATCTAAACTGCCGTTGTAGCCTTGTGGCCATGGACAAGGTAGGCGCATGGCATTATAATAGCCCCAATAGAGATGAGATGTACTACAGATGCGCCTCAAACCAGAGCATCTATTGGATGCCTTGGTGCGCAGTGGGGTAAAGCATACCCGGACGACGTTGTTGCTATTACATGAACACAGGATGGAAAGGTGGTTTGGCTGGAAACTTGTAATGAGCAGGCAGGTTTTGCCCATATTGTGGATGAATATGAAAGTGACTTTGCTGCAAAAGGCATTACTGCTTCACAAATTCCGGAGCTTATTGTAGAAGCCTTGGAGAATGGAACACGAGTTGGCTTGCAGGGCCAAGGCGGTATCATCTATGACGTACTATTCTATGGGAAAACGCAAAGAATATTGGTAGCAGTGAGCGACAATGGTTTTATCGTAACTGCATACCCACAAGCACAATAGAAAGGGGTTTTACATTTTGAAGAAAATAAGAATTATGCTGGATTATTGCGCTTATCCTATTTGGGTATACGACGAGGATAGGCATTTGCTCAATTTTAAACCAAATGGTTTTGCATTGCCCGATGAATTGGATGATACGGAAACAAGACAGCTCTGTGACGATATTCAAGACACATATGAGGCCCTATTTACCAACAACAAAACAGAGTTTTCCTACAAAGGTTTTTCCAATCGAGAAGAGGAACTGATATTTATGGACAAGCTGGAGCGGCTGCTAAACATTGTGATGGAGCGAGCAGGAGATCGGTATATCATTGTGAATGATATTGATCAGCGGTGGTGGAAATAAATTTGGCTTCCCGACGCCTATACGGGAGTCTTCCTTCTGAACACAAAAGAAAACCGCCTGAAATCATCCGATTTCAGGCGGTTTTTGGTGGAGACAACAGAACTCGAATCTGTGACCTCTCGCGTGTGAGGCGAGCGCTCTACCAGCTGAGCTATGCCTCCGAATAGAGCATCAAGCCAAGCTTAGCCTGATGCACTGTTGCTGGTGACCCGTACGAGACTCGAACTCGTGTTACCGCCGTGAAAGGGCGGTGTCTTAACCACTTGACCAACGGGCCGAAAAGCCTCCGCAGTTGCGAAAGCCTTGGTAGCGGCAACTGGATTTGAACCAGTGACACCACGGGTATGAACCGTGTGCTCTAGCCAACTGAGCTATGCCGCCAAAAAAGCCATATCTACCGGATAAGGCGAAGTTTAGTATACCCAAGAAAAACGTTTTTGTCAATCAGTATTTGAAAAAAACTTATGTTTTTTCCAAATAAGCCAACAGCGATACCATAATATGAAGTTGTGTGGATTTTCAGGATGAAAACGCCTGCTTTTGCAGGCGGACTGTCGCTGCCATTTTGCAAGGCGCCCTTCCTTCTGTTCTATTTTACCTTCTGTGTTGAGGCGCTTGTTGCGTGAAACTGCAAAGCGGACAGGGTTACATTACCCCTGTCCGCTTTGGTCAAACCATCACAATTCTTCTATGTGCTCCAATACTTTATGGAGCAGCTCGTCTTCTGTCACAGCCTCATCCTCCAAACGTTTTAAAATCGCTTCCGCCTGCTCACGTTCCATACGACAACTCCAAATCGCCGACGCCTTTGTTCCTTTGATGCCGCAAGCTTCTCCATTTTCTCTAAAAATCATTTTATACATCGCAATTCCTTCTTTCCTGCATACTCAAAACAAAGAGGCCTATATTAAAGAATGTCTTTGCCGTGTCGAAAGAAGCCAACAAAAAAAATTTTGAGACCAAATATTCTGGTAAAAGCATTCAATCTTTTCAAAAACTTAACCGCGCCTATACCAAAAGGCGCTATCAGCCACGAAAATATCATGCTACACTGGACGCAAGGCAACAGAAAGGAGGCTGATTACATGGGTGTTCTTCATGCTTACGACTTGGACGATTTGATTTTTGGCGATGGCAACAATCAGAGCAGCCAGAGATAAGTCCCATCTCCAACAACACTGCCCGGTCGACTAACCGGGTTTCATCTTGATATAGAACAAACTTTTTCATTTTCCTTCATAGATACAATAAACCGCCACGGCAGTCGTTCCGTGGCGGTTTATTGTGCATAAGAAGTTTAGTTTATCAATTACGCCTTGCCGCTTGCTTCATTGCTGTCGGGGGGCGTTGTGCCGTCTTTGTGGCATTGCATGCACACATCGCCATACAGCGCGGACTTTGTAAAGCTATTGTTTTTCCACCAAGCCCAAAGCGCCGCTCCGATCACCCACAGGTTGCCCACCAAGTCATTGATCATTTCATTATCGACGGGCAGCAAGTTATGCCCCATCATAGCAAGCACCTGATTGACAAGCGCCAATATCAGAACAATGGTTCTGGCCAGCGTGCCTGCGCTGACCTTTCGTTCTTCACTCAAAATTTCCACCTCACTCTCCCCCTATTCTATGTGGGCAGAGGCAGGCGGTCTCCTTTTTCTGTCGTATATGGTCGCTGCAACAGCGAAGTTCCGCTCTTTTCCCCTCACCTTTTCAGCTGAAACGAATAAGATGGACTATGAATTTTAGCGGGCAGGTGTTTTTCATGTTTTCCCTCTCCTCTTTGCTTGAAGCGCTTATGCTCGTCACTGCGCTCTCCATCGATGCTTTTGTTTCCGCCTTTTCTTACGGCGCGGGTAAGATCAAAATACCCGTTCCCTCCCTCCTGGTCATCAACTTAATTTGCAGCGGCAGTCTGGCCCTCGCCCTTCTGTTCGGCGGCGTACTCAGCCGTCTTTTGCCGGAAGGCGCGGGGCAAGGCATCTGTTTCCTCCTCCTTCTATGCTTGGGCGTTGCGAAGGTGTTTGACAGCGCGCTCAAAGCGCTCATCCGCAAGCATGGCAATTTTGAGAAAAAGCTGCACTTTTCAGCGTTCCATCTCGGATTCATTCTGAAAATCTACGCCAACCCCGAGGCAGCAGACCGCGACCACTCCCGCATCCTCTCCCCCTCCGAAGCAACGCTACTCGCTCTCGCGCTCTCGCTCGACGGCCTGGCGGTTGGCTTTGGCGCCGGTATCGCCCACACGGCGCCCTTGCTGGTGGTGCTGCTTTCTCTGCTGACCGATACTTTAGCCATCGTGATCGGCAGCCGAACGGGACAGCGTTTGGCGGCGCGGCTGACGCTTGATCTGGGTTGGCTCAGTGGCGTCCTGCTCATCGTATTGGCCATGCTAAAGCTGGCCTAAGCGCCTCCCACCTCCAAATAATCTATGGTTTTTATGCTGTCTTTCCCCACCAGACTTGTCCAATAGACATAGTTTGCAAGGGCACCTCATATGGTTTCCTCAGAGCATGTTCCAAATTGAGGAGGAAAGATGTTATGAAATTCATTATTGTGCGCCGACGGTTAATTTCCATCGTGTGCTGTTGTATCATTGCCGTTGCGATGATCGTGGTTGTCAACCATCCGGTCTTTGTCGGAGCCGCCGCGACTACCCGTCAGCTCCCCATCTACTGCGTCCAAAAAGATTATAAAGTCTGTTCACTCTCCTTTGATGCCGCCTGGGGTAACGAGGACACGCAAGAGCTCATAGATATTTTGGCAAAATACAAAGTAAAGGCCACTTTTTTTGTGGTCGGCGACTGGGTGGAGCGCTATCCGGAATCGGTCAAAGCGCTCAGCGATGCCGGACACGAAGTCATGAATCACTCCAACGACCATGCGCATTTTAACAGCCTTTCTGCCAACCAGATTATGCAGGACATCAACGCCTGCAATCAAAAAATCGAAGAAATCACCGGCGTGCGCCCGACGCTCTTTCGTCCTCCGTACGGCGAATATAACGACCAGGTAGTCAACACGGTGCGCTCGATGAACATGGAGCCCATCCAGTGGGATGTGGACAGCTTAGACTGGAAGGACCTCTCCGCGTCCGAAATCACCAAGCGCGTGACATCGAAGGTACAGCCCGGCTCCATTACACTGTTCCACAATGCAGCCAAAAACACGCCTGAGGCCCTGCCCAGCATCATTGAGACGCTGCTGCAAGACGGGTATACCTTCGTCCCCATCTCCGAGTTGGTGCTCTCAGAGGACTATATTATGGATCACAGCGGCAAACAGTGTCCCGCTGCGCCGGCAGCTACAGATGAGCCTCAAGCAACACCCCCGGAGGCACAGGAAATCTCATAAAAACAAAAGTGGCTGTAACCAAACAAACTTTGTCTGGTTACAGCCACTTTGCTACTGGGTGCGATCTTACTTGCAGGCTTTAAAAGACATGCAATCGGTGCATTCGGGCATGCTGGGATTGGCCTCATGGGTACCAACCTTAATCTTGCCCAGGGTACAGAAATTGGCCTGCTTTGCGTGATACTCACACTGTGCAACGCTGCACTCAATGCTCTTGTTTTCCATGGTAAACACTCCTTTGTTCAATTTGCGAGTCAATTTAGCTCGCGCATTTGCGCACATCAAAGGACTTGATTGTATGCCCTTCACGGCGTCTTCCTATAGTGTAGACCATGCACAAATATTTTATACAAATTTTTCATGCCACAACTCTCTATTTGAAAAACTACCGAGTATCCGGTCCGCTTTGAGCCGAAGCCGCCGCGCTATACCTGCGCCTGCGCTGCCGTTTGCGTGTGCAATAAGTAATCGTTTTTTACATACCGAATAAACTGCCGCGCCACCGGCGAGAGCTTGCTGGCGTTCCGATAGGCCAAGCCAATCTCTCGATACAGCGGAGGTTCCAGGGTGCGCTTTTGTAACCGGTGAGACGTATTCTTCATGAGCAGCTCCGGCAGAATACTCATCCCCAGGCCCTGCTCCACCATAGCCATCACCGCATAGTCATCCTTGGCGGAATAGGTGATCTTGGGTCGACAGGGCGCCTTTTTAAAAATCTTACTGATCTCACCGTCCAGGGTATCCGGCCGGAGGATATAGTTCTCCTCCGACACACTGCCAAAGCAAAAGCGGCCTTCTGGTAGGACGCGCTCCGGTGGAAAGATGGCCAAAAACTCCTCGCGCACAATGAGCAATGTCTCCAGCGTGTCGCCGGCAGGCAGGCGGAGAAAACCGCAATCCACCCTGCCTTCATTGATCCAGCGTTCAATATCCTCATAATTGCCTTGCATCAGCTCAAACTCAATATGAGGATGGTATTGGGAAAAGGCACGGATCATCTGCGGCAAGATATGAATGGAGACGCTGAGGATGGTACCGATGCGGATGACGCCTGTTTCCAGTCCATGCAGCTGCGCGACCTGCCGCAGCAGCTCTTGCTTATCCTGACAAATTGTTCGGATGGCGGGCATCAGAAGCTCCGCTTCCTCGGTCGGTGTGACCCCCGTTCGACCACGCACCAGCAGACGCACGCCCAGTTCTTCTTCTAAACCCACGATCATGTGGCTGATGGCCGATTGTGTGTAACCCAGCAGCTGCGAGGCTTTCGTCAAGCTGCCCAGGTCCACCGTTTTCAAAAAGATTTCATATCGTTTGATGCTCATTTTCTCACATCCTCTTTAGACAATATGATAAACGGACGGAGGCTCTTTACGCTTCCGTCCGTCTCATTGTATCATAGTATGCAAAGAAAATCGAGAGCAAAGGCGAAGGCTCATTTTCCCTGATGATGGCGTTCCCAGGCAAACACGGCCGCGCCCAAGGCTCCCATAATCTGCGGATAGGGTCCTCTTTTGATGGTGCAGCGCAAGGTTTGCTGCAAGGCATCCACCAAGGCGTCGTTGAGTGCGCCGCCGCCCGTCATCATCACCTCCGGCACCACGCCCACACGACCCGCCATCCCGGCCACACGCGTGGCAATGGATAAGATCGCTCCGGCGGCCACATCCTGTACCCCCACCCCGGCGGCGAGATGGGAAATGACCTCGGACTCCGCGAATACCGTACACATATTACTGATGGAAACGGGCGCCGTACCCTGCCGCGCCAAATCGGACAGGCCACCGATGGGACAGTCGAGCACGCGGGCCATAACCTCCAAGAATCGTCCCGTGCCGGCGGCACACTTATCGTTCATCACAAAGTTTTCCACCGTGCCGTCCTCATCCAGGCGAATGACTTTGGTGTCCTGTCCGCCGATATCAATGATGGTGCGAGCGGTAGCATCTAAAAAGCAGGCTCCTTTTGCATGGCAGCTGATCTCCGTAATCTGTGCGTTGGCATCGGGGAAGGTCATCCTGCCATAACCGGTCACAACGGTGTGTAAGATGGCTTCGCGCGATAGACCGGTCCGGGCAAACAGCTGCGTCAGCGCTTCGCGCACGCCACGTGTGCCGGTCCCCAAGTTCACCACTTCATAATCAATGAGCTGCTTATCCTCACCAATCAGCACTGTTTTAGACGAGGATGATCCGATATCAACACCCAAAAACACAGCCAAACACCTCCCGTTCCGGCCAAGAACACCGGATCACAAATTCATTTCCATAAAGCCCTGAATTCTGGTGCGCAGCTGACCAACAGACTCTACGTTCTGATCCATCTCAATGCTGAGCATCTTCACGCCACGCGCTTGCAGGTCCTTTTTCACCAAGGGCTGGTCAAAGGCCTCCGGATCACAGAACTTCATCAGGCAAAACAGCACCGCATCGGCCTGGCGTGCCTGCACCATATCGGCCAGCAGCGTCCCACGCGGCTTCATGGGCTCGTAGAGCACGGAGGCCCCCTGCAAATCCAAAAAGCGATACGCCAGCTTGGACAGCGCGCTGCCGCCTTCCCGCGTGGGCGTGCGGAATTGCATGGACTCATGGCACAGCAGGTCATCCACAATGGCGACCTTCATCTCGCCGAGCAGATCCAGCACCGGTTCTGCGTCGATCATGATACCGGTTGCCACCAGACGTGTGCCGGTAAAGGGTTCGGCAGGCTGCGCCTTGAGCGCCAGCAGCAAGGCCTCCATCTTTTGGGTATACACGGCTTTGTCCATGAAATAAGAGGCTTTGATGATGTAGTGCCGCATGGCAGGTGTGATGGTTTGCAGATAAGACGGCACGGTATCGGTGAAGTCTCGCATCACGCGGCGCCAGTTTTCATAGACGGCAAAGGCTTCTTCGATCGGCATGGGTTTCGCGCCCGGCGCTTCGAGCGTGCGCAGGCTTTCGGTCACATAGTCAAACTCACAGAGCATCTGCTCGTGTGCGGCTTGAATGCTGCGGTTATTCGGCACCGTCACCCCGATAATGGGGACCTTCGGCAGGGCGACCTTCATATTTTCACAGACGCACTTGAGCGTATCGCACTGCGTCGGCACCAGCACCGCATGCAGGAAGCCATAGGCGCCGCGCATCGCCAATTCCACGTTGGCGCGCATGATAGAACAGGCAAAGCTTTGAATGTACTGATCCGCGCGCTGGAAGGTGGATACGCCGCCCCACAGGCCCACGGGCAGGTAGCCCGCGGCATAGACCAGTTCTTCCGGCAAAAAGAGCGGAAAACAGCCCACGGCCGGCTTATTGCCCTCTTGCAGGGCGGTGCGAATGGTCTTTTCAGGCTGACGACCGGCGTCGCACAGTTCGTTAAGTAGCACTGTCAATGTCTGGCTCATCCCTCACGCCTCCTTCTTCTTTGCCTTGTGTTCTTCCATCATCTCGGCCAGGGCCTGAATGCGCGTTTCATACTGCGCCTCAGAAAAGAGGCGCGGATCGGTTTGATCGCCGTCAAAAAGCACCGAGGGTACGCCGCAGACCTCAAACACCTTGCGTTGCACCTCAAACTGACGGAAGTCCATCAGTTTGCAGCTGCGGTTGGAGTGAAAGACAATGCCGTCGAGCGAAAACTTATTCGTCAAGTCCACCATGTTGTTCACATCATAGTGCAAGTTGCGGTTGCCATACACGTTGGCGGAATAGGCTTTGGCCATTCCCTCGAGGTCACCGGTTTCATAGGTCACGGTCCATGACTTCGGATAGGTCGAGGTGACCATGTTCATGCCCAGCTTTTTGAGGGTCTTATAATTATGCTTCAAATAAGGCCAGCAGGCAATGCCATCCCACAGAATACGGAAACGCTCCTCCTGGTCCTTCCAGGGGCCCTGGCCCAGGCGCACTTTTTCCGCCAGTTCATCATGCCACAGCTTAAACAGCTGCCTGCCCTCCTCCGTGCCGCGGGCAAAGACAATGATGGCCATGTAGTTGAAAATATCAAAGCCGTCGAGCGGCGAGGGCTTGTGGACGGCCAAGTCTGTCGCCTTTTTCCACCACTCGGAGGTCTCGTTGGAAATCTTCATGACCTCCTGCAGACGGTCATAATCGAATTTACGGCCTGTAATATCCTCTAACTGATCAATGGCGTGATGGAGCTGCGCCTTCATGTACTTGGCGTTGTGATCCTGCACGTCATCGGTGTGGTTAAAGGGCGTATCGAACATGATGAGCGGGATTTTCAGCTCCTTGGCTAAGTTTTCGTACCACTTGACCACGGTGTGACAAATATTGTTGGTACAAAGCAGCAGGTCGGGCAGCGGCATATTTTCCGCCTTGCTCTCCAGCAGTTCGGCATAGGCCAGGTTGACGCGGGCATAGGAGCAAAGGTCGGCGGAGTAGCCCATTTTCTCCGTGTACTCGATAAAGCCCATCGAGTCCTTTCGGGCGCCGACGGCCGCGGCATGGTTTTCCGGATAGAGCGTCACAATATCCATTGTGGTCAGCAGTTCCTGCGGTGCGATGGAGGTGCTCCAACAGACCAGGCGGCCCTCCTGCTTGGCGAGCCGGGCCTCCTCATAATGCCGCACGAGCATGTCTTGCATCATCTCTCGGGATGTGTACTTTTTTTCTTCCGTTCCCATGTTGGTTTCCATCCTTTCTGCCTTGCGCCACTTGGCAAAGAGGCGCGCTTACAGCCTTCTTAGTAACAGCATAGCCCTCACCCACGAAACTGTAAAGCGAGCGTTTTTGAAAGGAGGTATCAAAAGTTTTGATACCTCCCTGAAAATCCAGTATTTGCCCTCGACAATCATTGTTTCCTCTGCTATCATAAGAAAAATCTATTTCCAGCGTCGTATAAAATATCAGGAGGTATCGTTAGATGAATCAGGATCCTTCGCCCAAGTCCACCTGGAAAAAGCGCTTGCCCTACATCCTCGTGGCCCTGCTCTGTCTGGCGCAGTTGGTGACGTTTTTCCAGCTCAATGAGTTCAAAAACAGACTGTCGAACCTGGACAGCAACATGAGCATTCAGCTCAATGAAACCCGGCGGCAAATTGGCAGAGTGGCAGATGATGTGCGCGCCGCCATGGAGGCAGAGGCCTCTTTGTTGAGCTCTTTCGGGGAGACCTTCGGTGAGCCGAACTTGGATGCCTTGACCATACCCGCCACGATCACGCTTGCACTCAAAGAGGTGGACAACAGCACCGCCGTGAGCATACAACTAGGCGATCAGACCGTTGCCATGCAGCGCGACGGCGTCCGCTTTCGCACAACGATTGCCCTGCCGCTCTTTTTCGATGGGTATCAGGACTATACCATTCTTGTCAAAAGCGGCGGCACCACAAAGAGCCAACTGTACGGAAGTCGCTACTCTATGGAGGCCCAGTTCCCGATGCTGCACGCCGACGTCAACGGCGGGACAAGCACAGTGAAGAACGGTGAGACGTTTCAGTTCAAGCAAGATATTACGCTTTCGGTCTCGCAGATATCCGCCCAGTTTGACAACTTGCGTTTGGTCTGTACCGTGGGAAACGCCGTTGTCTACGATGAACCCATTGACACCTCACAGCACAACAATGGCGGCACCCTGAACAGCTTGCGTTTTTCATTCAATACCGATATTCAGGTTCCGGCCAATCAAACACTGGTCAGAAAAATCATTTCGACCGATTCGTACGGTCTTGTGCATCAGAGCATCCTCGATATCCAAAAAAATGAGGGTGGGCGTTTGAATGAAATATTAGCGGCGTACTCATTTAACTATAATTTGCTATTCCGCCAAGACGGCACACTGTTGTATAAACCTTATGACTGCCCCGCCGAGTACGCGGTATTTCACTAAGAACTAACTGTAAAAGCCGCCGTGGAGAGCTTCTCTCTACGGCGGCTTTTTTGTTTATCCCTTACTCAAAGCAGCGACCTGCTGCAAGGTCTCACCGGTGAGGCGATAGGTCGTCCATTCCTCCATTTTTGCCGCGCCCAGGGAGAGGTAAAAGTCGATGCTCGGCTGGTTCCAGTCCAGGCAGGCCCACTCCAAACGGCCGCAGCCGCGCGTCACAGCCAAGCGCGCCAGATAAGCCAGCAGGGCCTTGCCGCAGCCATGTCCACGCGCCTGTGGCAGCACAAACAAATCCTCCAGATAAATCCCCGCGCGGCCCAAAAAGGTCGAAAAGTTGTGAAAATACAGCGCAAAGCCCACGGCTTCTCCATCCTGCAAGGCCAAGATCACCTCGGCCTTCTGCTTTTCAAAAATCCATTCGGCGAGCAGCTGCTCCGTCGCCACCACATCGTCTTGCATGTTTTCATAGATGGCCAATTCCCGAATGAAAGATAATATGGTACGCACATCGTCCCGCGTGGCAGGTCGGATATGAAGTGCGTGTTTTGTCTCCAACATGATGTACCCTCTCTTTCTCTCACTGCGTTGCGTCCGCTTGCTTGATGGAGAGCGAAATCCGCTTTTTCTCCACATCGACGTCCAACACCACCACCGGTACCACATCGCCCACCGACAGCCGCTCGGAAGGATGGCGCAGGCGCGTGGGGCTAATTTCCGAGATATGCACCAGGCCGTCCTGATGTACGCCAATGTCCACAAAGGCGCCAAAGTCAATGACATTACGCACCGTGCCACGCAGTTGCATGCCGGGTTTTAGGTCTTTGATATACATGACATCCGTGCGCAGCAGCGGCGCGTCTAAGTCCTCGCGGATATCGCGGCCCGGTTTTTGCAGCTCTGCCATGATATCGCGCAAGGTGGGTAGCCCGACCGCGCAAAACGCCAACACGCGCTCCATGCCCACTTCGGAAACCCGCTCAGAAAGGTCCTCCACCGCGCCCACGTGCGACTTGGGGTCATAGCCACAGATGGTGAGCAACGCTTCCGCCGCCGCGTAGCTCTCCGGGTGCACGCCGGTGCGCTCAAAAAGCAGACTGCTCTCCGGCAAACGCAAAAAACCCGCGCACTGTTCAAAGCGTTTGGCCCCCAGTTTTGGCACTTTGCGCAGTTGCGCCCGGCTGCGGAACGCCCCTTGTTCCTCCCGGTAGGCCACAATGCTCTTGGCCGTACTGGCGTTGAGCCCGGCCACCCGCGAGAGCAGCGACACCGAGGCGGTATTGAGATCCACCCCCACGGCATTGACGCAGTCCTCCACCACGGCATCCAAGGCCTCCCCCAGGCGTTTTTGCGGCATATCGTGCTGGTATTGCCCCACGCCGATGGATTGCGGGTCGATCTTCACCAGTTCTGCCAGCGGATCCTGCAAGCGGCGGGCAATGGAGACGGCGGAGCGCAGCGAAACATCATAGTCCGGAAATTCTTCCGCGGCCAGCTTGGAGGCGGAGTAAACCGACGCGCCCGCCTCGTTGACCATCGCATAGGCCCGCTGGCCCGGCTCCTCGCTCAAAAGCTCTGCTACCAGCTGTTCCGATTCCCGCGAGGCCGTGCCGTTCCCAATGGCAATCAGCGCCACCTGATGCTTCTGAAACAGGCGCCGCAGGACGGTTTTGGCCTCGTCGATTTTATTGTGCGGCGGCGTGGGGTAAATCACGGCGGTATCCAGAAGCTTCCCCGTTGGATCCACAACCGCGATTTTACAGCCTGTCCGATAACCGGGGTCCAAACCAAGCGTCACCTTGCCCTTGACAGGAGGCTGCAAGAGCAGTGATTTTAAGTTTTTGGCGAAAAGGCTGATGCCGCCCTCATCGGCGCTGTCGGTCAGCGCGGCGCGCAGCTCCCGCTCCAGGGAGGGCAGCAGCAGGCGGCCATAGGCATCCTCCACCGCTGCGCGTATAAAAGCCATCGCCGCCGTGCCGGGCACCACAATCGCCCGCCGCAGCAGCTCCAACGCGCGATCCTGCGGCAGCGTCAGTGATACCTTTAACGCGCCCTCCCGCTCACCGCGGTTGATGGCCAGCACTTGATGCCCTTGCAGCCTATTGATCGGCTGTGTAAAGTCATAATATAAGCGGTAAACGGAATCCTTTTCCTCGACCGCCCGCACCGTCAGCACTGCTTGACGCAGCGCCAGCGCACGCAACTTTGCCCGCAGGGCCGCATCCTCCGCAATCCACTCCGCCACGATATCCGACGCCCCGGCCAGGGCATCGGCAACGCTCTCCACGCCAAGCGCCGCGTCACAATAGGCAGCGGCCAGGTCCTCCGGCCTGCCCACATCGCGCGCCTGCGCATACAGCAGCGCGGCCAGGGGCTCCAACCCCTTTTCCTTTGCCATGCTGGCCCTTGTGCGGCGTTTCTGTTTAAAGGGACGGTAGATATCCTCAAGCTCCACCTGCGTTTGGGCGGCATCGAGCGCGGCGGCCAACTCCTCGGTCAACTTTTCTTGCCCTTCGATGGCGCGGCGGATCTCCTCCCTGCGCACATCCAATCGACGCAGATATTGCAGGCGTTCTTCCAAGTGGCGCAGCTGCGTATCGTCCATACTGCCATGCATTTCCTTACGGTAACGCGCAATAAAAGGGATGGTGTTCCCCTCGTCCAGAAGCGCCACCACCCGCTCAATTTGTTCCACCGGCCGGGACAGTTCCCCGGCCAGGATCTCCAGCATATCTTTCATATCATTCCTCGTTTCCTTTGCGCTCTGCGTCGGCAGAAAAGTCGGGCGGCCTCACGGTGACTGCCGCCCGTCCCCCGCTGCCTGACGGTACACCACGCTGGGTCTGCCGCCGGTGTCATAATTGATGCGGCTTTCGGCCATGGCATGTTCGAGCATGAAGTTCAGATAGCGACGCGCCGTCACCACCGACAGGCCTGTCTTACAGGCCACAGCCTCACAGGTCTGCTCCTGGTCCGAGAGCTCACTGCGCACTTTTTCCAGCGTCTTTTCCTGCAAGCCCTTGGGGATAGCCTTATGAAAGGGCGAGAGATAAATGAGTTTATCCACATCGCCCTGGCAGATATGCTCTTTGCTCTCCAACGCTTCCCGCTGTCGACAAAACACATCCAAGGCCTGTTGAAACCGTTCCGCGGTAAAGGGTTTGATGATATAATCCACGATGCCCATTTTGAGCAAATCCGCCAGCATTTGCGTCTCGTGCGCGGCGGTCACCACGATCACGTCGACTTGAGAGCCGGTGGCGCGCAGCTCACGCAAGAATTCCGCCCCTGTCATCAGTGGCATATAGACATCCAGAATGATCAAATCCACAGCTGTTTGACGCAAAAAGGAGAGCGCCTGCCGCCCGGAAGAAAACTCCTGCAAGACCGAAAAACGCTTATCCCGTTCGGTAAAGCTGCGGTTGAGCATGGAAATCATGTAGTCATCTTCGACGATGATTGTTTTAAACATGTGTCTCATCCCTCTTTTCCAAACGCACAAAGGTGAGCACAAAAGTCGTACCCACACCCGGCTCGGATTCCACGCGCACCTGGCCGTCATAGGCCATCACAACAGAGTGCACCAAAGACAGGCCCGTGCCCCGCTCGGCGCTTTTGGTGGAGAAGCCTTTATTGAAAATATTTTTAACCAGCTGCGGCTCCATGCCCGGGCCGGTATCCTCCACACAGAGCAGCAGGCTGTTTTCCTCCTCATGAATGCTCACGATGATTTCTTTCAGTCCCGGCACGCATTGGTTCAAGGCATCCACGGCATTTTCAATCAGATTGCCCAAAATGGTCACAATGGCATCCGTTGGCAGAATGCGTTCCTCCGCGCCCAGGCGGCTGTCCCGGCCCAAGGTGAGCCGTATGCCCAGTTCGGTGCAGCGGCTGCTTTTACCCACCAACAGCGCAGCCACAGACGGATCCTCCACGGAGTTCATGATCGCCCCCACGGCCTTGCGCTGGATGCTGGTCACATCCATGATGTAGGCCTCCGCTTTTTCAACCTGGCCCAGGTGCAGCAGGCCCAAAATCACATGCAGCTTATTCATAAACTCATGCGTATAGGCCCGCATGGCCTCTACCATATGGCGCACACCCGTGAGGTCTTTGGCCAGTTTGGTCACTTCCGTCCGACTGCGTAAGATGGCCACCGCGCCCACCACGCGGCCATCCTCCCAGATGGGCAAACGGTCGGAGAGCACCCGCTCATTTTCCGCAAACACCACAGGAATGTTATGCTCTGCACGCTTGGATTTGAGTACGCGGTTCATGTTCGCGGCGGGGCACACTTCGCGCAGCGGCCTGCCTTGCAGCTGATCCCGCTCCCGGCCCATCATATCTGCCGCCGCTTGGTTGATGTACATGATGTTGGACGCAAGATCAATGGCCACGACGCCCTCCTCCAAGGCCTCCAGCACATCCTCACGCTGGTGAAACAGACCCATGAGGTCCTCCGGCTCGTAACCCATGAGCGTCCGCTTGATGCGGTCGGATAACTTATAAGACAAAATCGAGCCCAGACCCACCGCCACGATCGCAATGAGCATAAAAGAAACAACATTGCTGACAATGCCATGCGTCACACTGCGCATATAAATGCCCACCATGACAAATCCTAGCAATTGACCATTCTCATCCACAATGGGCGCGTAGGCGCAGCGTTCCGCGCCGGAAACGCCCGTATCGTCTGAATTAAAGGCAGCTTCTCCGTCCAAAATCCGTTGCTGCACTTTGCCGGCATAGGGGCTGCCAATGAAGCTGCGATCCGGATAGTAATATTGTACGCTTTGTTTATCCGCCACGGCAATGATGTCTATATCGCTGATCCCTTTGATGGTCGCGTCTAAAAACGCCCACAATTCCTCGGTGGGCGCGCCGGCCTTTAAATCCCGGATCACAAAGGGTACGCGGGCAACCACCTGCGCAGAGTTCATCAGGTTACGATCCTGGGTCTGCCTGTTCTCACGCAACGTCACATATAGCGTTCCCAAAAGAGTCAACACAATGGTCACAGCAACTACGGTAAAGTTTACCAACAAAATCTGCTCACGTATGGATTTTGGCTGTGTTTGTTCCATGCTTGCTCCTCTCATTGCGTCAGCTCCCTCATTTTTTTCCACAAAGCTTGATCACTTTATTATACTAAGAATCAAATTACTTTGCAAATGTGTTTTTTTAGTTTCAAAAGGGTAGCGCGATCAGATTCGTCAGATTATGATGAAACCAAACAAGGAGGTGGTGCGCCATATGGAAAAAATCAACGAAGTGCTCCAGATCAATATCGCTGCCACGCCTCGCGTCTCCATATTCGGCCTGTTTGATGTCTCCATGGCGGTTATTATCAGCTGGGGGGTCACAGTTTTTTTGGTGGTCCTCTCCTTTCTGTTGACGCGGAACCTCAAAAAAATTCCGGGCCGCGGGCAAGTGCTCTTGGAATCCGCCGTCGGTTTCCTCAACGGGTTTTGCAAGGAGAACCTGGGCAAACACTGGCGGCCCTTTGCCCCTTGGCTGGGTACCATCGCGCTGTATGTCATCTGCTGTAACCTGGTCGGTCTGTTTGGTCTGATCCCGCCCACCAAGGACCTGTCTATCACGGCCACGCTGGCTCTACTCAGCGTCCTGTTGGTGTATGGCGCGCAATTCCGCTACCGCGGACTGGGCGGCGGGCTCAAAAAATTCACCGAGCCGGTGCCCTTGCTTTTGCCCATCAACTTGATGGAAATCGTTGTCCGTCCCTTATCTCTTTGCATGCGTCTGTTCGGTAATATCTTGGCAGGTCACCTGGTCATGGAAATGATCCGCGCGATTGTGCCGGCGGTTGTGCCTGTGGTCTTCAGCCTGTATTTTGATATTTTTGACGGCGCCATTCAAACCATCGTTTTCGTCTTCCTCACAACGCTGTTTTTGGGTGAAGGCATAAATGAACACGAATAATGTTTCCAGCATGGAACGAAAACAAGGAGGAAATTAACATGTTTGCTGTTATTGGAGCAGGTATCGCCGTTCTCACCGGCATTGGTGCAGGTATCGGTATCGGTATTGCCACAGGTCGCGCCACCGAGGCCATCGCGCGTCAACCAGAAATGTCCGGCAAGATCACCAGTACCCTTCTGATCGGCTGCGCCATGGCCGAAGCCACCGCCATCTATGGCTTTGTGGTATCTTTGGTCCTCATCTTTACAAAATAAGACCCAAAGGAGGGTGCCCCCATGCTCAATATCTCCCTCATTGATATGATCTGCATTGTGTTGAACCTATTTGTGCTCTATTTCTTGATGAAAAAGTTCCTGTTTAAGCCCGTCAACAACATGATCGAACGTCGTCAAAAAGAAATCGAGCACAATATTTCTGCCTCCGAGGACCAGCGCATCAAAGCTGAGGCTATGCTGGAGGAATACGACGGCAAACTGAAAAACGCCTCTCATGAGGCTTCCTCAGTTGTCGCGCAGGCCAAAACCCGTGCAGAGCATGAATATCAGACCATCATCAAGCGTGCGCAGGCCGATGCCAAGCGTCTGTCCGAGGAAACCGAAGCGCAGCTGGAAGCCGAGCGTCAGTCTATGCTGACCGGCGTGCGCAAAGAGGTTGCTTCTTTGGCGCTTTTGGCTGCATCCAGAGTCGCGTCGCACGATCGCAGCTATGAAGATGACAGCGCACTTCTGGAGGACTTTTTAAACGAAGTGGGTGAGACTTCATGAGTTATCTGGCCAAACGCTACGCCCGCGCCCTGATGGAAACCGGCTGTCCGGAATCTCAGCTCAAAGAAGCCGCTGCCAGCGTACTGGATCAGCCGCTGATTTGGGATGCCCTGCTCTGCCCCATCATCCATCTCTCGGAAAAGGACGCGGTGTTAAAGACTTTGCCCTCTTTTGCCGACGTGCCTCTCTTGCTGCGCTTTTTCCACGTGCTCATTGAAAATGGGCGCATTGCGCTGTTGCCGGATATCACAGAGGAGTTCCATCAAATGTCGCTGCTGCAAAATAAGGCCGCGCAGTGCCATGTCACCTGCTGCCAAATCCCAGACGAAGCCTTGCAGCAACGCCTGCGTCAGGCGCTGTGCCGTCTGCACAACAAGTTGGATGTCCAATTTGTGTTTCACATTGACCCGACGCTGCTGGGCGGCTTTATTCTTCAGATCGATGGTCAAACCTACGACCAGAGTATCCGTGGCAGACTGCTTGGCCTTTCGCGCCACTTAAACGAGGTGAACGCCATATGAATGCAAGACCGGAGGAAATCATCTCCCTCCTGCGGGAAAAAATCGAGAACTATGACGCCAAAACCCAGCGCGCCGAAACCGGCAGCGTTCTGGAAGTTGGCGACGGCATCGCCACACTTTACGGCCTGAACAACGCCGTGTATGGCGAGCTGCTGGAGTTTGAAACCGGCGTCAACGGCATGGTGCTGGACTTAAAGCATGACACCGTCGGTTGCGTGCTCCTGGGCTCGGAAACCGATATCCATGAAGGGTCCACCGTGCGGCGCACCGGTAAGCCCGCCGATATTGCCGTGGGTAACGCCATGCTCGGCCGCGTGTTGGACGCCCTGGGCCGTCCCATCGACGGCAAAGGCCCCATTGAAACCACCGACAGCCGCCCCATTGAGTTCGAAGCCCTGGGTGTTGTGACGCGTAAGGCCGTCACTGTGCCCATGCAAACCGGCATCTTGGCCATCGACACCATGGTGCCCATCGGACGCGGTCAGCGCGAACTGATCATCGGCGACCGTGAGACCGGAAAAACAGCCATCGCCGTGGACACGATTTTGAATCAAAAGGGCCAGGGTGTCGTCTGTATTTATGTCGCTGTGGGCCAAAAGGCCTCCTCGGTGGCGCGTCTGCGCAGTGTGCTAGAGGAACATGGCGCGATGGATTATTCCATCATCGTCTCTGCCACGGCAAGCGACCCCGCCTCTCTCCAATATGTGGCCCCCTATACCGGCGCCGCCATCGGCGAACACTTTATGTTCCAGGGCAAAGATGTCCTCATTATCTATGATGACCTATCCAAGCACGCGGTGGCTTACCGCGCCCTGTCCCTGCTCTTAAAGCGCTCCCCCGGCCGCGAAGCTTATCCGGGTGATATTTTCTACCTGCACTCCCGTCTGCTCGAGCGTGCATGCCGCCTGTCGGAGGACTACGGCGGCGGATCCATGACCGCCCTGCCCATCATTGAAACGCTGGCCGGCGATGTGTCCGCCTACATTCCGACCAACGTCATCTCCATCACCGATGGGCAGATCTATCTGGAGTCCGATTTGTTCCACGCAGGGCAGCGCCCTGCCATCAACGTCGGCCTGTCCGTCTCACGCGTGGGCGGCGCGGCGCAGACCCGTGCCATCAAGAAAACCACGGGCACCTTGCGTATTGACCTCGCACGCTTCCGTGAACTCGAAATTTTTACACAGTTTTCAACCGACCTGGATCCCTTGACTCAGCAGAGTCTGGAGCAGGGCAAGCGTTTGCTTGAAATCCTGAAACAGCCGCGCTATCAGCCCATGAGCATTGCGCGCCAGGCCGTCATTCTCTACACCGCCAGCAACGGTCTTCTCATGGATGTGCCCGTCAGCGACATGACCGGCTTCACCAACGGCTTCGCCGATTACATGGAGCAGGAACAGCCCAGCGTCATGGCGACCATCCTAGAGACAGGCGACCTGCCCGGCCCCTGCGTGGAGGCCGTGCGCAGCGCGCTGGACGCCTATAAAAAGCAGGTGGGCATATGTCAGGCATAAAGGAGATCCGCAATCATATCCGCAGCGTAGAGGCAACGTTAAAAATCACCAACGCCATGTACCTCATCTCCTCGTCCAGCTTGCGTAAGGCACGGCGGCAGCTGAGCGATGTCATGCCATATTTCAACAAGCTTTCCTATACCATTTCCGATATCCTGCACCACTCGCCGGAGATGATTCACCCCTTTTTCGATCAGCGGCCTAAAGTCCCAGAAGCAGATCGAAAAGTCGCCTACATCATCGTCACAGGCGACAAGGGCATGGCCGGTTCCTACAACCACAATGTTCTCAAACTGGCCGACCAGCAGCTGCAACAGACGCAGCATGCTGTGCTCTACCTTGTTGGGCAAATGGGCCGTTCCTGGTTTTCGAATCGAAAAGTCGATATTGATCCATCCTTTCGATACAGCGCGCAAAATCCCACCATCGGGCAAGCGCGGGCTATGGCCGCCCCTTTATTGGATCAATTTTTGAGCGGTGGACTGGATGAAATTTGGGTCCTGTATACCCACATGGTGCACCCGCTCCATTTAGAGCCGACGCTCATCAAACTTCTGCCGCTTGATCGGGATATCTTCCCCTGGTCGCCCCGCTGCGAGGAGACCTTCCCGCGCACGGTCAACTACCACCCATCGGAAAGCCTGGTGCTGGATCATCTGGTGCCGGACTACTTCACCGGCATGCTCTTTGGCACGCTGGTGGAATCCTTCTGCAGCGAGCAGAGCTCCCGCATGACTGCCATGGATGCCGCAACCAAAAACGCCAAGGATATGCTGCGGCGTTTAAACCTCACCTTCAACCGGGCAAGGCAGTCTGCGATCACACAAGAAATCACCGAAATCGTCGGCGGCGCACAGGCCCATGCGGAGTAATGGCCCGGCGCCCGTCTGCGTGCACGGTTCCGCTCCCCCACCCTTCGCGGCGGCACGCTGTTGCGCCGCTAAGTTACGCGCTCACTTTTGCGCACTGCCCAAAGCGGCAGCCAATTCACGGAAAGGCGTGATTTTTAGATGACACAAAATACGGGCACCATCGTCCAGGTCATGGGGCCTGTTGTCGATGTGGAGTTTCCACCACAGACCATCCCCGCCATCAAAGACGCACTGTATACGGATTTGAATGGGCATCGCATGGTCATGGAGGTTGCACAATTCATCGGCAACAACGCCGTGCGCTGTATCATGCTCTCCCCCAGTGAGGGTCTTTACCGCGGGCTCGAGGTGACAGCCACCGGCGCCGCCATCTCTGTTCCTGTGGGCGAAGAAACCCTGGGCCGTTTGTTTAATGTCTTGGGCGAACCCATAGACAATAAGGGCACCGTGGAGACCGCCGAGCGTTGGTCCATTCACCGTGAGCCTCCCCTGTTCCAGGAACAGCGCCCCGTGGTGGATATCCTGGAGACCGGCATCAAGGTCATCGACCTTCTGGCTCCTTACGCCAGAGGCGGTAAAATTGGCCTCTTTGGCGGCGCAGGCGTCGGCAAAACCGTTCTGATCCAAGAACTCATCCACAACATCGCCACCGAACACGGCGGCTACTCCATCTTCACCGGCGTGGGAGAACGTATCCGCGAAGGCAGCGATCTCTGGCAAGAGATGGCTGAATCCGGCGTGCTGGCCAAAACTGCGCTCGTGTTCGGCCAGATGAACGAGCCGCCCGGCGCCAGAATGCGCGTGGCGCTCACAGGTCTGACGATGGCGGAGTACTTCCGCAATAAAAAACACCAGGATGTGCTGCTCTTTATCGACAACATCTTCCGCTACATTCAGGCAGGCAGTGAGGTCTCCGCGCTGATGGGCCGTATGCCCTCAGCCGTCGGTTACCAGCCCACCCTGGCCAACGAGATCGGCGCGCTGCAAGAGCGTATCACCTCGACCAAAAACGGCTCCATTACCTCTGTGCAGGCCGTCTACGTGCCCGCGGACGATCTCACCGACCCCGCGCCGGCCACCACCTTCGCCCACCTGGACGCCACGACGGTGCTGTCTCGTAAAATCGTGGAGCAAGGCATTTATCCGGCGGTCGATCCGCTCGAATCTTCCTCCCGCCTGCTGGAACCTGACGTGGTCGGCGATCGCCACTATAAAATTGCCCGCGGGGTGCAGGCTCTGCTGCAACGCTACCGTGAGCTGCAGGATATCATCGCCATTCTGGGTATGGAAGAACTGCCGCCTGAGGACAAAAAGATCGTTGAGCGCGCCCGCCGCACCCAGCAGTTCTTCTCGCAGCCTTTTTCCGTGGCGGAAGTGTTCACCGGCCTGGAAGGCCGCTATGTGAAGCTGGAGGATACCTTAAACAGCTTTGAGGCCCTGCTGGGCGGTGAGCTGGATCAATATCCAGAGGCCGCGTTTAACATGGTCGGCACGGCCGATGAAGTGCGTAAAAAGGCCCGCAAGTTAGAGGGGATCCTGCCATGAGTACCTTCAGCCTGGAAATCCTGACCCCTGACCGTCAATTTTTCAGTGGAGAAGTCGAGTCCCTGGTGCTTCCCATCATTGATGGTGAGTTCGGTGTACAAGCCGGGCATGAACCCGTGGTCACCATTGTGGAGCCGGGTACGCTGCGCTACCTGATAGACGGCACCTGGCACCTGGCGGCCGTCACCTCCGGCATTGCGGAAATCATGCCGGACTATACCGTTTTGCTCGTCTCGGCGGCAGAGCGTCCAGAAGAAATTGACCGCAAACGTGCGGAGGCCGCAAAAAAACGCGCCGAAGAACGCTTGCAGATGCAGGCCAATTTGCAGCAGCAGCTCAGCGCAAAGGCCGCCATGGCCCGCGCTTTGGCGCGTCTGAAAACCGGTGCGCCGCATTAAGTGAATCATACCATAAACAGCTGCATCCCTTTTACTTGGGATGCAGCTGTTTTTCTTTTCTTTATAAAACTAAGTTGCGAATATATGCTGCCACCTCTTGCTGCAGCGTCGGCTCCAAGTTGCTCTCCGGCACGCACGCCGATAAGCATGCAGCAGAATAGGCGGCACCCGGCAAGCCACTCTCAAACGCATTGACCCAATCGGCATCCATGACATCGGAATAGACGCGCGCACGTGCGACCACGCCCGCTTCCACATCCATCAGAATCTCCAGTTCGCCCAAGGAGAAGCGGTGATTGATGCCAAACTGAAAGGCCGCGTGTACGCCAAGCCGCCAGGCATCTGAGGCATAGCGTTCGGTCAAGGCATCCCATTTGGCATGGTCAATTGCCTCCTGCGGTAGCGCTTGCGGCGTCACGCCATAGCAGGCGGCAAAGGCCTGCAGCAGCGCGTCTTGCATCGCTTCAACTGTGATGGCGGGATTGACTTCACAGAGGTTAATGACGCGCGCGCGGACGCTTTCCACGCCCTTGGCAGCCAACTTTTCCGGGGATGGCGCCAAAAATTCGCCCAGGCGCGCCATTTGAGATGCAATGAGAATGGTGCCGTGATGCAGGGAGGCAGTCTGCGTTTTTTGAAAAGCATTGCCGGAAAACTTCCGTCCGGCAGCCAGAATATCATTTCTGCCGCTTAACACCGCGTCAACGCCAAAACTTTGCACCGCGCAGCACACCACCGCCGTCTGTCTGCGCACATCGTACAGGGCATTTCCGGCGATAAAGCTAAAGTTTTGATTGCCCAGATCGTGATACACCGCGCCACCGCCCGACATGCGGCGGGCCAAACGCCCCTTTTGGGCGGCAAAGGCCTCCAGACGACATTCCCGCCAGGCGTTTTGGTTGCGTCCGATGACCACGGTGTTATCATTTTGCCAGAGATAGAGCAGCACTCGATCCGGCGGCGCGCTGCGCAGCAGCGCTTCCTCCAGCGCTAAATTGCGGTAGGGATCCGTCCCTTTGGTCACCAGGTAGTAGCATTCCATCCGTGCGCTCTCTTTCTTCCACTACGACTGCTTAGCTTTTTTCTTTGGCGCAATGTGTACCGCGCGGGAGAACAAATCCTCCACCGCCTCGCTGACACCCTCCAAAAAGGTGGGGTGCGGACGGATCACCCGCGCAAGTTCATGCGCCGTTTGCCGGGTGGCAATGGCGCCGGTCAGTTCACCAATGAGGTCCGTCGCACGGCCGCACATCAGCTGCGCACCGAGCAGAACCTCCGTCTCGGCATCAAAGACCAGCTTCACAAAACCGCGCTCCTGGCCTTCAATCAGGCTCTTACCGTTGCCGGACATGATGTATTTCCCGGTTTTCACGGCAATGCCGCGCGCCTTGGCCTCATCGGTCGACAGGCCAACCCAGGCAATCTCCGGATCGGTATAAATGCAACCCGGTACCACCGTGAGCGCCATGTCCGGCACTTCTCCGGCCATATGGGCAACCGCACAGCTCGCCTGCGCCGACGCCACATGCGCCAGCTGAATGCCGCCATCTATGCAGTCACCAATGGCAAAGACACCGGGCAGCGTCGTTTCAAAGTGGTCATCCACCACTATGCCACGCGCCGTTTGGATGGGAAGCGATGCCTCCCAAAGACCGTCCAGGCGCGCCTTTCGTCCCACGGACAGCAGAACCTTGTCACAGGAGACCTCACCCGGCTCGCCTTTTTTGTCGGTGAACTGCAAGAGAAGCCCATCGGCTTGTTGGCTAATCTCCTGCACCACACTACCCGTATGGATGCTCAGGCCACGTTTTTTGAGTATCATGCTGAGGTTCTGCGAAATCTCACGGTCCGCCGTGGGCAAAATACGCTCCGCGGCTTCCAGAATCGTCACGGTGCAGCCCAGGTCGGCATAGACCGAGGCAATTTCAGTCCCGATCACGCCACCGCCGATGATACACAGTCGCTTACAATCCCCGGCCTGCCCCGCCAGGAGTTCATCACTCGTGAGAACGTCTGGTAGCTGCGCGCCCGGAATGTTGGGACGGATGGGTTGCGCGCCGGTGGCCAGCAGGATGTACTGACCTGTCAACTCGCCCAGATCGTCCGACAAAAGCACACGGTGGTCGGCCATCAAGCAGCCGCGCGCATTGTACAAGGCCACGTTGTTGCTCTTAAGCAAAAACGCAATGCCGTCACGCAATTCATTCACCACGGTATCTTTGCGCGCAAAGAGGGCCGCACGGTCACAGCGCAGTCCATCCACCCTGATACCGGCAATCATCCCCTCGAACAGTTCGCGGTATTGCCGCGCGGTATGCACCAGTGTTTTTGTGGGAATACAGCCGCGGTTAAGACAGGCGCCGCCGAGGTTCTGCTGTTCCACCAGCGCCACCTTCATGCCCGCTTGCGCGGCGCGGATGGCGGCCGTATAACCGCCCGGTCCGCCGCCGATGACAATGAAATCAAAGGATTCTGCCAAGATAGGCCCCTCCCTTATTCCGCTGTTGGCGCTTTGTAGCGCAGCTTAGGATGGCGCGCCGCCTCGACTTCATCCGGTCTGCCGATGACGGTATTGAGCGGATAACTGTGCGTTAGCTCGGGATTTTGCATTGCCTCATCGTAAAGCTGCAAAATCAGATCAGCCGCCGCGTCCAAATTTTCTTTGCCCTCCGTCTCCGTCGGTTCGACCATCAGGGCCTCCTTGACGATCAGCGGGAAATACATCGTGGGCGGGTGCATGCCGTGATCCATGAAGGCTTTGGCCATATCGAGCGCGGTGACATGTTTCTCCTTGGCTTCGCGCTCCATGCTGATGACAAATTCGTGCATGCAGAAACCCTTGTTGACAATGTCAAAGCGGGCAGACAGCCGTTTCATGAGATAGTTGGCGTTGAGCACGGCGTTTCTTGCCGCTTCCGGCAGACCCTCTTGGCCCAGGGTGACGATATAGGAGAGCGCACGGAGCACAACGAGGAAGTTGCCATAGAAGCTGCGCACCTTGCCGATGCTCTCCGGTACCATGTCTTCCAAAATGAAGCCCTCTGCCCCTTCCGACACGCGCGGTGCGGGCAAATACTCCTCCAGATGCGCCTTACAGCCCACAGCGCCGCTGCCCGGGCCGCCGCCGCCATGCGGCGTGGAAAAGGTTTTATGCAGATTCAAATGCACGCAATCGAAGCCCATATCGCCGGGCCGCACCAGACCCACTACGGCGTTCAGATTCGCGCCGTCATAGTAAGCCAGGCCACCGGCCTCATGGATGATGCTGGTGATCTCCTGAATCTGACGCTCAAAAATGCCGAGGGTGTTGGGATTGGTCAGCATGAGGCCCGCCGTATCGGGGCCGACCACCGCACGCAACTTGTCTATATCCACGCAGCCATCCGCGCCGGACGGTACGCTCACCACGTCCATGTCGCACATGCTGACGGTGGCCGGATTGGTGCCGTGTGCGGAGTCCGGCACGATGATTTTTTTGCGGTTCGTATCGCCGCGCGCCTCATGGTACCGCTTAATGAGCATCAGGCCTGTCAGCTCGCCATGCGCGCCGGCAGATGGTTGGAAGGTCATGGCGTCCATCCCGGTGATCTCCGCCAAATAACGCTCGGCCAAATGCAAGGCGCGCAGCGCGCCCTGCACCGTATGGGTCGGCTGCAGGGGATGAATGTCGGTAAAGCCGGGTAAGGACGCTACTTTTTCGTTGATCTTGGGGTTGTACTTCATCGTACAGCTTCCCAGCGGATAAAAACCCTGGTTCACGCCGAAGGCACGCCGCTCCAAGGCGGAATAGTGACGGCTGACATCCGTCTCCGCCAATTCCGGCAGCCGGGGCGCCGTCTGCCTTTGCATGGCCGCGGGCAGCTCCGTCGACGGGACATCACAGGGGGACAGATAGCAGGAGCGTCTGCCCGGCACGCTCTTTTCAAACAACAGATTCATGCCGCGCTCACCTCCTTGAGTAAGGCCACCAGGATATCCATTTCTTCTTTTGTGTTCATTTCCGTCACGCACCACAAAATCCCGCCGTCAGGCAGCGGCAGACCGCCTAAGATGCCCCTGGCCTCCAGTTTGGCCAAAACAGGAGCAGGTGTGCCAGCCGGGCATTCCGTGACAAATTCGTGGAAGAACGCACCCGGGTAGCGCAGGGCAAAGCCCGGCAGAACCGAGATCTGACGCGCCAAATAATGCGCCTTATGGTAGCACTGCTCGGCAACTTCGCGCAGGCCCTCCGGCCCCATCGCTGCCATGTAGGCCGCCGCAGTGGTCGCACAGAGCGCTTGATTGGAGCAAATATTGCTGCTCGCTTTTTCGCGGCGGATATGCTGCTCGCGCGCCTGCAAGGTGAGGACAAATGCGCGCCGACCGGCGGAATCCGTCGTCTCTCCAACAATACGGCCGGGCAGTTTACGCGTCAGTGCGTCACGGGTGGCCATAAAGCCCAGGTAAGGCCCGCCAAAGCAGAGCGGCATACCCAGCGGCTGCCCTTCGCCAACGGCGATATCCGCGCCGCACTCGCCCGGTGTAGCCAACAGCATCGTGGCGATGGGGTTGACGCCCATAATCAGCTTGGCGCCCTTTTCATGGACCAGCGCGGCCATGGAAGCCGCGTCCTCCACGTTGCCAAAGTAATTCGGCTGCTCCATATAGACGCAGGCCACATCCGGGGTCAACAGGGTTTCCAAGGCGCTCTGATCCGTTACGCCTTCTTTCGCGGGGATCAGGTCCAACTCATATCCCGCCGCCCAGCAGTAGCTTTTCACCACGGCAATCGTCTGCGGATTGGCGGCGGCAGACAGCAGCGCCCGGCTGCGTTTGCGGTCACGACACATGGCAACCGCCTCTGCCGCCGCGCTGGCGCCGTCATAGACGGAAGCATTGGCCGCATCCATGCCGGTCAGCTCGCAGATCATCGTTTGAAATTCAAAAATGGCCTGCAAGATTCCCTGCGAAATCTCCGCCTGATAGGGCGTATAGGCCGTCAAAAATGTCTCTTTCGAGACAATAGACGAGACGACTGCGGGGATGAAATGCCGGTATGCGCCCGCGCCACGGAAAATGGTTTGAAAGATGCGGTTCTCTCCCGCCAGCGCTGCAAAGCTGCGCAGCACCTCCATCTCGCTCTTTCCCGCGGGCAGATGCAGCGCCTCGGAGAGCATCAGCTCCTGGGGCAGATCGCGGTACAGCTCATCTACTGTGGCAATGCCCAACGCCGCTAACATCTGCTCCCGTTGGGCCGTCGTCGATGGCAAATACTGTCCCATCGTCAGCCCTCCTCCAAGCAATGTGCCTCATAATCCGCCGCGGACAGCAGTTCCTCGCGGCCTGTTATCCCGCTCACTTCCACCAGCCAGGCGCCGTAGGGATCCTGGTTGATCGCCTCCGGCGCATCCAACAATTCCTCGTTGACCTTCGAGACGGTTCCGCTCAGGGGCGAATAGATGTCCGAGACAGCTTTGACGCTCTCCACATCGCCCAGGGCTTCGCCAATGACCACCTCGTCGCCCACCTCGGGCAAATTCACAAACACCAGGCTACCCATCTGATCCTGGGCAAAATCGGTGAGGCCCACCAGGGCCGTATCGTCTGAGAGAAACTTCACCCATTCATGGCTCTTGCTGTACTGCAGTGTTTCAGGGTTATTCATCACAATCTTCTCCTTCCAAAAATCGCCGTATCCGGCCTGTTTACTAATTTTTTATGTGGATTAACTTTTATAAAATGGCATGGGGACCACTTCTACCTCAATCTTGCGCCCGCGCACGTCGGCGAACAGGTGCGTTCCCTCTGCGGCGCAGGTTTTGTCGACCAGCGCCATGGCGTAGGCCGCTTTTAAATAGGGCAGATGCGTCCCTGAAGTCGTCCTGCCGACGATATGTTCCCCTGCGTACAGGGTCGCGTCCTCGCGCACAATGCCGCGGCCCACGACCTTGAGCCCCACGCGTGTGCGTCGCGGCTCACCGCGTTTTGCGAGCGCGGCTTTGCCGATGAAGTCCTCTTTTTGCATCTTGACGGCAAAGGAGAGGCCGGTCTCCAGCGGGCTCACCGTGTCATCCATCTCGTGGCCATACAGAGGCATGGCGGCCTCAAGGCGAAGCGTATCGCGCGCGCCCAAGCCGCAGGGGATCAGGCCGTCGGACGCGCCGCTCTCACGCAGCAGTTTCCAGAGCGCAGGAGCCTGCCCTGCGCTGCAATAGAGCTCATAGCCAAAAGAACCGGTATAACCCGTGCGGGAGATCAGACAGGTGATCCCACCCACCTTGGCGTTTTCCGTAAAGGTATAATACCCCTTCGGGATTTCCTCCTCCGCCACCAGGCGGGCCAGAATGGCCTTGGCCGCGGGGCCTTGCAGCGCCAACTGGGCCACGTCATCCGAAATATCTTGCATGACACAATCGCCCAAAAGATTTTGCGCAATGTGCTGTGCATCCTTCTCCCGGTTGGCGGCATTCACCACCAGCCAGTAGCGATCCTGCGCCAGACGGTACACCAAGAGATCATCAATCACGCCGCCGTCCGCGTTGAGCATGGGGCTATACCGCACCCTGCCGTCCTTCATATCATCAAAGGCGTTGCTGCACAGATGATTGATGCTACGCAGCGCATCCTTCCCCGTCAGCAGCAGCTCTCCCATATGAGAGACGTCAAACAGGCCGGCTGCCTCACGCACCGCCATGTGCTCGGCAATGATATCACTGTACTGCACGGGTAAAAGATAGCCGGCAAAGGGCACAATCTTTCCGCCCTCGGCCACATGTGTGTCATACAGCGCGGTCTTTTTCTCCATTGAAACGCTCCTTTCCGCTGCGCCAGACGGCGGCAGCCTGCCCATCCTGACAAAACAGGGACGCACCTGCGTGGTACGCCCCTGAACTGAATGCAAAAACATTCCCGCGCGGGGAACCTTTCTTCGACCAGCCCCGGGTTGCTCAACAGTTGTCCGCTTCGTCGTCCCGGTCTGAATCCTTCCATATGAAATATTTTTTTCCATGATATCACCACAGCATGCCACCTGTCAACCTTGTCGCTCAGAAAGACGCCGTTTCCGCTCATACGCCATCGATTCGCAGCAAGCCTATTTCTTTTTTAATCTTCTTATGCTATAATGCAATTGAAAGAAGGTGATCACATGGCAATCGGAGCGATCGCTGCCGCCAATCCAAACCCCACAGCGGCAGCAGCACAGCAACCACAGCGTGCCGAGGAGCTAACCACCATCACCACAACATGCGACAAACAACACCGACATGATCAAAGCTGCCCACACACCGTCTCCACCAGACCCGCCCCCCGGGCCGGCGAGGATGGCTATCTGCTTGACGCAAGAGCCTAGGCAATCAGCCCATGTCTGTATCGATTTTTTACCGTTTAATCAAGCCGCAACCCTTATCGCGCAAGGGCTGCGGCTTTTCTTTTTCCCAAGCCTATGGCAAATGTGGAGGGCTTTGTGCCAGAGCACGAAGCAGAGGCAATATCTTTGGGCCCACAGCCTCTTTCACGGAGCCTGTCCCCATGCTAAGATAGGGACAGTTAAGAGATTCGCTCCACAATACATGAAAAGAGGGTATGAAACATGAAAAAGACCAATATGAATCACGAGACCACCAATCCCATCCTGCGCGTACTCAACAAGTTGAGTTTCGGCGTTCTTCGCCTGGAACTGATCGCCATGGTCGGGATCATCGGCGTCTGTGTATTCAAAGCCGGTACGATCTTTTTAGTCTGAAAAGCACGGCCTTGCAGGTGCCTTCGCGCCCTGCAGGGCCTTTGCCCATACCCTTACAAATAAACCAGTATCAAAGGAGGATGTCGTATGAATGCGTTCCAAATTCGGCCAGCGATCTGTCAGCTCTCCGGTGTGGCGGAGTTCGTCTCTGCCTTTTCTCTGACCGCCGAGGATCTGATCCTGACCAACGAGTACATCTACACCCCCGCCTTTGGCAGTATGAACCTGCCTTGCCACGTACTGTTTCAAGAGAGGTACGGCAGCGGAGAGCCCTCGGATGACATGGTCGAAGCCATCGCGCGCGATCTACCCAAGCACTACCGGCGGGTCATTGCCATCGGCGGCGGCGGCGTCATTGACATTGCCAAGCTCTTAGCGCTGCGTTGCTTCTGCCCGGTACTTGCTCTCTTTGACGGCGAGATCACGCCGGAGCGGGACAAGGCGCTGATCCTAGTCCCCACCACCTGCGGCACCGGCAGCGAGGTCACAAACATCTCCATCCTGGCGCTCCTGAGCCGCGGCACCAAAAAGGGCTTGGCGCATGACGCGCTCTTTGCCGATCACGCCGTGCTCATCCCTGCGCTGCTCGGCGGCCTGCCCTTCCGCTTTTTTGCCACAAGCTCCATTGACGCGCTGGTCCACGCGGTGGAGTCCAGCCTTTCGCCCCGCGGCAGCGATTTGAGCCGTCTATTCGGCTATCGCGCCATTGAGATCATTGTCCGCGGCTTTTTGACCATCCGAGACGGCGGTGAACAGGCCAGGCTGCCGCTGCTCGGCGATTTTCTGCTGGCCGCCAACTATGCGGGCATCGCCTTTGGTAACGCCGGCTGCGGCGCGGTACACGCCTTGAGCTATCCGCTCGGCGCAGTCTATCATGTGCCGCACGGCGAGGCCAATTACGCCATGTTCACCGGCGTGATGAAGCAGTACATCTCCATCCGGCAAGACGGGCAGATGGCCCGCTTGTGCGCCTTTTTGGCGGACTTACTCTCCTGCACAACCGACGCGGTGTTTGATGAACTCGATGCGCTTCTAGGTGTGCTCATTCCCAAAAAGCGTCTGAACGAGTACGGCATGCAGGAGCCTGAGATTCAGGCCTTTACCGATTCGGTCCGTGAGAATCAGGGCCGCCTGATGGCCAACAATTTCGTACCCTTGGATGATGCCGCCGTCGCTGCCATTTACCGCGCCTTATATTGATCCGGTTTGCTGTGGGCATTTATTATTCACATCTATTATTTTAACGGTAAAGGAGTGCTTCCTATGTTATCGCAAGCTCTGCCAGAAATCAAAACAACGACACTGCCCGGCCCGAAGGCCAAGGCGCTCATCGATCGCCGCGACGATGTCATCCCCTCCGCCATCCGCTGCGTCTACCCGGTGGCAATTGCCCGCGGCGAAGGCGCCATGCTCGAAGATCTGGACGGCAACCGTTTCCTGGACTGGATCGGCGGTGTGGGCGTGCTCAACATCGGCTACAGCCACCCGGAGGTGATCGCTGCCGTCAAGGAACAGGCGGATCGCTACTTCCACGGCATGTTCAACATCGTCACCCATGAGGGCTATGTCGCTCTGGCGGAAAAGCTCTGTCAGATCGTTCCCGTCCTGGGGGATAAAAAAAGAGCCTTCTTCGCCAATTCCGGCGCAGAGGCAAACGAAAACGCCGTCAAGCTGGCCAAAGCCTACACCAAGCGTCCCAATATCATCGTCTTTTCCGGGGCCTTTCATGGCCGCACCATGCTGACCATGTCCATGACGGCCAAAAAAGCCTACGCCCGCGGCATGGGCCCCTTCCCCGACGGCATCTACCGCGCCAAATTCCCCTACTACTACCGCAACCCTGTCGGCCTGCCTCCAGAATCTGCACTTGACTATTACCTCAATTCCCTGCAAACTGTCTTTGAAGAGGCCTCCCCACCGGAACAGGTGGCGGCCATCATTGTCGAACCTCTGCAGGGCGAGGGCGGCTTCATCCCCGCCCCCATCGAATGGGTGCAGGCGCTGCGGCAGCTCTGCGATCAGCACGGCATTCTGCTGATTGCCGATGAGGTGCAGACCGGCTTCTGCCGCACAGGCCGCATGTTCGCCTCCGAATACTGGAAAGAGGCCGGCGCGGCCCCCGATATTGTCACCTGTGCCAAGTCCATTGCTGCCGGCCTGCCCATCTCGGGCATCGTGGCGCGGGAGCAAATCATGGAGGCCGTCCCCGCCGGGGTCATCGGCGGCACCTATTGCGGCAATCCCCTTGCCTGTGCCGCCGCCCTGAAAGTCATTGAAATCATGGAGCGCGACCGTTTGGCCGAGCGTTCTGCGGACATCGGCCGCGTGGCCATGAACCGTTTTCTGTCTTGGAAGAAGCAAGTCCCTCTGATCGGCGATGTACGCGGCATGGGCGGTATGCTTGGCCTGGAGTTCGTCACCGATCAGGAGAGCCGGACGCCCAACGGCGACTTTGTCAGCAAGCTCGTGCAAGAGGCGCTGGGCCGCGGCCTGATGATTGAAAACGCCGGTGCGGCCGGGCATGTGGTCCGTTTCCTCGCCCCGCTCACCATGACGGATGAACAGCTGGCCGCCGGCCTGGATATCCTGGAGGCCTCCATCCTCTCCCTGCTCCCGTCAAGCGCCGCCGCGCAGGAGAAGATCCCCGCCCTTGCGGGCAGATAAGCCGACGAAGATTCATTTCCCCTGGTCCCGTTGCATCGCCTCATACTCCCGCAGATGAAAGGCCAGCTGCAACTGAAAGATCACCTCGCGCTCGTCCAGGTCGGCATGGAGCAGGGCTTTGATCTTCTTGATGCGGTAGTTGGTGGTGTTGCGGTGGCAGTAGAGTTCATCCGAAACCAGCTGCACGCTGCCGCCAAACTGTAAGTACAGCCGCAAGGTCTCCACCAGTTGGCTGTCATACTGCGCATCGTATTGTACCAGCGGATCGAGGATGCTTAAATACTGGCGCAAGACGGACGCATCGCGACAGATGAAAAACAACTGAAAGATTCCCAAATCCGAAAAACGCAAGTAGCGCGTCCCCTGCAAACGCGCGCGCGCCATCGCGAGGGCTGCGCGACTCTCACTCTCGCGCAACTGTGCAAAACCCGGCAAGGTAGAGCCAATGCCGGCGCACAAGCGAAGTCCCGGGAATGACGCCTGACACAGTTGGCATATTTGCTCGACCTGCGCGGCAACCATGGAGTCATGCACGCCATGAAAGATGAGCACCAGGCCATCTTGATACAAAAAGGCGCAGGAGTGCAGCTTTTCCCGGTTGAGATGGTTCTCCGTTAAGACATGCAAGTCATGGGCCAGGCTCTGCGCCGGGCGCGCTTTCCCTTCGTTCTTCCACGACAGCCGCGCCACGCAGTAATCGCCTTCCGGGTCAAATTGATGGGCGGCCAGGCGCGCTTCATCCTCCGCCGCACAGAGTCTGTGGTCCGTCAGCAGCAGACCGAAAAGATCATATAAGCGATCCTGCTCATGCGTGCGGAAAAAGATCCGGCGGCTGTATTCCTGAATGATATCGGCCAGATGGAATTTCCACGGCATGGTGATCAGCGGAAAACGGTTTTCATCGCAGAGTCTGCGCATTTCATCGGAAATGTCTTCCTCAACAATATATTTGCCCACGTTGATGATCACGCCACAGCAGTTTTTCTGCATCAGCATGCGCAAAAACCCCTCCAGCGTCTCCTGGCCCTGCAGGCCAAAACCGGTGATGACCATGAGTTCGCCGCCGCGCAGGAAATCGGCGTTGCCGATATCCTCCGAAAAATATAACCAGCGTAAGGAGCGGTACAATCCCTCTGCCCCGGCCAGCAGCCGCAGCTGATATTTCTCCCGCGTTTCCTCATAAATGGTGCCCAACATCAACGTCGCCATCTATTTCACCTTCCCAACTGCCTGTTTGCTCTCTATTTTAGCGCATGACGGCACACAACACAACCAGAGCTTTTGAAAGAAAGGATGTTACTTATGTCTCTTATGACCGGTAAAGAATATGTTGACAGCTTGCGTCAGCTCAAACTCAAGGTATACATGTTCGGCAAGCAGATTGAAAACCCCGTGGATGACCCCATCCTGCGCCCTTCCGTCAACTCGGTTCGCATGACCTATGACCTGGCCCAGCAGCCTGCCCATCAGGAGCTCATGACTGTTGTCTCCAACCTGACCGGCGAACGCGTCAACCGTTTCGCGCATATCCATCAGTCCACGCAGGACCTGGTCAACAAAGTCAAGATGCAGCGTCTGCTCGGTCAGATGACCGCCTCCTGCTTCCAGCGCTGCGTGGGCATGGACGCCTTCAACGCCGTTTACAGTACCACCTTTGAAATTGACCAAAAGCACGGCACTGCTTATCACGAAAATTTCCGCCGTTTTGTCGCTATGTGCCAGACCAAGGACCTCACCGTCGACGGCGCCATGACCGATCCCAAGGGAGACCGTGCCCTGCCGCCCCACAAGCAGCCGGATCTGGATATGTACCTGCGCGTGGTCGAGCGTCGGGCGGACGGCATCGTGGTGCGCGGCGCAAAGGCTCACCAGACCGGCATGTGCAACTCGCATGAAATCCTGGTCATGCCAACGGTCGCCATGACGCCGGAGGATCGGGACTTTGCCGTCTCCTTCTCCGTGCCCACCGATGCTGAGGGCATTCACATCATCATCGGCCGCCAAAGCTGCGACACCCGCAAGTTGGAAGAAGGCAGTATCGATGTCGGCAACGTGGAATTTGGCGGCGTGGAGGCCCTTGTGGTCTTTGACGACGTCTTTGTGCCCAACGACCGCATCTTCATGAATGGTGAAACTGACTTTGCCGGTATGCTGGTCGAGCGTTTCGCGGGTTACCACCGCCAGAGCTATGGCGGCTGCAAGGTCGGCGTGGGCGATGTGCTCATTGGCGCGACGGCTCTGGCCGCCGACTACAACGGCGTGCCGAAGGTCAGCCATGTCAAGGATAAGATCATTGAGATGATCCATTTGAATGAAACCATGTATGCCTGCGGCATCGCCTGCTCCGCCGAGGGCACGCAAACCCCCTCCGGCAGCTACCTCATTGATCTGCTGCTGGCCAACGTCTGCAAGCAGAACGTCACCCGCTTCCCCTATGAAATTGCCCGTCTGGCCGAGGACATCGCCGGCGGCTGCGTGGTCACCGCCCCCTCCGAAGCCGACCTGCGCGGCGAGGTCACCGGCCCCTGGGTGGAAAAGTATCTCATCGGAACCGCCGGCGTCTCCACGGAAAACCGCCTGCGCATCCTGCGCCTGATTGAAACGCTCTGCATGGGCGCCGCCTCGGTCGGCTATCTGACCGAATCCCTGCACGGCGCGGGCTCACCGCAGGCACAGCGCGTCATGATCGCCCGCCAGGGTAATCTCGAGCACAAAAAGGAACTGGCCAAGAAATTGGCGCACATTGTGGACTAACACCGAAAGGAGCGCAGCCCATGCAAGCACAACTGCAAGCCGTTTTAGACGAACGTGTTCGGCCCTATCTGCAAAGCCACGGCGGCGACGCCGAAATCCTCTCCTACGATGACGGCGTGCTGCGCCTTCGCATGATGGGACAGTGCGCCACCTGTCCCGCTGCGCTTCTCACCAATGAAACGCTCATTGAGGCAGAGCTGAAAGAGGCTTTCCCCGCTCTTACCCGTGTTTTGATCGTGCAGGAGACCTCTCCTGACCTCATAGCAGAAGCCAAACAGATACTCTCACGCGGCAATCGCTGACGTGTCTGCCTTACTCATTTTTCAGACCGAGGCCACCGTATGCATCTTGCAGACGGTGGCCTTCGTCGCGTTTGGAAGTTTGTCGTTCTTGTTTTATAGGATAATTGGCAAGTTTTTCGATAATCCTATTGACAATATGGGTTTATGATGCTACACTCCATATAAACCCACTAATTATATGTACTTATAAGCGTCCACAGGACGTTTGCTTATTGATAGAAAGAAGGAATCACGATGATCTATCTGGACCACGCTGCCACGACAAAGACCAGCCCCACTGCCCGGCAGGCCATGACGCTTGCCATGGATCAGTTCTGGGCTAACCCATCGAGTTTACATGACTTAGGGCAAGAGGCTGCCGAGGCGCTGGCGCAAGCCCGCGAGACGGTCGCCCAGGCCATCGGCGCAAGCGCGAGAGAGATTTATTTTACCGCCGGCGGCACCGAGGCCGACAATCAGGCCATCGTCAGCGCCGCGCGGCTCGGCAAGCGCAAGGGGAAAACCCACCTCATTTCTTCCGCCATTGAGCACCACGCAGTGCTGCATACCTTAGAAAAGCTGGAAAAAGAGGGCTTTCGCGTCACGCTGCTGCCCGTGGATGCGCGCGGCATGATTCGCCTATCCGACCTGGCGGACGCCATCTGCGCAGAAACGGCGCTGGTCAGCATTATGTTTGCCAACAATGAAATCGGCACGATAGAACCCATCCAAGAAATCGGGGCCTTGTGCCGGGAAAAGGGCGTGCCCTTTCATACGGACGCCGTGCAGGCTGTGGGCCATGTCTATGTGAATGTGGACAAGCAAAACATCGACATGCTCTCCCTGTCCGGACATAAATTCCACGGCCCGCGGGGCGTGGGCGCGCTCTATGTGCGACGCAGCCTGCCCCTGCTCTCTTTCATCGAAGGGGGCGCACAGGAGCGCGGAAAACGGGCGGGCACGGAAAACTTGCCCGCCATCATGGGTATGGCGTCCGCCCTGCAAGAGGCCTGTGCCAATTTGGAGGAAAATACCCGGCATGCACTCGCTTTGCGCCGGCGGCTCATTGAAGGTCTATCTTCCATCGAACACAGCGCGCTCAACGGGGATGCCGACTGCCGTCTGCCCGGCAATGTTCACTTCTGCTTTGAGGGCATTGAAGGCGAGTCCCTGCTCCTGCTGCTCAGCGACCTGGGCATCGCCGCCTCCTCCGGTTCGGCCTGCACCTCCGGTTCGCTGGATCCAAGCCATGTCCTGCTGGCCATCGGACGGCCCCACGAGGTGGCCCACGGCTCCCTGCGCCTGACGCTGGGCAACGAGACCACCGAAAAGGACATTGATCAGACCATAACGGCCGTCAAAGAGGTCGTGGAACGCCTGCGGGCTATGTCTCCCGTGTGGGCTGAATTACAGAAAGGAGTGCGACCCTATGTTATACAGTGAAAAAGTCATGGACCATTTCCGCGCGCCGCGCAATGTCGGTGAAATTGAAGAGGCAGATGGCGTCGGCCAGGTGGGCAACGCCAAATGCGGCGACATTATGCGCATCACCTTAAAAATTGAGGACGGCACCATCGCCGACGCCAAGTTTACAACCTTTGGCTGTGGCTCTGCCATCGCCACCAGCTCCATGGCAACCGAGCTCATCAAAGGCCAGCCCATTGACGAGGCCTTGGCGCTCACGAATCAGGCGGTGGTGGAGGCGCTCGACGGTCTCCCTCCCCAGAAGATCCACTGCTCCGTCTTGGCCGAGGAAGCCGTTAAGCGCGCCATTCAGGATTATTACGATCGAAACAACATCGCCTATGACCATAAACTGTTTTGCAGTATGGATTGCGAGAGTTGTCACGCCCACGAGGGCGAATAAGCAAGCAGGCATGTGACCGCGCGTCACATGCCTGTTTTATTTTTTTGCCAAACCCACGCATCTCCTGTTTCTCTATGTGCGGTGCGAAATGCAGGGCACTGTATTTGGGCCGCGGCCGCCTTCCATTCTCGGTGTGCATAAGTGGTAGAAAAATCAGTTTAAAAGTGATCGACTTTTGTTTTCGTTCATGCTAGACTGTCTGTAACTTGACAAATCAGAGGCAAAACGCCGCCCGATGGTTCCTACGATCTTGTTTCTGTTGGCGTTTGGAGGTTTTCCTATGATCGATGTAAAGCAGCTGACCTTACAGTATCCCAACGGCAAAGGCATTGAGGACGTCACCTTTTCGGTCAAGGAGGGTGAAGTGCTGGGCTATCTCGGCCCAAACGGCGCGGGGAAAACCACAACCATTCGCTGCCTGCTGGGCTTTTCCACGCCGGGTCGGGGCAGCTGTCACATTGCTGATCTGGACTGTCGGAAGAAGGCCCCGGAGATTCAACGGTTTCTGGGCTATATCCCCGGCGAAATTGCCTTTTTAAACGGCATGACCGGCAAAGGCTTTTTGCAGTTTTTGGCCGACATGCGTGGCACGCGCGATAAAAGCAGGATGCAGGAGCTGGCCGATCTGTTTGAAATCGACCTCAAGGGTAAAATCAAGCGTTATTCCAAAGGCATGAAGCAAAAAATCGGCATCATCGCCGCCTTCATGCACGATCCCGCCGTTTTGATTCTGGATGAACCGACCAGTGGCTTGGACCCCATCATGCAAAAAACCTTCATTGACCTGCTGCTGCGTGAAAAAAACCGGGGAAAAACCATGCTGCTCAGCAGTCACTTGTTTGAAGAAGTGGAAAAAACCTGCGACCAAATTATCATCATCAAAGAAGGACGCCTCATCAAACAGACCAACGTAGCCCTTCTCAAACAGACGCAGCGCATCTCCTATGTCATCCATCTGGCGCATCCGGAGGATGTGGTGCGGCTCAAACCCTTTGGCGCAGATCCCGCCGCCTTTTCGGATGGCCGCGGTGAGATCGTCGTCCGGGGAGAGCAGCTCAATGCCTTTCTGGCCTGTCTGGCGAGCCTATCGGTGCTCTCTTTGGAGACGAAAGCACAGAGTCTGGAAGAAATCTTTCTGAATCTATACGGATGAAAGGAGTGCGCAGATGAAACCGGCTTTACTCAAAGTTGACATCAAGCAAAACTTCATCTTGTTTATGATCATCGCCTATGTGATGATGATGTACTTCAGCATCATCACTTACATGTACAATCCTTCCGACAATTCCTCATGGAACGAGATGCTTGACCTCTTACCCGAGGGCCTGATGGCGGGTTTTGGTTTCGATCAAATGTCCACGAGCCTCACGGGTTTCATCGTCAGCTCGTATTACGGCTTTCTGGTGTTCATCTTTCCCATGATTTACTGCATCATCGTATCCAACCGCCTTGTGGCCAAGATGGTGGATGACGGCTCCTTTTCTTACCTGCTCATGTCGCCCACTTCACGGCGCACCATCATCATCACGAAAGAGCTTTTCCTGCTTGGCTCCATCGCGCTCTTATTTCTCTTTTTACATGTTGGCGGCGTCTATGTCTGCCGCATGTTTTTCGGCAACATGCTCAACGAGGCGGTCTTTTTAAAAATCAACATCAATGCCGCGCTGCTGACGATGCTGGTGGGTATGATCTGTTTTTTCTATTCCTGCTTCTTTAATGAATCCAAAATGGCCCTGTCCGTTTCCTCCACGGTCAATATTTTGTCCATCCTCTTATTTATTCTGGGGGGCGTTTCCGAACAGTCGGAGGTTTTGAAGCGTTTTTCCCTCTTTTCCCTGCTCAATTCCACTGAAATTATGGAAGGCGGCGGAACCGCCGGGATCAGCCTTTTGCTGCTCGGCATGATTGCTCTGCTGCTTGTGCTCAGCGTGTTTGTGTTCGAGAAGAAAAACTTGTCGATTTGATGTGTTGGAGGGATTGCGTTGAAAGCCATACGAAAGCAAACCATCGGGAAGCTCTGCCTGGGCCTGATTCCCGTCATTGTGATTGTAGCGAGCCTGCTGATTTATGCAAGCTTACCCAAAAGCAACAGCATCAGCATCGAAGGCAGCGTGGAGATTGCCACGACGCCTTGTTTTTCACTGGTCAGCGGGCCCATATCAATCCAGATGGCGGAAACCGGACAAACCGTCAAGGCCGGTGATGTCCTCGCCGTGATTGAAAACAAAACCTTGGACAACGACATTGCCCAGTTACAGGCGACCCTGACCATGAAAAATGCCAAGCTCAAGCAGCTGCGCAAAGGTAGCTCAACCGCCTCTGTGGACGCCGCCCGCAAAGCCGCACAAAGCACGGTTTCCATCTATGAGGAAAAGAGCAAATCCGCCGCGCGTGCGCTCACGCAAGCGCAAGAGGAGCTTGCCCTGCAAACCACGTTGTATGAATCCGGCGTGGCCTCCAAGGCAGAAGTTGACCGATGCCAGCGCGCCGTGGAAGACGCCCAATCCGCCATCGCCGTGGCGCAGGCAGAGACGGAAAATGCCCGCCATCAGGTCAATACCTTTACCTCAACCGGCGTCAGCGGCAACGACATAGAGGCCGCCCAGGCCGATATCCACCTGACGGAATTACAAATTGAGCGCCTGCAGGCGAGCAAGGAGGACTACACCATCAAAGCCCTGCGCGATGGCGTGGTTCTCGGACGCAATGTGGAACCGGGGGCCTATGTGACCGCGGGGCAGGCCTTGTTTGACTTGTCCATCGAAAAGCAGCAATATTTTGTCTGTTATCTCCCCCAAGAATCGGTTCAATCCATGCAATTCGGTGACCGCTTGACCTTATACCCGCTCAACAGCGATCAGCCCTTGGCCGAAGCCAGCATTTGTTTCATTGATTGGAAAGCCGTCTACACCCCAAAGGAACTGGAGAGCAGCGCCAACAAAAATAAACGGAGCATCAAAGTCAAAGCGTTGATCGAGCATGAGCAGCCCCTGCGCGTGGGGGAAACCCTGGTGATCAAGCTGGGACAGGACGCCGGCAACTGATTATGAAAAGCATACAGGGCATCGGAAAAGCGTCCGATGCCCTGTATTGTTTTTAGTGTGCGGACAGTTTGCCTGGCAGATTCCTGTAAGGACTTGCGTGGAAAACTTGTATTTTATGCCTTTGCGTGGTACACTAAAGAATACCAAAACCCCTATCTCAAACACAGGGCCGCGCGCCCGGGAGAAGCACAATGGATAAGGATCGTATTTTGCGTATTTTAGAAGGCCAACGCACCTTCTTTCGACAAGAGAAAACCTGGCCGCTGGCCCAGCGGCTGTGCGCCCTGACGCGGCTGGACGCTGCGATCAGCGCGATGGAATCAGAACTGCTACTGGCCCTGCAGGAGGATCTCGGCAAGGCCGCGACAGAGAGTTTTCTGACTGAAATCTCTCAAATCCGCTCGGAGCTGCATTTTTTTCAGCGCAACCTGGGCCGCCTGGCCAAGGCGCGCAGCGTACCTTCGTCCCTCACCCAGCTGCCGGCGGAGGGGCGTATTTTACCCTGCCCACGCGGCCAGGTTCTCATCATCAGCCCCTGGAATTACCCTTTCTTGATCTCGCTCGCGCCTGCCATCGCTGCCATTGCCGCGGGTAACACAGTCGTGATCAAACCCAGCGAATGCGCCCCGCAGAGCGCGCGCATGCTGCATCGTCTGCTCTCACAGGCCTTGCCGCGCAATATGGCCGCCATCATCCCCGGCGGGGCCGAGGTCACCACCTTCCTTCTGGAACAGCCCTTTGACTATATCTTTTATACCGGCGGCCCGCAAGTCGGCCGTCTGGTCATGGAAAAAGCCGCCGCGCACCTCACCCCCGTCACGCTTGAACTCGGCGGCAAAAGTCCCTGCATGGTGGACGAGACCGCCCGCATCTCCCTGGCCGCGCGGCGCATTGTCTTTGGCAAACTGCTCAACAGCGGCCAAACCTGTGTCGCGCCCGACTATGTGCTGGTGCACGCCTCGGTGAAGGAGAAGCTGCTGACGGCCATCGGACATGAAATCCGTGCACAATACGGTGAGTACCCGCTGCAAAACCCGGATTATGGACGTATCGTCAACCAGCGGCACTTTGACCGGCTGTGCGCCTTGCTTGACCCGGACAAAATTGTCTTTGGCGGCCAGACGAGGTCCCAAAGCCTGCAAATTGCACCGACGCTGCTCGATCAAGTGCAGCCGGATGACCCCGTGATGCAAGAGGAAATTTTCGGCCCCATCCTGCCCATTCTCAGCTATGAACGTATGGAAGACGCCCTTGCGCTGATCGCCTCGAAACCGCATCCTTTGGCCTTCTATTTGTTCAGCGAAAATAAGGAGACCCAGCACTATGTCATGCAACGGCTCCCCTTTGGCGGCGGCTGCGTGAACGACACGCTCCTGCACACCACCTCGCCCTACCTGCCCTTTGGCGGCGTCGGTGGGAGCGGCATGGGTTCTTATCACGGCAAGGCCGGCTTTGACACCTTCACACATTATAAAAGCGTACTCTACCAAAACACCTACCTCGACGCGCCGCTGCGCTACCAGCCCTATACCCCGCAAAAAAGCCGCCTGCTGCGCCATTTGCTGCGTTAGGCAGGAAAGAAAGGAGCGCTTAGCATGTGTATCCTCACCTATGACGAAGCCCATGCGCTACTCGATGAGATCACAGACAGCTTTCCACCTGCCTTCTTTGCCCAATTAAACGGCGCAGTGCTCCTGCTGCCGGAGCTGCGTAACCATCCCGGGGAGTCGGAGCTTTTCACCTTGGGTATGTATTGCTGCGATGCCTTGGGCCGTCGGATTGAGCTCTATTATGGCTCCTTTGCCCAACTGGCCAAGGAGGAGGACTGGACCGAGCGCGATTGGAAACAAGAACTGCGCGACACCCTCTCCCATGAATTTACCCATCACATCGAAAGCCTCGCCGGTGAGCGCGGTCTGGAGATCAAGGATGCAGAGTATATGCAAAACTACTATGCCGAGAAAAAGCCAAAGAAATATCGCCTGGTGAAAAAACCACCGCACAACGAGGGCTGATGAAGCGATGTTTCGTCTGATCTATCTGTCCGCCTTCTTTGCCGGGGCCTGTGGACTCTCACTCTTTCTGCCTGACAAGCTGCCGCTTGTATTGGGCGCTGTTTTTGCGCTCATTTGGCTCTCGCTTCGCCTGCTTCGTCCGCAGGGTAGACGCTTGCTTTGGCTTTCCTTCGGTCTGACGCTCGGTTTTGCCTGGTTTTTTCTGTACAGCAGTTTTGTGTACTTGCCCTCACAAACGCTCGCCGGGCGCACGATTCGCCTGGACGCCGTCGTGACGCAGTGGCCAAGTGAAACGGCTTTTGGCCTCTCTGTGCCCGTGCGCGGCGGGGAGGACGGCGGGCCCGCCGTTTCCCTGCAGCTTCAGCTTAACGGCATTGCGCATGACCTGCGTCCCGGTGACCGTATCTCCACCATCGCGCACTGCCATTCCATTGAGGATCGTGTCGATTTGTTCTCCCTCAACCGCCGCGCGAAAGGGATCTACCTCACCGCAAAGACCTATGGCGCCTTGCAAATTTCCAGACCGGAAAGGCCGCCGCTTCGGTATGCGCCTGCGTTGTTGTCCCAATGGATACGCGATCGGATCCATACCATCTACACAGAAAAGAGCGCCCCGCTGCTGAGCGCACTGCTCACCGGTTGGCAAAAAGACCTGACCCCGGAAACGAGAAGCGATCTCAGCCGCAGCGGTCTGGCCCATGTGGTCTCTGTCTCCGGCATGCACATCTCCTTTTTGGCCGCTGTCTTTGCCTTTTTGATCCGCAGCCGCAGCAAGAAGGCCGTCTTTTTGCAGCTGGCGCTGATCTTTTTCTTCGCCGCTATGACCGGCAGCAGCCCGGGTGCCTTGCGTGCGGCCATTCTCTGCGCGTCCACGCTGCTCGCGCCCCTGTTCGGGCGACAAGCGCACAGCCTAACCGCCCTATTTGGCGCGCTTTTCTTCTTGCTTTTGATCAATCCCTTCGCGGTCGCCTCCATCAGCCTGCAACTTTCTTTTGCCGCGACCCTCGGCATCTTTCTCTTGGGTCAACCGATAGAGCGTGCTTTTCGGGCACGGCTGTCCAAACAGGCATACCGCTTCTTACGGGCGCCCTGCTCGCTGCTTGCCATCTCACTGGGCGCCACAATCTTTACGCTGCCGCTGTCTGCCTTGTACTTTGACCAGGCCTCGCTCCTGGCGCCGCTTGCCAATCTCTTATGCGGGCCGCTCATTGCCCTCACCTTTCTCGGCGGCATTCTCTCGGTTTGTTTGGCCGCGCTCATACCGCCCTTGGGCGCCTTGATCGCCTGCTTGACTGCACTGCCTGCGCAGCTGTTTTTGTTTGGCGCACACTGGTTTTCCAAACTCCCCTTTGCCGCTTTGACGGTGGAGGTGATGTATTTCAAGATCTTCTTCGTCTTTCTCTATGCCATGCTGCTTTGCACCCTCTTTTGGTGGTGGCGTGGAGAACGGCGGCTCCTGCTTCCCCTCTGTAGCTGCATCTGCGCCTTCTGCGCCACCGTCTTGCTCCATTCGTTGAGCTTTAACCGCAGCCCGCTCGCCCTTTCGGCCCTCGATGTAGGGCAAGGGCAAAGTTTGTTGGTCTCCTCCGGCTCATATCGCGCGCTCATTGACTGCGGCGGGACGCGGCAGGCGGGCGCCGTCGCCGCCAATGCCTTGGCAGCCCAGGGCCGACACACGCTTGACCTGCTCGTCTTAACACATGAACACGCGGATCATACCAACGGCCTCTCTGAGCTGCTCTCCCGTGTGCGCGTGGCGCGTATCGCCTTACCCGATCTTTCTGAGAAAAGTGAGGAATTTCAGGCCATTGAGGCCCTGGCCGCGCGGTATGACATTGCAGTTTTCTACATCAAACAGCAGACGCAAATCGCCTTTGGCCAGGCCACGCTGCAAATATATCCGCCGCTATCGCGCACAGGCGACAACGAGATGGGCCTGTCCGTCCTCTTATCGTACCGGGATCAGCACGCCCTTGTCACCGGTGATATGGGTGCGGAAACCGAGCTGCGCCTGTTGGCGCGTTACACGCTGCCACCGCTCTCGCTGTTGGTGGTCGGGCACCACGGTTCTCGTTACTCCACCACAGAGGCCCTGCTCGATGCCACAGTACCGGCGCGTGCCTTCATTTCCGTGGGTGAGAACAACTATGGCCACCCCGCGCCGGATACCCTGGCCCGCCTCGCCGAAAGCGACACCACCCTGTATCGCACCGATGCGCAGGGTAAACTCACATTTTTCGCCGCCGAAACGGAGGATTCCTAACCATGCCACCAAAAGCCAAACCGAGCGATACAGGCGCCTATCAGACGCTCAAGAAGGATCTCGCCGCCGGCCAAGTCGGCAAGCTGTATCTCTTTCATGGAGAGGAGACCTATCTGCGCGATCACTATCTTGAGCAGCTGAAAAAAACCATCCTGCCGGAGGGCATGGAGGACTTCAATTTTCACACGCTCTCCGGCAAGACCTGCACGGCCAGAGCGCTGTCCGAACTTGTGGATAACTTGCCCATGATGAGCGAACGCAGCCTCATCCTGGTCACGGATTATGACCTGTTCAAAGCAGCGGAGGAGGAGCGGCGCGCGATGGCAGAGCTATTTTCTGACCTGCCCGATTATTGCTGCCTGATCTTTCTCTATGACCATATCCCCTATAAGGGCGACGCACGCATGAAACAGCTCACTGCCGCGCTGCGTGAATACGCCAGCATTGTCAAATTTGACCGACAAAGCCAAAACGACCTATCGGACTGGGTGCGTCGCCGCTTTCGCGCGCTCGATCACAGCATCGCACCGGCTGATGCCCAGTATCTCATCTTCCTCTGCGGTGATCTCATGCACGGCCTGATTCCGGAGATCGAAAAAATCGCCGCCTATGCCAACACACATGAGGTGAAGCGGTCGGACATTGACGCCGTCGCCATCCCACGCTTGGACGCCGTGGTCTTTCAGATGACCGACGCCCTGATGCAAAAAGACAGCAGCCGCGCCGCCGCCGTGCTGGGCGATCTGATGCACATGCAGCAAGCGCCCATCATGATCCTTTCGGTCTTAGGCAAGCAGTTTCGCCAGCTGCTCTCGGCCCGTTTGCTGCTCGACGAGGGCGGTGATGTGCAATCGCTCATGTCGCTCTGGGATCTGCGGTCGGCCTACCCTGCCGAGCGTCTCTTTTCCGCCGCACGCCGCTTCGGACCGAATCATTGCCGCCGGGCCGTTCGACGCTGTGCGCAGACGGATCTTGCCATGAAGTCGCAGACGGGCGCGGATGCACAAAACTTACTGCTGGGCTTACTCTTAGAACTGTCAATGGAGGTCAAGCACCATGCTGCGCATTAAAGAGGCCATCGTGGTCGAAGGGCGTTATGATAAAAACACCCTGTCCCAACTGGTGGATACTGTCATATTGGAAACGAACGGCTTTGCCATTTTCCACAAACCGCAACAGCTCGCCCTGATGCGCCGCCTGGCCGAGACGCAAGGCCTCATCATCCTGACAGACAGCGACGGCGCGGGTTTTGTCATCCGAAATCATTTAAAAGGCGCCATTGCGCCCGAGCAAATCAAACACGCCTATATTCCGGACGTCTACGGCAAAGAGCGGCGCAAACGCCACCCGGGCAAGGAGCACAAGCTCGGGGTGGAGGGCATGTCACCACAAATCCTGGAAGCTGCCCTGCGCCGGGCGGGCGCGCAGTTTCTCGACGCCGAACCGCCACCCGCCGCGCGCACAGCCATCACCAAGGCAGATCTTTTTCAGGCCGGTTTATCCGGCGGCAGCGGCAGTGCGCAGCGACGCGGCCGCCTGCTCCGTCAGCTGAATCTACCGGAGCACCTCTCTCCCAATGCGCTGCTGCCCGTGCTAAACGCCCTGTACCAAAGAGATGAGTTCCTGGCCCTGGCCGACAGGCAACACGAACAGGAGAAAAGCGAGTAACAGACTCGGATGTACCCTTGCATAACGCGCGTTTTTTTGCTATGCTAGGTGAGAAATCAAATCTTTTGGTCCGCACAGGAAAGGAGCCACTTATGTCGATCGCCACTGCCTCTTTGTTAGGCCTGGTATTTGCCATTGCCGCAACTGCCGTTCTCTACATTTTTATTATGCCTCAAAAGCGCCTGGGAAAACTCTCCCCTTTCTTTCTTGCCCTGCATAACATTCTGCATTTTAAAAAGCTCTTTGTGGAGCGTATTTTAAAGTTCTTTTACATTTTCTCCACCTGCGTGAGCATCTTCTGGGGCTTCTTCCTGCTGTTTGCGCAGAATGAGACGAGCTCCTATGGTTATTTTTACGACTCCTATGTATCCTATGAATCCACGCTGGTAGAGGGGCTTGTGTTCCTCTTCCTGGGCCCCATCATGTTGCGGGTTGTCTATGAGCTGCTGATGATCCTCATCTTAGCCACCAAGAATATCATGGAGCTCAACCACAAAATGGACGCCGTGACCAAAACCATTGCGCCGGATATCAACACCAACCCGGAACCGCGTATGCTCTACTGCACCCAGTGCGGCACGCATTACGACGCCAACGCCGGCAAGTGCCCCAACTGTGGCGAAGAATAAGCGCGCGCCGGTGGAAAGGAGCGGTTTATGACTGCCATGCCCTACGGCATTCTCCCTCTGGTCCTGACGCTGTTTTTCTCCTTCACGCAGGAGAACCTGCCCAAACTCTCTCCCACGCCGGCGGAAGTAACCACTGCGTTCTTTGCCGCCTTCGAGAAGGGCGATTATGATACCATGAAGCCCCTCTGCACGGAGGCCTCTGCCGCAAAAAACTTCGGCAAAGAGCAGGCGTTTGGCTTCAAACAGGCCAGGCTAGTGACGCTCGGGGAAATCACACAAAGCAAAGACGGCAAGACCTGTCACATCGCCGTTACCGCGGACACAGGCGAGCCAAAAACTGCCGCCAAAGAGAACGCGGCGAGCCAGGACACAAAGGCCCTGTATCTGACCCTACTCAAGCAGGCAGACGGCGCCTGGCGCCTGGATGCTTTGTCCGCCACGCCCCCTGCCAGCGAAGCCGATCCCGCCACCGAAGCGGTGCGCAAGGCTTTTTTAAAGAGTTCCGCCAGTAAAGACGCCACGATCACCGCCTGCGTACCCGCGCCGGATAAGGCGCAGGGCTTGCTCGGTGTGGTGCAGTATACAGACGCCAAGCAAAACCCCTTGAATTTTGCCTTCGTGCAAGAAAAAGACTGCATCCCCTACACCCTCTCGCCCAGCAACCCCTCTACCATTGCCAAAAACAGCAAGCTGCGTTATTTGGGTAAGGGTAAGATCGGTTTTGTTCTGCTCGATACCGTCAGCATGCGCCTCTACGACTATACCCTTCTCTTTACACAGGAGGGCAACCGCACCAAATTCCAAGCGCAGTCACAAGAGCGCAGCGACTGAGCTACCCGCATATCAAACAGGCGTACCGTCATCATGTCGGTACGCCTGCTTTTCTTTTATATCTCGGTTTCCTTTGAGCGAAGCTGCCCGGCAGGGTTCGTTATCGTAAACGCTTAAACACCTGCGTTTGCAATACGCAGAAATTCCTCCGCCATATCCGCCGGGCTCTCCTTCGCGCCGCCCTCCAGCCAGCAAATCACCATGTTATAAAACGCACCTGCGTAGTAGTAGAGCTCATATTTCGTGATCGAGTTTGCAGGCATATCTCCATAGGCCTCAATTACGAAGTCATTGATCACGGCGAGCAGGGTTTGTGAGGTTTGGGCGTGATGAAAGGCCAGTAAAAGCTCGGCGTGTTCCTTGTAAAAGCGAAACTTGAAATGCATCAGCTCTTTGTCGCGGAAGTTCTCATCCTTCGAGGGGTTTTCTCGGTTGTACTTGGCTATCATCTGCGTGATGCCGTAATCGACAATATCTTCAATGGATGCAAAATTGCGATAGAAAGAGGACCTGGCGACACCGGACCTTTCAATGAGCGCCGTGACGGTTATACCGGACCATTTCCCACTTTGCGCCAAATCCAAAAGCGCAGCCAGGAGACTATCCTTCACTTTCTGATTTGCCAACTTTCTTTTATCCACGGGACATTTCTCCTTGTTTTGTACGAGGTTACAGACTTGACAGAATGCTTCTATCTGATACAATTTATTTCAGGTACAATATGTATCATATATGAAAACAAGGCACATGTCAACTCTCAACTCTGTCAACAAAGGCCTCGCGCAAAGCGCGAGAAGGGAGCCTCCTATGAACCAATCATTTTTGCGAAACGATATAGACTTCCCCTCACAAAAAACCAGATGCAGCGCGTGGCTGTACTTGCCTCATTCAGATGAAAAGCGTCCTGTCATCGTCATGGCGCACGGTCTCGGCGGGGTGCGCGATATGCGTCTTGACGTCTATGCCGAGCGTTTCGCGATGGCCGGCTACGCGTGTTTTTTGTTCGATTACCGCAACATGGGCGCCAGCGACGGTACTAAGCGGCAGCGGATCAACGTCAAGGAGCAGCTGGAGGATTGGAACAATGCCATTGATTTCATCAAAAAAAGTGGCTGGATTGACAGCAAGAGAATTTTCTTGTTTGGTAGCTCATTCAGCGGCGGGCATGTCATCACCTTATCGGCAAAACGCAAAGACCTCACTGCCGTGATCGCACAATGCCCCTACACAAGCACTTTGGCAACAGCCGGCGCCCTGCCCATTAAGTCCGCCTTGAAGATGATATCCTTGTGCATGGCCGACCTGTTCTCTTGTCTCGGCGGCTATCATCCCGTTATGATTAAGTTAGCGGGCGCACCGGGCGGGGCTGCGCTCATGGCCGTTCCTGACTACAAATTATACTTAAACCAGGCAGGAGCAGACTCACTGTTTGAAAACAAAACGCCGGCCAGAGCGGCCTTGGAGTTTTTCAAATATGCCCCCGGTCTATCCGCCAAACAGGCGCAAAACCCCATTTATTTCGGCGTTTGTCTAAAAGATACCATCACACCAGCCAAAGCCACGCTTCGCTATGCCAAACAAGCCGCAAGCGCTACGATTGGAACCTACGACTGCGGTCACTTTGACATATACATTGGCAAAGATTTTGAGGGCGCTATCCTTGATTATATTAAGTTTTTAGATTCTTTTTCAGGAAAAACAACCCTCATTTCGTCAGCCGTTTGATCTTAGCGTCAAGCCGCAAAAACGCTCCCTCGTATGTACGGCCAAAAATATGGCACACTAGTATCGTACAATTTTAAAGCGAGGGAAGACGTATGGACAACAAAAACTTATCAGGCAACATCAGCGCCTATATCCTTTACCTGCAACAGGAAGAACGAAGCAGAAACACCATCACGAAGTATCTCCGCGATCTGCGGGCCTTTATTGCTTTTCTGGGCGGAGATGCACTCAACAAAAGTGTCGTACTTTTATGGAAGGAGCAGCTGACAAAGCAGTACGCCGCACGCAGTGTCAACAGTATGCTGGCCGCGATCAACGGTTTTTTCGATTGGCTCAGCGTGCCGCAGTACAAGGTCAAGCCGCTAAAAATCCAGCGGACTATTTTCGCTCGGCCGGAACAGGAGCTGACACGGCAGGAATATGACCGCCTTGTCAGAGCAGCGCAGGAAAAGCACAATGATCGCCTGGCTCTGCTGCTGCAAACCATCTGCGCAACCGGCATCCGGGTGAGCGAGCTGCCCTTTATCACCGTGGAAGCGGTACGAACCGGGCGCGCCAGCGTGGACTGCAAAGGCAAAACCCGAACCATCTTTTTGTGCCGGGAACTGCGCAAGCACCTGAGCCGTTACTGCAAAGAGCAAGGCATCACCGACGGCGTGATATTTCGCTCTGCCCGCGGCGCACCGCTCGACAGAAGCAACATCTGGCGTGACATGAAAAAGCTCTGCGCAAGCGCCGGCGTGGAACAGAGCAAGGTGTTCCCGCACAATCTGCGACATCTGTTCGCCAAAACCTATTATGCCATTGAAAAAGACCTCTCCCGGCTTGCCGATCTCTTGGGACACAGCAACATCGCCACCACCCGCCTTTACACCATGGAATCCGGCAAAGAGCATATGCGCCAGCTCGAACGTATGGGCTTGGTTTTACGGCAAAGATAAAGACCACATAACGGCGGTTATGTGGTCAAGGCTTTGGGTTTGGAATATTGTAATACATAATATATGATAGCACAGCAGGGATGAAAAAACAAGGTTGGGGGCTTTTTAGCCAGTCCACTGCCTCCCCTTTTCAAAATGAGTATGGAAAACAGACCGGCGCGGTTCGATCCGCCAAAACCGGTCTATTTTCCATGCTCATTTTTTTCATTCGGCAGCCAAAATGCTTTTCCGCGCCGCCATCACAAGAGCCTTGACCACATAACCGCCGTTATGTCGTCACCGGCACAGGTGGATAAGGAGCGCACACATGAGAACCATTTTGGCCGTCGACAATGACGCTGCCGCACTGGAACAGCTTTGCGGGCATTTGGCAGCTTTGTTCCCCCGCGACACGATTTTGCCCTTTGCACATTCCATGCCAGCCATGAAATATCTGCACCAACATCCCCGGGGCGTACACTGCCTGTTCGCGGCCTTGCTTCTGCGGCAAATGGACGGCTTGCAGCTGATGGTGCATCTGCACAAAACTTGCCCCGGCGCCGTCGCCTACCTCCTGACCGAAACCGATTCCTGGGAGCTGCGCACGCTGGCCTGGTCATACGGCGCACGGGACACCTTACAAAAGCCACTCACGTTGGATCAGCTCCAATCCGCGACGAAAGAACTGTCCTGCGAATACGCCTCCCCATAAAAAACAACAAAGCAAGGCGGTATCGTTGATCAACGATACCGCCTTGCCATAAACAGTTGACTGCCCCATGGCGCCGCAGCTAAGCAGGCCTCATTCTTTGTTTCACGTCAGCAGAATCAAACGAACAATCAATGCCCCCTGTGCTTTTCCTTTTGCTTTTGTCTTTGCAAGCAAAATCGCCGTTCTTTTTCTGCCTCCCGCTGGGTGCGGGTCAGGGTTCTCTTTTCCAGCTTGCCCTGCTCTTGTTGCAGCTTCAGGGCTTGCTTTGCCTTGCTTGTGATGCCGCTGCTCTCCACTTGTTTTTGAATGATACGTTGCATGCGCTTGGGGTTCACCCGTTTTTCCGCCAGGACCGCTGCGCCCACGCTTGGACTAAAACGCAGCTTGCGCCAATTCTGTTCCAGAAAGGCATAGACCTCCCCATCCTTTGGTTCTGCCCCGAAGGTGATTTTACAGACGGCATAGGCCCCCTGTGCTTCTCGCTCGTACAGGCCGATCCAAAAGGGTTCTTCAAACAGAATCGTCAATCTCGCGGCATTGGTCTCCATGCGATTTCCTCCTTTTTGCCTTAGCAGCAAAGAAGGGACAACCAAAGGAGGCAGGTTACTGACGGCTTGCGCCGCGTCCGGACTACCAACCGGAACTGTGTTTTTATCTTTGCAATTCTCATTGTATGCGCCTCACTTTCGCCTGTCAAGAGGCGAAGACCCGGCGGAGCGGAAGTAAAAGAGAACTGTTTTAAAGCAAGCATGTTGAATAGGTATATTTTACCGTTTGAAGCACTGGTAAGCTAATGGTATAATGTTATAAATTGCTTGCGTATGGCATGCAATGTCTTTTTTTCGCCATGGAACGTACAGCCCGGTACGAACTGATTTTTGACTGGAAAGAGGTATATACTGTATGAAAAAACTGAGCATTCTGATCATTGTTCTTGCTTTTGTTTTAACCGCTTGCTCGGCTCCCTCAAAAAACAATTCGCTCAACCCGCCAGACCAAACCGGCAATACAACGAAGGTTGAAAGCTGGGATAGTATCAACAATGAAACAAGCACGCTCTCGGAAGAAACCTATCCAAGGGTTGACGGCTCCACCTCTACCCTCAATATCGTTCAATCCATGTATGGTAGTTTAATCGGATGGGGCGGCGCAAATATGCCGGAGCGTGCATCTAAAACGGTTCCATCTTACCAAAAGTTGATCGCGGGCGAAGTTGACTTAATTGTGGTACCCTACGCCTCTGCCGAAGTGCTCAAAGATGCAAGCGCGGCCGGCGTTACTTTAAAATTCTATCCCGTTGCCGCAGAAGCTTTGATCTTCATAACACCCGTTGAAAATACGACAGAAAATATTACAAGAGAACAAGTGCGTAGCATCTATCTGAATAATGGCATAGAAAACTGGAACGAATTAAACGGTCCGAACAGAACGCTGATTCCGATTTGCAGAAACTCTGATAGTGGCAGCCAGTCGCAAATGGATAATTTGGTTTTAGATAAACAAGAAATGGACAGTCGAATCAAAAATAACTATGTAGAACTTACGATGGAGGGCATGCTTGAACAGGTGGCGTTTTATCACAAAGGCGGCCTTTCAGGAAGTCCAACAAATAGCTATGCTTTAGGTTATACGCTCTATACATATTTACAAAACATGAATCGCTCAACAGGCATCGGAGAGAAATTGAATACGCTTTCCTTTGACGGTGTAAAACCAACAGCCGAAACGATAGGGGATGGCTCTTACCCCTTAACTGACGCGTACTATGCCGTTGTGAGAAGTGATTTAGAGAAGGAAAATAGCGTTTGGTCCCTTCTCTCATGGCTTAAAAGCGATCAGGGCATAGCGAAAATAGAGGATCTTGGTTATATTTCCTGTGTGAAATGATACGTTGCACGCGGGTTAAGCTCCATTCACGCACAGGTAGGGCGCCAACTCACAGTGGCGCCCTACCTGTTTGCTTTTGTTTTTACTGAATGCTAATGCGACGGCTCTCGGGCGGCAGCGGCTGCGCCTTGGGCAAACGCAGGCTCAAAATACCATTTTCGTACGTCGCGCTGATGTTCTCCTCATCAATGCCGGAGACATCAAAGCTGCGGCTGACGCTGCCCATGCGGCGTTCACGGCGGATATAACCGCCCTCGCCCTTTTCTTCATTTTCCGAGTTCTGTTCCGCGCGGATGGTCAGAATGCCATCCTTCAGATCCAGGGAGATGTCCTCCTTGCGGAAGCCCGGCAGCTCTGCCTCTAGGCGGTAGCTATCCGCTTCCTGTTTAATGTCGGTGCGAAATCCGGGCAGATCCACCCGGCCCTGATTGAAGAACTTGTCAAAGACATCAAAGACATTGTCCTCACTGCGGTGAAACGGTAACATTCCAAACATACGATTTGCTCCTTTCCAGCAACATCCTGCGGCCGATATTATCACTCAGTTGGCTCATTCGCCAGTTCTCTTTTGGATTTTCGGCCTTTATTTTTGTTTTCGTCCCTATCATAGTCTACTATTATGAATATTTTTCGGATTATTTGTGAACAATTCTTTAATATTTAGCACTCATTGTATTTGAGTGCTAAAAACTGCCGGGATTGATTTTATGCTTGGCTGTGCTATAATGAAAAGACACCTTTGTATATAAACAGGAGGATTTCACATGGCCAGATTGTCCCAAATGATGATCAACCTCGGCACCGAACGCTCGGAAATCCGAGATGCCTTTGAATATGGACGGCAGCGCGCCGCGGCAGTCGGCGCGGAAAATGTCTTTGACTTTTCGATCGGTAACCCCAGCGTACCCGCCCCGCCGCGCGTGGGGGACTGTATCCGCCAGCTGCTTTCTGAACAGGACCCCATCACGCTGCACGGTTATACCAGCGCGCAGGGTGACGCCGCCGTGCGCGCGGCCCTGGCGGATAACTTAAATTCCCGTTTTGGCACCTCGTATGACGCGGATTGTCTGTACTTAACCACCGGCGCCGCCGGCGCGCTCTGCTGCCTGCTGGCCGCGCTCTCCTGCCCGGGTGACGAGATCGTGACCTTTGCGCCTTACTTCCCTGAATATAAGGTATTCGCGGAGAGTTTTGGCGCCAAACTGGTGGTGGTACCGGCGGAGATCGAGCACTTTCAGATCGACTTCGCCGCCTTGGAGGCCTGCCTGAATGAGCACACCAAGGCCATCATCGTCAACACACCCAACAACCCCTCCGGTGCGGTCTATTCCGCCGAGACCATACAGAAGCTGGCCGATATCCTGGAGGCAAAATCGAAGCAGTACGGCAATCCCATCTATCTGATCTCGGATGAGCCATACCGCGAGATTGTCTACACCGATACGCCGCTGCCTTGGATCCCCTCTTATTATACCAATACGATCGTCAGCTATTCCTTCAGCAAATCCCTGTCGCTGCCGGGTGCGCGCATCGGTTATGTGCTGATCCCGCGCGAGGTGGAGGACTTCTCCCTGCTCTATGCGGCGGTCTGCGGTGCAGGACGCAGTTTGGGTTATGTCTGCGCCCCGTCGCTGTTCCAGCAAGTGGCGGCACAGTGCTGCCAAGAGACCTCCGACCTCTCAATTTACCGGCAAAACCGCGACCTTTTGCTGCGTGAACTGCGTCTGATGGGCTTTTCTTGCGCCGAGCCGGGCGGCGCGTTCTACCTTTTCCCCCGCGCGCTCGAGGAGGACGCCCGCGCCTTCTGTGCCCGCGCGCGGACACACGACCTGATCTTAGTCCCGGGGGACAGCTTCGGCTGCCCCGGCCATATCCGCCTGTCCTACTGCGTACCCACAGAGCGCATTGAGCGCGCGCTGCCCAAATTCCGCCGTTTGGCCGAGGAGTATGGAGCCCGATGAAGCACACGCCTGCCCCGCACGGATCTACGCCGCCCCTTTTGGAGCTGCGCAATTTGCGCATCAGCTTTTCCTCCGTGGACGCGCCGCCCCTTGTGGCGGTGGAAGATCTGAACCTCACGCTGCACAAGCGGGAGATCTTGGCGCTTGTGGGTCCTTCCGGCTGCGGTAAATCCACCACTTTGAGCGCGATGGCGGGGCTGATCCCGCCCGACCGGGGTGAGGTTTTGCTCGATGGGCAGCCACTGCGGGATGTCAGCACACGCATCGGTTATATCTCACAGGCGGACAGCCTGCTGCCCTGGCGCTGCGTGCTGGACAATGTCGCGCTGGGGCTCACCTTACGACATATGAAACGCAAAGAACGCCACGAACGGGCGCGCGATCTCATCAACCAGATGGGGCTAAACGGTTTTGAGGATCTCTACCCCCACGAACTATCCGGCGGCATGAAAAAGCGCGTAACCATCGCGCGCATCCTCGCCATCGAACCGGAGCTGCTATTCATGGACGAACCCTTCGCCCCGCTCGATGCCTTCACGCGGGAAAAGCTGCAGGACGATCTTTTGGAGATCTGGGAGCGCAGCGGGCAGAGCATCGTCTACGTCACGCATGACTTAGGCGAAGCCATCGCGCTGGCCGACCGTGTGCTGCTGCTCGGCGGTCGGCCCGGCCGTGTGCAGGGTGAGTATCCCATCCCTTTGGGTCGTCCGCGGCGCGTTTCGGACTTGCAGTTTAATGATGCATTTGTCGCGCTGGAGCGGCGCATCCGCGCCGACCTGCGGGCCTTGCTTTTGCGGGAGGAGGCAGCGCATGGCGACTAAACGCAAAGCCAATCCCCTTCTGCCGCTCTGCCTGTTGGTGTTATTGCTGGCCGCTCTGCTTCTCTTGTGGGAGCTGCTGGCCGGGCAGGGTTATATAGACGTGTTCTTTTTCAGCAAGCCAAGCCGCATCGGCGCGGAAAGCCTACGCATGCTGACCGGCGGCGTGCTCTGGCGGCACCTGTCCGTGACCTTGCAGGAGGCGGGCTTGGGTCTTTTATACGGCGCACTGTTTGGTTCGCTCGTTGGCATCTTGCTCGGCCTGTCACGGCGCGTCACGCCTGTGCTGATGCCGCTGATGGTGGGCATCAACAGCATTCCGAAGCTGGCACTGGCACCGCTCTTTATCCTCTGGTTCGGCATCGGGCTGACGTCCAAGGCCCTCATGGCCGGCCTGATGGTGTTTTTTATCTTTTCCTTTAACCTATACGCCGGCTACCGCTCGGTGGACGCCGACTTGCTGCGCACCATGCGCCTTTTGGGCGCAAACCGTTTGCAGACGGTCCGCCACGTGATCTGGCCCTCTTGCCTGCCCTGGTTTTTGACCAGCCTGCGCAGCGGCCTGGCGCTGGCGCTCTCGGGCGCGATCGTGGGGGAGCTCATCGGCTCGTCCCGCGGGCTGGGCTGGCTGATCAACGACGCGGCGGGCCGCTATGATTTGACGCGCGTGATGGCCTGTATTTTTGTCATCATCGTGATCATGATGCTGCTGGACGCGCTTTTGCGGCTTGCGGAGCGTCACTTGCTCAAGTGGCGGCCTGTCACTTGATAAAACAAACACCCAGACATGATTGATTTGAATGAAAAGGAGATTGCACCCGTGAAAAAACTGATTGTTCTGAGCCTGTCCCTCCTGCTGTTGGCGGCTGCCTTGACCGCCTGCGTTGCACCCAAGAAGGAAACGACCGAGGAGAACAAACCGAAATTGGAAACCATCGTCTTTACCGAGCCTGTGCGCGGCTATCACTGGGCCCCGGCCTACCTTGCCCAGACTTTGGGCTATTTTGCAGAGGAGGGCTTGCAGGCTGATTTCCGGACCGTCACCGGCGCGGACGCCTCCGCCCCCGTCTTTGCCGGCGAGGCGCAGTTCGGCCTGCGTGGCGTAGAGATGGCGCTCATGTCCGCCGAGGCAGGTCAGGGCTGCAAAATCCTGCTCTCCACCACCGCGCACTATCCCTATCAGCTCATCGGCGCGAATGAAAGCTATCAGAGCGTCGAGTCTCTGCGCGGCAAGGTGATCGCCGGCGGGCAAGGGGCGGCCAGTGCGCCGCAGGCCTTCATCAATGCCATCATCAAACAAGCCGGCATGACAGGCGAGGACGCCTCCGTCATCAGCATGGCCAGCTCGGGTTATATAGCCGCCATCAAAAACGGCGACATTCAAGCGGCCGTCTCCACCAACCCCTGGGCCTCCAAGACGCTGCTGGACAACGGCGGCGTGGTGATCGTGGACGGCGCGGACGAAGCGGCGATGGAAAGCCTCATGGGCAGCCGCACCTATGAGCTCTTTATGGTGTTCGCCACCGACGAGTATATCCAATACAACCACGATACCGTGCAGAAAGTGGTCAACGCCATGACCCGCGCCATGCAGTGGATGGAAAACCACTCGGCGGAAGAAATCGCCCGCCAGCTCGAACCGCTCTTTCAGGATCGCTTTGAAGAACTGCTCTATTCCGCCCAGGTTGACAAGCAAAGCGGGCTCTCCAACCCCACTGGTTACCACACCGACTCCGGTTACGCCGCCGCGCTTGCCCTCACCAAACTCTCCGGCGGCATCAGCAGCGACGCGATCCCCGCAGACCAGGTCTACGATGAAAGCTTCCTCAAAACCGCCTGGGAATCGCTTGCTTCTAAGCCGCAACCATAAAACAATGAAAAAGGCAGCGTGTGTGATGGTTAGGCCCTAGTTGCATCGAGCTCAACCTATCATTGCAAACCATCAAAGAACGCATCAAATGAACTAACTCCATATATCTTTTTCATAGCCAAAAGAACACTAATGCGCACGCTGTAACGGCCCTGTTCCATTTTAGCAAGAATATCCTCAGTCATTGGAATGTCAAATAAAATCTCTATCTGAGCAGATGCCTCTCGCTGAGATAACTTGGCCTTCTTGCGTAAAGCCTTTAAATTTTGACCGATTGAAATATCTTGTTTTAATCCGTTAGCCATAATGACCTCCCCAAAAAAATTACTGGATGAATATATCCATGTTGATTTTATCGCAATGTTCATGCTATAATTGGATGAATACATCCAATTTTGGCGTTAGGGGGGAAAAATCATGAATGACAACAACAGGATAATGAGTGTAAGCGCTAGGTAATTGAATATTTGCAAACGATTTAAAAATGAAATGAAGAAGGCAGCGTGTATGATCATACACGCTGCTTTTTTTGTTTGCACAAGGCAGGACCTAAAGCCGTATTTCACGGATTGATTTGCCTGTACAATGGGCATGCTTCATGGCAAAGGCGCTTCTGCCTTTTTCTCGGCCACTGAACAGAATGATCACCCGATCAGACAAATTCATCATGTAGCGGTCGCTGTTCATGGTGCTGTTTTCATTGTACTGTCCTTGCTGTAAACGAAAACCATCATAGCCTTTTATCAAAGCGTCTGACATGAGTGAGAGCTTATACGCCAACTTGCTTCTCACGGCGGCTTCCAAGAATAAATCTGCATGGTTTTGCTTTTGCTCGATAACCAGCTCGGCGAAAAAGGTATCCCACTCACTTTCCACGCCGACAATAAACGTGGTAAACCCGTCCTTGATCGCCTGTATCACCTCCTCCTTTACTTTATTCTGCACCAAACTAAGGTTTTGGGCGGAATTATTGGGATCCACTACAAAACTACACGCTTTGTCAAACATGGCTGATACTCCTTTCAAAATAATATCAACATTGAAACTAATCAAATACCATTATACCATTTTTTCACAAAAGTTCAACAATTCTTTTGTAAATTTATGTTTTTCCTCAACGATACAACAAGTTTCGTGGTGTAGAATATAGAAAAAAGTAAGCAGAAGGCGGTGATCTACTTGGTTTTCGATTTCGGATTGCGCTTGAAAGAACTCAGAAAATCTAAGGGTATATCACAGAAACGACTTGCTAGCCTTGTAGGACTATCTGAGACAAGCATTAATAACTATGAAAAAAATGTACGTTTACCGACTATAGACACGCTCAAATCTTTTGCGGTTCTATTTAGAGTATCTACAGATTATTTACTAGGATTAGAAAACAAAAATGAAGTTGTTTTTATTCCAAACACACATGAAGAAGAATTGTTTATTAAGCGAACCATCGAGTTTTTGCAAAGCGAGTTAAAAAACTTTAATGAGAAATAATTGCAAAATTTAGAAGATTGGAAAATAAACATCTTACATGTTTTTTTAAATGGCCCACAGCGTTAAAGGAAACGCTGTGGGCCATTTGTTTAACGTATTTTGAATTTTAAAACTGCTATAAGAATAAAAAAACTTATTGTTTTTCAAAACTTAAATTAAACTACAAGTTTTTGATAATTCCAGCAATAAAGCTTTAATGCGTACAGTATAGACTAAAAAGAAAAAAGTACTCAAGGTTGTGATTCGTTTGGTCTATGATTTTGGATTCTGTTTAAAAGAACTTCGTATAGCAAAGGGGCTTTCACAGCCGCAAGTCGCTAAAGTCTTGGGTTTATCCAAAAATAGCATTTATAGCTATGAAAATAATATCACCAAACCTAGCATCGAAACACTAAAGGCCTTTGCAGTACTTTATAGAGTATCAACAGATTATTTACTTGGATTAAATGAAACCAAAAATGTCGTCATCAATATGCAATTCCCCAGGGATGCAGAACTATTGAGCCAAATGTTTGAAAATTTACAGAAAGAAATGAGCAAACTGGATGAGAAAAAATAAGTGGTCAGCGAAAACCACTCTTATCAAATACAAATAAAGGAGCTGGCTTACTTGGTCTATGATTTCGGATTGCGTTTAAAAGATCTTAGAAAGTCAAAGGGAATTTCTCAGAAACAATTAGCTAATCTTGTCGAAGTATCAGAAACTAGCATTAGTAACTATGAGAATAACTTAGCTTTACCGGGCATTGAAACAATCAAAGCCTTTGCTGTGCTTTTTAGGGTTTCAGCAGATTATTTGCTTGGACTAGAACCTCCCAAAAGCGTCATACTTGATGTCGATGGCCCCGAAGAAGAGCAGTTTATGCGTCAGGCGATTGATTGTTTACAGCTTGCACTAAAAAAGCTTAAAAAGTAATGTGTGGTGAACATGTTGGCATTTGATTTTGGACTGCGCTTGCAAACACTAAGAAAAGCAAAAGGCTACTCGCAAAATCGTGTGGCAAGTATGATGGGTATCTCTAAATCGAGCATCAGTGCATATGAAAATAATTTAGCCCAACCAAGTCTTGACATGATAAAAGGATTTTCAACTCTTTTTCGCGTGTCATCAGATTATCTGCTCGGCATAGAGAGTGAAAAGGCTATCATTCTTAATTTAAAATCCGCTGATGATGAGATGATTGTCCGACGGATGGTTGAAGTGTTACAAGAAGAACTGAACAAAGCAAGAAGTTAGATCGTGGCTGAAAGCAGGCAAGCCCCGGAACGGTAAATGAAAACCGTCCCGGGGCTTTTTATATCAAAAAGGGCATAAACCGCAGCTGTCCTGGCTTTTCGTTTTTCCGTCATATTGGCCCCGATGGTCCCATATACTGAACAAAACGGAACGGACAGAAAGGACAACGCCTTATGACACCTTATGATGAAACCAAGCGGAAGCGCGAGAGCATGCCGCACAGGATCACCCTGGACGAACGCGCCAAATTGAGCATTTCCGGGGTCGAGGACGTGGAGAGCTTTGACGAGGAAGCCGTGGCGCTCTCGACCGAGGCGGGCTATCTGCTCATCCGCGGCAGCAATCTGCACATTGAAAAGCTGAATTTAGATGGTGGTGAACTGCTGGTGGAGGGGACGGTGGATTCCATATCCTACGAGGACCGGGCGCCTCGGCAAGGTGGACTCCTTGGCCGTCTGTTTCATTCGTGAGCATCTCCCCCCAGGATCAACTCTACGCGCTGGCGGGGGCCTTTCTGGTCGGACTGGCTCTCGGCCTGCTCTATGACATCATCCGGCCCTTTCGGCGGCGCGCGCCCGCGTGGCTGGAGTATTTTCTCGACCTGTTGTACTGCGCGCTGTTCACCATCATCGTCTTTCTCTGCGCCCGCCTGCTCAGCCAGGGGCAGCTTCGCTTTTTCCTGCTGCTCATCAATGCCCTGGGCGCGTTTTGCTATTTCAATGTGCTCAGCCGTCCCATTCGCGCGCTCTCGGCGCTTTTGGAGCGTCTGATCGGCTTCTTGCTGCGCCCTTTTTCTCTGCTTTTTTCGATCCTCACGGGCCAGTTGTCAAAATTTTTTGCTTGTCTGCGAAAAAGTCTGAAAAAGATCTTTTCTTTTTCTACCGGATGGGTTAGAATGGGTATCATACGCAAAAAGCCAAGCGATACCACGCAGCCGCCATCCGCTTTGAAAGGGGAGAGTTCGCATGATCAAAACCAAAAAGGCTGGTCTTGTGACTAAACTGGTCGTGGCGATCCTACTCGTCTACGTCGCCATCTCCCTCTGGCATCTGAATACCCGCATCGCAACCGCCAGGGAGGAGGTCAACGCCCTGGATCAGCAGGTGCAGGCCCAGCAAAAGAAAAACGCCGAGCTGGCTGATGCCATCAACAACAGCGATGACCCGGAACACCGTAAGAACATCGCACGCGAGAAACTGGGCCTCTTGGAACCCGGCGAAAAGATGTTCCACATCACCGACTGAGTGCTACCGTTGCTTTTTGTAAGGGGATCGCTAAGAGCCGCTGCGCCGCGCATTGGTTTGCGGCAAAGATCCCAGAAAAATGAGGAGGATTTTCACCGTTTATGGAAATCAGGGCTGGTTCTATCCTGGAAGGAAACGTAAAGAGCATCACCAAATTTGGCGCATTTGTCATCTTGCCCGGCGGTCGATCGGGACTGGTACATATTTCTGAGATCTCTCATTCCTATGTCAGTGATGTCAAAGACCATCTGCAAGAAGGTCAAGAGGTGCGCGTCAAGGTTGTCGGCATTGATGATGCCGGCCGCATCAACCTTTCGATCAAAAAGGCAATGGATCCTCCTCCCTCACCCCCTCCGCGCCAACAAAATGCCGGCTATTCGCAAAACGCCCGGCGTTCGGATTATCCTAACCGCGCCCCGCAGCAGATGGCCGCGCCGCGCGTCGCCGCCGCCGCGAAAGCGCCGGCCGGCAATGACTTTGAGTTCATGATGAAGCAGTTCATGCAGAACTCTGACAGCAAGCTGTCCACCATGCGTATGAACGATAAGCGCAGCTCGCGCCGCAGTGGACACCACTAATCAACAAACAGATAACGCCGTGTGACGAGGTCTCCCCTCCGTCACACGGCGTTTTTTATCTTTGTCTCTTATAGACGATAGGTCACATAGCAGTAAGTTGTGCCCTCATATTCAAAGGGCCCCTCCTCTGCCTCCACCGACCAGCGCGCATCTTGATCCAGGTTGGGGAAAAAGCTGTCCGCCGGATAGCTGCCTTGCACCTTGGTCACGAACACCCGCTCGCAATCGGACAGCAGCTGGCGATACACGCTCGCACCACCCACCACAAAAGCGTCCTCCGGCGCCGCCTCCAACAGCGCTTCCACGCTGCCATACACCGTGGCGCCCTCAATGGATAAGCCCTCCTGCCGGGAGAGGATCAGGTTTTGACGGTTTTTGAGCGGTCGGCCACCCGGAAAGGTCTCCAGCGTTTTCCGCCCCAGAATGATGGCATGTCCACTCGTCAGGCTCTGAAATCGCTTCAGGTCGGGCGCCAGGTAGACCATCTGCTCCCCCTCGTATCCGATGCCCCAGTTTCGGTCGACAATCACAATGGCGTTCATCCGTCTTTCCTCCTCATACCGCAACGGGAATCTTTTCCGCAAAGGCATGCGCCTGATAGTTTTCCAATTGGAAGCTCTCCTTGGTAAAGGCATAGAAATCCGTCACCGTCGGGTCGAGCAGCAGCTTCGGCGCAGGGTAGGGCGTGCGCGTCAACAATTCCTCCACCAAGGGCACATGGCGGTCATAAATATGTGCATCCGCAATCACGTGCAGAAGCTCACCCGCTTCCAAGCCGCTCACCTGCGCCATCATATGGACCAGCGCCGCGTACTGCATCACGTTCCAGCCGTTCGCCGTGAGCATATCCTGCGAACGCTGGTGCAGCACCGCGTTGAGCGTGCGCCCGCTGACGTTAAAGGTCATCGAATACGCGCAGGGGTAGAGCGCCATCTCGGACAAATCCGCATGAGTATAGAGGTTCGTCATGATGCGGCGGGAGGCGGGGTTGTGTTTCAAATCGTAGAGCACCCGATCCACCTGGTCAAAGTCCCCCTCGGCATAGTGGTGCTTCACGCCGAGCTGATAACCGTAGGCCTTACCGATGGAGCCGTTCTCATCGGCCCAGGCATCCCAGACGCCGCTCGAAAGCTCTTTGATGTTGTTTGATTTCTTCTGCCAGATCCAAAACAGCTCATCAAGCGCACTTTTAAAGTACATGCGTCGGATGGTCTGAATGGGGAACTCTTTGCGCAGGTCATAGCGGTTCACCAGTCCGAACGCTTTGACCGTATGCGCAGGCGCGCCGTCCTCCCAGCGCGGGCGTACCTGCTGGTCGCGATCCCACACACCGTTTTTTAGGATGTCACGGCAGTTTTCGATGAATACCTGGTCTGCATAACTCATTTTATTTTCTCCTCACAAATCCGATCCGCCAGAAGGCTATCTTCCTGCACGGCACACACCTGCACCCGGCACACTTGATTGCTCAAGGCCTGCGTACTGGCCAGCAGAACCGTCTGATAGCCGGCGGCATGTCCGCGCCAGAGACCGCCCTGCGTCTGCTCCTCAAAGAGCACCTCCACCTCACGGCCCACCAGGGCCTCCAGCGCGTCCCGCCGCATTTGATTGGCGAGTGCCTGCGCCCGGTTTGCCCGCGCCGCCTTTTCCTGCTTGCTAATCTGCCCCGACATATCGGCGGCCGGGGTACCGCTGCGCGCCGAGTAGGGGAAGATGTGCATATCCGTAAAGGCGCAGCGGCGGATAAAGGCCAGTGTCTGGGCAAAGTCATGCTCCGTTTCGCCGGGAAAGCCCACGATGAGGTCTGTGGTGATGCCGGGGTCACTAAACCAGTGGCGCAGCAGGGTGACTGATTCGTAAAACCGCGCGGTGTCATAGCGACGCTTCATGCGGCGCAGGGTATCGTCGCAGCCGCTCTGGAGGGAGAGGTGAAAATGCGGGCAGAGATTGGGCAGAGCCGCCAGCGCGCGGCAGGCCTGCTCCGTGATGGTGCGCGGTTCCAGGGAGCCCAGGCGGATGCGGCAAGCGGGCGCCGCTTGGGCGATCTGCACGATCAAGTCCACGGGCCCTTCGTCTCCGGGTAAATCCTTTCCCCAGGAGGACAACTCAATGCCCGTGAGCACCAGTTCACGATAGCCCTCCGCCGCCAGACGCTGCGCCTCACGCACCGCGTCCTGCAAAGGCAGCGAGCGCACCGGCCCGCGGGCATAGGGGATGATGCAATACGCACAATAGTTCTGGCAGCCGTCCTCCACTTTGAGCATCGCGCGGGTGCGCCCTTCCAGGCCGCCGCCGGGCAGCTGTTCAAATGTTCGGCGGGCCTTAGCATCATCGAGCGCCACCTGCTGATGCTTCTTCGCCCAGACCTCTTCCAGCAGCGTCAGAAAGCCCGCCCGGTCCCCTGTACCGCCGATGAGGTCCACGCCCAGCTGCGCCGTCTCCTCGGGCGAGACCTGCGGGTAGCAGCCGCAGAGCGCGACGATCGACCCCTCCGCCCGGCGTTTGGCCTGATAGACGGCCTGGCGGGATTTGCGGTCGCTGGCCGCGGTCACGGTGCAGCTATTGATGATGTAGGCGTCGGCGTGTTCCTCAAAGCGCACCAGGCTGTGCCCGCGCTGGCGCAGCAGCAGCTCCATCGCCTGCGCTTCGACTTGATTGACCTTGCAGCCCAGGGTCTGGATGGCTACCTTCATGCTCTCGCTCCTTGCCAAAATTGGTCATAATAAATTTTCTTTGTTTTTCTGTCCGCTTCTGCTATAATATCTTCATGCCCAAGCGCAAAACGCGGGTTCTTTTTATTGTAACCGCTGTGCCCATCAGATGCAACTGTTTTGCGCCCATTTTCAAACGCGACAAAGGAGAAACGTATGAGTCATCCCTTTTTCGCCTACATCTCCCGCCTGCGCTATATCTCTCGCTGGGGATTGATGCGAAACACCGTACAGGAAAATGTACAGGAGCACTCCCATATGGTGGCCGTGTTGGCCCATGCGCTGGCCGTCATCGACCGGGAGATCTACGGCGGACAGCTTGACCCCGGCCATGTCGCCACCGTCGCGCTCTACCATGACGCATCGGAGATCTTCACCGGCGATCTGCCCACTCCAGTCAAGTACCACAACGAGGAGATCCAGACGGCCTACCGGGCCATTGAAGCAAGCGCCACGCAGCGGCTGCTTTGCCTACTGCCCGCGGTGCTGCAAGAAACCTATGCCCCCCTGCTGGCGGCTGACACAGAGGAGTCCGTCCACACACTCGTCAAGGCCGCCGATAAACTCGCGGCCTATATCAAGTGCCTCGAAGAACTGAAGACCGGCAATCTGGAGTTTCAGTCCGCCGCTGAGCAAACCCGGCTCTCGCTGACGCAGATGCAGCTGCCCGCACTCTCGTATTTCATGGAGCAGTTCCTACCCGCCTTTTCCCGCAACCTGGACGAACTGCAGTCACAATAAAGGAAGGATGTTTTACTATGCGCGCCATCGTTACTGTCATCGGAGAGGACCGCGTGGGTATCATTGCCTCGGTCTGCGCCCAACTCTCTGACCAAAATGTCAATGTTTTGGACATCACCCAGACCATTCTCGCCGGGTATTTCACCATGATCATGCTGGTGGAGACCTCCAACTGTCAGCTGCCCTTTGCCGACCTGGCCTCCCAGCTCGAAGCGTCCGGCAAACAGGAAGGCCTGTCCATTCACATGCAGCGTGAGGACATTTTCCAGGCCATGCACCGCATCTGAGAGGAGTATTCCACATGATCAATACAAGCGAAATTTTGCAAACGATCCAGATGATCGACCAGCAAAACCTGGATATCCGTACCATCACCATGGGCATCAGTCTGCTCGACTGCGGCCATACCGATCCCAAGGCCGCCTGCGCGCGCATCTATGATAAGGTCTGCCGTAAGGCCGAGCGGCTCGTGGCCGTCGGGGAGGAGATTGAGCGGGAGTTCGGCATCCCCATCGTGAATAAGCGCGTCTCCGTCACCCCCATCTCCCTGGTGGCCGCCGCGTCGGACACCGAGGACTATGTGCCCTTTGCCGAGAGCCTGGACCGCGCCGCCAAAGCCTGCGGCGTGAATTTCATCGGCGGCTTTTCCGCCCTGGTGCAAAAGGGCTTTACCGCGTCCGACCGCAAGCTAATCCGCGCCATCCCGCAGGCGCTTGCCACAACAGATTTTGTCTGTTCCTCCGTCAACATCGGTTCCACCAAGGCCGGCATTAACATGGATGCCGTGGCGGAAATGGGCCGTGTGATCAAAGAAGCCTCCCTGCTCACCGCCGACCGCGCGGGCTTCGGCTGCGCGAAATTGGTGGTGTTTTGTAATGCGGTGGAAGATAACCCCTTCATGGCCGGCGCCTTTCACGGCGTGGGCGAGGGCGAATGCGTCATCAACGTCGGCATCTCCGGGCCGGGCGTTGTGCACCATGCCCTCAAAGAAGTCAAGGGAAAACCCTTTGACGTGGTCGCCGAAACGATCAAGAAAACGGCCTTTCGCATCACGCGTATGGGCCAGCTGGTCGCGCGCGAGGCCTCCGGCCGTTTGGGCGTTCCCTTCGGCATTGTCGATCTCTCCCTTGCACCCACGCCCGCGGTCGGTGATTCTGTCGCCCGTATTTTAGAGGAGATGGGTCTGGAAACCTGCGGCACCCACGGCACAACGGCCGCGCTCGCCCTGCTCAATGACGCGGTGAAAAAGGGTGGCGTGATGGCCTCCTCGCACGTCGGCGGCCTCTCCGGCGCTTTCATCCCCGTCAGTGAGGACGAGGGTATGATCGCCGCCGCCGCATCCGGCGCGCTCACCTTGGATAAGCTGGAAGCCATGACCTGCGTCTGCTCCGTCGGCCTGGATATGATCGCCGTGCCGGGCGACACAACAGCCGAAACCATCTCGGCCATCATCGCCGACGAGGCCGCCATCGGTATGGTCAACCAAAAGACCACGGCGGTGCGCCTGATCCCCGCGCCGGGTAAGGTGGTGGGTGACTTGGTGGAGTTCGGCGGTCTGCTCGGCTCCGCGCCGGTCATCCCTGTGCACCCCTTCTCCAGCGCCGCGTTTATCGCGCGCGGCGGTCGGATCCCGGCCCCCATGCAGAGCCTGAAAAACTAAGATCTCTCACCTGTAACGCTTCACCTGTTTGAAAGGAGGGCCTGCCATGCCTCTCACCTTTGACGTTTCACACAGCAGCAGTTTCTTGCCCGAGGACTGGCTGTCCGCCCGCTTAGAACGGCTGCAACGGGTCCAAACGCAGCTGGAGGAAGGCAGCGGCCCGGGCGGCGAATATTGCGGCTGGGTGTCCCTGCCGGAAACCATCGACGCCAACGACCTGCTGCGCATCAAGGCCGCCGCGGCCCAGATCCGCGCCCAGTCGGATGTCCTGGTTGTCATCGGCATTGGCGGCTCTTACCTGGGTGCGCGCGCAGTTTTGGAGCTGCTGCGCTCTCCCCATCACAACCTGCTCGATCGCCCGCAGATTTTCTTTGCGGGAAACAGTCTCTCGGCCGATCACTGGCACGAGCTGCGCAGCTTGCTGCAGGGCAAAGACATCACCTTAAACGTCATTTCCAAGTCCGGCGCCACGATCGAAACCTCAGCCGCTTACCTGCTGCTGCACCAGCTCATGGCCGAGCGCTACGATGCGGAGCAACTGCGCCAACGCATCTTTGTGACCACCGATCCAAAAAGTGGCGCCCTGCGCACTTTGGCCGATACGCAGGACTTTGTCTCGTTCCCCATCCCGCCCAATGTGGGCGGGCGGTACTCTGTGTTGACGCCGGTGGGTCTGCTGCCCTTGGCGGTTGCGGGTTTGAACATTGATGCGCTCCTGGGCGGCGCGCTGCACATGCGCCAAAGCCTGTGCAGGCCCGGGGCGGACAACCCCGCGTTTCAATATGCCGCCGCACGGCATGCGCTCCATGAGCAGGGCAAAGCGGTGGAGCTCTTGGTCAGTTATGAACCCGCCTTCCGCTGCTTCGGGGAATGGTGGAAGCAGCTCTTTGGTGAAAGTGAGGGCAAACAGGGGCGCGGTCTCTTCCCTGCTACGGCAGAATTTTGCGCCGACCTGCATTCGATGGGTCAATACATACAGGACGGCGCGCGCATTCTGTTTGAAACGGTCGTGCGCTTTGAAGAAGATCGCACCAGCGCCCCCCTGCCCACGCCGATCGACCAGGCGCAGGCTCTGCTTAAGGGGCGCGACCTGCATGCCCTCTCGCAGGAGGCCTTTCGCGGCACATTGCTGGCCCATGTGGACGGCGGCGTGCCGAACTTACTGCTATCTCTGCGCTGCAGAAACGAGGAAGAAGTGGGCCGCTTGATCTACTTCTTTCAGTATGCCTGCGCCCTCTCGGCCTATCTGCTGGAGCTCAATCCCTTCAATCAGCCGGGCGTGGAGGACTATAAACGCAACATGCGCGCGCTGCTGGGCGAAGTCGGCCTGGAAGAAGAACGCGAGGCCCTTTTGCGGCGTCTGCGCTAAGTTTTTGATAAAGTTGAACGTATTTGCTTGCAATTTCCTCCATAAACTGTTACCATAAAAACAGCTTCAACAACGTGGCGCCAGCTGTGTGTCATCCCGGCGCGCCACACCCATCCCCTTGCTATTTTAACTTAAGGAGTGAGTAGAATGGTTCGTGTGATTATGGGTGCTAAGGGCACCGGTAAAACCAAACAAATGATCGAACTCATTAACTACGCCGCAGACAATGAAATCGGCAATGTCATTTGCATCGAGTCCGGCAATAAGCTGAAGTTTGATATCAGCAATCGCGTGCGCTTAATTGATGCCAAAGAGTTTGCCACCAATAATTTTACTTTTTTGAAGGGTTTTGTCAGCGGTCTGTACGCCTCTAATTACGATATCACCCATGTGTTTATCGACAGCCTGTGTAAGATCGTTCCCTCTGACCCTGCCGATGCCGACGTGGAAGATTTCCTCAAATGGCTCAACGGCTTCTCAGAGCTGAACAATATTAAGTTCACCGTCACCATCAGCGCGGATGCCGCCCTGGCAACCGAGACCATGAAAACCTATTTCTAAGTCCCAACGCGCGCTTCCTTGAAAGGAGTCCCCTATGGCATTTTTGGATAAGCTCAATCACTTTGCCTCCGCCGCCACGGAAAAGGCCACCGGCGCCATTGAAATCGGCAAGCTGAACATCAAACTCAACGCCGAAGAAAAGCGCATTGACGAGGCAAGCAATCGGATGGGCGCCTGTCTGCTCCGTCTTTTGGATGCCGGCCAAGCGCACGATGACGAGGCCATCATGGCCCTCTATGAGGAGATCAAGCTCGCCCGCTCCTCCATCGCCGCCATCTATGCAGAGCTTTCGCTGCTGAGCGGCAATATCATTTGCCCCAGCTGTACCACCAACAACCCACCCAACAGCAAGTATTGCCGTGAATGCGGCAGCAAGCTGCTTCCCCCGCAAGTGGAGGAAGAGATTGCACAAACCGTTCACGTGCTATGCCCCTCTTGTGGCGCTGCTGTCGGTACAGAGGAGCATTTCTGCACCCAGTGCGGTGCCAAATTGAACTGAATTTACTTTGTCCGGGCGGCGTCGCCGCGGCGGAGCGTCACCCCTATCGCTTGGCAGTATGTTTTTCTGTCAAACGATAGGGGTGTCTTTGTCTACATAAAAACACAAGAAAAAGGCAGATCCGTAGTAAATACGGGTCTGCCTTTTTAGCGTTTGCGGTCAAATGGCAGGTATGAGCCGTTAATGAAATCTTTTGTCCGCGTCCTTATGCCCTTCCGGCAGCGCCTGGCCGCCAGTCTTAAGCGTGAATTGCCCGATCAGATGATTCACCAAATTGGCTTGACTCGACAGCTCTTCACTGGCGGCCGCAGACTCCTCGCTTGTTGCACTGTTTGTCTGTACAACAGCCGAAATCTGCTCCACACTATCCACAATGTTACGTACAGAGGACAATTCTCTCTTGATGGTCTTGGCAATGTCCCGCACATCGTTGGCCACTTCGCGGGTCGTGTTGTTGATGGATTCCATCGTGTCCACCGTCACTTCGGCGTCACGGGTCACGTTTGCAATGCTGCGAACCGTGCCCTCAATGAGGGCCGTCGTATTTTGTGCAGCCTCGGCCGATTTCCCTGCAAGGTTTCTCACCTCGTCGGCGACCACGGCAAAGCCTTTGCCGGCCGCCCCCGCGCGGGCCGCTTCCACCGCCGCGTTCAGGGCCAATATATTGGTTTGGAACGCAATGTCCTCTATGGTCTTAATGATCTTACCAATCTCAGAGGATTTTGTATTCGCCTCTCGGATCTCCGCCATGAGACGCTGCAACTGCTCATTGGCTTTACACAAATTCTCTTCTACGGCATCGGTGTCGCCAGTAATTTTCTCTATGCTGCGCCCGGTTTCTTCAAACTGTTCCTGCATCTTTCCAATCGACAGGGACAGCTGCTCCACGGCGGCCGCCTGTTCGGTAGCGCCCTGCGCAAGGCTTTGTGCGCTGGCCGCAACGTGTTCTGAGCTTCCGGTCATCTGCACGGCGGCATTGCCGGTTTCCCGCAAGGTGCTTGATATTTGCGTTGTCAGCTTATTGAGCGCGAGGGCCAATACGTCAGACTCTGACCGCGCGTCGGCAGATACATCAAGGTTCCCGTCCGCCACTTGCTGCACAACCCGCACGTTGCCACGCACGCTTTCGGCCATACTCTCGAACGAATCCACCAGCGCTTTCAGTTCACTCTCCTGCGCGCTGCCAGGTTCAATAAAGCTGCTTTTTTCGCCTCTATTGTCACCGAGCGCAAGCTGCGCGGCCCAGTTTGTTACCCCGACAATGGGTTTTGTAATGCCATTGGCAATACGTGCCGAAGCAACTATATTGAGCCCGATGGTGACAAGGGCTGCCACTGCAAGGACAAATAGCATCACATAGAAAACGCCATATGCTTCGGTGATCGGTACCACCGTCGCAACCGACAGCCCGGCAATGCCCAGCGGCTCATAGCAAGCCAACGTGTTCCTGCCATCTACCTTGGCATCCACAATCCCGGCATTACCGGCGGTCATATCCTGCACAAGACTTTTGAAGGAAGCGCTCATGTGATCCACATAAGCCACGGACGCCTCGTCATTTTCATTGGGCGTGAGCCAGTTTTGTACCAGCACAAGATCACTGTTGGGGTGAGCCGATAGGGCGCCGTTTTTGTTGAGCATAAAACTAAAGCTGCCCTTTGTCATGGCATAGTCATTTAAAATTTGAGAGATGTATTCAAGCCGAACAAAACCCACCAGTACGCCAACACGCTCACCGTCCCGGTAAATTGGCGCGCCGATTGCCAAAATGCGCCGGCCGGTGCTCTTGGAAAACGTCGGTTCAGCGATCTCGGTTGTTCCGCTCTGCCAAGGCACTGTAAAATAGCTGCGGTCGGCAATGGATACCCCGCGGGACTTTTCCCCATCGGTATGCGCCACATTGATACCGCTCTCATCGGTGATTAGAAAGTGAGACCAGACCTCGCCCTCCTTGTCCATGAAGGATTGCAGATACGTCTCTGCCACATTGGGGTCTAGTGAAATGACGGCATCGTTTTGCGATAACAGATCAACCGCTCCGCGAAATTTGTCAATTCGTTCAACCACATTCGTAATCATCAACTTATTGCGCGCTTCAAGCTCACTTTTCTTTTCGCCCGAAATGCCGGTATAGGTGGCGATGGTTACCGCCAACATACCGATCGTAATAGGAATCATAAATGCTAGGATCATTTTACGGCTTAACACCGCTTTCAAAGAACGCCTGGATTTCTTGTGTTTGCTCACTTCGTATCATTGTCCTTTCTCTTTAAAATAACGCGTTTGTACAGCAAGCGGAAACCAAGCCTCATTGAGGTTTCCTTGCGCAAGCATCATGAAAAATGCCACGCTAAATAGCATAACATAATTCTACAATTTTTGCATAGCTTTTACAGACTTTTTTTAAAAACATTTTCTGCCAATATCTACTGATTATGAATTGCGGTAAAAGAAAGCCTACAAAAGGTGGCACAAAAGGAAGCTTCAAAAGAGCCCGCGGAACAAGTTTGTTCCGCGGGCTCTTTCTGCTCGTTCACTCATCAAGGGCGTTGAGAGCGTATCCCGAAGCCATTGGGCTAAGGAGCAAAAACGCAATGGAATGAGAAAATATGAATTACGCGTAGCTGGATATTTCCACCAGATTACCCTCAGGGTCACGTAAATATATAGATTTCATCACGCCGCGCACACCATGTCTTTCCACGATACCTACTTCAATTTGCAAACCGCGTTGCTCTAATTCTTTATATATATCTTCCAGGCTGCCTGTTATTTCAAAGCAAAAATCACTGCTGCCTGTTTGAACGTGTTTGGCATAGGGAGATAGCTCATTACCTAAAGAATGAATATTGATTTTGAAATCGCCTGCATATAATTCGTATCTATTCCCCTTATCTTGTGCGATAAAACCAAGCTTTTGATAAAACTTTACTGTATCGGAGATATTTTTAGCTGTCAGCACGATATGATCGATTTTTTGTATCACCATAAATCCTCCGGCTGTTAGTTTCTATATGTGCCCTTTAAGGTATATTGGGCAAGGATATGTCCATCCATTTGCCTATAAAGTTTGTTGTACAAAAAACCATTGTTCAAATCCAACATTGTATCCAAGGCATACACGTGCAGTTCATAAAGATGGGGTGCATCTGGCGGCGCCATTCCTCCATAGAAAGCAGAGAGTTTTTCGCTTTGTCTGCCACCTTGTATACTTGTCCAACTGTTTAAACCTTGCACAAAATCTACGGCAGTTTGACTTTCGTTTTCCATCACCTCTGTTTTGGTTATATTCGCCGCAGTCCAATGTATCCAAGAAAAACCGCCGCTTATGGGAAAAGCGTCCTTATCTTCCAATACCAAAGCAAAGGACTTCGTTCCTTCCGGTGCATGCTCAATTTTTAGTGGAAGTGAATATGTGGGGACCCCATTTTCATTCATCTGTTCGCCATGTTTTCCGTACTGATCTTGTATGACACCATTGATGATTCCTGTACTTGTTACTTTCATTTTTTCGTCCTCCCTGTTCCTTGTGTCATGTTGACGCCCTACTAATATAGTCACGCCTTCTTTCTATGGAAAGCTTAATACAAAAATGAAAACTTGTACAGTACGCACTTTTTTGTGGGTATAAAAAAGGCGCTATTACCTAAGTAATAACACCTTTTTGACGAAGAATATCATCCATTCCGTTTTCAAGCATAAAATCGACTCCGAGTTTCTGCATGATGCTCAGCGCATCTAACATTTGTGTTCCTCTCTGTTCTGTGAGAAAGTATTCAACTTTTAATGGATATCCTTCAAACACCTTTTTATCAACAAGACCATATTCCATCAGTTCTTTTAACTGCTCTAGCAGCATTTTTTGCGTGATGCCGTTAATATCTTTTTGTAACTGAGATAAGGAAGTGTTCCCCAGTCTCAGTCTCCAAAGTATAATTGGTTTCCACTTTCCCTTCATCATATCATGCGTAAGTTCCAAAGGGCATGTATACTCTTCACGAATTTTAATAGAAACGCCCCCCTGCTTGATGTAGTTAAGTAGGTAAAATATTTTGACTATTAGCAGTTTTTGCGCATTTTATCAAAAAGATTGTCTTAAACAAATTGTCAAACTAGAATTTATTGGTCTTAACTTTTCTGTCGTTATAAAGCTGACTTACGCACATGAATCTCTGCACAGACCAGACCAGCTATATGCTCCGCTGTTTCTTTTGTCAGCAGAAAAAACATTCCGTCATTCCGGCATTTTTTATGTGTATCGCCATTCAATTCGTAGATAAAACCTTTCACACAGGTATCGCTACAAGCATTAGGGTCAATCAATCTCTTGCAATCACGAGAAGTCGTCATTTTCTTTTGCATATCAGCAGGCAAAGAAGCGATTGTATTCTCATACTTACTGGCATGATCACCATAAATTCGTGCCAAAATACCAGACTTGCGAAACACCCAATTCATCACTGTTTTTTTCCCTAGTTGGTATGAAGCAGCGTAACCGCTTTTCGCTTCCTTAATGACAAGACCACAGCCCTGTTCAATAAGTTTGGTATTCAGTTCCTCGACAAACGCTTGGTGTTCTGGCGCAACTGCCGATAGAAATTCTTTGAATGACCCATTTTCTTTTGCCATTATCTTTTTCCTCCACAAACTGAAATTCGTCGAGTACGCCTCTCCCGCCCAAGGCGAAGCATGTTTTTACCAGTTTAACACAACAATAGCATAGAAAAAAGACCTATTATCCCCTTGGCGAGGAAATAGGTCTTTTCTTGGCACGCCCGAAGGGACTCGAACCCCCAACCCTCAGAACCGGAATCTGATGCGCTATCCATTGCGCTACGGGCGCTTATAGACTTGCTCAGTATAAACAAAAAAGGAACGCTTGTCAAGGAAGGACAGTAGAAAAACCCGATCATAAAGTGAGGTCCATTCCCATAAGGTAAAGAAGATGTGCCGGTTTTTCATGCCGCTGGCAAGCAGGTCACATGAAAACCACGAGGAGGGCAGCAAGATGCAAGGCGGGAACGAAATGTGTGGTTTTTTACAGCAGTTCATGTCGGCAAAGCAAAGCAATTTGACCAAAGGGGCACAGTTACGCTATCGAGGACATAGAGCGGGCCTGCGCCGTATCCTGCGACAGAGCGAACGAACCGCCGGCGCACTCTTGCGCTGGGAGGTGCGCCCTGGGGATACCGTCTTGGTCTGCATGCCGCAGGTGCCTGAACTTTTCTTTATCACATTGGCCATTTGGCGGCTGGGCGCCACTTTACATATTCTGCCGCCTGACTTTAATTGGCAGGCGTATCCCCTAAGCCAAAAAGCTTCCTTGCTGTTCGTGGCGGAGCCATACCTTCATCATTTGGAAGCGCAGGCCGATGCCATGCAACTGCCCAGGACGGTGCTGCTCCCTGTCAAAGAGGCTGCCCTGGGGTATGGCAATTCTCCGCGCAACGGGGCCTTTACGCATGACGGGCCACTGCGTGAACATAAGCTCATGCTCTTCAAAGATTTTTTATCCTCCGGACAGAAGATTCGCCGCGTTGATCCGGCTCCCTATCAGCCTTCACAAGTGGCTCTTGTCTGTTACACAGGCGAAGGTTTCCAGCGGCGTATGAGCCAAGAAGAATGCGTCGCTTATCTCCATGCGGCCTGCCGCACCCTGCCTGATGCAACGAGCGCATTGCGCGTTGTAAACGCCTTGCCACTCTGGCAGGCATCCGGCCTGCTCTTACTGTTTGCCTGTCTGCTTTGCGGCCACTGCCTGCTCCTGGGCGTCGACTCGGTAAACGACAGGTTGTTGGCACGTATCCTCAACGAAAAGGCCGACCGGCTATATGCGGATCCATCTTTTTTTGATTGGGCCTTACAGCGCGAGGGACTTTCCGCGCAGCAAAAGATCTTTTTTCAGGCACAGCTACAACATGGACTATGGGGTTTTTCATAAATACCCTTCTTTTTAGAAATTCTTGCGAAAATGGCTTGAAGCAGAGTATGAATCCATGATACAGTAAAAAATAGACAAAAGAAACGCCAGACCGGACCCAGCCTCTGGCAAGAGAAAGGATGTTTTCCCCATGGATCAGTTTCATTTTTATATGCCCACCCGCATTTTATTCGGCAAAGGCGCGCTCGATAAGCTCAAAAAGCAGCGCCTGCCCGGAAAGCGCGCCCTGATTGTCATTTCCGCCGGTAAGTCCACGCGCGCCAACGGCTACTTGGCTCGGGTCGAGGAGGCGCTCGCTGCCTCGGGCGTTGAGAGCGTCGTGTTTGACCGCATCCTGGCCAATCCCGTGGTTGCCAATGTGGAAGATGGCGCAGCCTTTGCCCGTGAGCATGGCTGTGATTTTGTGATTGGCCTCGGTGGCGGCAGCAGCATCGACGCGGCCAAAAGCATCGCCGCCATGGCAACCAACGACGGCAAGTACTGGGACTATATTTACGGCGGCACCGGCGGCGGACAACGTCTCAAGGCCGATCCGCTTCCTCTCGTTGCCATCCCCACGACGGCAGGTACCGGCACAGAGTCCGATCCCTGGACCGTCATCTCTAATGAAGATACCCACGAAAAAATGGCTTTCGGCAACGACAAAACCTTCCCCGTTCTTGCCATCGTTGATCCCGACCTGATGCTGAGCGTGCCGCCCCAGTTCACCGCTTACCAGGGTTTTGACGCGCTTTTTCATAGTACCGAAGGCTACATCGCCAACCGTGCCAATCTGATGAGCGATACCTTTGCGCTGCGCGCCATCGAGGCTGTGGGCCGCCATCTGGCCGCCGCCTTTGCCGACGGCAGCAATGAGGCCGCCCGCGAGCAGGTGGCCTTTGGCAGTACGCTCTCCGGCGTTGTCATGTGCGTCGGCAGCACCACCTCAGAGCATGCTCTGGAGCATCCCATGAGCGCGCATCACGCCGACCTGCCCCACGGCGCCGGCCTGATTATGATCAGCAAAGCCTATTACACGCATTTCATCGAAAAGGCCCCCGCGCTGCATGGCCGCTTCATCGAGATGGCGCGCGCCATGGGTAAGCAGGATGCCAAGGATCCCATGGATTTCATCGAGATGCTCACCGCGCTGCAAAAGGCATGCGGCGTTGACCAGCTGAAAATGTCCGATTACGGCATCACCCGTGATGAATTACCCGCCTATGTCAAAGACGCCAAAGAGACCATGGCTGGCGCCTTCCGCGTGGATACCGTCGCATTGAGCGACGAGGACTGTCTTGCCATTTATGAGGCCTCCTATCGCTAAAACCCCTGCCATCTTCCCGTTTGTGTCTCTGCGTTGCTTGCCGCAACGGCAGGCAACATGCTACTATGAGCGCAGAAAGGAAGTGATACGCTTATGTTTGGAGAGAACTTAAAACGCCTGCGCAAACAAAAAGGCTACTCACAGGAGGAGCTGGCCGCGCGGCTGCATGTGGTGCGGCAGACAATTTCCAAGTGGGAAAAAGGCTTGTCTGTGCCGGATGCCGCGCTATTGATGCAGCTGTCGGAGATGTTAGAGGTCCCGGTGCAGGTGCTCCTGGACGACGCCTCTGAAGCAAGTGAGTACACCTCACCGGAACCGAGCAGCAGTATAGCGGAGCAACTGTCTCGTCTCAACGCGCATCTGGCTGAACGCAACAGCCACAGCAAAAAAATTTGGCGCATTGTAGGTATCGTTCTGCTCTGCTCCCTGGTGCTCATGCTGCTCTTGATCCTGCTGAATGTGGTTGCTTTCCAGCAGTATCGCTTTAATACCCGGTCTCCGATTGTGAAAACTGAGTCTGTGCAGACAGAGGTCTTTGGCGAAACCAAACAGCGCCCCTAGCGCACGGATTATCGACTGACATGAAAAACCGGCGGTATCACTTTTAGACGTGATACCGCCGGTTTTATTGTTCGCTTATCTTTGCACTGTCGCCTTGTCGGTATGATACAGGCAGATAGGCGCTATGATTTCTGATTGCCAATCCTTACAGACATCCACCCACGGAGCCTGCTTGGTGCAGGCAGACAGCTCAGCAATGGTCAGCTCGATGGCGCTGTTGCTGCTGCCGCAGGCGGGAAATACCGTCTCAAAGCGTTTGAGCGAAGCGTCCAAGTAAATGGTCACGCCGTCTTTCACTGCAAAGGGGCAAACGCCACCGACACGAAAACCCACCAGCTGCTCCACCTCGTCCGGCGTCAGCATTTTTGCCTTTGTGCCAAAGTGTGCCTTGAATTTGGGATTGTCTATACGCGCGTCCCCCGCCGTCACAATGAGGATAGCCTTGCCATCCACCAAAAAGGAGAGCGTTTTGGCAATACGCTTTGGTTCGCACTGCAACGCTGCGGCGGCCAACTCCACCGTTGCGCTCGACACTGCAAACACGCGGATGCGATCCGCCATACCCAGCTCCTCAAAATAAGCCCTGACTCGCTCAAGTTCCATGCTTCCGACTCCTTATGTCCTTTGCCGTTTAAGGTGTTGTTTGATCCATGTAATAGGTGTTTTTTCCGGCTTTTTTGGCGCGATACAGGGCCTCGTCCGCCCTTTGAAATAAGTCCCGGTAAACCAGGCCCTTCCCTTCGGCAACGGCGACCCCCACGCTTAGAGAGGTTCGCTGCAAAACGCCATCTTTTTCAAATTGCTTTTCGCCCCTTTGCACGATGCGTCTGGCCAGCCTTTCGGCCTCCTCTTTGCCATCTATATTGGTTAAAAAGAGGCAGAATTCATCTCCGCCAAAGCGGCAGAGCAGGGCGTTTTCATCCACAGTTTCTTCCATGATACGCCCCATCTGCTTGAGCACATTATCCCCAAACAGGTGACCCATATGGTCATTGATGCCTTTAAAATTATCTACGTCAATACAGAACATGGAAAATTTCGTCTGCTCATCGCCACTATCCAGACAGGCCTTTACGCCTTCTTCAAAGATGGTTTTCTTGTAAAACCCCGTCAGCTCATCACGGCTCGCCTTCTGGCGCAGCAGCATGGCCTCCCGCTCTTGTTCTTCGACGGTTTCCATGATTTCCATATTGGTATTTTTCATTTGATCCAGGGAGAGGATGTAGGCAATTTTGACCCTGGTTTTATCCCAGGAGACACACATGCTGGCAAAGATGGACGTGGCGGCATGCATCATGTCGTATTGAAACACGTGCGGCCGTTTGGTCAACGCACTGCAAACAACAAACGCCGCCATGGAAACCAGCATCACAAAGAGGTTTTGCCCCGGCAAACGGTTGAAAATCAACGAAGCAAAGAAAAACATCCACACAGGCGCCACCGCCATTTCATCACCTGCGGCAAAGGTTCCCAAATAGATGGCGACCAAGAAGCAGATGAAGGACAAGACGTCAATGAGCAAATTAACATTCCCGTCCGAGGTCGGCATCTTTTTGCGGCGCATGCGGCGACTGATCGTAAACGTACCCAGCATGATAAAAAGGGACAGAATACAAATCCAGTTTCTTACCGGATTACTGTCAAACAGACTGTAAAACCCGAGGAGAATGCCCAAGATAAAAATTAAAACAAGGCTGACGCTCTCCACAACGCGCAGATTATCCTCATTCAATTTCGATCGGATGCCCTGGATGACCTGTCGATCATACCCCAGGTAGAGAAACTTTCGCCAGCATTTTTTTACCAACTCCAATTTCGCCACCGCCTTTCTCTTACTCAAATCTGTATTTGATCCGCGCGTGCGCTCATATATCAGCCGTCAGCGGCGTAAATAGGCCGACCGTTTCCACATGCTGCGTTCTGGGAAACAAGTCAAAGCACTCCGCCTGTCGGATTGTATAGCCTCGCTCGCCCAGTAGTTTAACATCACGCGCGAAGGTGGCCGGATCACAAGAGACATAAACCAAACGATCCGGTCTCATGGACACAATCGCGTCAATGACAGCCAGCGACAAGCCCTTTCGCGGCGGATCTACGCAGATCACCTGCGGTCTTTCTCCCCGCTCGGCCAGGAGGGCCGCCGCTTCCCCGGCGTCTGCGCAGAGAAAGCTGACATTTTGAATCCCATTTTGCAGGGCGTTCTCCCACGCATCACGCACCGCCGCCTCGACCACTTCGGCTCCGATGACGCGGCCGGCACGTCGGGCCATGGCCAGGGTGATGGTACCGATACCGCAGTACAGGTCCAGCACCGTCTCCGTTCCGTGGAGGTCGGCAAAATCCAAGGCGCGCCGGTACAGCCGCTCCGCCTGCGCCCGGTTCACCTGATAAAACGAATGCGGCGAGAGACGAAAATCCAGGCCGCAGAGTCTATCCATCAGTGTCTGCTCCCCCCAGAGGAGGCGCAAACGCTTACCCATAATCACATTGGTCTTTTCTTCGTTGCGGGAGAGCAGCACACCGCGCAGCTTCGGTTCCGCGCCACGCAACGCGTCCACCAAGGCGGCCTCCTGCGGCAGGCTCTTGCCGTTGACGACCAACACGCAGAGCGATTCTCCCGCTTGGTTCACGCGCACATATACATGCCGCACCAGGCCCTCATGCCTGCGTTCCTCATAGGCCGAAATGCCGTGACGCTGCATAAAATCCTTCACCGCCGTGCGCAGTCGCGCGGCCTCTATCGGTTGCAGCAGACAATCCGCCACATCAATCACCTGATGACTGCGGCTGCGGTAGAATCCAATATGCAGCGCGCCATCCACCCCGTCGGCCACGGGAAACTGCACCTTATTGCGATAGCGCGCCGTCTCGTCCGCCGCATGCATAGCGGATACGGGAATCTCAACAGCGCCAATACGGCGCAGGGCCTCCTGTACGCGGTCCTGTTTGAAGCGCAGCTCCTCGGCGTAGTCCATATGCCGCAGCTGACAGCCGCCGCAGACCGGGTAATACGGACAGTCCTGCCCCACGCGCGCAGCGGCAGGCTCTACGACCTCCACCACCCGGCCCCAGCCGGCGCTTTTGCCCAGCTTCAACAGTTGCACGCGGCACAGCTCCCCGGCCAACGCGCCCTTCACAAACAGCACGCGCCCGTCCGCCATGTGAGAAACGCCCGCACCATCGCTGCCATAGCCCTCGATGCGCAGCGTCAGTATCTCATTTTTTTGCGGAACCTTCGCCATGCGCTTCCCTCTCTTTTTTTCAATTACAGTTCAGTATAGCATAATTGTCAGCAATTTCATAGAGGACAAACGCAAAAGCAAATAACAATCCGGGTTTTTTGTGGCAGACTAGCAAAATGCCCCTGCGCATCCTGGATCTTTCTATTAAAACTTTGCGAAAATTCATATATTTTTCTTTTTTAATAAGAAAGACTGTGGTATACTAGACTGTACTTTACTTTTGAGTTCACCTCTGGACAGCGGTGCGTCTGCTGCACCCTCGTCCGATTCCATAACAGAAGGGAAACCGTTACATGGGTATTATCGCAAAACTCTTTGGGACAAACTCTAATCGCGAGTTGAAGTCCATCGAGCCGCAGGTGCGGAAGATTGAGGCCTTAGAGGAGGCGTATCGCGCGCTCTCAGACGCCGAACTGCAAGCCAAAACGCCGGAGCTGAAGGCACGGTATGCAGAGGGCGAATCCTTGGAAAGTCTCTTGCCCGAGGCTTTCGCCACGATGCGCGAGGCAGCCGACCGCGTGCTCGGCCTGCGCCCCTATCGCGTGCAGCTCATCGGCGGCATCATCTTGCACCAGGGCCGTATTGCAGAAATGAAGACGGGCGAAGGTAAAACCCTGGTCGCCACGCTGCCCGCCTACCTCAACGCCTTAACCGGTGATGGCGTGCATATCATCACCGTGAACGATTATCTGGCCAAGCGCGATAGTGAATGGATGGGCAAAGTTTATCGTTTCCTCGGCCTCACCGTCGGTCTGGCCATCCACGGCGTCGAGCAAGCTGCCAAACAGCTGGCCTACCGCGCTGACATCACCTACGGCACCAACAACGAATTCGGCTTTGACTACCTGCGCGACAATATGGCCATTTATAGCCAGGAATTGATGCAGCGCGGCCATGTCTTTGCCATCGTCGATGAGGTTGACTCCATCCTGGTCGACGAAGCCAGAACGCCGCTGATCATCTCCGGCGTGGGTGAACAGTCCACGCAGCTCTACACCATCGTTGACAACTTCGTGGCCAAACTCAAGTGCCTGATTGTGGCCTCGGTGGACGCCAAGGAGGAAGAAGCCGACGATATCGACGCCGACTATGTCGTCGATGAAAAGGCTCGTACCGTCACGCTCACCGCGCGCGGCATCGAAAAGGCCGAGCAGCAGTTTAGCCTTGAAAACCTGTCCGACCCGGAAAATACCACCCTCTCCCACCACATCAACCAGGCCATCCGAGCACGCGGCCTCATGAAGCGCGACAAGGACTATGTGGTGCAGGATGGCGAAGTCATCATCGTGGACGAATATACCGGCCGTCTCATGTATGGCCGCCGCTATAACGAGGGTCTACATCAGGCCATTGAAGCCAAAGAACGCGTCACCGTGGCGCATGAATCTAAAACCCTCGCCACGATTACCTTCCAGAACTACTTCCGCCTGTATGAAAAACTTTCCGGTATGACCGGTACCGCCATGACCGAGGCGGAGGAGTTTGGCCATACCTATACCCTGGATATTGTCGAAATCCCCACCAACCGCCCCATCGCCCGTAAAGATAACCCCGATGTGGTCTTCAAAAACGAGGCGGGAAAGCTGCGCGCCATCATTGCGCAAATTGCGGAGTGCCATGAGAAGGGCCAGCCCGTACTGGTCGGTACCGTATCCATTGAAAAATCGGAAGTCGTCTCCAAAATGCTCACCAAGGCAGGCATCCGCCACAACGTCTTGAACGCCAAAAACCATGAAAAAGAAGCCGAAATCGTGGCGCAGGCCGGTAAATTCGGCGCTGTCACCGTGGCCACCAACATGGCTGGCCGTGGTACGGATATCATGCTAGGCGGTAACGCGGAATATCTGGCGAAATCCGATCTGCGCAAGGCGGGTCTGTCCGAGGAATTGATCGCGGAGGCCACCGGCTTTGCCGAGACCGATAACCAGGAAATCCTCGATGCCCGCCGTCGTTATGCCGAAGCAGAGGAAAAACACCGCGCCGCCATTGCGCCGGAGGCCGAGCGCGTCAAGGAAGCCGGCGGTCTCTTCATCCTGGGTACGGAGCGGCATGAGTCCCGCCGTATTGATAACCAGCTGCGCGGCCGTGCCGGTCGTCAGGGTGACCCCGGCGAAACCCGCTTTTTCCTCTCTCTGGAGGATGACATCATGCGCCTGTTCGGCTCCGAGCGTGTCATGGGCATGATGGAAACCCTGAAGCTGGATGAGGACACGCCCATTGATGCCAAAATGCTCACCGGCGCCATTGAAAACGCCCAAAAGCGCGTGGAATCACGTCACTTCCAGTCCCGTAAAAACCTGCTCGAATACGACGACGTGATGAATACACAGCGCGAAGTGATCTATAAACAGCGCCGCCAGGTCCTCGACGGCGAGGACATGAAGGCCAATGTGCGCAGCATGGTGCACAACATGATTGCCAGCACGGTGCAAAGCCACAATATCTCCGATCTGGACGCTGCCAGTTTCCAAGAAATCACCACGCCGTTCCGCGGCATGTTCTTCGCTCCGCAGGATCTGCAAGCAGATGAGCTGGATCTGAGCTCGCTCAACGAAACCCGCTTGATCGAACTGATTGAGGAGCGCGCTTTGGCCACCTACGAAGCGAAGGAAGCGGCCCTCGGTGAAGGCATCATGCGTGAGGTGGAACGCGTGATGATGCTGCGCACGGTGGATGAGTACTGGATGGATCATATCGACGCCATGAACGAACTCAAGCAGGGCATCAGCCTGCGTGCCTACGCGCAAACCAATCCCGTTGTGGAATATAAACGCGAAGGCTTCGACATGTTTGAAGCCATGATCACCGCCATTCAGGAAGAAACCGTGCGCCGCATCTTCCTGGCCAGGGTGCAGTCCAATGAAGTCAAGCGTGAGCGCGTGGCGAAAATCACGGGTGAATCGGGCGGCGGCGACGATACGGTCAAAAATACGCCCATCAAAAAGGGTAGTAAAATCGGACGCAACGACCCCTGCCCCTGTGGGAGCGGACAGAAGTGGAAAAAGTGTACTTGTGCGCAGTACCACTCGGATGTCCAGGCCTAAAGACTAACTGTATCGCATAAATTAAACAAAAAGAGATGCAGGGGCAGATGCCCGCATCCAACCGATCCCCAGGCTTTGGATCGGTCGAGGGCATCCACCCCTGCATTTGATTGTCCGCACCTATGCGGACAATCAAAGCGGAAAGGAGCATAGCTGTGTCTTTTACCCAACAGGAAAAAAACAAGCTCATCTTCCATACCTGTGACGCCTTTTCGGCGCATGGTGGTCTGCGGCACGCCTTTGCGAGCCGTTTGGGCGGAGTGAGCCGCCCACCTTTTGACAGCTTGAACCTCGGCCGTAGCCGCGGCGATGAGCCGGAAGCCGTCCGAGAAAACTACCGACGCCTATCCGCGGCGCTCGGCGGCAGTCTTGAGCCCCTTGTGATGTGCCGCCAAATCCACTCCGACCGGGTCCTGACCGTCACGCAGGAGGACGCTTTGCCTGACCTCTATGAGAGTAACATTCCAGAGGCGGACGGCCTGGTGACCAATGTGCCGGGCTTGACGCTGGCCGTGTTTTACGCCGACTGTATTCCGGTTCTGCTCTTTGACCCGGTGCAGCGCGTGGTGGGCGCCGTCCACTCCGGCTGGCGTGGCACGGCGCGCGGCATTGCCGCAAAGGCAGTTGCGCGTATGTGCGAGGACTTTGGCTCCCGACCCGCGGATATCTTAGCCGCCATCGGCCCCGGCATCTGCCCCACCTGTTTCCAAACGCATGACGATGTGCCCCAGGCGCTGCGTGCCCAAATGGGGCCGGAGGCCGAACCCTTCATTCTTCCTCTTTCGGACGAAAAGTTTGCGGTCGACCTGAAGGGTCTGATTGCTCATACCTTACGCCGGCAAGCCCTCTCCAGCTCACATATTGTTTCACTGCCTCTGTGTACCAGCTGCCAGCCGACGCTATACTGGTCGCACCGACGCTTGGGAGAGCAACGCGGCAATCAAGCCGCCGTCATCACCTTAGTGCCTTAACAGCAGTCGCAGGGCAAGGCGTTATGACAGCAGCAAGCGTCATCGGCGCAATCCGCTTCCGGGCAGAGTTCGGTCAAAATGCTCAGCTTGTCGTATAGCAGATGTTCCAGATGCGTGGCGCTCACGATGGTTCGATTGATCTCTTTGTTGACATACATGATTTGGTCGAGATCATCGCTCTCTGCCAAGACCTTTTGCAGCTTCTCCCCCTCGGCGTTGAGGATGTGTGCCAGCGCAGCCTCCACGAGTGCAATGGATTCCAACACATCATGGCAGGCCTGCTTCGGGTGGCAGGGCTGCTCGTCACAGCAACAACCGCACGACAAGGTATTGCAGTTGCAGGGCGTAAAGCCCAACTCAAAGTCCGAAAGCGGCAGTTCATAGAGATAAGGATAGATACCCTTTTTGATCGCCAGGCAGCCCAGCGTGGCCATTTCATAGCAGTTTGCGCTGGGCTGATACACCATGGACGAAATCACGATGCCATCCTCCATACAATAGCTGCTCTGCACCTTCCCGCAAGCATCCACGCAGTCCAAATATTGCGCGTCGCCGCGAATGCTTGTGACCAGGAAGCCCGGGCTGATGCACAATACCCCGGTCAAAAAGCCCTGCTCCACCCGGAAGCGCGGCAGACAAATTTCGCTGTTTTTCTTGCGTTCCACAACCCACGCGGCAAAGCCGATCAACAGACTATTTTCGCAGCAGCAATAGGAAAGGCCCATAATCTCGCCCCGTGCTTCCAGGCAGGGGGCCAGAATGAGGCAATCGATCTCGCGCATTTGGCAGTCCAGTTTAAAGATACGATTGTACCAGCCCTTTGCGCTCGCCCAGAAACAGCACTCTTTGCTATCGTAGCACAGGCAAGTATATACCCGGCTTGTATCGTAGCAGGTCTGGATACAAAAATCCATATCCGTTTTCAGGATTTTCTTTTCACAGGCCAATGTAAAATAATAATGGCATCCGTCGAACGCAAACTGGGTAACGCTCGTTTGCGTGGGAAACGGAATCGCTCTGACTTGTTTGATAACACACGTATTCATGTCGTCATATCCTCCACTTAGCTGAATTCACTCAATCACAACTTTCTCTTGTCTGCTATATACTATGATTGTCAGCAAGATCTGGTCAGCTTTCATAAGCAACAAACCAATCAATGGAGGAATACGTCATGTCAATGCCAGTCATCGTCCCCAGTGAAACCACGCGCGATCAAGCCATCACCGATATCATTGAGTCCATCGCATTGGAAGAAACCGCCCTTTCTCACATCCTGAACGCAGAGGGTGAAAAAATCCAGAAAGTCGTGGCCACCGCCGCCACCCAGGAGCAGCTTCTGGCCGTCAACACCTCTGTGCAGGCGATGGTCAATGCCGTCACCCGTCTGGAGATGGTTCTGCAGGCGAAGCTGGAGCTCTTGCTTCCCAATACCCCCTGACGAAGCATCGCGTCATCCATACTGAAGCAACATAAAAAAGCCGGATCTCTCATGGCACAGCCTGAGAGATCCGGTTCTTTTGTCATTTATGGCGTTTCGGAAAGCGCGCTCGATTCCTGTTTGGCATCATACTGATTCAGTCCTAAGGGTTTGGCGGCAAATGATCTGCTCGTCATGAACCCTCCATCATCGTACAAACTAAATTCCAATATGATATTGAGGTTGCTGTTTTTTCCATAGACGCCCGGTGCAAGGGTCATCAGCGTTCCCGCTCCCCCCGGCGCTCGTGTCATGGTCAAGTATCGCAGGGAGATCGTCTTTTTCTTATAGTAGCCCTTGGCCAGAATCAGTGAATCCTTAGCATCTCGATACAGATAGCCCTCGTCATCAACGCCGTAACTAACGGTGAGCAAGTCGTTTTTGATCGTGATTTCACCGGTGCTACTCAAGCTGATCTCACGCGCTTTTGCGATGTCAGAAAGCATATCCCGCGAAAGGTTATCCAGCAAGGTATTGATTTCCGCCACGGAATTGGCGTTATTGTACGCCCGCAGCGTAGGAGCCAGCGACGCGGCCACTGTTGCGCCGATGATGGCCAGGAGTAAGATCGCCAACATCATTTCAACCACGGTCATACCGCTGCGGGACTTTAGCACACGAGACAAAGTCTTCATGGTCCCGTTCCCCCTTGCGGCCTTGGCCGAAAGACTGTCAAACCATCCTGCTGCACGATTTCAACCGGAATGGTGATATCGATGGTGCGCGCAGTGTCGCTGGTCTGAATGCTTAAGTTGGCATCGGAATAGTTGTCGTCTGTCAGCACGGCATCATTGACTTTCTTTTGTCTGTCATCCGCCGCGCCCGCCGACGCTGCACTGATGCGCTGCGATGTCACAATGGCTGTCAGCACCATCAGCATAAAGATGGCAAACACAAGGATGCTGACCATCGCCTCAACCAGGGACTCGCCGCGCGCGTTCCCCAATGCGGCACAGAGCTTAGGTAGTTGTCTCCGCTTTCTTTTCAGTTTTTTCATGTGAGACAAACCTCCATTCTCCACTCTGCTTGATCATCATTGGACCCTTTTGATGCGCAACGCTTCCATTATCCTCTAGCGCACTGCGACTAAATTCATAGGAGGCCACTGAAAGCATGGTCTTTTTTGCATAGTTGACTTCAATATGAATCTTGATGCTGGCCGCGACATCCGCTTCACGCGGGTGGTAAATTTCTGTCACGACCTCGTTGCCCTCTTCGTCATAGGAGATCAACCGTTCGACATACTCACGCTTGACTTTGACACGCGGTTTGAGGTCAATGTTCATCTTGTACTGGTCCATGTTTGCGGGCGAGCCAACGAGCGCCGGCACATCAAGTTGAAGGGTAAACGGCGTCTCATAGGTGATCATTTCAGGATCCCCCGGCTCCTGATCCAACTCATTGCTGGCTTTGTCATAGAGTATGCGCATCAGCTGGCCGCCGAGGGTTTTGGTATCGTTGATATCTCCGGTTTTTTCCGCATTTTGCAGGCTGTACATCAAACTTCTTTGCATGCTGTCAGCGTAGAGCTCCAGCTGACCTCGCACAGTCTCATTCGAGCCCACACCCGCGGCCAAACTGGCTGCGACAAAGGCAGAGGCGGCAATGGAGGTCAAAAGCATCATGACGGCCAACACAATCAGCAGGGAGGCCCCGGCGCGGCCGCGAAGCGCGCGCCGGAGGCGAAGCGACAATGGCTTCATCAGGACGCACCCCGCCTTCTGCGGTAGCGCGGCACATTCTGCTCATTGAGATTGGATGACGGCGTCAGCCCAAACATGCGCGCGGGATCCAGGATCGGACGTTCTTTCTGCACGCCTACAACGGCGCCGTTGCTTGCGTCATCTTCCGGCGGTGGGGCCAGCGCGGGGGCTAGGGCGGTCAGATTGCTCACCCCATCCATGCCCGTCGCGCTGCCTGTCACACTGTCAGGCGCAGTATTGTCGTTCTTGCCTACCAGCGCACCCTTGTTTGTCCCGCCAAGAATTTTTACGTTGGAGACCTTGACATTCTTGATCAAACCCGTGACATCATTGAGGCCCGCGATCGTTCCGATAAAATCTAAGCCTTGGAATGTACTGGCCGTCACGACAACATTTTGGATCGTTCCTGCGTTGATAGAGAACAGACCGACGTTGCTTGCCGACGTTGTATTGATGACCAGGTTTTTGATCTCCTTGTTCATGCCGTCATAAGTGCCTTTGAAGGTTCCCTTCACCACTGCGCCTATGGGGTCGAGCGTTGTGTCGCCTGCAAAATCAAGCGCCAATTCCTGCACAAAGGTCTTGCCCGTGGTATCGATCAGCGCACCGATGAGCTTCATCTGTTCCGGCGTACGGATATAGAAGGTATTACCCGCATCGCTTGCCGATGACTTATAGATCCCCTTGGCAAAGTTCGGGAAGATTCTGGCCGCCACCTGATCCATGAAGCCATTGGTACTGATCTTCACGTACAGCTTGCTCAGGTCATAGTTGTCGGCTATAAACCTCTCCGGGGGAACCGGCGGGTTTTGCAGGATATACAGGTAGCCTTCTGGGATTTGTTTAGCGTTTGTAATGTTGTAGATATCAGGCGTACCGTCAGCATTGGTGATATAGTTTTCGAGCTTTTCATCCGCTGCCGGTCCAAAGCGCACCGTACGCTTGTCATCTTGCGTCAGAACCGCGTAACCGGACTTGATGATCTTCTGGTCGTTGAGCAGCGGCGGCAAGCTTTGATCCTTTTCACCGGTATAGAACCCATACTTGCTGCCCTCGTACTCCTCAAAATAGAGCACCTTATCCGAGCCTGTGATGGACAGATCGATCTTTGTCACGGGCGAATCAAGCAGGAAGGACGCCGGATTACCGCCCGGTTTGGTTGCCGTCAGGAACACCCTGTAATACAAGGCATAGTCTTGCCCGTCGGCGTTCACCTTTGGCGTAATCTGCAGCTGATTGGTTGACTTCTGCAAGACAGCAGCGTAGGCGTCTGTTTGTAGGGCGTAGTTGCCGTCGGCGTTTTTGTTCAGCGGTTTTCCGTCCGCATCTGTCAGGACAATCTCGGGGATCACGTTGTAATTCTCGTGTGCATACTTATTGAGCATCTTATCGTTGGCCGTGATGTCAAACAGCTTCGTCGAACCCTCTGTGATGACATCTATGGCGCACGCATCTGCCTCGGTTTTCACACGCAGACCAACCACCGACTGCGGGAACGCGGTCATGACATCGAAATCATCATTTCCGCTGCTGAAGATATAGCGGTAATCCGTGCCATTACTGATGGTGTGCACACCGTAACCGTCTCCTTCAAATGACAACTCATAGTGGTAAGTAATCACATCAATATCCGGCGTCAGGTTGACATCTCGTATGGTCAAACGTGAGGAACCGTCCGGATTGCGCTCCACCGTCGCGTCAGCCGGGAGGTTGCCGCGGTCGGACAACACGAAGCCGCTTGGTATGGATTCACCGATCATGCCCTTGGTTTCCAGATCTGCTACCGCTGCCTTGACCGTCAAATTCACGGTGAAGGGTCCGTCAATGGCTACGCCACCGTCCGGCACGCTCACGGTCTTGAGCAGGTCAACCGATTCAATGGAAACCTGAACGATGTTGGATGCATTCGTCCGCTTCGACAGCTTTTGCATCTCCTGATAGGCGGTGAATTCCGCATCGGTGTAGCTCACTTCCGCTTGATTGCGGAAGTAGTAGAGCAAGGTGGTGACATCAGGATTGCTCTTGAGGCTATTACGCACATTCAACTTAAAGGTGACCTTAATCGATTCATCTTTCGCCAATTTGAGATCTGGCGGCATTTTAATGGTGAGAAGTGTGCTGTTTTCATTTGCGCCGCTGGTTGTGCAGGCAATAGAATTGCCGTTTTGATCAAAGGCCTGCACGCTGTCGTTCACAAAGCTCACATACTCGTCATAAGGATCCAATTTGTCCGTTATCACAATGTCGCCAGCGGGCACTTCGCCCCAGCTCTTCAAGTGAAGTTCCACGTCGACCTCGTCACCTGGCTTGGTGAAGTTGATTGGCGTATCGCCATTCTTGATCACCTTTTCAATGGAGAGGAAGGCGGGGGACTTAAAGCTGATGCCATCGATGTAGTTACCGGAAACATCAGATGGACCACCGCTAAGTGCGGTGCCTCTCACCGCGGCAAAGGCAAATTCAGTCGTAATCTGGTCTTTTGGCACATTGTAGAGTCCATAGTATTGCTTCCACTGGCTTGTGCTTCCATCAGCAAAGGTGGCCACATCCCAATAACCAATGATGCCTCCCCACTTATCTTGGCTCCCGCCAAAATCAACTTCTCTTTTCAAAGATTCCAAATTTTGGGGAGCCCCGGGATCCCAAGGCGATTTTGGGGAGCCGCTAAAATACGATCCATCCCAGAAAAACCCATCTTCCGTCCAGAATGTAACACCGTAGCCCAAGTCATTCAACCAAACGTCGTATAAATAGCCCTCACGCATGGATTTCGTATTTGGATCATAAAACTTGTTTTTCATGGGCGTGGCGGGTGTCTTCGTATAATCTCTGCCATAGTAGACAGGTCTTTTGCTTTCTGGTCTATCCGGATTATTCAGTATATTTCTCCTGGTATAACAAGGACGAATGACGGTATTTTCGCCCTGCTTCGGCACCCAGTTGCCATCAGGATCGAGTGCTACATCTGTCAGCATAAAGTTCATGAGGTTAAAATCGCCAGATGTATCGGTTGCGCGCGGCGCGTGGTAGAAGGAGTAGTACATCTCTGTTTCGGGAATGGTCTTACAGACTTGATAGAGCGTATTGGGATAATGCGCATTCAGCTCCGCATATATGCCATCTTTGGTGCCCTTATAGTCTCTTGACACTCTCATAAAACTGTCAGTGGGCTCCTTTGTTTTTTGGAACTCAATCTGCTCCCACCAGGCTCTACCCTGGTTCTTAGGATCCGTTGCGCGCGTGTTCCAACCCTGCACCCAGGTATAGGGGAAGTACGCATAGTGGTTATCGGGTGTTGTTTCCGCTGTCACCGGCGGATCCGGCAGAACGGTCCACAAATTTTCTGTCGCGTTCCAAAGCGGATATGTCTTGGTGGCATCCAGCGGATCCATCAGATCCATCTCGAAATCGCCGTTGATGAAATCCACGTTGCCCGAGCGGTTGCTGGTCGGTTTAATCTCCGCCCATTCATCCTCCGGTCGGTCCAACTGATCCGGGCGGATCGGTCCATCGGTCACGGGCCAGTGCTCCGGCTTGGTCATTTCAACAATGAGGGGGTAGATATAACCCGCTGCGGATTGATACCAATTATTTCCGAGGGTGGCGCTGTACGCAAAGTTCAGCCATTCTTTTTCCATGAACTTACTGTACAGGCCCTTACCATTGTCGTTACCATTCTCGTTCACCGGCAACTTCGAGCGGTTGTATTTGTCAGAAACCCAGTTTCCACCATTGTCCAAGGAATAGCGCGTACCTTGCACGTAGAAACTGCCTTTGGGCACAATGCCTTGATTGTTTTTGCCCACAATCGGATACATGGTTGCATCGTCACCCGTTCCTTCGACGGGTGCGGGCGCAATATAGAGCGTATCGCGAACAATGGCGCCGCTAGCATTCGCGCCCACGATACCGGCCGTACTGCCCGCTGCACCGGAGACCGGTACATTTTTCGGGTCAGCCACAGAGAGGAAGAATACGTCCGCCACTTCTGCCTTTTTACTGTCTGCACCACCGTCGGCAGCAGGTGTATTGTTGCCTGCAATGCCGCCGGCAGCCGCCATTTTACTTGTGACGGTGCTGTATTGCACGGAGGAACGCTGAAGTAAGGCCGTGTTTACGCCGGCAAGTCCACCGGCAGGGCCATCGTTATTGCTGACCTTTGTATCTATGACTGTGGTATTGGTCACCGTATCGTTATTCACGCCGGCCACGCCACCGGTCTTACCGGGTCCGCTTGTGATCTCCACAGTGCTGCCTGATACTGTGGAATAGTCAATGTAGCCATTATTTTCGCCGGCAATACCACCCGTTTGATCTGCCGTTCCCGTCAGCGTTGAGCCGACCAGCTTGGCACGGTTAATATTCTTTGTATTGCTGGCAACGATTCCGCCGACCAATCGGCCGGTCGTAAAGGTCGCACGTTCCACAGTCACATTGCGAATGGTACCGTTATTCTTCTCAAACAAGGCCAGGTTATTTGCCATGCCAGTCTGTGTTAAGATAAGGTTTTTGTTGGCCTTATTGTTGCCTTCGAACGTACCTTCAAAGGATTTGCTGCCAGACGCCACCATGGCTTCGTCTGTTTTGATCGGCACGGATCCCGTATCTGTCACAAAGATGCGCTTTTGATACCCGGCATCGCTGTTCATGTCAGCAAAATCAATATTGATATCCTGAATGAAGTTGGCCTTCAAGGGGTCTTTATAGGCCGTCTTGCGATCAGCAACCCCGTCTTTCTTATCTGTATTGGCAATGTTTTTCATCTGGCGCGGTGTCCGGATGCTGTACGCATTTTCCGCCGTGCCATCTTGATGTTCCATGTAAATGCCCTTGGCAAACAGCGGGTTCATAAAGGCCGAGAAATAGGGATCTCCGCCCGCTGTTTTGCCCAAGCTCATAAAGACAGTTTGCGCACCCAAGGAGCTGTCTTCCAGCTGCGTGATATTGAGCGCCAGGCCGGAAATGTCGCCCAGTTTCGAGACATTTTTCTGCACCTGAACATAGTCCTTCAGCTTTGTATTATCGAGATAGTTGGGAGTGCCCTGATCCGAAGAAATGGAGAGCACGAGTTTATTCTCTTTGAGCTCTTTTTCTATGCCATCCAAATCCTCTTCTTTCGTACAGAGCAGGAAATAACCATCCTCCAGGATTTTACGATTATCCTGCAAGGGCAGCAATTTGTCCTCTCTGTTGCCAAAAGGATCGAAGAACCCGTATTCTTTGGTTTTGCCGTCGCTGTCATCGGCGTAGACCTCATAGTAAACCACTCTGACCGGGTAACTTTGTTCCAGCACACCCTTCACGATGGGCCAGTTTGGGTGCGTCGGCAGAACTTTTTCGACCGTTTTGGCATAGGGGTACGGATAGGTCGTGTTGTTGACGTCAAGGACCTGTTCTTCCTTGAGATCATTTTGGGAGAGCTTCCACTTGTTGTTCAACTGCGTCAGCAGCGTCAGCTGGTTCATCTCAAAGCTACCCAGGGGTTCGCCTATGTTTGCCACGCTGATATTATAGTCCGCAATGCCGCCCATTTGAACCATCGTGGGACGGCTCTGATCGCTCACCTGACCGGAGAGATAGTAGAGCTTTACAGCATTGGCCGGTAGGTCGTCAGAGGTTGAGGCCAGGCCAACAAAGGGCTGAATGGTATCATGAACGACCGGCGCCAGAGCCAGATAGAGCGCACGCTGCATGCGAGGTTGCGCTTCTTCGTCCCCAGTAAACAGGCCAATCATACCGCCCGCCGTGTCCTTGTCTTCACTTGCCGCAATATGCGTCTTGGCGTTCGGTGATACGAACAGCAAATCTGTCAGCATGCCGCCGCGCGCCTGGCCAATGATACCGCCAACCGCTCGCGTGCCTTTGATTGCGCCGCTGACAAACGCCGCTGTTCCATCTTCTTTCTTTTCATCATCCTGCGTGTAGCCGACAACAATGGAGTCAATGGAGCCTTGTGTGCGGCCGGCCAGCGCGCCCACTTGTGCGGCGCCTTCCACATTGGGATTCTGTAAGGTAACGCGGGAAACCGTCGCTTGATTGACATCTGTCTGCGTTTCAATATCGGCAAATAAACCCACCAGATTTTCGTCCGGCAGTTTGATCTTCAAATTTGAAATGCGATGCTCGTTTCCATCATACTTTCCAGTAAACCTTAATTTTTGAGACTCATATTTTTTATTGATAAGCTGATAGCGATAGCCAATGGGCGCAAAATTGGAGATGCCATTTTCAACGCTACCCAGATCGATGTCTTCTTTCTGGGTAAATTTACCATCTAAGACATAGCGGACATTGTACAAATGGCGCGCTGTCACAACACTGTACTCGCCGCGCGTATAGCTGCCTGTCATATCGGAGGCATAATAGGGATGCGCTTCCGTCGCAGATTCCACGGAAACACTACCGGAAATGCCGACACGAACGCTGCTCTTGCCATCCAGTTTCAGTACCTGATTTTCGTCATAGGCATCTTTCTGCCCATTGTACTTAATGCCGATGCTGTGGCGGAGCAAGTTGTCATCCTCAGCGTTGTCACCCGTAGCGTTGTCTTTTTTAGCGTTGCTCATATTCCCGCCGACGTAGTCCAGGATCCATACATAGCGGTACATGCTCTCGTCGATATCATTTGCCAGCCCATCGTAGTGATAGAGCAGCAGGTCATTTTCAGGGTCTAAATTGTTGGATGGTCTGGTCGGAAAGATCGAATCAAAGCCGTTTGCGTAGTTTGCATACTTTGATAAGTTCACACCCTTTTCCACCACGATTCCGTTGATGGACAGGTCAAAGACACTGTTCTCTGTAACAGACTTCTTCGGAACAAAGATTTCCGCATAGAGCAGGTTGTCATAGTCATTGTTTTCCTGATCAGGGTCATCGTCAGGCAGGGAACGCTCACTGCTGTCATACACATTGATCAGGGCCGGAATGGGATCATCAATCTTGCCGGTTTGGTCCACGCCGTAGTAACCCTGGCGGCGTTCATAGGCAAACTGATACCCACTCTCATTCATACCGCGGTTGCCGACCACATTAGCTCTGTCAGCTGCTCCGTAACCAAGCGCGGCGGTGTCACCACTGTCGCCATAAAAGACCGACAAAATCACACCAGTTCTGATATTGTACTCAATCAGAATGGCTTCACTTAAGACGGATTTGTCCTGAATCACCGGATCGAGCAGTTTGACCACGGCATTATCCGGGTCGATATTGCCGCGCTCTTTACTCATGTAATGGATATAAGGCTTGTTGCCCAGGGCAATCTCTGGTTGTAAGATCTTGTCCGCCTCTGCACCACTGTTTTGTAGGGCTGTATAGACGTTGCTGTTCATCTTCAGCAAGGCATCTTCCGGCTTTTCCTTATAGATCGTCTCACCCGTATTGGGGTCAGTTTCTAACAGGTAATATTCCTTTGTCAAATCCGCTTTGAGGTTTTTCGTCACACGCAATTCCGTCATGCGATTCTGCGCAGCAAGATACACAGTGCGCGCAATATTGCTGCGATTCGTCTGACGACCATCTTGCATATAGGCCAGAATGGACGGTACGGCAATCACCGCTAAAATGGCAGTGATGACGAGAACCACCAACAGTTCCACTAAGGTAAAGCCCTTGCTTCTGGCATTGGGTTTTCTTCGTTTCATTCAGGCCACACTCCTTTCCAATGCGTGTTTGTAGGCTCAGTGTTCTTCCAGCATGGAGATGCGGAAGACAATTAACATTCTTTGCGGGCCGATGGTGACTGTTCCGCCATCATTGCCACTTTGTATGTTCACGCGGCTGATACGCATATTACTCATACCCGCCACTTCATTGATCAGCCATTTGAGCGATTCATAGGTACCGGTGGCATTCATGGAGGCATTTGATAAATAAAACACAGACATTTCTTTTTCATTTTCAGTAACCGCTTTTTCTTTCTCTTCTTTCGCTTTTTCAGGCGAAATGGCGGCAAGCGGCACCTGCTGTAAATCCATAATCGCGAGCTGCATGGGCGCGAGCCGGTTTTTCAAGGTGACACCGGTCGTCATATTGTCAATGGTTTCGTTGTCCACTTTTACAGGGTATCGCGTTTTAATCTGATCATATTCCTGCTTGGCATTGTCATAATTTTGGCGTATGGAAGCTTCCGACGCAACACGCATCTCCACTTCTGACTTCTTCGTGGACAGATTTGCATATTCCGTTTTCTTTTCATTGTTTGATTTAAACTGCGGCAAAAACAGAAATTGTACGCCCAACAAGATAATGACGACGAGACTCAAAGCAAAGAGTAGATTTTTTTCACGGTTCGTTAACTTAGTCATTTGTTTTGGCCTCCTCCGCAAACAAGTTGATTTCTAACGTGAAGTTAAAGTTGCGGTCTCCTTCTCCGGCGCCATAACTATAACCTGTGTATCGAATATTGACGATTTTGGGATGGACTCGCAGCGCTTCTACATAGGCCGCGGAATCACTTTCGGTGGCGCTGCTGGCAGTGACTTTTATGGTGCCATCTTGTTCGATGAAGTCAATGCCCCTGACCGTCACTTTATTTGAATGGGTTTGGTTGATAAAGTCCAATATTTCCGTGGTAACAGGGATCATCAAGCTGTATTGCACATCGAGCAAATCCGTTTGTTGCTTGATCTTGCCAAAGTAGGACATCTCTTTGGAGAGTTCATCCAGTTCTTTTATCTTATCCGTAATAGCAGGGTTCGTTAAGTAATCGTTGACTTCATTTATTTTGCGATCCATTTGCATATTTAAAACAAACAGCGCCGCAGAGGGGATAAGCACAAGTGCGGCCAGTCCCCCGGCTAAAATCAGACGCATGTCCTTAGGCTTTTTGACCTTTTTCTTGACTTTTTTGAGTTCTTCATAGCTCTTGAGTAAATTGATACAGCTATCAGGGAGTGCGGCGGCCAGCAGCGCAAAATGGACATCCTGCGGCATGTCGGCATTGACCATTACCTGCGGGAGCTCATATGGCAAAAGCTCTATTCCACTGGAATTGGACTCCTGCACAAAGGACAGGCCGACCTTATCCAAGCCCATGTAATAGCTGCTGGTGATCTCATCACTCTGTTGAGAGCGGGTAAACTGCATCAGGCCGGAGAGATTTTCTTCCAGCACGCGGGCCAGGCTTTCCTGATTATCATAATACAGACGCGTTCTTGAAATAAATGTGTTTGTGCCTTCGTCAAAAATCATGGAAAGCATCGAAATGCCGTCCACAATGTTGAGTACAAAGGTGCCGGACTTGGCAATGGGGTTGTGTTCGACGGAGTACAATACCGACTGCATACCAACGCGAATGCTGCCCAGCACGATACCCGCCTCACCAAAGACCGCAATATAACTATCGAGGGTTTCTCTCTCTGTGGCACAAGCCAAGAGGGACAGTTTCCCATCCTTGCCCGTCGGGAACATGTGATAGTCGCAGACCAGCATATCAACGTCTTCGACCACCTCTTCAAATTCCTCCTTGATGAGGGATAAATACTGCTGGCGGCGCAGCTTTGGCACATTGATCTTCTTGGAATAGAGAAATGCGCCATCCACAACCAAGTTGGGTTTGACAAAGAGCTTGGGATACTTCGCGCTCATGTCCGATAAGGCTTGGATCAGCGGGCCGGGTTCTGTGATCTTGCCATTGATGATGACGCCTTCCGGCAACGGGGTGGTAAAGTAACCGCTCACCGTCACTCTTTTGCCCGATTTCTCATAGGCCACAAGCTCTAATTTGCCTGTAGAAATATAAATTGAAGATTTCATGCGTTCTTCCTTCTCTCTTCCAATATTAACCGATGCTGCCGTACAGACTCATCAGCGGCATCATGACGGACATTGCTATGACCAAAACAATTCCAGCCATAAGGATCAGCATGACAGGCTCAATCAGCTGCACCAGGCGGGAGGTGGCCTCATCCGCCTCATAGTCATAACCTTCCGCCATCGAGTCGAGAATGACGTCCAACTTGCCGGACTCCTCGCCGATGAGAATACTGGAGGAGAGTTTTTTCTCCAAACCGTGTACCTGGGCAATGGCTTCCGAGAGGGGTATACCATTGCGGACGTTGGTAATCATAGGCTCGAACTGCTTACATATGTACTTATTGCCCACAATGGTCGTGGTAATCTCCAAGGCTTCCAGCATGGTCAGGCCACTGGAATAGAGGGAGGAGAGTGTTCTGGCAAAGCGTGCGGTATAAATGATGACCAAGAGTTTTCCAATGATAGGAAGTTTAACTTTCATCTTATCGTATTGAAACGCGATCACTTCTACTCGCAACAGCAAGCGAATGACCACCACCACCGCCAGCATGACAAGGAGCACGACATACCATTTACTTTGCATGTAGGCGCTGATGTCCATCATCATTACGGTCAGGGGAGGCAGGGTCGCATTCATCTCAGCAAAAATGCCAAAAAAGCTGGGTAAAATCATGGTAAACAGCAGCATGATGGCTGCAATGATGACCGCCACCAGGATGCAGGGATAGACCATGGCTGTACGTACTTTTCCGTTGAGCCGATGATCTTTTTCATAATGGTTGGCCATCTTTTCGGCGGAGCGGTCGATATGACCGCTGGCCTCGCCGGCGGCGTACATATTGATCAACAGCGTGGGAAAGGCATTGCCCTGCATACGCATTCCTTCAGAGAGAGTAAACCCCTGCTGCACATCTCGATACAACTGCTCAAAAATCCTGCGCAGAACCGGCTTGGCATCGCGTTCTTTTAAAATGTCTAAGGCGCGCACAATGGTCATGCCGCTGGAGAGCATGTTCGCAATCTGACGCGAAAAGCGAGAGACCTCCATGGCTTTGAGCCTGTAGCGGCTGCGCGACTCTTCCATTTCCTTGGAGCTGACGGGCACCAACTCCTGCATACGCAGGGCACGGTTTAAGTCGTCCTCATCGCGCGCATCCAGAATGCCTTTGATCTTTTTGTTTTTCAGGTCAAGCGCTGTATATTCATACTTTGGCATTGTGTAGGATCCTCCCTAAAGGAATAGGCTAAGATACCAGCCAAGCAGTTCCTTGCCAAACAGCAAAGCCACTGCCACACCGGCGCAAAGGCTGGGGCCAAAGGGCATCATGCGAGCGGCGCCCTTTTGTTTTCGTTTTTGTATCAGCAAAACAACGGCACATACGCCGCCGACAAGCAGAGCAATAAAAAAGGCCAACAGGGTATTGGCATAACCCAATAAAAAACCGCAGACCGCCATGAGCTTAATATCTCCGCCACCAAAGGCGTCTGCAATCAGAATCGTCAAAATCAGCATCGGCAGTGACACAGCCACCAGCCCGATCAGTCGCGCGCCGAGGGAGACCTCCGGCCAAAGCCAGATTGCCGCCACGGCAAAGGGAAGTAACACAACATGAAAGAGATCAGGGATCTCCATGGTATCAAAATCAATGAGGGAGACTGCGGTCAAAATCAAAAAGAGGAAAAAGGCAAAAAGCGCTTGCCAAGACAGGCCAAAGCGCCATAAACAAAGCACTGCCAGCCCTCCGCAAAAGAGCTCTACCAAAGGATAACGCCAAGAGATGGGTTCTTTGCAATGGCGGCAACGGCCGCGCAGAAAAAGAAAGCTAAACACCGGGATCAGGTCACGCGCGCCCAGCTGCGCATGGCAGTGCGGGCAAAACGAGCGTTGCTCGGCAAAAAAGTTGCCTCGCGGTACGCGGTAGATCACGACGTTGAGAAAGCTGCCCAAGACCAGGCCGACAAGCAGGGCCCACACGCCGGTATATACTTGCAAAAAGGCCTCCATGTTCTCTCTCTCCCGTCGGTACTTTGTACCCCGCCACCCGATCAGGGTGGCGGGGTCACGTTTTTATTGAGTTTGCGCTACAACTTCACATATCCGGGCGCATTGGGTGCAGACAATATACGCCCATAGGTAAAAATTGCGGTCACAAACTTTTGTGCCATCTGCTCAAGTGGAGCTGAGCTCCAATGTTATGTTTCAGGAGGGTCAGCCGCCAGCAACAGCTTTATTGGCAACAAATTCAGTTGAAGATGTTCCACTCGTGCTAAACGTCATTTTAACAACATCATGGTCTGCATTGCCGCTAAAGTAGTAAATTTCTTTAATCGCTCCATTCACAGCTCCGTCCAGTACAATGTTCAGTTTCTTCGAGCCAGCTGTAAGCGGTAAAGTCGGTGCTGCGCCTCCGATATCAGTCGCAGCAACAGTCGGGAGACCTTGCACGAGAGTGGTCCATTTAGTTGAAGCCTTAATAAGATCCACAGTAACAGTTTGGCTTGAGGAAATGTCGGTGGCAACCGACTGCGCAGCCACATAGTAACCACGGGCTACGGAAAGGTTGTTGCTGTTTCTGGCTTCTCTGATGTAACCCATCATGGTGGGGATCAGGAAAGCGGCCAGGATGGCCAGGATGACCATAACAATGATCAATTCCACGAGGGTAAAGCCCTTGCGGTTCTTTTTCAGCTTATTTTTGACTTGTGCTAACTTGTTCATAAGCATTTGCTCCTTTTCTCATTTATCATAGTTGTTTTTAAAGTGAACATATGTAAAAGACCGATGCACCTTCGATCTTTGACACCGTAGTGTGCGCGGGGGGCAATCAGCCGCGCGCTAGGTCAGCTATCAGCTGCTGTTTGTTCGTGGCCTTTTCCAGGGCCACTTCTTTGGTGATGATACCGCGGCGCACCATGTCGGCCAGGGAGGCATCCATCAGGATCATGCCCTGCCGGCTGCCTGTTTGGATGGTGGAATTGAGCTGATGGCATTTGTTCTCGCGAATCAAACTCAACACCGCGTCGGTCCCAATCATGATTTCAAAGGCCGCCACGCGCCCCTCGCCACTTGCTTTGGGGACCAGGGTTTGCGTGATGACGCCCTTGAGCACGCTGGACAGCTGCGTCCTGATCTGCTGCTGGTTATGCGGGGGGAAGACGTCGATGATGCGGTCAATGGTCATGGCCGCGCCGGTGGTATGCAGCGTGGAGAGCACCAGGTGTCCGGTTTCCGCAGCGGTCACCGCGGCGGAGATGGTCTCATAATCACGCATCTCGCCAACGAGGATGACATCGGGGTCCTCACGCATGGCGCTACGCAGCGCGGTGGCGAAGTCACCGACATCAGAGCCGACATCGCGCTGATGAATCATGGCTTGTTTTTGTTGATAGACATATTCCACCGGATCCTCAACGGTCAGGATATGGCAGGCGCGGGTGGAATTGATGTAGTCGACCATAGCGGCAAGCGTGGTGGACTTGCCGCTGCCGGTCGGCCCCGTGACTAGGATCAGGCCACGCGGCTCGTCCGCCAATTGGCGCAGCACAGCCGGCAGGTTCAGCTCCTCAAAGGTCGGCGTATTGTCATTGATCAGGCGAATGCTGGCCGCCAGCCGTTTTTGCTGGCGGAACACATTGACGCGGTGACGCAGACCGGGATCCACCGTATAACATTTGTCCACGTCATGACCACTAACGATTTGTTCGCGTTCCATGGGGTCCAGCAAAGAATAGATGAGCGACATCTTTTCTTCGGTTCCCATGTGGAACTCCGATTCATGCAGGGTTCCGTCGATACGGAAAACAGGGTTGCGTCCGTTGGTGATATGCACATCACTGGCGCGTTTTTTACGGGCGGCCAGCAGCAAGTCTTTGATTTCCAAAAGCCTCCACCTCTCACACTTCTCTTTTCAAACGATTAATCTGTAAATGCGGCGAGCTTGATCAGCTCCGCCGTTGTGCTCTTCTTCTCTCTTACCAGGTTGCTCAGGCTGGTGTGCAGGGTTTTGAGCTTGTAACTTTCTTTGACGTAGGTATAGATATCGTCACTGTTGGCTTTGCGCGAAATCATGTTGCGGATGGTGTTGTCAATGGTCAGTATTTCATGCAGGGCGATACGGCCCTTGTAACCGGTGTTGTTGCAGTTGTGGCAGCCGCGGCCACGCGCCAGAGTCTCGGGACGCAGCCCGCCCAGCAGCTCGACCTCATCTTCCGTGGGGATGTACTCCTCCTTACAGAAGGGGCAGATCTTTTTGACCAGACGCTGCGCCACGACACCCACCAGGGAGTTTGCCAAAAGGTAGTCCTCCACGCCCATGTCGAGCAGGCGGGAGATGGTCGCCACAGAGTCATTGGTATGCAAGGTGGAGAGCACCAGATGCCCCGTCAGGGCGGCGCGCACGGAAATGGTCGCCGTTTCGTTATCACGCGTCTCGCCGATCATGACGATATCCGGGTCCTGACGCAAGATAGCGCGCAGGCCGCTTTCAAAGGTCAGGCCGGCCAGCGGATTGATCTGCGTCTGGTTGATGTCTATGAGGTTTCGCTCCACCGGGTCCTCGATGGTGGCGATGTTGACATAGCCCTTGGCCAAACGCTCCATGATCATATAGAGCGTAGTCGTTTTACCGCTGCCTGTCGGGCCGGTGATATAGACCAGGCCGTGCGGCGTTTGCAGGATGTTGAGCATCTTTTCATAGTCATCCGGCTCCATGCCGAAGTTTTCTGCGTGATCGAGCGCTGTGTTCTGGCTCATGAAACGCATGACGATTTTTTCGCCGAACACCGTGGGCAGCGTCGAGACACGCACGTTGATTTCAATATCCTCAAGCTTGGCCCGAAAGTGTCCGTCCTGCGGCTGCCGTTTTTCTGCGATGTCCATGCCGGCCAGGATTTTAATGCGGGCCGTGATGGATGCATGCAGCGACTGCGACAGATTCAGGTAGTTGACGAGCTGACCGTCCACGCGAATTCTGATCTTGGTAAACTGATCGAACGGTTCAATGTGAATATCACTCGCGCCGACGCTGTACGCCTTATACAACGTAGAGTTAATCAGCGTGACAACCGGCGTATCGTCGGCGTTTTCGGAAATGTCAATATAGGCGAGCGCATTGTTCGCACCCGAAGTTTCGTTTGCGCCCTTGGCCGCCTTTTGTGTGTCCAGCTCGGAGTAGCACTCATTGAGCGTGGAGATGATTTCTTTTTTCTTGCCGACCGCCACTTCGATCTGCATGCCACTCATGAACTTAATGTCCTCAATGGCATAATAGTCGAGTGGGTCGTTCATTAGAACCTGTAAGATGGAGTTCTCCATCCCATAAGGCAGCACGCAGTACTTGGTTGCCACGGCGCGCGGCACCTTGGCAACGGCCTTCATGTCAATGGGTTGGTCGCTCACAGCAAGGAACTTTAAATTCAGACGTCTGGCCAGAGCTGTGAGCATTTTATCTTCTGTGACAATGCCGTGCTCAACCAAAACTTCGCCCAAGCGTTTTTTCTCCGTAGACGCTCGTTGTAAGTCTAAGGCCTTTTCCAACTGTTCCTGCGTGATGTCTCCACTCTCTAAGAGAACCTCACCAATTTTTAATTTGGTATTTGTCGCTAGCGCCATTTGAACCCCTCTTACCTATCCCTGTCTTGTGAGCGCGACCGATAGGCAGCGTCTTTTCTCACAGCAGGGTCAATGAAATGAAAACAATATTTCGACTTTATTTTCTCACACACGCGTTTTTTTGTCAAGCAATCCTGCTTTTTCTGTCAATTTGTTTACAAGTTTTATAGAGAAAAAAAGGTCGGTATTTGTCACCTGGATACAATTTCTGCGTTTTCCTCCAACTTCTTCTTAAATTCTATAACCGGCATAGGTTTCGCAAACAAGAAACCCTGCGCCGTATCGGAGCCCAATTCACGCAGCAGCTTTGCCTGCATCTGTGTCTCGACACCCTCGGCCACCACAGACATATGCAGGCCCTTCGCCAGGTTGATGATATTGCGCAGCACCCATTCCGCCCGCTGGTTCGATTCGGCGCTACTTAAGAAGGCGCGATCGATCTTCAGCACGTCGGCAGAAATGTCTTTTAGCATGTTGAGTGAGGAGTACCCGCTTCCAAAGTCGTCGATACAAATGAGGAAGCCATAGGCTCTAAGTTGTGCAACCGTCTCCTCCAGCTCCAATATATTGTCATGGATCAGCGTTTCCAGCAGTTCCAACTCCACCAAGCGGGGCGGCAGCTGGTACTTGTTGATTGTATTGTATAAGTGTTTGACATAGTCCTTGCTGTACACCAAAGGTTTGGACTGATTGACTGAAATAGGTAGCGGACTGAGGCCTTCATCGATCCATTTGCGCTGCAGCCGACAGACCTCCTCCAAGATATAAAGATCCAAATTGACGATAAATCCATTCCGCTCAAACACCGGGATAAACGCCGCCGGAGCCAAGATCTGTCCATCAGATTTCCAGCGCGCCAGTGCCTCAGCGCCCTCCATTTTTCCCGTCTCCAGGTTATACTTCGGCTGCAAATAGATGATGAATTCTCCGGAAGAAAGTGCCTTTTGCATGTTGTCCTCAATCTGCTTGACACGGATGGCAGTATCTCGGATGCTGTCGCTGTAAATGGAAAATTTCCGCCCGCTTTGTTGTGTTTTCGCATCACGATGCGCCATGGTCGCGCGATCAATGAAGGTGTCAATATTTTCTCCCATTTCATGCGCGGGAATGGGGTAGACGCCGGTTGTAAAACTCAGGCTGTACATCTTACCTTGCTCATTGAGCAGTTGGCGAAAGGTCTCTCGGAATTGAGTGCCCAGTTCAATGACCTTTTCCACGCTGTCTGCACCGATCAGGGCCAGAAAATTATCACTGCTCGCCCGCCCATAGATATCCTCTGTTGACAAAAGTTCTCGAATGAGACGATCCACATGCAGCAGAACATAGTCGCCTTCCGTGAAGCCATACATGTCATTGATGAGCTTAAAGTTGTCAATATCCAGGCGCGCCAAAAAATAACTGCCCCGTTTTTTATCGATACACTGCGCGGCCAGCCGTTTGAATTGATTTAAATTATTGCCGCCCGTCAAGGGATCGCTAAAAGCCAAATGCTCCAACCTTTTGGCTGCCTTCTTGTTCTGCAAAATGATGAGCAACAGCAAGAACGCCAGCAGCAGAATGGTAACGACAACGCTGGAGATGGTGCGGGCAACGACCCTGTCACTGTTGGCGGAGATCAAGGCCCGCGGCAACAGCGTGAGCACATACCAGTCGTTGACGCCGACCGCGGTATAATTGCCGACCATGGGCATACCATTGTTGCTATAGTCCAGCGTCCCCTCCGCGCCTTGCTCCATGTCTTCGCGGATTTTTTCAAGGCCTTCTTCCGACATGCCATTGTCTTTGAGCGCATCAAACAGGTTATCAAACCGCGGCTGCCGCTCCCCCGTATGGCTGTACGCCACCGGCGCGCCATTGGCTTTGACCAAGTAGGAGAGCCCCTCTCCGCCAAACACCTTCACGGCCAGTACATCCGAAAAGACAGCGGAGGATTTCGTCGCGATCAGGACAGCTTGCTGTTTTCCCTGATAAAAAAACGGCACGGCATAGACATTGATTTCTTCTCCGCCGATTTTATCCGTCATCAAATCCGAGACACTATTCTTACCTTGCAGTGTTCTTTGATAATAAGCTCGATCCAACACGTTGAAGGACACATGGTCGGTCGCGATGACATTGCCGTCTGGCGGAACATAGGCCAAACGCTTAAAAGCCGCGCGCTCGCTTTCTTCGGTCAACTGCTGCATGGTAAATTCTATGCTGAAGGGCTCCCGTTTGCCGATTAAATTGGCCAAAGATTCCAAATGGTCCAGCTGCATATCCACCACGCGCTTTACCCCCTGGGCATTTTGCGCTGCAATTTCATTCAAGTATTGTTTATTTTGATCTTCAACATCCTGCTGCGTACTAAAGATCAAATAAACACCCGGAAAAAAGGCCAAAAGAAAAATGACAATCAAACATGAGAGGAGCCATTTTGGTAGCTTCTCTTTCAAAACATTCACCTCTCCCAACTATCAGGTGCCAAGGTAAAACCACTGCACTAAAAAACAAGTGTATGCAGCAGCGCGCCGTCATAGAACCAAAGTACGGATCTTTTATCGCTCTCCGACCAAGACAAAAAAGCATAAAAAATCAAATTGCAAACAAGAAGATCCGCGTTCACCGCCAATGCGCGATGAATCTTCTTAAAATTTTATGACTTTATCACTTATCTAAATATATCGTCTTAATATCAACAAATATAAGAGAGGCAGGTGAAAATACCATATTTTTATTCGTATTTGTTGATAAAATGAAATAGAGCGGAAACGGTGTTGTCGTGATCAACAGCAAACCGCGCCGGAAGCTTGTATCCTCCGGCGCGGTTTGATTTACGACCATGTTTCGCCGATTTCATCAGCGGCATCTTTTGTTTTTTGCAACGCTTTTTTGAGAAAACCCGGTACGGGCGCGCCCATGGCGGCGGCGTTCTCTACAATGCTGCCCAGTTCCGTGAGGATGTACCAAACCAGCACCAAGGGACACAAGAGCACGGTATACTCGAAGGGCAAAGAAATACCCGGAATATTCTCCAGCACCATGCGGATGAGAAGATCCGCGCCGCCTGCCACCATCACGGCCACAATGCAGCCAATCTTATGAAAGACGCCGTCACGGGCTACTTTGGAGGACCAACTTCCGTTTTTACCAGCGGCCACGGAACCGGTTATGTAGTCAAAGATCATGAGGCCCACCCATAGCAGCACCAGCCAGCCAAACCAGCCCCACAGGGCGGTTAAGGCAGCCAGCACGCCGCTGGTTGTCGCCTTGAACGCGGTGACATGCTCCATCACATCACACACCCTTTCCGAGGCGTTGCAGAATGATGGCGGCTTCCTGCCGCGTGAGCGGCGCGCCGGGACGCGTGCCGTCAAACAGGCCCGCCTGCTTTGCCTGTGTCCAGGCCTCATGGGCCCAGGGCGCGACGGCTAGATTGCTCTCTGCAATGGCCGCATCGCGCGCTGCCAGCATTTCTTCAAAAAGCTTTTTGGTTTCTTCTCTTGTCATGTCACTAACCTCCTCATATGGCGGCATCTGCGGCGGGTAGCGCCCCGCTATGATGTCCACATCACGATATTTTCCCAACGCGTCCCACTGAAAATGCGGCTTGTCCACCCGTTTCCAGTCTCCGCCCCAAGTAAAGCCCATCTGCCTGCCTATGTGTCCGACGTTGGCAAAAAAGGCCGCGTCACTGTATTCTTGTCCTTTCACATTTTTGCAAATATCAAAGGCAAGCCCCGCTTTCACGCTGTGGAAGGTCGCAGGCGGCTTCCCACCGGTCCCCTTGCGGTAGCAGTCCAGTTGGAACTCGTCGTCGCGCACTGTCCCAGTCACCAGTACGGGATAACCCGCCTGTGCGCATATTTGAATGAATCTCCTGCAATTTTCGGCTACGTCATAACGCAACCTGTCTATCTCTCTACTGTTGAGCATGCATCTCACCTCCTTTCAAGTGAAAATGGCTATCTCCATCTTGCCGCCAGGACCTGTGTCGTCGCAGCAAGGACAGACCACACCTTAGTCGGAAAAGGCCATTTTATTTCACGGATTTGTACACACTGCGCAAAATTTCTTTCCCCTCAAGTCCGCGCATTCTGAAACATGCGTGCGCAAAACGCAAGCTGTCAAAGAATACTCTTGTTTCCCATCCGACAACATGGTAGAATATAGTGCACCGCAGCGCGTCAACACGCGTTTTGCCCTAAGACAAAAGCTTGCATCCTGACCCTTTGCGCGCTATTAACCCTTGCGGAGGGGCAGCAATAGGGATATTATACCATAAATGGTAATTAATGCAAGAATTTTGTCGAATTTTTTTGATACGAAAGAAGGTTTTTTATGAAAAGGCTGATTCCCCTGCTTCTAACCCTTGTCCTGCTTGGCTCTCTGGCCGCTTGCGGCAAAGACAAAAACTCCGACAACCTCGATCTTTCCAAGTTATCGCCCGAGTTTACCGACCCCACGTTCGCCATTTCCTGCGAAGAAGAAGCAAAAGATCTCACCGCGCGCCTGACAAACCTGGAGCTGGAGAACTTTTTCGACAAAACACCCACCAAGTCGGATGCTGGTTTGTCGAATTTTGTCATTACATGCTACAAATATAAAACTGCGTCCGAAGCCATTCAGGTGAGCTTATACGAAACCAAGAATACGGGCAAAATGTGTTTAATCTCCCTGTCCGCAGATAATAATAAATTGACAGAGGACGAACGCAAGCTGCTCAGCAGCCTGGCCGGCGTTCTCTTGGATTCCGTGAACAATGGCGAAGATGTCGAACCTTTGTTGACCAACCTCCAATGGTCGGATATCTTCTCCATTGATTCAGAAAAGGCCCTACTCACTTATGCTGAGAGCCAGTCTATCTCCGCCAGAGTGCAGTATTTTCAGGGCGCCGTGGATCTCGTCATCGAACCCAAAGCAAACAAATAAGGCAAGAACATGCAGACCGACCGTTGCATGTTCCTATGCATCGACAGCGGTATGCGCAAAATAACTTAAGCGCCGGAAGCAGGGAGTCGTGATATGCTCCCTCTAAGAGAGACAGTGAAAAAACGAAACTGTCATCAAGGGGG
>CAYVNT010000006.1:0-117174 GCA_964453275.1 uncultured Ruminiclostridium sp. | reverse complement strand
CCGCCTGACAGCTAAAGTAGACTACCACCTTTTTATCCCCTTGTCAAGCCTTTCCTGTTCACTTTTTTCAACTTTTTTCGCAAATTCATCTGCTTGCGCTTCCAAAGCGAATATGGTATGGTAAAGTATACAGCTTATCCATGCGGACAGATGGTATCTAAACATCTGACACACACGATATACCAGATATAAAAGGAGGATTTCCCCATGCCGATTCGCGTTCCGGACTCACTACCTGCGCGCGCCACCCTAGAAAGTGAAAATATATTCGTGATGACGGAATACCGTGCCATACACCAGGATATCCGTCCCTTGCGGCTTTTGATCCTCAATTTGATGCCCACCAAAATTGTGACCGAAACGCAGCTTCTGCGCAAGTTATCCAACACGCCGCTTCAAATTCAGGTGGAACTCTTGCAGACGGCAAGCTATTTGGGACACTACACAGACAGCAATCACTTGGACTCTTTTTATACGACCTTCGATCAAATCAAACACAATAGCTATGACGGCATGATCATCACAGGAGCGCCCGTTGAAAACCTGGATTTTACCCAGGTGGATTATTGGGATGAGCTCTGTCATATCATGGAGTGGTCTAAGACCCATGTGCACGCCACCCTACATATCTGCTGGGGCGCGCAAGCCGCGCTATACTATCATTATAATATCCCCAAGTACTCCTTGTCCGAGAAACTGTTCGGCGTGTTTGAGCACAATGTGCGCAAGCCGTCCTCCCCCTTGTTTCGCGGATTTGACGATGTTTTTCTCGCCCCGCATTCCCGCTACACCGAAGTGCGGGAGGAGGACATTTGTAAAGTCCCCGACCTGGAGATCTTAGCCACCTCGCCCGAGGCAGGCATCTTCGCCCTCAAAACCGAGAACAGCCGTCAATTCTTTCTCCTGGGCCATCCGGAATACGATCCGGACACCTTGGCCCTGGAATACCAACGCGATATAGCAAAAGGGGCCGCTATCCACGTGCCAAACAATTATTTCATCAACGATGATCCCAGCACCAGCCCCATTGTCCGCTGGCGCTCTGCCGGCCAACTGCTCTACACCAACTGGATGAACTATTATGTCTATCAGACAACGCCCTATGACTTGAACGCTTTAAAAGATGAGACATAAGGCCTGCTGTAATGCCATGGATCATAAGAAAGGAAGCTGATACTTATGCTACGTTTTGCCCATTTTAACTTTAATGTGCTCGACCTGGAAAAGAGCCTGACCTTTTACCGGGATGCCTTACAACTGAAGCCCATCCGAGAGGTCAAGGGGCCGGACGACGCCTTCACGCTGGTTTACTTAAGCGACGGAGACAGCCGGTTCACCCTGGAGCTCACCTATCTCAAAGACCGTACAACACCGTATAATTTGGGTGAGTGTGAATTTCACCTGGCCTTTGAGACAAATGACTATGAAGCCCTCTATCAAAAGCACAAGAGCATGGGCATCATTGTGTTCGAAAACCCCGCCATGGGCATCTACTTCATCGCTGACCCGGATGGGTATTGGATAGAAGTGATCCCGCAAGCGTAAAACGCACAAAATAAAAGGGCTGCGTCTCATCACGAGGCGCAGCCCTTTTCATTTTAAATATTATGCTTATTCGTCGTCCTCATCTTCGTCGACAAAATCAAGCGCGAAAGCGTTGCCGCACTTCGGGCAGGTCAGCTGACCCTGCGCAAGCACTTCTTCATTGATCTCCAGTTCTTCACCGCAGTTCGGGCAGTTCAGTTCAAAAAAATCATCATCGCCGCCGCAGGAACAGTCGCCGCCGCAATCGCAATCACAATCGCAATCGTCATCGCCGAACAGGATCTCCTCGACATCTTCCAGATCCTCGGACACGACGTTCAGGCCGTCGTTGAGCAGCTCGGACGCCTCCTCCAGATCCTCAATGGCAAAACCGATCTCCTCGAGCACGTCGATGATATTGGTCAGCAGCTTGCTCTCCTTGGTGGTTTCCTTGTCTAAATCCAGTCCATCGGCCAATCCCTTGAGATAGGCCACCTTTTCTGTAATCGTCATCGTATTTTTCTTCCTTTCGTCGGGCCCTTAGCCCTTTGCACGCTCCAGGTACTCGCCGCTGCGGGTATCCACACGGATTCTATCGCCGGGATTGATAAAGAGGGGCACTTTGATCTCTGCGCCGGTTTCCAAAATGGCGGGCTTGGTGACATTGGTTGCCGTATCGCCCTTAAAGCCGGGGTCCGTTTCCGTCACTTCCAACTCAACAAAGGTAGGCGGCTCAACGCCAAAGACCTTACCCTTATAGCTCATCACCTTGCAGACCATGTTTTCCTTCACAAAGCGGAAGGGATCTCCCAAGACTTCCTCGTTGATGGGAAGCATATCAAAGGTTTCGCTGTCCATGAAATAGTACAGGTTGCCGTCATTATAGCTGTACTCCATGTCCTTCTTTTCCACATAAGCGCTTTCGAACTTAGCGGAGGGGTTAAATGAGGTTTCCGTCACGCCGCCGGTGATCACATTCCTCATCTTGGTGCGCACAAAGGCCGCGCCCTTACCAGGCTTCACGTGCTGGAACTCGATCACCTGCATCACGTTTCCGTCCATTTCAAAGGTAACACCGTTGCGAAAATCGCTGGCTGAAATCATAATTGTTCATCCTCCAAAGCAAAACTTTTCTGCCTTCTCATATCAATTTAGCGAACTCATTTTACAATATCTTTCCGCTTTTTGCAAGTAAATTGCATATGAATTTACGATTTGTTTGTTTTCCCTCTACATTCCATCCGCAAAAAGGCAAAAACAGCAAACAGAAAGCAATCACCGGGGCGCTTCGCGTTTATTGCGGCTTGTCTTGATGCTTCAAATAATACGCGACAAAGGCCTTGACCGTATATTCTTTGACCTCCGACATATCTTCATGCACAGCGTGAAAAAAGCAGGCCGGCATCTTTCCTTTTTCTAAATTATCCTTGATGCAAGGATCGCAGCCCAAGGCATGCTGCGACGGGTGTCTGGGGCAGCCTGACACGGGGCAGGTACAAAAGTGCTGATTCATTTAATCCATCCTTCTTCTGTCATCAAACCGGGCGCGCGGCGCCGCACAGCGAAATGGCGTTTCCAAGCCATAACGCAGGACGCGAAACAGGGTGTCCATACGAAGTGGCTTGACCAAGATGGCAGATACGCCGCTGCGGTTTGCCCCCAGAATATCGGTAAAAATCTGATCCCCCACCATCGCCGTTTCCGCGGGCGAGCACTGCATGGTCCGCATCGCGTACAAAAACCCCGCGCGTTTGGGTTTGCCCGCATGGCGCAAAAAGGGCACGCCCAGCAGCGCGGCAAAGTTTGGCACGCGCGTGGCTTTGCGACTATTGGAGAGCACAAAGGGTTCTACGCCCTCCGCGCGCAAGCGCGCCACCCAGGCAAGCAGCTTCGCGCTCGGCTCGGAGGTTCCATAGGGCGCGATGGTGTTATCCAAGTCCAAGAGCAGCAGTCGAATCCCCGCGCTGCGAAGCGCCGCCGGGTCAATATCATAAATGCTGTCAAAACGGGTGCGCGGAATCAGCGAAAACGCCACAAGATCACCTTCTACTTTCTCTTGCCCTGGCATAGAGTGTACAGAATCAATAAGAGCCTGTCCTTCGGCCTGGGCCGCGGGGATAGGAATGTTCATTATACACTCATTTCAGATCATGGACAAGGGGGTACCTCCATATGAACCAAGCTTCTTCACAATTATATCTGCTCACCGCACCGGAAACGCTGCGCGCCGCCGCCACGCACGGCCTACCATTGGGTCATCAGGCCTACCGCTTAGGTAAGGGTTCGCACCTGCTGCGCGCCAACTTTCCAGCCGTGCCGCGCGGCGGACTCATGATGATTGGCGCGACGGAATTTGACGGTTTGGGTGAGAGCATGCAGTTTTGCCGCGAAGTGCTAAACGAATGCGGCAACCGGCAATTCTCGGGCGTTGTCTTTGACTTAGAGGCACAGCCATCACCCGCACTCTCTCGTCTACTCACCATGCTTGGCGAGCAATTACACCGCCGCAGCCTGCCGCTCTATCTGCCGGAAGCGTATCAAAACTTTGTGCCCGGCGCGATGTTGATGGTATCCACGGCCATTTCGGGCGGCTCACTGGAAAAACGTCTGGAAGATGCCGTCGCCCGTTACGGCGCGGCGCGCATTGCGCTCTGTATTGACCGCTCGGCAGAGGACTTCTACCTGCCCGCACCACAGGGCAGCGGGCGTCCTCTCTCTCGTGATGAATTGTTTGAACGCATGGAGACGCTCTCCCCCTCCGTCTTTTTCTCCAACGAATTGTGTGCACACTACTTTACTTACATGAGCCGCAATTCCGGCGCGCATTTCGTGCTCTTTGACGATGTGGGCAGTATTCGCAAAAAAATCGCATTGGCTGAACAGCTGGGCATCCGTCAATGCTTTTTGTTGTATCGGGAGTTTGACGATCTGCTGCCCGACCTGCTCCTCGGCGGGCAGTAAGCTTCAAACGCCAAGCGTATTGCGCAAAAGCCGGATCTCTTTTGCACTTCGGCTTTTGCGCTCTGGCGCCGGGCAGGGACAAGCTGGGCAACATTTTTTCCTTTACACCTTCTTTTTACTTGACAAGCCATAAATTTCTGCTACAATAGGCTGAAGATAAGGGAGTAGTCGGCGCGGACCCTTTCGCGTGAGAAAGCCAACATCCCCAGAGCGTCATGCTCTTGGCTTGCTCTCAAATGACAAGACTTATCTGCCTATGGCAGAGGAGTCTTTTTTTATTCCCCAAAACCTCTGCCTGCAAACAAGCGGCAGAGGTTTTTTTGTCTCTCGCCGCGTCGTGAACCGCTCTGCTCGTCTCAACTGCCGACAGAGCAAGAAACATAAGAAACGTGGTGGATGTAACAATGAACATGTATGGACTAAGCGACCAGCAGGTGGCGTTATCCCGTGAGCGCCATGGCAGCAACCGTATGAGCGAGCAAAAACAGGAGGGGTTTGCCAAAAAACTCCTTGCCAATCTGAACGACCCTATGATCCAAATTCTCTGCGTGGCCTTGGTGATCAACTTCATCTTTGTCCTGCTGGGTGAGACCGCCTGGTATGAGGCCTTGGGCATTGCGCTGGCTGTCGTGTTGGCGGTTCTGGTCTCGACGATCTCGGAACACCGCAGCGAAACTGCCTTTCAGACCTTACAGGCCGAGGCCTCCAAAATCCTCTGCAAGGTCTACCGGAATGGAAGCCTCATTGAACTGCCCATTGACGAAATTGTCGTCGGTGACCTTGTCCTCTTACAGCTCGGCGATAAAATTCCGGCGGACGGCGCCATGCGTCAGGGGTCCATCCAGGTGGACCAGGCTGCACTCAACGGAGAATCCGAAGAAGCAGAAAAAAGCGCCCTGGCGGAAGAGGCCGTCCCAGGCGCCATCGGGTCGGACTTTTTGGATGGGTACAGCGTCTTTCGCGGCAGCGTGGTCTGCGGCGGCAACGGCGTGATGGAGGTCAGTCGCGTGGGCGATGCTTCTCTGTACGGCAAGCTCGCCGGAGAGCTGCAAACCGAGGAGCGCGATTCCCCCCTCAAGGTGAAACTCAAAGGTTTGGCCACCAAGATCAGCCGCTTCGGCTACTTGGGCGGACTCATCATCGCCATCACTTATCTGTTCCAAAACATCGTGGTACACAACGGTTTTGACCCAACGCTCATCGCCGCCTATTTCAGTAACGGCATGCTGTTCTGGGGCGATTTCCTACAGGCCATCATGCTGGCCGTCATCATCATCGTGATGGCGGTGCCTGAGGGGCTGCCGCTGATGATCGCCATTGTCTCCACGCAGAACATGGGCAAGATGCTGGCTGATCAAGTGCTGGTGCGCAAGGTAACGGGCATCGAAACCGCCGGCAGCCTGAACTTGCTGCTCAGCGACAAGACCGGCACCATCACCCGTGGCCAGCTGGAAACCGTGCTCTTTCTGGACGGCGCTGCCCAGTCCCATCCGCGCTTTGCCGACCTGGGCAGCGAAATGCAGCACATGTTTGCCATGAGCGTGCAATATAACAGCTCCGCCATCATCAACAAAAACGAGGACGGCAGCCGCAGCATCCTGGGCGGCAATGCCACCGAGCGGGCCATGCTCTCCTTCGCCGCGCAGGGCCAAACGCCGGAGGCAGATCTTCTGTGGCAAATCCCCTTCAACAGCAGCAAAAAATACTCCCTGGCCTGCGTCACTCTCGACCAGCAAGCGCTGACCTTTCTCAAGGGCGCACCGGAAAAGCTGCTGCCCTACTGCGACACCTACCTGACGGGCAAAGGCGCGCGTCAGAGTTTATCGTCCGACATGCGCTCCATGCTGGAACAAAACATTGACAATCTGGCCAAACGCGCCATCCGTGTGCTGGCATTGGCGGTCTGCCCGGAGGAGAGGCAGGAGGGACAGCTCACAGACGGCGGCTGGACCCTGCTCGGCATCGTCGGCATTCGCGACGATGTGCGCCCGGAGGCCGTCGCGGCCATTGCGCAAGTGCATGAGGCTGGTGTGCAGGTGGTGATGATCACCGGCGATCGCAAGGATACCGCCACGGCCATCGCGCAGGAAGCCGGCATCCTCTCCGGGCAGGACGACCTCATTTACACCTCCGACGAACTCGCCGCCCTCTCCGATGAAACGCTCAAGACGCAGCTGCCGCGCCTGCGCGTGGTGGCGCGTGCGCTGCCTACGGATAAGAGCCGCTTGGTGCGCCTGGGCCAGGAGCTCAACTTGGTGGTCGGCATGACGGGCGACGGCGTCAACGACGCCCCGGCCTTAAAACGAGCGGATGTCGGCTTCGCGATGGGCAGCGGTACGGAGGTCGCCAAGGAGGCCGGCGATGTGGTCATTTTGGATGACAACTTTCAATCGGTCGCCAAGGCCATCCTCTATGGCAGGACCATTTTTAACAGCATTCGCAAGTTCATCGTCTTTCAGCTGACCATCAACGTCTCCGCTGTGCTGATCTCTTTTCTGGCGCCGCTTTTCGGGCTGGAGCCCCCACTCACCATCACGCAGATTTTATGGATCAACCTGGTGATGGACACCCTGGCGGCCATGGCCTTTGGCGGTGAGCCGGCCCTGCCGAAATATATGCGTGAGCAGCCGCGCCGTCGGGATGAATCCATCCTCAGTCGGGCGATGCTCTCCTCGATCCTGACCGGCGCGCTATGGACCGTAGCGGTATGTCTGCTCTTTCTGCTCGCGCCTTTTGCCGCCGTATTCTTCCGCGGCGCGGACTACCAGCTGACCGGCTTTTTCACCCTTTTTATCTTCACCGCGCTGTTCAATGCCTTCAATGCCAGAAGCGAAGGACGAAACCTTCTGGCCAATCTGCGCAAGAACCCCACCTTCCTGCGTTTGATGGGTGTGATTGTGGTGATCCAGGTGGCGCTCACGCAAATGGGCGGTGAGATTTTCCGCTGCTATGGTCTGCAAATCACCGAATGGCTCTTTGTGCTGGCGCTCGCTTTCCTCATCATCCCCGTGGATCTATTTCGCAAGACGCTGCTGCCCGGCAGACGCCGGAATGCCTGAAACAAAAAGGCCCTTCTACCGTATCGGTAGAAGGGCCTTGCCTTTTCTTCGTCAAGCTCTGATTGTTTAAAAATCCGCCGTGCCCACGGTGCGCGGATGCGGCAGCACGTCGCGGATGTTGGCGATGCCGGTCAGGTACATGACCATACGCTCGAAGCCGAGGCCGAAGCCCGCATGCCGGCAACCGCCATAACGACGCAAGTCAAGATACCACCAATAATCCTTGGGATCAAGGTTCATCTCTTTCAAGCGGCTCTCGAGCAGGTCCAGACGCTCTTCACGCTGGGAGCCGCCCAGCAGTTCCCCGATGGCCGGCACCAGGCAGTCGCAGGCGGCGACGGTTTTGCCGTCGTCATTCTGGCGCATATAGAAAGCTTTGATCTCCTTGGGGTAATCGGTGACGAACACCGGGCGTTTGAAGTGCTGCTCGGTGAGGTAACGCTCGTGCTCGGTTTGCAGGTCGCAGCCCCATGAGACCGGATACTCAAATTTCACGTCGGCTTTTTGCAAAATCTCCACCGCTTCGGTATAGGTCACACGGCCAAAGTCGGCGGACACCACGCCCTCCAACCGCTCCCGCAGACCCTTGTCCACGAAGGCATTGAAAAAGTCCATTTCATCCGGGCACTTTTCCAGCACCGTGCGGATGACATACTTGATCATCTCCTCGGCCACGTCCATGTCGCCGTCCAGATCGCAAAAGGCCATCTCCGGCTCGATCATCCAAAACTCGGCGGCATGGCGCTGCGTGTTGGAGTTTTCCGCGCGGAAGGTCGGCCCGAAGGTATAGACATTGCCAAAGGCCATGGCGAAGTTCTCGGCGTTGAGCTGACCCGACACCGTGAGGCTCGCGGGTTTGCCGAAAAAGTCCTGGCCATAATCCACCTGGCCGTCGGGGGTGAGGGGCAACTTTTCCATGTCCAACGTGGTCACGCGGAACATTTCGCCCGCGCCTTCACAGTCGGAGGCGGTGATGATGGGTGTATGCGTATAGACAAAACCATGCTCCTGGAAGAAGCAATGGAAGGCGTGAGCCGCCACGGAACGCACCCGAAACGCTGCGGAAAACAGGTTCGTGCGCGGGCGCAGGTGGGCAATCGAGCGCAAAAATTCCACGCCGTGGCGTTTTTTCTGCAAGGGATAATCGGCGGCGGAGGCGCCTTCCACGCGGATGGCCTTAGCCTTGACTTCCAGCGGCTGCTTGGCATCCGGCGTCAGCACGACCTGACCTTCCACCACCAGCGCCGCGCCCACGTTCTGCTTGGTGATCTCCTTGAAATTCGGCAGCGCACCATCTTCAAAGACAACCTGTATGCTTTTAAAGCAGCTGCCGTCGTTGAGTTCAATAAAGCCAAAAGTTTTCATATCGCGGATGGTTCTCACCCAGCCGCACACCGTGACGCTCTGGCCGTCAAAGTGTTTCTGGTCCGCAAAAATGCGGGCAATTTCACATCGTTTCAAAAATCGCATTCCTTTCTATTGATTATTCTTTGCCGCGTCCAAATTCCGACAATTCCAGATTCTTATTCCGGTCGGCCACCCAGTTGATCGACCAGGCGTTGGAAAAGAGCAGCAGCTTGCGCCCCTGGTAATCCTCCACCATCTTGGTGTCACCCGTGAGCAGCAACTCGTCCTCGGTGATATCCAGCGGGCTTTCGATCCAGCGCAGGAACTGATAGGGCAGGCCCTCGCGGTGGATCTCCACATTATACTCACTGCGCAGGCGGTATTCCAGCACATCAAATTGCAGCGTGCCCACAACGCCCACGATGACCTCCTCCATGCCGCTGTACGGCATTTTGAAGATCTGGATGGCGCCCTCCTGCGCGATCTGCTCGGCGCCCTTTAAAAACTGCTTCCGCTTCATGGTATCCACGGGACGCACGCGCGAAAAATGCTCGGGCGCAAAGGTCGGGATGGGGTCGAAGCGAAACTTCTTGCCGGGCTTACAGAGCGTGTCGCCGATGGAGAAAATGCCCGGGTCAAAGACGCCGATGATATCGCCGGCATAGGCCTCGTCGATGATTTCACGCTCCGCCGCCATGAGCTGCTGCGGCTGGGACAGGCGGATTTTTTTGCCCGCCTGCACGTGATACACTTCGCTCTCCTTCTCAAACCGCCCGGAGCAGATGCGCATAAACGCAATGCGGTCGCGGTGGGCCTTGTTCATGTTGGCTTGAATTTTAAAGACGAAGGCGGAGAAATCCTCCTCCATGGCATCAATGAGTCCCTCGTCCGCGTGGCGCGGCAGGGGCGGGCTGGTCAGCTCCAAAAAGCGCTCTAAGAAGGGTTCCACGCCAAAGTTTGTCAGCGCCGAGCCGAAAAACACCGGCGAGAGTTTACCGTGGCGGATGCGCTCCCGGTCAAAGTCCGAGGCTGCGCCGTCGAGCAGTTCAATGTCATCTTGCAGTTGGCGGTGAAGGCGCGCGGGCAGCAGCTCGGCCAGCGCCGGATCGTCCGGGGCAATCTGCGTGGCGGTGGCGCGTTTGGCGCCGCCTTGGCCGGAAAAGTGCAAAATCTCCTGCCGTGCGCGCTCGTATACACCCTGAAACTCCTTGCCGCAGCCGATGGGCCAATTGACGGGGTAGGTCTCGATGCCCAGCTCCTTTTCGATCTCCTCGCAGAGTTCAAAGGGGTCTCTGGCTTCGCGGTCCATCTTGTTGATAAAGGTAAAGATGGGGATATCGCGCAGGACGCAGACTTTGAACAGTTTGCGCGTCTGCGCCTCGACGCCTTTGGCCGCGTCGATGACCATGACGGCGGAGTCCGCGGCCATCAGGGTGCGGTAGGTATCCTCGGAGAAATCCTGGTGGCCGGGGGTGTCGAGGATGTTGATGCAATAGCCCTCATATTGAAACTGCAAAACCGACGAGGTCACGGAAATGCCGCGCTGCTTTTCGATCTCCATCCAGTCGGACACGGCGGCGCGGCTGTTCTTTTTGCCCTTGACCGCACCGGCCTGGGCGATGGCCCCGCCGTAGAGCAAGAACTTTTCTGTTAGGGTTGTCTTACCGGCGTCCGGGTGAGAGATGATGGCAAAGGTGCGTCTGCGCCGTATTTCGGCTTCGTATTGAGACAAAGGAGTCCCTCCCCTTGGATTATCATTGTGAGTAATGGTATATTATACTATACATTTTCAAAAGGAGCAAGGGGTAATGCGTCGCTATGCGCGCAAGGCTTAGACCAGGCCGTCAAAAAACGGATCGAAACTACTCATTTTGAAAATCTTTTTTAAGGCTACCAACTCACTGATTTTAATGTTATAGGAATTTGCCTCAATTTTTGCGTAAGTGGAACGAGAGAGATAGATTTCTAATAATTCCAGTTTAGCAATGACATTTTCCTGTGTCATGTTGCATCGTCTTCTTTGCTTTTGTATGTTTTGCCCAATATCCATATCCGGTCTAAGTTTTTGCATTGTGCAAACCTCCAAAATTGTTCTATATGTGGAGCAACCGCATTGATATTATCACTTAAAAATGATAATATTGCGCTAAATACAGAACATTTTGAGGAGCTATTAAAATGGAACGCATAAGACATATCAGCATTCGCATAGATGCGGATACCCTGCAAAAATTTCACTACGTGGCAAAGTACGATCATTATTCAGCCAGCGGAAAAATCATGTCTTTGATCCATAAGACCATTCGTGATTTTGAAAAGGTACACGGAAAAATTGAACTGGAGCAAGGCGATCCGGATCTTCCTCCCCGGCGGTCGTTTTAATGCGATTTCATCTCCGATTGCCCTTTGGCCAAAACCCGTCGCGCCGCGCCTTCGGCACGCTTCGACAGGCCTCCACATACACTACAACAGGATGACCAAACGGTTGTCCGGACGTTCACGTAAATAGTCAGGATACAATAAAATTCCGGAGGTAAAAATTATGTGTGGTTCTTGCGGATGTCACGAGCAGACCTATCCCTGCTGCCAATGGCCCCAGCCCTGTGGCTGTGGCTGTCACGAGCCCATGCCCCTCATGTCACGCCTGGGCTTTGAAGAACTGTTGGAAGAGAGCCGCTGCGGCTGCAATAGCGGCTGTGGCTGCGGTGGTCACTCCGGCTGCGGTTGTGGCTGAGCATCAATAGGTCCCGTCCATCTTTTGCGTAAAAAAATCAGCCATCGGCGTTTTGCCGATGGCTGATACTTATTCTACCCAAAAAAGCATATCTTCTATCAATCGGTGGCGTAGTTGGTAAAGTAGCCCTTGATGTAGACAATGGGCGTACCACGGTCACCGCTGCCAGAGACCAGGTCGCACAGGCTGCCGATCAGGTCGATGTAGCGGCGGGGCGTGGTGCCCTGCGCATTCATTTTGCCGACAAGATCCTGTTCCTTCTGGCGGATCTCACGGCGCATGGCCTCTGCCAAGGCCTCACCGGACAGGTCGCGCAGCTGGTTATCGGCCAGGTACTTCATCTTCACTTCGTTCGGCGTGCCGGACAGGCGCGGGGTGAAGGCCGGAGAAACCACCGGATCGGCAAATTCCCAGATGCCGCCCACGGGGTCCTTAAAACAGCCGTCGCCATAGATCAGCACTTCGACCTTTTTGCCGGTCTTTTCAAAAATCCGCTGCGAGATGCCGTCCACCACCGGCTGGCAGTCCCGCGGGAAGAGTTTGATCGAGTCCTCAGTCGCCATGTTGGAGCCGAGCAGGCCAAACTCCGGGTTGTAGCCGCTGCCATCCACGCTCTGCGTCAAAATCTCGTCGAGCGCGAGCACCTTCGCCGCGCCCTTGCGCTGCAAAAGGCGCTGCGTGCGGCGGCGGGTGTGAATGTCGCAGCAGAGAACCTTATCGGTATAGTTTAACATATAGGTTGGGTCATTGGAAAAGAGCAGCTCAATGTTATCGCCAAAGCTCTTATAAAAGTCGATATAGTCTACGCCCGTAAAGGGATGCACGGTCTCTTGGCCGAACACCTTTCGAAAGCCCGCCTCATCAAAGCTGTCCACATAGGGGTTGATGCCGGCTTCGTCGAGCTGATCCCAGGAGAGCAGCGCGTTGCCCACCTCGTCCGAGGGGAAGGAAAACTGAATGTACAGCTTCTCGCAGCCCATGGCAATGGCCCGCAGGATGATGGAAAAGCGGTTGCGGCTCAGGATGGGAAAGACAAGGCCCAGGGTTCCTCCACCGAACTTTGCGCGCACGTCGGCGGCAATTTGCTCACAGGTGGCGTAGTTGCCATAGGTACGAGCGACCACGGATTCCGTGATGCCCATGACATCGTCGTCGTCGATGGAAAAGCCCTCTTTCTGCGCGGCATCCAAGAGCGTGTCGCAGGCGATGCCGATGAGGTCATCCCCTTTGTTGAAGATGGGAGAGACAATCCCCCGGGCGGTGACACCAGTAAATTTCATGTAGTCGTTCCTTTCCATGTTGAATGGAGTGGCCATGCATCTTGTGTACGGATCCTTCAGAGAGGCAGGCAGGCTCTGTGTTTGTCACTCCCTTGTTTCTCTGGCGGCTTATATTATACAGCATATTGTCCTAGTCTGTAAATAGCGAGTTGCATATATTCTTGGTCTTGGCTGCATCTTTCTTCTTTTTTTTGCCCAAATGGCGCCATGGCTGTGTAAAAATTATGTTTTTTACCCAAACTTAACAGACAGACGCTTTTGTTTTTAACCTTTGACCTTTAGGCTAAGAAGCAGAAAAGCGATTCACACTTAAAGGAGGACATATAAAATGAAAAAACGCGTACTTTTGACACTGACCGCAGCCATGCTGCTGCTCTCCCTCGCCGCTTGCGGCAAGAGCAACACCCCCGCGACAGGCGGTTACGGCGGCGATGGCACCGGTAAGCAGAGCGGCCCCATCAACGTCATCTCCCGTGAGGACGGCTCCGGCACCCGCGGCGCGTTCATCGAGCTCTTTGGCGTCGAGGAAAAGGATGCCGACGGCAAGAAGATAGACAACACCCTGGACTCTGCCGAAATCACCGCCAGCACCTCGGTCATGATGACCACCATCTCCGGCGAACCCGCCGCCATCGGTTATATCTCCCTCGGTTCTTTGAACAGCAGCGTCAAGGCCCTCAAGATTGACGGCGTGGCACCCAGCGCCGCCGCCGTGAAGGACGGCAGCTACACGATCTCCCGTCCCTTCAATGTCGCCACCCAGGCCGATCTCAACGCCACCGCCAAGGACTTCCTCGCCTTCATCATGAGTAAAGAAGGTCAGGACGTCGTGGAAGAGAAGGGTTATATCCGCACCGACGACACCGGCGCCTACGCCGGCACACCCGTCGCCGGTAAGATCACCGTGGACGGTTCCTCCTCCGTCACCCCCGTCATGGAGGCTTTGAAAGAAGCTTATATGGTCGTCAACCCCGGCGCCCAGATCGAAATTCAACAAACCGACTCCACCACCGGCATGAACTCCGCCATCTCCGGCGTCTGCGACATTGGCATGGCCTCCCGTGAGCTCAAAGAGAGCGAACTGGCTGCCGGCCTCCAGGTCACGGCCATCGCGCTCGACGGCATCGTGGTCGCCGTCAACCCCGGCAACACCATCGACGGCCTCACCAAAGATCAGGTCAAGCAGATCTATACCGGCGCTCTGACCGATTGGTCCGAACTGAACTAAATGACTGCGATCCAAAAGCCGGAGCAAACCGCTCCGGCTTTTAGGCAAGGGGGCAAGCTATGAACCGCTTCAAAGAAGTTTTGATGAAATACATCTTCCTGATCTGTGCCTGCGTGTCTATCGTATGCGTGGCTCTGATCTGTCTGTTTCTCTTTACCAACGGCCTGCCGGCCATCGGTGAGATCGGCCCGCTCAAGTTCCTCTTAGGCACGCGCTGGAAACCGGGCAATGATCTCTATGGCATTCTGCCAATGATTCTCGGCAGCCTCTATGTCACAACCGGCGCCATACTCATCGGCGTACCCATCGGTGTGCTGACGGCCGTCTACCTCGCCCGCTTCTCCTCCCGGCGTATGGCGCGCGTGCTGCGGCCTGCCGTGTCTTTGATGGCGGGCGTGCCCTCCATTGTCTACGGCTTTTTCGGCCTGATGGTGCTGGTGCCTCTGATGCGGACGCTCTTTGGCGGGGGCAAGAGCATCTTAACGGCCGCCATTTTGCTTGGCATCATGATTCTGCCCACGGTGATCACCGTTTCAGAGTCCGCGCTGCGCGCCGTGCCGAACAGTTACTACGAAGGCGCCCTGGCCCTCGGCGCCAGCCATGAGCGCAGCGTCTTTTTCACCGTCCTGCCCGCCGCCAAGTCCGGCATCATGGCCGCGACGGTGCTCGGCATCGGCCGCGCGGTGGGCGAAACCATGGCGGTCATCATGGTCGCCGGTAACCAGGCGGTCATCCCGCAAAGCCTGCTCAAAGGCGCGCGTACTCTCACGGCCAACATTGTGCTCGAAATGGGCTACGCGGCGGATCTGCACCGTGAGGCCCTGATTTCCACGGCCGTCGTGCTCTTTGTCTTTATCCTCATCATCAACCTTCTGTTATCTCTCTTGAAGCGGGGGAAGAACGCATGAAAAAAAGAACGGACCCCACCTCCTTGATCCTCGGCATCTGCGTGCGCGCGGCGGCGCTCATCACCGCCGTCGTCATCCTCTTTTTGGTGGCCTATATCCTCATCAAGGGCATCCCCCACCTCACGCCTTCCCTCTTTGCCTGGGAGTATAACTCGGAGAATGTTTCTCTTGTGCCCGCGCTGATCAACACCGTTTTCATGACGGGGCTCTCCCTGCTGCTCGCCGCACCCATCGGTATCTTTTCCGCGGTCTACTTAAATGAGTACGCCAGACGCGGCAACCGCCTGGTCAAGATCGTGCGCATGGCGGCGGAGGTGCTCTCGGGTATCCCCTCCATCGTCTACGGCCTGTTCGGCATGATCTTTTTCGTCGTAACGCTGGGCTGGGGCTACTCTCTGCTGGCCGGTACCTTCACCTTAACCATCATGATCCTGCCGCTCATTATGCGCACCACCGAGGAAGCGCTCATGTCCGTGCCGGACGCGTATAGAGAAGGCAGCTTCGGCCTCGGCGCGGGACGTCTGCGCACCGTCTTTGCCATCGTGCTTCCCGCCGCCATCCCCGGTATCCTGGCCGGCGTGATCCTCGCCATCGGACGCATCGTTGGCGAAACCGCCGCGCTCATCTTCACCGCAGGCACGCTGCCGGAGGTGCCTGGCAGCCTGCTCGATTCCACCCGCACCCTCGCGGTGCATATGTACAACCTCTCCAGCGAAGGGCTGTATCTCAACCAGGCCTATGCCACGGCCGTTGTCCTGCTGGTCCTGGTCGTATTCATCAACGCCTGCTCTGCCTGGGTGGCAAAGCGGTTCTCAGGAGGCTATCATGGCAAAAATTGATATTACCAATCTGGAGCTCTACTATGATACCATGCAGGCGCTTAAGGGCATCAACATGAGCATCCCGGCCGGACAGGTGACCGCCTTCATCGGCCCTTCCGGCTGCGGCAAGTCTACCTTGCTCAAAACCCTCAACCGCATGAATGATCTCGTGGAGGGCTGCCGCATCACGGGCAGCGTCACGCTCGACGGCCAGGATATCTATAAGGGCATGGACTTAACGCAGCTGCGTAAGCGCGTGGGTATGGTCTTTCAAAAGCCAAACCCCTTCCCCATGAGCATCTATGATAACATCGCTTTCGGACCAAAAACGCATGGCATTCGCTCCAAAGTCGCGCTTGATGAGATCGTGGAGCGCTCTTTGCGCCAGGCCGCCATCTGGGAGGAAACCAAAGACCGCCTCAAAAAGAGCGCGCTGGGACTCTCCGGCGGCCAGCAGCAGCGCATCTGCATCGCCAGGGCGCTGGCCGTTGAACCGGAAGTGCTGCTGATGGATGAACCCACCAGCGCCTTGGATCCGATTTCGACCTCCAAGATTGAAGAACTTGTCAGCGAGCTGAAAAACAAGTATACTATTGTCATCGTCACGCACAACATGCAGCAAGCCGTGCGCGTCTCCGATGAAACGGCTTTTTTCCTGCTCGGGGAAATGGTTGAGTTTAATACCACCGATCTCATTTTTTCCATGCCGACAGACAAGCGCACTGAGGACTACATTACAGGGAGGTTTGGCTGATGCGTACTCGTTTCGACAAACAACTCGATACCTTGCATACCAGCTTGATTCACATGGGCGCGCTGTGCGAAGATATGATCGCCAACGCCGCGAAAGCGCTGCTTGAAGGCGATGATAACTTCTATCAGAAAACCATCGCACTCGAAGATGAGATCAATCTGTTAGAACGTGATATCGAGCAGATGTGCGTCCGCCTGCTGCTCCATGAGCAGCCCGTCGCCCGCGACCTGCGCCGGATCACCGCCGCGCAGAAGATGATCACCGATATGGAACGCATCGGCGACCAGGGTTTGGACATTGCCGAGCTGTCCCATTTCATGAAGGGCAGCAGCGTCAAAAGTGACGTGCATATTGCAGACATGGCCCGCGCGACCATCAAAATGGTCACCGACAGCATCGACTCCTTCGTGCACAACGATTTGGCCGAGGCCAAGCACGTCATTGCCTATGACGATGTCGTGGACGATCTGTTCAGCAAGATCAAACAAGAGCTTGTCGACCAGTTGATGCGGGATAACCGGCTGGCGGGCGACTGTTTGGACTTGCTCATGATCGCCAAATATTTTGAGCGCATCGGTGATCACGCCCAAAACATCGCCGAATGGGTTCACTACTCCCTGACGGGCACGCGCGATGTACCTCTGACGGAGGATGAGACATGATCTATCTTCTCGAGGACGAGGCCAGCATCCGCAAGCTGGTGGTCTACACCCTCAGCAATTCGGACTATCCCACCGAAGGTTTTGCTGACGCCGCCAGCTTCTGGGAGGCCATGTCGCAAGAGCTTCCACGGCTCGTGCTGCTCGATATCATGCTGCCCGATGAGGACGGCCTCTCGGTCCTAAAAAAATTGCGCAGCTCACCGCGCACGGCCAAGCTGCCGGTCATCATGCTCACCGCGCGCAGCACGGAATACGACAAGGTCGTGGGGCTGGACCTCGGCGCGGATGACTACCTGCCCAAACCTTTTGGCATGATGGAGCTGATCGCCCGCGTCAAGAGCCTGCTGCGCCGCACGGAACCGGAACCGTCCAGCGAGGAAGAATACCGCCTGGGCCCCTTAGCCGTCAGCGTGCCGCGCCACCTTGCCACCCTCTCCGGCACGCCGCTCACGCTGACGCCCAAGGAGTTTGACGTGCTGCTGTTTTTGTTGCGTAATCCCGGCATCGTGCTCTCGCGCGACCGCATCATGTCCGGCGTCTGGGGGTATGACTTCGATGGGGAAAGCCGCACGGTCGACGTGCATATCCGCACCCTGCGCGCCAAGCTCGGCCCGGGCGCGGAGCTCATTGAGACGGTGCGCGGTGTCGGTTATCGGATCGGAGGCAAGCTATGAAAAAACGCTTTTTCCTCTTTGCCGCCCTGCTGGCATCTGTTGCCATACTGGTCACCTCCATCGTGGTCACCGCCTTCGCCCATCGCAGCTATACGCGTGCCATGCAGAATCAAACGGCCGCAGAGGCTGTCTATCTCTGTCAGGGCATTGAGCTCTACGGGGAGGATTACCTGAACCGCTTGAATCTCGAGCGCGGCCACCGCGTCACACTCATCTCGCCTGACGGAACGGTAACCTTTGACAGCAAAAGCAATGCCGCCGACATGGAAAACCACGCCGGCCGTCCTGAAGTGCAGGAGGCACTTGCTTCCGGAACCGGAAGCGACACGCGCCTGTCGGATACCTTACGCGAGCAAACCTATTACCACGCCATCCGCATGGATGACAACAGCGTGTTCCGCCTGGCCAGCTCTATGGACAGCCTGTTGGCCTCCTATGATGAACTGTTCTGGCTGGTGGTGGGTATCGTTTTGTGCGGCGTGCTTCTGGCCGCGCTCATCTCCTCTCTGGTGACCAAAAAGATCGTGCAGCCACTCAATCACATTGATCTGGACGCGCCGGATCAGGCCAACGCCTATGAAGAAATCGCCCCGCTGCTGACACACATCAAGCATCAAAGCACGCAATTGGCCATGCAGGGCCGTGAATTGGATCATCAGCGGGCCCACCTCAACGCCATCATGGAGAACATGAACGAAGGCCTGCTGGTGTTAGAGCCGGACGGCACGGTGCTCTCGCATAACAAAAGTGCCCTGCGCCTGCTCGGTGTGCCGATGAGCCAACCCATCGGCACGCATATTCTCACACTCAACCGCAGCATTGAATTTCGTGAAGCGATCCAGGCCGCCACCGAAGGGCATCCGCTCTCGCTCATCATGGAGATTGGTGGCCGTCAGTGCCAGCTGTTTGTCAGTCCGGTCAGCGACGAAGATACCCCGCTCGGCTTTATCGTCATTTTAATGGACGTCACTGAACAGCAGGAGCGCGAAAAACTGCGGCGGGAGTTCACCGCCAATGTCTCGCACGAGCTGAAAACGCCGCTCACCGCCATCTCCGGTTACGCCGAAATCATCATGAACGGCGTCGCGCATGCCGAGGACATTCCTGAATTTGCCCAGAGTATTTACCAGGAATCCGGCCGCCTGATCGCCTTGATCCGAGATCTGATGTTCCTCTCCCGCCTGGAAGAAGGCTCCGCGCCGCCACGGGAAACCGTGCAGCTGGATCGTCTGGCTGAGGATGCTGTGCTGAGTCTCTCGTCTAAGGCGGCCGCCGGCAATATCCGTGTCACACTTGACACCGAAGAAGCGTCGCTGACCGGCATCCCCTCCATCCTGCAAGAGATGCTCTATAACCTGCTCGACAATGCCATCAAGTATAACCGCAGCGGCGGCAGCGTCAGCCTGCGCCTGCGCAAAGCACCCACCGGATCCATTCTGCTGAGCGTTTCGGACACCGGCATCGGCATTCCAAAAACCGAACAGGCGCGAATCTTTGAGCGTTTCTACCGTGTAGACAAAAGCCACAACAAACTGATTGAGGGCACCGGTCTTGGCCTGGCCATCGTCAAGCACGGCGCACTGCTGCACGAGGCCGAGCTGACGCTAAGCAGCAGCGAAGCCGGCAGCACCTTTACCCTGCTCTTCCCTGCAAGTTGCAGTTGCTAAAACATGAAACAGGCTGGACGCAGTTTTGCGTCCAGCCTGTATTGTTTTCATAAACAGCGCTTCATCTCTCATCGTTCTTTCGCTGCCCACTCCCACCACCCTGCGCCCTGAGACGAGCCAATATGGTCTCATACTGCGCAGCCTTATGAGGCAGCAGGCAGGCGCTGCAATCCTTTATGCCGCTTTCCAACATACGAAAGGCGCCGCCACAATCGGGCAAGGTATACAGCGGGCAATAACAAAACAAGCAGTTAAAGTCTGCCGTATCTTCCGTCGGATGACAGGGAAAGTATTCGCAAGCCCGGTTGGAGAAAAAGCGGGCGCAGGCCTTTGGCGCCTCCGGCATGACGATCCCCTCCTGTTTGTTCAAATGGCGCTATTTTTATTTGAGTTCCTTCGTGACATCCTGCAAAAAGGCCTCCCAATTTTCAGGGTGTTCCACGTAATTGTAGGGACAGAGCTTCCCCGTCACATCATAATGACGGATGACCTGCTCCGGCTTAATATTTCCCTCTTTGCAGAGCCAAGCCGTCAAGCGAACGAGGGATTCATAGCTTTTTTCGTTAAACGCGCCGCTCTCATCCGGATGGCAGACTTCTATGGAGATGGTATCCCGGTTGCGGTTATTGCTGGCGGAGGATTTCTCATACAGCGGCAGGCACTGAATGATCTCCCCTTCCAGGCCCACCAAAAAGTGCGCATTGACCTCTGTGCCGGCATTGCCGAAATAGCTGCGGTTTTGTTTGGCCGTGCTGCCCGGATTGCCGACATAGTGAATGACGATACCACCGATCTCTTCCAAGTTTTCACCCCGGCGAGAGTCGCTGTCCTCCGGCAGGATATCAACGTTGATCCAAGAGGGCATCTTCACCTTAGCCAAGCGGGCCACCTCCGGGTTATCAATCTGCGGCGGCTTTGCACTTTGCCAATACCGTATGGCCAACACGGCGCCCAATAGCACAACAATGGCCAGGGCGATCAGCAGCGGCAATTTCGGCAAGGACTTGACGCCGCTCCGTTTTCCGCTTGTCCTTTTTCCGCCGCTTGTCTTTTTTTCCGGTGTCTGTGTCGCGCTCATGTCGATCCTCCCTGTTTCTCCGTTGCTGCTTTTGTGTATGACTTCATTTCATACACTTTATCACGTTCCTCGACAAGAGTCAACGCTTTCCGCGGTGGAAAAAAGAGACTGTACCCTGCGGCAGAGCGCAGCAGGATACAGTCTCTCATGAAAATAGCAGACGCATGATCTGCCCGTACCAGGGCAAAGGCGCTACTCTTGCGGTGTATTTGCCGGCGGGTCTGTCGTCGCCGGTGGGTCGGGGGTGGTCGGCGGCGGATCCGTCGTGGTTGGAGGATCTACTTGCGGCGGTTGTTCACCATTGCCACCACCCGTACCGCCGGATGCACCCGGCCAGGTGCTGGGATCCTCGGGTTTAAAGTTGGGGTCATTGGGCCAGGTATCTTTATTGTTGATGTCAAAGCTGGGCGGTCTATCCACCGGCTGTTGACGCTTATGCGCCGTACAGTAATCCTTCGGCACATCTTCCTTCAGCAGCGAATACACACCGGTCGCGCCAGCGCAGTTGCCCGTTGCCAGCTTGCCGCTGACTTTACAGTAGGAAACCGCCACAAGCTCACTGCTATTCGGCTTGGCAAACTGCTTATTTTCCAAGCCATTGTGCAGCGGCTGCATGACCTTTTTCCACAACACCTGGGCGTTGGTACCATTGGCCATTTCGATCTGCTTGTCATAACCGGTCCACACAACCGCCGTATAGTACGGCGTGTATCCGGCAAACCAGAGGTCTTTGGAATCGGAAGTGGTACCTGTTTTGCCGGCGATGGTCATACCGCCAAACTTGGCAGCGGTGCCCGTACCGTTGTTGATCACGTTCTCGAGCATATCGTTGATATAATAGGTCGTTTTGGGCTTCAGAATGACTTGGCCTTCGTTGCTGTGTTCGAGAAGGACCGTACCATCATTGGCCAGCACTCTGCTGTACGTGCTCGGCTCGAAGTACACCCCTTCGCGGGCAAAGGTTGAATAGGCCGCCGCCATGTCAAAGGTGCTCACACCGTCGGTCAAACCGCCCAGCGCCAGGGGCGCCAAGTCAATGTCCGACTTCACTTGGCCATTTTCCGTGCGGGACTCCACCAAGTTAATGTGGAAGCGATCCCGCATGAACTCAAAACTGACCTGCGGCGTCACATAATTGGCCAGCACTTTGACCGCCACGGTGTTGTAGGAATTACGCAGCGCTTCAATCATGGTGATGTTCGCGCGGCGATAGGTGTTATCATAGTTTCTGGGCCATAGTTTTCCATTTAAGACACTATAATTGCTGTCATTCTCCACGGAGATGGGCGTAATATAACCCATCTCTATGGCCGGGGCATAGACGGCCAAGGGTTTAATCGAGGAGCCGGGCGGACGCAGGGTGCGCGTGGCGCGGTTCCAAGAACGGCTGCCCGTCTTTTCTCCGATGCCACCGGCCAAGGCCACTACCTTGCCATTGCTGTTATCCACAACCGTAATACCCGACTGCATTTTCAGGCCCGTACTGGAAGTGTAGTTCAAATTGTTGCGGTCGCTATACACCCGCTCCACGATCTCCTGCACTTGCTTATTCATATTGCTTTCAATTTGCAAGCCACCGGAATAGACCATGTTTTCTGCCTGTTGATAGGAGTAATTATACTTCTCGCACAGGTCGTTGATGACTTCGTCAATGACCGCATCCACATACCAGCTGTACACCGTAGCCGGCTTGGCTTCGCCATCACCGCGGGCGAATTTGAGCTCCTCTGCGATGGCCTGGTCGTACTCTTCCTGGGTAATTTTTTTCTGATCCAGCATCTGCCAAAGGATATTTTCCTGCCGTTCCTTATTTTTCTCGGGGTTACGGTAGGGGTTAAAGAGGGACGGGTTGTTGGTGATGCCAATCAAGCTGGCGCACTCGGCCAAGGTCAGTTCATTGAGCGGTTTATCAAAATAAGCATAGGCCGCCGTATACACGCCGTTGCAGCCTTCGCCCAGGAAAATGCAGTTGAGATAATACTGCAAAATGTCCTCTTTGGTATAGTTCTTTTCTAAGTTCAGGGCTGTGAAAATCTCCGTCACCTTACGCTTGACCGTGACCTGGTTTTCACTGGTTAAGTTTTTGATCAGCTGCTGGGTGATGGTCGAACCGCCCTGAATGTCCTGCCCGGTGAACAGGCTCACGACGCCGTACATGGTACGGATCCAGTCCACGCCGCCGTGTTTATAAAACCGCTTGTCCTCAATGGCGACAGCTGCATCAAGTAAATACTTCGGGATGTCTTTATATTCAACCCAAATACGGTTTTCCGTTCCGTGCAGGCTCTGCGCCACCTCGCGCTCTCCCGTTGCCGAATTGGTTTGATACACCGTGGTGGTCAGGTTCAAGGTGTAATCCGTCAATTCTAACTTCGCATCGGGCATGATGACCAGGCGGACATACAAAGCCGCCATACAGGCAAGCATCGCACCGGTGATCAAGATGACCAGCCCGATGGTTGCCAAGACGCGAAGAACGGGTCGACGCTCCGCTTTCGTTTTTGCCTTTGCTCTTGCTGCATGTTCTTCTCGTTGTGCCAAAAAAACACCTCCGTGTTCTCATCAGTTACCTATATACCAGGGGCAGGGTACTCTTTCTATTATAACACAGCTTTGTCATTTGTCTATCCAAGATTTTGCGCCGTCAATTGCCTGCTTTTAAAGCTACATGACCCGCAAATTTTTCCCAGATATCTCTTGCTTTTTTGTGCGCATCGGGTTACAATGAGTTTGAGAAATCGGGAAGGAGTTGCCCCCTATGGACGAACAATATGGCTCTAATTTCATTACGGTCACCGACGAGGACGGCAATGAATTAGAATTGGAACACCTGGATACACTGGAGTGGAACGGCAATACCTACCTCTCCTTTTTCCCCACCGTACAAGAAGACGAAGAAGTGCCGGAGGAAGAGCTGGGCTTGATCATCTTAAAACTGGTGGAGGAAAACGGGGAAGAACTTTTCTCTACCTTGGACAACGATGAAGAACTCGAAGCTGTGTATGAGCAGTTTATGGAAACGCTCTTTGACGACGAGGACGATGATTAAACAAGTCTTGACCCTGCCCGGTGCGTGACTTGGCTCTTTTAAAACCCACATTTCTACAACGGGACGCTGACTCATGGCATGGATTGCAGGCCTCCCGGCCCCTCGGGCTGGAAGTTGGAAGCAGTACAAGTGCCATGGAGGCAACCCACCTGCCCATACGTGCAGGTTTTTAATTGGGTCGCACGGCCACGGCGGGGTTCGCTAGATAACAAAAATCCGCTCTGTATATACAGAGCGGATTTTTTATATCATTCTTAAAACAGCGGCACAACGGAGCCGTCGGCGTAGGTGGTGGTAATATACTCACGCACCCTGTCGGACTGCAAGGCTTTCTTCAACGCCAGCACAAGCTCATTGTTCTCGTTGCCTTCCTTGACAACCAGCACATTGGCGTACTTAGCGGCAATATCGGAATCGTCGGCCTTCTCTAAGGCAACGGCGTCCTTGTCAACGCTCAAACCGGCGTCAATGGCGTAGTTTCCGTTGATGACCGCCATGTCCACAGTGGGCAGCGCGGCGGGCAGCTGGGCGGCTTCCATCTCCATGATTTTCAGGTTCAGCTTATTCTCCACGATATCCGCAATCACGCCATCGAGGCCCACGCCTTCCTTCATCTTGATGAGGCCCTGCGTTTCCAAAAGACTGAGCGCACGCGCCTGATTGGACACATCGTTGGTGACCAGAATCGTCGCGCCGGGGGTCAGCGCTTCCACGGAGGCTGTCTTGCCGGCATACAGGCCATAGGGCTCATAGTGGATTTCAGCCACATTGACCAGGTTCGTACCTTCCTCTTCATTGAATTTATCCAAGTAAGCAATGTGCTGGAAGTAGTTTGCCATCACGTCGCCGCTCTCGGTGGCGAAGTTCGGCTGCTTATAGTCGTTCATCGTGCTGATTTCAAGGGTGATCCCCTCTTCTTTGAGCACTTCTTTCGCGACCTCCAAGATGCCGGTATGGGGTGCGGGGGTCGCCGCTACCTTGATGACCTTCGTTTCCGTCTTCTCTCCGCCGGTCTGCTCTCCGGTCGGCGCCTTGGGCCCGCAGGAGACCAACAGGCCCAGGCAGAGGCACAGACCCAGGGTCAGGGCTAACAAGTTCTTCATTTCTTTTTTCTTCCTTTCTTCGTGTGGGATAGTCTTTTATCAGATCTCACAGCCAGGTGGGTACCCGCCGACTGGAAGATTTGAACGAGAATAACAAGCAGGATCACTGTCAGCAGCAACACATCGTTTTGCCCTCTGGCATAACCGTTGTTGAGGGCGACCTTACCCAAACCGCCGCCGCCGATGGCACCGGCCATCGCGCCATAGCCCAGAATGGTGGTCAGGGCGATGGTGGCGCCGGAGAGCAGCGAGGGCAGACTTTCCGGCAGCATTACCTTACATATAATTTGCCAGGGCGAACAGCCCATAGCCTGCGCGGCTTCAATCACGCCCTTGTCCACCTCCCGCAACGAACTCTCCACCATACGCGCAATGAAGGGCGCGGCGGCGACGATGAGCGGCGGCACGGCGGCAATGGTGCCCACCCGCGTGCCCAGCAGGATCACAGAGAGCGGCAGAATCATGATCATCAGGATCAAAAAGGGCACGGAGCGGAAAATGTTGACGATCACATTGAGTGCCTTCATCAACAGGGACGGCAAACGGACAACGCCATCTTTTTCCCCCACCACCAACAAAATGCCGAGCGGCAGGCCAATGATATAGGCAAAGAACGTGGACAGCACCGTTGAGTACAGCGTCTCCCAGATCTCCCGCGGGATGGTGGGCAGGATTTTTGCTATATTGGGCGTCAGCGTTAAAAAGTCAAGCATGATAGTCCGCCACCTCCTCCGCTACGACATCTTGTCTCTCTTTGATATAAGCCATCGCACGGGCAGCCTGCAAGGGATCTTGCGGCAAACCGAGCAGCATGGAACCAAAGGCCTTACCATCAATGTTGCGCGTATCCGCGCCCAGTATATTGACCTTCACGCCGCAGTCCATCGCCAAAGAGGCAATGAGCGGCTCGTAGGCCGTGCCGCCGTTGAACACCACGCGCACCACCTGCGTCCCCTTGAGCTGGGGAATCTCGCCGCCCTCGCTGCCGTCCTCATGGCGGGGCAGAATCAGTTCCCTGGCAATGTCGCTCTTGGGACTGGTAAAGACATCGCTCACCGCGCCCATCTCGACAATGCGGCTCTTGTCAATGACCGCCACGCGATGGCAAACCTGTTCAATGACCTTCATCTCGTGGGTGATGATGACCACCGTCACCCCCATGGTCCGATTGATCTCACGGATCAGCTCCAAAATGGAGCGGGTCGTATTGGGGTCAAGCGCGCTGGTGGCCTCGTCGCAGAGCAGCACCTGCGGCTGATTCGCCACGGCTCTGGCGATGGCAACGCGCTGCTTTTGTCCGCCGGAGAGCTGGGCCGGATAGGCCTTCGCCCGATCCGCCAGGCCAACGATTTTGAGCAGCTCCATGCCCCGTTCATGGCGCGCCTGCTTCGGCATCTTCAGAAGCTCCAAAGGAAAGCAGACATTGTCCAGCACCGTGCGCTGCATCAAGAGGTTAAAGCCTTGAAAAATCATCCCGATGGACTGCCGCGCCCGCCGCAGCGCCCGCTCAGAGAGTTTCGTGAGGTCCGCACCGGCCACCGTCACCGAGCCTTCTGTCGGCTTCTCCAATAAATTGATACAGCGCACCAGCGTACTTTTGCCCGCGCCGGACAGGCCAATGATGCCGAAGATCTCACCTTTTTTTATGTTCAGATCAATCTCAGACAGGGCAGTGATCGCCGCCGGGCCAGCGCCATAGGTTTTGGTCATGTTTTTTATCTGTATTATATCGTCCATGCAGAGCACCCCCCTGAAAATGAAAAAACGTCCACGATGAAGCGATTTCATCAAGGACGATTTTGACATCGTGTTACCACCTTGTTTCACGACACCCTCACAGGTGCCGCCTTACGGAGTACCAACATACTCCTGCGCGATCACGGGCGCCCCCGTCGCAACCTAAGGGCATGAGCTCCCCTCGGAAACGCCGCTCCAAGACCATGTTCAGCAGCGTCTTTCGCACCTCTTCCCAGCAAACGAGGCTCTCTGTGGCGTATCCCGCAACCTACTCTTCTTTTCATCGCGTGTTAAATGGTTTTATTTTTTTGTGTTATCAGGTTACAGCATTTGGCACAGCTTGTCAAGAGGGAATTTTCTAAGCCGGGCAGAAAACGCCATTACGGGCACTTTTGCTGTCGGCCTGATGCATTTACACCCACTTTTCGGAATTTTCATTGTGCACTTCATACAATTTAGAGGCCGTATTCTTGTGCGAAATTGAAAAGGACAAAGCCTTGCCTATCCGACCTCTTTGGTGGTATACTGAATACAAGTAGAAGATCCATTCTACAACAACGCAAATCCTTACTGAAATTTTCCAAAATAGAAAGGATGCTTGATTCCAATGAAAGATTTTAATTTTAACATTCTCCAGAACTGTGAATTTGGTATGGGCGCGCTGAAGAAGCTGCCTGACATTTTGAAGACCTGCGGCTCCGACAACGTGCTGCTCATCTCCGACCGTGGCCTTGAGGCCATCGGCGTGGTCGCCAAGGTCAAGGAAATCATTGTCTCCGCTGGCTTGAAGTACAGCGAGTACCTCGATGTTGTCCCCAACCCCACGATTGATGTTGTCGCTGCTTGCGGCAAGGTCTATAAGGATAGCGGCGCTACCTCCATGCTGGCCCTCGGCGGCGGCAGCCCCATGGACGTTGCTAAGGTCGTCGGCGTTGTCGCCAAGTACGGCGGAAGCGTCACCGATTACGAAGGCGTTGGCAAGGTTCCCGGCCCCATCGACACCCTGATCGCCATCCCCACCACCGCAGGCACCGGCTCTGAGGTCACCGTGGCGGCCGTCATCACCGATGAAGCCAGAAACTATAAGCTGAGCGTTCTGTCCCCCTTCATCTCCCCCAAGTATGCCGTGCTGGATCCCGAGCTCATCATGACTGCTCCTCCCTCCATCGCTGCTGCTTGCGGCATCGACGCCTTCATCCACGCGATGGAAGCTTACATCAACACCGCAGCAACTCCCTTTACCGACGCGATGGGCGAGAAGGCCATGGAGCTGATCGGCGCCAATATCCGCCGCTTTGTTGCCAACCGTAAGGACGAGGATGCCGCTTGCGCCATGATGCTCGGCTCTACCTTCGCCGGTGTTGCGTTCGCCTTTGCAAGACTGGGTAACATCCATGCGATGAGCCACCCCGTCTCCGCTTTCTTCCACACCCCCCACGGCGTGGCCAATGCCGTGCTGATGCCCACCATCCTGGAGTACAACGCTCTGGCTGATGAAGGCAGATATGCCAAGATCTATAAGTATGTCACCGGCAAGGATGCCTGCTGCGACTTCGAGCCCATGATGCTGGTCGACGCCATCCGTCAGCTGAACGCTGATCTGGGCATCCCCGCTTGCCTGGCCGATGTCGGCGTGACCGAGGATAAGATCCCCGTCATGGCTGCTGACGCAATGAAGAGCGGCAACGTGCTGGTCAACCCCAGATCTTCCACCCAGAAGGACATCGAGATGCTCTACAAGAAGGCTATGTTCGCAAAATAAGAGCCGTTTGGTTTATCAAAACGCCGCAGACAAAATTGTCTGCGGCGTTTTTTCTTTCTTGACAAATCTTTTTTGCTATGATATCTTAAGTGTATTAACACACTTAATTCACTCGGTATTCAGAAAAGGAGATTTCTATGAGAAAGATTATGTATTTGCTTTTGGCCGCCACTCTTCTATTGTCCATTCTGGCAGGCTGCCAAAAAAAAGATGAAAAGCAAAGTGAAGCTGACGTGCAAGATATGATCCAAAGCTTACAAAAAGAAGGCAATATGAAACCCGGCGCAAAAGTGGAAACTTCAAAAGATGAAAAAGGCAATGCCAAGGTTGAATATACCAATCCCGACGGCAGCGGCGGTGGCGGCATAGTATATGATTAAACACAAAAAGCAGCGCACAGCAGGTGATATACCTCGCTGTGCGCTTTTATTTTACAAGTCGACAACTCACATGCGGTTATACACCACGACCTCGTCCATCGGTTTTTTAAAGGAACGCTGCCCCGGCTGCGCGGGGTACCCGATGGGCGTGATGGCGACGACGACATAATCAGGCGGAATGTTTAAAATCTCCCGCACCTGTTCCGGATGGAACCAACCGAGCCAGCAGCCCTGCAAACCCTCCTCAATGGCCTGCAAGCGCATGAACGACATGGCAATGGCGCAGTCCATCGAGCGCGCGGATTGTCCGCAGATCATGGTGCGGTCCTGATCCGCACAGGTCACCAGCACAACTGGCGCCTGCGCCACAAATTCCTGATCCTCGCAGGCCGCCATCAACTGACGCCGCAGCGCAGGATCCGTCACGGCGATGATCTTCGTGCGCTGTTGGTTACTGGCCGTCGGCGCCAGCCAGCCCGCGCGCAGGATGCGGTCAAGTTTTTCAACCTCCACCGGACGATCGGCAAACTCGCGTACCGACCAACGCTTTTCCACTGCTTCCAACACTGTCAAAACAGCTACCTCCTTACCTTTTAAAAACACACAGCACAAAACCGGAGCCTGTAGTAGAATTTTTCCCACCTTCCCCTTGTTTCGCTTGTCTTAGGCTGATCTGTTGTTCTACAATTCAGTATCATGACATACATCCAAAGAGAATGCAAGCCGTTTGACGGACTGCGTCACGATACGTTGTTCACTTGTCAGGCAAACTGCTTCTTTTTAGCGCCCATTGCAGCCGAATCTGCACGCTTTCGGCGTCCATCACGGGAAAACAACTATTGACAAACCATAGGATGCTGTTTATAATTGCGGCAGGTTATTCCTTATAACCCACAACATAAGTTTTATTGATAATTTGCTCATTTTTGGAGGTATTTACGATGATTTATGACGCCATTACCAAGCTGATCGCCGAGCACAACGATTGCGACCCCTCGGAAATTACCAGTGAAACCACGTTCCAGTCTCTGGGCATTGACTCCCTGGACACCGTGGAGCTTCTCATGAACCTGGAGGACACCATTGGCCGCGAAATTGAGTTGGACCAAAAGGTGGAGACTGTGGGAGATCTGGTTCATTTCGTTGAGTCCAAGTGTCAGGAATAAGATATGATCAAGTCAAAGCTTTGTGACCTTTTGGGTATCACCTACCCTGTGTTTCAAGGCGGCATGGCATGGATCTCCGACGGAAAACTGGCCGCCGCCGTGTCCAATGGCGGCGGCCTTGGTATTATCGCCGCCGGAAATGCCCCCGGCGACTATGTACGGGAGCAGGTTCGCATTGCCGCTTCTTTGACCGATCGTCCCTTTGGCGTCAATATCATGCTGCTCAGCCCCTTTGTGGAGGATGTCGCGCGGGTGGTCGCGGAGGAAAAGGTGCCCGTCTTGACAACCGGCGCCGGCAATCCCACCAAGTTCATGACGATGTGGAAAGAAGCCGGCATCCGTGTCATTCCGGTGGTGCCCTCTGTCTCCATGGCCAAGCTCATGACCCGTCTGGGCGCCGACGCCCTGATCGCCGAAGGCGGCGAGAGCGGCGGGCACATCGGTGAGCTTTCCACGATGGTGCTGGTGCCGCAGGTCTGCGACGCGACACCACTGCCTGTGATTGCCGCCGGCGGCATCGCAGATGGTCGCGGCGTGGCGGCGTCTTTCATGCTGGGCGCTTGCGGCGTACAAGTCGGCACCCGTTTCTTAGTGGCCGAAGAATGTAATGTGCACCCCAACTATAAAGAAAAGATCTTGAAGGCAAACGACTTGGCCACCATCACCACGGGCAAACGGCTCGGACACCCCGTCCGCAGCCTGAAAACCCCCTTCACCCGCGGTCTGTTCCAGGCGGAATACTCCGCCATTTCCGATGAGGAGCTGGAGGAAATGGGTGTCGGCGCTTTGGCTCTGGCCGCCCGAGATGGTGACCTGCAACACGGCTGCTTCCTCGCCGGTCAGTGCGCCGGCATGGTACATAAGGCACAGCCCGCCGCCGATATCCTGCGCGAGCTGTGTGAGGAAGCCGAGCCCCTCCTGAAAGGAGCCAGCGCATGGGTAAAATAGCCTTTGTCTTCCCCGGCCAGGGCGCGCAATACCCCGGCATGGGACAGTCCCTCTACACGCACTCTCCGGCGGCTAAGGACATCTTTGACGCTGTGGAGTCTCTGCGCCCCGGCACGCTTGCGCTCTGTTTTGAAGGTTCCGAGGCAGAACTGGCCGAAACGCGACACACACAACCCTGCCTGTTCGCCTGTGAACTGGCCGCCGCCGCCGCCCTTTGTGAGCTGGGGGTCTCGCCCGATGCTGTGGCCGGATTCTCGCTTGGTGAAGTGGCGGCGTCCACCTTTGCCGGCATGTTCTCCACCGAGGGCGGCTTTGCGCTCGTTTCGCGCCGTGGAGAGCTCATGCAGCAGGACGCCGAAAAGGCAGACTCCGCTATGGCCGCCGTTGTGAAGCTCGACACACAGACGGTAGAAACCCTTTGCGCCCAGTTTGCCCAGGTCTTCCCCGTCAATTATAACTGTCCGGGCCAGATTACGGTGGCCTGCCTGCGTAAAGAGCTGGCCCCTTTCTCCATCTCGGTGAAAGAAGCCGGTGGGCGCGCGCTGCCTTTGAAGGTGCGCGGCGGTTTCCATTCCGTGTTTATGGCGGATGCGTCGGCACAGTTTGCCGCCTTATTGGAGGAGTATTTCCCCGCGCCGCCCCGCATCCCACTGTATGCTAACTTGACCGGCCTGCCCTATGAGGGCGACGCCGCACAATACCGCACGCTCCTCTCCGAGCAGATCAAAAATCCGGTGCGTTGGGAGACGATCGTACGCAATATGTCAAACGACGGCGTGGATACCTTCTTTGAAGTTGGCCCGGGCAATGTGCTCTCCGGTCTGATCAAAAAGATTGACCCGCAGCTGAAAACCTTCTGCGTCGGCACCTATGAGGAGCTGCAAGCAGCCGTAAAGGAGTTTCGCCCATGATACAAGGTAAAGTTGCCATCATCACCGGCGCATCGCGCGGCATTGGCCGTGCCATCGCCTTGACCTTTGCCAAACAGGGCGCAGATCTGGCGCTGCTGTATGCGTCCAATGACGCGGCGGCGGAAGAAGTACGCGAGGCGTGCCGCGCGTTTGGCGTGCGCGCAGAGTGTTACCGCTGTGATGTCGCAGACTTCGATGCCTGCAAGCAGACGGTTGCCAAGATCAAAACGGACTTGGGCAAGGCAGATATCCTGGTCAACAATGCTGGCATCACCCGCGACGGCCTCATCGCCACCATGCAGGAAGAAGCCTTTGACGCCGTGCTGGACACCAATCTCAAAGGCGCGTTCCACATGATCCGTCACTGCTGCCCGCTGTTCATCCGCGCCAAGGCCGGCAAAATCATCAATATCACCTCTGTCTCCGGCCTCTTGGGTAATGCCGGGCAGGCGAACTACTCTGCCTCCAAGGCCGGGCTGGTGGGTCTGACCAAGTCTGTGGCGCGGGAGTTATCCGCGCGCAACATCACCTGCAACGCCATCGCCCCCGGTTTTATCCAGACGGACATGACCCAGGACCTGGATGAAAGCAATGCCCTTGCCTCCTCCATTCCGCTCTCTCGCCTCGGTACACCCGAGGATGTCGCCAATGCCGCCCTCTTTTTGGCCTCGGATATGGCGAACTATATCACCGGCGAGGTGCTCCGCGTGGACGGCGGCCTGGCCATGTAATTTACCATTGAAAGGAAAACTACATTCCTATGAATAGAAGAGTCGTTGTCACCGGTATGGGCATTATCAGCCCCATCGGAAATGATGTGGAAAGCTTTCGCCAAAGTCTCTTTGCCGGTCAACACGGTATCGGCCCAATCACGCAGTTTGACGCCAAGGACTATAAAGCGTCCCTGGCCGCGGAAGTGAAAAACTTTAACCCCAAAGACTATATGGAAAACGCCGATGTGGTGCGCTCGGATCCGAACGCCCACTTTGCCATGGCGGCGGCCACACAGGCCGTTGAGCAGAGCGGCGTGATCGGCACCCTGCCGCCCGAGCGCATCGGTGTGTACTTCGGCACCGGCATCGGCGGCATCCAGACCTTTACCGTAGAGATGGATAAGCTGCGCACCAAGGGTCCGCGGCGCGTCTCGCCCTATTTTATCCCCATGTTGATCGCCAACATGGCAGCGGGCATGATCGCCATTCGCTTCGGTTGTCAGGGTCCCGCGCTGCCCGCTGTCACGGCTTGCGCCTCCGGCTCGAACGCCATCGGCGAGGCGCTGCGCGCCATCCGCCACGGCTACTGTGACGCCATCATTACCGGCGGCACGGAGGCATCCATTTCCGAGTGCGGCGTGGCCGGCTTCATCAACATGCAGGCTCTTTCCGTTGCGACGGATCCCGATGCCGCCTCCCTGCCCTTTGACAGCCGCCGCGGCGGCTTCATCATCGGCGAAGGCGCCGGCGCCCTGGTGCTCGAAGAATACGAGCACGCACTCGCGCGCGGCGCAACCATTTACGGCGAAATCTGCGGTTACGGCTCCACCTGTGACGCCCACCATATCACCGCCCCGCATCCTGATGGCATCGGCGCGGTGAACGCCATGCGTCAGGCGTTGGACGAGGCCGGGTTCACCCCGGATACCAGCCTGTACATCAACGCCCACGGCACCGGCACCCCGCTCAACGACGTGATGGAGAGCAAAGCCATCAAAACCCTGCTCGGTGCGGAGAAGGCCAAGAAAACGCCCGTCAGCTCCACCAAGTCCATGACAGGCCACATGCTCGGCGCGGCCGGCGCGGCGGAAGCCATCGCCTGCCTGCTTGCGTTGCAGGAAAAACGTCTGCCGCCCACCGTCGGTCTCTTAACGCCCGACCCCGCCTGTGACCTGGACTATGTCCCCCTGCACTCCCGCCCGGCGGAATTTGAGTTGGCTCTTTCAAATTCTCTCGGCTTTGGCGGTCACAATGCCTGTCTGGCCATTCGTAAGTTTGGATAATGAAGGAGCGCCTTATGGAAGAAAAGAATATTCGCAAATATGCAAAACTCATGCAGGACCTGGACCTGACCGGACTGGAACTCTGCGAGGACGGTAAAACACTGCGCTTAGAGCGCGCCTCCTCCATGACAACCACCGTTCCGCTTCCTGTTATGACGCCGCCCGCAGCCGGTGCAGCCATGCCCGCCGCGCCCGCAGAAGATGCCGGCATTGTCAGCGTTGTTTCGCCCATGGTCGGCGTATTTTACGCCTCCTCCGCCGAAAACCAGCCCCCCTTCGTTTCCGTCGGGGATACGGTGCATCGCGGCGATGTGCTCTGCATCATTGAGGCCATGAAGCTGATGAATGAGATCGTCTCCGACTTTGACGGCGTTGTCACTGAAGTCTGCGTCGGTAACCAGCAGGTGGTGGATTACGGCCATCCCCTCTTCCGCATTCGGAAGGAGACGTCATGAATCAAGAAGAATTGAAGCGCATCCTGCCCCATCGCGACAACATGCTGCTGATCGAGCAGGCCACTTGCGAGGACGGCGTGGCGCACGGTCAGGTTGCCATCCGCGGGGACGAATGGTTCCTGCAGGGACACTTCCCCGGCAATCCCGTGGTGCCCGGCGTGATCCTCTGCGAAATGCTGGCGCAGTCTGTCTGCGTGTTGCTGGCGGAGAAGATGACGGCCAATCAGCTCCCGCTCTTTACGGGTTTTGACAAGGTGCGCTTTCGCAACAGCGTCCGCCCCGGCGATGTCTTTGTGACTGAGTGTAAACTCACGCGCGCAAAACCGCCGTTCTATTTTGCAGAAGGAAAGGGCTTTGTCGATGGCAAACGCTGCGTGGAAGCCAGCTTTTCCTTCGCACTGACAGAGGTGTGAGCCTGTGTTTTCAAAAATACTCATTGCCAACCGCGGCGAAGTCGCCGTGCGCATCATTCGCAGCTGCAAAGAGATGGGCATCGCCACCGTGGCGGTCTACTCCCAGGCCGACGCGGAATCCCTGCATGTGGCCCTGGCTGACCAGAGCTACTGCATCGGCGAGGCTGCCCCGCAAAGCAGCTATTTAAACGAGGATCGCATCCTGAGCGCCGCGCTGCTCTCAGGCGCGCAGGCCATCCATCCGGGGTATGGCTTCCTGTCCGAAAACGCACACTTTGCCGCGCAATGCCTGCGACATGGCATCGCTTTCATCGGCCCTTCTGCCGACAGCATGATGCGGCTGAGCGATAAAGAGCGCCTGAAAACGCTCATGGCCCGGGCGGGCCTTCCGGTCATCCCCGGCTCGCAGATCCTGAGCTCCGTGCAGGCCGCGCTTGACGCCGCTAAGACCATCGGCTACCCCGTGATGATCAAAGCGCGCTCCGGCGGCGGCGGCCGTGGTATCCGTCTGGTGACCTGCGACGCTGAAATGGAAATGGCTTTCCTCTCTGCAACAGCGGAAGGTAAGGCCGCCTTTGGCGACGGCGCCGTGTACATGGAAAAGTACATCCACCCGGCGCGCCATGTGGAAATGCAGATCATCGCCGACGAAACCGGCACCGTTCTGTGCCTGGGTGAGCGTGACTGTTCCGTGCAGCGCAACCATCAAAAACTCACGGAGGAATCCCCTTCGCCCGCGGTCACGCCCGCCACCCGCGCCAAAATGTTCTCTCAAATTACCGCGGCCATCCAGGAAATCGGCTATCAAAATTTAGGCACTTTGGAATTTTTAATGGACGCGCAGGGCAATTACTATTTCATGGAGATGAATGTGCGCCTTCAGGTGGAACACGGTGTCACCGAGGCGATGATCGGCCTTGACCTGGTCAAGTGGCAGATCCGTATTGCCGCCGGTATCCCGCTCAACTTCACGCAGGACGACGTGCGCATCAAGGGCTGCTCCATCGAATGCCGCATCAATGCCAGAGCGCCTGGCCGCGTCACCTTCCTGCACGTGCCCGGCGGACCTTTCGTCCGCTTCGATACCTACCTGGCCATCGGCTCCACCGTGTCCCCGGCCTACGATCCCTTGATCGGCAAGCTCATCGTCTATGCCACCAGCCGCGAAGAGGCGCTGCGTAAGCTCCAGGCAGCGCTGTGCGAATTGGTGATCGAGGGTGTGCCCAACAACATCGAAGAACAGCTTGATATCATCAGCGACAGACGTTTTCAGGACGGTTCCTATAGTCTGGACTTTTTCTCACAGTGAGGTAAGGCCTTATGCCATCATTTCAATTTCTTCACCGCCCCAAAAACCCTCTGGAACAAGGGGGACGCACCTCCATTCCGGCACGTCCGGGAGAAGAGGATGCGGAACTGACGCAACAGTGCCCCAACTGCCACCGGCAGACGGGCCTGAGCCAACTTTGGAGCGATGCCAATACCTGCTCCTGCGGGTATCACTTCCGCATTCGCGCCGCCCAGCGGCTGCGTTTGCTGACCGATCGCGGCTCTTATATCCCCGAGTTTGATGGACTGATCAGCAACGATCCGCTGGAATTCCCGGGCTATCAGCGCAAACTCGACGCAACTCAGAGCCTGTCCGGCGGTGAGGAAGCCGTGCTCTGCGGCCGTGCCACCATCGGCGGCGCCGCTTGCTGCATTTTTGTCATGGATCCCTATTTCATGATGGGTAGTATGGGCACGGCGGTTGGGGAAAAAATCACCCGTCTGTTTGAGCTGGCCACTGAGCTATCCCTGCCCGTGGTGGGTTTCACCGTCTCGGGCGGCGCCCGCATGCAGGAGGGTATGCTCTCCCTGATGCAGATGGCCAAAACCAGCGCCGCCGCGCGGCGGCACAGTCAGGCCGGCCTTTTCTATCTGACTGTCTTAACAGACCCCACCACCGGCGGCGTTATGGCAAGCTTTGCGATGGAAGGCGATATGATTTTATCCGAGCCGGGCGCAACAGCTGGTTTTGCGGGCCAACGCGTGATAGAGCAGACCGTACGCAAAAAACTGCCGGCGGGCTTCCAGACGGCAGAATTTCTCTTGGAGCATGGCTTTATTGACGCCATCGTCCCTCGCTTAGAGCAGCCCGCCGTCATTGGCAAGCTGCTCACCATCCACCAGAAAAGGGGGGCTACCCATGAGTAACACCGCCTACGACCGTGTGAAGCTGGCGCGTGCCAATAACCGCCCCACCAGCCTCGCGTATATCAGTGCGCTCTTTCCAGACTTTATGGAGCTGCACGGCGACCGTGCCTTTGCCGACGATCCCGCTATCATTGCCGGCATCGCCACCCTGCAAGGTATGCCCATCACCGTAATCGCCATTGAAAAGGGCCGTTCGGCCAAAGAGCGCATCTATCGCAACTTCGGCGCCCCCAATCCGGAAGGATACCGCAAGGCCCTGCGTTTGATGAAACAGGCTGAAAAGTTCGGCCGGCCTATCCTCTGCTTAGTGGATACCTCCGGCGCGTTCTGCGGCATCGGTGCGGAGGAGCGCGGACAGGGTCACGCCATTGCCCAGAACCTCTATCAGATGAGCGACCTCAATACGCCCATCCTCTCCATCCTCATCGGTGAGGGCGGCAGCGGCGGCGCGCTCGCCCTGGCTATGGCTGACGAGGTTTGGATGTTGGAAAACGCCATCTACTCCGTCATCTCTCCGGAAGGCTGCGCCAGCATACTCTGGAAGGACTCAGGACGCGCGGCAGACGCCGCCGAATGCCTGAAACTGACGGCGCAGGATGCTTTGCAGTTCGGTATCGCTGACCGACTTTTGCCGGAAAGCGGGCTCGGCTCGGCTTCTTTTTACCGTCAGCTCGGTCTCGCGATCCATGATAAGCTCTCTACACTGAAGGCTTTGTCCCCTGCGGAATTGACCGCAGGCCGCTATGCCCGTTTTCGTAAGTTTGGAGATTTTAACCATCTGCCCAATCAGGAGGCACTATGAGCATATACCAAGAGTTTTGTCACGAGCAATTTGATGATAAGGGTCAACTCATTGACTTCTCCCTGCACTATCCAGAGACATTCAATTTTGCCTACGATGTTGTCGATGCCATTGCCGCGCGATCCCCGGAGAAAACCGCCCTTGTCTGGTGCCATCCACAGGGTGAAGAGCGACGCTTTTCCTTCTCCGACCTAAGCAGGCTCAGCAACCAGACCGCCAACGCCTTGCACGCGCATGGCGTTTCCAAGGGCGATACTGTCCTGGTCATGCTCAAACGGCACTACGAATATTGGTATGTTTCCCTCGCCCTGCATAAGCTTGGCGCAGTCATGGCTCCACTGACGCATATGTTGACGCCCTCGGACATTGCCTACCGCTCCGAAACCGCTGCCATCCGCTTCGCCATCTGCACCCCGGAAGAGGATGCCCCCGCCCGCTTCCTGGCCGCCAAAGAGAAAAGTCGCATAGAAACTATCTTTACTGTGCGGGAAGATTTTCCGGCTTGCATCAACCTAACCCGCGCCTTGGAGAGTAGCCCCACGCAGCTGGCTCGCGTCGACACGCTGGCCACCGATCCGCTGCTCACCTATTTCACCTCCGGCACCACCGGAAATCCCAAGGGCGTGGTGCATGACCACACCTATCCCCTGGCTCATATCGTCACCGCCCGCTTCTGGCACCGTGCAACAGACGGCGGCCTCCATTTCACCGTCGCAGAAAGTGGCTGGGCTAAGTCCTCTTGGGGTAAGCTCTACGGGCAGTGGCTGGTGGAATGCGCCGTGATGGTCTTTGACTTTGACAGTTTTGACCCGCGCCAGCTCATCAATGTCATCAATCACTATGGCGTCACCACCTTTTGCGCCCCACCCACCATCTACCGCTATCTGGTCAAGAGCGGCCTTGCGCCCATGCCCAGCCTGACGCATGTCACCACGGCAGGAGAGGCGCTCAATCCCGAGGTCTACATACGCTTTCGCGAAGCCACCGGCCTTGCCATCATGGAGGGCTTCGGTCAGACGGAAACCACCCCCATCCTGGCCAACCTCTACTGGATGCAGCCCAAGCCGGGCTCCATGGGAAAACCCACGCCGCTTTATCGCGTGGCCCTGCAGAATGCCGACGGGAAACCAACGCCCGTGGGAGAAGTAGGCGAGATTGTCGTCCTGCCCGATGCAAACGGTAAAACACCCACCGGCATTTTTAGCCGCTATTGCGAGAACGAAACGCTCTATGAAAACGCTTGGCGCGGCGGCGTCTACCACACGGGCGACACCGCCTGGTGCGATGAAGACGGCTATTTCTGGTTCAATGGCCGTAGTGATGACATCATTAAGACCGGCGGTTATCGCGTGGGTCCCTTTGAGATTGAAAACATCCTCATGCAGCATCCCGCCGTCCTGGAGTGCTCTGTTCTGGGCGTGCCCGATCCCCTGCGCGGCCAGGCCATCAAAGCCTTTGTCCTCCTGGCCCCGGGCTTTGAAGCCTCCTCTGCCCTAAAAAAGGAGATCAAGGTGTTTTGTAATGAGCGCAGCTCTGAATACAAATGGATACGCTTTTTGGATTTCGTCGAAGAAATGCCAAAAACCGCCAGCGGTAAAATCAAAAAACGCGACCTGCGTGAGTGGGACGGCGTTAAGTAAAAGGAACCACGAAAAGAGCGTCGGGCTTTACTTGCCTGACGCTCTATTATTTTGGCATAGCCAGTCGCCTCGCAAAACGCCTCTTACCAGCTTGGATCGAGCTGCCTTGACAAAGCGCATATTTGGTGATATGATTGATGGCAATCAATTGAATACAATCTTCAGGGCAGGGTGTAATTCCCTACCGGTGGTACAGCCCACGAGCCGCAAGGCATGATTCGGTGCAACTCCGAAGCCGACAGTATAGTCTGGATGAAAGAAGATAGTGCGATCGCGCAGGTGAACCTGCGTGTATTTGTGTTATGCTCTGGAATAATCATATTCCAGAGTTTTTTCATGTGATACACGCGGGTGGTCTTGTGTATCCTTTTGTTGCTGCCCGAAGTCTGTATACGGGCGGCTTTTTATTTTGCCATTTTATCCGACGCACCTGCCCTTTTGGTCTTGCCTGTGTTTTGAAAGGAGTACTGTATGACTGACGCGGCTTATATGGCGCGCGCGCTGGAACTGGCGCGCGGCGGTTGCGGTTGGGTGAGTCCCAACCCCATGGTGGGCGCGGTGGTGGTGAAGGATGGACACATCATCGGCGAGGGGTTTCACGCCCGTTGCGGCCAAGCGCACGCGGAACGCGTGGCCCTGGCCGCCTGCCGGGAGCCTCCACGCGGCGCAACGCTCTACGTCACCTTAGAGCCCTGCTGCCATCACGGCCGCACGCCGCCTTGCACGGAGGCCATCCTCGAGGCGGGCATCGCGCGTGTGGTGGTCGGCAGCCCTGACCCAAATCCACTGGTGTCCGGCGGCGGCAACAGCCTGCTGCGGGAAGCGGGCATCGCCGTCACGGAGCATATGCTGCAAGACGACTGCGATGCGCTCAATCAGGTTTTCTTCCACTACATCCGTTTTAAAACCCCTTACACCGTGCTCAAATACGCCATGACAATGGATGGCAAGTTGGCAACAGTGAGCGGCGCGTCCCGCTGGATCACGGGCGAAACCGCACGGGCGCGTGTGCATGAGGATCGGCACCGCTACCGCGCCATCATGGTGGGCGTTGGCACTGTCTTGGCGGATGATCCACAGCTCACCTGCCGCCGGCCCGGCGGGCGCAACCCGCTGCGCATCGTCTGCGATTCACAACTGCGCACCCCGCTCAGCGCGCAGCTGGTTAGGACCGCGCAAACAGTGCCAACCCTCATCGCCACCTGCACGCGCGATGAGACGCGCTTGTCCCCCTACCGCGCCGCCGGCTGCGAACTACTCCCCTTGCCCCCCGGCCCGGATGGGCGAATCGACCTGCCTGCCCTGATGCAGTATCTGGGTGCGCGTGAGATTGACAGCGTATTGCTAGAAGGCGGCGCAGCCCTGCATTGGAGCGCCTTACAGGCCGGCATCGTGCAGCGCGTCCACTGCTATCTTGCGCCAAAACTCTTTGGCGGCGCCTTGGCCAAATCGCCCGTCGGTGGCCTCGGCGTGACCAGCCCGGATGAGGCCGTGCGCCTGTCCCCCCCTGCCATCACCCTGCTCGGTGATGATCTTTTACTGGATTGTGAGGTGCTTGCCCCTTGTTCACGGGAATCATAGAAGAATGCGGCCGCTTGGAAGGCTTACAGCGCGGCGCGCAGAGTGCCGTCCTGCGTTTTGCCGCGGAAAAAGTCCTGGTCGGTGTCCGGTTGGGTGATAGCATCGCGGTAAACGGCGTCTGCCTGACGGTGACCAGCTTCGACGTCAAGCATTTCACGGCCGATGTCATGCATGAGACGCTGCGGCGTTCCTCGCTGGGCAGCCTGACAAGCGGCAGCATCGTGAACCTAGAGCGCGCCATGGCGGCAAACGGTCGTTTTGGCGGACACATCGTCTCCGGCCACATTGACGGCGTGGGTACCGTCACCCAGGTGCGCCGAGACGACAACGCCGTCTGGTACCGCATCCGCTGCCCCGAAGCCATTCTGCGCTATATCATCGAAAAGGGCTCCATCGCCATTGACGGCATCAGTCTGACCGTCGCAGCCCTGGGCAAACAGGATTTTTCCGTCTCCGTCATTCCGCACACGGCGCGCCACACCACCCTCTCCCAGAGACGTGTGGGGGATACGGTCAACCTGGAAAACGACTGCATCGGAAAATATGTTGAGCGCTTGCTCTCCGGTGGCCAAGCCTCCGGCGGCATCAGCAAAGAATATTTACAGAACTATGGATTTTAGGAGGAGATAGACGTGTTTACGTTCAACAGCATTGAAGAAGCCCTGGAGGATCTGCGGCAGGGTAAAATCATCCTCGTCACCGACGACGAGGACAGGGAAAATGAAGGCGACTTCATCTGTGCATCCGAGTTTGCCACCACAGAGAATGTCAACTTCATGGCCATCCATGGCAAAGGTCTCATCTGTATGCCCATGAGCATTGAGCTGTGCCGCAAGCTGCGCTTTCCCCAGATGGTCAGCGACAACACCGATAATCACGAGACGGCCTTCACCGTATCGGTTGACCATATTGACACCACCACCGGCATCTCCGCAGCGGAGCGCGGCCTGACCGCACGCGCCTGCGTCAGCGACGATGTGCGCCCGGAGGATTTCCGCCGCCCGGGACATATGTTCCCGCTCATGGCAAAACCAAACGGCGTGTTAGAGCGCAACGGTCACACCGAAGCCACGGTGGATCTCATGCGTCTGGCGGGCCTGAAGGAATGCGGCCTCTGTTGCGAGATCATGCACGAAGATGGCGGCATGATGCGCACGCCTGAACTGATTGCTTTGGCCAAACAGTGGAACTTGAAGTTTATCACCATCAAGGCGCTGCAAGAATACCGCAAGAAAAACGATCACTTGGTGGAGCGGGTGGCCGTCACCGAACTGCCCACCGTATACGGCGACTTTCAAGCTTACGCCTATGTCAACAAGCTCAACGGAGAGCATCATGTGGCGCTCGTTAAGGGCGAGATTGGCAACGGTGAGGACTTGCTCTGCCGCGTGCATTCCGAATGCTTAACCGGCGACGCCTTCGCCTCCCAGCGCTGTGACTGCGGCGCGCAGCTCGCCTCCGCCCTGACCCAAATTGATGAAGAAGGCCGTGGTATTCTCCTCTACATGCGCCAAGAAGGACGCGGCATTGGTCTTGTCAACAAACTGCGGGCCTATGCCTTGCAGGATCAGGGCATGGATACCATGGAGGCCAACTTGGCCCTCGGCTTTGCCGGTGATCTGCGCGAGTATTACATCGGCGCACAGATTCTGCGTGACCTCGGCGCGAAAACCCTGCGTCTGTTGACCAATAATCCCGACAAGGTCTATCAGCTCTCCGATTTCGGTTTGGAAATCTCATCTCGCGTGCCCATCCAGATACCCGCCACGGTCCATGACCTCTTTTACCTAAAGACCAAACAGAAAAAAATGGGCCATATCTTAAACTATTAAAAAAGGAGATCGACACTCATGCATGTTTTAGAAGGTAATCTGCTCGCCCCCACGCTCAAAGTCGGCATCGTCGCCGCCCGTTTCAATGAGTTCATCACCAGCAAACTGATATCCGGCGCACTGGATGCGCTGCGCCGCCATGAAGTGCCGGAGCAGAACATCGACCTGGCCTGGGTGCCCGGCGCGTTTGAGATCCCTCTGGCCGCCGCCAAGCTGGCCAAGAGCGGCAAGTATGACGCCGTGATTTGCCTGGGCGCCGTCATCCGCGGCAGCACCACACACTATGACTATGTGTGCAGCGAGGTCTCCAAGGGCATCGCCCAGGTCTCGCTCCAGACGGGCCTGCCGATTATGTTCGGCGTCCTGACCACGGAGACCATCGAGCAGGCCATCGAGCGCGCCGGAACCAAGGCCGGCAACAAGGGCTTTGACTGCGCCATGGGCGCCATCGAGATGGTCAATCTCTTGCGGACACTGGACGAAAACTAAACGAACAGGCCAAGGCCTACTATACGCAGCGGGGGCGGTCCAATCGGACCGCCCCCGCTGCTTTTTCATACTTACTTATTTTCGATGTTGTCTAACACGTCAATCAATTCGGAGAGGTTGTTGATGACGGCATCCGCTCCACAGTTTTGGTAAACGGCTGCCACCCGCTGCCGCACCGCTTGCTTTTCCTGCTCATCAAGGGCGTCATACTCCGCCTGGGACAAGGCCATAATAGAGCTACCTTCTATCACCCCGATGGAAAACAGACCCGCGCGTTTGCCCTCCTGAATGTCGGCTACTGTATCGCCCACTTTGACCGCCGCCTGTACCGCACTGACGCCCAGCTCCTTGAGATTGGCGAAGATCATATAGGGATGGGGTCTGCCCAGATTGGCAACCAAATTGGGACTGCACCAGAAATCCGGCGCATAACCCAATTCCTTGGCCTTGGGCACCACAATGTGCATCATTTCATCGGTATACCCTGTGGTGGAGCCGATCTTCACCCCTCGCGCGCGCAACACCTTGACGGTCTCCAAGACGAAGGGCTTTGGCGTGGCAAACTGATGGAGGATTTTCATGATAGCCGCCTCGCTGGCGGCATAGACGGCATCCACATCCGCCTCGGTGAATGCTCTGCCATGTATCTTTTCCCATTCGGTCTGTATACGAGGCATCTTCATCATGGTCTCAATGTGGTTCCATTTGAGCATACCCATCGGCTCCCGCACCTCTGCTACGGTGGGCTGTACGCCAAACTTTGCAAAGGCTTCGATGAAGGCTTGCACCGGTGCAAAAGAACCAAAATCCACGGTGGTACCGGCCCAGTCAAAGATGACGGCTTCTATTTTATGCGCCATACGTTACTCTCTCCTTGATATACCCCGCCATGATGGTCAGCAGGGCGTCTATATCTGCCGCATAGATCTCACCAATGTTGCCAAGGCGGAATGTTTCGCCCTCTGTCAACTTGCCGGGATAGATGGCAAAACCACGTTCTTTTACATAGTCGTAAAAATCCGGAAAGCTGATGTTGCTGCCTGCGGGGTAAAAAAAGGTGGTGATGATGGGCGACTGTACATCTTGTTCTAAGAAGGGCACAAAACCAAGTCGCTTCATACCATCTATGAGCTTGCGGTTGTTGTCCGAATACCGCTTGCAGCGCGCCGGGATGCCGCCTTCCTCCTGCAACTCCTGCATGGCCTTGGCGAAGGCCAGCACCACATGTGTGGGCGAAGTGAACCGCCATTTTCCGTCTTTCTCCATCTCCTGCCACTGATCATACAGATCCAAACTGAGGCTTCTGGCCTTGCCTTGACAGCTTTCCATCGCTTCCCGTTTGGCAATCACGAAAGAGAAGCCGGGCACGCCCTGGATACACTTATTGGCGCTGCTCACGAGGAAATCAATACCCAACTCCTCCACCTTTATCTCCACGCCGCCAAACGAACTCATGGCATCCACAATGAAGCGTTTACCCTGCGCCTTGCAGACCTTGGAAACCGAGGCAATATCGTTGAGAATGCCGCTTGTGGTCTCACTGTGTACCATGGCCACATGGGTGATCTCCGGATGCCGGGCGAGGTAGTCAGCCACCACCTCGGCCTTGGGTGAAACCTCGTAAGACTCGGCATACTGTATGTACGCGATGCCGGCATGCTCGGCCATGTCGCACATGCGTTGGCCATAGGCGCCATTGGAGCAGATGAGCAGTGTCTCTTGCGCACCCACCGCGCTTGTCAGCACAGACTCGACGCCAAAGGTGCCGCTTCCCTGCATGAGCACGGCGGTATAAGTCGCTTCCCGGCAGTGGGCCAGATCCAGCAGGTCGCGGCGGATCTTTTGCGTGATGTTTTTGTATGCATCGTCCCAGGTGCAGTGGTCAAAGAGCATTTCTTTTTTCACGCTGTCGCTTGTGGTAAGCGGTCCGGGGGTTAATAGTTTATATGTTAGCATGACTATGTGTTCTCCTTTTTAGCTACGCGCCGCAGCCTTGCACTCTTCTGAAAAGGCGACGTGTTTTTCCAAGAGGGCAACCGTCAAAGGTTCGGGAAACACCTTGGGATATTTGGCCGCGCTTGCTGTGTCGGTATCCTCTCCTTGATAGAGGGCATTGGGGTAGGACTGCATCAGGCTGGGTCTGGCGTTTTCGACAATACACTGTACCATTTCAACGGCCAGAGGGTTGGTGTTCTCCCCCTTATCCACGACGGTGATGACCTCGATGAGTGAAAAATTGCCCTCTATGGGATCAATATAGTCGATGGGCAGGCCCGCTTTTTTGTCCGCGACGGCCTGATGGCGCAGACCGAAGCCAATGGCCACCTCACCGGCACGCACCTTTTTGATGGGCCCGGAGCCGGAGCTTTCAATGTGATTGCCTGCATTGCGGTAAATATCCGTCAAGATCTGTTTCGCCTCATCTCCGTTGCCGTAGGCGTCAATGATCGCCTGAATGAACAGCCACGCCGTAGAAGAACTGCTGATATCCGCCACGGATAGCATATCCCGATACACCGGATCGGCCAAGTCCTTCAGGCTCGTCGGCATGGGCAGACCCTTTTCCTGCATCACTTCAGTATTGACGAAAATGGCGCCCTCTTGTGAGGTAGTCGGCGCTTGGTAGGCCGGATATGGGTCGATAGACTTGACTGTAAAGCCCAGATCTTTGAACATGTTTTGCTTTTCCTGTGCGGAGTCCACATAATAAGACGCCATCGTTAAGAAGTCGGCCTCAATATTTTTTCCTTCCGCCATCAGCTTGCCTCCGAGCTCCGACGTGCCAAGGCTCTGGAAGATGTATTTTCCGTCATATCCGTTTTCTTGGAGCACAGCCTCGATACTCGCGATGACTTCATCGTCTGCATTGCTGTAAAAAACCACTTTATCCGTCTTTTCCTCTGCCTTTTGTCCACAACCGGCCAAGGCAGCCAGTAGCAGCGTCAGCGCCAGGGCGCCTGCTATCCATTTGTTTCGTTTCATCCGTTTTTCTCCTTTTCATTTACACGGTTTTGTTGCGGGATGCTATCTTGACAATCAGCTTGAGCGCCAAATTGCTTGCCAAAATCAAGAGAGAGAATACAAAAATCTGATCAAACTTCGCCATATATTGCAGCTCTTTGATTTTCGAGGTGATCAGCATGCTCTTCGCGCCAACCAGGAAAATCACTGCGCTGATCGTCACCATCGAATGGATGAAGTAGTACTCAAAAACCGCCAATATAGTACTGCGGGCATTGGGCATCACCACCCTGACAACGGTTTTCAACCAGCTGTCTCCCATCAGCATGGCCGTTGTCTCCCAGGAATTGTTCATCTTGGCCAGCGCGTTTTTCATCATCAGATAGGGCGTGGAAAAGAAATGCACCACATTACAGACAATCAAAATCACTAAGGTGTTTTGCAAGTTGCTGCCGCTAAAGGCAAACAGAAAGGCGATGCCCAGCACCATACCCGGCACAGTGTTGATCACCAAGGCCATGCCATCTAAGAACTTCTTGCACCAGCGCGGCATGCCGCTGCGCTCCGTCACCAAGGCCGCGCCATAGGACAAAAGCGTCCCGACCAAACCGGAGATCACCGCAACCAGCAGTGAATTTTTAAAGATATATACCATCTGGGATTTGCCCAGAATATCTGCAAAGTGCCGCAGGGTGAAGTTGAGTTTATAGGGCCAGGTTTCCATAAAGGGGATGATAAAAATGACGGCGAAAACGGCCAAGATCATGAGCAGCAGCAGAAGGCTGACGGCGCACAAGATGCCGTCCACAAGCTTATTGCTCTGCCAATACTCCTCGCCCGCCTTGTCATAGCGGAAGTTAAAGCGATCCAAATAGGTCAGCAGGGCGATACTGAGAACAGACGGAATGACCATCATGATGGCCACCACCGCGCCGCTGCCAAAGTCCGGCACGGAGCCGAGCATGGTGTTATACAGTGTCGTCGCCACCACTTCATACTTGCCGCCGATGGCGGAAGGGATGCCGAAATCGGTGAAGGACAGGAAGAAGGCCTGGACGAAGGCTGCACCCAGCGTGCCTATAATGGGCCGCAACAAGGTGATGAGCAAGGTCCGCCCCGCCGAGTCTCCCATGAGCTTGGAGACGGTCATAAACTTTTTGTCTACATAGTGCAGCGTATTGCTGATGAGCAAAAACGCTATGGGCAAGGTATAGATAACATAGCCCATCACCAGGCCGTGAAAGCCGTAGATATCAAATAACTGCGTCCCGAACAGCCGCGTGATCAGGCCCTGCTTGCCAAAAGAATAGAGGATGGCAAAGCCATAGGTGATCGTCGGCAGCAGCATGGGAAAGACGCTCAGCACGCTGATGAGTTGCTTGACAACACGCGGCAGCTTCGTACAGTGCACCGTATAAGCCAACACACCGGCAAGCAGGACCGTGATCAGCGCGGATACCGCAGATACCGAAAAACTATTGCCGAGTGCGCGCAGAAACCCGTCGCTTTGCAGCACCTTGGCAAAATTGGAGAGGCCGAGGCCGGATCCTGTTTGAAATGACTGCGCCACCATCATGCCCGCCGGAAAGAGTAAAAAGACCGCAAAAAACGCCAGTAGCGTCAGGTATACAAGCTTGATTTCAAACGGCTTTTTGTGCATAGCCATCTCCGAACAGCGCAAAGATATTGTTTTTCTTAATGAGCAGTTGACGGAGAATGAATTCCTCCACGAAGGCGCTTTGGGGCGCGTGGACAATGCGCGCCGGGGTATCGTATTGTGCAATTTTACCTTCGTTCATGATGAGCACACGGTCGGAGATGGTCAGGGCTTCTTCCGGATCGTGCGTGACAATGATTGTTGTCAGGTTATACTGCTTGGCGATGGTTTTGATCCTCTCTTTGATGGACTCCTTGATCACACCATCGAGCGCCGAGAGCGGCTCATCAAGCAGCAAAATACGAGGTTTCATCACCAAGGTCCTGGCCAAGGCCACGCGCTGTTTTTGCCCGCCGGAGAGCTGATGGATCCTTTTATGTAAATGCTCCTTTAAGTTGAGCAGGGCAATCAACTCCTCCACTTCCTGCGCAGTGGAACACATCGGCTTATTTTTCAGCCCGTAGACAATATTTTTGTAGGCGCTTAAATTGGGAAACAGCGCGTAATCTTGGAACACGATATTAAACCCCCGCTGCTTCATGGACACATGGGTGAGGTCCTCGCCGCGATAGAGAATTTTCCCGCCGGACACTTCCGTCAGTCCCAAAATGACATTGAGCAGGGTGCTCTTACCGCTGCCGGACGGGCCTAAAATGGAGATGATCTCCCCTTCTTTCACATCGAGCGTCATGCCATCCAATACGGTCACCCCGTCAAAGGACTTTTGAATTCCTTGTAATTGCAGCATTGGATACGCCTCCTTTCTCAATACATTCGACTCTTTGAACAAGTTTCATTGTAACGAATGTTTGTAAAGTGCTATATCTTCGTCCTGTAAAGATTGCGCAAAAAAAGAGGGGCGCATGTAAATAAAGGGCCGCATGTTTTTCACATGCGGCCCTTTGTGGCTGATCTACTGATTGTCATGGGCCTGCCTTCACAGCCCGCACCAAGTTACTTCCCAACAGCTTGCAGCGTCACGTGGCAGTAACCACGCCCTTCTCCAACACAAGACTTTACGGCATAGGACACCCCCGTGCACAGGGAAAACACACCTTCGGCAAAACCCGATTCATACTGCATGCCATCGTCAAACGCCTGGTCCTGAAAACCATCTTGCAGCCGCTGGATATGCATAGAGATGGTCTTGGCCTTCAGGGCTTTCTCCAAAGGTAGCTCCAGGGCAATGCCACAGCCATCGAGCGCGGTTTGTAGCTGTTGCAGCCAGCCCTCTCCAGCCTTTGTCTTGGCAGCTTCTGTCTGCAGGTAGGTCTTGGCGGCCACCCGACCGCTCTCGTAGAGCGTCTGTTCCATGGCTTCTTCTCCGTGACGCTGCAGCAAAGCCAGCCGCATGGATGCATGGAACAGGGTATTGGCTGTATACGGCACCTGCTGACTCAACAGATCCTTTGTTATGACAGCTGCAGGTAGATGTTCGCCGCCTGTATCCGACAGGACATTGCCGTACACCAGGAAAAAATCTTCTGCCGGCAGGGGACGCGCGTAATAAAAGCCCTGGACAATATTACAGCCGACTTCCTTCAGAAAATCAATGTGTTCCTTTTCCTCCACGCCTTCGGCTACGGTCTGAATGTTCAGCTTTTTGGCCATCTGCATCACGCTCTCAATCACAGACTTCGCACGGCCTTTGTATTTGTTGCCCGTAAAGAAGCTGCGATCAATTTTGATCACATCCACATGCAGATTCTTCAGCAGACCCAGGGAGGAGTAGCCCGTCCCGAAGTCGTCCATCGAGAGCATAAAACCTGTGACATGCAATTTTTTGAGCAGTTCCTGCAGCTTTTCTTCATTGTCATAGATCACCGATTCCGTCAGCTCAATTTCAATCAAGTGTTTCGGAATGCGGTAACGCTCCGCCAACTCCGCCAGCTCCTGCACCAGGTGGTTATTTTGCAAATGCAGCCGCGAAAGATTGACCGAGATCGGCACCGTCGGGCGCCCCTCGTCCAGCCACCGGCGCAGCATACGGCACACCCGCTCGTACATATACATGTCCAGCCGGACGATGGTGCCATTGCGCTCGAACAGCGGAATGAACTCTGACGGCGGTATCAGTTTGCCGTCGGGTTCCTGCCAACGCACCAGCGCTTCTGCGCCCACGACGCGCTCACTTTGCAGGGAGAATTTAGGTTGCAAAAAGACCTTGAAGTCTTCAGCCTGCAAAGCATCGTCCATGCGGTTGACGAGTTCAGTTTCCCGCCGCATCTGACGCTTAAAGTTCTCGTCATACTCGCAGACCGCCGCGCTCTTTTGCCTTTTGGCCATACGATGCGCCAAGTTGACTTTCTCGATCATATCATCCACGCTGTGATCGCTGGGCAGCGGAAAATACCTGCCATAGCGGAACTCAAGGCGATGCGGACCCAGAAGCACGGCGGTCCGTTTACGCAAGGCTTCGCGAAAGAGATTGGTGCGGGCTTGCAATTCATCTCTATCCGATGAAAACTCATCGAGCAAAATAAACTCATCCGCGTTGACACGGGCCAGGATCAAGTGCCGACAGCCGAGCTGCTGACCCGTTTGCTGCATTTGCGCGGTGATTTCCCGCAGGACAGCATTGCCCACCTCAAAACCAAATATTTCGTTAATCACTTTAAAGTTTAATATATCAAATTTGGACATGACATAATGAAGCTGCGGGTGTTGACGAATCATGTCCTCGGCCAACTGCTTAAAATGCATCAAATTGGGCAAGCCGGTCAAGGGATCATAGTAAGCCAGGTTCTCCAATTGAGCAGTATGCGCCATGCGCTCTCGATTTGACCGTTTCTGCGTCCATAGGATATAGGCGGCACAGAGCAAAAAGGCGACCAAAATGCCGGCGGTCAATAAGAGCGCCTTTTGTGAAATGATCTCCTCCTGCCCGGTAACCACCGTTTCAGGTACAATCATAAAGATATACCAATCGCGAATATTCAAAGGCGCATAGACCATCATCTGGCCCTCGCCGTCGATGGTAAACAGCGACTTTCCCGTTGCGCCATTCGACATATTCCCGCTGATCGCCGCGCGGTCGTCATAGGTGCGAAACTGCGCCTTCGCCATGCGGTGCAGCAGATTGTTTTTATCGAACTGATTGGCAAGCGGCGCGTCAGAGTCGCTTGGACGAACCAAAATATTACCCTTGCTGTCGGTGATATAGGTCACGCTGCTGCCACGGTGCGTGGCTGTCAGCAGGCCATTGATATCCGTCACATTATAAAGCCCGCACAACACGCCCTTCAGCTTCCCATCCACATAGATCGGCGTCGACACGGGCAGCACAATGGACGAATCCACCACAGAGGGCAGCGGCGCATAGAGTTTACTCTCCCCCTCCAAGGCCTCTTGGAAGTAGGAAAAAACGGAGATGTCTATGGCATTGCCGGCGTTGGAGATGCCCTTGCCGTTCACATCTGCGAGTAGGATCGCGTCAAAATTCGTTTCTTCACGCAACTCCTCAAGCATTTTCATGGTTTCCGCTTTGTCGCGTGGGAAATAGCGCGCGGTTTTGGCCAAGTTCTTGGCAGAGCGAATGTCGGTCTGCACGCGCGCGGTTAAGTTAAACGCCTGCTGATCCAGCATTTCGTTCAAGGTATCAAAGGTCGTCGTGGTGATGTCGGTGCGCAGCTTATTATTATAGAGGTATAGTGCGCCCGATATGGCGCCCACCAGCAGAACCACCAGCAGAACCGCGACGATATATTTTCTTTTCCTTGCTCCCATATATCGACCACCGTCCTCTCACCCTGCCCACAAAAGCAGCGGCCCCAAAGCACAGTCAATTTTGGTGCGGATGGGGCGCATATGTTTGCGGAGCAACACTTGATAAATAATACCATTAAAGTCGAATCTCGTCAATGTTTCTGCTGTTTTCCTTGGCATTTCTTCTTTTTTCGGGAATTTAATTTCCCAAAAACTTTTTTATCTACAACAATAAATTGACGACATGGCATTTTACGCTATAATAAAGATATTAGTTCTGCAGCAGGGAGACAAGGCGATCAGCAGATCGTCAGGAGGAATTTTATGCGTGATGAAATCAAACTCTTACAGGAATGGATAGACAACACGGGCAATATAGTCGTTTTTACAGGGCCGGGTCTATCCGCCGAGTGCGGCGTGCCCAATTTTCGCCGTATGGAAGAAGGGTATACATCTTTATACAAACATCCGCCGGAGGCCATCCTCAGCCGTCCCTATTTTGAGCGCAAACCCGCCCTGTTCTTCTCTTATTACCGCGAACGCATCCTGGCGCCTCTCATGACGGCGGAACCCAACGCCGCCCATCAAAAGCTGGCCGAATTGGAAGCGGCGGAAAAGATGCGCGCGCTCATCACAGCCAACATTGATGGGCTGCATCAGGATGCCGGCAGCCGCAAGGTCTTTGAGCTGCAAGGCTCGGTCATGCGCGTGGACTGTCCCCGCTGTGAGCGGCGGCTGTCCGCCCTGGAGCTCTATGAACACCCGGGTGTCCCCTACTGCGATGTGGACATGTGCGGCGGCGTCATGACGCCCGATATACACCTCTACGGCGATGCCATAAACCCCGATTTGCTCGGCAATGCCATCTATTACGCCTTGTCGGCCAAACTATTTATCGTGATTGGCAGTTCCCTGCTCGAGTATCCCGCCGCCGCTGTGGTGCACCATTACACAGACAACAAGCTCGTTCTCATCAACGAGGAGGAACATCCTTTTGATGAACGCGCCAACCTCATCATCCGCGCGCCGGCAAGCGAGGTGTTTTCTGCGCTCAAGGTCAATCCCACGCCATAAAGAAGCAGAGACAGGCTGTGATTCCAAGTGAATCACAGCCTGTCTTTTTGTTCCACAGCACACACACCGGAGGAAAACACCGCGCCCTTTACCTGTTGATTCGGCACGCAGACCAGTAGTTCAAAATGCTCTTGATCCGTCTGCACTTCTAAGGTGCCGCCGTATCGCTGCGTTATCTCCCGCATGCCACGCAGGCCATAGCCATGCTGATGCGCGTCCTTCTTCGTTGTGGACAGATCCGACTTCACCGCCTGGCCCACAGCGTTTTCCACACGCAGCATAATCAGGCCCTTGTCCAAGCGCAGACGCAACACAATGCGCTTATCTTTCGCCAGGCGGGCCGCCTCCGTGGCGTTATCGAGCGCATTGCCCAAGAGGGCGCACAGCTCCGCCGTGGTGATGGAAAGCTTGTCGGGCAGGGCGGCGGAAAAGTCGGGGATTAGTCCCTCCCCTTCCATCATCATGGCCTTGCTGCCCAGCACCACATTGGCCACTTCATTCTCACAGTAGCGTTTGCCGCCTTGCAGCGCAGGATAGTCTGAGAGTTCTTGTAAATAGCGTTGGGCCTGCTCATGTTCTCCTTGATCCAACAGGCCTTGCAGGGCGGTGAGGTGGTTGCGCAGGTCGTGGCGCAACAGGCGCACTTGCTGCTTTTCGCGCTGTAAACCGTCAAAATAGACCTCCCGCAGCATACCCAGACGGTTGCCCTCCTCCAGCTGCTCATGCTTGGCCAACACACGCATGGCAAAAAGCAGCGCCAGGCAGGACAAGAGCACAAAGGGCAACATTGTGAAACCCAAACGGTACAGCGCAGCCCTGTATACTTCGTACAAAAAATCATCCTCCCAGGGATTTCTCCACAGAGAGAAGGATAAGGTCGCCATGGTCGGCGCCAGCGTTAAGCCACCGAGCAGGGCCCAAAGTCTGCGGCCAAGGTGCAGGCCGCCGGGCAGAAAGCTTCGGTACAGCACAAAGATAAGCGCCCACAAGAACAGGAGCTTACACACAAACAGAACGCTCCACATGCCATCTGTCCGAAAAATCCACTGTTCCGCTGTGTCAAGCATCATATTGGTCGAGAACAGCAAGGCGAAAAAGATACCGCCCATGACCAGCCGCGCCGGCCAAGGCCCACGCAGACAGAGCAGAAAGATCAGCATAAAGAAGGGGAAAAACAGCACCGGGTTTTCATCGCCCATCCAGCTGGGCACCGTCGGCACAATCGACAGGAGCAGGTACAAAACCACACGGCAGGGCAAGAAGCGATGCGGCGCAGTCATGCGCTCGACACATTGTCCCAACAGATAACCCGTCGCAAAGAGCAAACACCAACGCAAAAACTCCATCAAAAACGGCAGCAACGCAAGCCCCCCTAATTCAACGCAGCGCGGGTCAGCGCCATGAGGGCACTGTGCTGATGCGCCCGGCTGATGGGCAGCGTTTGTTCACCCAGGTGAACCTCGGCGCCATCCACCCGGTCCACCGCCGCTGCGCGCACCAGGTAGCGCTGGTGGATGCGGACAAAGTCCGCGCCCATCTGCTCGGCCACCTCGTCCAGCTTGCCATAGAAGGAGTACGACCGCGATTTCGTCACACAGGCAACCAGCCGCCGCTCAGAGGCAAAGTAGAGGATCGCGTCCCGACGGATGCGATAGTGCGTATCACCGATGCGGCAAAAGAACAGGGCGGGTTCCTGCTGCTGCAGGCTTGTCAGGGCGCGGCTGAGCACAGCTTCCAGTTGGTCCGCTTTCGGCGGCTTGAGTAAGTATCCCAGCGCGCCGACGGCATAGCCGTCAAAGACGTAGTCAGCAAACCCCGTGACAAACACCAGCTGCAAACTCTCGTCATCCGCGCGCAGCTGTTTTGCCGTCTCCATGCCGTTGATGCCGTCCATTTCAATATCCAAAAAAATTAGGTCCAGTTCGCCCGTATGCTTTTGCATCCATTTGAGCAGCGTCTCGCCGGAAGAAAACGCATAAAACTGATGCTGTATCCCACGATGTTCCAACAAACGCTCCAGCAGTGCTTGCAGCTTCACGCGCACGTCGGCGGAATCGTCGCAAATCCCAATTCGCAGCAAGACACATCCCTCCTCATCTTCCTGATGATACCACAAAATACCGCAATCTCAAAACCAATTATGACGAAAAAACCGTCAAGTTTGACAGGCGCGCACCAAACTTGTCAGACATCCGCTCCAAGTTGACAGGGCTGTTTGCCGCCGCCCCGTCGTGTGCGCTATGCTAAGCTCATGAAAGGAAGGGATGCGATATGTTACGCGTTGACAATTTGACGAAAAGTTATCAAGTGGGGAAAACCCAATACGAAGTGCTCAAGGGCATTTCTCTGTCCGTCAAACAGGGGGAATTCGTGGCCGTGATGGGCCCGTCCGGCTCCGGCAAGACCACGCTGCTCAACTGTATTTCCTGCTACATCCCCGCAGACGGCGGCAGCATTCTCTTGGGTGAGACGGAGCTGGCCAAGCTGGACGAGGCGGCGCTGGCGCAGGTGCGCAACCAACAGCTTGGCTTTGTCTTTCAGGACTTCTTGCTGCTAGACGGCCTGAATGTGCGCGATAACATCCTGCTGCCCCGTATCATCGGCGGACGAACCGGCGGTGAGATGGAGCAATCCGCCGACCGTCTCTGCGAAATTTTCGGTATCAGCCATATCCGCGACAAGTTCCCGGCAGAGATCTCCGGCGGTGAAAAGCAGCGTACCGCCGTGGCGCGCGCGCTCATCAATCACCCCATGCTGATCCTCGCCGACGAACCCACCGGCAACCTGGACTCCAAATCCAGCCAAGCCGTCATTGACAGCTTTTTGCAGGCCAAGGAAAACCTCTCGGCGACCATCTTCATGGTGACGCATGACTCCTTTGCCGCCTCCTTCTGCGACCGGGTGATCATGCTGCGTGACGGACTGGTGTGGCGGGAGCTGGCCCGCGGGGACGGTGAGCGCCGACAGTTCCAGGATGATCTGCTGCGCGCCATTCGGGAGATGAGTGAGGTGAGCCCGGCATGACCAAGTTTTCGGAAGTGAGTGCCACCCTGCGCAAGAAAAACCGCAAGCAGTATGCCCTCCTGGCCGCGTGTTGCTTTTTCTCGGTCCTGCTCATCACGGCCTACGTCACCATGATGCGCTCGCCCACGGTGCTCACGGTGCTGCCCGAGGGGGGCGACTCCCGCAAGCAGGTCATGATGATCTTCGTCCTTGCCGTGATCGGCTGCGCCGTGTTTACCACGTATGCCTCGAGCCTGTTCTTCCGCTTTAAATCCAGAGAAACGGGCATTTTCCTGGCCCTGGGCGCCAGCAAAGCCAGGCTGCGCGGCGTGCTGACGCAGGAGCTGGCGCTCATCGCGCTTCTCTCCTGCGGTCTGGGCGCATTGTTGGGCGCTTCCTTGGCCTACCTGCTCTGGCAAGGTTTTCGCCTGCTGATTGTCGACAGCACGGAGATGGCCTTTACCTTCGACCCACAGGCCTATCTCTTTGCGCTGGCCTTCTCGCTCTTTGTTTTTATGATGCTCTTTGTTATGATGGTGCGTTTTTTAAAGCGCAGCAATATCCTCGACGTGGTCAACGAATCCCGCAAGGCCGAGCCCATCCGCCTCGTGCCGTCCTATTACGGCAAGCTGGGTATCGCGCTCACGCTCCTCGGCGCCTTTTTGGGCTACATCATGCCGTCGGTGATCATCCACAACCTGCAATGGTATCCGCCGGAAGGCCTGACCGCCATTTTTTACGCACCTGCCCTCATTGGCCTTTATATGATTCTGCTGCATACGGTCGTCAACGGCTGGCGGCGCAGCAAAAACCGCTACAAAGGCATCGTCAGCACAAGCATGATGCGCTTTCAAGGCCGGCAGACGGTGCGCAATATGCTGGTAGTGACCGTACTGGTGGCGGGCGCCTATTTCGGCTCCTTTTACACACCTCTGCTTGCCGGTTCCACTACGCTCAGTTTTGCCGAACGCCCGGTGGACTACGCCTTCCATTACCGCGCCGACCAGGACATGGTCCAGGAGCCGGATATCCGCCAGCTGGCAGAAAAGATGGACGTGCAGATCACAAGCTACACCCAGCAGCCCCTTGCCCGCCTTGGTGTGGATGGTGAGCAGCAGGTAGAAAGCCGCGGCCCCATCGGCACCACCTACGAAGTCGTCTACCGAGACTTACTGCGCAGCAATCTTTTTCTCTCCGAGAGCGCCTATGAGGCCCTAAGCGGCGAAAACCTGAACCTACAAGCCGGCACCGTCTCCACCATTTTCGACCGGGAAGGCTCCAGCGGCGGCATGACCGATAATGAGACCTTTCTCGTCACCAACCCCATCACAAAGCAGACGCTCGGTGTTGTGCCCAATCAGGAGGTGCTGTGCAGCGATATTCTCTTTGGTTACAAGGTGCTCTGCGACAGCGATTACGACCGCATCACGGCCGGCCTGCCGAAGACTTGGCGCGAAGAACTGGTCTTTTTTAATGTGACCAATGTGGATAAAACCTATGATTTCTCCAAAGTGCTCTTTAACCAAATTGTGGACCGATCCGGCCCCGAGGTGGAAGTGTTCGACAGCTGGGATCCCGTTGCCAAGATGCAAGACGAAGCGGCCGGCAAGCCCTATTTCCATGACAACGATCAACTGCTCGCCAATGGCTTTACCACCATAGATTACGACCAGCGTGATTCCTCGGAGTTCCGACTGTCTTGGCAGTACATGCCTCAATTCCGCGTGCTGGATCAAAACGAGTTTTTTAAGTCAACCGCTGTATTTAACATGCTCTTTGTCTTTGTCGCCATTTTGTGCTTCTCGGCCGTCATCGTCATCCTCTTCACCCGCAGCATGACCATCGCCATGACCAATCGGCAGGTGTATGACGATCTGCGACATCTGGGCGCCTCGGATACCTATCTCTACCGCACGGTACGCATGCAGATCTCGCGTATTTTCTTTGTCCCCATTCTGACCGGCACCCTGCTGATCAGCGTCTTTTACAGCATGATCCTCTTTTTCAACGACAATCGGATCTCAGCCGGTGAGCTGGCCGGCGGCTCTGCTGCACTTGGCTTAGTGGTTGCGATCTCCCTGATGCTCTACGGCGTCTATCGCATCACCTTGCAAAAGGTCTGCCAATCGCTAACAATACGGAAGCGAACGCACGCCTAAGCCATACAAACAAAAAGCCTGCGCGTTGAGCGGATTCTCAACGCGCAGGTTTTCGCTATTTTATGAAACTGCGGTGCAAGCCAAGGCGTTTTTCGGATCGCCTATCAGGCGTTACCCGGAATGATGCCCATGGCTCTGCCAATTTCAATATTGGCTTTCACGACGTTCACTTTGTCTGCACCCCACACGCCGAGCATCTTGCCGGTGGTGTTGTTCTTGATGATGCTGCGGATCTCATCCTCAGCAAGACCGGAAGCCTTGGCAACGCGCGCCACCTGGATCTCCGCCGCTTCGGGGGAGATGTCGGGGTCGAGCCCGGAGCCGGAAGCCGTCATCAGGTCAGCGGGAATGTCCTCCTGCTTCACGTCGGGGTTCTTTTCCAAGAAGGCCGCGATATCAGCCTCCACGCGCGCTTGCAGGTCGGGGTTGGAGTTTGCGTAGTTGTTGGAGCCGGAGCTCAGGCCGCCGAACTCAGACCCGTCCTGATAGGTTTGATTGCCCGCCTCGTCCTCTACGTAAACATTGTAGTTATAAGCAGAGGGGCGGCTCCACAAATAATGATCCGCCAAAAACTGCTGTCCCACATGCTCGGAGGCGACGGCCTGGCCGTCCACCGTGATCAGGCTGCCTTTCGCCTGATGCGGGAACAGCAGCGCCGAAACACCGGTGAGCAGAACCGGGAATAAAAAGCCACAAATCACCAGCAAAACCAGGGTGACCACAACAGTCTGCCGCCAAAAACCCTTGGCACCTTTTGCACTGTCTTTCATAAAAATTGCATCCTCCTTCAAATGTCAGCCGACACAAACGCTTTCGCTTTTTTCTGCAGCAGCTCCTGTCACAGCCCGAGCATAGAAAGCGCGGGGTTTATGATCAGGTCGATGATCTTGATGCCGATAAACGGCGTGATGATACCGCCCAGACCAAAGATGGTCATGTTCCGAAACAAGGTTTTACCGGACGAGGTGGGGCGGTATTTGACACCCTTCATCGCCAGCGGAATCAGGCAAGGAATGATGACCGCATTGAAAATCAAAGCCGAAAGGATCGCGCTCAGCGGCGTGGCCAGCTGCATGATATTAAGCACACCCAGCTGTGGAATGCCCAGCATGAACATCGCCGGAATGATGGCGAAGTACTTGGCAATGTCGTTGGCAATCGAGAAGGTTGTCAGGCTGCCGCGGGTGATGAGCAGCTGCTTGCCGATTTCCACGACCTCCAGAATCTTGGTCGGGTCGGAGTCCAAGTCCACCATGTTGGCGGCTTCTTTGGCGGCGGTGGTGCCGCTGTTCATGGCCAGACCCACGTTGGCCTGGGCCAGAGCGGGCGCGTCGTTGGTGCCGTCGCCGGTCATGGCAACCACCTTGCCCTCCGCCTGCTCTTTCTTGATCACGTCGATCTTGTCCTCGGGCTTGCACTCGGCAATGAAACCGTCCACGCCGGCCTCTTTGGCGATGGTGGCTGCCGTCAAGGGGTTGTCGCCCGTGCACATGATGGTCTTGATGCCGATGGCGCGCAGACGCTGGAAACGCTCAACCATGCCGGCCTTGACCGTATCCTTGAGGTAAATGACGCCCAAGATACGCGCGTTTTCACAGACGGCCAGCGGTGTGCCGCCGAGGCCTGCAATGTCATCAATCTGCTTGCGCAGGTCCGCGGGAATCTGGCCGCCCTGCTCCTTCACATACTGTTCGATGGCATCCCCGGCGCCCTTGCGGATCTTGGTTCCGTCGGGCAGGTCCACGCCGCTCATGCGAGTTTGCGCGGTGAAGGCGATGAAGTCGGAGCCGTTTGTCTCAGTGCTGGCATCGCCCAAACGACGGGCCAGGTCCAGCGTAGATTTGCCCTCGGGGGTCTCATCGTGCAAGCTGGTGAGCGCGGCGCAGCGGATTAGGTCGCCGCGGCTGGCCCCACCGACCGGATAGAACTCAGCGGCCATACGGTTGCCGTAGGTGATGGTGCCGGTCTTATCCAGAATCATGATATCCACGTCGCCGCAGGCTTCCACAGCCTTACCGGACATGGCGATCACGTTAAAGCGCGTCACGCGGTCCATGCCGGCGATGCCGATGGCTGAGAGCAGGCCGCCGATGGTCGTCGGAATCAGGCAGACGGCCAGGGCGATCAGCGTAGAGGTCTGAAGCTGTACGCCCGAATACATGCCGATGGGATACAGCGTCACGATCACCACCAGGAAGATGATGGTCAGAGACACCAACAGGGTGTTGAGTGCGATTTCGTTCGGGGTCTTTTTGCGGGACGCGCCCTCAACCAGGGCGATCATACGATCCAGGAAGCTGTTGCCGGCTTCGGAGGTGATCTCGACCTTGAGCCAGTCAGACACAACGGTGGTGCCGCCGGTGACGGAGCAGAAGTCGCCGCCCGATTCTCTGACCACCGGGGCGGATTCACCGGTGATGGCGGATTCGTCCACGGAGGCGATGCCTTCGATGACTTCACCGTCGCCGGGGATCAGCTCGCCGGCAGAGACCATAACCACATCGCCCTTTTTCAGTTCGCTCGAGCGCACTGTCTTGATGGACCCGTCAGGAAGCAGCAGGTTGGCGTTGGTATCTTTTTGGGTTTTCTTCAAGCTGGCCGCCTGTGCCTTGCCGCGGCCCTCGGCCACGGATTCGGCAAAGTTGGCAAACAGCACGGTGACAAACAGGATCACAGACACAATGATGTTATAGGCGCGCAGGTTGCTGGTCGCCACATCGCCAAAGAGTCCCGGGAAAAAGCTGAGCAGCAGCGTGATCACAAAGCCCACTTCCACGACGAACATGACGGGATTTTTCATCATATACCGGGGATTCAGTTTTTTGAAAGACCCAACAACAGCCTGACGAAAAATATCCGCTGTCATCAGTTTTTGATTTTGTTTTTTGCTCATGGAAACGAATCCTCCTTACGACCAGATGGTGAGGTGCTCTGCAATCGGACCGAGCGCCAAGGCCGGGAAAAAGGTCAGGGCCGCAAAAATATAGACCACAAAGACCAAGATGATCGGGAATGCCAACGTATCGGTGTGCAGCGTGCCCACGGACTCACTGACAAAACGCTTTTTCATCAGCGACCCGACAATCGCCAACTGAATGACAATGGAGAGGTAGCGACCGAAGAACATGGCAAGTCCCGTCGTGATGTTCCAGAAATACGTGTTGTCTGCCAAACCCTCGAAGCCGGAACCATTGTTGGCCGCAGCCGAGGAGTATTCGTAGAGCACTTGTGACAGACCGTGGCTGCCCGGGTTGGTGATGCCTTCGAGCCCGCCTGCCGTGGCAACGGCGATGGCCGAGAAGACAAGAATCAACATGGGGTGGATGATGATACACAGAGCGGTGAGCTTCATCTCGCGCCCTTCAATCTTCTTGCCCAGGTATTCCGGGGTGCGGCCAATCATCAAACCGCAGATGAATACTGCCAGGATGGCGTACATGATCATATTCATCAGGCCAACGCCTTTACCGCCGAACACGACGTTGAGCATCATGTGCAGCAGCGGCACCAGGCCGCCCAGCGGCGTCAAGGTATCGTGCATGTTGTTGACGGTACCGGTTGTAAAGGAGGTCGTGGTCGTTGTAAACATAGCGGACTGGGCTATGCCAAAGCGGACTTCCTTACCCTCCATGCTGCCCTGCGCCTGGTTCAGACCCACATTGGCCAGCACGGGGTTGCCTTGGGACTCCGCCCAGAAACAAAGAGCCAGTCCCAGCACGAAGAGGATACCCATGGCGGCAAAAATGGTTCTGCCCTCACGGCCAAAACATTTGACCGACAGGCTCTTGCTTCCCTTGTCGGCGCCGGGCAGTGCAGCCGCTTCGTTTTCTTGTCTGTCGCGCTTGCGGTCTCTGACCATCTTACCAAAGGTGATGACGCAGGCGCCGGGCAGGATCATCATTGAGTAGAGCTCGATGAGGTTACTCAAAATGGTCGGGTTTTCAATGGGCGTTGAGGAGTTCGCGCCGATGAAACCGCCGCCGTTGGTGCCGATATGCTTGATGATTTCCACGCTGGCCGCTGGGCCGGCGGCAATCACCTGCTTGGCGCCTTCGATGGTATTGACAATGACATTGCTGTCAAAGTTCTGCGGCACGCCCTGCCAAACCAGCAGCAGACCGCCGACGATGGAAAAGGGCAGCATCACGCGGGTGGTCACACGAACCAGATCCACAAAGAAATTGCCCACGTTGTCCGTTGTCTTTCCCGCCAGGCCGCGGATGAACGCGATACAGGCGGCGTAACCTGTGGAAGCAGAAACGAACATCATAAAGGTGATGACCAGCATCTGAGACAGATAAGAAAGACCCGACTCACCCGAATAGTGCTGCAGGTTGGTGTTGGTCATAAAGCTGATAATCGTATTAAATGAAAGGCTTTCTTCCATCGCGCCGATGCCGTTGGGGTTAAAAAACGCAATGGCCTGAATACGCAGCACAATATAGCCAATCAGAATCATGACCGCGTTGGTGGCCAAAAGCGCCAGCGCGTATTGTTTCCAATTCATGCCCTTCTTCTGATTGATGCCGCTGATCTTGTAAATCGCACCGTCCAAACGGTCATAAACAGGATCAGCAAAGGTATGTTTTCCGGCGGCAACATGATATAAATAGATGCCCACCGGTATGACGATTGCCAGGTAGACCAGAATCGTCAGGATAAGCTGAAGCATACCGTTTCCCTCCTGTTGTTTTTAAAATTTCTCGGGATGTACCAGGGCATAGACCAAGTAACAACCCACCAATAAGGCAATGCCTCCTAGAATAATCACAGCAACGCTTCTCCCTTCTATTCGTTTGAATCTACTTGTTTCCCGCACCATTGAATGAGCAGCCAAATGAGGCCGGCGCTCACCGCCATCACGGCCAGCATCAAAAAATCCATCATGCCAAGCTCCCTCCTTTTCGTCCTTGCTAACGTGAGTATAGCAAGCTTGTCGTGAATACGGCCTAAGCTTTTTTTCTCCTGCATTAAGGTTGTATAAAGAGCCATATGTCCTAGATTCTGCATGTGACTCTATATTTATACTTTGCCCGCGTAAAAACAAAAAACGACATAACCCCGGTATAGGGTTATGTCGCCTTTGGTCCGCTGCGTCTATCGCTTTGGTTTAATCGTGCATGGCGTTGCGCAGAATATGCTGCATCTTATCATACATATCCAGCAGCTTGTCCACCTGCTCTTTGACCGGGCCCTCAAAGCCGCCGGACGCCTGTTGCAGCGCCGTCATAAAGTGGCGCAACGCCGCCACATCCCGCTGGGAATCGGCAGCATCGGTACGCAGGCCTTTGGCCTTGTATGCCTGGTGCTCGGCTACATAAGCCTGCTCCGCTTCATACACCACGTGATCCAGCTTGCCTTGCTGCTGAAGTTCCTCCAGGGATGAAATGACTGTGTCCAATGTGGGGTTGAACTCCGCCCCGGCCTTCGCTGCCTCGCGAAAACCGGAAATGACATTTTTAAAAAAATGCATGGTATCAGCTCCTTTGATTTTTTTCAGTATCACACAGGGATCTCACATCTGCATCCCCGGTTTAACTCTGTAACAGTGTTTCCAAATCCGATATTGACACGTCCATGCGTTTGGAGGTTTCCTCCATGCTCATGCCAGAGTCCAGAAAACGCCTCACGACCATTTTTATATTTTCGCCAACTTCAATCACATGCGCATCCAAATCGTAAAAGCGAATGGAGCGTTGCCCCCAGGCCGCTTCTTTTACGCCATCGCCCAGATATTGAATATCATGACGTTGTTGCAATTTGCTGATAAAAGCATCAAAGTTGTCTTCTTCAAAATACAATTCCATGTTATGAGACTTATTAATGATGCTTTCCTTCGGAATACTGAGCAGCCAATCAAAATTCTGTTGCAAAGACAAGCCGCCAAACGATACGTTGATCCCATAGTCTTGAAAAACCTCAAGTCCAAATACATCTTGATAAAATGCTTTGGCTAAGTTGATATCCTTCACAGCAATACAGACGCCTTCATATTTCATTGGTGTTCTCTCCTGCCTTCACACGTTTCGTATTCTGCCTGAAACAAACAAGACATAGCCATGCTTTGTCGCCACGCTATGTCTTGTTTGGTACGGGTAGTGGGGGTCGAACCCACACGCCTTGCGGCACAGGAACCTAAATCCTGCACGTCTGCCAATTCCGCCATACCCGCGTATTCATTTAAAAAGCAGCAAGGCCCTGCCAGTTTTTTTCAAAACCGAAATAGATTTTATCTCACCGGCCCGCTTCTGTCAAGTCAATGACGCGTGGGCGCCGCTTAGCGCGCGCGCAGCCGCGACACAACAAGCAGAGACCGCCACAAGGCGCGTTATTGTAACGCATCACTTGCCACGGTCTCTGCGTTTCGATTTGCTCAATGCAGCTTCAGTTCAAAGCAATAGGCGCACTTTTCAAAGCCATAAATCTCATAGAAGGTATGCGCTTCTGTCCGCGGCATACCGGAATCGAGCACAATGGCCTGACAGCCGCGCGCCGTCGCGAGCTCCTTGGCATGGTCCATGAGCGCCCGGCCATAGCCCTTTTTGCGCACTTCCTGGTTGGTGATGATGCTTGAGACATAGCAGGTCTGCCCAGAAAGCCAGAAGGTATTAAAGAAGGTACCGTGGCAAAAGCCGACAGGCTTGCCCTCGTCAAACAGGAAAAAGGCAAAGTCATTTTCGTTGGCCAGAACCTCCCGATATACTTTGTCAATCACGTTTCGATCATAGGTATTGTAGGTCCAAAGCTTTTCAATGTAGTCAAACGCCAGGTCAAAATCCTCTAAAGTTGCATTTCTGATTTCCATACTTGTTGCCTCCATCCATTGTTTTGTATCTTTTGCTGTGAATCTCATTGTATCACAAGCTTTTTTTAGGCACAATCTCTTTTTTCGCATTTTTCTTCATTCTCAATATTCTTGTCCCCGTATCATAGAAAGAATATTCATTTTTTATGAATATAACGAATATCACAATTTGAATTCCTGTTTTATACGAAATTTTATCGGATTCTTATTCATTTCCACTTGCATTTTCCGGGCAGGAGTGATATGCTGTCTTTACTGTTGTTTTTAAGCTTATTTTGGGAGGAAGCACAAATGTCTGATATCAAAAAGGTCGTACTCGCCTATTCCGGCGGTTTGGATACATCCGTCATCATCCCCTGGCTGAAGGAAAACTATAATAATTGCGAGGTGATCGCCGTCTCCGCCGATGTCGGGCAGGGTGACGAGCTGGACGGTCTGGAGGAAAAGGCCATCAAAACCGGCGCTTCCAAACTGTATATCGCCGATTTAACCGACGAGTTTGTCGATGACTATATTGTCCCCACCATCAAGGCCGGTGCGGATTACGAAGGCTACCTGCTCGGCACCTCCTTTGCCCGCCCCATCATTGCCAAGCGCATTGTGGAAATCGCCCTGCAAGAGGGCGCGGATGCCATCGCCCACGGCTGTACCGGTAAGGGCAACGATCAGGTCCGTTTTGAATTGGCCATCAAGGCCTTTGCCCCGCAAATGAAGATCATCGCCCCCTGGAGAACCTGGGAATTAAAGAGCCGTGAAGACGAAATTGCCTACGCAGAGGCGCATAATATCCCCCTCAAAATCAACCGCGAGACGAACTATTCCAAGGATAAAAACCTCTGGCACTTAAGCCATGAGGGCCTGGATTTGGAGGACCCCGCCAATGAGCCCACTTACGAAAAGGCAGGCTTCTTGGAGATGAGTGTCTCCCCGCTGCAGGCGCCCGATGCACCCACCTATGTCACCATCGACTTTGACAAAGGTACGCCCATTGCCGTGGATGGCAAGAAGATGAAGGGCTCGGACATCATCCGCACCTTAAATGAGATCGGCGGCAAGAACGGCATCGGTCTGTTGGATCTGGTGGAAAACCGCCTGGTCGGCATGAAGAGCCGCGGCGTCTATGAAACCCCGGGCGGCAGCATCCTGTTCCACGCCCACCGCGTTCTGGAAAGCCTGACCCTGGACAAGGACACCCAGCACGAGAAAAACCGCCTGGCCATCACCTTTGGCGAGCTGGTTTATGACGGCAAGTGGTACACCCCCCTGCGTGAAGCGATCTCCGCCTTTGTCGATGTGACGCAGGAAACCGTCACCGGTACGGTCAAGTTGCGTCTGTATAAAGGTAATATCATGAACGCCTCGGTCACTTCGCCCTACTCCCTCTACTCCGAGGATATTGCCACCTTTGGCGAGAGCGACTATGACCAGATGGATTCGCAGGGCTTCATCAACCTCTTTGGCCTGCCGCTCAAAGTACAGGCCATGCGCAGACAGGGCTTGCTCAAGCCCTGATGGCTGCTTGACGTTTTGTAGAAAATAGCGGGCAGGCGCGCAGGTCGCGCGCCTGCCCCTCTTATATGAGCCACAACGAGAAAGGAACAGAAACCGCATGAAACTTTGGTCAGGCCGCTTCCAAAAGGATGTTGACGCCCAAGTCAACGACTTTAACTCCTCCATCTCCTTTGATGCCAGGCTTTACCGTCAGGATGTCACGGGGTCCATCGCGCACGCCACCATGCTCAAAGAGCAGGGCATCATCAAAGCGGACGAAGCCGCACAGATTATCGACGGGTTAAAGGCCATTTTAGAAGAAGTCGAAGCGGGTACGCTCCACTTCAGTGAGGACAATGAAGATATCCACATGAATATGGAGGTCCTGCTCACGCAGCGCATCGGTGAGGCGGGCAAACGTCTGCACACCGCCCGCAGCCGTAACGATCAGGTGGCCGTGGATTTCCGTCTCTACGTCAAGGAGCAGATCGGTACCATTCTCACCATGCTGTTCAAACTGGAGACCGTACTGGCCCAGCAGGCGGAGCAGCATTTGGACGCCATCATGCCGGGTTATACGCATCTGCAACGCGCGCAACCGATCACCTTCGGCCATACCCTAATGGCCTATGCCAACATGTTCCGCCGCGATATCACCCGCTTTGAGGATTGTCTGCAACGTATGGATGAATCGCCGCTCGGCGCCGGCGCCCTGGCCACCTCCACGCACCCGGTGGATCGCCACCGCACGGCTTTGCTTTTGGGTTTTTCCAAGCCGATGGACAACTCGCTCGACGCCGTCTCCGACCGCGACTTTGCGCTCGAATTCCTCTCCACCTGCTCCATTCTCATGATGCACCTGTCCCGTTTTTCGGAGGAGATCATCCTCTGGTGCTCCTGGGAGTTTAAATTCATAGAATTGGACGACGCCTATGCCACCGGTTCCTCCATCATGCCGCAGAAAAAGAATCCCGATGTGGCGGAACTCGTACGCGGCAAGACCGGCCGCGTCTATGGCTCGCTCATCACGCTTCTGACGGTGATGAAAGGCCTGCCGCTGGCGTATAACAAAGACATGCAAGAGGACAAAGAGCCCGTCTTTGACGCGATAGACACCGTGCAGCTCGTGCTGCCCGTCTTTACCGCCATGATTGACACCCTGCGCGTCAACCGTCAAAACATGCGCGATGCCGCCAACGGCGGCTTCATCAGCGCCACAGACTGCGCCGACTATCTGACCAAACGCGGCATGCCCTTCCGCGAGGCATATGGCATCGTGGGCAAACTGGTCGATCACTGCATCCGCAGCGGACAGAGCCTGGAAACCCTGCCGCTGGCGGAATATGCGGCCATTTGCCCCCTCTTCGACGAGGATGTGTACGACAGTTTGAGCTTGGAAACCTGCGTCAACGGACGCAAGGTCTACGGCGGCCCGGCCAAGGAATCCGTCATGAAACAAATTGAGGCCCTGCGCGTCTTTTTGAAGGAGCGTGAAAAGGCATGAAGCCCCTTGTTTTCATCGACGGCCGCGAGGGTACTACGGGCCTGCAAATCTATGACCGCCTCACCGCACGTGATGACATTGCCCTGATTCTCATTGACGAAGAAAAGCGCAAGGATCCCCTTGCGCGCGCCGAATGTCTCAACGCTGCGGATCTCGTCTTTCTTTGCTTGCCGGATGCGGCGGCGGTCGAGGCCATCTCCCTCTTGGACAATCCCCGCACGAGAATCATTGACGCCTCCACCGCGCACCGTACCCATGCCGACTGGGTGTACGGTCTGCCTGAACTGCACGCCCAACGCAAGCGTATCCCGCACGCCAAGCGCGTGGCGAACCCCGGCTGCCACGCCACGGGTTTTCTCACCTTGGTCGCACCACTGATAGAACTGGGCCTACTCGACCCTGGCTATCCGCTTTGCTGCCATTCCCTCACCGGTTACTCCGGCGGCGGCAAGGCCATGATCGCGGAATACGAGGCGGACGGACGCAGCGCCCTGCTCGATGCGCCCAACCTCTACGCCCTGCCGCTCCAGCATAAACACTTGCCGGAAATGCAGGCCGTGGCGGGTCTGACTCGGCCGCCCGTCTTTTCTCCCATCCTGGGCGATATCTACCAGGGTATGGCCACCTGCGTGCCCCTGCAAAACCACCTTTTGCCGCAAAAGAGCACGGCAAAAGACCTCTGGCAGGCCCTGTCCGATTACTATCAGGACAGCGCGCTCATCTCCGTCGCGCCTTTTGGCTATGAGGCGCCGCGCATCGCCGCCAACACGCTGGCCGGTCGCGATTGTCTCCAGATCATCGTCTCCGGGCACGAGCAGCAGACCATGCTCTGCGCCCTGTTCGACAACTTGGGCAAGGGGGCATCCGGCGGTGCGGTGCAAAACATGAATCTGATGCTTGGCTTTTCCGAAACCGCGGGGCTCAAGCTCTGATCGCCCGCTCACTTGATACCATGAATTTAGGAGGTTTTCCTCATGCAACATATTTCCGGCGGTGTGACCGCCCCGCAGGGCTTCCGGGCCGCAGGACTGCACTGCGGCGTCAAGGCCGGTGCGCCCGAAAGCAAAAAAGACCTGGCCCTCATCCTCTCCGATTGTGACTGCGTGGCCGCAGCCGTTTATACCAAAAATCAGGTCAAGGCCGCGCCCATCTATATCTCACAAGAACACCTGCGCAACGGCCGTCTGCGCGGCATTGTCGCCAACAGCGGCAACGCCAACGCCTGCGCACCTAACGGCCTGGAAAATGCCAAGCGCATGACGATCGCCGCCGCCCAGGCCACCGGCCTTGCGCCGGAGGATTTCGCCGCAGCGTCCACAGGCGTCATCGGCGTGGAGCTCAACATCAGCGCGATCGAAGCCGGTATCCCCAAAGCGGCGGCCGCGCTCTCTACCGGCGGCTCAAAAGATGCTGCCGCCGCCATTCTCACCACCGACCTGGTGGAAAAAGAGATCTCTGTGGCCATAGAAATCGGCGGCAAATCTGTACACCTTGGCGCGATTGCCAAAGGCTCCGGCATGATCCACCCCAATATGGGCACCATGCTCTGCTTCTGTACAACTGATTGCGTCATTGATCAGGCGCTGCTGCAAAAGACCTTGGCAAAGATCGTGATCAAGACCTTTAACCGCATCACCGTGGACGGCGACAGTTCCACAAACGACACTTGCTTCGTCCTGGCCAACGGCCTGGCCGGGAACGCGCCGCTCGTCGAGGGCAGCGCAGACTACGAGACCTTTTGCGCTGCACTGCACGCTGTGTTTGAATACGAGGCCAAGAAAATCGCCGGCGATGGCGAGGGGGCCAGTCATCTGATCACCTGCACCGTCTCCGGCGCGCAGACCGAGGATCAGGCAGAGTTGATGGCCAAGTCCGTTGTCTCCTCCTCCCTGGTCAAGGCCGCCATGTTTGGCGCGGATGCCAACTGGGGCCGCGTCCTATGCGCCATTGGTTACTCCGGCGCAAGCTTTGATCCGAACCGCATTGATGTCAGCTTCCGCTCTGCTGCCGGCGTGCTGCCGGTCTGTCAAAACGGCGCGGGCATCCCCTTTGACGAGGCCCTGGCCAAGCGCGTTCTGACAGAGGTCGAAGTGGAAATCCTTGTCCAAATGCACGAGGGCACACAGGCGGCCACCTGCTGGGGCTGCGACCTCACCTACGATTATGTCAAAATAAACGGCGATTACAGAAGCTGAACCTTTTGTATTAGGAAAGGAGTCCTCTGTCTTGGAATACAGCCCGGAACAGATGCAAAACTATATGGACCGCGCCACCGTCCTGGCCGAAGCGCTGCCCTATATTCAGAAATACAACGGCAAAACGGTCGTTGTCAAATACGGCGGCAACGCCATGGTCTCCGAACGTCTGCGCGACGCGGTCATCAGTGATATCCTACTGCTACACCTGGTCGGCATCCGCGTCATGATGGTACACGGCGGCGGCCCGGAGATCGGCCACATGTTGGATAAACTCGGCAAGAAATCGCGTTTTGTCAATGGTCTGCGCTACACGGACGAGGAGACCATGGACGTGGTGCAGCAGGTGCTCTGCGGCAAGATCAATAAAAACCTGGTCGCCACCATCAACCGCATGGGCGCAAAAGCCATCGGTCTGTGCGGCCTGGACGGCGGCTTGCTCCAGGCCAAAAAGCTGCACGATCAGTACGGCCTGGTCGGCGAGATCACCAGCGTCTGCCCGCAAGTGGTCAACGATGCGCTCAACGCCGGCTACATCCCGGTGATCTCCACGGTCGCCCAAGGCGTCGACGCCAATACCTCCTACAACATCAACGCCGATACCGCCGCGGCAGAGCTGGCCATCGCGGTCGGCGCGGAAAAACTGATCCTGCTCACCGACGTCAAAGGCGTGCTGCGCAACCCCAAGGATGAGAGCACCCTGATCCCCCAGATCCGCCTGCCGGATATCCCCTCGCTCATGCAGGATGGCACGATCAGCGGCGGCATGATCCCCAAGGTGGACTGCTGCGTCTCCGCCATCCGCCAGGGGGTACACCGCACGCACATCCTGGATGGCCGCATCCCGCATTCGATCTTAATTGAAATGCTCTCTCACAAGGGCATTGGCAGCATGATTTTCTCGTAATCGGCACGAGAGCGCGCTTTATTCGGAAAGGATGGAAAGCCCATGCCCTTCTCTTTTTCCCAGGAGCAAGACGATCATGCCCTGGTGCAATTGACGCCACGCTACCCCTTCGTCTTTGACCGCGCCGACGGGCGCTATCTTTACACCAGCGACGGCTTCGCCTGCCTGGATTTTACCGGCGGCATGGGCCAGGCGCCGCTGGGACAGGCAAACCCCGCTTGGTGTGAGGCCGTCATGGACCAAACCCTGCGACTGGGCGTCGCCCCGCCGCAATGGCAGACACAGGAGGAAACGAAGTTGGCTGAGCGGCTCTGCGCCGAAACCGGCCTGGCAGCCGCGTGCTTTGTCTCCTCCGGTACGGAGGCCATTCGCTTGATGTGTCAGGCCGCCCGCTCGCATGGCGGCGCCCGCCAAGGCGCAGAGCGCAACCTGATCCTCACCCTGCAAGAAGATGGCAGCTTTCTGTCGGATGGTTTCCTGCCCATTGAGGCCAATATGGAGGCCGTGCGCGCTCAGGCCTCTCCGCGCGTCTGCGCGGTGATGCTCTCCCTGCTGCCCAACGGCTTTCTGCCGCTGCCGCATGCGTTTGTTCATGCGCTCGCCGTGCTCTGCGCGGAGCAGGGCTGGCTGCTGCTCATCGACGAAACCCAGACCGGCAACGGACGTTGCGGCTCTTTATTTGCTTTTTTACAATACGGCATTCTGCCGGATATGATCTGCTTCTCCTCTGCCATCAGCGGCGGCCTGCCGCTGGGCGGCGTTCTGCTCAACCGGCGTTGCCGCGCTCTTTTAGATCCCTCGCTCGCCGGCCAGTTTTCCATTGGCGCCAGCCCGATCAGCTGCGCCGCCGCGCATGCGCTGCTCGATGGACTCAATGAACAGACACTGGCGCAGGCCAGAGAAAAGGGAGACTATCTGCGCCAAGGCATTGAGGCGCTTTCATCCCCCTCGCTCGGCAGTACACAGGGCATGGGACTGATGGTCTGCGTCCATCTGCCAAAGGGGCAGCGTTCGTTCGATCTGGCCGAGAGACTGGCCGAGCACGGCCTGCTCACATTGCCCGGCCATAAGTCACTCGGGTTTATGCCCCCCGTCACCGTCACGTTGGAGGAAATTGACCGCGCCATCCGCATTTTACAAGAAGTTCTGGAAAAAGGAGCGTAAGCGCATGAAAAAAGATCTCTTAAAACTGCTTGACCTGAGCGAGGCAGACATTTTGCAGATTCTTGACACCGCCGCCGACCTCAAACAAAAGCAGAAGGCCGGCATACCCCACGCGCTGTTACAGGGTAAAACCTTGGCCATGATCTTTGCCAAAAACTCCACCCGTACCCGCGTCTCTTTTGAGACAGGCATCTACCAGCTCGGCGGACAGGGACTCTATCTCTCCGGCAGTGAAACGCAAATCGGCCGCGGCGAACCCATTGAGGATACCGCCCGCGTGCTGTCCCGTTATTGTGACGGCATCATGATCCGCACCTACTCGCAAGAAGAAGTGGAAACGCTGGCCCGCTATGCCTCCATCCCCGTCATCAACGGCCTGACGGACTTCGCGCACCCTTGTCAGGTGCTCGCCGACCTGCTGACCATACGCGAACACCGCGGCGCCTTGCGCGGACAGAAGATCTGTTACATCGGCGACGGCAACAACATGGCCAACTCCATCCTGGTGGGCGGACTCAAATGCGGCATGGATGTCTCCATCGCTACGCCGCCGGCCTACGCGCCGGATAGGCAGGTGCTGTCCTTCGCCGAAACGGTCAAAGATGCCCGCTTTGTGCTGACCGACGACCCCAAGGTGGCGGCAGCGGACGCCGACGTCATCTTCACCGACGTCTGGGCCTCTATGGGCCAGGAGCAAGAGGCCGCGCAACGTCGTCTTGCGTTCTCCTCCTTCCAGGTCAACGACGCGCTCATGGCCTTGGCCAAACCGGATGCCATGATCCAGCATTGCCTGCCCGCCCACCGCGGGGAGGAGATCACCGCCGACGTGTTTGAAGCCCACGCCGATGAGATTTTCGACGAGGCCGAAAACCGCCTGCATGTGCAAAAAGCCGTCATGGCGCTGCTTATGGGATGAATGACCGAACAATACCACAGTAAAAAAACAACACGATAAAGGGTCGCTGCCTGTTTATGACAGACAGCGACCCCTTTTGTTTTGAAAAAACAGTGCTCTAATCGCCCCTTACGATGTTGGAACGTCTTCCCTCTCACTACTCTCAGCGTCAACTTTGTTGCGTTTGACTTGGGGAAACAAAGCCACGGAGATGTATACAATAGGAAGGCAAAGATCACGCGCATCATACATCCATTGCGAGAGAGCAAGCGTGGAAAACCGCGCACTAAATGTAAATGCTACTTCATAGGCTAAGAAAACGACTAAACTGAGCAAAATCAGCAAAATCAGAGTCCTCTTTTGGAGGCAAGTGGCTTTCGGCTGCACACCCAGCGCCTTTGGCAGAAAGAGAAAAATCATCAGGTATGGCAAGGCGCGAAGGAGCGGTGCGAGTGTTCGTGCTACAAAAAGCAGCTCGAAATAATTACCCCACAGCAAGTTCAAGCGAATCAGTGCCCAATCCACCAAATAAGATAGCACAAAGCAAACAAACAGACAACCTAGTAAGCGAGGGATTCGCCGAAATGTTAGGCACCCGGGCATGGCAAAGCAATGAAGCCACAGTCCAATAAGCAGAATAAAGATAATTGTGACAATTGTGTCGTTCATTCCGTCAATCAAACCGCTCCCAAATAAACTCCTCACAGCCCACGGTAGGACGATAACCAAAAGCACTGTCAGGCCAACAAACTGCTTTGTTTGCATGAAACCATCCTTCCGTTTACCAAAAGATTAAATAAAAAGATGTATAGCCAGAATAGGCAATGATGAGCTTTTTGCTCCCTACCCACAAGGATTATACCGATTAAATCTGTCAGGACTATTCTATATAAAAATTTATAACAACAGAGTATAACTTTGTCAAGCTATTTTGTATTATTTTGTATTTATTCTTCTTTGCTTTATATCTTACAGAATATAGACTAGTCTTTGCCCCGCTCGCAGCGGTTGGTTTTGTTTCTGAAAAAAAGAAAAACGCGCCTACTTGGATGAGTAGGCGCGTTTTTATATGTTTTTTGGGGGAGAATCGTTTCCTGTTGTGTTTGCTTTTGCCTTTCTTAAGTCACAGAGCTGCCACTCGCCCCCTGCGGAGGCGCTGGGGCGGCCAGTGACCTCCGCCATTTCCCGGCGCGTTCGTAGAGATAACCCAAAGGCACGGACGAGGCCGGTGCGATCATACAGGCCCAGTAGATGCCGACCAGTCCAAAGAAGTGGTCAAAGATAAGCGCCAGTACCAGACGGACGACGATGCTGTTCATAATACTTGATAAAAGCACAAAAGTCGTATGTCCGGCCCCCATGGGCAGGGCATTGTAGACTAAGAAACTGGCAAAAAAGATTTGGGCCAAAATCTCAATGCGCAAATTCATCACCGCCAGCGAGGCAGTCTGCGCGTCCGGTCCAAAAAACGAAACCAGCACCGGGGCCAGCAACTCCACCAAAAGGATCATCACGCAGGTGACGCCGAGGGCGATGCGCATGGCGATGTGAACTGCGCGGCTGGCCCGCTCAAACGCCCCCGCGCCCAGGCATTGGGCCACCATCGTGGCGGCAGCGGAGCTCATCGCCAGCGCAAACAGCTGCGTCATATCCTTAATCTTCGCCGTGATGCCACTGGCCGCAGAAGCCTCCACCCCGTAGCCATTGACCAAGAAGGTCATGGTCAGCCAAGATAAGCCCACCAGCGTCATCTGCACCGCGCTGGGTATGCCGAGTTTGAGCATCATACGCAGCTTATCCCGGTGAATTTTAAGATGTAGCAGGTGCAGCCCAAACAGATCCCGGTGACATAGCGTATAGATCAGGGCGGCCAGGAAAGAGAGCGTTTGGGCAATCACGGTCGCCCAAGCGGCGCCTGCCACCCCCCAGTGAAACACGCCCATAAACAAAAGATCCAGGCCGACATTCACCAGGGCCGTGATGATAATAAAATAGAGCGGCTGCTTGGAGTTGCCCACACCGCGGATCGTCGCCGACAGGGCGTTATACCCGCACACAGGCAAGAGGCCCGGCGCACAGATGAGCAGATAGGTAAACGATTCCTCCAGGGCCGGGGCTTTGAGTGCGCCCAAAAGCATCCGGCCAAACACCAGCAGCAGCAGAACCGTCAATACTCCAAAGAGCAAGGAGCCGGTAAAGAGCGTCACATTCGTCTTTTGCCGCCCTTCTTTATCCTTTGCGCCATAATATTGACTGATTAAGACATTGGCGCCCAAGGTGACGCCGATGATGATTTGCGTCACCAAGAGAATCACCTGGCTGGAGTTGTTGATCGCCGACATACCGACTTTTCCAACAAACTGCCCGGCTAGGATGAGGTCTGTCAGCGAATAGACAGACTGCAAAAAAGAAGTGAGCACCACAGGCAGCGCGTATCGCATCAAGGTCTTGCCGATGGCGCCTTCTGTCAAATTCAACTGATGCATGGCGGTTGACTCTCCCCTTCCCGCGGCGGCTCTGCTTCCGTTTCAAATTCATTGCATCATCCCATGTCATTCCGCCGCCGTTCGCGGGATCACAGACTAAGATATCTACAATTGCATAGTATACTACAATCCGCTACAATCAGCAAGGAGAAGATCGCCGGATTCCCATATGGGAGACATATCTTTGGCCTTTGCTCTGATACAGACTGGGAAATGAATTTACAAGCAACGCTGCCATGTGGTATAGTGGTGCCATATTGCCTATCGGTTCATGCGGACACTTGTACGGGAAAGAGGGATGCTTGGCATGAAGATCATTATTGTCGGCGCAGGCAAAGTGGGGTTCACCTTGGCGCACCATTTATCCATGGAAAAGCATGATGTCACGATCATTGACAAGAATGAAGCTGCCATACGGCACGCTTCGGACGCCTTGGACGTCATGTGCATCAAAGGCAGCGGCGCCTCGCCTGCTACGCTCAAAGCCGCCGGCGCGCAGGAGGCGGATTTTGTCCTCGCCACCACCAGCATGGATGAGGTCAACATGCTGTGCAGTTTAATGTCCAAGCATCTGGGCGTCAAGTATACCGTCGCCCGCATCCGCGACGTGGACTACACCGCCGACCTGGCCGCCTTCCAGCGCGATCTGAACATCGACATGGTCATCAACCCGGAGTATTCCACCGCCATCGAGATTTCTCATCTGCTGCGTTTTCCGCCGGCCTCAAACATTGATACCTTCTTCCGCGGTCGGGTTGAACTGCTCAGCATCAAGGTGCAGGAGGGCGACTTTGTCATCGGAAACTCGCTCAATGACCTGTCGCGAAAACTCAAAACCATCTCCTTTCTCTTCTGCGCTGCCCAGCGGGGCGACGAGTTCATCATTCCCAACGGCAGCTTTGTCCCGCAACTCGGCGACCAGCTCTATGTCATCGGCTCACCCATGGGCCTGCACCAATATTTTCGCCTCTTGGGCCGTTATGTGCCCAAGGTGCACTCCGTTCTCATCGTCGGCGGCAGCCGCATCGCGCACTATCTGTCCACCATGCTCGATCATATGCACATAAAGGTCACGATTGTGGACAATCAGGAGAGCCGCTGCCAATTCCTCTCCGAACACCTGCCCAACGCCCTCATCCTGCACGGCGACGGCACGGATCAGGAGCTGCTGCTCACCGAGCACTTTACCAACCACGACGCCTTCATCGCCCTGACCGGACGCGATGAGGACAATCTACTCATCTCCCTCTACGCCAAACAGCAGGGGCTGAAAAAGGTGATCGCGAAATCCAACCGCAGCAACTATATCGACATCATGAAATCTGCCGGTCTGGAGAGCATCCTCTCCCCCAAAATGATCACCGTGGGGCGGATTTTGCGGGTGGTGCGCGGTTTTGAAAACACAAAGGGCAGCATCATGGTTGCCCTCTATCGTTTTGCCGATAATAAGGCCGAGGCGGCTGAATTTGAGATCACCACTGACACGCTCTATCTGGGTGTACCCATGAAGGATCTGCCCCTGAAACCCCGCGTCCTCATCTCCGCCATCTTGCACAAAGGCAAGCTGACCATTCCTTCCGGTAACGATGCCTTTTGTCCGGGCGATCGAGTGATCGTCGTCTCTCATCAGCAGACGATCTACGAATTCAACGATATTTATGAAGAAGTATGACCACAAAGAGGTTGCCTGATGAATAAAAAACTCATTCTGCGGATGATGGGGCGCACCCTGCTCCTGCTGGCCGCCTGCCTGCTGTTTCCGCTTCTTGTTTCCGTATATTACGGAGAGGATCCCAGACCCTTTGCGCTCACCATCTTGATTGTCACGGCGCTCAGTATCCCCTTGGCCGGCACCAAAACGGACGCGCCGTTTTTTGATCAGGAGGGTTTTGTCATTGTGGCGCTCATCTGGCTTTGTTTTTGTCTGTTTGGTGCGCTGCCTTTTCAGTTTTCGGGTCATTTCTCCAGCTTTATTGATTGTCTGTTTGAAATCACCTCCGGCTTTACCACCACCGGCGCGTCTATCTTAACGGAGGTGGAATCGCTGCCGCGCGGCATCCTGTTCTGGCGCTCTTTTTCCTCCTGGTTGGGTGGCATGGGCGTTTTGATCTTTGCCCTCGCCCTACTCCCGAAAACGGGTGAGCGCACGCAGTCGCTCGTGCGAGCAGAATCCCCCGGGCCGGTCACCAATAAGCTGGTACCGCGCACAAGCAAGGCTTCGAAAATCCTCTATACCATCTATATTGTGCTCACTGTTCTGGAGGTCATCTGCCTGCGTCTGGCCGGCATGCCGTTCTTTGATTCGGTGGTGCACTCCTTTGCCACCATCTGTACGGGCGGCTACTCCATCCGCAATCTGAGCATCGGCGCCTACGGCTCTGCCAGCATCGAAATCATCGTGATCATTTTCATGCTGCTCTCCGCACTCAATTTTACCGTCTTTTTCCTGATGGTCACCCGCCGCTTTGCTGCGATATTAAAAAGCGACGAGCTGCGTTTTTTTCTGTTCATTGTGGCGGCGGCGATCACCCTCATTGTCCTGAACCTCCTGCTCTCGTCCGCCGCCAGCAGCCAGAACTTTGGCGATCTGTTGCGGCAAGTGACGTTCCAAGTGGCCAGCGTCGTCACCACCACGGGTTTTGCAACGGCCGATTTTAACCTCTGGCCACAGTTTTCACACATTATCTTGATCCTGCTCATGATCATAGGCGGTTGCTCGGGCAGTACCGCGGGAGGCATTAAGGTCTCGCGCGCGCTGCTGCTGGCCCGCTGCATCCGCCGCGACCTGCGTAAAATTGCCCACCCGCGCGCGGTGAAGGTCGTACAGTTGGACGGCAAGGCTGTGGATCCCACCTCGCTGGACCGGGTGTTGACCTTCTTCTCGTGTTACGCCTTTATTTTGGCGATCAGCTGCCTGCTCCTCTCTCTGGATAACTTCTCGTTTCTCACGACAACCAGCGCCGTTTTTTCCTGTCTTGGCAATGTCGGTCCGGGGCTCGACGTGGTCGGGCCGATGGGAAACTATGCGGGTTTTTCCGGCCTTTCCAAAGTTTTGCTCACATTTTGTATGTTGGTTGGGCGGCTTGAAATTTTCCCAATCCTCATGCTTTTTGCTCCGGCGACATGGAAACGCGTTTGATTTTACCAATTTTTGAGCATAAATTACCTTGTGAGCATGCACGGAAACGTTTTGTCTTCTTGCCCCTTTTTCGTCTAATCTGTCAAAATGCTCTCTGGCCGCAGAAAAAGGGAGGGAATCTCTTGCAAATCACCATCTTTGTGCTAAAATTGGATTGTTAAATTTTTGTGACTTGCCGGTCCTGCGCAATCTTACAAGAAAAAAGGAGTGTCATCTGTGGAAAACTTGTTTTTGCTCGGCTTTGTGGGCGCTGTGCTCGCTTTGCTCTTTGCGCTGGTGCAAAGCCGAAAAGTGTTATCCTTCTCTGAAGGTAACGAAACCATGCAGAAGATCGCAAAGGCTATCCGTGAAGGCGCCGATGCTTTCCTCAAGCATCAGTACACAACGGTTGCCAAAGTGTTTGCCATTGTTTTTGTTCTTCTGCTCATCATTGCCTTTGCCAGCAATGGCGAAATGCTCTCAAAGTTCACCCCTTTCGCCTTCTTAACAGGCGGCATCTGGTCCATGCTGGCCGGTTTCATCGGCATGAAGATTGCAACAAGATCCAACGCGCGTACCGCTTGGGCTGCTTCTGAAAGCCTCAACCGCGGCCTGCGTGTGGCTTTCTCCTCCGGTTCGGTCATGGGCTTTACCGTGGTCGGCCTCGGCATGCTGGATATCACCCTCTGGTTCTTCATCCTGAACGTGGGCGCCGGCATCACCGACCCTGTCTCCATCGGCACCATCATGGTGATGAACGGCATGGGCGCTTCCTTTATGGCCCTGTTTGCCCGTGTGGGCGGCGGTATCTACACCAAGGCAGCCGACGTCGGCGCCGACCTTGTGGGTAAGGTCGAGGCCGGTATTCCGGAAGATGACCCGCGTAACCCCGCCACCATCGCCGACAACGTGGGCGATAACGTGGGCGACGTGGCCGGCATGGGCGCTGACCTGTATGAGTCCTATGTCGGTTCTATCCTGGCAACCTTTGCCCTCTCCGCCGTCGCCGGTTACGGCTTCCGCGGCATGTTGTTGCCGCTGCTGCTGTCCGTCTGCGGCATTGTCTGCTCTATCATCGGCAGCTTCTTCGTGAAAACCAAGGAAAATGCCGACCAGAAGTCCCTGCTTGTCAGCCTGCGTACCGGCACCTATCTGGCCGCCGTGCTGGCTGCCATCGTGGCCGCGCCGCTCACCTATTACTTCCTTGACGGCAACTGGGGCGTGTATATCGCCATTGTCGCCGGTCTTGTCGGCGGCGTGCTGATTGGTTACTTCACCGAATATTTCACTTCGGACACCTATAAGCCCACCAAGAAATTGGCCCAAGCTTCCGAGACCGGCTCCGCCACCATCATCATCGGCGGTATCTCCCTCGGCCTCATGTCCACCATCGCCTCCATCCTGATTGTCGCGATCGCCATTCTGGTGTCCTACTTTGCTGCCGGCGGTTCCGCTGACATCACCAATATGGAAGCCTTTAACCGCGGCCTGTACGGCATCGGCATCGCCGCTGTCGGCATGCTCTCCACCCTGGGCATCACCCTGGCAACCGACGCTTACGGCCCCGTGGCCGATAACGCCGGCGGCATCGCCGAAATGTCCGGCCTGCCGGAAGAAGTCCGCGAGCGTACCGACGCCCTGGACTCCCTGGGTAACACCACTGCCGCAACCGGTAAGGGTTTTGCCATCGGCTCTGCTTCCCTGACCTCCCTGGCCCTTCTGGTCTCCTACATCAACATCGTGCAGACCAACACCGAGCGCGTGCTCGACTTCTCCATCATGAATCCCACCGTTCTGGTCGGCCTCTTCATTGGCGCCATGCTGACCTTCGTCTTCTCCGCCTTCACGATGAGCGCCGTGCAAACTGCTGCGCAGGCCATCGTGGTGGAAGTGCGCCGCCAGTTCCGCGAGATTGTCGGCATCATGGAAGGCAAGACAGATCCGGACTATGCCGCCTGTGTCAGCCTCTGCACCAAGGGCGCGCTGCGTGAGATGATTGCGCCCGCCCTGCTGGCGATCACCGTGCCCATCATCACCGGTTTGATCCTCGGCCCCACGGGCGTTGTCGGTCTGCTCGGCGGCGTTTCGGTCACCGGCTTTGCGATGGCCGTCTTCATGTCCAACGCCGGCGGCGCTTGGGATAACGCCAAGAAGTATATCGAGCGCGGCAACCACGGCGGTAAGGGCTCCGACTGCCACAAGGCTGCCGTTGTGGGCGATACCGTGGGCGATCCCTTTAAGGATACCTCCGGTCCTTCTCTGAACATCTTGATCAAGCTCTGCTCCACCGTGTCCATCGTGTTCTCCGGTGTGGTTGTGGTGTTCAGCCTCATGTAAGTTTTCCTGCACAAGACAAAGGCAGACCGTTTTTATAGCGGTCTGCCTTTTTTTGTTTTACTTTACAAGCGCGATTCGGTATAATGGTAGTATTGTCACCTAATTCTACTTATAAAAGAGGTTTTGATATGCGCAAATGCCTGTTGCCAACGCTTCTGTTGATGCTGCTTTTCTTGGCCGCCTGCGGCGCACCAGACGGTGCGGCCAGCCCCGAGCAGGATACAACACTAAAAGTGGTTGCTTCGACCTACCCCTCCTACCTCTTTCTGTCTGCCCTCACCCAGAACGCAGAGGGCATCACGGTGCGCCCGCTGATCAACCAACAGGTCTCCTGCCTGCATGATTATAGCTTGACTGTCGCGGAAATGAAGGTGCTTGAGAGCGCCGATGCCCTCTTTACCAACGGCGTCGGGCTCGACAGCTTCATCGCGAAGGCTGCGGCCGAGAGCAATGCGGATTGTCTTATCTTTGATGGCAGCACAGGGATAGACCTGCTGCCGCTGGGCGCCGGCGAGGGGGACCAGGATCCGCACTATTGGCTGGATCCGAACCGCGCTGTCGTTTTGCTGAATAATATGCGCGACGGCCTGATCGCCCTGGATCCCGCACAGGCCGCACTCTATCAAAAAAACGCGGTGGAAGCGGCGCAGACTTTGCAGGAGCGTTATGCCAATCTCAACGATAAGCTCGCACCGCTGCAAAATCGCAACCTCATCACCTTCCACGATGGTTTCTCCTACTTTGCCGATGCCTTTGACCTCAATATTCTTCTTGCCGTGGAGGAGGAAGAAGGGCAGGAGGCCTCGGCGCAGGTGATTTCCCATGCGCTGTCTTTGATCGCCCGGTATCAAATTCCCGCCATCTTTACCGAGGAATACAGCTCGGACGCCACAGCCCTGGCCATCGCGCGCGAGGCTAACATCCAGGTACAGCCCCTCTCTCTCATGATGAGCGGCAAGGCAGATCAAGTGGGTCTTGACCCTTACCTGAATACCCTGACTCAAAACGTAGACAGTATTTTGGAGGCGCTTTCATGAGATTCCCGCATCATCAGCAAGGCGCCCCCGGCTGCGCGGGCCGTTGCTGCTTACAAGTGCAAAACCTAGGCGTACAGCTGGAGGATGACATCATTTTAAAGGATGTCAGCTTTCATTTACACTGCGGTGAAATTGTGGCGCTGATCGGCCCAAACGGCGCAGGAAAGACTTCTCTGTTTCAGAGCATACTCGGCAACCTGCCGCATGCGGGCAGTATTCTGTTTGAACGCGCGGACGGCAAGTCCACCAGACCCTTGGTCGGTTATGTGCCGCAGAGCCCCAGCTTCGATCCGGGCGATCCCATCACTGTGCTTGATTTTTTCACCGCCGCCATCTCCCGCCATCCTGTCTTTCTGCCGGTTGGCGGTAAGCAGCGCGCACGCGTCCTGGACTGCCTGCGGCGGGTGACGGGCGAGACGCTCATCGACAAACGTCTGGGCACCCTCTCGGGCGGTGAGTTGCAGCGCGTCCTGCTGGCTATGGCCCTGGAGCCGCTGCCGCAAATTCTCATCTTGGACGAGCCCTTATCCGGCGTGGATGTCGAAGGAGAACATCAGCTGCTCACCATGCTGCATGAGATCCGCAATCGCTACGACTTGTCCATCTTCTTTTCCACGCACGATTTTGCCACCCTGCCGCAGTATGCGGATAAGGTCATTCTGCTGCAACAGGAAATCATTAAAATCGGCACCGCACAAGAGGTGCTGGCCTCGCCGGAATTTCAAAACGTGTTCCACTTGGCGCCGCAGCGGGAAGGGGGTTGGTCGCTTTGACTGTCTGGTACGCGCTGGTCGACCTGCTGCCCTTCGAGTGGGCCACGCCGGGATCCATGTTGTTTATGAAAAACGCCCTCTTGGCCATCGTGGTCATTGCCCCGCTCTTTGGCCTGCTCTCCACGCTGGTGGTGCAAAACCGTCTGTCCTTTTTCTCCGACGCACTGGGCCATTCCGCCTTCACAGGCGTTGCCATCGGCGCATTGATGGGTTTTCTGGATTCCACTTGGTGCGCGGTGCTGTTTGCCATCGCCTTTGCCCTGCTCTTTACGCTGGTGCGGCAGAAAAGCAGCATGCATGCCGATACCATCATCGGCGTCTTTTCCTCTGCCGCGATGGCGCTTGGCATCTTCCTCTCCACGCTCGGCGGGCAGAGTTTTTCCAAATTTAACGCCCTGCTCATCGGTGATATCCTCAGCGTGGCGCCCATGAAGATCGGCCTGCTTGCCGTGCTCTTGCTCCTGGTTTTGTTTCTCTGGCTCAAGTCTTATAACCATCTTTTGCTCGCCGCGGTGCATCCGCCGCTGGCCGGCAGCCGCGGCATCTCCACCTTCTGGCAGACGGCGCTTTTCACCTGCTCCATTGCCGTGGTGGTCACCATCTCCATGACCTGGGTTGGTCTGCTGGTGATCAACTCCTTGCTGGTGCTGCCGGGGGCGCTCTCGCGTAACCTTGCGCGCACGCAAGCACAATACCACCTGATCTCCCTGCTCTCGGCACTGGTGTGCGGCGTGGGCGGCCTGATCGCCTCCTATTACCTCGGTACATCTTCCGGCGCCACGATGACACTGGCGTTGGCCATCCTTTTTTTCTTCAGTCTGGCGCTGCGCCGCCGGACGCGTTAACAATTATTCATTGACAAGGAGGTCCTTTGTATGGCAACTGCTCCAAGCATGCGCGGCTATGGCATGCTCTCTAGCGGCGTAGCAGGCTGGATGGAAAAACCGCGCCCTGTTTGCGGCCCACTCGATGCCATCCTGCGACCTAAACTCGTGGCGCCCTGCACGTCCGATGTCCACACCATGCAGGGCAGCGCGGGTGATAAGACCAAACGCATCCTCGGCCATGAGGCCATCGGCGAGATCGTGGAGGTCGGTGCGCTGGTCCGAAGCGTTACACCCGGTGATTTGGTGGTCGTACCCAGCGCCACGCCGGATTGGCTCTCGCGCGGCGTGCAAAACCCCAAATCCAACGGGCATGACCATGGTATTATGGGCAGCTTTAAATTTTTAACCGAAAAGGACGGCGTCTTTGCAGAGTACTTTCACGTCAATCTGGCCGACGCCAACCTCTGCCTGCTGCCAAACGACCTTTCCGCAGAGGCGGCGCTCATGTGCGTCGATATGGTCAACACCGGCTTTCTCGGTGTGGAGCTGGCGGATATCGCCTTCGGTGACAGCGTTGTGGTCATCGGGATTGGGCCTGTCGGCTTGATGGCTGTGGCAGGCGCAGCCCTGCGCGGTGCGGGGCAGATCATCGCCGTGGGTACGCGGCCCGTCTGCGTGGCGGCGGCGCGCGAGTATGGCGCGAACCATGTGCTCAGTTACCGCGACGGCGACCTGGTCAAACAAGTGCGCGATTTGACCGGCGGCGGCGCCGACAAGGTCATCATCGCGGGCGGAACGCAGGAGACCTTCACCCAGGCCATCCGCATGACCGGGCCGATGGGCACTGTGGCCAATGTCAACTTTTTCGACCTGCACGATACCTTCAGCCTGCCCGCCCTGTCGTGGAACCTCGGCATGTCCAATAAGGATATCCGCAGCGGATTTTGTCCTGGCGGGGCCCTGCGCATGCAGAAGCTGATGGCGCTGGTACAGGCGGGCCGCTTGGATCCAACCAAGTTGATCACCCATCGCTTTCACGGTTTTGAGCAAATCGAAACCGCCTTCGCGCTCATGGCGCAAAAGCCGGCGGATCTCATCAAACCCGTGGTTTTCCTGGATTGATTGTTTTTGTATACAAAAAAGAGCGTACCTGCTTTGCACACAGGTACGCTCTTTTTCCATTTTTACGCCTTACGCTCTGTCAAAACACACAACATAGGCACCCAGAATTTGCTCGCTTGGTATACGCATGGCCGCCCTCACCAGATCCTCTTTCGCTCCAAAAGATGCACTGACCGGCAGCGTCCACCGGAAGCGGCAGTCGCAAAACTCCTTATTGTTGTCCGGCTGTTCTGCCCCCCGAAATACCGTTTTGTTGATGGTCGGGTCAATAAAAAACGTGCCATCGTTGTCATCTTCTCGCGGGCAGCCGCCTTCTTTTCCTACGCGCACAAAGTCTATGTCCAGAAATGTATGTCCATGCAGGCCGACGGAAAAGGTGGTTTTGAGGCCGTCTTTGGCGGACATTATCTGATCGGTTTCGCTCTCCCAGGTGATCAGATTGAGCCAGCCACGTTTCCCTGCCGCCGCCACAGGCGTATTAAACTCCACCCTGATTCGCCTATCATCCTTGTCTTGTATGATCTCAAGATTGAGCCGCAAAACAGGGCGCAGGGATGTATACTGCCCTGTGAGCAGCGACCGCACCGCTTCTTGCTCCACACGGTAGGCCATCACATACTGTTCCACTTGATATGCCATTGCACTTCCCCTCCTTTTAAACACACACATAGATCCGTCAAAAGCAAAGGCGGATGGTCAGGTACCATCCGCCAAAACCTTCTTATGCTACCCCACAGAACAGCGCGCGGGGTTTATTACACAATCAATTAAACTTTTTGCGATTTTTGCGGGCTGCTTCCGACTTCTTGCGGCGCTTCACGCTGGGACTTTCGTAGTGCTCTCTTCTGCGCACTTCGGCCAGGACACCAGACTTCGCACAGCTACGCTTAAAACGCTTGAGCGCATTTTCCAGCGATTCGTTTTCCTTTAAATGGACTTCCGACATTGTTTTTTCCCTCCCTCCGAAGTGACGAGGACGCCCCTCGTTCACCAAAGGGCCATGATTATGGCTTTAACAGTCACATTATATGCAATTTCTTTTGCTTTGTCAAGTCAGAATGTAAACAATTACTATTTTTCATCCTTTGTTCATGAATGAGGCCGACAGGCACGCAGCAGCGACAGCGGCGGTACAGCTTGGGGCAGCTGCATTTGAAAGCGCATTTGCGGGTTTTTGGGTTCTTCCAACTGTGCGCCTGCTTCGTCACGCATCACCGGCGCGGCAAAGGCCTGTGGCCGCACACGCGGCCCGAATAGCTCCACCTCGTCACCGGCGCGGAATTTGTTGCGCAGCGAGAGCGTGGCGAGCCCATCCGGCGTACAAGCCTCGACCATGGCAAGCACCTGCCAGTTGCGCACATAGCGCGCATTGTCCGTATGCTGGCCCGGCTCCCCGAAGAAAAAGCCGGTGGAATAATGCCGATGGCTGACCTTTTCCACTTCTTCCCGCCAGACGGGATCCAGAGGGATGCCCTGCGTCACGGCGTCGATGGCCTCACGGTATGCCCCGGTCACCACGGCGGTATAGTAGGCGGACTTGGCTCTGCCCTCTAATTTCAGCGATTGCACCCCCACCTGCAACAATTCAGGGATGTGATCTATCATGCACAAGTCACGGGAGTTCATGATATAGGTCTCCTGGGCGTCCTCATAGATGGGGAAATATTCACCCGGACGCTTTTCCTCCACCAGGGCATATTGATAGCGGCAGGGCTGCGCACAGGCGCCCCTGTTTGCGTCCCGGCCAGTCATATAGTTCGACAGCAGACAACGCCCGGAGTAGGACACGCACATGGCGCCATGCGCAAAAACCTCCAGCTCCAACTCCCGCGGGGCACGCAGACGAATCTCCGCGATTTCCACCAGTGACAGCTCCCGCGCTAAGATCACACGGTCTGCCCCCAAGTCATGCCAGGCGCGGGCGGAGGCGTAGTTCACCACGCTCGCCTGGGTGCTGATGTGCACCTTCAGCGAGGGTGCGTAACGCTTCACCATCGAGAGCACGCCCACATCCGCCACAATGATCGCCGTCGCGCCGCAAGCCTCCACCAGCTCCAGCCAGGCGGGCAGGCGGCCGACTTCCTCGTTGCGCGGCATGGTATTGCAGGTGACATGCAGGGCAGCGCCCTGCTTGTGGCAGAGCGCTGCGGCCTCGCGAAAAGTATCTTCTGTAAAGTTTCCGGCAAAGGAGCGCATACCAAACTCGTCCCCCGCCAAATAGACGGCATCCGCGCCGTAGGCCAGGGCCATACGCAGCCGCTCCATATCCCCCGCCGGGGCCAACAATTCGATTCTCTTCATATCTTACCCATTGGCTCCCGCGTTGACGCGGTTAATGTTTGCCTGGTGCTGGGCGTAGGTCTTGGCAAAGATATGCTTGTTGTCATTGCCCAAAACATAATAGTAGTATCCGTTACGCGACGGGTTCAGCGCGGCAACAATCGATTCCATGCCTGGGCTGGCGATCGGTCCGGGGGGCAGACCCGGATATTTGTAGGTGTTGTACACACTATCTACGCTATCGTAGTGAGCCTGCGTGACCTTTTCGCCCTTCGGCAGGACATAGGCGATACTCGCGTCTATCTGAATTTTCCCGCCGGTTGCACTTCTATTCTTCAGGCGGTTATGAATCACTTCGGATATATTTGCCCGGTCCGTACCATCCGTCTCACGCTCGATCAAAGACGCCATGGTCAGGATTTGATGGATGCTGTATCCGCTCCGGTCGATCTGGGCGCGCAGGTCCTCGTTGAGCTTGGAATCCAAGTTCACCAGCATCTTGTTGAGCACGAAACGCGCATCCTCTCCCATATAGAACTCATAGGTATCAGGGAAGAGGTAACCCTCCAACCGGTGATAATCGCCCAGGGGAATGTCCTTTAAAAAGTCGAAAGCATAGTTGTGATTGGCTGCCATGTCCTTCAACTTCTCCACGCTGGAGACACCCTGCTCTTCCAAACGGGCGAAAATCTCGTCCAGCGTAAAGCCTTCCGGAATGGTCACGCTGGTGGTCATGCGGCTGTCAGAGTTGGCGCCCATGCCGTTGATGAGCGCAAAGTAGTCCATATCCGTGTTGAGCACATAAGTGCCCGGCGCGATCTTTCCCTTGCCACCGGCGAACAGGGAAAACATACGGAACAGGGTTTTGCTTTCAATCAGGCCGTTCTTCTTGAGTTGGTTGACCACGCTGCCATAGCTGTCCTTCTCGGACACGGTGATCACCGCGCCGCCCTCTTTGAGCGGCTTATTGAGCGCCAGCACATCATTCGCCGCCACCCAACATAAGGCCGCCAACACAAGGGAAACGCCAAAAATAAACAAGAGGTACACCCACGGATTGGCAAAGACCTTTCCATTTCGGCCACGCTTGCGTTGCCTGGTTTGAGGGGAGCGGCTGCTTGGTGCGCTTTGTCTGGCGGGGGTAACGTCCCGTCTTGGCCGTTGGCCGTTCGCGCGTCTATCTTGCTCCATACAATCCTCCTTATCTCTACTGTGCAAACTGTATTATTTGTTCTCTATTTCTTGACAAGCGTTGCACAACAACTGCACCACATGGCCTAACATACAATCATTCATGGCACCCAAACACCCGGACGCGCCTCCCATCCGGGCCTACCCGGCAAAACAGCGCAAAAGTTTAGAATACAACTCACCTTCTGAAACACACGGGCATAGTATGGCCTAAAGCGAGGTGAAAAACAATGTGTAACAACGGCTTTGGCGGCGGTGGCTGCCTGTGGATCATCCTGATCCTCATCATCATTTTCTGCTGCTGCGGTAACGGCTTCGGCTGTGGCAACAACTGCGGCAATGGCTGTGGTTGTGAAAACAACTGCGGTTGCGGCTGTGGCTGCTAAGCAAAACTCTTACCTAGTCAGCCAGCCAACGTGGCGTGAAGGCGGGGGAAACCCCGCCTTCATACTGCGCGGGCCGGGGACAAGCGTTCCCATTCGGTCAAGACCTGCGCAACCGGCTGATCAAAACTCTCATGCGGAAGGGCGTCTTGTAAAAAAGCGGCGCGGCAGAGCGTCACCGTGAGACCTGCGTAGTCCGCCAAGTAGCGGTCATAATACCCGCCGCCCTGGCCCAGGCGAAAGCCGAAGCGGTCACAACAAAGCGCGGGCACAAGAATGAGGTCAATATCCTGCTTTTGTATCAAGGGCAGGGCCTCAGTCGGTTCGGGGATACCAAAGGCGCTGCGCTGCAGAGACTCTGCGCCCGTGACCAAACGCGCCTCCATCTGCCGTCCGGGCAGACAGCGCGGCAAGGCCACGCGCTTACCCGCGGCTTGCAGGATAGAAAGCAGCTGATTCGTCTCCGGTTCTGCGCCTACCCCGTGAAACAAGAGGACGCTGTTTGCCTGCGCCAGCTCACCCAAGGCCAGAAAGCGCGCAAAGAGCCGTGTATCGGACTCGCCTCTCTCCTGCTTTGTCAACGCCTGCATCTGCTCGCGAATCATCGCGCGCAGGCGGGCTTTCTCTTTTGTAATCGTCTGATCATTCATATGAATTTATCCCAGCTGCGGCACAAGTGCCTGCCAAAGCATTTCATGAATGTCCTCTACGCTGCGCAGTTGCCCCTGATCGTCCAGGCAAGAGAACACCTGCCATCCTTCTGCGGCGGCCAGTTCCAACGCCGTTTCGCGACAGGCTGCCAAATAGGCCTCATCGGCCTCGTGGATATCGCGGCCACCTTCTCTTTGACGAAGCAGCAAAAGGCTGTGTTCCGTCGGCAGATCCAGGTAAAACACCACATCCGGCTTGGGCAGGCCCATATGCGTATACTCAAAGTCAAACAGCCAACGGATATAGTCGCGTCGGGCCTGACCGGACAGCTTCGCCGCCTGGTACACGGCATTGGATGTTGTATAGCGGTCTGCCAAGAAGAGCATGCCCTGTTCGTAATCCTTTGCCCAGTCCTTACGAAAGGAGGCATAGCGATCCACAGCGTAAAATGCCGTAGCGGCATAGGGGTTCACGTCCGAGGGCTTGTCTCCAAACTCTCCGCGCAGATACATGCGGATCAAGGCAGAGGATTCCTCCTCATATTGTGGAAAGACCAGGCGGCGATGCGCTCTCTCGTTCTGCGTCAACCGCGCACAGAGGCGGGCGAACTGGGTGGACTTGCCCGATCCGTCCGTGCCTTCCAATACAATTAGTTTACCCATTTGACGCGGCATCAAACCGCTCCCTTCCGGCGATTTTTCCAGGCATCCACCAAAAAGAACGGTAACTTGGCCATACGGCCGAAGCGACTGGGCTGATGCAGCAGACGGTAAAACCATTCCAGGCCCAATTTTTGAAAGCCTTCCGGCGCCCGCTGCACTTCGCCGCTGAATACATCCAGCGCACCGCCGAGGCCGACCATCAGCTTCACGCCGCTTCGCGGGCCATATTCGGCCATAAACTGCTCCTGTTTGGGCGCGCCCAGACAGACAAAGGCAACGTCGGCCGCGGCCTCTTGCAAGGTCTTTGCGGCGGCGGCGGCATCCTTGAAATAACCGTCCGCGGTTCCGCAGATGGTAAGGCCGGGATACTGTGTGCGCAAACGCTCCGCTGCCTTTTCGGCAACGCCGGGCTTGGCGCCCAGCAGATACAAGCGTCGTCCCGCAACGGCCATTTCTTCCATCAAACCCGCTGCAAAATCAATGCCGGGTACGCGCTCGGGCAAGGGGGTATGGAGCATTTTGGCGGCATAGATGATCCCGATGCCATCCGGAAGCACCAAAGACGCCCCATTGATCAAGGCGCGATAGGAATCGTCAGCCCGGGCCAAATTCACGATCTCCGGATTCGGCGTAACCACATAGGAAAACGCCTCGCCACCGGCAAGCAGCGCGCCGCGCGCCACAGCCTCCTGCAGACGCAGGTCATCAAAGTGAACGCCTAAAATATCGATCTTCAAAGCAGTCAACCTCGTAATTTCGTCTTACATGACATCTGGATTATGATAGCACATGTAGGGTAAAATGTCTATCCTTTCCTCAATGGAATCGCGGTTTGTGTTGAAAACAGGGGGAATTGGAAACCTTTCTGATTCATGCAAAAGATATTGTTAGGATGAAAATGTCCAAATGTACATTTGACCATCGTTCAAACAAAATGAAACCTTTGTCGATCTAAGTTTGAATGATCAACCGTATGATGATATAATTGTAGCTATTCAATCGCTTTACCTACCCACGAATGAAAGGGCTGTGCCAACATGCGGAACAAAAAAACGCTTCTTATCGTTATCTATTCTCTGATGCTGCTCGCCTTGATTGGCGCCTGGTTGTTGTTCTCGTCCAAAGAGAAACCGCTCTCCGGCGCGACGGCAAGCGAAACGGTGGTGCAGATCAACGATGACAAAAGCGCAAAGGCCCTTACGCCCCTTCGCCAAGAAGCCTGGATGAAGGATGCGTCAAACGAAATACAAGGCGTATTGGAAGCGCAAAACTTTATTGATAAGGCGTCTGTTCTGATTTCCGATCATGGAGACGATCAGACCACACAAAAATTTTCCATTGTGTTAGATGGCACAGATCTGCAGGCGCATGCTGACGAAGTGATCGCGTTGATCCGCGATCACGCGGATGCATTCAACCTTGACTTTGAGCAATCTGCTATTGTGGATGTCAACGGCACTGCGATTGATTTTTGATCCATGTTTGACTTATCGTTGTATACAGATAAAAAGAAGCGGGATAGACGCGCGTTTGCGTCTATCCCGCTTTTTAAGTTATCATTCTTTACTGAAACAGAGACCCGGACACAATGAGTTTCTGTATCTCATTGGTTCCCTCATAAATCTGCGTGATTTTCGCATCGCGCATCATGCGCTCCACATGATATTCCTTCATGAAGCCATTGCCGCCCAGCATCTGCACGCACTCGGTTGTGACATGCATGGCGGCGTTGGTCGCCGCATACTTGGCCCGGGCTGCTGGCTGGGAGTAGGGTCTGTGCTCCTGCTTATCAATGGCCGCTTTGTAGACCAGATACTGCGCCTGTTCGATTTCGATGGACAGCTCGGCCATTTTAAACGCCAGGTACTGCTGCTTGCAAAGGGGTTTGCCGAACTGTTGACGCTGCATCAAGTAGCGGCGGGCCACCTCAAAGGCGCCCTTGGCAATGCCCAGTCCCTGTGCCGCCACACCGATGCGGCCACCGTCAAGGGTTTTCATGGAGAGACCAAAGCCTTTGCCGGGCGCGGCAATCATATTCGCCAGCGGCACGCGGCAATCCGTAAAATAGAGTTCGCACACCGCCGCGCTGCATATACCCATTGTATTATGACGCGCGCCGATGACAAAGCCGGGCGTCCCCTTCTGCACCACAAAACAGGCCATGCTCTTTGGTCCCACCTCGGGATCGGTCAGGGCATAGACCGCAAAATACTCCGACACAGGCCCGTTGGTGATGAAGCATTTGCTGCCATTGATGATGAAGTCATCGCCATCACGCACGGCCACGGTCCGCGCGCCAGCCACATCGGAGCCGGCCGTAGGTTCGGTCAGCGCAAAGGATCCCGCGCAGGCGCCGGAAGCGACCGGGGTCAAAAACCGCTTGAGCTGCTCCTCGCTGGCGTCGGAATTCATCAAGCTTCCACCATAGAGTGAGGTTGCGACGGAGTAGGTAATGCCCAAAGCGCCGTCCACCTTGGAGATCTCCTCCACAGCCAAAATATACTCTAAGTATTCACGATCCTGCCCGCCATAGGCTTTGGGGTAGGGCAGACCAATCAGCCCCATTTGGCCCATCTGCTCATAGATGGCAGTGGGAAATTCACGGCTTTCATCGCGCTGCAAAATATCTTTGGCAACCGTCTCCTCGGCAAATTTGCGCACCAGAGTCTGAATGTCCTTCTGGTTGTCATTGAGTTCAAAATTCATAGCAAACACCTTCCTTTCATCAAAGCGGCACAATATTGGTGTAGGTCAAGATCTGATACAACATCTGTGCCGCCTGCTTGCGCGTGGCGGCCTTTTGTGGGCTCATATTGCTTACATCATCAAAGAGCAGATTGATCGTTTCATCACCAATTTGCCCTGTCGCATCACTCATCAGCCAGACCGAACTGTGCGCCCAGATGCTAAACGCATCGCTGACAGAGTCGGTATCCGGCGACCATTTCTTTTCTGTCTCATAGAACAAGGCGTTGATTTTCGTAGTAGCGCGGGCCAGGACCGTAATCAGCTGCTCCTGCGTGACCGTGCCCTGTGGATCAAAGCGGGCCCCACCTACGCCATTCATCAGGCCGGCGGCATTGGCGGCCCAGACATCGCCGGCAAACCAATCCGTCTCCTGTACATCCAAAAAGCTGGAGCGCTTGCTGCTCTGTTTCAGGCCAAAGGCCTGCACCAAAAGCGCACAGAGTTCCGCGCGGGTCATCTGCCCTTCCGGGCGGAATTGACCCGTACCGTCTCCTTTTAGCACAGCATACGTGGCCAGGGTATTGATGGCATCGCCAACATCGCCCGAGACATCTGTAAAACCGCGGGAGCGGTAAGCCGTCAGGCCGTATTGCCCCGCGATGGTGGCGGGGGTTGCACCCTGCCATACGCCCGCACTGTTTCCCGCTTGCAAGCCGGCGTGGGGCGGGATGGCCTCAAGCAGGGCAATCAGAGCCGCTTTTTGTTCCTGCGTCTGCATACCCGCCGCGTTCACATACCAGTCCATGCCGCCAAGGGTCAGCTTTAGATAGCCGCTTCTTTGGGCGGAGGCCGGCTCCTGGTTTTGCAGCAGCTTGGCTACATCCGCGGCAAGCTTGGACGGCACCAACAGATGCGGAATCACACCGATACGGTCCGGCGTGTTGCCCTTGGGCATAAAGTTGCGGTAAGCCGTGATTTTCAGCGCGTCACCACCCTGAAAAAACTGCGGGAACGACTTGTCATCGAGCAGCACTTGGGTGACACCCTTGCCGTAGCTGGTCTCGCCGACCAGCAGGCCAACCTGCGCATCACGCACCACGGAGGCAAAGATTTCCGACGCACTGGCGCTCCAGCCGCTGGTCAGAACAATCAGCGGTTTCTGCGTCAACGCATCTCTGTCTGTCTCACTGTAAACATACTGGTCGTTGCCATCGCGCATATAGAACACATTGCTCTTTCCGAGAAAGAGACCCAACGTATCCGTGAGCGCCTGCAAATCTCCGCCCGGATTGGCGCGCAAATCCACTATCCAGAGCGGCGAGGACGGATACTCCTGCAGCGTCTTTTCAAAGTGCGCAGCGGTTTGCTCCCCAAAACTCAAGCAATCAATATAGACAACACCGGTATCCAAACGCTTGGCGGTGGTGAGCGGCGTCACCACAAGATCACGCTCGATGGCGTAGTCTCCCTTCGTCCCGTTTTCATGTTGGATTTGCAGCGTGACGGCCTCACCCTTCTCGCCACGGATCCACGCAACCACGGTATCCAGGGGCTGGCCCTGAGCCGGGCGGCCATCCACCGCCAAAATGCAGTCGCCCGCTTTGAGGCCGGCCTTGGCGGCCGGCCCCTGCTCATACACCGTCATGATGCGCAGACCCTCCGGCGCCGCCTCGGTCGCAATCCCTATGCCAACCAATTCGGTATCCTGCATGCTTTGCAAAAATGTGCGGTACTCCTCTGCCGTCATATAATGCGTGTACGGGTCGCCCAGTTCATTGAGAATCTCGTCCACGCTTGTTTTTGAGAGCGTGGCATCTGTCACTTCGTCCAAATAATAATCCTGCAACAGCGCCTTCAGTTCCTCCGGCGTCAGCGCATAGGCGGCCGACGACAAGGTCAGACACAGCACAAGCAGCAAGGCAAGTACCTTGCTCCCAAACCGATGACGGCTTTGTTTCATTCCAGTTCCTCTTTCTGCATCCAGGGGTTCGCTTGGCCATCTATCGCGCGGCGGCCCGTTTGTTAATCGCTCCAGCGTTCGATCAGAGACTTGATCTGCGCGTTCATCTTTTTGAGGTCCTTGTTGGTAGCGCTCTTGCTGCTGTGAATGAGGGCCATAAGATCCATCGCGGCCGTCTCAAGCTCCCAATAGCCATTGGAGACATGCTCCTGCATCTTCGGCTTCTTCGGTTCGAGTTCCACGCCGGCGGCCAGCATGCGGTTCTGCGCCAGGTCATAGGTCTCCTCGAACAGCGGCGCATGGGCCGCGTAGCCCTTTTGCCGCAGCGTTTCAGCAAAAATTTCAGACACGCCCGAATCGCCGTGAACCACAAAAACCTGCAGGGGTTTGGGTGAGATCTTGTCCACCCAAGCGAGCAAATGGTCACGGTCGGCGTGGGACGAAAGGCCCTTGAAGTTATAAATCTTCGCGTGGACGGCAATCTGTTCGCCAAAGAGCTTCACCGTCTCCGCACCTTCGAGCAGGTGGCGGCCCAGGGTGCCTTCCCCTTGGTAGCCGACAAAGATGACGGAACTATCTCTGCGCCAGAGGTTGTGTTTTAAGTGATGGCGAATACGGCCCGCGTCACACATGCCGGACGCGGAAATAATCACCTTAGGCTGTGAATCCATATTCAGCAGCTTGGATTCCTCGCTGCTGGCCGTCATCGTCAGGCCCGGGAAGGTGAACAGCTGCTCTCCCCCGCGCACCAGTTGCAACGCTTCTTCATCCAGATAACCGCGCAGGTCGCCGGAGAAGATCTTCGTGGCCTCGTTTGCCAGCGGCGAGTCGACGCAGACAGTAAAGTTCGGGTGACGCTTGACCAGGCCTTGTTCCTTCATCTCACGCATGGCATAGAGCAGCTCCTGCGTACGGCCAACGGCAAAGGCGGGGATGATCACATTGCCGCCACGGTCAAAGGTCTCGTCGATGATGGTGGCCAGGCGTTCGGTATAGTCGTCGGTTTCACGGCTGGACTCATGGTTACGGTCGCCATAGGTGCTCTCCATGACCACGTAGTCCGCTTCCCGAATGAAGGAGGGGTTGCGGATGATCGGCTGTTCGACGTTGCCGATGTCACCGGAAAAGAGGATTTTCTTCTCCACCCCATCTTCTTTTAAGAAGATTTCCACACAGGCGGAGCCCAAAAGGTGTCCGGCGTCCACAAAGCGGATTTTGGCGCCTTCAAACAGCTCAATTTCCTGGTCATATTCAAAGGTCACGATCTGCTTCACGGCCTGTTCCGCGTCGGCCAGGGTATAGAGCGGCTCCACCACATCGCGACCGGCACGCTTGCCCTTTTGGTTCTTCCACTGTGCGTCACTTTCCTGAATATGCGCCGAATCGCGCAGCATGATCGAGAGAAGCTCACCAGTCAGACGCGTGGTCAAAATCTGGCCCTGATACCCCTGCTTGACCAAGAGGGGCACACGGCCCGAATGGTCGATATGGGCATGGGTCACGATGACATAATCAATATAGTTTGCCGCGAAGTCAAGAATGTGGTTGTCCTGCTCGTCTCGCCCCTGCTGCAAACCGCAGTCGATGAGAATTTTTTTACCTGCCACCTCCACACAATGGCAGCTGCCGGTGACGGTTCTGGCCGCACCAAAAAAGGTTAATTTCATGTCGCGCCTCCAATCTGATGTCTCGTTCTTGTCGTGTTGTTGTCACATAGCATCAGTATACCCGCTTTCCGCGCGTTTGGAAAGGAAATTTTCCTCTTTTGGCGGATTTATTCCGCGGCATCCGCACCCAGGCCGCGCGCATAGAGCGGCAGGGCATCGCGCAGGTCAATGCTCCCGCTGTATCGGACATCAACCAACTGATTTTTGTATAGCAAAGTCATAAACTGCATCGCATCCTTGTTTTGCGCGCGGCCATACCAAACGGTCAGCTCCGACTGTTGATCGAAGGGCAGCGGCGCGAGCAGTTCTTCTCTCTGCGGCATCTCCTCTTGCCAGTACTGTGCGGCGAGAGCTTTGGTCAAAAAGCGAAAGTATCTCACATCATAGTCAAGTGTAATGGGCGCCTCCTGGCCGCCGCCCGGTAAGGGCATTTTGTCCGCGGAGCGGTGAACCTGATGCAGCCGCAACGACCGGGATACCAGCGGATGACGCCCCCGCCAAATCTCCTGGTGGTTGTATGGTTCATAGGGCTCCTGGCTTTGTATGGCCCTACTGTCTGCCGGATTGAGTTCCTGCAAAGTGGGAAAGGGCAGCGCCGGCTTATAGTCGCTGAGTGCAACGGATTGGCCGGGCACCGATATCGGTGGCGCCAGCTTCGCGCCAAGGCCAGTGAGCACCATGAGCACAGCTGCGCAGATGAAAACAGTATACAGCGTCAACGATCGCTTCTGCCGCTTTACGCAGGCAATGACCAAACTACTGATACTTGCCACCAGCGCAAAAAAGGCAGCAAGCAACCAGTAGAATGCACTGTCTATGACAAAATGCAAATTCATCGTTGCGCCTGTTTTCACCAGCTCATACCCAATGAGAAAGAGCCATCCAAGCAGAAAAACAAAATAGAGAGCGGCACCGACCAACGCGCCGCGGCGGTTTTTAAACGGTGACCAGGGATTGTCTTGTTGCATGTTCTCTCCTCACTGCGTCAACCGCTTTTCAAACAGCGACACGCTGGCTTTGAGATCGGCCGCACCGGTGTAGCGCACAGTCAGCACCTGACTGCCCCGATGCAGGGTCAACGCCTGTTCCAGCCCGACTGTTCCCCCATAATACACCTCAAGATCTTCCGAAGACGGCAGACGCGTCATGGCTAAGTTCGCCTGTTTTTTGAGGCAGTCCGCCATGAGGGCATCCGCCAGCCACGGCCAGGCGGTGCGGTAATAGTCCAGCAGATAAGTGCTTGCCACCGCGCCCTCGATGGCGCCCGTTCCTTGCCGCACACTCACTTGCTGCGGCAGCAGAACACTTGTTGTTTTTCTCGCTTCGCTGCGTCCACCGCCAGTGGTTGAGATCTGACCGGCCAGTTGCATCGTCAGATTCTCTCCCTCCTGCGCGCTCACATCCTTCAGCAGCGGAAATGACTGCGCCTGCTGAATCTTTGTCAGTGGCTGCCATCGATGTGTATGCGGCATGTGTAAGGCAAAAATCAAACCCAGAACGCTCAAGAGTAAAATAGCCTGCTGTATTAAGATGAGAAAGCGCCGCTCTCGTGCCCGCATGGGCGTATGATACGCGCGATCCGGAAAGGTGCCCAGCCGCTCTCGGGTGCGGATATGCCGTATAAAATAGAGCTTGACGCCCAAGCCCATCAGGAAAAACAACGCCAAACCACCCAAGGTGATGAACCAACCCAAGCCACTTTGCAGCCATTCGGCATAGGAATACGGCCAGTCGCGCAGAAAAATAAACACATTCATCACCGCCAGCAGCAGCAAAAACAGCATGCCGCTATCCCCCCAGAGCAGATAGCCAAGGCGGTTTTCCGGCCCAGGCGGAATCTCCATCTTGTCGAGGTCTCGCGATTGGTACAGGGCGCGTCCTCCGCCAAACTTGGTCACATACTGCCAGCCCTCCTTGGCCAGACGAATGCGTCGCTCGGTCCCCTTCCAATTTGTGGCGTGCTTAGTGTCGTCAATGCGATAACGGATTTGGCGGGGTTGTTCGCGCCTGAACGCCACAAAACCAAAACAGCCCACGCCAATCCGCTCGACAAACAGGCCCTTTTCGGCCTTTTCCTCCAGCCAACCCTCAATTGCATCGGTTTCTATCACCGGATAGGGTAACTGTATGCGAATCTCGTCTCTCAATATCTCTATCTCCTCAAGTGACCAGATAGCTCTCATAGAGCGGCAGCAGCTCACGCAGGTCGCTCTGCCCACTGTACGAAACCACCATGACTAACTTTTTGTATTGCAGGATCAGTGTCTGGGTAACCGCATCTTCTGCTTCCGCAAGATAGGCATCGTCGCCTTGCGGGCCATAGGACACACCCCTGTCGGATGTTTGGCCAAAGGTCGCCTGCATACTGGACGGTGCTGACTGCAAGGCCATCTCTTTGCCCAAATCCGAGCGGCGTTCCTCAAAATATGTCCGCGCCAGACCTTCACTCCAAAATGCGTAGTAGCTGTTATTCATGGTATACAAAGGCCGGCTCATCATTCTACCATTTCCAAGAGCTTCACGAATAGTAGGCCCCCATTGATAAGTATGCAAAATAGTCGGGCAAATCAGGTTGGTCCTTTTCACCATAAAATGATCAGCGCCCCCATCAAAATTATGATACTTTTCCTCAAGCTGGATGAGCTGTTTCAACGACTCACCCTCGGTCGGATTGACCTGTGCCAAGAGCGGAAAGGGCAGCGAATTGTCATCCGGCAGAGGCTGCGACCGATCTGCTTCTCCACTCACAAAGGCAACGACAGTGAATACCATCAAACAGGCAAGCACGGTCGGATAAATCATTTGCAGGCGCATCCCTTGCCTGGCCCTTTTGGCTGTATAGTCAGCGCGGCTTGGCCCCTTTTCTAGCGCGCCCTCTCGTCTGTTCCTCCGCGAAATATGCAGTTGGTAAACCAGGACAACAAGAGCAGCCAAGCACCAAACCGCAGACAGCCATGGTCCGCCCATCCAGTCTTCCAGCCAAGGCGAGATCCGCCAGTAGTCCCGCCAGGACCATAAGGTCATCGCAATCAAACCTGCAAAAAGGCAAAGCCCCACAATCCAAGCGTTTCTTTTTTTGCGCTCACTGTTCCAAGTCGGCTCCAACTCCGGTGGGAGCGGCGGCAATTCCGTCTGGTCGGTATTCTCTGCGACGTAGATATACTCACAATTGTTACGCACAGTCAAACAGCGCCATCCAGCCTCTTGAAGCATGGTACGGCGCGCGGCTTTTTCCTTGTATTTCGCGACGGGAAGCACATCCACACGATAACGAGCCTGCGTAGGCTGTGTGCGTTCAAATTTGCATATCCCCAAGACGCCAATCTCCCGCAAGGCCCAGCCATTGAGGGCCATATCCTCCAGCCAAGCCTCCGTCAAAGCATACTCCTCGGTTGAAAAGGGCAAGGGACGTCTGCGATATTGTTTGCGTTCGGTTTGATTGTTCATAACACTCTCCCCCTACGTTACGATACCGGTATGACCAGATAGTCATTGAGCACAACGAATGAAACTTGATCGAGTGGAATGGGGCCGGCAGACTCGAAGAACACAAGCCCCTCTCCCCTATCTGTACCCTTCATTTGCAAACTGCTGCCATCGCGGTAAACCAACAGCATACGAAACGCTATGTTGCTTCTGTCCTTGTTTCCTCCACTTGTATCGCTACTGTCATTTATCTTCTGTATTTTATTGATCTGATAGCGCATACTCACCCCTTGCTCGTGCAGGTAGAACGAGTCTACCTGCATGGAATACCAAAAGGTTTGAAAGGAATCCCAAACATCATAGGAAATCCCCTCGACAATTAAGGGTTCCGGGGCAAGTTCCAAGCCATAGATGGCCTTGTCGATATACAAGTCAAAGGACCAGTTACCATATAGCGTTTCCATTTTTCTGGCGCTCGTGAGTCCTTCTTCATCTTCCCGCTCGACTTCTCCCACGGGATAGGAGAGATCCTCCAAGCGCAAAGTGGCATACAAGCCTCCCGGCTTTCCGTCTGCTTTCGCATCAAAGAGTCCCCGCGTCAAAGTGTAGACAAATGACACTGTATGATCGTTCGGGTCACCTTCTATAGACGCCCTTTGGGCTCTAGAAAAGGCCATGCCCGACCATTGCCCATTTTGAATAAAAAGATTATGCTTTTCCAGGTTGACAGCCTCTTCATCCATCCACTCCGGCAGGATCACATCAATGTAAAAGTGCAAGGTGAGCGCATTGCCATAGGCGGCGCGCAGTTTTACCGTCACGCCCTCGCTTTCCACCTCATTGGAGAGAATTTTCACGCTGTTATTGATGATATCCTGCTGCCGCTCGGTCAAGCTGACCCCTTCCGGCAGCGAAGCGTTGAACAGTGCCGTTTCGTTGGCTAAGGCTTTTGGTTGTTTGCCGTACAGGTAGGCAATGGTGCCCACCGAGCCGGCCAAAAACAGGAGTACCACCAGCACAGCATAAAGACGGTTTCTAGTATTCTCTTTCATCCCCAAGTTCCTTTCTCAATCGGCGCATGGTTGACACGGCTGAACTGACCTGCCTCTTTTGAGAAAAAGGCAGGTAACCATAGAGGACTTCGGATTTTTGTATGTATTAAGTAGTAATCTGGCGTTAATTTTCTTATTTTAACATTTTCTGTCGAAGAAGTCAAATATCACGCGGTTTTTGCCGTTTGTCTTTGTCTGTCTTAAACAAGACAGCAGGTATATTACTCCATGCGCATGCGCAGAAATAGAGAGAATTGTCCCTACGCATTGCGCAACGGCCGCACCGGTGCTACAATAAGCTGAATTCATATTGACAAAGAGAAAGGTTTGATGGACTTGAACGAGAAGAAGCCGGTGGCAAAACAATCTCTCAGGCAGCAAATGCGAGCCAAAAAGGGCATCTCCACGCTGTATTTTATTCTGCGCATCATCGTACTGGCCACTTTGGTGCTGCAATTTTTAAACAGGAATTATGAAAATGTTTTTCTGTGTGTGCTGACGCTGGTCCTTTTCCTGATGCCCACCTTCATCGAGCGCACCATTCACATTGACCTGCCGGATACGCTGGAGGTTATCATCATCCTGTTCATCTTCGCGGCAGAGATTTTGGGCGAGATCCAGTCCTACTACATCATCTTCCCGCACTGGGATATCATGCTGCACACGATGAACGGCTTCCTCTGCGCGGCGATCGGTTTTTCTCTGGTGGATATTCTCAACCGGCATGAGCGCTTCTCTTTTTCGCTCTCGCCGCTTTTTATGGCCCTGGTGGCCTTCTGCTTCTCCATGACGATCGGCGTACTCTGGGAGTTCTTTGAATTTGGCATGGATCAACTGGTGCTCTTTGACATGCAAAAGGACACCGTCGTGCAGAATATTTCCACTGTCATGCTCGATCCGAACCAAGGGACGCAAACGCAGATCGTCAGCGGTATTCAAGACACCGTGCTCGTCCTGGCCGACGGCTCCACACGATCACTTGGTCTCGGCGGTTACCTGGATATCGGCCTGCTGGACACGATGGAAGATATGATCGTCAACTTCATTGGCGCGGTGGTGTTTTCCTTCTTCGGTTACTTTTTCGTCAAAAGCCGTGGCCGCGGCAAATTCGCCCGCCGCTTCATTCCCCGTGTGCTCAGTGAGGAAGAAATCGAAGCTGAAGAACAAGCAGGAGAGACATCTAAGGAAGAATCATAACACCTGTTTTCAAAGCGCGGTGACGCCAATCAACAAAAACGCCACGGAACCTTTTCCGTTCCGTGGCGCTTTTCTTTTATGGCTTGTGGCAGTGACCGCTGCAGCCCGCGCAACCCGCGCTGCACATCTCGCCCTTGCGTCGGCTGCGGCGCATACTGCCCAGTGCAAAACAGACGAGCAGGATCACAACAAGCAGCAAGACAAGGTCCCAGCGCGCCAGGCGGCCGAGCTGGTAGAGCAGCAGCGAAGCCAGATACGCAAAGGCCGTCTGATAGGCCAACGCAAACGCGAACCAGGCGCCGCTTTTCATCTCCTGGCGGATGGCGGCGATGGCGGCAAAACAGGGCGCACAGAGCAGGTTAAAGGCCAGGAACGCATACCCCGCAGCGGGCGTGAAGGCCGCTTGCAGCGCAGCGTAACCGCCATCGGCAACCCCGTAGAGCACACTCATGGTACTGACCACGCCCTCCTTGGCCAGCAGGCCAAGCAGCGTCGCGGTGGCCGCCTGCCAGGTTCCAAACCCCAGGGGCGCAAACACCCAGGCGATCAGCGAGCCGAGTTTTGCCAAGATGCTGCTCGACAGCGCATCTTCGCTCAGCATGACAAACTGACCATCCATCCAACCAAAGCGCGAGGTAAACCAGATGACCAGAGAAGCCAGCAGAATGATTGTGCCCGCCTTTTTGATAAACGAATAGGTGCGCTCCCACGTACTGCGTAGCACATTGCGCAGCAGCGGCAGATGATACAGGGGCAATTCCATCACAAAAGGGGTTTCGCCACCGGCAAACAGGCGGGTTTTTTTGAGCAGCAAGCCGGACAGCAACACCGCCGCTATGCCCATAAAGTATGCGCTCGGCGCCACCCACCAGGCGCCGCCAAAGAAGGCGCCCGCGATCATGGCGATCATGGGCAGCTTGGCCCCGCAGGGGATGAACGTCGTGGTAATGATGGTCATGCGACGCTCTTTGGGGTTTTCAATGGTGCGGCTGGCCATCACGCCCGGCACGCCGCAGCCCGTCCCGATGAGCAGCGGGATGAAGGCTTTTCCGCTCAGGCCAAAGCGGCGGAACACGCGATCCAAGATGAAGGCGATACGCGACATGTAACCGCAAGATTCCAGCACTGCCAGAGAGAAAAAGAGCGCCAACATCTGCGGCACAAAACCCAAAACCGAGCCCACGCCGGCCAGAAGGCCGTCGAGCAGCAAGCTCTCCATCCAAGGCGAGACCGGCAAAAGCGCGGGCAAACGCTCGGACAAGCTGCCAAGCAGGGCATCGGTCCAGCGGGCGGACAGGCCGCCCACCAAGGTCACCGATACATAGTAAACCAGCAGCATGATCAGTGCGAAGATCGGCAGCGCATAGACGCGGTGCGTCAGCACACGGTCCAATCGCTGGGATACGTTCAGCTCCTTGCGCTGCCTGCGCGTGCAGCAACGCGCCACAAGGGTTTGTATGTAGTCATAGCGGCCGCTGATGATGATGGATTCCGCGTCATCGTCCCATTCGGCTTCGCAGAGTTTAATATCGTAATCAATATGCTCCATATCCGCCCGCGAGAGCGCGAGCTGCTCACGTACCTTTGCATCCCGCTCAAAGAGTTTGATGGCATAAAACCGCTGCAGACTCTCGGGCCAATCGTGCAGCAGGCGTTCTTCAATGTGCGCCAGCGCATGCTCAATGCTGCCGTGAAAGCAGCTTTTCGGCGGGTTGACCTTAGCCCGCACGGCCAAGTCGCAGGCGAGCTGCGCGGCCTCCACCACCCCTTCTCCCTTCAGGGCGGACATGGTGACCACGGCGCAGCCGAGTTCTCGGCCGAGACGTTCGGTATCAATGCCATCGCCCATGCGTTCCACGGCGTCCATGCGATTGACAGCCAACAGCAGCGGTATACCGAGTTCCAGCAACTGCGTCGTCAAATAGAGATTGCGCTCCAAATTCATGCCGTCGACAATATTTAAGATCACATCCGGCTTTTCATCGAGCAAAAAACGCCGGGTAATCACTTCCTCCGGCGTATAGGGCGAGAGCGAATACACGCCCGGCAGATCCACCACCAGGCGGTCGGACTCTCCCAAAAGCGCGCCCTCTTTTTTCTCCACCGTCACACCCGGCCAGTTGCCCACAAATTGATGGCTGCCGGTCAACGCGTTAAACAAAGTTGTTTTACCGGCGTTTGGGTTGCCGACCAGTGCGATATGTATGGCCACGCTCAGTCCCCCTTCTTCATCTCGCCGCCTTGCGTTTCATAGACTTCAATCTGTTCTGCCTCTGCCCGGCGCAGGGTCAGAGAATAGCCCCGCACCACAATCTCCATCGGATCGCCAAAGGGCGCAAGTTTTTGCACATAGAGCGCAGTATTTTTGGTCAGGCCCATGTCCATGATCCGGCGACGGTGTGCACCCTCGCCATGCACCTTGGCAACGCAAGCGGTCTGCCCCACCGGCACTTGATTGAGCGTTCTCAAGATCGAGCCCTCCTTAGCGCAGGATTATTGTTAGCCATTGCTAACTAATTTCGATTTATCATACCATTTGTTCCCGCTCCTGTCAAGGGGCTATTTGGCGAAAAAAAACCGGGGCCCGATCGGTTATGTGCTACCATCCGATCGGGCCCACGAGAAACAGGGAGACAATGTTATTCTGCTGCCAGCGCAGCCTTACCAACGCGACCGCGGAAGCGGCGCATCACCAGCAGCGACACCACCAGGCAGGCCACTTCACCAAAGAAGGCCGCCATCCAGATGAGCGTACCGCCGCCCAAGAAGGCACAGAGCAGCAAGGCAATGGGTGCAAAGAAGAAGCCGCGGCCCAGCGCCAGCACAACAGCAGGCACAGACAATTCCCGGGCCGTCAAGTAACCGGCGATGGCCATGTTAAGGCCAACCACGGGGAAGGAGAGCGAGAACTGACGCAGCGCGCTGACCGTATCGGCCAAGAGCGGACTGTTTTGATCCAGCAGCAGCAGCGCGATGGTCTGCGGCGCCACCTGGCAGAGTATCACAAAGAGGATACTCACGCCCACACTGGTGAACAGACACATTTTAAAATATCCCTGCGCCGATAAGGTATCGTTCTTGCCGATATAGAGACTGACCAAGTGCATCATGCCCTGGGCCACGCCCTGCATAATCATAAAGACGAACAGATTGAGATAGGCCACCACAGCGTATACCGTCAGGCTTGCTTCGCCAAAGACCCGGAATAGAATATGGTTATAAAGGAAGGTCAAAAAGGCGATGATCAACTCGATGGAGCAGTCCGCCACGCCCAGCGGGAAAATACGCAGAAAGGCACGCGGCTGCGGCGTAAACGCCTTGATCTTCAAATGGGAGTGTTTACTGAAGAAGTAGGCCAGGAAGATCACCAAGCTGACCACCTGGGCAATACCGGTGGCCCAGGCCGCACCGGCCACACCCCAGCCAAAACGTATCACAAAGAGATAGTCTAAGATGATGTTGGTGATAAAACTGGCACCCACGCCCACAACGGCCATATGCGGGCGGTCGTCCACCTTGACCATCACTTCCAGGCAGTAAGAGAGGATGAAGAAGACGGAGAACAAGCTCACAATACGCAGGTAACTGGTGGTATCCACCAGTGTGGACGGGCCTGCGCCCAGCTGCACGGCCAAGGGCTCTGCCAAAAAAGCCACCGTGCCGGTGATGGCCAAGGCGATGACGGTCATCACGACAACCGTCTGGGAAAAGAGGCCGTTGGCCTCCTTCATATTATCGCGGCCGCGGGCAAAGGCCACCAGGGTGGCCGTACCCATGGAAAGCAGGATGGAAATGCCCGACAGGGTATTCACAAAGGGCAGAGCAATGTTGACAGCCGTCAGAGCCGTCTCGCCCGCTCCCTTTGCGACGAAAATGCCGTCAACCACCGTATACAGAGAGAAGAGCAACATCGCAGCCACAGAGGGCAGCACATAACGGGAAAAGGTTTTTAAGGAGCAGTCCGCTCCTTGTAAGGAACGCATGATTTTCACCTCAATAAAGATTGCGGGAGTGCTTTGTCTCCCAGGTTTTTTCAGACAGGCGCGCTTGCCTTTTTCTCTTATCTCTGTTATCATAAAGTGCTGGGTTACCCAAGAGTCAAGGGGGAATTGAAAAATGTCCGGACTTTTTTTTCAAACGGGTGAATTCGCGGCGCTGTGCGGCGTGAAAAAAGATACTTTACTACATTATGACCAAATTGGCATATTAAAACCCGAAAAAACAGAAGAAAACGGCTACCGCCGCTATTCAGTCAAACAGTTGAATACCTATGACCTCATCAGCGCCCTCAAGCGTCTGGGCATGTCGCTGGCGGAAATCAAAGCCTATTTGGATCAGCGCAACCCGGATTCTTTTCTGGCTCTGCTGCATCAACAGCAGGAAATATTGGAGGAGGAGCAGCGACGCTTAGAGTCTGTCAATCAGCTCTTACAGGAGACCATCCGCGCCACGCAGACGGCGCAGAGCGTCGTGCCCGGCAGCATTCATTTGGAAACCTGCCCGGAATCCTATTATGTAGCCGTTCGCGCCCCGGACTACGCCCACTATGACGAACAGGAGTTTCTGATCCACAGCCGCGCGCTCCTGCATTGGGCCCGCGAACATGGCAGCTTATCGCTGCGCGTCGGCGATATCGTCACGCAAGAGAGTCTTGAGAAAAAATGCTTCGTCGAAGATTATTATTACTGCCGCGTCACGCCGCAGACCAAGGCCAATGATGTTTTGGTCAAGCCTGCCGGCACCTATGCAACGCTCTATTATCAGGGTGGTTATGAGACACTGGAAGATGCCTATGAACTCCTGGTGCAGTGGGTCAATAACCGTGGATACACCTTAGCGGGCGATCTGTTCGAAGAAGATCTGCTGCATTATATGTCCACCGCCAATCCCAAGGAGTACTTGATGAAAATCAGCGTCAAGATTCAGGACGAAAGTTTCGTTTCACACAAGTAAGCAGGCGGACTTCGACAGCTCTGCTTTCTATCAAAAAATAAACGGTGGCAGAGGACAAGGTATCCTCTGCCACCGTTTTACTCTGCGAGGGCCACGTAACAAACAGAGCGCTTACTCCGCTGCGCGCAGCAATTTTTTGGTATATGGATGCACGGGGGCATCAAAGATGCCATCGACCGTGTTTTCCTCCACCACGACGCCGTCCTTCATCACCATCACGCGGTCACAGCACTGGTAGACCACATTCAGGTTGTGCGAGATAAAGAGATAACTCAGCTTATTCTCCTGCTTCATCCGAACCAGGAGATCCAGGATCTGATCCTGAATCGTCACATCCAAGGCGGAGACCGCCTCGTCCAGTATCACCAGTTTCGGGCGCACGATCATGGCCGCCGCGATGGAGACCCTCTGCCGCTGTCCGCCGGAGAGCGCATGAGGGCGGCAGTCCATGTACTCAGACATGCCCACATCGTCCAGCATGTCCTTCACACGCTGCTTGCGTTCGGCCGCGTCATATTTGCCAAAGATGAGCAGCGGTTCCTCCACAATGCGCCCCACGGTAAAGGCAGGGTTAAGCGAGGCATAGGGATCCTGAAACACCATCTGCGGACGCAGTGAGTGATGGGTGATCTGGCCGGTATAGTCGCGGACGATGCCCAAAAGGACCTTGGCCAGCGTACTTTTGCCGCTGCCGCTTTCGCCCACAATGCCCAACACTTCGCCACGGCAGAGCGTAAAGTTCACATCTTTTAATATCTGCCGGCGCTTCTGCAGCAGGCCGCGGTTGCTGTCACGGTAAAAGCTGTTGAGGTGTTGGACCTCCAAAATGGGATCATGTGTCATGGCCTAGCCTCGCTTCTTTCTGGTGGGAATGGCGGCAATCAGGCGGCGGGTATAGTCCTGCTTGGGGTGGTGGAACACGTCTTCCACCGTGCCTTCCTCCACCACCAGGCCCCGGTGCATCACCGCCACCCGGCTGCACAATTTGCGCACCACGTTCAGGTCGTGTGAGATAAACAGGATGCCAATTTGAAACTCACGATTCACGCGGCGCAGCAGCTCCAGGATTTGATGCTGTATCGTCACGTCGAGCGCGGTCGTCGGCTCGTCGCAGAGCAGCAGCTTCGGCCTTGTCGTGAGCGCCGCGGCAATCATGACGCGCTGCAGCATACCACCCGAGAGCTGGTGCGGATATTTATCGTACAGAGCCTCCACCTCCGGCAGTTCCACCAGCGACATGACGTAGAGCGCACGGTCGCGCCGCTCCTGCGGCGTCATGTTGGTGTGCAGGCGCAGGCTCTCCTCTATCTGCGGGCCGATGCGCATGACAGGATTCATGGAGGACATGGGCTCCTGAAATACCACGCCGATGTCCTTGCCCTGGCGTTTGCGCAGCTGCTCCCGGTCACAGGTGAGCAAATCCACACCGTCAAAGCAGATGCCTCCCGTGCAATCCGCCTGACGGCGGTGCAGCAAGCCGGAGATGGCCATGGCTGTGGCCGTCTTTCCGCTGCCGCTCTCCCCCACCAGGCCGAGGATCTCCGCTGCGTTCATATGCAAGTTGATCCCTCGCACCGCCTCACGGCCGGGCGGCGCCTGATGAAATCGAATATGAAGGTCTTTCACGTCAAGCATGGCGCGTCCTCCTAGTCCTGCTGCCGGGTCAGACCTTCGCCCAGCATAGAGAAGCCCAAAATGAGCAGGATAATGGTCAATCCCGTAAACAGCGCATACCAGGGGGCGCTGCCCAGATAGGTCTGCGCCTCGGAAAGCATACCGCCCAGGGACAGATCCGGCTTTTGCACGCCCACGCCCACATAACTCATGCTCGCCTCGGCCAGCACAGCGTTGTTAAAGCCAATGGAGAGCGTCGGCAGCAGAACGGGCAGCAGGTTGGGCAAAATATGCCGAAAGATGATGCGAACATGACTTGCGCCCATCAGACGCGCCGCGTCGCAATAACTCAAACTGCGCTGCCTGGCCACCTCGCCGCGCACCACACGCGCAAAACTGGGGATGAACAAAATACCCAAAATCAATATGATCTGATACTTGCCCCTGCCGCAGAGCATCACCAGCACCAGCGCCAGCAGAATACTGGGAAAGGCGGTGATCGAATCGCACACGCGCATGAGAATCAAATCCGCCACGCCGCCAAAGTAGCCGGTCAGGCAGCCGATGAGCGTGCCCACCAGGAAGCCGATGAGCACCACGCAGGCCGCGATGAAAAAGGTCGTGCCCGCCCCTTCCATGATGCGCGAGAGAATATCGCGGCCCATATTGTCCGTGCCGAATAGATGCACAAGCGAGGGTGCCTGCGACTTTGCCGCAGCATCCATGGCTGTCGGGCTATACGGCTGCCAGATCATACCCACCAGGATGAGCACCACCATGACGCGGGTGATATGCAGGCCCAGTCGCAAAAAGCCGTTCTTTTTTCGCAAGGGGCCGGTCAATTGACGAGCTTTCATGGCATTCTCCCTGTTGCTTCTCTGTTATCCAAGGCGGATACGGGGATCTATATATTGAGAAAGGAGGTCGGCGATGAAGTTCACCACCACCACCCAAGTGGCCAAAATCACGACGATGGCTTGTACCACCGGAAAATCATAGTTGCCAATGGAGGCGATGAGCAGACGGCCGATGCCCGGAATGGCAAAGACCTGCTCAATGATGATGCTGGCCGCGACCAATTCAGCCGCAGATACGGCCAAAAAGACGATCACCGGCACCATCGCATTCCGCAGCGCATGCCGCCGCAGGGCGGACTCCCTGCTGTGGCCACGGCTGTACGCCGTGCGGATATAATTCTCGTCCATCTCGTCCAACAGCGAGGCACGCAGCATTTTGACCGCCATCGCCACGCGCGAAACGGCAATAGACAGCGCGGGAAAGAGCATAAAGAGCAAAAAGCGCGGAAAATTTTCTTGATAAGAAACAAAATCACCCGGGTTAAACACCCGCAGGGTGATACCAAACACAAAGGAAAGCAGAATGCCCACAAAAACCGGCGGCACCGACATGAACACTTGGTTGAGCACCGTCATCACCCGGTCAAACCGGCCGCCCGCCCGCTTCGCCGTCACCAGCCCAATGGGAAAGGCCAGCAGTACCATGAGCAGGCAGGCCATGAGCACCAGCACCGCAGTCAGCGGCAGTTTTTCGGTAATCATGTCCCGCACAGGCATGTTATAGGTATAGGACATGCCCATATCGCCGGTGACAAAACGCAGCAGCCACTGCCCAAACTGCACCGGCAACGGGCGATCCAGGCCCATCTGGGCCTCCAGCGCGGCCAGCTGTTCGGGGCTGCCATTGGTGCCAAGCCGCATGACGGCGGCGTTGCCCGGAATCACTTGAAAGGCAAGGAAGGCGAGGAGAGAAACGATGAACAATGTAATAATGAGAGTGAAGAGTTTCTTCGCAATGAATTTCATCTCCCCGCCTCCTTTCCTCAAGCCGTTTGTGCGCGACGCTTACTTCACATAGTGTACCGTGGACAGGTCCATCACATACAGGGGATAGAATGCGTAACCGTCCAGGTTGTTTTTCAACACGACGAAATCGGCCAGATCCTGAATATAGACATTCGCTGCCGTTTCCGTCAGCATTTTGGCCGCGCGCTGATACAGATCGGTGCGCTCTGCATCGGTCTTGGCGGCGGCCGCCTGCTTCATGACTGCGTCATAGTCCGGGTTGTTGTAGTTGATCATGTTTTTCCCGTCGTCGCTGATCCAACGGTTGAGCAGGGCGCCCGCCGTTAAGGACACGGCGTCAAAGCCCACGATGGTGCTCTGGAATTTGCGCCCATTGTAAGTCTCGGAGAGCCAGGTGCCCCACTCGACCTGCGCAAGCTTCGCGGTGATGCCGACCTTGGCCAGCTGCTCCACGATCACCTCTGCCGTGTTCACATGCGGGGTATAGTTATTCGGCACGGTGATGGTCATGGAAAAGCCGTTCGGATAGCCGGCCTCGGCGAGCAGACTCTTGGCCTTGTCGACGTCATAGGGATAGTAGCCCACCAGGGACTCGTCAAAATAGCGGCCAAAGGCGGGATAGATCGAGCTGCCCAGCTTCGCGCCGTGCCCCTCCGCGGTGATGGCCAGGATCTCATCGACATTGATCGCGTGAGAGAGCGCCTGGCGCACCTTCACGTTGTCAAACGGCGCCTGCTGGTTGTTCAAATAGAGCGCCTGCACCAGATTCATGTTGCCCTCTACGCTTTTGTATTCGGCTGCGTTCAGGCTCTTGATCTGATCCAGCGTCAGATGCGCCACCATATCCACCGAACCGGCGCCCAGGGAGGACATGAGCGCCGACGTATCCTCAAAGATCTTGAACGTCAGCTTATCCAGGTAGGCCGGGGTGCCCCAGTAATCGGCGAACTTCTCCATCACCACATTGTCCTGCACGGAGCGGGAAACAAACTTGAATGGGCCGGTGCCGACAGGGGCCGTTGCTAGATTCGCCTCTCCCGCGGGGGTGATATAGACGGAGGCAAGGTAGCTTAAAAGGTCGCCGTTCGGTTCGGACAGTGTCAGCTTCACCGTCCGCTCGTCCACAATCTCTACCTTTTGCACAGCAGAAAGCGCCGCAGCCAAGGCAGTATCCACCGTGGTTGCAGCGCAGGTTTCAAAGGACTTTTTCACGTCATCCGCCGTCATCACCGCGCCGTTGTGGAATTTGACATTCTCACGCAGCGCAAAGGTGTAGACCAGGCCATCGTCGGACACTGTGGGCAGCGCCGCGGCAAGGGCCGGGATGAAGTTACCGTCTTTATCGGGCTTAACTAAACCCTCATAGACATTAAATAAGACCTCTCTGGTTCCTGCCGCTGTCATCTGATAGGGGTCAAGACTGTCTCCCAGGTCTTGAGTGATCCCAATGACGATCGCGCCGCCATTGCTGATCTCTCCGGAAGAGCTGTTTTCGCCGCTGTCGGGGGTCCCCTGTTGCTTTTTGTCTCCACAACCGCTGAGTACAATAGCCAGAAGCGCGCCCGCCAGGAAAAGGGCAAGTATGCGTTTGTTGAACATGATTGTCTTCTCCTTCCGCCGTGGCACTCCACGGCGTTACAACAAAATTAGCCTCTCCCATTATTAAATTGTCCCCTGCATTGTACCTTGTATTCTCCCCAATTACAAGAAAAACTTTTTTGTCAGCCAAATTTTACGACAAAAACAAAATAAGAAGGCGGGAGAACCGCCTTCTTATCGGATCATTTTGCGCTTTCTCAATACTGCGTGGGGATAATCAGCGCCGCCGCAATATAGAACAAAATACCTACGCCGACCAAGCCAAAAAGCACCCAGAGCAGGCGCACGATCGTGGGGTCAATATGAAAAAACTCACCAAGGCCACCGCAAACGCCGCAAAGCAGGCGGTTATGCACGGAACGAAACAAGCGTTTTTCCATGTTTTGCATTCTCCTTTCCCGTGAATTGCTGTGCTGTCCTTCATCCTTTTATTATATGCGCTATCTCGCGTTTTTTCAATCCCATTTTTTCCTGTCCAAAAGACTTCAAATTGCCCGGTACAAGTCTTTCCAAGGGAAACAAATGATGCTATACTATATAAAAAGCGGCCTGTTACAAGCAAACAGCCACAAAACACACGTGATCAGCAAGGAGGTAGCCGAAATGGAACAAAAACAAAGTTGTCTGGTTTTGGAGGGCGGCGCGCTGCGCGGGGTATATACCGCAGGCGTACAGGGCGTCCTGCATGCCGCGGCGCTTCACTTTGACTGCCTGATCGGCACCTCAGCCGGCGCGATGAACGGCATCAACTATATCACCAATCAGCCGGAGCGCAGCTTTTTGATTGATTATCACTTTGCGCGTGATAAAAATTTTATGGGTTTGCGCCCTTTGCGTAAAGAGAAGCAAATTTTTAGTTTTTCCTACATGTTCGGCCCGGTCAACCAACGCTTTCCCTTGGATCTGGCTGCCTTTGACGCCTCGCCGGTCCGCTTTATCGCCGTCGCCTCCGACCTGGACAGCGGCCTACCCGCCTATTTAGAGCGCGGCCGCTGCAGCGATATGATGCTCGCCCTGCAGGCCTCCAGCAGCATGCCGCTGCTCTCCACGCCCGTTCTGCTTGACGGCAAGTCTTACCTCGACGGCGGCCCCTCTATGCCCATTGCCTTCCAAAAGGCGCAGCGGGAGGGTTATGCCCGCATTGTCCTGATTTTAACGCGTCCCAAGGGATATCGCAAGAAACCGATCTCACACCTCACGCGCCTGGCCGCGCGCAGCAGTCTGCGCCGCCATCCGCATTTCCTGCGCACATTTGAGACCGCCCCTGCGCGCTACAATGCCATGATGGATGAGATCGACCGACAGGAACTGGCCGGATCGCTGTTTGTCATACGTCCGTCTGAGCCGGTGCTTGTCTCCCGCACGGAGAAAAACGTGGACAAACTCGAAGCCCTGTTCCGCTTGGGGCGCAGCGACGCGCAGGCGCGTCTGCCTGCCCTCATCAATTATATCAAAGGAGAGGCGAGCGCGACATGAAACGTATTCTCACCGTACAAGACCTCACTTGTTTGGGCAAATGCGCCCTCACCGTCGCGCTGCCGGTCATTTCAGCCGCAGGCGTGGAGGCCGCCGTCCTGCCTACGGCGTTGCTCTCGGTGCACACGGCCTTTGATGATTTCACCTTTCAGGATTTGAGCGAGGCCATCCGCCCTGTGCTGGATCATTGGAAGCGGGAGGCCTTCACCTTTGATGCCATTTATACCGGTTACCTCGGCTCTTTGGCGCAGCTTCGCCTGGTCTCCTCTCTGGTGGATGACTTTGGAAAAGGGGCGCTCATCTTCATTGACCCTGTCCTGGGCGACCACGGCCGGCTATATGCCGGGCTGCCCGACACGCTCGTTGAGAAAACCGCGCAGCTCTGTGCCAAAGCCCACGTCATCGCGCCGAACCTCACCGAAGCCTGTTTGCTGCTCGGCCGGCCTTACCTGGGCGAAACGTACACCGAGCCGGAGATTCGCGCCCTATTGCGCGATTTGAGCGGATTGGGCGTTGGTCAGGTCATCTTAACTGGCATCGGCTTCACCCCTGGTCAGGTGGGCGCCGCGGCCTATGACGCAAAGACCGACCACTACTTTTATGCCGCTCACCCATCCATTCCCCTGCGGTTTCATGGCACCGGCGACCTGTTCTCCTCCGTCTGTGTCGCGGCGTTGACGCGAGGATGTACGCTGTCCGAGTCGGTCCATTTGGCCCTGGATGTCACCTATGAGAGCATTCGCCGCTCTTTGGAGGACCCTGACCGCCGCTGGTATGGCGTCAATTTTGAGGAAGCGATCCCCCTTCTCGTTGCGCGCCTTGCTCAGCTGGCATAACACAGCGGTTTTGCCTAGATTTCTCTCCGCCGCCGCGCGGCCCGGCAACGATGCAAACACTGCTCAATTTCCTTCTCCCTATCCACCTGCGGCAGCAGCGCCACCGCCTGCTCGATATCGGCGGAGACGACCGGTTTTGACAGAAAGCCGCAAGCGCCGTGATGCTTGGCAAGCGCACGCAACGCCCGCGTATCTGTCTGCGCCAACACATAGGTCGCCGCGCCGGGTGCGCAGTGGTGTAGGATGGCTGTGAGTTGTATGCCGTCTATGGGGTACATCTGCGCACCGGTAAACATCGCAGCGATGATGTTGTGATGTTTGCTGATAAACTGCGCGGCAAGCATGGGGTTTTGGAACGGGATGACTTCATAGCCGGACGCCCGCAACGCCAGATTTTTGCACAACCAACACAGCGACGCCGCGTCGCTGTCCACCGCTAAAATTTTTAACATAGCTATTCCCTCCTTCCCTCCCTGCACTATGACCACATAATGACGGTTATGTCGTCATAGTCTTATCGTGGATGGCAGGGGGCGCTGTAAAGAACCATTTCCTGAGACAAAATGAAACGAACAATAGACCGGCGCAAAACGAAGCGTTGAGCCGGTCTCATTTTCCTGCCCGCAGGTTACAACATAATATATTTATATTGTGTGCTGTTATTTTTTGTGCTATGCTTCTTATGTAGACAGTAGTTTTTGACCACGATTTTGACGACATAACCGTCATTATGTGGTCATTCTTTTTGATCCAATACCAGACCCATTCGGTTAATCTGCCGCAAGTGCTTGTAGCCGCTTTCCATGGTATAGATACGCGTGGTGGCTAGGTTGCTGTGTCCGAGCAGGTCGGCCAAGCGAGATAAGTCCTTTTCTAAAGTATAATACGTTCTGGCGAATAAATGACGCAGATTATGGGGAAACACTTTACTTTCTGCCACGGCGGCACAGCGGCACAGCGTTTTCATATCACGCCATATATTGGAACGGTCGAGCGCCTTGCCGCCGGCCGTGCAGAACACCACGCCGCGTGCGATCCCCCGCAGCCGACAGTATTGCCGCAAGTGCCGGCACAAGTCCTTTGGTAAAAACACCAATCGCGTCTTCCCCTTGCAGTCGACGACCGCACGTCCGCTCTGCACAGCTGAAACCGTAATGAACGGCAGCTCAGATACCCGAATCCCGGTGGCGCAAATGGTTTGCAGCAAGAGCGCCAGCCGCTCATTGTTCCTATCCTTGGCCGCCATCACCAGTCGGTTGTACTCGGCCCGGCTCAACTCCCGCTCCGGCCGCGCAAAGATGGCACGCTGTATTTTCAGTGGTTTGACCTTATATTGCGTCCATTCTTTCCAGTCCAGATAACCGTTCACCGCCGCCAACATGGAGTTGATGCTCGCCGGCGCATGCGTTTTCATCAGTTCCTCTTTCCAGGCCAACAAGACGGCTTTGCTCCAGCTTTGCTCTCCCATAAAGGCGAAAAAGGCACGTAAATCACGTAAATATTTCACTATCGTATTTGCGCTTTTTTCCTCCTCCCGCAAATACTGTTCATAAGCATGCATGGCCTGCGCGGCCTCTTGTGTGACGGCTCTTTTTGTCATAGTGCTTTCCCTGCTTTCTATTCAATTATCAATATTGTACCGCAATGCTCGAAAAGCATACATGCTGCCGGACGCTTGGAAGCAGGGTTTTGTCGATTCTTAAAAAGGAACAAAAAAAGAGGATTGCCCATCGGCAATCCTCTTTTAATGTTCTCTGCATAGATGCGCGTAAAAGCAAGGCCTTACGGGCGCGTGAGCAAGCTTTTGGCCTTTTTGAAGTCTTTGCGGTCAACATAAATGCGGTACTCGTAGGCATAGTCGCTCTGTATGCCCGGTACGCCGTGGTGCCGTCTGGCATTTGTGGTGGAATGGGTCACCACCTGTGTCTGAATCCCGTTTCGCTCTAAAACACCGCAAATACGAAGCTGTTCCTCTGCATGTCTTGTCACGCGTATCTCTCTGCGCGTAAACAAGTTCATGTTGACCGCCCCTTTTTTCAATCTATCGTCTGAGCGTCTGTATCACCCGATGGGTTGTTTTTTATATGAGTAAGCCAGCCGGACCATTCAGCCGCCAAATGCTTTTGATGGGCGCGCAACAGGGACTTGGGGCAAATGGCGGGAAACTCGACCAATAACCGCGCTTTGATGCCTGTGGGGGTATCCTTAAATTGATGTCTCACGCCGCCAACAACCGTTCCATCCTTTAATTTGGCCACACCCACAGATTGATGAGTATAGTCTAAATTTCGCGGTTCTTTCAGTCCTGTTTCATCATTGAATGTGATGAAAAATTGAGTCGGCAAGGGGCTGTTCCCTGCCGTTTCAATGACTTCCAGTATGCCTTTGTGTGGATGCAAGACGTAATGATCCGGGCAAACGGCCAGATTGATCCGTCGGTTTTCCTCTGTGGCTTCCAGCATGAGCTTGTCCAGTGCACTGCTCACATCCTCGGCTGTCAACCCCTCGGCATAAATGATCGTCTTCGCAGCGCTTCTCTTTTCTCCTGATAGGATGCGCGCAAGTTTCATCAATCGTTCGCTCACTATGAGTTTACTGTTTAAACGCTGCCGCATGTCATCAGAGGATAATTTGATTTTTAGATCTGTAAGTTGCCGGCACAAATCATCTGTTTGATCTGACAAGTCAATAGGAGCCTTGCATGCTTTTAAAACATGAATGGCCCTTTTTCTTCTCCATTGTTGTAGGCTCTGTTGCGTAAAAATGCGCCCGTCTATCATGATCTTCATAAAGATCAACTCACTTCCTATTAGCGTGTATACCTTGTTCACCTAAGCTGCGCTTCGTTTATTCAATCGCATGCTTGCTATTAAGTATAACAAAAAAGTGAGTGTAAAACAAATGCAAGCTTGCATCCCTTTTGCCCTAACTTCGACACAGGTATAAAAAGCGTGTTCTTGTGCCCTTGATTCCGCCGCTGGTGCGGCGTCTCAAGCGTTTTGCTGCAAGCAAAACCTTGTCTGCAACGGACAATTCACTTGTCCGTTGCAAATGCTATCAATCGGGTGAAGCCGCGCTCTGGCGGCGAAACCCAAATAGAAGGACCAGCCCGCGGGTTGGTCCTTCTATTTGGCTCGAGTGACGAGGCTCGAACTCGCTTCCGCACCCCAACGCAGGCGCGCTGCGCGCCCCTGCGCCGGGGGCCCGCGCCTCTTTGATTTCACGTGCCTTCGGCACTGGTGGAGGCAGCGTGTTCTTGTTCCTCTAACTAAAATAGAGGAGTACCCACACTGGGTACTCCTCTTGAAGATGGAGCGAGTGACGAGGCTCGAACTCGCT
>CAYVNT010000005.1:0-149527 GCA_964453275.1 uncultured Ruminiclostridium sp. | reverse complement strand
CGGACGGGACCTTCAACCAGAGCATCCCAGTACGGGTGCTACCCGGCACGGCGGATTTCTTTCGTCTGGCGGTACACATGCAGCCCGGGCAGAGCAGACGCCTCAGTATGTCAGATCAGCAGGAGAACGTGACATGGCGCTCGCTGGATGAAGCGATTGTCACAGTGGACGCAAGCGGAAGGGTCACCGCGGCGGGGGCCGGGTTGGCGATCGTTGAGGGTACCACCGGCGACACCACACAGCAGATGTATGTGAGAGTGAAGACGGCATAATTAATCAAAGCGCTGGAGATAGGGGAGTAATCCCTTATCTTCGGCGCTTGTTTCTTACTTATAAAAACAAAGTTTTTTAATCTTTACCGATACTTTATAAGTTAAAATAAATATGTTATAATCTAAAGTGCAGAAACATTAGATCATTTTTTAGGTGGTACTGAATACATGTGTAAGCTCTTGAGGGGAAAGCCGCCTACATCAAGAAACAGTATGATGAGAAAGACAAAATGAGGTGACCTAATGGAGATTGAATTAAAAAATGACTTGGTTGTTAAGTGTAATGAATGTCAGATGGTTCAAGTATTGCACAAAGATTCACTAGAAGTAGAAACCTCTTCGTATGAGAGAAATATGGGGGATGAGGTAGAGTACATTTTCGGAGGAGAATTCTTATGTGAAGGATGCGGAAACTCTTTTCAATGCACAGTGAGCATCTTCGAATACCCTATTGGTGCTTTGAACTACTCTGGTAGCGAATGCAATGGAGCGCATTTTGTTTTTTCTCCAGAGGTCAATGTTAATTACTATGAATTTGATTATGATGACAATGATGAAAAAACAATAAATGAAGACTTCAATTGTTTTTATGCAAATATTTCAAGAAAATTAACCAATAGAGCAGCGCTTTACAAACTTTCTGCAAGAGAATTTGAAACACTAGTAGCAGAATTATTTAGACAAGAGGGCTTTGCGACTGAGTTGACTCCAGAAACTCGAGATGGTGGCTGCGATGTAATTGCAACGAAAAATATTTTAGGTGTTCCTTTTATGTTGTTGATCGAATGCAAAAAATATTCTATTAAAAATCCTGTCGGAGTCTCTTTGGTAAGATCTTTATTGGGGGTGCAGGAGGACAAAAAGGCAAATAAAGCGGTGCTTGTTACAACCTCAAGATTTACAAAGTCTGCACGAGAGTTTGCGAAACGGCAACAACACTTAATTTCACTTGTAGACATTGATGATTTATTGGACATTATGGAGCTGTGAAATTCAGTGTGGACCCCTTCAGGCGAAACAGAAATAAAAAGCACCCTCGACACCATGTGGCGTTGAGGGTGCTTTTTGTAAATGGGGATTACTTCTCACGATTTATCACGCAACCGAAACAACGGTCTACATAAATAAATACAATGTGTTCGGATAACCCCGACTTTGGTACGGCAGAAGGGACTCGAACCCCCGACCTACTGGTTCGTAGCCAGTTACTCTATCCAACTGAGCTACTGCCGCACATCGACAAATATCTTTGCGACTTTGATATCTTACCACACCCGGCAATCATATGCAAGTATTTTTTAAAACTTTTCCAATTAACATGTAAAAACAATTGTTGCCGCATGAGTTTTAACTCATGCGGCAACAGGAAGTTGATTCGCAACTTAATAGTACATATACTTGGCAGCATCCTTACGCAGTTCAGCACGGAAGTCAGGGTGGGCAACAGCGATGAGTTCTTCCACACGCTGCTTCACAGTGCGCTGGCGCAGCTTTGCCACGCCATATTCCGTGACAACCATGTCAGTCAGGTTACGAGACACACTGACAATGGAGCCGGGCTGCAGCACAGGCTGAATTCTGGACAGGGTGCCCTTGACAGAGGTGGAGATCTGTGCGAGCATAGCGCGACCGCCCTTGGAGTGGTATGCACCATAGGCATAGTCCGTTGCGCCGCCAGTACCGGAGAACTGCTTATACCCGATAGACTCTGCACAGACCTGACCGGTCAGGTCAATCTGCAGTGCTGCGTTGATGGAAACCATGTTATCCTGCTTGGCAATGTTGAACGGATCGTTGGTGTAGGCGCCACGCTTGAGCTGAATACGAGGGTGGCCATCCACGAAGTCATACAGGAAGTCATCGCCGATGATGAATGTACCAACGGTGATGCCGGTGTCCAAATTCTTGCGGCGGTTTGTGACAGCGCCGCAGTCCATCAGTCTGGCCATGGAGGAACCGATCTGCTCGGTATGGATGCCCAAATCCAGACGATCCATCAAAGATGCGCCGATGGCATTGGGGATGCCGCCGAAACCGAGTTGGATACAGTCGCCGTCTTTGACCATCTCGGCACAATAACCAGCGACTGCTTTTTCTGCTTCGCCCATGGAGGGGTCAGCCAGCTGGAAGAGCGGCTGGTCTACTTCATAGATCACATCGGCATAAAAGACAGGGATGGCTGTTTCACCGCCAACCTTCGGCGCACGCTTATTGACCTCAAAGATGATCTTATCGGCCTGATAAATATTTTCCAAAGTATGCTGCAGATCGCAGGACATGTGGCAATAACCATATTTGTCCATCTCCGAAACCTGGGCCACAAACACATTCGGGCGGATGGTTTTACGCAGCTCGGTGCCATAATTGTGCAGGTTAACGGGGAAGAAGGTGTTCATCTCGCGGGGATGAGACTCACGCATCCAGCCGTCACAGAAGAAAGAGTTCATGTGGAACTTGGACACGATCTTCGGATCGGTAGAAGTCAGGATCTCGTACTTGTAGCGATGTACGGTGCTCCACATCTCAATGGGCTCTTGGATACGGTCTGCGATGGTATGCAGGTTTTCGAAAAAAGTCTTGGGTTCACTGCCGTGTGTGGAGAAGCAAATGCAGTCTCCGCCCTGGATCAGGTCGAGCGCATCCTTCAGAGTACCCAGCTTGGACTTGTAAATCTCCTGGTGAGACTTACCTTGATATGTTCTGGACAAGTATTCATCGAGTTTCTTGCTCATCTAAGTCTTCCTCCTGTTTGTGCAATATGAAGAAAATCATCTTTTCTTACTCAGAGTTTGCATGATAACATGCTATACTAAGTCCTCCAAAATGTCAAGATTACACATAGAAAATCTGCTTACTTTGCAGCCTTATTGCCGCTTTCCCACAAAAAATTGTCAATTTGAGATTTACACATGCGCAAAACGTGGTACAATATCCTTCATGACACATTGATTTCTTTTGGGAGGTCTGTATGATATGTTAAAAACAGGTATCAAAGGTCAGGCGCAGACAGTGGTCGACGAGAGCAAGCTGGCACGCAACGTAGGAAGCGGCAACGTGTCCTTACTCTCGTCACCGATCATGATTGCGCTGATGGAGCAAGCTGCTTGGACCGGCGTCGCCCCGTATTTGGAAGAAGGGTATGGCACAGTGGGAATCAGCGTCAATGTCCGCCATAACAGGGCCACACCGCCCGGACTGCAGGTGAGAGCGGAGGCTGAGTTGATTGAAATAAAGGGGAAGCGATTGATTTTCCGCGTCAATGCAAACGATGAGCGCGGCCCCATCGGCGAGGGTACGCACGAACGCGTGATCGTCGAACTGGCGCCCTTTGAAGCCAAAGCAAATGAAAGTTGAGAAGCTGCCATGCATGTTGAGCCTCATCAAAGCGCACAGCCGCATGGCGGCTGCGCCGGAAACTGTTCGGACACCGACTGCGGCGGCTGTGGTTCTTGTTGCGGAACCGGCGAGCTGACGCTTTATCCGGCAGAGCTTTCCCTGCTGCGAGAGCTGGGCCAATTCGCTTTTTTGCCCATCATAGGACACAGTGAGAATGGCGAACCGGTCTATCATCCTGTGAACTCTATACCAGATTCGCTTGCGGCAGAATTCTCACAGGCGGCGTTTAGCCTGGCGCACAAGCATTTAATCACCATTGACCCGGATCTGCCGCTGAGCAACGTCTCCTACGGTTCGGCCGCGCAGGATAACCTGCTGCGTTGTGGCAGCCTGGCTCTCACCGCACAGGGGCAAGAAGTGTTGGACTGGCTCCCGCCGGATGCACACGACCAATGAATGAAAAACGAATGGGGCGTCAATCGTATCACACGATTGACGCCCCGCATTCATTTGGAAAAGAGAGAGAAAAGAGAGAGATGTGAACAGAGATGCAACTCACCTGTTCTGTCATTTATCATAACAGCCACTTATGACGAAAGTTTGCGTTTGATATGGCCAAACTATGAATTTCGTGAGCATTTTGTTAATTCATCCTAAGATGCCGCAGGTCACGGCCCGCTCATACTGATGATAGGTCGTAAAGTACTTGATTTCTGCCGCAACGACGGCGGAGTCCGCATTGAGTAGCTCCTCTTTTACGGCCTTGAGCTGCTTGTCAGAGATTTGACCCAATTGGAACTTAAGCTCCGCTGCAGCGTAGTTTTGTTTTTGGTAGGCCTGCGTGGCCTTGGCCGCTTGCAAAACGGTCTGCGTATCCGAAAGGGAGAGATAGAGCAGCTCAAAGGAATTTTCAAAATTCTGGACCGTGCTGCTATAAGTGGCTTTGGTCGCGCTGTAACTTTGCCCGCCTTGCAATGCGCTGGTGCTGGTTATGCTGTCCTGTGCATCGTTCATGGCATTTTTGGCAGCGTAAATGTTGAAGCTGTTCTCTTTTGCCTGCTTCAGCGCATCTTCATATGTCAGGGCCAGCAGCGGATTGTCCTGCGTGGTCGGCATATTGGGAATGCCATCAAGCGTCAGTACAGCTTTTTCTCCCGTTTTATCCTCTTTGACCCCCAAAAGGATGGATAAGGACTGTCTCATGTTGGCCAGTTGAATCTCCATGGTTGTCGCCTGCGTTTTGGTACTTTGTTGGGTGGTACGCAGCTGGGTCAGAGAAAGCTGTGAAACCTGGCCCAAACTATACCGCAACTCCATTTCCTTGACATTACTGTCCAGGGTCACCAGACTGCGTTTGAGATCGGACAGGGAGTTTTCGAAATTTAGCACATTTAAGTATAAGGTTTCCGCACTGGTCACAATTTGCTGTATGGAGTTTTCCAGTTGGCGCACCATACGATCCAGGCTCTTTTCATAATTACTGGCTCTGAGCGGTGCAAGCTGCCCGCGCATCGCCTCTATATTGGCATCCAGGCTCGTGGTATCTACACCAGTTTCTTTTAGCCGCCAAGACATATCAACCATCTGGTTGATGCTATCTACTAAATTATTATAAGCTAGTGCCCTGTCATATTTTTTCTGCTGATCTATGGTTGCTTGAATGGATACAACAGAGGCATTATCCTTACGCAAGCGCGCCTCCAAATTGCTAAAGGAGATCGTACCAACCTCATCCGCCGGACGCTTTTCCGGCAAGGCCACCGCAGGGGTAGCCTTTGTCTCAATATTGGTTCGTATGGATTGAAGCGATGCGGCGCTGACCGGCATGGCAAGCTGCACGGTGAGCATCCCGGCCGCACACAACACTATCATGGTTTTCTTCATGGTATCTTTCCTCGTTTCCACAGGCGCCTTTGGCCTTTTAATCTATTGTACATTGTAGTGGCCAATTATGAAGAAATCATGAATAAAAGGAAAGAAACACATAAATACATGACCGCAACAGGAAGAAATTTTTTCCTCCTGTCGCGGCCAGCCGGCAACACCAACACACGCCCTGTCAAGCGGTGTATGTAAATAGAACACCTGCGTGCTCCTATTATGTTTCCCCAGGCGCCTCAAGCGACATGATAGATATTTCAAAAGCCGTATGTTCATGACTGCCTTCTTCCGTATTCTTCACATATTGACGGCTCTGCAGTCTACCATTGAGCGCTATGGTATCACCGACTTGAAGCTGTGAACAAAAAGTAGCCAAGGAGCCCCAGGCGATACAGGGCAGGTAATCTGCGCGCCGATAGCTGCGGTTCACCGCCAGGAGGATGTCACAGATATCACGCCCGAGCGGTGTGCGGCGTTGCACCGGCTGCTTACAGATCACGCCATGCAGCTTCACCTGATTACAGCTTTCTTCCTCTGTCAAGCTGATTTTTCTGGCAAACAGTGTGATCAGCAGACGATTGCCTACCCCGCTACGATTATTGAAGGAACGAATCTCCCCCAAAACCTCGATCTCGTGTCCGACAGACAGGGGACAGGCTTCGAGCACGGGGGCCGAAGCCAAGACCTTTACCGTGTCCTCCTTACCGGATAGACGCGCCACACTCAATAAAAACCGATAAAATGAAATGCCATGTACTTCATGCGAAAAGACTGGCGTCTGCGCCACTGTGCCGCGCAAGACGGCTTGGTTATTTGTTTGTTGTACTCTCATGTAAATAGCCTCCAAGTTTGATGTTCAAGGCCATCTATATGCGTCCACGACTGCTTGTATGCGGTAAAGGTTCCACAACGGCAAAAGATTTTTCTTACCGAAAGACGCTTCCTGTGATTGAAAAGAGCGGGGAGGTATCGTATAATGAATTGACTAAACTTTTCCATGAGGGGGATCTTGGCATGCGTCAAACATTGAAGGACTATCTGGCTTCCATACGACACAAACGCGTGGCGGTGGTTGGCATCGGCGTCTCGAACACGCCGCTCATCCATTTGCTGCGCGAGGCGGGCATCTCTGTCACCGCCTGCGACAAGAAGGAAGAAGCTCAGCTCGGCCCGCTCGCCGTACAGCTTCGTGAACAGGGCGTTGGCTTGTGCCTGGGGGAAACATATTTGGATCAGCTGGACCATGATTTGATCTTCCGCTCGCCCGGAATCCGTCCTGATATACCGCAGTTTTCCGCCGCCATCGCACGCGGCAGCCAGATCACCTCCGAAATGGAAGTATTCTTTGCCGTCTGTCCCTGTCGAATTCTCGCGGTGACCGGCAGCGACGGCAAAACCACCACCACCACCTTAATTGCCGAAATGCTCAAGCGCGCCGGACATACCGTTCATGTCGGCGGCAACATCGGCAAACCGCTGCTCGCCGAGGTGGCCGGCATGCAGGAGAGCGACTATGCTGTTCTGGAACTCTCCTCCTTTCAACTGATGACCTTGCAACAAAGTCCATCCGTTGCTGTCTTAACCAACCTGAGCCCCAATCACCTGGATGTCCACAGCTCCATGGAAGAATACAGAGAGGCCAAGACCGCCATCTACCGCTTTCAAGGCCCTGAAGATCTGGCCATTTTTAATCGGGACAACGACGAGAGCTTTGCTCTTTCCGGCCAGGCTCCGGGTAAATGCCTGCTCTTTAGCCGCAACCACCCACTCGAGCGCGGTGTTTTTTTGCGTGACGGCCTGATCTGCCTTTCTGACGACACGGGCGTGCATACGCTCTTTCCGCGCAGCGCCATCCTGATTCCGGGGGCGCACAACGTCGAGAACTATCTGGCCGCCATCGCCGCCGTGCACGGCTTGGTACCGCCCGCCGTGATGGAGCAAACTGCGCGCTGTTTCCCGGGTGTGGCGCACCGCATTGAGCTGGTGCGGGAACTCGCCGGCGTCCGTTATTACAACGATTCTATCGCCTCCAGCCCCACCCGCACCATTGCGGGCCTGCGCTCATTTACGGAAAAGGTCATTCTGATCGCGGGCGGCTATGATAAAAAAATACCCTTTGCGGAATTGGGCGAGGAGATTTGCCAGCATGTCAAAACCGTGGTCTTAAATGGTCACACCGCCAATCAGATTCGAGACGCCATCGTCAACGCCGCTGCATACGAGAGTGGCAAGCCGGAAATCCTGATGGCAGAAAACTTTGACGCCGCCGTCAAGCAGGCGCATGAACGGGCTGTCAGCGGGGATGTGGTGCTCTTATCGCCCGCCTGTGCCTCTTTTGACCAGTTTCCCAATTTTGCCGCGCGTGGGGATGCCTTCCGCGACATGATTCGTGCACTTTAAGGAGGGCAAACAATTTGGATGTTCAATCAACGCTGCAAGAGCTTTCCATGCTACCCGGCCCATCCGGCCACGAGTCTCCCGTTGCCGATCGGATGGTGGCGTTCTACACAAACGTCAACGCAACTGCCTACGTGGACAAATTCGGCAACGCCATCGGCGAGCGTCCCTGCGGCAAGACGGGCGCGAAGCGCGTCCTGTTGGATGCACACATGGATGAGATCGGCCTGATCGTCACGGAGGTCAAGGAGGGCTTTTTGCGCTTTGCCAGCATCGGCGGGATAGACCCGCGCATCCTGCCCAACCAAGCCGTGACCGTGCTGTCCGATCCGCCCATACCGGGGCTCATCCTCTCGATGCCGCCGCATCTGCAGACCGCCGAGACCCAAAAACATGCCTACGCCATTGAAGACCTTTGGATCGACATCGGTCTGCCGCAAGAGGACGCCGCGCGCACCGCTCCGATTGGTACGGCTGTCGTGTTCCAAAGCGACTTCACCGCCTTGCAGCAGGAGCACTGGGCGGGCAAAGCCCTGGATAACCGCGCCGGTTTGGTCGCAATGCTTTTGGCGGCGCACCTGCTCAAGGACGAGGTACTGGATGTCGACCTGCTGCTCATGGGCAGCACGCGAGAGGAGGTCGGTGGCAGCGGCGCGGCGGTTGGCACCTTCGCCCTGGCGCCGGATTGCTGCATCATTGTGGATGTCACCCACGGGAAAACCCCCGATGCGCCCGCGGATGAAACCTTTCCTCTGGGCAAAGGCCCGGCCATCGGCATCGGCCCAAACATGACCCGCTGGATGACCCAGCGCATGCAGGATAAGGCCAAAGAGCTGTCTATGCCGGTTCAAACCGAGGTCATGGCCGGTAACACCGGCACCAACGCCTGGCACATGCAGATCAGCCGCGAGGGCATCCCTTGCGCCGTGCTCTCGATTCCGCTGCGGTACATGCATACGCCAAACGAAGTGATAAGGCGCAGCGACCTGGAACAGTGCGCCACGCTTTTAGCCGCCTTCGTGCGGGATCTTGGCAAAGAGGGGCGGTGGAACGGATGATATCTTTATTGCAAGAACTCTGCGCCCTGGACGCGCCATCCTCTTTTGAAGATACCCTGCGGGATTTCATCCGGGAAAAGGCCGCGCCCTACGCCGACAGCATGCGCACAGATAGCATGGGCAACCTGATCGTCTTTAAATCCGGAACCAAACACAGCGGCAACAAGCTCATGCTTTGTGCGCACATGGATGAAGTCGCCCTGCTCATCCGCAACATCACAGAGGACGGCTACCTGAAATTTCAGACGCTCGGTGGCATAGACCGCCGTGTTCTCATTGGCAAGCGCGTGCTGGTCGGTCAGGCGCGGCTGCCGGGCATCATCGGCATCAAGGCTTACCACTTGGGTGGAAAAGAGGAAGCAAAAACCACGCCGAAACTCTCCGAGCTCTATATTGACATCGGGACAAATAGTAGGGAGGAGGCCGCTGCGCTGGTCACCCCGGGAGACTACGCCGTCTTTTGCAGCAGCCCCGCCTTATTTGGTGACGGTCTCATCCGCGCCAAGGCCCTAGATGACCGCATCGGCTGCGCGCTTTTGCTCTCCATCCTGCAAGAGCCACTCCCGCTTGACTGTCACTTTGTCTTTACTGTTCAAGAGGAGGTCGGCACGCGCGGCGCCTTTGGCGCGGCTTTTTCCATTCAGCCGGAGATCGCCCTCATTTTAGAGGGCACCACCGCCGCCGACCTGCCGGATACCGATGCGCATAAACGCGTGTGCAGTCCGGGCCTTGGCCCTGTCATTCCATTCATGGATGGCGCTACCATGTATGACCGCCGTCTGTTTGAACTGCTGCGCGACCTGGCCAAGACGCATGATATCCCCTGGCAGACCAAACATTTCATCGCCGGTGGCACCGATGCCGGCGCCATTCAGCGCTCACGCGCGGGTGTGCGCGTGGCCGGCATTTCCGCCGCAGTGCGTTACCTACACACGGCCAATGGTTTGGCTTCCACGAAAGATATAGAGGCCATGCGGCAGCTGACGCTTGCCTTTCTGGAAGCCATTGCAGCCGAACAAGCATAGGAGGGAAGAACATGGATTATTTACCCCTGCTCCAACAGCTCAACGCCTGCCATGCCCCGTCTGGCAACGAGGAGTCGCTCTGCCATTTGCTGCGCGATCTGGCAGCACCTTACGCCGACGATTGCAACATCGATGCTTTGGGTAACCTCATCGTCCACAAAAAAGGGGAGGGACCCCGGCTTGCCTTTGCCGCGCACATGGATTCGCTCGGCCTGATCGTGACGCACATAGAGCCCGACGGACAGCTGTGCGTGGGTGCCATTGGCGGACTCAGCCTGGCCAGTATCCTGCATACGCCCTTCCGCTTTCAAAACGGCACCACGGCGGTGCTTTCCTTGCGCGAAAAGGTGAAAGTCAAGGATATGACGCTCTCAGACCTCTACCTGGACATCGGCGCCAAGAACCGCGCCGAGGCGGAAGCGCGCGTGCAAATCGGCGACACGGCCGTTTCCGCCATGCCGGCGTTTATCATGGGGGAACAGCTTGTCTCTCCCTATCTCGATAACCGTATCTGCTGCCTCATTCTGTTGGAGGCTTTGCGCCGTTTGCAAGCCTCTCCCAACGACCTCTATTTTGTATTTACTGTGCAGGAAGAAGTCGGCTTGCGCGGTGCGCAGACGGCTGCTTTTCAGATTGACCCGGCCATGGGCATCGCGCTTGATGTCACCAGCGGCGATGAATTGGACAGCAAACACCAAGGCAGCAGTAAACTCGGCGGCGGTGCGGCCATCAAGGTTATGGATACCTCCGTCATCGCGCATCCGCATGTGCTGGCCCATCTTGAAACACTTGCCGCGCAACAGGATATCCCTCACCAGCGCGATATCGTCTTGCTCGGTGGGACGGACGCCGGCGCCATCCATAAAAGCCGCGGCGGTGTGCCAAGCGGCGGCATCAGCGTGCCTTGCCGCTATATTCACACCGGCGTGGAGAGCGTACACAGTCAGGACGTGGAGGCCTGCATCCGTCTGGTATGCGCTATGGCCGAAAGCCCTCTGCCGGAACGATAACTGAAACAAAGAAAAGGACGATATCATGGCTTTTGCAATCAGTCAGCGCGTATTAGACCTGGGACAAACAGCCCAGGCGGCGCTGCAAGAAAGGTTTTCTCACTTTGATGCGGTCGCCGAGGAAAATACCCGCAAGGTGCTCTCCGCTTTCCAAACCCATCGGGTGTCCGACCACTATTTTAACGGTACCACAGGTTACGGTTATAACGACGAGGGGCGGGACAAACTCGACGATATTTACGCCGAGATCTTCGGCACGCAGGATGCCCTCGTGCGCATTGGCTTTGTCAACGGCACGCATGCCATCGGTTCCGCCCTCTTTGGCGTGCTGCGTCCGGGTGACCTGCTGCTCTCTGCCATCGGCGCGCCGTACGACACGCTGCTCGGCGTGATCGGCGTGACGGGAAAAGCGGGCTATGGTTCCTTGCTCGACTTTGGTGTGCAATACCGCCAAGTGGAATTGACCCCGGAAAACACGCCCGATGTAGACGGCATCATCCAGGCCGTGCGCGACACTTGCCCTCGTGCGGTTTTGATCCAGCGCTCGCGCGGTTATGCCACACGCGCCTCCTTATCTGTTGCCGAAATCGCGGAGATCATCGCGCGCATCCGTGCCGTTAACGAGGAGGTGTACATCCTCGTCGACAACTGCTACGGTGAGTTTGTGGAGCGACTGGAACCGAGTGAGGTGGGCGCGGATCTGATCATGGGCTCACTGATCAAAAATCCCGGCGGCGGCTTGGCGCCCGGCGGCGGCTATATCGCCGGACGGCATGAACTCATCGAACGCACCGCGATGCGCCTCACTGTCCCGGGCATCGGGCGAAAGTGCGGCGCGACGCTAGGCAATAACCGCGCCCTGTATCAAGGACTGTTTCTGGCCCCGCACACGGTTGCGCAGGCCCTTAAAACCGCCGCCTTTGCCGCCAAAATGGTGGAACTGCTGGGCTATGACACGGACCCTCGCGCCGATGCCGACCGGTATGATATTGTACAGATGATCCACCTCAAGTCCGCCGAGAAGGTGGAGCAATTTTGCCGTGGAATTCAGGCCGGCGCGCCGGTGGACTCCTTCGTGACCCCCATCCCCTGGGACATGCCCGGTTATGACTGCCCCGTGGTCATGGCGGCGGGCGCTTTCATCCAGGGCGCTTCCATTGAGCTCACCGCCGACGCACCCATCCGACCGCCCTACACCGTTTACATGCAGGGCGGCCTGACCTATGAATCCGGCAAAACCGGCATCTTACTCGCCATTGAAGAACTGCTGCGCGACTGATGCCACAGCATATCTCAGCACAGAAAGGGAAGGACTATGACGCCAAAAAAACGCGCCAAAGCACTGCGTGACCTCCTGCAATACCACAGCGACCGTTACTACAATATGGATGACCCGGAAATCTCCGATGCAGACTACGATGCGCTCATGCGTGAACTGCGTGAGATCGAAGCAGCGCACCCGGAACTGCAGCGCGCGGATTCCCCCTCGCAAAAAGTGGGCGGGGCTGCCAAGCGCACGGTCGGCGTGCTCTTACCTCATCGCGTGCCCATGCTCTCCATGCAGGACCTGTTTCAAAGAGAAGATGTAGAGAATTTTGTCTCCGACTGCATCGAAAAGCTGGGCGAAGATGTCTCCTTTCTGGTGGAGACCAAAATTGACGGTCTTTCCCTGTCCCTGCGCTATGAAAACGGTCAGCTGACCACCGCGCTCACCCGCGGCGACGGCCACACCTTTGGCGAAGACGTCACAGCAAATGCCATGGTCATTGACGACATTCCGCATCAATTAAAAGAGGCTCTGCCGTATTTGGAACTGCGCGGCGAAGTCTATATGACAAGCGAGGCTTTTTTATCGGTCAACCAACGGCAGGAGGCCCTGGACAAAAAACCCTTTGCCAATCCGCGCAACTGCGCCGCCGGAACGCTGCGTCAGCTTGACAGTGCGGTCACGCGCGAAAGGGCGCTGTCCTTCTTCTGCTTCAATGTCCAGGATATTGAGGGAAAAACCCTCGATACCCATGAGCAGGCATACCACTACCTCACAGCCATTGGTCTGACCGTCATGGAGCATTACTTCATCTGCCACAATGCAGAGGAGGTCTGGGCCGCCGTGGAGGCCATCGGAAATCTGCGCGGTAGTCTGGCCTACGAAATTGACGGCGCCGTCGTTAAGGTCAATGAATTGGCCCTGCGCAGCGGCCTGCGCGATACCAGTAAAAATGCCGGCTATCAGGTGGCATACAAGTACCCTCCGGAACAGAAAGAGACAAGGCTGCTTGACGTCGAACTCTCCGTCGGTCGCACGGGGAAAATTACCCCCACCGCCATCTTAGAGCCCATCAGGCTCTGCGGCACCACCGTCGCGCGAGCCACCCTGCACAACCAGGACTTTATCGACAAGTTGCAGATCTGCATCGGCTCCACCTTACTCATTGAAAAATCCGGCGAGGTGATCCCCAAATGCGTCGGAGAGATTGCGGCCAAGCGGCCAAGCGGCGCTAAGGTCTTTCAGATCCCGCCCGTCTGTCCCTCTTGCGGTGCGACGGCCCATCGTGAGGCCGATTCCGCCGACATGCGCTGCACCAACCCCGCCTGTCCGGCTCAGTTAGAGCGGCTCATCCGCTACTTTGTCAGCCGGGACGCCATGGATATCAAAGGCTTTGGCGACGTTTATATCCACGATTTGATCGAAGCCGGATACCTTCACGACATTGCCGATATCTTTACCCTGCATCAACACCGCGACGCGCTGATTGAAGCCGGGCTCATTGGCAAAATCATCAACACGGACAAACTGCTTGGCGTCATTGAAAAAGCCAAGGATAACCCACCGCATAAACTGCTCACCGGCTTCGGCATCCAAAATGTCGGTAAAACAGCGGCGCGGCAGCTGATGGACGCCTTTGGCGATCTGGAACGCCTGGCCGAAGCAGATGAAGAAACCTTGATCGCCATCGACGATATCGGCCCCACAACGGCCCGCTGCCTGCTGGACTACTTTCAAACAGAAGGCTTCCAAACGCTGCTGCAAAAGCTTAAGGCTGCCGGTGTCAAGCTACATGGCGAGATACGCGTACAGGATACCTCCGCCCCCTTCAGCGGTAAAAGCTTTGTCATCACAGGTACGCTGCCGGAGATCAGCCGCGAAGAAGCTGCTGCCTGGATACAGGCGCGGGGGGGACAAGTGAAGGGTAGCGTCTCATCCAAAACCTCCTATCTTTTGGCTGGGGAGGACGCGGGCAGCAAACTGCAAAAAGCACAGAGTTTAAACATCCCTATCCTGGATTGGCCGGCCCTTGTGTCGCTCGCCGAGTCATAAGCCTCCGCGCACAGCATATCTTATCATCAGGTCACCGTGTCAACGATCCGTTGCGGTGACCTGATTTTTTTGTCGGCGTTTCATACTTTTATTTTCAAAACCCTCTTGACAATTTTTCAAAGTGCTTTATACTAACAATAGTTGAACAATTATTCAAGCATAGGAGGTATCGCATTGAAAAAGGACCTACCGCGTTGCCAGGAAGAACATCACCACGCAGAGCAAGTGGCCCAAACCCAGCAGGCCCTGCCGTGTGAAGATCTTCTGTATGATCTGGCTGATCTGTTCAAAATCTTTGGTGACAGCACGCGCATCAAAATCCTCTTTGCCTTGTTTGAACGTGAACTGTGCGTCTGCGACATTGCCGCGCTGCTTGGTATGAGCATGTCCGCCATCTCCCATCAACTCAGAGTGCTCAAGCAAGCCAAACTTGTAAAGTTTCGCAAGACCGGCCGATCGGTGCTCTACGCACTGGCCGATGAACATGTCAAAACCATCCTCAATCAAGGTCTGGAACACATCAATGAATAGGAGAGTAGGACAATGAAAAAAATGATTAAACTGGATAACTTAGATTGCGCCAATTGCGCCGCCAAAATGGAGACAGCCATCGGCAAGCTGGAGGGCGTGCAAAGCGCCAGTGTCAGCTTTTTCACCCAGCGTCTGACGCTGGAAGTCAACGATGCCGATGCGCTCACCGGTATCTTAGAGCAAGCCAGCGCCGTCTGCAAAAAGATTGAACCAAACTGCAAACTGCTCTACTAAACCAAACAGAAGGGAAGGACGATTGTTTTGAACCGAGAACAAAAACTTGTTCTGCTGCGCATTTTCTCCGCCGGCGCCCTGCTGATCGCGTTTGCCATCTGGTCGCCGCCGGTACAGCTTCGCCTTGTTTTTTATCTGCTCCCATATCTAATCATCGGCTACGACATTCTGTGGGAAGCGCTGCGCAATATCACACGCGGCCAAATCTTTGACGAAAACTTCCTCATGTCGCTGGCGACGGTAGGCGCATTTTTTATCGGCAATTATCCCGAGGGCGTTTTTGTCATGTTGTTTTATCAGGTGGGCGAGTTCTTTCAAAGCCGGGCCGTGGAAAAAAGCCGAGCATCCATCTCCGACTTGATGAACCTGGTCCCCGAATTTGCCACACTGGAGCAAGACGGCCAGACACGCCAGGTCGACCCCGCAGAGGTTGATATCGGGCAGACCATTCTGATCCGCCCGGGCGAAAAGATTCCACTCGACGGCGTGGTCATCGACGGCAATTCCAGCGTCAACACAATGGCCCTGACGGGTGAGTCTCTGCCACGCGACGTTACCGTCGGCAGCGATATCATCAGCGGCTGCGTCAACCTCAATGGTCTGCTGCGCGTCCGGGTGACAAAGCGTTTTGAGGATTCGACCGTCTCAAAAATCCTGGAGCTGGTGGAGAGTTCTGCGGCCAATAAAGCCAAGACAGAGAACTTTATCACCCGCTTTGCCCGTTACTATACCCCGCTGGTTGTGCTTGCCGCGGCGCTCATCGCGGTGGTGCCACCGCTCTTTCTCGGCGACTGGAGTACGTGGATCTATAAAGCCCTGAGCTTCTTGGTCATCTCCTGTCCCTGCGCCCTGGTGCTCTCAATCCCTCTGTCCTTTTTCGGCGGAATTGGCGGCGCCTCCCGCCGTGGTATCCTGATCAAAGGCTCTACCTATCTGGAAGCTCTGGCCAAGGCTGAAATCGTCGCGTTTGATAAAACCGGCACCCTGACAAAAGGCAGCTTTTCTGTCACGGCCATCGCACCGGAAAATGGCTGGACCGCAGCGCAGCTGCTGGACTTGGCCGCCGCCGCGGAGCAACACAGCGATCACCCCATCGCCCTATCTTTGCGACAGGCCAGGACAGGGGAGACGACCTTACCGGCGTCCGAAGATGTGGAGGTATTGCCCGGTCTCGGTCTGTCCGCGCTGGTGGACGGGATACGCGTATTGGCCGGCAATGCCCGCCTCATGGAGGATCACGGCCTGGCCACGCCCGCCGTCCAGGGTGGCGGCACAGTGGTGCATCTGGCGGCCAATAACATCTATGCCGGCCACATACTCCTGTCCGATCAGTTGAAGGATAGCGCGGTGCGCACCGTGCTGGAACTCAAAGCAAGCGGCGTTCGTCAAACCGTCATGCTCACCGGCGACAACGAAGCCAGCGCCCGCCAAATGGCGGATACGCTCGCCATTGACCAGCTGCATGCGCAGCTCTTGCCGCAGGAAAAGGTCTCCTGCGTGGAATCTCTTTTATCAGAACTCTCGCCGACGGGTAAGCTCGTCTTTGTCGGCGACGGCATCAACGATGCCCCCGTGCTCTCTCGCGCGGATGTCGGCGTCGCGATGGGCGCCTTTGGCTCCGATGCGGCTATGGAAGCGGCGGATGTGGTTTTGATGGACGACGACCCGGAAAAGCTGCTTGCTGCCATCCAAATTGCACGCAAAACCATGCGCATTGCCAAGCAGAACATTGTCTTTTCTCTGGTGGTTAAGGTTTTGGTTTTGCTCCTGACGCTCGTTGGGCTCTCCAATATGTGGGAAGCCGTGCTGGCCGATGTGGGTGTGAGCTTTGTGGCCATTCTGAATGCCACGCGGACACTCTACTTTACCCCAAGTCTGCAAAAAGAAGCGGAACATACTCACGAGTAATGTCCCGGCAAAAAGATAGAATCCCCCAAGGACTGTTAGCCTTGGGGGATTCTTGTTTGTCAGCAGTTGGCCACACTTTTTTTCAGCGAGGGGTGATGGTACTCTCGTTGTCGAAGGCAGGGTTCAAGTAATAGATGTTCTTCTTATCCAATTGCATCTTCTCTCTGGCGCACTGTACAGCCTCACCAAAGCGTTGGAAATGGACGATTTCACGCTCGCGCAGGAAACGGATGACATCGTTGACATCCGGATCGTCGGACAGACGCAGGATGTTGTCGTATGTGACGCGGGCTTTCTGCTCTGGTGCAGCTGCCCTCGAACAACATTTACCTGTTTTTTCTAAAAATTCCAATGAATCACAATGGGAACCTCCGGGGAGCCTTTTTCCCGCTTGCCCACCTCAATAAAATCAATGAGTTGTTCCACCATCTGACGTGTCAAGTGTTCCACGTTGACATATTCCTCAATGACTTCCTTGCGGCTCCGTGCTGATCTGATCTTCAATTCTAGGTATTCAATCTCACGTTCCAAGTCAGCCGCTAGGGAAGTGTAGTGTGCTTTTTCATTGCTCAGCTGCTCCTTGAACTCGGTAAACTCATTTTCTGTGATGAGGCCTTTCACCTTATCTAAGTACAAGGCCGTAATGCCCTTTGCACAATCCACAACTTTCTTTTGCAACGCGCCGCTCTCGGATTTTAGGCGCTCAATCTTCACTCCAAGTCTGTCGTTGAACTCCACCCGCGCCGCCAGTTCGTCCCGATCTAGGTATTCATCCGACAGCTTGTGAAGTTCATCTAGTATGGTTCGCTCCAGTTTCTCAACCGAAATGAAGGAACCAATACAAGAATCCTTGGCAACGTGCCGGTTGGAGCATTGCAGATAATGCTTGCCCCGATTCTTGGAGGAGCGCATTGTGTACCCGCAGTTCATGCAGCGCACTTTTTTTGCGAAGATGCCAATATCTCCGGTGATGAATGGCTTGGCTTTCTGTGCTACCATTGCCTGCACCTGATTCCATAAAACCGAATCAATGATCGGCTCATGGGTTCCCTCCACAATGTACCATTCGCTTTTGGGCCGTGGCTTGTTCTGTTTGGTCTTGTAGGAAATACTGCCGTATTTCCCCTGAACCATATTGCCAATATAAATCTCATTGATTAGCATATCAGAAATTGCAAAGTACTTCCATAAGGTGCTGTTTTTCTGTTCTGGTGACTTGTAACGTAGACCTTGCAACCGCTTATATTCTGTTGGATTCGGAATCCCTCTGTCGTTGAGCAGCCTTGCAATGTTTGCCTTTCCATAGCCTTGCGCAAACAAAGTAAACACTTCTCTGACTACGCCTGCGGCTTCTTCATCAATGATCAAATGACCTTTTTGGTTTGGGTCTTTCTGATACCCGTAGAGTGCAAAGGCTCCAATATGACAACCTTGCTGACGCTTGGCATCGAACACTTTCTTGATATTGTCGGATAAATCCTCCAAATACCATTCGTTGACTAAGCCGTTGATCTGTCGGGATTTTTTGTTGCCTTTATTGTCTGTGTCAGCGTTGTCAACGATGCTGACGAATCGAATCCCCCAGATGGGAAACAGACCGTGGATGTACTTTTCTACCAGTTCCAATTCTCTGGTGAACCGGGATTGCGTTTTACATAGGATGATGTCGAACTTTTTCGCTCTCGCATCCTCCAAAAGCCTGTTAAACTCCGGCCTGTTTCGATCTGCGCCCGTGTAATCATCATCCGAATAGATATCGTAGAGTTCCCACCCCTTTTCCATCATATAGTTTAAGAGCATCGTCTTTTGATTCCGTATGCTCTCGCTGTCGTCCTGCTCATGCTGCTTGTTTTTGTCCTCCTCGGACAATCGGCAATAGATCGCTGCTTTCATTCTGAAACTCTCCCAATTGGGATAGCCTAGAATGGTTCACATCACTATTATTACGCCGATGTGAACCAAAGGCAAGGCTAACTTTCCTTGGAATAATCCTTGTTTTTCTCAAGCAGGTTGATAATCTGAACCCACTTGGCGGTGTATTCCTGTGCCAACGTATCCATGCCGACTTTGAATACGTTGGTAGCCTTGACCTTAACCTCTTTAGCCATGTGAATACCCCCTGTTCTGGAAGAGAAAATCTCCCAGTTTTAAGGTATTCAGCAGGACAATCTGTGTATGTGCGCTTTCAGCACCGGCATCCCTGCCAGTTGCATAATCCTTTATTTTCAACGTCCTTTCCGAAGAAAGGCTTGCTCTGCCAGAGCAAGCCTCCTCGTTGAAAGGTGTTGATTTCATTCAATTAACCCTCCTGATTTTGACCCGCTGTGGCCTTGGGACGATGAACCGATGGAACTTCAGGGCTGTATTTGCCCTTGATGAAATGTAAATCATCCTCCGACAGCTTCGCGTAAACATTGTCCACCCAATTCTGTTCCTCCTTGGACAGAACCAGCTTGTCGCCAAATTCCTCCCGCATCGTGGCAATGTAGAAGAATCTGTATTGACACGCAGTGCAGTTTGAATAATTGCCACAAGCACCCGCCTTGTCGCCCTTGCCCTTGCTCGAACATAATCTTGCCATTTTGGTTTTCCTCCAATAAAAAAAAGTGCAAGCACAGTTTTGTTTTCGTCTTGCCTGCATCCAGTATAGCAAGTGCAAAATCTGTCTGCATCCGATTCTACTGTCCAAAACGACCATTTTCACAGAAAAAAGGTGCAGTTGGCATTGAACCAACCGCACCGATCAACTACTTTTCTTCGTCCTGCTCCTTGATAAACTCCCGAAGCAGTTCAACAATTTTAAGCTGAATAAACAATTCGATCAAGAGCCACAATGCGGCGAATCCCAATCCAAAACAGAGAAGTGGTATCATACCGATACCACCTCACTAATCTTGGCGTCCTCCTTGGCCTTGCTCTGGCTCTCGGTGGCCTGCTCCACCTCAATCCCCTTATGTATCACCAATTTCCCCTTGATGTCCATCTGAATGCCGCCTATTGCCAGCACCTCCAGCATTGCCTTTAGCTGCTGCTCGCTGAAAATTTCATAGCCGCAACGGTTTGTGATGAAGTGGTATTCCATGCCAGTCTTGCCTTTAGCCACCTTGACCAGCGCATAGTATTTGTTCATCACGGAATCTTCATCCGCGCCTTCGTCGGTCATGATCGGCTCAAACGCCAGACCGCTTTTTCCCATCAAAAGCCCGGTAAACTCGGAGTCTCGCACAACGTTATCCAGATTGTCGCCGTCCAGCTTCAAGCCGTTCACCAGATCGCCCTGTTTTAAACGTGCCTTGATCTGCTTATCAGACAGGAAATTGTAATCCTTGCCATTGAATACGCACCAGCCAACCATGCGCTGCCCGATGAAATCCCCATAGGCTACCGTCAATTTCTTACACATCATTTATTCCAACTTTCAAGTTTTATTTGCAATCAATCTTGATTACAATACTATCTTACCGCCGAAGCCACAGCGGAGTCTATTGACCGAATGCAAGGGGTTTCGTCCCTGAGTTTAGGGTAGTTGTCGCAACTGCCCGATCGACTAAAACTCTAGCAAGTAAACCAAATGTGCCATATTAAATGATAAATGGCATACTCCGCAACGCTCTTTGAATTGTCATTTCATGCAGGAAATTTAATGGAGCAATTCCGATTTCAAATCTCAACTAGTCGGCGCTCTGCCGCAACCCACTTTTTTACCCAACTCACATTTATTTTTTCAAACCTCCGTTTTTGCCTGCAATTTCAATCTTTTTGAAAAAAATATACCCACATCAGATTGTGGAGGGAGCATTACCTACTAATTTTTATACTTTTCTATTTTTCATTCCATATTGCACAATCCGCGCTGTCATTTTAATCTTTCAAACTTCATAAACCAATTCCTCCAAACACCAAAAAAAACAGGAGCTGCTTTCCTGTTTTTATCAACTAGCTTGTGAGAATGTATCTCATTTTCACCCCATTTTAAAAAATCGTTTCCAGTGGCTGTTTGGAGCAAAATTACAACTAGCCTTAGAATTGTAAAAGAAATAATGCCTGAGACTTTTTATAATGCGTAAAAAACAATGGTGAGCTGTTACCAACTCACCATTGTTTGGGAACTGTTATTAAAACTGCTGGTCTTGATTTGGAGGAATGTGCCAACGCTGCGCCAAAACCTTTGTGATCGACTTTAGCGCGAGCGCATCATACATTGTTTGACCATCACAGCCCATAAACAATAGCCCAATCTGGATGCCCTGCGGTGTGTAGATGCAATAGCTTTGCCCTTGCTGCTGCTGAATAACTAATCCGTTCATCATGGGATTCATCTCCTCAATATATATTTACGATCTTATCAAGGCAATGCCGTTTACCATGTATGAAAAAGGGGAGTACGCTTTCAAAAAAGCGTACTCCCTGAATGACTATATGCGTTTACTTGCCCATGGCACGGAACAAAAATGTCACGATCTGGCCACGGGTGCAGGTGGTATCAGGCGAGAATGTGGTTTTGCTCGTCCCGGCAGTGATCCCTTGCTCCACCGCCCACGCCACGGCTTTTGCATAGTCCGCGCCGCCGTCCACATCGGTAAGCCCGCTGATCGGGGCCTGTTCAGGACTTCCCGCCAGCTTCCACAGATATAGGACGGTCTGGCTCCGTGTGCAAGGGGTAGTCGAAGTAAACACATTCCCGGACACAAGCCCTTTTTCATGCGCCCACAGCGCGGCCTGATAGAAGTAGTCGCTTTCTTTCACGTTGCCAAAGGGGTTTGCAATGGTGGACTTTGGCTCTCCATTGGCACGCCACAAAAAAGTTATAATTTGTGCATCGGTGCAGGTTGCGCCGGGTGCAAATGTTGTCGCCGTGGTGCCAGACGTAATCTTTTTGTCCACCGCCCATTTTACTGCATCTTCGTAATATGCGCCAGATGCTACGTCGGTAAAACCGATGGACTGGATGGGCGGCGTATTCGTAAATCCGCTTAGCTGGACAGGCTGATATTCCGCGCCGTACATCCCATCATAATCATGTCCCCAGACATAGAGACTGCCGTTTGACGTTACAAATAAAATTTGCCCACCGACCGAAACCTCAACCACGTCGTTTATAGTGGTTTTTACCATATTCGCCGTATCTGTAACGCCTGTCCATTCTGAACTCAAAGTCGTCTTGCCCCACATATAAAGAGCGCCATCCTCTTTCAAAATGGCAATATCTTGACCCCAGATCGTGGAGGATACTTTTTTGACCGAATCGGTCTTCTTCAGCGGCTTGGTTTGAATGCCAGACGGCAACTTCCCCCACATCCAAAGACTTCCATCCTGCTGAATCGCTCCTGAAAAAGCATAGCCGGTATAAACATCCTTTACACCATCTAAAATTTTAACGGAGTTCGTTGCGGGAATATTCCCATCCACATCTGTTGTCTGAGCCGCATTGCCGAGCTGTCCCTCGTCTGTGGCACCCCAACCCCAGACGCTACCGTCTGTTTTGAGCGCTAAGCAAAAACCTTTGCCAGCACTTACTTTTTGGACGGAATCCATCACTTTTTCTTTCTTAATCTCATAGCGATAGGAAGAAGGAGTTGGATCTTCACCGATTACCACAGTGCCTGTACCGCTGACCAAGATTGATTCAAAGGAAAACTGCCACAATACGCCATTCCCATCCACCGCGTAAATAACATCGCTGTTATCAAAAAAATCGACATCGGCAGACACTACATTGTCCATCAGCTTCGTAAACGTTGTCTGGAAGTCTCTTTTTGTAATATAAAATCCGAGGGTATCATACCCTGTGCCTGCGCCGGTATACCAGAGGCTCCCATCATTTTTTATCACGAGGGATATGCTGGAACTATTATCCGTTACCAAGGATTGTACGTCTGTCATGATTTTTTCTGGATAGGTTCGGAAGTGTGCGATTTCGCTTGCTGTACTCACATCTTTGTCAAAGCTGTCACCGTTGCCCAAAGCCCCCAGATCACTGCGGCCCCAGCCCCACAGGCTACCATCTGCCTGCAAAACCAACGTGGCAGACGCATAGGCACAGCCGACCGCGCTTGTCTTGCCATTGCGAAACTCTTTTGTGCTGTCCGGCTCTGCCGCCTGTGCGGGAATTGCCATCAGCCCAACGCACAGCGCGGCAGACAGTACCAACGCAAGCCCACTTTTCAGATGTTTCATCTTGCCCTCCTGTTTGCTGTTTTACGCCTTGCTCATGGCTCGGAACAAAAATGTCACGATCTGGCCACGGGTGCAGGTGGTATCAGGCGCAAAGGTTGTTGCAGATGTACCAGATGTAATCCCTTGCTCCACCGCCCATGCCACAGCTTTTGCGTAGTCTGCGTTGCTGTCAACATCGGTAAAGCTGGTTGCGTTCGTTGCCGATGGCTGACCCGCCAGCTTCCATAGGTAGGTCACTACCATGCTCCTTGTGCAAGGCGCATCGGCTCCCAGCGTTGTCCCAGCCATTAACCCCTTTTCCGATGCCCACAAAGCGGCTTGATAGAAGTAGTTGCTGTCCTTTACATCTGTAAAGGGATTTGCAATGGTCGATTCCAACTGTCCGTTTGCTCTCCACATGAACGTCAGGATTTGCCCATTGCTACAAGTTGTATTGGGCGAAAACGTTGTTGCCGTTGTGCCAGACGTAATCTTTTTGTCAACTGCCCACTTGACCGCATCTGCATAGTACGCGCCAGAAGCTACATCGGTGAAGCTGGTAGCGGGTTTGGCAGTGCTGCCTGCTCCTGTGCCAATCATGAAGTAGAACGGTGTATTGTAGCCTTCAACATTGGCTCCCATCGGAGTAAACAGGTAAATTCGACCATCATTCTGATTATCGCTTGTATATTTCACCAATTCATCAATCGTCACCCCGTTGTCCATCCCAACATATCCGCCGCTCGCTACATGCGAATCATCTTCTAGAATCGTCGTAGCAAAATACAGACTCCCATTACTCGCTGTGATCGTACAGGTGGGATCAAGGGTAATCACTGTGATTTCAAAGTCCTCATAGACTTCGTTGAACACGTCGGCTTCCCAATCACGATATTGAATGATTTTCTTTGTTGGCTCGGACAGCACGTTTGAAAGGGTCAGTTCATATGCATCTAACGGCTCACCGCTCATTCCATCGATGCCCGCTTCGACCTTATAGGTCTTAGAAGTACCCGCCGCAGTCGCTCCTATGATGAGTATGGAGCATGCCAGTAAGATTGCTAGTGCTACGCTAAGTGTCTTTTTCATTTTCATTTCTCCTGTCATATTTTCTTGATGGAGCATCGGCCAAGGGGTTGGAAATCCAGCCCCTTGGCGTTCGCTTCCACCAAGAAATAAAGCGTCTTGTACGGTGTATTGGTTGCCCAATTCATCCCATACAAGACGCATATGCGTTAACACAGTTCAACTATATGCTCTTGCTAAAATCGAGTGCCTAGCATATAATTATCTTGTGGTAGAAGTGCTTACTTCCTGTGTATGGTGCTCGTATCACCGTATGCAGACCTCTGGAATGCTCCAACATTCCAGAGGTTGCCGCCCTATTTCTTGGCACCTCTATTCTATCGCCTCCCCATGGAAAAGGCAATAGCGTTTCTCCATTTTCTCCGTTTATCCGCTGTATTTCTCTGTATCTCTACGCCATTTCTCTATTTATTTTTTGCATTGGTTGGTAGAGGGTACTCCTTGCGTCCATTTCCGAGTCGGCACCTATGAACCCCTCTGTAATATCAAAAAAAAGGCAAGGAACAACATTTTTTCAGTTGTTTCCTGCCTGTTTTATTTTGCTTATATCCAAGACTACCGTTTCAATTTTATTCTCGCTGTTGCTGTAAAACAGTACTGCACCAGAAAACCTTAATTCCTCATGCATCAAAATTTTTTGTATATTAGTATCAGGTTGAATTATTTTGTGTTATCACAATTTTCCCTTACTGCTCCCCATTTCTCCAATAAACTTTGCTCAAAATCCAATCTCAATTTGCATCATCTGAATTTTCCTGTATTCACGCAATCCCAGTGATTTTTTACTCAATCCATTTTTCAAAACTCCAAAATCATACTTTTTGCACACCTGCTGTATTCCTGAAAAATTGCAACTGCTACCCGCCGTTTTTCATACAGTGGTTTGCAAATTTTTGTCTTTCATCAATTACTCAGAAAAGAAACAAAAACAAGAAAACTGCTGGCATGACCATGCACACCAACAGTTTTTAGCTTTGTACCAATAAACAATCTTAGAAGTCAATCATATCATCATCAAGGTATATCTGGTATCTTCTATAAAATGTTGACCTTGAAACGCCCAGAAGTTTGCTTGCCTTTGTGATACTGATTTCCTTTTTCTCCACCGCCTTGCAAATGTCCTCAAGGTCTGCAAGTTTTTTCTGCGGTCTGCCAGTATATTTGCCCTGTGCTTTTGCAAGCTCGATCCCCTCGCGCTGTCGCTGCAACAGACATTCGCGCTCAAACTGTGCAAGACCTGCAAACATGGTCAGCATCAGTTTGCCTTGCGGCGTGCTTGTATCAATATTTTCCTTGTGGCTCTTAAACTTTACGCCCTTTTTATTTAGGCTTTCCACGATCTCCAGTAAGTCCTTTGTGGAACGTGCCAGCCTTGAATAGCTTTCCACGATCACCATATCCCCATCACGGACAAAATCAAGCATTGCCTGTAACTGTGGCCGGTTGGTGTCCTTACCGCTGATCTTCTCTGTATAAATTCGCTCTGCTCCAAGTTCTCGTGCAATCAGTTCCTGCCTTGCTGTATTTTGCTCTGCCGTACTCACTCTGATATATGCAACCCTCATCGTCATACCCCCTTTCACCTGATCTCAAAATGGTTTAAAATCTACATTGCTCCATTTGACTACACCCTATGGAAGCGGTTTTCAGGGCCACCCATATACTGCGAAATCTTTGTCAATAGAGCTATGCTTGCATTTATAAAACACCTTTTAAAGCACCGTTTCATAAATACACTTTTAATCATTTTGAAGCGGTTGCGGAAGTCTTGGTAGCACCACCATGCTCAAATCCCTGATGCAAGTTACATCCTTCCACCCAAAGGTGGTTTGAATGGTAAGCTGATATTGATATATTTTTTAAGCTGGAAAGGGAAGACGGAGGGTTTCGTCTTTTTCCTATCCTTAATTAAAAATTATATCTCAGCCGCCCTGTACGCATTGGGTAGCTTCGGAAACAGGCTTGCGTTGTCTTTAAAATACTTAAAATATTTACAAGTGGCAGTCAATTCCTTTTCAAAGACTTTATCTTTATCAACTCCTGTATATTCGTGCATGGTCTGATAGGAAAAATCCGGCGTAATGCCTTTCAGCGTTTTCTCCATCAACTTTAATGCGGCATCCTCCGCAGATACCCATGAGCGAAAAACCTGATCCCGTTCCAGTCCTTTTGAAGCAAGATATCCATTTTCGTTTTTGAGATCGAAATGTGCCGTTTTTAAATTCTTCTGTAAATAGCGAATGGCTTTCCATAACCCGACAAGTCCGTCTTTCTTGACTGCTCGAAAATACACCGCACCATTTCCCCAGAGCCGGTGCAGTTCATCAAACGGAATAAAGTTCATGTTACACACCAGATGGTAATGCCAGTTGCCAGATTCTTGCCGCGCCACAACGGCCACATATTTAAAAAGGGGATAATGGTACTTTATGCGCTGTATAAACTGTTTAAACCGCTTGTTGCAATCAGAAAGCTGTGTCGCCTGTAAAGCGTTTGGATCATGGATTTTTACAACATCAGTTGATTTTTCTGGTGCATAATGCTGCGAAAAAACTTCTGCATTTAAACAGTCGAGCATAGCCATTAGTTCCTGATCCACATCATCCGCTGCAAAGTCTTGCAGTTCATATGATGTATGGTCTTGATTCTCCGCATTAAATGTAAGTGTCAGCATACAAGAATTGCGCGGCTCAAAATTGTTGATAATCAATTCTTGTATCGTCGCCTTGCGCTTTTTCTCTCTGGCACGATAATTTTTGTCATGATACAGTCCATGAATCGGTGCGCCTTGCTTTGAAGTTTCCATTTGTAAAAGCGTTTTCTCTAACTTCTTGTCTGTTTCATAAGCATTGGGAATGATCTCTTTTGGTTCGATTGCGCGTTTCTGTCCGCCTTTCGCAGACTGGCAACCACCAATATAAATGACCTCAGTCACAGAATTATTCTGGACGATATATTTCTTTGCCATAGCCTTTACTCTCCTTAACACGAGAGATAGGTGGGTGTGAACCATTCTAAAACTATCTCTTTTTTGTTGTGTTGTTCTTAGAGAGTTGCAGCATACCATTTTTAAGAAAAGGCTTGTCCTAACAAAAAGCCCATGAAATCAGGCTTTTTCAGCCATGTTTCTCTTACAAGGTCGTACCCTCGGCGGCCATATCCTCTGTCAGATCACAGATGACGTCGCCTTTTACCCCGATAGACGCCGCCGTCCAGGGGAAGCCAGACGCAGCCGTAGGATAGACGCCCGTTGTATGATCTACGAAGTAGGGGGCAAAGGTGGGATTCTCCTGAATCTCTTTGTCGGTGAGCTTACGGGTCAGCTGATGAACAATGGCTGCCACCATTTCCATATGTCCGAGTTCTTCGGTGCCGATATCGGTTAACAAGGCCTTAAGCTCAGGGTAGGGCATGGCGTAACGCTGAGAGAGATAGCGCATGGAAGCGCCCAGCTCTCCATCCGGTCCACCGGATGGCAGACGGCTACGATTCATCTCGTAAAACATGATAACAGATAGAGAGGCAAGCGCCTGCCTTATCGTAATAGACTGCGTCTATGATTTCCTGCAAGGCCTTTCGTTTTTGTGAAACACTTATCCCATGCCCCTGCAAGATCGCGTGTAAATTTAACTGCACAGGCGGCTCCGGCAGTGTAGCATCTGCATCAGCCTTGCGTTCTTCTTCCCAGGCCCGACGGAGAGCAAGGCTTTGTTCTTCCAGCGTCGCTTTTTTACTTGCATAGGCATCCAATTGTTCCACCCCAGCCAGGTAGGCCTCCTGCAAGCGTGCCAGTTGTCTTTCGATTGCGGCACAGCGGCTCGGAAAGTCCTTTGAATCTTTTTGCCGTTTATCGGCCAATGGCGTCAGGGAAAATTGAATGTCTGTTTCACTGTATAAATCGTCCGCCAAAGCATCCATCAGTGCGCGCTGAATGTTTTCATCCCTTGTGTGCTGGCTGATGGCGCAGACACCTTTGGCATATCCGTTGCATTTCCAATAGTGCGGCTTTGTAAAAACCAAGGTGCGCTGACAAGCGGCGCAGCGCAGTAGGCCGGAGAGCAAGTGACTTTCCGCGGATGCCGGTCGCTTCTTGTTTACTCTTGCAGCGCGTTGTTCTGCACGGCGCGCCTGCACAGCTTGCCAAGTCTTTTCGTCAAGTATGGCTTCATGTTCTGATGCGGCCGTGATGATTTGTGCATCCTCAAAGTTTCGCCCTGTGCGGCCGCCCGGATTCCAGCGCAGTTTGCCTATGTAGACCGGATTACACAGAATATAGTCCACGCTCCTACTTTCAAAACACCCGCCACGGCGCGTCCGAATGCCCAGCGCATTGAGATCTCGGGCAATCTCATATGGGCCATCACCCGCTAGGTATCGCTTAAAAATCTCCCGCACCAGAGCCGCCTCCTCCGGCACCGGCCAAAGGCAGTGATCTCTGACGCAATAACCGAACGGCGGGGCAGCTTGCAGCCCGCCGCGGCGCGCCTTTTCCGTCATGCCACGCTTGACCTCCTCGGCCAGGTTGATGGAATAATATTCGTCCATCGCTTCAATGAGCGCTTCGATGAGAATGCTCATCTTGTCGTCGCCAACCGGCTCGGAGATGGAGATGACCTCAATGCCCAGCTGTTTGCGCAGCATGGATTTATACACCACACTATCTTCTCGATTGCGGGCAAAGCGCGAGAATTTCCACAGTAAAATGGCTGCAAATGGCCGTGGCTTCTGTTTGGCCAGACCGATCATGCGATTAAAGGCATCGCGTTTTTCCGTCCTTTTCCCACTGATGCCTTCATCTTGAAACACAAACGCGTCTGGAATGACATAACCGGACCGCGCGGCATATTTGCGGATCTCCACCAACTGCGCATCGGGGGAGTATTCGGCCTGATCTTCGGTTGAAACACGAATGTAAGCCGCAGCTGTGCGCGCTTGCTGCATAAGCGTTCCTCTCCTTTCTCTCTACATCCTATGAAGCCTCTATGCCACGCATCCAAAATTCTGTACATCCGTATGAAACGAGCGGCAAGGTGCATAGACATAGACGGGAGGCGAGCAACATGGAAAACAATTTAGCACATACATCTCAACCCATCACACACAGCGCCACTGTTCGCATTGGCGAAAAACAGTATGCACTGCACCAGCTCAACAGCGCCCAACGCCGACTTGTCATCGCCAAGCTGCAGGAGGCCTTCCTCAACGCGGCCTTCTCCGGCACATATCACGTGCAGGCAAGCAATGTCGCCGCTTGGGCAGAGGCATTTCCGGAAGCAGAGGACACCGAAGTGTAAGCAACAATCACAGGCAAAGCGCCGTTAGCATAGACTGGATATAACCTGCGGTATGTAGACCGCAGGCTTCCTCTCTGCTTCCGTATATGAGCGCACCGTGCCAAGCTGTCTGTGGATGCAGACGGCGACCCCAGCGCGCGGCGCGCCGATATGCAAAAGCAGCAAACCTATCGAAAGGAAGTGATCCACGATGCTCAACAGCCGTGACATCGGAAAGCTACGCGTGGATGTGGCAGACAACTGCCGAAAGTTTCTGGAGCTGTGCCAAAAAGCCGGACAGCCCGTCCTCGTCACCGGAACCGTGCGAGACGACGAGTATCAGCAAGAATGCTACCTGAACGGTACCGGCGGGAAACCACCGGCCACCTTCCACAGTGTAAAGGCGGGTCTTGCGTTTGATATTTGCAAAAATGTCAAGGGCGAAGAATATAACGATCCTCATTTTTGGCAAGCCGTCTCTGTAATAGGCAAGAAAATGGGCTTCACCTGGGGCGGAGATTGGACCGGCTTTGTCGATAAACCGCATTTCCAATGGGATGCCCACGGGAAATTCAGCGGCAAGGATATCATCGCCGGCAAATATCCACCCCCCATGCCACGTTATCTAAATCAGGAGGAAGACGACATGACAGAAAAAGAAGTGCAGGGCATCGTGCAAAAACTGCTGACTGCCCAAGCAAGCCCTATGTATAAAACGTTGGCCGATATCCCCGAATGGGGAAAAGCCACCGTGGAAAAGCTGCAAAAAATGGGTGCCCTCGTGGGCAACGAGCAGGGTCTGGATCTGAGCTATGACCAACTGCGCATGCTGGTCATCAATGACCGGGCCGGTCTGTATCAAAAATAAAGCAAACACAAGAGGGAAGGCCAGCGGCGCAAAACGCCTCTGGTCTTCTTACTTATTCACGTTGCCATTTTCATAGCCTCTTGCCATCTCCTCCACCATATTGGGAGATGATGAGTGCGGCCAGCTTCGGGTTCGGATTGGTGATTCTGACGGGGTACTGCAATTTCTTCTCATAAACAAACATTTAATTACCCCCTTATTCCTTGACATGCCAGGGCCAGGGATCCTGTGCCCAAGTGTAGGTTTCGCTTCTGGCCGCATCTGTCTGGAAGAGCGGGCCGTTGGCTTCGGTGAAGGCCTTGCGCGCCTCCTTCTCCAGCTCAACGTACTGCTTAAAGACATAAAAAGCTTCCTCGTCATTGGGATGTGTATCCAGGTACAGACCCAATTCCGTCACCACAAATTCCAACGCCTGCAGCTCATTGAGCGGTGTCTTAACGACATTATTCGCGTTGATTTTCAGGTGGAAAGGCAGATTCAGCGCAGGGAACAGGGTACCGCTGTTGAGTGCATCCGTGTAGGAATAACGCTCCGGCAGGGGTTCCATCATAGGTACATAGGGAGTCGCCAGATCGCCACAGGGCGGCAGGGTGCCTTTTGTGCCGCCAAAAAAGCTTCTGTCGATCGGACATTTTTCTTCAAACTTCAATGCAATTCCTCCTTTTGAATCGAAAGGATTGACGAAGTCGCCATCCCTCCGTCATCAATCCATCTTATGCGACACGGAAGCGTTTGCCCCAGATTTTCAAAAATTCGACCGCTTCTTCCCTCAGTCCGTCATCTATGCTATACTAAAGGCAAGAGGCATAGCACATATTTTCCGTTGTGAATGCCACAATCGACCACCAAAAGAAGGTGTTTTTATGTTATTTCATCTCATCCTGGGCCGCAGCGGCAGCGGCAAATCGCACGAGGTGCTGCGGCGCATCAAAGAAGAAGGGGCTGCCAGGGCGCAGATTTTACTTGTCCCTGAACAAGCTTCCTATGAAAGCGAACGCCGGCTCTGTGAGGTCGGTGGCAATCAGGCTGCAGGCTATGCCGAGGTGTTCTCCTTTACCAGCCTGACCAGACGTGTCTTTTCGCTCGCAGGCGGCGCGGCCCGCCCTGTCTTGGACGAAGGTGGCCGCCTTTTGGTGATGTACGCCGCCGTGCATGCCGTCGGCAGCCTGCTGACCGTCTTTGGTCCATCGGCCCAAAAGGCAGAATTTCTAACGCAATTGATCATCACAATAGATGAATTAAAAAGCAGCTGCACAAGCCCCGATCAGCTGCGTGAGATCGCCTCCTATGCCGAGGGGCTGGCAGCCAGGCGTCTGGAGGACTTAGCGCTGATCTATGGCGCCTATGACGCCATGACGGCTCAGGGCGCGGCCGATCCGCGCGACCAGTTGACCCTGCTGGTGGACAAGCTGCACCACACCTCTATCTTACAGGGAAAGGACTGTTACTTAGACGGCTTTACCGATTTTACCCCACAAGAAGAACTGGTCATCCGAGAACTGATGCTGCAATCCCATTCATTGACCGTCGCCCTCAGCTGCGATGCCTTGGACCCGTCGAACGATCCACACGGCATCTTTGCCAGCGCTCGCCAGACGGCGCTCCGCCTGCTCCGTCTGGCAGAGCAGTACCATATCCCCATTCAAGTGGAGACCTGTACGAGGGGTGCAGACACGCGATCACCGGTGCTGGCCCATATAGAGAAATACCTCTTTGACGACACGGCTCCACCGTTCGACGGCGACACGCATCCGCTCTGCCTGACAGCCGCCAAACATCGCAGAGATGAAGTCATCTGGGTCGCCGGGCAGATCCGATCCCTGCTGCAGTCCGGTCGTGTGCGCGCACGCGACATTGCCGTTTCCGCGCGGGACCTCGAACCGTACCGCGATTTGATCACCGCCACCTTCGCTCGTTTTGAGATTCCCGTCTTTCAATCTGATATGCAGCCCATTTTACATAAGCCGATTTTTACACTGATCACCGCCGCGCTGGATGTCGTCGCGGGCAACTTTGACTATGAGGATGTCTTTCGCTATCTCAAGACAGGGCTCACTGGTTTGGCGCCGCAAGACTGCGACGCCCTGGAAAATTATGTCCTTTTGTGGAACATCCGCGGCAAGGAGTGGACCAGTGAACGCGGCTTTTTCCGTCATCCGCGCGGCTACGAGCAAACTTTCACCGAAGCGGACGAGGCTTTGCTTCGTCACCTGAACGAAATCCGCCGTAAAGTCATTTCACCTTACATGATAATGAAAGAAGAATCCAGTCAATTTATTCACAGTAAAGTAAAGTCACTTTACAATTTTCTCGAAAACATCCATCTGCCGGAAACCCTGTCTGCACACACAGAAGCGCTATTCAAGCGCGGAGAACCGGAGCGCGCGATGGAATATCGTCAGCTGTGGGATATCCTATGCAACGCGCTGACGCAGTGCGTGAGCCATCTGCCTGATATGCCGGTGCGCGCCGAGGAGTTTCCCAGGTTGCTGCGTCTTTTGCTGTCTCAGTATACGGTGGGATCCATTCCCGTTTCCTTGGACCGCGTCATCACCGGTGACCTGCCGCGTCTTGCCAATCGGCGCGTGGGTACGCTGTTCATCCTTGGCGCAGATGATGCCGGTATCCCTCAAACCATACCCACGCACGGTTTGTTTTCCGACGAGGACCGCGCCTTGCTTTCGGATTATGGCATCACGCTCTCACCCGCGCCAGAGATGCAGATGCTGCGTGAAATGACCATCTTGTACACCGCCTGTTCGCAGCCGCAGCAGCGGCTTTTTGTCAGCTGGCCCATGATGACGGAAGGGGGCGCAGAGGGCTTTCCCTCCATTCTGGTCAACCGGTTGAGCGCCCTGCTGCCACAACTGCAGCATCAGGCACAGCCATCCGGCGTTCCGGATCCCGGCACGCTGCAGCGCATGGCTCTCCAAGATTCTATCTTGCAAGAGCGTATGCGTCATGTGGAGCAGTACCGCTCTTTTGTACAGCGTGCCACCCGCGCAGCTGCCTGGCGGCGCGGAGATCTGTCGGCCGAAACAGTGAGAAAGCTTTACGGACAAGGCATTGCCCTGTCTCCTTCGCGCCTGGATAGGCATCAATCCTGTCGTTTTTCCTATTTCATGCAGTACGGCCTGCAGGCAAAACCGCGTAAGGCCGCCGGTTTTCACGCCCCGGAGTATGGTACCTTCATACACTATGTGCTGGAATATGTTCTGCGCGCCGCCGCTGCACATGGTCCACTATCACAGCTGGAAGATGCAACGTTGTCCACTTTATGCCAGGAGGCCATCCGCCGTTATACCTTTGAACAACTTGGCGGACTCGATGGACAGACGCCGCGCTTTCGTTATCTCTTTCATCGCCTGGAAAAGACAGTGTTTCTGGTCGTCCAAAATGTCGTGGCAGAATTGCAGCAGTCTGATTTCCAGCCGCTCTACTTTGAGCTCGGCTTCGGCGAAGGAAAGCAGCTGCCCCCCGTGCGTATCCAAGAGGGGGATCTATCCCTGCGCATCTCCGGTTATGTAGACCGCGTGGATGCTTGGGTCAAAGACGACCGCCTGTACCTTAAAGTCGTGGATTATAAAACCGGGCGCAAGTCCTTTGACCTCAACGATATCCGGCATGGCCTGGGCTTGCAGCTTTTGCTGTATGCCTTCGCCTTAGAGGATCACGCAGAGGCTTTTGGCGGCCTGACCCCCGTTCCGGCCGGTGTGCTGTATCTACCGGCCCGGGATGTGCTCATCTCCGGCAGTCGAAGCATGTCGGACCAGACGCTGCAAAAACTGGTGGATAAGGAACTGACGCGGCGCGGCTTGCTGCTCAATGACCCCGCGGTGTTGGAGGCCCTGGAACAACCGGGTGAGGGTGGTCCTCGTTTTCTGCCCGTCCGCCTGAGCAGTAAGACCGGCGCCTTCAGTGGCGAAGCCCTGGTCAGCGCCGAGCAGCTGGGCCATCTGCGTCGCCATGTGCAGAATATTCTCAAAGAGGTATGCCGCTCGCTTCAGCAAGGGCAGGTGCGTGCGGATCCCTATTGGCGCAGCCCAACCCGTCACGCCTGCCTGTATTGCGATTTTGCCGAGGCCTGCCACTTTGACGAGCGTCTGGGGGAAGATCGCCGTCGCTATATCCCCAGTCAGAAAAACAGTGAGTTTTGGGCCTATCTGGAGGAGAACGGAGGGGAGGAGCCTTGAGCATCACACGTACAGAAGCGCAAAAAGCCGTCATAGCCAACCGTGGCGGTACGCTGCTGGTATCCGCCGCTGCGGGTTCGGGCAAAACCAGTGTCTTGGTCGAGCGTCTGCTCGATCGCATGCTCGGCGAGGGGTTGAACATCAATGCGTTTTTGATCATCACCTTCACCAAAGCCGCTGCGCAGGAATTGCGCTTGCGTATCGCCCGCGCGATATCGGATCGCCTGCGGGACGATCCGCATAACCATCACCTGCAACGGCAGCGGCTGCTGCTCTATCAAACGCAAATCTCAACCATTCACGCTCTGTGCACCAATCTTTTACGCGAGTGGGGCCACAGTCTGGATATCCCGCTCGATTTTTCACTCTGCGAACAGGAGGACGCCGCACTGCTCATGCAGCGCGCCTTGCAGGACGTCTTGGAGGAACGTTACGAAAGCATCACACCGGACGCGCCGTTCGCGCGGCTGCTCGACCTGCTCTCTGCCGGGCGGGATGACAGTCGTCTGCAAGAAATTACGCTCGATATCTACGACCGCATGCAGAGCCACGCGGATCCGCAGGCCTGGATGGCAGCGCAGCAGCAGACGCTCGCGCTAAGAGATATTGACGATGTCGCGCAGACGCCCTGGGGGCAGCTATTGCTCGAGGATAGCAGGCAGCAGCTCTCCTACTGGATCAAGACACTCCGACAAAGCATCACCCGCGCACAGACGGAGGAAAGCCTCTTGCCTTACGCAGAGAATCTCGAGGAGAGCCTTACGGCGATCTTAGCCTTTCACGAGGCCACGCAGGTCGGCTGGGATGCCGCCGCAGCCTGTGCGCAGATCCCGTTTTCCCGTCTCAAATCCGTGCGCAACTGTCCAAACCCACAACTGCAGGACGAGATCAAGCAGTTGCGCAATCGTTGTAAAGACGCCATGGCCGCGCTGGCCGAACGCTTTGCAGATAGCAGCGATCTCTTGCTGTCGGATCTGCGCCTGCTCTATCCGGCTCTACTTGGTTTATTCGACCTGGTACGTGATTTTTCCACCCACTATGACCGGCTCAAAGCACGACACAGTTATTTGGATTTCTCTGACTTAGAGCACAAGACCGTCGCGCTGCTCACGGATGCGAACGGTCAGCCAACGCAGATCGCCCAGCTGGTCGGCAAACGCTACGCGGAAATCATGGTCGACGAATATCAGGACACCAACCAAGTCCAAAACAGTATCATCTCCGCCCTTTCACAACAGGAGGAAAACCTGTTCTTCGTGGGCGATGTCAAGCAGTCCATCTATCGTTTTCGCCTGGCGGATCCCGGCATCTTTTTGGAGAAGTATCAGCGGTTCGCGCCCTATCAGGCCGCCAAAGCAAGGGAGGCCCGCAAGATTTTGCTTTCTCAGAACTTCCGCTCCCGTCCTGCAGTGCTCGATGCGGTCAATGCCCTGTTTTACGCTATCATGTCAGAGCAGCTTGGTGAAATGAATTATACGGCCGACGAAGCGCTCTACCCCGGCGCATCCTTTCCGGAGGCGAGCGGCTGTGAAACCGAGCTGCACGTTCTCAACTATGCAGACACAGAAACGGAAGGGGAGGAGCAGAAAACCGGTCATCACGAACGCGAGGCACGCTTTGTCGCGCAGCGCATCAAGGAACTATTGCAAATGCCCTTGATGATTTCCGACGGTGCAGGCGGTACGCGGCCGCTCGAAGCCGACGACGTTGTCATCCTGCTGCGCTCTCCCGGCAACGTGCGGCATCATTATGCCCGCGCCTTGCGTGATGCGCAGATTCCCTGGGCTGCCGAGGATGAGGACGCCTTCTTCGACAGCACAGAGGTCTCCGTGATCCTCTCTTTTTTGCGCCTTATTGATAACCCGGAGCAAGACATTGCGCTGCTCTCCGTCCTGCACTCTCCACTTTACGGCTTTGATGCTGAGGATCTGGCGCAGCTGCGGCAGCAGGGAGAGGGCAATCTCTATCAAGCCCTGCAACAGGCCGGGCAGGTCGGCAACATACGCTGCGCCGAGGTCTTGGAGGAGATTTCTTTTCTCCGTTTTGCGGCAGTGGACGCCAGCGCACATGAGCTGGTGCAAGCCCTGTATGCCCGCACCCATGCCATTGAACTGTTTCGCCGTATGCCCGGCGGGACCAAGCGTGAGGAAAACCTGCTGCGGTTTTACGACCTGGCCTGCCGCTTTGAGCGCAACGGCCATCGTGGTCTGTTTGCCTTTCTCTATCACGTGGGCCGCTTGATGGAACACGGACATCAGCCCGGCGGCGCCGCGACAGCGGATAGCAGCGGCGTTCGGCTTATGAGTATCCACCGCTCCAAGGGCTTGGAATATCCCGTGGTCTTTCTGTGTGGATTGGGCCGCCGATTCAATTACAGCGATATGCAAAAGCCGGTGCTCTTTCACAGTACGCTGGGTCTCGGCCCGCGCCTGGTCGATACCGAGCGCATGATAGAATCGCAGACTCTGCCCAGACAGGCGGTTGCCCTACAGTTGAAAAAGGAGCTTTTGGCAGAGGAGATGCGCCTTCTCTACGTTGCCATGACACGTGCCAAGGAAAAGCTTATTCTGACGCACAGCCTCTCTTATGGGGAATCGGATCTCAAAAAGCTGGGCGCACAAGTCTCCTCACCGCTGGACCCGAACGTGCTCTCCAGCCAAATCTGCGCCGGTCACTGGATCATCCTGGCCGCCATGAATCGCCCGGAGGGCGCTATGCTGCGCCGCATAGCAGAGCTGTCTACGCCGCCGGAGGCTACTGGGCATGGTCTTCCTTGGGTGATACGGTACCACCACGGCAGTGCGCCGAATGGCTCGTCCGCTGCTATGCCTACAGAGGATGCCATGCAGGCGCCGACTGATCCGGCGCGTGAGAGCACATGGCAGCAGCTGACCTGGCGGTACCCCTATGAAGCGCTCGCAGCCATACCAGCTAAGCTCACCGCGACTGACTTAATGCAAAACGTCGCCAGCGCGGCGGATAGCATGAACATGTCTTTTGACAGCGCCGCCTTTCACCGCCCGCAGTTTGCCGCCGCGCACAGCGGCTTGACCGTCACGCAAAAGGGCAGCGCCCTGCACATTGTCATGCAGCACATCCCGCTGGAACAAACAGGTTCGCTCACCGCGATTGCCGAGCAGATCCGCCGCCTGCAGGCAGCGCACTATCTCACCGCAGAGGAAGCTGATGCCGTTTCCGCACAAAGCATTCACCGCTTCTTCTCCTCAACTTTGGGCAAGCAAATGTGCCAGGCCAAAACACTGCACAGAGAATACCCTTTTTCGATCCTGGTGCCTGCTGTGCGATACTTAGACGGTGTGCCGGCCAACGAAAAGGTCCTTCTGCAAGGCGTCATTGACTGCTGGTTTGAAACCGATGAGGGGATCGTTTTGGTCGACTTTAAAAACAATTATGTGACGGAAGCCACGCTCGAGCAAACCGCAGCCCTTTACACACGACAAATGGAGGCCTACACCACCGCGTTAGAGGAAATCACCGGCAAACGCGTTGACCAAAAAATCCTCTGGTTCCTGACGCTCAACCAGGGCTTTGTCCAGACGGCAGACGGCAAGCGAAAAAAACTCTCATAAAGAGAAAAAATCTGTTGCAATTCATGTAAAGGCGTGCTATTATATGAGTTGCGCTTACAAAGATGCTGCATGAAATGATGCTGCATTTTGATTCCATCATAGAAAGAGGTGAACACGCATGAAGGACGGTATCCATCCCGATTATGAACAGACAGCCATCAGATGTGCTTGTGGTAATGTGATTGAGACGAGATCCACGCAGAAGGACATTAGAGTTGAAGTTTGCTCCAAGTGTCACCCCTTCTTCACCGGTAAGCAGAAGATGGTCGATACTGGCGGACGTGTCAGCCGCTTCAATAAGAAGTTCGGTCTCGAAAACTGATCCTATCAAGTGTAAACCCGTGCTGTCAATGGCACGGGTTTTTCCTTGTTTTATTTCCGAGTTTACAGCATAAGATAAACTAAAGAAGTGAACTATTTTAGTCTTGGAGGTAACCCTATGTTTGAATCAATCGATCCAAAGAAGCTGCAAAAGAATGTATTTTCCCTTTTGGAAGATCAGTGGACGCTCATTTCCGCCGGAAACGAGCAAAAATACAACAGTATGACAGCCAGCTGGGGCGGGCTTGGCGTTCTGTTTCATAAACCCGTGGCAACCATTTATGTGCGTCCGCAGCGCTATACCTTCGAGTTTATTGAAAAGCAAGATGACTTCACGCTCTCATTTCTGGGCGAAGAACACCGCGCCGCCCTGCGTTTGCTGGGCAGCAAGAGCGGACGTGACAGCGATAAGCTCCGCGAAAGCGGCCTAACGCGCTGTATGGCCGGGCCACAGGCCCCGTATTTTGCCGAGGCGGAGCTGGTTCTGGTCTGCCGCAAGCTCTACGCGCAGGATTTTGACCCCAAGTGCTTCATAGATCCGGCCCTACATGACTTTTATGAAAAGAAAGACTACCATCGGATGTATATTGCTGAAATCACGCAGGCGCTGGTCCGATCGGTTTAATTTCTCGCAAAGGAGCCTTTATGGTAGAACAAACTACAAAAGAAAACAGCAATCGCGCCGTCCTGGTTGGTCTATCCGCCGGGAATTTTCAAGAGGCCTGGAACGCAAGCGATGAAACGCTTGAGGAATTGGCCGCCTTGCTCGAAACAGCGGGCGGCGTTTGCCTTGGCACAGTTCTGCAAAACCGCCACAGCCCCGATCCGCGCACCTTCATCGGAGAAGGCAAGGTGCAGGAGGTGGCGGAGCTGTGCCGCGCGCAGGAGGCAGACATGGTCATCTTCGATAACGACCTTTCGCCCTCTCAAATTCGTGTGTTAACAGAGGATATCGGCGTACAGGTCATGGACCGCTCGGCGCTGATCTTGGATATCTTCGCCCAGCGGGCCAAGACGAAGGAAGGCCGCTTACAAGTGGAGCTGGCGCAGTACCAATACCTGCTGCCACGTCTGACCGGCATGTGGAAGCACTTGGTGCGCCAAACCGCCTCAGGCGGCAAGTCGCCCATCGGCACGCGTGGCCCGGGTGAGACGCAGCTGGAGACCGACCGCCGGCATATCCACCGCAAAATTGCAAAACTCAAAGAGGAATTGGAAGAGGTGCGGCGGGTGCGCGGGGTGCAGCGTGAACGCCGCATCAAAAACGAAGTGCCTGTCGTTGCCATAGTCGGCTATACCAACGCAGGCAAATCAACCCTTCTCAATACGCTGACGGGGGCAGATATCCCCGCCAACAATCGTCTTTTTGATACCTTGGACACCACCACGCGTACGCTGGAGATCTCCGACACTTGCACGGTGCTCATCTCCGATACCGTCGGTTTCATTCGCAAGCTGCCGCATCACCTAGTGGATGCCTTTAAGGCAACACTGGAAGAATTGCGCTTTGCCGACCTGCTGTTGCATGTGATTGACGCCTCTAATCCGGAATGGCGCACACAGGCTGCGGTGGTGGAAGATCTCATTCGAGAGCTCGGCGCGGAACAGACACAGCGCATCGAAGTCTTTAATAAAGCCGATATTTACGTGGGAGATATCAAGCCCCACGGTGAAAATATCGTGCTGCTCTCCGCCAAAACCGGGGAGGGAACCGATCAGCTGCTCGCCATGCTGGGCAAAAAGCTCGATAGCGGCTATCATACGCTCCTTTTGCATATACCCTATGAGGAAGGCGCGCTACTGGATTTGCTCTATCGAGAAGCCAAGGTTGAGCAGGTCAACTATGGCCAGAGTATTGAAGTGCATGTGGTCTGTACAGAAAAGATTTTGAGCCGGCTGCTGCCCTATCGCGTGGAGGAAACCGAAGCGGGCGGCGAGGAGACGGATCCATGACAGAATACCTCGTGCCGACAGCACAGAGCGAAGTGGAGTTTGTCGAAAAACGCTCCCGTTTCATCGGCCACGTCTGGCGGGTGGAATCGGAGGAGGCAGCGCGCGCGCATATTGCACAGATGAAAAGCCGCTATCACGACGCCCGCCACAATTGCTGGTGCTATTCGCTCCGCGAGGGCGGGATCATGCGCTATTCGGACGATGGAGAGCCGCAAGGCACCGCCGGTCAACCCATGTTGGAGGTCTTTCGGCGTGAGAAGGTGGAGAATGTCTGCTGCGTTGTCACACGCTATTTCGGCGGTATTCTCCTGGGCGCGGGTGGACTGTTGCGCGCTTATACCCGCTCAGCCAAAGATGCTCTGGATGCCGCCGGTATCTCCACGGTGCGTCGGCTGCTTCTTTTAGAACTCTGCTGCCCATACCCGCTGCTGGAACGGTTGAAGCTGGAAGTTGACAGTTTTCATGGCATCATTGACGAGATTTTCTATGCCGCTGATGTGAGGATACAGCTGCTGCTGCCCGAACTGGAACTGGATGATTTTTCTAAACAAGTGACAGAACTCACCGCGGGCACGGTATCGGTCGAGGTCTTGGGTGAGCGTTTTCAAGCTGTCCCGCGCATGGTTTGCGGGTGAGCTGCACGGCAGTGATTTCTTATTTTATGGATCATGATTTGATATTTTAGAAAAATTTTTCGATACAGGCAGGATTTTTGCTTTTACATGCGTATTTTTACTTTATAGAGAAGCGCAGCGGTGACTACCGGGCTTTTCGTGGTTCCTTTTCTATGCCGGGAACGACGCGTTGGTAGCGGGGTATGGGGCGACGGGGTGCGAAGCTGTATGATACATGAGATAAATACAAGTAGAGATATAGAGGGGGCGTCCATTTATGACCATCAGTGAAGAAAGGGAAGTGCTAGAGCAGCAGATTTTATCTCCGTTTGCTGCGCTGGCATCTGCCTCGAGCGGGCGTCCGCGGCCCATACCGCCCTGTGATGTGCGGACTTGTTTTCAACGCGACATTGACCGCATTGTACACGCCAAATCATTCCGCCGACTGATGCACAAGACGCAGGTGTTTCTGCAGCCGGAAGGGGATCACTACCGCACCAGAATGACCCACACGCTGGAGGTATCCCGCATTGCGCGTACCATTGCCCGCGGTTTGCAGCTCAACGAGGATCTCACGGAAGCCATAGCCCTTGGGCACGATCTGGGGCACACGCCTTTCGGCCATGCCGGCGAACGTGTGTTAAACGACATTATGGCCGGTGGATTTTCCCACAACAGCCAATCGCTGCGCGTTGTCGATTTGCTGGAAGAAAACGGCCAGGGTCTGAATCTCTCGCATGAAGTGCGCGACGGTATTTTATGTCACTCGGGTCCCAAAGAGCCAAGCACCCTGGAAGGTTCCGTCGTCCGCCTGGCCGATCGCATCGCCTATATCAATCACGACATTGACGACGCCATCCGTGGTGAAATCATTTACCCCATGGACATTCCCTTGGAAGTATCGCAGGTATTGGGATTCAGCCACGGCAGCCGCATCAATGCGCTGGTGCTCGATGTCATTGAGAGCAGCGCCAATAAGGATAGTATTCAGCAATCGCCGCATGTTTACGAGGTGATGCAGCTGCTGCGTCAATTCATGTTTGACGCCGTCTACCGAAATCCAATCGCCAAGGGAGAAGAAACAAAAGCCCAGGAAATGATCCTCGGCCTTTACCTGCATTATCAAAAAAATCCTGACCGACTGCCCGCTGACTTTCAGGAAATCCGCATGCGCGACGGAATCGAGCGCGCTGTCTGCGATTACATAGCCGGTATGACCGACAATTACGCATTGGATCAGTATATCTCCATTTTTATCCCCCATGCCTGGGGCGTCAAGTAAGCAAGCTGTATCCGGCCGGAGAGGAGGGCACGTTTGGCAATTCCATCTCAGTTTATCGACGATTTGGTCGCACGTTGCGATATTGTCGATGTGGTCTCTGATTATGTCAGCCTCAGCCCAAAAGGGGGAAGCTATTGGGGCCTATGTCCCTTTCACGGGGAAAAGACGCCGTCTTTTCACGTCATTCCGGACCGACAGAACTATCATTGTTTCGGCTGCGGCAAAGGCGGCGGCGCCATTTCCTTTGTCATGGAGATGGAACACTTGCCCTTTCCGGAAGCCGTTCGCTTGCTCTCTAAACGGGCCGGCATGGAATTTCCCGAGGATGAGAGCAGCGGCGTGGATCGCCGCAAACGCGAGCGTTTACTCTCCTTAAATAAGGAGGCCGCCCGCTTTTTTCATCAAACCCTTCATACGTCGGACGGACAGGGCGCCCTGCAGTATTTTACCGGGCGCGCACTCTCCAAAGCGACCCAAACCCGGTTCGGCCTTGGCTTCGCGCCGGACGCCTGGGACAAGCTTTTACTCGCTATGCAGGCGCGCGGTTATGAGAAGAAAGAGCTGATTGAGGCCGGTTTGGCTGTCAGCGGACAAAATGGCCGTATTTATGACCGTTTTCGCAACCGTGTCATGTTTCCCATCATTGATGTGCGCGGGAATGTGATCGGCTTTGGCGGCCGCGTCTTGGATGACAGCACGCCAAAATATTTAAACTCACCCGACACGATGATATTTAATAAAAGCCGAAACCTCTTTGCGCTCAATCTTGCCAGGCAGTCATCTGCCGGTCGCATGATTCTCACTGAGGGGTATATGGACACCATCGCGCTCCATCAGGCCGGTTTTGACTCCGCCATTGCCAGCCTTGGCACCGCCTTCACGCCGGATCATGCCCGTCTGCTCTCCCGCTATACCAAAGAGGTGATCATCGCCTTCGATTCGGACGAGGCAGGCGTGAATGCCGCCAAGCGTGCCATCCCGTTTTTAGAAAAATCGGGGCTTAAAGTGCGCATCTTACGCATGCAGGGCGCCAAGGACCCGGATGAATATATCAAAAACTACGGACGGGACAGCTTTTCACGCCTCTTGGATGTCTCTGAAGATCATATTGATTATAGTTTGCTGCAAATCCAGCAAAAATATCAACTGCATGAAGATGCCCAAAAGGTGGACTTCGTCCGCGAAGCCGCCGACATGATCGCCACCCTGCCCAGTCCGGTCGAGCGGGAGGTATACGCCGGCCGGGTCGCCCGTGCAGTGGAGCTGCAAAAGGATGCGGTTTTGCAGGAGGTGGCGCGCGCATACCGCCGCAGACTGTCTCAGCTGAAAAAAAAGCAGGAGCGGCAGTATCTGCTGCCTACCCAGCAGGTCCAACCAAAGCAGCGGGAGCTGCACTATGACAATCCTCGCTCTGCATTGGCTGAGGAGGGGATACTGCGGCTGCTCATGCTCGATGACAGTCTGTTTGCCGCGCTGGACGATTGTTCGGCGGAACAGTTTTCCTCTCCATTTCTCGGGAAATTGTTTGCCATCCTCTGCCGCCGACGGGCCGAGGGCCGATCCGTACAACTAGGCGCGCTCTCGGACACCCTCACCCCAGAGGAACTGTCCCACTTGGCGCTCATCCTGGAAAAACCGGAAAACTTGAGCAATGGCCGCCAGGCGCTTTTGGATTACCGATCCATCATAGAAAAAGAGCAAATAACCAAAGCAGGAGAATCAAATGAACAACTTCTCTTGGCTGCGCGCGAAAACTACAAGAAAAAAAAAGCATGGGAGATGTAACAGATGGCTGATAAAAAAGTGAAGTCAGATAAAGCGGAAGGCGAATTTGCGCCGCGCAGCAATGAAGATAAAATGCAAGCGAGCAAGGTGGAGATCTTAAAGCTGCTCACCGGGATTCAGGGCGCCGAAAAATTGGGCGAACTGATTGAAAGCGGTAAAAAGAAAGGCAGCCTTTCCTCCTCCGAACTCATGGACGTGCTGGAAGAATTGGAACTTGAGTCCGATCAAATGGACAAAATTTACGATATTTTCGAGAATCTTGGCGTTGAAACGGTGGGCGAGGACTACCTGCCCGACCTCACCGAGGACGCCGTCCCGCCCATCGAGGAATTGGAGGAGATCCCGGAAGAGGAAATTGTCGATCCCAACACCTTAGTGGACTCCTTTGGTATTGACGATCCGGTACGCATGTACTTGAAAGAAATCGGTAAAGTCAACCTTTTAACCTCTGATGAGGAGGTCAAACTCGCCAGGGCGATGGTGCTCGGTGCAGAGGCCACACAGCAGGTAGAAGACTTGCTGGCACAATTTCCGGAAGGAGAGGCGCCAGCCGACGAAGATGACGAGCTTCAACAGCTCATCCGCAAAGGCAACGCCGCCAAGCAGCGTCTGGCCGAAGCGAACTTGCGCCTGGTGGTCTCCATCGCCAAGCGATACGTGGGGCGCGGCATGCTCTTTTTGGACCTCATTCAAGAGGGAAACCTCGGCCTGATCAAAGCGGTTGAGAAGTTTGACTACACAAAGGGTTATAAATTCTCCACTTACGCCACCTGGTGGATCCGTCAGGCCATCACCCGCGCCATCGCCGATCAGGCCAGAACCATCCGCATCCCTGTCCATATGGTGGAGACCATCAATAAGGTCATCCGTGTCTCGCGCCAACTGTTGCAGGAACTGGGGCATGATCCTTCCCCCGAGGAAATTTCCGAGGAAATGAACATGCCGGTAGATAAAGTGCGCGAAATATTGAAAATTGCACAGGAACCTGTCAGTTTAGAGACCCCCATCGGCGAGGAGGAGGACTCCCACCTCGGCGATTTCATCCCCGATGAAGACGCTTCAGAGCCCTCCGAGGCCGCTTCTTTCACCCTGTTGAAGGAGCAGCTTGTCGACGTGCTCAGTACGCTGACACCTCGAGAGGAACGCGTGCTCAAGCTCCGCTTCGGCATCGAGGACGGCCGGACCCGAACCCTGGAGGAAGTGGGTAAGGAGTTCAATGTTACGCGTGAGCGTATCCGCCAAATCGAAGCCAAGGCGCTGCGCAAACTGCGCCATCCCAGCCGCTCCAAAAAACTCAAGGACTTTTTGAACTAAAAAGGGAGGCGTATCATTCTTGCAGGAGCATATCAATCGACTCAATCAAACATTCGCGGAAGATCACTTTGTCAAAGATAGCCTGAATGCCACCATCGTGGCTGCCGCGCCGGGCAGTGCCACCTGCCGCATGACCATCTGCCCCACGCATTGTAACGCCTTGGGTATTCCCATGGGCGGGGTGATCTTCACACTGGCGGATTTTGCCTTTGCCGTGGCGGCCAACCAGGATGAAAAGAACGTGGTGACCAGCGCGGCCCAGATCAATTTTTTAAAACCGGCCCGCGGCCATATTCTGACCGCCGAGGCCCAGATGATTCGAGACGAAGGACGCAACTGCTTTTACAGCGTCCTGGTCACCGACGAGCAAGGCACAAAGGTCGCCTTTGCCACCGCAAACGGGCGTCGCACCCATTCACATAGTCAAACGCCTTAAACAAGGCACAAAAACAGCGCCTTTTCCCTTCACCGGAAACGGAGAGGGAAAAGGCGCTTGCTTGTCTTTCACATCTGCTTTATTACATATATCCTTCCGCACAGAGCAGCTCTGCCATCAACACCGCGCCGCCTGCCGCACCGCGCAAGGTATTGTGTGCCAGGCCGACAAATTTATAATCATATTGCGTGTCAGGACGCAGGCGGCCCAAGGTCACGGCCATGCCGCCTTCGCGGTCTCGATCCAAGCGAGCCTGCGGCCGGTCGGCCTCCTCAAAATAATGCAGGAACTGTTTGGGCGCACTGGGAAGCTCGAGCTCCTGCGGACGGCCGCGAAAGTCTTTCCAAATGGCCTGAATCTCCTCCATAGAGGGCTTATCGCGGAAGGTGACATAAACAGCGGCCATGTGTCCGTCAGTGACCGGCACGCGCAGGCACTGCGCTGTAATGACCGGTTTGCTGGCCGTCTTAATGACGCCGTTTTCCACCGTACCCCACAGCTTGAGCGGCTCTTGTTCGGACTTTTCTTCCTCACCGCCAATGTACGGAATCACATTGTCCACCATTTCGGGCCAGGTTTCAAAGGTCTTGCCTGCACCGGAGATGGCCTGATATGTACAAACCAGGACTTTTTCCAGCCCAAACTGACGCAAGGGGTGCAGGGCTGGGGCATAACCCTGGATGGAACAGTTTGATTTGACGGCGATGAAGCCGCGCTTTGTGCCCAAACGGGCGCGCTGCGCTTCAATCACCTTCAAGTGCTCCGGATTGATCTCGGGCACAACCATGGGCACATCCGGCGTTTGACGGTGCGCGCTGTTGTTGGAGACCACAGGGCACTCCAGCTTGGCATAACGCTCCTCCAAGGCCTGAATCTCATCCTTCTTCATATCAACGGCGGAAAACACAAAATCCACCTGCTGCGCAATCGTCTGCGCATCTGCCACGGCATCGAGCACAATCATGTCCTTCACTGCCGCCGGCATAGGCGTCGGCATCGCCCAGCGGGGGCCCACCGCGTCCTCATATCGCTTACCGGCCGAGCGCGCACTGGCGGCAAGTAAGCTCACCCGAAACCAGGGATGCTTCTCCAACAAGGTCACAAAACGCTGCCCCACTGTGCCTGTTCCGCCAATCACACCAACAGAATACTGTTTCATTTTGACTATCTCCTTACCATGCAAATTGTATTACAGAAATTCCCATGTGCAAATATTATATTATCCTGTTGAAAAACAAAGGTATTATATACTATAATAGAAAAGCTTGGATGTGACAAGTTGGGTGGTCAAATGCCGCCCACTTCTTTTCAGTCTTAAACTTTATCCTAACACATTTTAAAAACCCCGTCAATGAAAGGCTTTGGATCAGTTCTAAAGAGTGGTGACTGCCGTGAAACAAAAGCTTCGTTTGCTCCTGATGACCATTTTCTTGTCTTTTCTCTGCACAGCAGCCGCCTGGGCCAGTTCGGATCAGGACATGGTGCGCATCGGCCTGTTTTATGGAGACGGCGCTTTGTCCAGCGCCAATTTGGAAAACAGCGACGGCAGCGGTTATCGCTTCGGTTATTATGACCGTGACGGGCAGTTTGTGAAATTGGGCAGCACCACGCAAACGCAGATCTCCATGCTCAAAACGGAGAACATGTACTTAAGTGACGGGCTCTACTATCCAGGCAACCAGGGCGGCAGCGAGACCATCGGCTGCTACCACTTGCAACTGTCCGGAACCTATGGCAGCCTCGAGCAGGCACAAAGCGCTGCCAACGGCATCGGCGGCGCCTTTCCGGCCTGGATCAACGGTCAGTTTGTGGTGCGCGTCGGCGCCTATTCCAGCCGAGACGCTGCTGCCCGGGCGCAGGGCAATCTCCCTTATAACAGCGAAGTGGTCGGCACCAGCGCGGCTGGCGTGTCGGTGTTGCGCACAAAGAGCACGGAAATCCTCTTTCAGTTTGACAGCACAAATGGAGATGTTTTGGCGGTCAAACCCGGTCTGGACAATGGCACAAAGGCCATCACCTGGTTCAAGGGGTATCGCTACTACGGTGATTTTCTGTACGAGCGCCTCGACGGCGGCAATTTGACCGTCTCCAACTTCTTAAATATAGAGGACTATGTCAAGGGTGTCCTGCCGTATGAAATGAGCGCCTCCTGGCCCTTGGAAGCCTTGAAGGCACAGGCCATTTGCGCCCGCAACTATACCGTTGTCACCTCCGGCGCCCGACACAGAAATCAGCACTTCGACCTCTGCAACACCACCTGCTGCCAAGTCTACCGCGGTACCAATCAGGCCTCCGAAAACAGCGACCGCGCTGTGGATGAAACCCGTGACATGTATGCCTACTACAACGATAAACTGGTACAGGCCTTTTATTATTCCTCCAACGGCGGCGCGTCCGAGGACGTGCGCAATGTCTGGAGCAGCACCTCCGAGCTGCCTTACCTCTGCGGCGTCAAGGACCCTTATGAGGAGACCATTGCCAGCAGCATCTCCGGCTATCGCTGGAGCGTCAGCTATACCTCGCAAGCCCTGACGACGCTGCTGCAATCCAAAGGCTACAAATGCGGCACGATTGTAGACCTCCGGGTGACGCAAAACACCCCGCTGGGCAACGTGTTCTCCATCGTCTTAATCGACAACAACGGCAATAGCTTTCCCTTTAGCCGAGAGCGTGCACGCACCATCCTGGGCCTGAAATCAATGCGCTTTCAGATCAACGGAGGCAGCGGCGTCTCCAGTTATTATGTCGACGAGGGCGGCAGCCTGCCGGACCTGTCCGGCCTGTGGAGCATCGGCTCTGATGGTCAGCGCGCACAGCTGTCCGGCGCAGGCTTACATGCGGTCACAGCAAACGGTACCGAACCGCTGGCCGCTGCATCAAACGCCGGGAGCAGCTCCGGTTCCTCCGGCCTGTTTACCATCACAGGCAGCGGCAATGGGCACCATGTCGGCATGAGCCAGTGGGGCGCTTACGCCATGGCCAAACAGGGCATGAGCTATGAACAGATTTTAAAATTCTATTTTGTAGGGATTGATCTCCATTAAAACTTCCGATTTTCACTTCACATTGCCACCAGAACTCATCGCGCAAACTCCCATCGCCCAACGAGACGCCTCCCGGCTCTTGACCCTGGATAAGCAAAGCGGGCAGATCGGGCACCTGCATTTTCATGACTTGCCCTCCTTGCTCAAGGCGGGCGACTGTCTTGTACTCAATGACTCGCGCGTGTTGCCCGCCCGGCTCATCGGGCACAGAGATCCCGGCGGTGGCGCGGCGGAAGTTGTACTGCTGGTGGATCGGGGAGAGAAGGTCTGGGAGTGTCTGGTGCGGCCGGGCCGCAAACTACGCAGCGGAGCCAGGCTCTCGTTCGGCGACGGCAGTTTACAGGCGGAAATTATTTCAGTGCTGGAAAACGGCAATCGTCTGCTGCGTTTTGACTATGACGGCATCTTTCTGGAACTGCTGGAACGCTTGGGCAAAATGCCGCTACCCCCTTATATCACAGAGGAATTGGCGGATGGCGAACGCTATCAAACCGTTTATTCGCGTGAAATTGGTTCGGCCGCCGCGCCAACTGCCGGCCTGCACTTTACCAAAGAGCTGCTTGCGCAAATAGAACGTATGGGCGTCTCCATCTGCTATGTCACCCTGCATGTGGGGCTGGGCACCTTCCGTCCTGTCAAAGTCGATGACCCCCTGGAGCATGACATGCACCAGGAGTACTGCATTGTCCCGCCCGAAACCGCCACTTGCGTCAACCGGACCAAGGCACGCGGCGGGCGGGTTGTCTGCGTGGGAACCACCTCTTGCCGCACCGTGGAAAGCTTCGCCCAGCCGGACGGAACGCTGGCATCCGGCGGCGCGTGGACCAAAATTTTCATTTACCCGGGGTACCGCTTTCAGATCCTCGATTGTCTCATCACGAACTTCCATCTGCCGGAATCCACGCTCATCATGCTGGTTTCCGCCTTGGCTTCCCGTGAACATGTTTTGGCCGCCTATGAAGCTGCCATACAAGAGCGTTACCGTTTCTTTTCCTTCGGCGACGCCATGTTTATCGGATAGATTGCATTAGATATAGATAAAGGAGCAAATGCGTGTTTGAATTATTGAAAACAGAAGGAAAGGCGCGACGCGGCCGATTCACCTGCGCCCACGGAGACATTCAGACGCCCGTTTTTATGAACGTGGGCACACAGGCTGCCATCAAAGGTGCAGTATCGGCCTTGGATCTGCGAGAGATTGGCTGCCAGGTGGAACTCTCCAACACCTACCACCTGCACCTGCGCCCGGGCGACGAGACCGTCAAGCAGCTCGGCGGCCTGCACCGCTTCATGCATTGGGACGGTCCCATTCTGACCGATAGCGGCGGTTTTCAGGTGTTCTCTCTGTCCGGCCTGCGTAAGATCACAGAGGAGGGCGTCACCTTTGCCTCGCATATCGACGGCAGGCGCATTTTTATGGGGCCGGAAGAGAGCATGCGTATTCAAGCCAACTTGGGTTCCGACATTGCCATGGCCTTTGATGAGTGCGTGGAAAATCCCGCGCCCTACGATTACGTCAAGCAGTCCTGCGCGCGCACACTGCGCTGGCTGGCGCGCTGCCGGCAGGAGCATCAGAAGCAAGTGGCTCTGCCGGATGCCGTCAACCCCCGGCAAATGCTCTTTGGCATCAACCAAGGTGGGACATATACCGATCTGCGTATATGGCATATGCAGGAAACGGCAAAAATCGACTGCGACGGCTATGCCATTGGCGGCCTGGCCGTTGGGGAAGAAACCCAGGTCATGTACGATATCATTGACGCCGTGGAGCCACATATGCCACAGCACAAGCCGCGTTATTTGATGGGCGTCGGCACGCCGTCCAACCTCATCGAAGCCGTGGCGCGCGGGGTGGATTTTTTTGACTGCGTCATGCCGGCCCGCAACGCCAGGCACGGAAAACTGTATACCTGGGGCGGCACCTTGAATATCAAAAATGAAAAGTATAAAACCGATGATAGACCCATCGACGCAGGCTGTACCTGTCCTGTCTGTCGCAGCTTTTCGCGGGGTTATCTCCGCCATCTGTTTGCCTCGGGTGAAATGCTGGCCATGCGCTTGGCCGTTCTGCATAACCTCTATTTTTATAATACACTCATGGCGCAGATTCGCCTGGCGTTGGAGGAAGATCGGTTTTCTGATTTCCGCGCGGCCTATACACATACGCTTGCCGGACGGCTCTGAATTTCTGCAAAAGACAATAAAAAGGCTTGTCAAATCCTTCTTGAGACAGTATAATGTACAAATAGCTCTTTTCATATGGAGCTTCGCCGGCGGTGAAATACCGGCACGGTATCATTTTATTCTGCATGGGGTTCCCAACCCATGTGAGACAACGGAGGAACGCATCCAATGGATATGACCACTACCCTAATAGTACTGGCTCTGGTCTATTTCGGCCTGTTTTACTTTCTCAAAATTCGTCCCGATCGTAAACGCAGGAAAGAAAAGCAGGATATGAAAAATTCTCTGGCACCCGGAGATGAAATCACTATGATTGATGGCATTGTGGGCTCTGTCTGCGCCATTAAGGACGGTACGGTTGTTGTGGAAACCGGCGCAGATCGCGTTCGCTTGGAGTATGCCAAATGGGCCATCCTTGAAAAAGGCATCAATGTTGTCTCCGAACCCACACCCTGAGAAAAAAACCGAATATTTGAAAACCTTCTCGCATAGAATTCATCAGTAATTCTTTGCCGGGAGGTTTTTTTATGCCAAACAGGGAAGTCAGACAAGAATGGAATATACCACAAACCCTCGCATCAGCCTGTGGGGGCGCAGTGATGGCGCTGCTCTCATGCTGTCTGCTGCTTCTGCTCGGGGCGGCTGCGGTCTCAGGCGGACTGATTCCAGAGGGAAGCATCGGCATGCTTTGCATGATTCTTTGCGGAATTTGTGCGCTCTTTGGCGCTCGTTTCGCCGTCAAAAAAGGGGAGGGGCCTGCTCTTTTCATCTCAGCGGTTTGTGGCCTTATGCTCTGTCTGCTCCTCCTGGGCGCAGCTTTCTTCGGTTATGATGAAATGTCGCTGCAAGGAGATAATCTGCGCATTCTGTTGGCTGCCTTTTTGGGCGCCGCCATCGCAGGTTTGAGTAAACCCAGCAAAAAAACAAAACGCAAAAAGATCAGACGGAAAAAATAAGCACACGCTTCCTGCGTCACAAGAGATGAGGTAACCATGTATAAGACACATAAACCACTCACCCTGCATGTGCAAAGTCAAAACAATGCCGCGCTGCTCCTGATTGCCGGCGGTTTCCTGCTTGGGGGCATTTTCGGCTGTGTGATGGCCGCCTCGGTATCCGGCAACGGCAGCCTTGCGCTTTCTTCCTACATACAGGAATTCCTGACCGCCATGCGAAACAATACCGCCGCCGGGCCCGGCCTCATTTCGGCCGGCTGGACAGTGCTGCGCTGGCCCTTGCTGGTCATGATACTCAGCTGTTCAACCCTCGGTGTGCTCGGCATTCCAGCTGTCTTTTTTCTGCGCGGCTTTTTGTTTGCCTTTTGCATTTCCGCTTTTGTACAGGTGCTTGGCGCCTCCGGGCTCGTCTTTGCCCTTTTACTGCTTGGCGTGGAGAGCTTTATCAGCATTCCGGTCCTCTTTTTGTTGGGTAGCCACGCCTTGCTCCGGGCCGCTTCGACCAAAGAACGAAGGGGGAAGGGGCGTACAGGAAAAATTTTGCCACAAGCCCCCAGCAGTATCTTTCGCTATGCCGTTTGCGCCCTACTTTTGTTCTTCTGCATGCTCTGGGAGGCCATCCTCTTGCCCTTGCTGCTCGCGAATACCAGTGGATTGATCCCCTCTTAAAAACATAACGCGCGATATCACAACTTTAGTGATATCGCGCGTTTTAGGGTTCCGGCTTTCGTTTTTTTCGCCGGCCAATGGGGTTAGCCATAGCGGCAAGACGCAAGCCTTCACCGTCTACATGCGTATAAATCTGCGTAGTGTTCAAGTTTTCATGACCCAAGACATCCTGCAGCGTACGCACATCCACGCCGTTCTGCAACATCAGCGTGGCGGCGGAATGACGCAACTTATGCGGTGAATATTGCTCCCGCGAGAGGCCGGCCTGCAGCAAGGCCTTGTCCACCATCATCTGCACCCCACGCACACTAATGCGGCGATGATTCCGGCTGATAAAAAGAGCTTCTTTGTCAGCCTCACAGACTTGTTCCGCCGGACGCACCAGAAGATACGCCTCGATGGCGTCCAGGCAAGCCTGATTGAGATACAGCATTCGTTCCTTATTACCTTTACCGCGCACGCGCAGTGTCTCTTCACGCAAGTCTGTCATGTTAATTCCCACCAATTCAGACACCCGCAGGCCGGTGCTGATAAAGAGCAGGATGATGCAATAATCTCGGTCAGCAAAGGGGCCCGCCACGGCGTCCAGCAAACGGTTGCACTCCAGCTCCGTCAAGTATTGCGGCAGGGCTTTGCGTGGTTTTGGCGCATCCACAGACAGGGCCGGATTGCGCTCTAGCACATGCACCGTTTTCGTCAAGTAGGTAAAAAAGGATCGTATACTCGCTTGTTTACGCGCCTTGCTGCTGGGCGCAAGACCGTTGGTCGCGCCGTCACGCGCCATGCCGTTACGCCGCTGAGACAGAAAGGTCATAAAGCCAAGGATGTCAGACATACTGATACTTTGCAAAAAACGAATGTCAACATCTAAAATATCAATTTCATCAAATGGTACAGAATCCAATTCCGGCTGGCGCTGCAGCTTGACGTAGCGCAAAAACATACGCAGGTCCAAAAAGTATTCTTCCACCGTTTTATTGGAATGCATTTTGATGTTTTGATGATACGATAAGAAGTCTCGCAAGAGCGGCGGTGTAGATCTCAGGTAGTCTGATGGCATATACGGCCTCCTTCACGCTGTCAATCATAGCTTAAACTTCGCAAAATTACTATTTTGCGAAGTTATTTTTCTCCCTCCACTATAGCATACGCTCCTCTTTCCTGCAAGCCTCTTTTTTAAAGACAAGCAGACAACACTCATAAAGCCTTCAAATTTGTCCATACTACTCTAACAAAACCAAAAAAGGATGTCATGCATATGAGTTTGATCGCCTGTATTGATCCCTGCATTTATCAAGAGGACGGCTACTGTCAGCTATCACGCGCCGTATCCGCCGGCTGTCCGTCTGAAGAACAAGCCTGTGTACATTTTCTTCCGCGGCACGGCGGCAACTTAGAAAACCGCCGACAAGGCTTCTCGAATGTTTCGAACTTCAATCAGCCGTAATCCCTCCACAGCTTGCAGTTTTCCCCCCTGCACATCGGGCGGCAGCATGCACATTTGAAAACCCAGCCGCCGCGCCTCCAAGAGTCTCTCCTGTAAGCGGTTCACGGCGCGCAACTCACCCGTCAGCCCCACTTCCCCGATGGCCAGCAAGTCCTCCGGCAGAGGCTTGTCCCGAAAGCTGGAAGCCATTGCCAGCACAACGGCCAGGTCTGCCGCCGGCTCATTGAGAAACAAACCACCGACGACATTCAAATACGCGTCACAGCCGGATATCATCAGTCCGCCACGTTTTTCCAGCACAGCCTGCAAGAGCAGCGCACGGTTATAATCCAGGCCGTTGTTGGTCCTTCTCGGGTTACCAAAGCTGGTGGAGACCAAAAGCGCCTGAATTTCAGCCAGCACAGGGCGCACGCCCTCCATCACACAGGTCACACAGGTGCCCGGTGCGTCCTTGACACGGCCGGATAAGAGAATTTGAGATGGATTGCTCACTTCCCGCAGGCCATGATCGCGCATTTCAAACATACCCATCTCATTGGTGGCGCCATAACGGTTTTTCTCCGCACGCAGAATGCGGTAGGCTGTCCGCTGCTCGCCCTCAAAGTAGAGCACACAGTCCACCATGTGCTCTAAAACCTTTGGCCCTGCAATGGAGCCCTCCTTGTTGACATGGCTGATGATGAATACGGTGATGTTCTCGCCTTTGGCCAGCTGCATCAGCCGCAAGGTGCACTCCTTGATCTGGCTGATGCTGCCCGGCGACGAGCTGTTCTCACTGTGATAGAGCGTTTGGACGGAGTCGACAATCAAAACATCGGGTTGCAACTGCTGTACGCAATCCAGCAGGGGTTCCAAGTTGTTTTCCGCCAAAAAATAGAGCGCTTCCCCACCCACAGATAAGCGATCTGCGCGCATTTTCAGCTGTTGCTCGGATTCTTCGCCCGATACATACAAGACTTTGGCGCTTTTGGAGAGTTCTTCGCAGATTTGCAGCATCAGTGTCGATTTGCCGATACCCGGCTCTCCGCCGACCAGAACCAGCGAACCACGCACTGCTCCGCCACCCAACACGCGGTCAAGTTCAGCCAGCTTCGTTTGGAAGCGAGCTTGCTGCTGCACCGTAATTTCCGAGACTTTTTTTGGCACAGCAGCCCCTTCTACGCGCAGCGTCTGCCGCAGGCTGCCGGAGCTGGAAGCCGTGGTTCGCGTACTACTCCTCGGCTGCTCAACCATCGTATTCCATGCGCCGCAAGCTGAGCACTTCCCTTGCCATTTCGGCGACTCATTGCCGCAATCCGTGCAGTAAAAAACAGTTTTCGCTTTCATCGTTTCAAATCCTTATCTAGCGTATTTTCAAGACGAGAAAACACCCTGTTCCGTTTTTTCGTCCAAGCAGGCCGCGGCTATGGCCATGGCAATTTTTTTCTGATATTGAGCATCTTGCAGCAAGGCGGCCTCTTGCGGATTGGATAAGAAACCGCATTCGGCCAGCACGGCCCGACAGGTGATATTCTTCATCAGATATACTGAATTGGGGATTTTTAAGGCTTGCCGCTTGTTTTCCACATCCAAAAATGTACTGACATTGGCTTGTATCTGCTGCGCTAACGCCCGCGAATCCTCACTGCCGTAGAACAGCTGCATACCGTGATATTTGGGATTCGGGTAGGCATTTTGATGGATGCTGACCAGCAGCGCGCCTTCTGTTTGTTCAATCATGTCCACCCGATTGTGCAAATCAGAGCGTTTCTTCTCCCGCAACGTATTGGCGCCGGGGTCGTGGATGGAAATATCACTCTCACGGGTCATGCTTGTTTTTACCCCGTAAAACCGCAACAAGGCATCCAGTTTTTCACCCACGGCCAGATTGACCATGCTTTCCGACTGTCCCTCGGCAGAGACCGCGCCACCATCCTCCCCGCCGTGACCGGGATCGATGACAATTGTCGTGCTCTGTAATCGGACCGGAGCAAGAGCCGAAACGGCAGTGCGTGGCATGCCCAAGCATAATGACAGACCTGCCACCAGCATAAGACCCAGCGTCCCCCACAACAGCCATCGTTTTTTGATTCGTATTACCACTATGACCACCCCCTATTTTTGAGGGTATGTCAAGGCCTGTGCGCTTATGTCAAAGGGGCCTGCCCCACTTTTCGAAAACATTAAAAACAGGCGGTATGGCGTTAAGTCCACACCGCCTGTTTGATCTCCTTTTACGCCTTTCCGTCTGAACCAAGAACATTCACGATCTTATTCTTGACCAGGTCGCGGATGTTTTCCCTGCCTGGTTTCAAATACTGTCTGGGGTCAAAATGCGCCGGGTTTTCCGCCATGTGCTGCCGAATACCCGCCGTCATGGCCAGGCGCAGATCCGAGTCGATATTGATTTTGCAAACCGCCAGTCGCGCCGCCTGGCGCAGCATATCCTCAGGAATACCGATGGCGTCGGCCATGGCGCCGCCGTTGGCATTGATGATATCCACATAGGAAGGAATCACAGAGGAAGCGCCGTGCAGCACAACGGGGAAATTGGGCAGACGTCTGCCAACCTCCTCCAAGATATCAAAACGCAGCTGTGGTTTTTGGCCGGGTTTGAACTTGAATGCACCGTGGCTGGTACCGATGGCGATGGCGAGGCTGTCCACGCCCGTTGCCTTGACAAACTCCTCGACCTGGTCGGGGTCAGTGTAGCTGGAATCTTCGGCCGAAACGCTCACATCATCCTCCACGCCGGCCAAACGGCCCAGCTCACCCTCCACCACCACGCCGTGCGCATGGGCATACTCCACCACGCGCCGGGTCAGTGCGATGTTATCGGCAAAAGAATGCTGCGAGCCGTCAATCATGACGGAGGTAAAGCCGCCGTCAATGCAGGATTTGCAAACTTCAAAATCCTCACCATGGTCGAGGTGCAGGCAGATGGGCAGGCCGGTATCCTCTATGGCAGCCTCAACCAGCTTCATCAAATACACGTGCTTGGCGTACTTCCTCGCTCCGGCGGACACCTGTAAGATCAGCGGCGCTCTTACCTCCGCGGCCGCTTCGGTGATGCCTTGAATGATCTCCATATTGTTCACGTTAAATGCCCCAATGGCATAACCGCCTTCGTAGGCCTTCTGAAACATTTCTTTCGAGGTAATCAGTGGCATAGTCGTCCCATCTCCTTTATTCTGTATCCATCGAGCCGGATAAAGCAGCCTGCTCGTGGACCACGCCTGCTTCTGACAATAATTTTACCAGTTGCGATTGATAAATGCAAGGGGGCATGGTATCATCTAAGAGTATATCTGAAATGATTCTTTTGAATTTTCGCTATGGGAGGTTTCTTGTTATGGAACAGTTGAAAGGGGCCTGCATCATCGGCCAGTCCGGCGGGCCAACCGCCGTCATCAATGCCAGTGCGCAGGGCGTCATTCAGGCCGCCTTGCAAAATCCGGCCATCACGCGCGTGTTGGGCGCCGCGCACGGCATCAAGGGCGTGTTGGCCGATCAGCTTTACGATATGTCCAAAGAGGATGCCAAAGAACTCGATTTGCTGCAATTCACCCCCTCATCCGCGCTCGGCTCCTGCCGCTATAAGCTGGCCGCCTCGGAGCAGGACGAGACGGATTATCAGCGCATCTTAGAAATTTTCAAAAAATATGATGTGCGCTACTTCTTCTATAACGGCGGCAATGACTCCATGGATACCTGCAACAAAATCAGTAAGTATATGCAAAAAGTCGGCTACCCTTGCCACATCATCGGCGTGCCGAAAACCATTGACAATGACCTTTACGGCACCGACCACTGCCCCGGTTTTGCCAGCGCGGCCAAGTACATCGCCACCTCCTGCATGGAATTATATCACGACGCCCGCGTGTATGATACGGGCACCGTTGTCGTGGTGGAGATCATGGGGCGGCATGCCGGCTGGCTGGCCGGCGCAGCAGGCATCGCCACCTGGGCCGGCGCAGGACCGGATCTGGTGTATCTGCCTGAAGTTGATTTTGACATGGAGGTCTTTCTGCGCGATGTCGAGCGCATTTACCGCGAACGTGGTAACTGCCTGATCGCCGTTTCGGAGGGCATCCACTATGCCGACGGCACCTTTGTCTCCGAGGCGAAAACGTCTGCAACCGATGGCTTTGGCCACGCGCAGCTCGGCGGTCTGGCTGCCATGCTGGCCGAAACGGTCAAGCAGAAACTGGGCGCCAAAGTGCGCGGTATAGAGCTCTCCCTGCTGCAGCGCTGCGCCTCCCACCTCGCCTCTTTGACCGATCTGGAGGAGGCTTACCGCGCAGGTAGCGCGGCCGTGGAGGCCGCCACCAGCGGTCACAGTGACAAAATGGTCGCTTTCTCATGCACGCGTGAGGGCGGCGTTTACCACTGCGATACCCAGCTCATTGACCTGACGGCGGTTGCCAATGTGGAAAAAAAGGTGCCGCGTGACTGGATCAACCCCGCCGGTAACGGCGTGGAGCAGGCTTTTATTGATTACGTCCTGCCCTTGATCAAAGGAGAGGCTGCGCGCCCCTTGGAAAACGGTCTGCCCCGCTTTGCCCAGCTCAAAAAGAGCCCGGCCCGCTAACCTCTTACATACAAACAAAAAAAGCGCCACCGACACCATCGTCGGGGCGCTCTTTTGTATTGTCACGGCACTTCCATGACCTTCAGGATTTCCTTCTTGAGCCGAGCAATGATGCGTTTTTCCAGGCGGGATATGTAAGACTGCGAAATGCCGAGACGATCGGCGACTTCCTTTTGCGTGTGCTCGGTAATCCCATCTAAACCAAAGCGCATGGAGATGATCTGTCGTTCTCGATCAGATAATTTTTGCAGGGCGTCGGCCAGTAGTTTCCGATCCACGTCCGCTTCAATGGGGCGCAACACCACATCATTTTCCGTGCCCAAAATATCGGAGAGCAGTAGTTCGTTGCCATCCCAATCCGTGTTTAAGGGTTCATCAAAGGAGATCTCATTTTTTTGAGAGGAGGTTTTGCGCAGATACATCAAAATTTCGTTCTCGATACAGCGTGAGGAATAGGTCGCCAGCTTGATGTTTTTATCCGCCTTATAGGTGCCGACGGCCTTAATTAGGCCGATGGTCCCTATGGAGATCAAATCCTCAATGTTGATGCCGGTATTTTCAAAACGGCGGGAAATATACACCACCAAACGCAAATTGTGCTCAATCAGCCTGGATGCGGCCTTTTGATCTCCCTCAGATAACAGAGCGATCAACTCCCCCTCCTCCTCACGACTGAGCGGCGCCGGCAGAGTATCGCTGCCACCAATGTACATCACCTTTCCGGGCAAACGAATCCGCAGCTTGGCCAAAATCAATTGTAGCGTCACATACCAACGAATCTTCATCCATTTCATACCCCTACCCCTTCTCCTTTCCCAGATGCACTGCGGCATCCAATGAGCACACTATACGCGCCGCCGTCTGATACAGGCGTGGGAGACAGCGCCACCAGTTGATTTTTCCAGCACTCTTCCCCCAGATGGATACAATCCAAACGCACAGCCAAAAGCATACCGCAATCCACACCCACCGCCCGATACGGCAGCAGACGAAACCGCACCCCTTCCTCTCGGCCGGACAGAGACTCGAGGGTCTCAATCGGATTCTCCAACGCGGCACGGTCAAGCTGCAGTTCGGGCGAAAAAAGAGCGCCCAAACGCGCCCCCTCAACCACCGGAATCTGTTGCCCGTTGACTGGATCTTGCAGCGTGTTACCGCTATCCTGTAAGGCCGTGAGCTCGACGGCGCGTTCTTTGAATTCAAAACGAACCTTTATAAGCTCCCGCTTATCCATGTGATGCACCGCGGCGCGCCGGAAAAACAAGGCCAGCACACCATAACAGAACACCGCAGACATCAAAAGACCCTTGATATCCAGCGAGGAATACACGATGCCGTCTTTCATATAAGAGCTGCCCTTGAGGAACTCAATGGCCACTATCGCGCCGGAAAACGCACAGGAAATCGCCAAAAATACGACCGAAATGCGCAGCAGGTTTCTCGTGCGGCCAAAGGCAATCAATATCATGAGCAGCCCCACGCTGACCTTATACAGCGGATGAACAGAAAAACGCAGTGCCGGGAAAAAGCCACAGGCCGCATACAGCGCACCAAACAGCGCGGCCACGACATACCGCCACTTGCGGATGGACTCTCCCGCCAGTTTCCCGCTGGCCAAAAGCAGCAGGAAGTTTAGGGCGAAATTGACCAATAAAAAGCTGTCCAGATAGACAAGCGTCACACGCACCTTCCCCCCTTGCCGCACGGTTTCGTCTTTGTTGCGTTTGGTTCAGTAGTCATCATTATAGGACCTGTCCGCTCAAAAAAAAGTCAAAACAAGGCATGCCGGCAGAACAAAAACAAAGTCGCTTTGCAATGCTCCGCTGCGCCAAACCAACTACGACAAAACTTTTCTTACTGACAAGCGCGCAGCGACATGATATACTGACAAAAACCGTTGCACTTCGCTTTTTTTACCAGCCAACTGAGAGGTATATGATGAAACACATCTATAAATTGGCCGGCTTGCTGCTTTGCCTCTGTCTCCTGTCCGGCTGTACAGAATCCTACGTAGGTTATGAAACCGAGGAGACCTTTACCCTCATCACCAAAGAGGCGTTCACCTTTTCGGATGGCGTCTATGTCAATTTGTGGAGACCCGAGCACGGCGGGAGTGATGTATACCGACTACCGGACGGGACCGATCTCTTGACTGTGGATGATGTCCGCGGCCCGGCCAACACCATTGTCGGCGGCGTGGAAAACTTTGACGTTTTGAATGAAGTCGCGCAGAAGCAAGTGCTTGCGTTTTATGAAAAGCAAGGTCAGCTCTATGACATTCCCTTTGAGTTGAACAAAAAGTACCTGCAATATAGCAGCCATCGAGAGCAAGGTACCGTACATGATTTTCAAAGTGGCCTTATTTTTCAGGATATTACACCCGCCAGCTCCAATGAACAGATCATGTGCTTTATCACTTCGCTGACATTTCCAATATCAAGAGGTGAAAATACCGTAACCGAAATCCAATTGGGTGCCGTATTCGACAAGGAGACCGGCGCGGTGATATCAAATTGGGACTTGTTTTCAGCACCAAAAGAGGAAACCATCAAAGCGCTGCTGGGGAAAGCCAACAGCATAGATACAGGTGTTTTATCTGAAATGGAACGCAAGATCAAACCTGAGTTTATTACCCTCTTCCCCGAGTATTTGAGCATCTGTTTTCCGGAAGGGATATTGATGGGAGAAGAGTATGGTCACAGGGTAAGCATTCCATATGCAGCGTTAGATGGGCTGATGCACAGCTGGGCCATCCCCAAACAGCCCGAAACATAAATACGAAATACAAAAGACGGCCATGCGGTAAATAATCACCGCATGGCCGTCTGATATTTGTGAGAAACAAGGATTGTGCCCCTTACAGCGCGCGACTAAACTCACTACGGATGCGCCCCTTACCGCCGAGGGCATCGTCAATTTGCTTGAGGAATTTCTCGCGTTCTTCGGGCAGGCTGCCCTTGAGCGGCAGGTAGTTGGAGGCGTGGTTGCTGGTAAAATGCAGCGGGTCAACCTGCAATCCGTCCACAAGCATGCGCGTCTCCATCAGAGACTCCTCAGCGTTGATGAGCTGGAAGCGGCCCTCTTTGACATCACGGTAGAGCTGCGTCTTGGGTTCCGGAATCAAAGTCAAAGCCGATAGGTGGCGCGGCTTCATGACATTCATCATCTTGACCGTCTCCTCCATATGGCGGCGGGACGGCTCGCCCGGTCCGGCTAAGCCCAGGAGGATCATCACCCAGAGATCTATCCCCGCTTCGCGCAGGCGGATGCCGGCTTCGAGCATCTGCTCGGCCGTACAGCCCTTGTTGATCTGCTGCAAGAGGTCATTCCAGCCCGTTTCCACCCCGAGGTACGCACGGGTGAGGCCCGCCTCACGCAGCTGCCGCAACTGCGCCGGTGTTTTGGTCATGGTGCTGCGCGGCCCGGCGTAGACTGTCACCTGACGGAGCTGTGGAAAGGCTGCATACAGGGCCTCCAATATCTCCAGCAGTTGTTCCTGACGCATCACAATGGCGTCACCGTCACAGAGAAAGACCTTGTCGACCTGCCCGTCGTAATAGGCCCGCGCCATGGCGATGTCCTCCATGATCTCCTTCATCGGGCGGATGTGAAAACGCTTGTCCTTATACATTCCGCAAAAGGTGCATTTGTTGTGCGAACAACCAACTGTCACCTGCAGAAGATAACTTCTCCACTCGCCGGGTGGGCGATAAATATTTCCTTCATAACGCATTTACTTTCCTCCTTCTTGCCCTTGGCTGCTTTGCGCATCCTGGTGCAGGATTTTCTTGATGCTTTTTTCGGCTTTTTTGCGCGGCAAGAGCAGTTCGTGCCCGCAACCCTCACAGCGCAGGCGAAAATCCATGCCCACCCGCAAGACCAAAAAACGACGTTGCCCGCAGGGATGCTCTTTTTTCATTTCCAGCACATCGCCGACTAAAATGTCCAAACCAACACCCTTTCTTATTTCATAGTATGTCAATTTCTTGTCCATCGTTGCATATAATCGTTTCATATCGTGTTTTTGTTTCTTACGATGAACAGAAAGGAAGGGTTCCTCATGTCCAATCAATTTTTACCGGAGGGGCAGCTGCTGTATACAACAGGCAATCAAGCTGCTTGCGCCTCCCTTGTGGCGCTCCGCCAGGCCATGGAACTGGAACTGATCGTGGAGGGATACACAACATTATGCACCGCTGCACATGACCTCATCGTCTCTGTCGGTGACTTCTGCGGACACATGCCCAGAGAGGAGGTCGCCCTTGGGATCAAAGAGGGTAGTACGAAGGAAATCGCCATTCTCTCCCGCGTGGGCAAGCCCTTGGCTTTTACCATCACGGGCATTGATTTGTCCGGCAGCGCGCCCATGCTACTGCTCTCGAGGCGGCGTGCGCAGGAACTGACGCTCAACGCTCTACTGCAACAAGAGATCGGCACCATTCTGCCCGCCACGGTGACACACATGGAGTCATTCGGCGCCTTTGTGGACATCGGCTGCGGCTTTGTCTCCATGGTTGGGATCGATCAGATTTCTGTGTCACGCATTTCACATCCAAAGCAGCGTTTTGTGCCGGGGCAAGCAATTTATGTCGTGCTCACCGGCGTCGATCAGGCGCGGCAGCGTGTGTTTTTATCTCATAAAGAACTGCTCGGCACGTGGGCCGAGAATGCAGCCCGGTTTGCCGTTGGCATGACAGTCTCCGGTTATGTCCGTGGGATACAGCCGTACGGCATCTTTATTGAGCTTACGCCAAATCTGAGCGGGCTGGCAGAGCGCACCCGGGATTTGTCGGAAAACGATCACGTCTCCGTCTACATCAAATCCATCCAGGCCGATCGCATGAAGATTAAACTGATGCTCATTGATCGCCTGTCCTCCAATCCGCCACCGGCTCCGCTCTCCTACCGGCAAACGGCCGGCTGTCTGCAAAGCTGGTGTTACGCCCCCCTACCTCAGTGCCAACAGCAGGGCCTTGCTACGGAGTCTCCCCTGTGCCTTTGATCAGGTCCCAATAACGCTTGGCGGCCTGCTCGGTCTTGTTCTCGCCATAGGTATAGTAGCAGCGCCCTTCCAGCTCATCGGGCAGGTATTGTTGTTTGATATAATGACCCGGAAAGTTATGTGGATACTGATAGGTAAGGCCGCGGCCCAGCTGCGACGCGCCTTGATAATGCGCATCACGCAGATGTGCCGGCACTTCCCCGCTTTTACCGGCGCGAATGTCCTGTAAGGCGGCGTCAATGCCTAGGATCGCTGCATTGGATTTCGGCGCGGTGGCCATGAGCAAAACAGCTTGCGCCAAGGGGATTCTGGCCTCCGGCAGACCCAGCATATTGGCCGCGTCAATGCAGGACTTCACGATGGAAATGACCTGTGGATGCGCCAGCCCGACGTCCTCCGCAGCCATCACCAACAGGCGACGGCAGGCCGAGATCATGTCGCCCGCCTCCAAAAGACGCGCCAAATAATGCAGGCCGGCATCCGGATCAGAACCCCGAATCGACTTTTGCAGCGCCGAGACGATATCGTAATGCCCGTCGCCATCCCTGTCGTAGCGCATGGCGGAGCGTTGGGCAATGAGAGCAACATCTTCTTTTGTGATGGTGAAGGAATCCTGATGGAGCGGCCGGGCAAAAAAGATGGCTTCCACGGCGTTCATGGCCTTACGCACATCACCGCCGCAGGCCTGGACCAGTTGCTCGAGCACGCCTTCTTCACAGTGCGCGGTGAGTGCGTCTCTTTCTTCTAAAAAGGCAATGGCGCGCTGCACTGCCGGCAGCATTTCCTCCGGCGTCACGGGTTTAAATTCAAACACCGTCGCGCGGCTTAAGACCGCATTATAGACATAAAAATAGGGGTTCTCCGTGGTGGATGCGATCAGCAAAAGCTTGCCGTTTTCCATGCACTCAAGCAGAGACTGCTGCTGTTTTTTATTAAAATACTGAATTTCATCCAGGTAAATGACCACACCGTCCGGGGCAAGCAGCGTCCCAATATCAGCCATGATGGCCTTGATATCGGAGATGGACGCATTCGTGGCATTCAGGCGATGCAGCGGCCGATTGACCCTGGCCGCAACCAGCTCCGCTACGGTGGTTTTTCCGATACCGGACGGGCCGAAAAAAATCATATTGGGGATCTGCCCGCCTTCGATGATACGGCGCAGCAGACCATCCTCTCCCAAAATATGACGCTGCCCCACCACCTCATCCAAGGTTTTGGGGCGCAAAGCATCCGCTAAGGGTCTTTGCATAAACTCCTCCCCTGTTTTAAAAGAAGGCGGGAGCCCTCATCCGGCCATCACGGCTTGCCGCCCAATGGCGGCGGGATGAGGGCAGCCCGCCCTACAAGTTCTCATTTATGGTTGGCCGTCAGGGCGCATCAATCGTACAGGGGATACTTGTCACACAGCGTCTGCACCCCGGCGCGGATCTGGTTCTGCTTACCGTCAAAATCGGTTGCGGTGTCCCAGATGAGCTGCGCGATGACCTTCATATCCTCCTCACGGAACCCACGGGAGGTGGCGGCGGGCGTACCGACGCGGATGCCGCTGGTCACAAAGGGGGACTGTTTTTCGTTGGGGATGGTGTTCTTGTTGACGGTGATGTGCACCTCGTCAAGCTTCTTCTCCATCTCCTTACCGGTGATGTTGGCGCGGGTCAAATCCACCAGCATCAGGTGATTGTCCGTGCCGCCCGAGACCAGATCAAACCCGCAGGAGAGCAGACCGTCAGCCAGGGCCTTGGCATTGTCCAAAATCTGCTGCTGATAGGTTTTAAACTCGGGGCGCAGCGCCTCACCAAAGGCAACCGCCTTGGCGGCTATGATGTGCATGAGCGGACCGCCCTGTGAGCCGGGGAAAATGGCCTTGTCAATCTTCTGCGCATGCTCCTGCTTACACAGAATGACGCCGCCGCGGGGGCCACGCAGGGTTTTATGCGTGGTGGTCGTGACCACATCGGCATAGGGGATGGGCGACGGATGCAGGCCCGCGGCCACGAGGCCCGCAATGTGAGCCATGTCCACAAAGAGGTAAGCGCCGACCTCCTGGGCAATTTCGGCAAAGGCCTTAAAATCAATGATACGGGAGTAGGCCGACGCACCGGCAATGATCATCTTGGGCTTATGTTGACGGGCCTGGTCGCGCAGCTGATCATAGTCAATCAAATGCGTCACAGGGTCCACTCCATAGGAGACCATCTTATAGTTTCTGCCGGAGAAGTTCACCGGGCTGCCGTGGGTTAAGTGACCACCGTTGGCCAAGTCCATGCCCAACACCGTGTCGCCCACTTCACAGAAGGCAGAATAGACCGCAAAGTTGGCCGACGCACCGCTGTGCGGCTGCACGTTGGCGTGCTCTGCACCAAACAGCTGCAAGGCACGGTTGCGGGCCAAATCTTCCACCACATCCACGCATTCGCAGCCACCGTAGTAGCGCTTACCCGGATAGCCTTCGGCGTATTTGTTGGTCAAAATTGTGGAAGCAGCAGCCAGCACCGCCTTGCTCACAAAGTTTTCAGATGCAATCAGCTCAATATTTCTGCGTTGACGGTCATATTCGGCCTTAACAGCCTGTCCCAATTCCGGATCCTGCTCGATGAGAAAATCCATTGTCTGCTTAACCAAAATCCCCACTCCTTTACGTTTTCGGCCCTCACGGGATAACTTATGATAAAATGACTACGTTTCATTATACAGCACCGCAAAAAATTTTCAATTCCTTTTTGAAAAGATTGGCGTCCCGTAGTATAATGTCGGGTAGGAGTTGATCAAAATGAAACAGCCTGACGAAATTTTGTGGATTGTACAAGCCTTACAGGAGGCTTATCCGGACGGCATCTGTTCTTTGCAATACGAAAAAGACTATGAGCTGCTCTTTGCCACGCGCCTGGCCGCACAGTGTACCGACGAGCGGGTTAATCAAGTCACCCCCGCCCTCTTTGCCCGCTTCCCCACCTTAGAGGCGCTTGCCGGGGCCGAGCAGAGCGAGGTGGAACACTACATCCATTCTTGCGGCTTTTTCCGCGCAAAGGCGCGTGATATCATCGCGGCCTCCCAAATGCTGCTCTCCGATTTCGGCGGACGTGTGCCGGGCACGATGGAGGAGCTGCTGCGTCTGCCGGGCGTGGGACGCAAAACCGCCAACCTGATTCTGGGTGATATATACCGCGAGCCGGGCGTCGTCGTGGCCGATACGCACTGCATGCGTATCGCCGGCCTGTTGGGTCTCACGGACGGCACCAAGGACCCTGCCAAGACGGAGCAGCAGCTGCGCGCTTGCCTGCCGCCGGATGCGTCCAATGACTTTTGTCACCGCCTGGTCCTGCACGGACGCGCGGTCTGCCGTGCCAGGCGGCCGGACTGTGGCAACTGCACCCTGCGCCCACATTGTCAACACTTTTCAAAACAGGAAACGTAGCGGTAAGCGGTTTGGTCGTCAATCCGCTTTGGCTTGAGCAGACCAATGTCGTCATAATGCCGCAGCATCCGTATACTGATTCTTGACAGTTTTGAAAAATCTCCGATTTTTAGCATCTTGTTTCCCTCACAAATTTGTGTTTTCCTGAGCTCATGTTGAGTATAGGGTATGACACTGTGGTAGAGTCAATAGGTTTTTTAAATTTTTATTTTCCCAGCGCGGTCTTTTCCATCACAAGGCTTGAAAGCGCCCCGTCATAAGAAATCAATAGAAAAGGACTGCTGCAGGTGTTTATAAAACCACCAACGCAACAGTCCTTTTTTCTATGGAGTGATTACCAGATCTTTACTCTTTTTTCCGGGGCGAGATACATACCGTCTTCCGGGGTGATGCCAAAGGCAGTATAGAATTCGTCACAGGATTGCACGACACGGTTGCCGCGCAGCTTATCGGGCGCATGCACATCCGCCTGAGACATGTAAACCATCATCTCACGGCTCATGGTGCTTCCCCATGTCTGCGCCATGGTCTGATAGAGCAGCTTCAGGTCAGGATTCGGCAGCTTCAGGGCGGACTGCGTGACACAAGCAGCCGCGCCAAGGTCGGCAATGTTTTCCGACAGCGTCAGGGTGCCGTTGCACACAATGCCGGGTGCCGCTTCCTGCCCGTCATAGTAGGCGATCGCTTCGTCGCAGAGCTTTTTAAACGCCGCGTAATCTTCTGCGGTCCACCAATCGTTGGCATTGCCGTTTTCATCGAATTTGGCGCCGTTGTTGTCAAAGGCATGCGTAATCTCATGCGCAATGACGTAGCCGATGGCGCCCAGATTCTGCTCGCGGGATGCGTTTACATCATACATCGGCGCCTGCAGAATGCCTGCCGGGAAGGTGATGTCATTGGTCATGGCGTTATACTGCGCGTTGACGGTAAAGGCTTTCATGCCCCACTTGGTTTTATCCACGGGCTTGCCTTGCTGGCTGACCATATCATCGCGCATGGCTTTATACATCTCACAGGTGTTTTGAAAAAAGCTGCCGCCGTCCGCCACGCTCTTGAAAGTGACCTTGTCAGCCACGGCTTCCCAGTTGTCCGGGTAGCCAATCTTTATCTTCATGGTATCGAGCTTACGCAGCGCCTTCTGCTTGGTTGTATCGCTCATCCAGTCAAGGGCCTGGATACGCTCACGATAAATGCCGATGAAGTCCTTGACCATAGCGGTCACATCATCCTTGGCTTTCGCGGAGAAATGCTGGTCAACATAGAGTTTACCCAAGTACTCCGGCAAAAAGCTCTGCACGATCAGAGAGGCGATTTCCGCATCTGTTTGCGTGCCTTGTGTGCCGTAAAATTCCTGACTAAAGGTGTTAGAGGCATCCACAAAGCCGCGGTTTAATTGTGCGCCCATGGTTAAAAGTGTATTGATCCTCGCCACGGCTTTGAGCGTGTCAAGGTTTTTGTCATCCATGTAGCCTGCATAGGCTTTGAGCAGGCCCACGTCCATCACCATGATCTTATCGTTCGCTTTTAAGCCGGATTGTGCCAGCACGGCGTCCAAATCGACTTTGGGGAAGAGCGCCTTGAGCTGCTGCATGGTATAGATATTATAGATCTTTGCAATGTCGCCCATCTCCTGCGGCGCAAGAGATGCCTTGGACAGAACGGTCTCCATCTGCCAGTATGCTTCCGCTGTTTTCGCGGCATCCGCATCTGTTTGGCCACCGAGTTTACCCAAGGTAGTTAAGTACTTGATGTACGCATCCTTCTGCGCGCCGCTGTTCGCCGCATAGGTCTCTTTGGTCAGTACGGGGCTGTGTCCACCAAAGTAGAGAATGGTTTGGTTGCTGTCCTTGGCATCCGCAACCAGGTTAAAGCCCAGCAGCAGGCTGGTTGCCGTCTCATCGGATACCTTCTGCTGCAACGCCATCAGGTCATCCAGGCTTGTCGCCTTGTCGATGGCTTCCAAATAAGGACGAATCGGATCAATGCCCGCCTGCTCGCGCGCTTCCCAATTCATGATATTGTTATATAAAGCAGAAATCTTCTGCTCCTTTGTGCCCTGTGCATAGGTCTGCTTGGATGCGACCACCTGTTCGACGATCTTCTGCACATCGGCATCGGATTGATCCATCAGGTCATACATCGTGCCGCTCACCTGACGGCCCGGCTTGATGACCGACTTATCCAGAAAGGCCTTATTGACAGTGGCATACAGGTCATCCTTCTCGTTGCTGCCCAGAAGCGCCCAGGCGCGGCGGATGAACAAGTCCATCTGCGCAACGGTCACAGGATTGTTGGGAGAAAAGGTTGTGTCGCTGGTGCCTGCCACGATGCCTGCATCAAAAACAGTCTGCAGTTCGCCCTTGGCCCAGTCGGGAATATCCGTAAACTTGGAAGCGGGGATCGCCATGCGTGCATTGGCGCCCACGGGCTTCGGCAGAGAGCCGAATGCGCGTTGCAGCATGACCAGTGCTTCCGCACGCGTGACGCCACGCTCCTCATGCAGCTGCCCATCCGTATCACCTTTTAAAATGTCGGACTTTTGCACCTCCGGGTTGTAGGCATCCGCTGCCTGTAACAGCATGCTACAAACTTCGCCACGCGTCGCGGCACGGTTTGCATCCTCCGCTGCCAGAGCGCTTGGCGCCAACATGAGCAGCATGGCGGCCACGAGCAAGCCGGATAGCCATTTTTTTCTGTGCATAGAAAATCACTCCAATTACCAAATTTTTTGCCTTTTAGACCAAATTCAGTATAGCAACTGAAAATTGCCTTGTCAATGCAGCTAACACAAAAATCCGACAATACCATTTTATGTTACTCGGATCAATATTTTCTCTTTTCAGCGCGCAAAAATTGACCTTATTTTTATTTGTGACTTTTTTTCTCTTGACAAGCGTACTGATCCGATATATATTGAACTTATCACACAAGTACACTAAAGGTCGGTGATGACGATTTGGATATCATTATCAGCAGCAATACAGCAAAACCCATCTACGAACAAATTACCCAACAGATCAAAGCGATGGTCATGAGCGGCGAACTGCAAACGGGCACGCCCCTTCCCTCCATGCGCACCTTGGCGAAGTCATTGCACATCAGCGTGATCACGGTACAAAAGGCGTATGAAGATTTACAGCGTGATGGCTTCATTGAAACAACTGTGGGGCGCGGTAGCTTCATTGCCGCTCAAAACAAGGAGTTTTATCAAGAAGAGCAGCAGAAAAAAGCCGAGGAGTATTTGGCCTTAGCCGCTGAAACTGGGCGCACGGGCGGCATCAAGCTTGAAAAACTGATTGAACTTTTAAGCATGTTCTATTTGGAGGAAGAATGATGACAGGTCATATTTTAGAAATTGATCAATTGGAGAAAACATACCCGGATTCCAGCTTTGCGCTGCAAGATGTTTCTTTTTCCCTGCCCTACGGCGCCATCATGGGCTTTGTGGGTGAAAACGGCGCCGGAAAAACCACCACCATCAGCACGGTACTCAATACCATGTACAAAAATGGCGGCACGGTCAAACTGTTTGGGCAAGAATTGACCGGCGAAAATACGCAGCTGCTGGAAGATATCGGCGTTGTATTCGATGCGGTCAATTTTTCGGGCGCCTTGTCGATCGCGCAGCTGAGTAAGGTCATGCAAGGCATCTATAAGCAATGGCAGAACGAGACCTTTCTTGATCTGCTCAAGCAGTTCAACCTGCCTGCACATAAGAAGATCAAAACCCTCTCCCGGGGCATGACCATGAAACTTGCCATTGCCGTGGCGCTCTCCCATCAGGCCAAGTTGCTGATCTTAGACGAGGCCACCTCCGGCTTGGACCCCATCGTCAGAGATGAAATCTTGGATGTCTTCCTGGATTTTGTGCAGGACGAAACGCATGCCATCCTGCTCTCCTCCCATATCACAAGCGACTTGGAGAAAATCGCCGACTACATCACCTTCATCCATGCGGGCAAAACCATATTGACAGCCAAAAAGGATGACCTGCTCTATCAGTACGGCATCATGCGCTGCAAGACGGAGCAATTTGCGCAGTTGGACAAAGAGGATATCCTCGCGTATCGCAAGAGGGATCATCAAATTGACGTGCTGGTCGCAGACAAAAAGGCAATGGATCGAAAATACAGTGGTGTCGTAATCGACCAAGCGACCATAGAAGAAATCATGATCTTACTGGTGAGAGGTGAAGCGAAATGAGAGGTTTGCTGCGAAACAATTTTTACTCCATGTCTGACTGCATCCTGCTATCGGCTGTGATTGTCGCTCTCCTGGCCCTGGTCGCTCTGTTTGTCGAAAGCATGCTGTCTTGGATCATCACTGTCGCTATCTTTATGTACCCCATTAACATAGGCGCATCGCTGCAAACGGATGAAACGTCGAAATGGATGAAGTTTGAAATCACCATGCCGGTCAGTCGCAAAACCATTGTGCAGTGCAAATATCTCAGCTATCTGATGCTAGTTGTCATTGGGATCATGAGTAGTCTGCTGATTGTTTTTCTTGCCACACTTATGGGACATGATCTGGACATGACAGGCATTTTCAGGGCTTTTTCTACCGGTTTATCCGTTGCACTTCTGGTCGGCGCGTTCATGTATCCGCTCATCTTAATCTCAAGCGCCACCAAAAGTGAGCTGATTATTATTGCCTCTGCGATTGTTTCCGTCGTCATCATCACGCTGCTTGGCGCCATACTCGTGCAAGTCATGGGCAGCGCCACGGCCACCACTCTGGCTGTGCGCACAGCATTGGTGATCATTTCCGCGCTCTGTCTTGTCGCCTCCTACTTTGTCTCAGTGCATTTGCACCGCAAAAAGGAATTTTAGGCGTTGGCGCGCTATGAAAATCGCGTATTACAAAAACAAAACCACGCTGCTGATTTTCTTGTCAGCAGCGTGGTTTTCATCTGTGAGAGAGATTTTGTCACTCACTCTCTTTTTGCGCTTCTATATGCTTTTGGTAGAGGATACGCAAGCCGTCCAGAACCAGGCTGTGATCCACCAGGTCAATGAGGGGCAGATGATCGGCCACGCGCTGCGCCAGGCCGCCTGTTGCCACCACGCGCACGCTATCGCCGCAGTTCATCTCCCGTATGGTCTCCCGCAGGAGATAGTCCAAACCACCGATATATCCACTGACGCAACCGATCTGAATTTGCTCGACAAGGCTGTACCCCAGCACTGTCTGCGGACGCAGCAGCTCAACGGGCGGCAGTTGGGCCGCCTGATTTGAGAGAGCCTCTGTGCTGACCTGCATGCCGGGCAAAATACAGCCGCCCAAATAATATCCGTTGGCGTCGACCGCGTCTATGGTCGTGGCTGTTCCGAGATCGAGCACAATCACCGGCAGGCCGTACTGCACCATCGCCGCATCACAGCAGACCGCGCGGTCGGCGCCCAGTCGTTCGTCTGCTTCGTACTTGAGCGCCGGGAAAACATCCTGATCCACCACCAGGGGCAGACGGCCGATATATTGCTCGATGGCGCGTGTCACCGTCGGCAGAATAGCGGGTACGACCGACACGAGGATAACGCCCTCAATCTCCGCCGGATCGACTTCCACAGCGGACAGATACTGCATCACCAGGAGGCCCAACTCATCCGCGGTGCGATTTTGTTTGCTTAAAACACGAAAGGTTCGCATTAACTTATCATTTTGAAAGATCCCGAATACTATATTAGTATTACCTATATCCACAGTCAGCAGCATGCCGGCCACTCCTCCTTCTTCTCGCCCACCCTTGGGAATATGGGAAGTATAGCACAAAATGGCTGGCTTGTGAAGTATTCCGCCATCCTTTTACCGTTCTTTTCCGTTTTGCTGTCACTCTCGCAGCATCTGGTACATATACTGGAACAGGTTGCCAATCATCACATGAAACGGAGGCACAATATGAAACCTTTTCCCGATAATATGGAACAATTGATCAAATCCCCTGAGGCTGCCAAGCTTTTGGAAAATAAAGATGCCCTCATGTCGCTCAGTAAGTCCCCCGAGATACAGCAATTCATGAAAATGCTCAGCGACAAAAGTGGCGGAAACCTGCAAGGTATGGCGGAGGCCGCCATGAAAGGCGATGCCTCGCAGTTGAGCAAGTTGGTCAATGAGGTCAGCAAAAACCCCGACGTGGCCAAAACCATGTCCAACTTAAATAAGAAATTCCCGAAATAATTCGGCAATGATGACAGGAGGAAAGGAGGGGACGATCCGTGGCTGAATTTGAAGATAAATTAAACGCCCTGCTCTCTAATCCGGAAGCGATGAATCAAATCATGTCCTTTGCGCAGTCGCTTGGTAAAGATGCGTCGGATCAGTCCACGCCACCTCCCGACCCGGGCGAGGAGAGCAGCGCGACAGACGACGCTACAACAGCGATGCCCGATCTGGGCGACCTGCTCTCCGGTCTTTCCGGCGGACTGGATCCGGCTATGATTCAAACCTTTATGCGCATCATGGGCGCCTATCAAAATAGCGCAACTGATGACAAGAACATGGCGCTCATTGCGGCGTTACGACCTTTTCTCAAAGAAAAACGACAAGCCAAAATGGATCAAGCCATCCAACTGGCCAAATTCTCGCGCATTGCCCGCGTTGCCTTCCAGACACTGAAGGGCGGTGACGGCTTTGTATAACCAATACATACCGGACGAGGGCATCTTTTCCCGCATACCGGAACACGAGGCGCATCACCACACCGACCAGCAGCATGGGGAACATCATCACAAGGCGCACAGCAAAAAGAGCTTCTTCCAGTTTTTCAAACAGGAGGGCAAAGAAAAAAATGCCGGATTATCCGGCATTTTAAAGCGTTTTAAATTAGATGATATTGATACGGGCGATATTCTACTGTTTCTCATTCTGATTTTCGCCATCTTGGAGGATGAAAACTGGGAGCTGGCCATCATCTTAGGTCTGGTCCTATTCCTGAGTTTCAGGGACGACGACGCTGTGTAACACCTTGCCGTTTGGCAGCATGAAGGTGGTATCGTCAGCTGTTAAGGAACTGATAGACGTTTCGCTCATGCTGTACCACAGTCTGCCGTCCGCCTCTCGCACGGTTTCCGCGTCATAGAGCAGCCCGGTATCCGTTGCAATCCAATACCGTTCCAGCAGGCCCAGCTCCGCCTGTCTGGCTTCTACATAAATGCAGTTTTTGCCCCGCCTGTTTTCATACGAGGCGCGCACAATACTGTCTGCATCCAATTGCAAAACATCCTCATATGTGGGGATGTTTTGCAGCAGATCCTTTTTGCCGAGGTCAATCGGTCGCTCGATCCAGCTCGCATCGCCACCGTACCAGATATAGGCGGTATCCTCAGCTGTCAGGCAGTGCTGCGGCGAACCGTCAGGCCCCATAATCATCGTTTTGCTATACGCGCCATCGTTCCAGACCAACACCGTGTAGGTCGTACTTTTCGTGCCGCTGCCTTCACTGTAATACTTTTCAATTTTCATCTCACGGCGATACTGCGCCTGTCGATTCAGCGTTCTGATGACTTCCTGCACAGTATCCTTTGTCACCCGCAGCAAAATGTAGTCAGCATTATCCCCCGGATCCTGCGTACCGTCTCCACTGATATTGCCGCCTTCAGACTCCGGCAGGACGATGCTGGGCGTTTTTAATAAAAAGGGCAGACGAAACCCGGACACAACGCCAACAATAATGGTCGCCATAATGGCAATCACCAGTATCATGCGCTTTTGATGATCCATCGTTTCCCCCTTCCCCGTTGCTGTCTTTCTTCATGATGAACCGGCTAAGAATTCCTCCGGTGGCTGACTGGCCGCGCCGGACCACCACAAAATGGCGTCCGCGATTCTACGACAAGCCTGTCCATCACCATAGGGATTGACGGCTTTTTTCATGGTCTCATAGGCGGATGGCTGCTCCAACAGGCGAGCCGCAGCAGCATAGACTGCCTCCTCCTCCGTACCGGCCAACTGCACCGTGCCGGCGACAATAGCCTCAGGCCGTTCTGTCTCCCGACGCAGCACCAGCACCGGACGCCCCAACGCAGGCGCTTCTTCCTGCAAGCCGCCCGAATCGGTCATCACAAAGTAGGATCTGGCCATCAAGTTGTGCATTTCATCGGGCGTCAGCGGATCAATCAGGTGAATACGGGCATGCCCGGACAGATACTTCTGTGCCACCTCACGCACAACAGGCGACAAGTGAACCGGATACACCAGCTCCACATCGGGATACTGTTCGGCCAAGCGGCGCAATGCCCGCATGATCTGCTCCATCGGCGCACCATAGTTCTCACGGCGGTGGCAGGTGACCAGGATCACCTTGCGCTTGTCATAATCCAGTTCATTGAGCAGCGCCGTGCGGAACACATAATCCGGCCGCACCGTGGTGCGCAGGGCATCAATCACCGTATTACCAGTGATAAATACGTTCTTTTCAATGCCCTCCTTGCGCAGATTATCGCGGTTGGCCCTGGTCGGACAAAAGTGCAGTTCTGCAATATCGCTCACCAAGGTGCGGTTCATTTCCTCCGGAAAGGGCGAATAACGGTCATAGGTGCGAAGGCCCGCCTCCACATGCCCGACAGGGACTTGTTGATAATACGCCGCCAGAGCGCTGGAAAAGGTGGTGGAGGTATCGCCATGAACCAGGATCAAATCCGGTTTGGCCTCCGCCAAGACAGCCTCCAGGCGCAAGAGGCACTTGGATGTAATCGTAAAAAGGCTCTGTCTTGCCTCCATAATGTCCAGATCGTAGTGCGGCGTCAAGGCAAACAGTTGCAGCACATCATCCAGCATTTCACGATGTTGCGCGGTGATGCAGCAAATACTCTCAATGTCAGGGCGTGCATCCAGCTCCAGCACCAGAGGCGCCATTTTCACAGCTTCCGGCCGTGTCCCAAAAATGGTCATTACCTTAAGCGGCATTTAGCAAGCACTCCTTTCCGCAGGCCCGATCTGGCCCGGATTTATTTTTTCTCATTATTTTCTGTCGCATTCTCATCCGCATCGTTGCTGCCCCTGTGGTTAAACAGGTACACGCGCGAGGCGATCGCCGCCGCAATAAACAGGGCAATGAGCAGCACCATAGCCTTGAGTTCGCCGCTGCTGGTGAGCACCACGGCGGACAAGCCCAGAATGGCGCTGATCACATAGAGAATGGCAACCGCCTGCTTTTGATTGCACCCCATGTCAATCAAGCGATGATGCACATGGCTGCGGTCCGGGGACATGGGATTCTGTCCTTTGGAAATGCGGCGAAACACGGCAAAGCAGGTGTCAAAAATCGGCAGGCCCAACAGCAGGAAGGGCACCGCAAATGAAATGATCGTATAAAACTTAAATAGGCCTTGAATGGACATGGTGGCAAGGATGAAGCCCAGGAAGGTGGAACCCGTATCCCCCATAAAGATCTTAGCTGGATTGAGGTTATAGGGCATGAATCCCAGGCAGGAGCCGGCCAGCGCGGCCATCAAGATGGCCACCACACCGTCGCTCACCATCAGGGCAATCACCAGCATGGTCATGGAGCTTATCGTCGCTACGCCCACCGCCAAGCCATCCAAACCGTCAATGAGGTTGACCGCATTGGTGATGGCTACGATCCAAATGACCGTGATGGGTATGCCCCACGCGCCCAGTTCCCAATACGGACTGCTGCTAAATACATTGGGGTTAGAGAGCACGGAGATGACATTGCCATGCATCACGGCAATCAATGCCGCCACAATCTGCACCCCAAACTTCGGCAAGGCGGGCAGCGCATAGATATCATCAAAGATACCCAACACCACAATGATTGTGCCGCCAATGAGCATACCGCGCACCTGTGGCGTCAGCTCCACAAAGAGCAGCGCGCTGAACACAAAGCCCAGGAAGATGGCCAAGCCACCCATGCGGGCAATGGGACGGCTGTGCATGCGGCGTTCATCTTTGGGAATATCCATCGCACCGACACGGTGCGCCAGTGACTTGACCGCCGGGGTCAGAAGAAACGAAAGCAGTAGGGCCACCGCTAAGGCAACCGCAACCTGCACTAAGGGCGAAAGATTTTCTAATACTAACATCATCAATGGAAGCTCCTTTGTACTGTGCCGTATTGTGCCAAGGACAATCAATCACTTAATACGGCACAAAGCCAACCTTTTTATAAACCTTGCGTAAGGTTTTGTTGGCAATCAACGCGGCGCGCTCTGCCCCGGCGTGGTAGACGCTCTCCAAATAGGCCTTATCCGCCAGCAGACGCTCGGTCTCCTCTCGAATGGGGCGCAGAAGGTCAAGCACCACTTCGCCCACGGCAGGCTTAAAGACGCCATAGCCCTGGCCGTCAAATTCACGCTCAATCTCTGCAAAATCCTTCCCCGTCACGGCGGCATAAATCTGCATCAAATTGGCCACGCCCGGTTTTGCCTGTGGATCGTAGCGCACAAAGCGTTCCGTATCACTGTCTGTCACAGCCTTTTTAAACTTGCGCATGATATCATCCGGTTTTTCCAGGAGATAGACGCAACCGTTTGGATCACGATCCGACTTTGACATCTTACTCGTCGGGCTTGACAGGGACATCACACGCGCACCGATCGGGGGAATATACGGCTCCGGAATCTTGAACACATCTCCATAAATCCCGTTAAAGCGCGTAGCGACATCACGGCAGATTTCCACATGCTGCTTCTGATCCTCACCCACCGGGACAAAGTCCGCCTGATAGAGTAGAATATCGGCCGCCATCAGGGCCGGGTAGGTAAATAGCCCAGCGTTGATATTATCTGCATTTTTTGCCGACTTATCCTTAAACTGGGTCATCCGCGATAGCTCTCCATACATCGTATAGCAGTTTAAAATCCAGGCCAGCTGTGCATGCGCCGGCACGTGGGACTGGATGAATAACACATTCTGCGCAGGATCCAGACCACAGGCAATATAAGCTGCCAGCTGGGTCAGGGTACGGCGGCGCAGCTCCGCCGGTGTCTGGCGCACGGTGATGGTGTGCAGGTCTGCCATGAAGTAGTAGCAGTCAAATTCCTGCGTGCGCGCCGGAAAGTGCTTGATGGCGCCCAGATAGGAGCCAAGCGTCAATTCACCGCTTGGCTGAATCCCTGATAACATAACCTTTTTTGTGCCCGTTGTCTCTATCATCGTGTGATCTCCTCAATATCGCATACAAACCCAAGCCGACACAGCGTGGCATGGGCATGAAAATCCATGTTAGTGATTATAGCACAATCATTTCACCTTGACAATCCTGCGCGGAAAAATATAGAATAGAGTCACGCAGCATTTTTCGTCCGGCTTCCGGTGTACAGGCTTTTGTGAGACTTTGCACCGGCCCGGTCGTTTCCCCAATACAAAGGAGGTCCTTTTATGGATACAACCTGGTTCGAACAAATGGAGAAAGAGATCCCGTCTGGCGGTGTGCGGACGCGCTTCGCCCCCTCCCCCACCGGATACATGCATGTTGGCAACCTGCGCACGGCGCTGTATACCTGGCTCATTGCCCGGCGGGCAGGCGGCGCCTTCATCCTGCGGATCGAAGATACCGATCAGGAGCGTTTGATTGAAGGCGCCACCGAGATCATCTACAACACCCTGCGCAACTGCGGCATAACTTGGGATGAAGGCCCCGATTTGGGTGGACCCGTCGGGCCGTATATTCAAACCGAGCGGCGCGATCTGTACAGCAAATATGCCGAGCTCTTGATAGAGAAAGGCGGCGCTTATCGCTGTTTCTGCACCAAGGAGCGTCTGGAATCCCTCCATGACGCAGCCACGGGAAAAAGCGTTGCCAAATATGACGGACACTGTGCCACGCTTTCGCCGGAAGAAATCAAGGAAAAGCTGGATGCCGGCCTGCCTTATGTCATCCGTCAAAAAATCCCCCGCAGTGGTTCAACCTCCTTCTGTGACGCCATTTTCGGTGATATCTCGGTGGAAAATGAGATCCTGGACGACAATGTGCTCATTAAGTCAGACGGTCTGCCCACCTATAACTTCGCCAATGTCATCGACGATCACCTGATGGGCATCACCCATGTGGTGCGCGGCTCGGAATACCTCTCCTCCGCGCCAAAGTACAACCTATTGTACGAAGCCTTTGGCTGGCCAATCCCCACCTATATCCACTGTTCACCGGTGATGCGCGATGCCCAGCACAAAATGTCCAAGCGGCACGGTGACCCCTCCTATGAAGACCTGCTCTCACTCGGTTATCTGTCTGATGCCGTTGTGAACTATGTCGCCCTGCTCGGCTGGAGCCCCGGTGGTGAACAGGAAATCTTCACTCTGCAGGAATTGACGCAAGCGTTTGATATCAAAGGTATTTCCAAATCCCCCGCCATCTTTGACAAGGAAAAGCTCAACTATTTTAACAGCACCTACATCAAGGCGCTCTCCCCCGAGGTCTTCTTTGCGCTCGCTGAACCTTATCTCCGCCGCGGCGTGCAAAACCCGGCCATTGATTTAAGTCTCATTGCCCCACTGGTGCAAACGCGTCTGGACACCCTGGAGGATATTCTTCCTCTGGTTGACTTCTTCGACACGCTGCCCGCTTATTCTAACGAGCTGTATGTCCATAAAAAAATGAAAACGGATGAGAGCAATTCTCTGGAAGCCCTGCGTGCCACGCTGCCTGTCTTAGAAGCTCTTTCTGACTGGAGCTTCGAGGGCATTCACAATACCCTCATCGCCTTGGCAGAAACGCTGGAACTGAAAAACGGGCGCATCATGTGGCCGCTTCGTGTCGCGGTCTCCGGCAAACCGGCCACCCCAGGCGGCGCAGTTGAGCTCTGTCAAATCCTTGGCAAAGAAGAAACCTTGCGCCGTATTCAAATCGGTATTGATCAGCTCTCATAAAAAGAAGAGCCATCCATGCGTTTCAAATAACAAACAGAACGGCGGCGTTGTTGAATCCATGTCAACAACGCCGCCGTTTTCTGTTCAAGTCATTTCTGATCTTACCTGATGACAAGTGTTCACCTTTATTCTGCCTGTATTGGCTTGGCGCGTTCTTTTATGATATTTTGAGTGGATTGGACAGTCATTTTTGCGTAGTTCACCTTGGTGCCGGTATACTGGATGACATATTCTTTCTCTTTTTGCAGTGCGTGCAAGGGAACGGAAAATGTAGTCTGCTCGACGCTTCCCTTCCAATCATTTTTCCACAAAACCTCTTTGGTTCGGTTGTCTGCTATTTCCAGGCTGCCGCTTTGTGCCTCCTGCCGGAAAGAGACTTGCAAGACCAAACGATCGACGTTATCCGTCACATAAAACAGCCTTGCATCAACGAACGGCTCAGAATCATCATACTGTTCCGTTAATTCCATTTCAATGGCAAAGGTCGAGGTTTTATCCTGATGGTCAGCACAAGCCGTCAAGAAAAGCAGGGTGCAGATGAGCATGGGGATCACTTTTTTCATCACTGTATTCTCCTAAAACATCTCGTTGAGCATCTGATGTCAGCCAAAAAAGAACCGATCGAGGATACTCTCGACCGGTTCTTTGTTGTTGACGAGCAGAATCGGTGTGAAGCGATTCGATTCGTAAATTAGTTGGCTTTGCCGGACAGGACAGCGCCGGAGATGACGATCTTCTGGACCTGAGTGGTACCTTCGAAGATACAATAAGCCTTGATGTCTCTCCACATCTTCTCCACGCAGTCTTCCTTCATGTAGCCCTTACCGCCCATCAGCTGGATGGCATCGGTGCAGACTTCCATAGCGGACTCGGTTGCAAACAGCTTAGCCATAGCAGCTTCCTTGGAGAAAGGCAGGCCCTGCTTCTGCAGCTCGTTGGCGTGAATGACGATCTGACGGGAGACTTCGATCTTGGTAGCCATTTCAGCGACCATCCACTGGATGCCCTGACGGGTGGAAACGGGCTTACCGAAGGTGACTCTCTCCTTGATGAAGGCCAGAGCCTCATCCAGAGCGCGGCGAGCGATACCAACAGCCAGAGCGCCAACACAAGCACGGGACTTGTCCAGCGTCTTCATCGCATAAGTAAAGCCCTTGCCCTCTTCGCCGACCAGGTTCCAAGCGGGAACGCGGACGTTTTCGAACTTCAGGGAGCAAGTGGAGATGGTGCGGAAGCCGCTCTTATCTTCGTACTTGATCACGCTGAAGCCGGGGGTGGTGGTGGGAACCATAAAGGCGGACAGGCCCTTAGCGCCCTTGGAAGGATCGGTAGAAGCGAACACACAGACGATGTCAGCCTCACCACCATTGGTGATGTAGCACTTCTCGCCGTTGATGACCCACTCGTCGCCATCCTTCACAGCGGTGGTCAGCACGCTACCGGCATCGGAACCGGACTGGGGCTCGGTCAGGGCGAAGGCAGCGTAGCCCTTACCATCCAGGATGTGCTTGGCGAAGTACTTGATCTGATCCTCGGAACCACCGATGAGGATGGGCTTCAGGGCCAGGTTGGTGGTCTGCATCACGGAAGCAAAGTTGCCGTCATAGTAGCCCATCTCTTCGTACATCACAGCAGCGGTGTGCAGGTCAACCTTGTTGCCGCCTGCATACTCAGGAATTTCAAAGGTGTTCAGGCCCAGCTTGAAAGCCTTTGCATAGGCGTCAAAGGGGATTGCCTTGGAGGGATCCACAACCTTGTCCCACTCCAGCATGATGGGCTCGATTTCCTTCTTACAGAACTCGCCGATCGTTTCACACCATTTTTTCTGTTCATCGGTCAGTAAACGCATAATACCTTACCTCCACAAAATATTGTTATATATGTGCGTCTGCCCCCGAAGCCCCGCATGAGCGAGAAACGCCGCAAACAGACTAAACCATTGCCACGCCTCGTTTTGTCGAAGCACGTGACAATTGTTCTCAAAACATAGAACCACTCACGATCATGGGAGCAGTCCGCCGTGAAGCTCATATAGTCAAAGCGCATAGTGAAAAGGGGCACCCTGACCCCTCTTTCTTAGCAAATTCCTACATGTTTAATGATACTTCCTTCACAGCGCAAAATAAATCGGATCAATTCATTAAATTAGCTTGCATTATCTAATTCATTTCTAATTAATCAAATCAAGCAATCTTAGGAAAAATATCATATTTATGGCCTAAAAACCAAGCCTTTTGATTGAAAATAAAGCAATTCTTCAGATTGAGTGTAAAAGCAAAGGGCTTATATCCACTTTTCTCTCCAATCCCACCGAAAGCATCTACTAAAAAAGCATGATAACAGATCGAAAGCAGGCTCGTAAAGCAAGTCACCGTGCTCCTATTTTTCGCTCCCGGCGCCGCTTCCCTTTGGCAGAGGGTGCTTCATGGGAACAATCACGCGGCGATAGACTCGTTTCGAATACAAAGTGCCAATGATGACCGCCACCAATTCGGCACAAGGAAACGACAGCCAGACCAAGTTCAAGTTCCCACTCAACGTGAAGATATAGGCCACCGGCACCAAAACCACCAATTGCCGAACGAGAGAGATGACCATACTCGACATGCCGTAACCAATGGCTTGCAGCGCGGATGAGAGCACAATGACAATTGCGGCCATGATGAAGCTCGGGCTGATGCAGCGGAACGCAACGATGCCGATACGCAACATATCGTCAGACGCCTTGAAAATGCTCAGCAGCTGCGCGGGGAAGAACTGAAACGCCAAGAAACCAATGGTCAAAATCGCAACGGCATAAATCAGCGCCAGCTTGGTCGTTTTGATAATGCGGTCAACCTTTTGCGCGCCAAAATTATAGGCAATGATCGAGACAATGCCGTTGTTCAGGCCAAAGACCGGCATAAAGAAGATGCTTTGGATTTTATAGTACACGCCAAAGACCGCCACGGCCGTTTCCGTAAAGCGCAGCAGCATGGCATTGAACGCAAAGGACATAATGGACGCAGTGGTCTGCATGACAATAGAGGGTATGCCTACGGCATAAATTCGCTTGATCACCTGGGCCTTCGGCTTCATGTCCCGCAAAGACAATTTGATCTCCGGATTGTACTTCACATTCAGGTACCAGCCGAGGAACATGGCAACGAATTGACCAATCACCGTTGCGATGGCGGCGCCCTTCACGCCCATAGCGGGTAAGCCAAACAGGCCAAAAATCAGAATGGGATCCAGAATGATATTCAGCACCGCACCCACCAGTTGGATGATCATGCTGTAAAAGGTTTTACCCGTTGACTGCAGCAGGCGCGAAAAGATAACTTGTCCAAAACAACCCAAAGAAAAAACGCAGGTGAAGAACATGTAGTCCTGTCCGCCCTGGATGATGTCGGGGATGTCCACCTGCATGGTAAAGAACAAGCGGGAGAAAAAGACACCGATCAGGATAAAGAGCAAGCTGCTCAACAGATTCAGAAAGATGCCAATGTTCGCGGCTTTATTGGTCATTTCTACATTTTTTTCGCCCAAACTGCGTGAAAGAAGAGCGTTGACACCGATTCCGGTGCCAACACTCACTGCGATCATAAAAACTTGAATGGGGAAAGCCAGCGAAACTGAGGTCAGTGCATTCTCTGAAACCTGCGCCACAAACATGCTGTCCACGATATTGTACAGCGCCTGCACCATCATGGAGATCATCATAGGAATGGAAATCGAAAGAAGTAATTTGTTCTCGGGCATCGTGCCCATTTTATTTTCTGCTAAGGATGTAGTTTGCTGCTTCACGCGTTCTGTGCCTCCCCAAAGATGAGGGCTGCGTCCAAAATCAATTTGGCGGTATGGCTGACCCCCAGCGTACTGTTCACCGCCAGATGATAATTCTTTGCATTGCCCCACTTGCTTTGAGAGAAATAGTTATAGTAAGAGGAGCGTTTTTTGTCCTGCTTGCGCACATAGTCTTCCATATTATTGGCCTCGTCGCCATACTCTTTAGACGCACGACACACGCGCTCGTCCATCGGCGCGTGAATGAACACATTCATGCAGTTTGGCGTATTGCGCAAAACATAGTCCGCGCAGCGCCCCACGATGACGCAGGGTCCTTGCTCGACCAACTCCTGAATGATTTTGCTCTGCACCAAGAAAATCTGATCGGACATGGGCAGAACTTGGCTCGTCATGTACAGGCTGTACAGAAAACTGGCGGATTTGATCTGCTCTGTACGGCGGATATACTCTTCCGAAAAACCGCTTTTCTTCGCCGCCAGCAAGATCAGCTCTTTGTCATAAAACGGGATATCCAGCTTCTTTGCCAGTTCTTCTCCAATCAAACGACCGCCGGAACCATATTCGCGCGCAATGGTGATGACAGGGATATTCATACGTTCTCCTCCTTTTTATGCTTCATAGTAAAAAAGGCTGCAGCAAATGCTGTCAGCCCTTCTTTTGAATAGCAAGCAAGTCTGTAAGCCGGGTTCTGTTATAGACAGCCATCTATCTAGGCGTTCTGTTGCCAAAACGCTCAAGCCACCTCCATGGGGAAACCGGGCCGGTTTCATTCCCCTCCACGGTGTTGCTCCGAATAGAGTTTACAGGACCGAACCGTTCCCGGTCGGCCAGTGAGCTCTTACCTCACTTTTCCACCCTTACCCGACAAAAGCCGGGCGGTATATCTCTGTTGCACTTGTCCTGAAGTCGCCTTCGGCGGGCGTTACCCGTTATTCTTGCCCTGCGGAGCCCGGACTTTCCTCACCAAGCAGCCTTTCGGCTTGCCGGCGCGGCTGTCCAACTTACTTGCTGCTTTTATCTTACAGGTTTTTTCCCGCTTTGTCAATTCCATCTTCCCTTGATGGTTTGCCCTTTCCCTTCGCCTGCGCGGGGAATAGATCGGAAACAATTTGATTGCGGCCGTTGTTTTTGGCCTTGTATAAGGAGCGATCCGCCCTTCCCATCAGGGTCTTCATACTGTCCCCGCTATGGTAACCTGTCAGGCCGAAACTTGCCGTTGTATATTGTTCGTTGGCCTGGGCGCGTTTTTCCATCTCAAGGCGCACTTCCTCCAGTTTATTGACCACGGAAGATACATCGCTCCGCTTGAACAGCAAGACAAATTCTTCACCGCCCACGCGCGCTAAAATCGTATCTTCATCAATCATTGATTGCATTTGATTGACCGCAAAACGCAACTGTTCATCTCCTGCGGCGTGGCCGAAACGGTCATTGATACTTTTGAAATGATCCAAGTCCAGTATCGTGAGGAAAAGCTTTGCGCGATCTTCCTCCGCTCCCTGTAAAAGCTCCTCGAGCAAACGCTCCAAATAGATGCGGTTATACGCTTTGGTCAGCGGGTCGCGCACAGACATTTCTGATAGAATGCGATTGGCCTCGGATAATTCCTTGGTTCGTTCGATGACCGTGCTTTCCAGTGTCTGATTGAGGATTTCCACATCCCGATAGCTGTTATTGTTATCATACAAGCGTAGGATGACATGGGTGATAAAGAATATCCCGTATAAATACACCAGGCGCATGACGTCCGTGTTGTGGTTGATTGTGAGGATATCATACAAAACGATCACGCCAACATAGGCGGTTTTGATCACTTGCAGCCACCAGTATGGCGTCGCATTTTTGCGTAGGCAAATTAGGAATTGCCAAAAGACGCCGGTAAAGGTCCAAACATATACAACCAGTAAGATGACAAATCCATACCGCGCAAAGGCAGCCGGAAATAGAGGGAAGAAAACGGCAAGGAATGTGTAGATATAGATGGGCGGCTTGGTGAGCCATTTTGGCACTTTATGCTCAGGGTCAAAGAGCACATGGGACAATCGAGCTCCCACGGCTCCGCCCAGCATCAAAAAGCAGATCGAAGCCGATACGGCAAAGCGTTCCGTGACCAAAAACATGGGCCGAAACACCTCAAAAAAACTGAACATCCCATTGAGTCCAAAGAGGATGCGCAACATCATCAAGGTGTCGAATATTGTGATCAGGCTGATCATCACATGATGCGGGCGGAAGATCATGAACACAAACCCGTTGATCATAATAATCAGCATGACGCCCAAGGCCAGCATCTGATCCGCTGTCACCATGTTCATGTGCGACAGAATATCCTGTTGTCCACCAACTAAAATATCTCTCTTATATAAGGCAGCATCTGTCTGATCCTCCTGCACGGTCAGGATCAGCTCTTGTTCCTTGGCGGCAGGGTCAAGCGCATCTTCCACAAGATATATACCGCACAGTACGGAATGCTCATCTGGGTTCTCCCCCTGCATGTTAGATAGTTTGACCCCGTTTAAATAGACGGATGTCGGTAGACGCAGATTGGAAATGTAGACCGCCAGCGGCTTAGTGAAAGCTGTCGCATCCAGCTTCAGCTTCAGGCGATAGGTCGCTGTGCCGCTGGCTTTTTCAAGATTACCCAGGGGAAAGGTCTGCGGTTTTCCTATGGTCAACATGCTGGGGTCTGTCTTTTCTCCATCCAAATAGACGCCCGGAAAGCTCTCCCACTCTCCACCCAGGTAAGCTACCTTTTTTGTGTTCCAATCGTAGCCGCTCAAATCAATCATGCCCTGCTTAGCGTGAGGATCACCCGCAAGCTTCCAAGGGGTTGCAAATACTGCTATCATAGTAAGCAGCAGCAGAATAGTAAAGATCACAAGGCAAGCCAAGCCCTGCATGCTGCGATACACATATTTTCCCTTCAAGTTGTTCAGCAGCATGAAACGATCCCCTTTATGTTTTCAAGTAAGCGTATGTCTGCTCTTGAAAGAGTGCTCACAGCAGCATCGGTCACTCCTAAATAGAATAGCTCAAATTGCAGGTAAAAACAAGTAAATTTTATCTATGTATTTGTAGAATCACCTCATTTACTCACTTTTTTCCACGAAAAGGAAGGCTTTTTGGCATAACATACACAAAACAAGGCAAAAAAAGAAATAATGACCCCTGACAGCAAACCCCTCAAGGCGTCAACATGTAACTGCACCACTGGTGCCATCTCCAAATACATACTAAAATCCGGAGAAAGCACCGCCCGATACCGGGCCAGCTTTTCTACATCCTTATCAGGGTTTTCCAGACCTTCTCAAAACGATAATTGTATAGAAAAAAATGAACCATGCGATTCAAATGATAACGATCCTCTAATTTCGTCTTGTCAAATCCAATGAGAATCAGATTATCAAAATCGCCGGGCCTTGCATCAAAGCGTGAATAAAAGGGCCGCTGCAGATCTGCAGTGGCCCTTTTGTTTGTCTTTTGACAGCCTTCTACTTCCCGATCAAGTGATCAAACCCTGTTCCATCAAGAACGCACGGGCCACATCTCTGGCATCCATGCCGTCGATATCCACTTTAGCGTTGAGGGAGGCCATCGTCTCCTCGTCTATGGCGCCATCCAATGTAGAGAGCACGTCAACAAGCTGTGGGTATTGGTCCAATATCTCCTGACGAACCAGATTGACTGCCTGATAAGGCGGGAAAAACTGCGTATCGTCTTCCAACATGACAAGCCCCGTCTTAGAGAGCAGCGCATCGGTTGTGAACGCATCAATCACATCCACCTGACCCGCCACCACCGCTTCATAGCGGATACTGGCGTCGAGACCCTTTACGTCCTGAAACGCGGTGCCGAAGGTACTCTTGAGCAGGTTGAGGCAATCCTCGCGCTGTACGAATTCCACCGTACACCCCAGGCGCAGCTGGGGCGCCTTTTTCATCAGATCAGAGAGGGTTTTGAGCCCGTGCTTTTGCGCTGTCTCGGGCAGAACGCTCATGGCATAGGTGTTGTTAAAGCCCAAGGGTGCGGAGATATGAATGTTGTTTTCCTCCGCCATCAAGGTCCTTATTTGTTCGTAAATGACGGCAGGGTCGGTGGTCTCGATGGGACGGTGGAGCATGTTGGGTAGAATGGTGCCTGTGTACTCCACAAACATGTCGATCTTGTCACTATCCAGTGCATCAAAACACAGGGCCGCGCCGTTGAGGTTGAAGCGCTGCTCCACCTGCAGATCTGTGTTCTCCGTAATCAGATCTGAGTACATATAACCCAGCAAAATGGCCTCGGTGTAGTTGCTGGAACCGATGACGACCTTTTCTGCGCCCTGACTGGCCAGCGCGCTTTGGACGCTCGACCCGACAGAGATCGCGATAAATGCCGCACAGATAACGCTGATGACGGCCAGCTCCCGCCTTCTCTTTTTCTTGGGGATATTTTGAATTTGATCCGCGGGCATAAGACCCTCAGACGTCAGCGCATGCTCCAGCCTGCCCAACAAGAAATCCAGCACCAGCGCCAAGAGCGAGGCCGGAATGGCGCCCAGCAAAACCAAGGCAGTATTGCGGGAATTTAATCCCAGGTTGATGAACCAGCCAAGACCACCTGCACCGGCAAAGGCGGCGATGGTCATGGTACCCACCGCAGCCACCGCCGAGATGCGTACGCCGGCCATGATAAACGGGATGGCGATGGGCAGCTCAATGCTAAGCAGGCGTTTCCACTTGGTGATGCCCAGGCCCCGCGCCATCTCCACCGTTCGTGCATCAATACCGGAAATGCCGGTGTAGGTGTTTTTGATGATGGGCAGTAAGGCGTAGACAATGACCATCAAAATGGCCGGCTTCTCCCCCACGCCCAAGAAAGGAATGGAGAAAGCCAACAGGGCGATACACGGAATGGATTGCATGATGTTGGCAAGGCCGATGACAATTTTGGCGCAGGTCTTATTCCTTGTGATGAGAATTCCCAACGGAATGCCAATGACCAGGGAGATCAGCACCGCCATGGTGGTCAGGTTGATATGTTGCAAAAAGAGGTCCAGCAGCTCACTTTTCTTGCTCACCAGCAGTTCGAAAAAGTTATTCAATGATGCCACTCCTCTCCTCCGCCGAGCCGTCCGGAATGAATTGGCGGCTCAGGATCGACAACAGTCGCCCTTTGGTCAGGTAGCCCTGAATGGTATTCTCGTGGTCGATGACTGGAATGATGCCGGAGATATTATAGTCAATGGTTTCAATGATTTTTTGCAGCGAGGTGTCCGTATGGACACATACGTACTGGTCCGACAGATAGTCTATGATAGACTCGTTGGGCTGGGCGACGCCCGCCATATCGTTGAGCCAAACAAGACCCAAGAGCTTTTGCCCATCGGTGACGAGGAGACTATCCACGCTGTGGTGGTTCATCTTGGAAAATGCTTGCCGCACCTTAAATTCTTTGGGCGCGCACACAGGCTTCTGCAGCATGATGTCCCCCGCCTTTACCATATCCGGGTTGCTCCACAACTTGCTCTTTCCCACAAAGCCCTCCACATAGGCGTTGGCAGGGTGTTTTAAGATCTGTTCCGGGGTATCGCACTGGCGAATGCTTCCGTTTTCCAAAATGCAGATGCGGTCGGCCAGCTTGATGGCCTCGTTCATGTCGTGGGTGACAAAGACAATGGTCTTGTTGAATCGTTGGTGGATTTGATAAATTTCATCCTGCAGCTCGGTCCTGGTGACGGGGTCCAGCGCGGAGAAGGGTTCATCCATCAGGATGATGGGCGGATTGGTCGCCAGCGCCCGCGCGATGTTGACACGCTGACACTGACCGCCTGAGAGCTGAGAGGGATACTGGTTGCGGTAACTGTCCGGGTCCAGGTGAACCAGTTGCAGCATTTCTTCCATACGGACTTCGTGTTCGCTACGGGGAATGCCCGCCAATTTCATGATCAGGCAGATATTTTCTTCCACTGTCAGGTGCGGGAAAAGCCCGTTTTCCTGCACCACATAACCAATCTGCTTAGGTAGGGCAGATTCCGGCATCTGCTTGACCTCCACGCCCTCAATGTAAATCTCTCCCTTGGTGACGCTGTTTAGTTTGTTGATGGTTTTGAGCAAGGTCGTTTTGCCGCAGCCGCTAGAACCCACCAGGACAAAAAACTCCCCACTATGTATCTCCAGCGAAATGTTTTTCAGCACAGACTTATTCTTGTAGGATTTATAAATGCCTTCAAATGCAATCATGATAACCCTCCTGCTATATGCTTGGTTCCACCATAGCACAGTAGGCGTTAAGATGAAATTAGCACATTGAGAAAGGAGTTAAGATGTGTTTAAAATCCTTTGTCATGAATAATAGCCGCTTTTTCTTTCCATACTGAAATTGGAAAGAGGTGGTTTTATCAGAATCCCGACACACATAGGAATCATTCCGGATGGCAACCGGCGTTGGGCAAAAAATGCCGGACTCCCTAAAAAAGATGGTTACCTGCACGGACTTATGCCTGGACTTAACTTACTCAGGCTGGCGCGTGACGTCGGCGTGCAGGAGATCACCTATTACGGCTTTACCACCGACAACTGCGGTCGTCCTCCAGAACAAATTGCGGCCTTCTCACAGGCCTGCGCGGATGCTGTGGAACTGATAGCATCCGAACCGGTCTCGCTTCTTGTCATCGGAAACGCGGATGCTCCAGCCTTTCCGCCCTCCCTGCGCCCTTACACGAAACGGACGAATCTCAACGGAGGCGGAACGCGCGTCAATTTTCTGGTCAATTATGGTTGGGAGTGGGATCTGGGCGGACTGGACACACCCAATGCCAATCGATCTAAGATTTATTCCCAGCTCCGATCCCACGATATTTCACGTGTGGATCTTATGATTCGATGGGGCGGCATGCGTCGGCTGTCCGGCTTTTTACCCGTGCAATCGGTTTACGCGGATTTTTACGTCGTGGATCAATTGTGGCCGGACTTTCAATCAGACGATTTTTATGAGGCGCTGCGCTGGTATCAAAAGCAGGATATCACCCTGGGCGGTTAAACCTGCGTCGCGAAGTATAACAAAAGGCCGTTGACTGTTGTCAACGGCCTTTTTGATGGTACAAGCGATCAACGCGATCACTTATCCAGTCACAGCAGAATTATTTCGTTTTAATGAGCTTCCAAATCGCAGCTGCAAGGATACCGCCCACGAGGGGAGCCACGATGAATACCCAAACATTTGCCAGTGCATCTCCGCCCATGAAAAGCGCAGGGCCAAAGGAACGCGCCGGGTTTACGGAAGTGCCGGTAAAATAAATACCGAACAAATGCACCAGAGTCAAAGAGCCGCCAATGACCAAACCGGCAACCTTGCTGTATTCCGGCTTGCTTGTCACGCCGAGAATGGCCAAAACAAAAATAAAGGTCAAAATGATTTCAACCACCATGGTCTTTAAAATATCGCCTTGGAATAAACCATTCGTGCCAAGGCCCATGTCTGTTCCCATGATAGCAACCAGTGCGCCTGCACCGGCAATGGCACCAACGAATTGCGCACAAATATAGAACACTGCGTCTTTTACGCCGATTGCACCGTCAATTAACACAGCGACCGTAACAGCCGGGTTGATGTGACAGCCGGAAACTGTGCCGATAGAATATGCCATTGCAATAATAACGCCACCAAATGCCAAGGCGGTCAGCAAGTATGAGGCATTGGCTTCGCCATTACAGCCGGTGACGGCTGCAACGCCGCAGGCAATAAAGACTAAAACAAAGGTCCCGATAAATTCTGATACGTACTTTTTCATAGTTTCTTCCCCTTAAATTTGTTATTCCTGTTTCTATTTGGCTCTAAGAAGTATAATACAGTAAAAAACAAAAAATTTCAAGCTTTTCTTAACGGTAATTAAAATTTGCGCTGAGATAGATGTTCTTCGATAACTATTTTAGTTTGAATCACCGTACATATACCGCATGAATTGGGGGATTTCTAATGAAATATCCCGAACCGATCCCTTCGTTTAAAAAAGCGTTACAATGAGACGGGTGGCGCTGTCAAATGCGGCGGTACCCAAAAGAAGAAGGCAAAAAAGATGTTATCTTTTTTGCCTTCTTCTTTTGGTCGGAGTGAAATTATAGGGTTTGGAAAAAGTCAGATAAATCAATGGTTTAGAGGCAATCGGCAAGCTGTATTTTTCTCTAGATGTGAAAATCAGTGAATTCATCAAGAGTTGCCGCTAGCAATTGTTTGTTTTCTTGCTTCGGTCTTAAATAAACCTGCATTTCTTCAAATATTTTATTTATATCATGCAGATCAAAATCTGTATATATAAGTGTAAAAATATTATGTTTTCGGTAGTAGTCTTTATGCTTTTGCATTTCTAGTTCAAAATTCTCTCGTGCTTCAGCATTAATTTCTATTTGTTTTTTATTTTTAACGCCGGACAAATAACCGTGTGTTGACCACGGTGAAAATTCAAAGCCTTGTTTCTGAAGCGTATAAGGATTAATGATAGTGAAATCCAGGCGATATTTATGGGATACGTCAATTCCGCCATATCTCAGTTCCGGAATTAAAAGTGGAACTTGGTATGGATTGGCACTGCCACGCACAAACTCACAATACATTTCCGCGATTTTCATTTCGTAGGGAGAGCCAGATTGTCGTACAATTGTATTTTTAAAAAATGACAAATATTGATCAAGGGAAGAGAATTCAATCTTATCACATATATGTGGAATAACAAATCCCGTTTTCATAATATGACCAATGGTCCAATAATCCGGAAGGAAATGCCTGATTTCGCTAACGTCATTTTCCCATTCACCATTTTTGAACCGCGGCGTTACAAGTATACCGTAATTCGCATTTTTTTGACCAATCCACAGTTCGGCTTCATCTTTTTTGGGCCGTCGCTTTGACAGAGAATCATAGTTACGTAAATAAGTACGCTTCAAAAACAAAATTGTATAATTTAGTATGTCTTTATCATTTATTAGTATCTGCTGAAATTGATATGCAGCCCGCGCCTCCTCTCGCCCCTTATCTACTGTCAGTATATAGTTCATCATACCCTGAAGCCATAATGACGCAAACTCATCTGCAGACGAAATTACATCGTCAGTTACATTAATGTATGTTGTGTGTTTTCCGCCAATCTTAGCATTTAAGGAAAGCTGTTGTGATTTAAAATCTGTGGGATTATCTTTACTAAAGGTATATCTCCCCAATATCGCAGGCAGGAGCTCCAACATCTGCTCTGTTAGTAATTCAATTTCTTCTTTTATCTTCTTTTCTTGTAGTGGTTTTTTTGTCATTTGTCTATGCTCCTTTACGATTATATAAGCACTTTAATTTCTTTCGTAATTTTTTAAGTTTATACAAAAACAAAAGTGTTGTCACTACTAAATTAAATAAAAGATAAAAAAGTAGAAAGCCGTCAACTGTGACAGCTTTCTACTTTGATGGTCGGAGTGTGGGGATTCGAACCCCAGGCCTCTTGGACCCGAACCAAGCGCGATACCAAACTTCGCCACACCCCGGACTGTACGGGTTTTCATTATAAAGAGTCCTGTTGGGAATGTCAAGAGGAAACCGCTTGTCTTTCGAAATTTTCAAGGCAGCACGGCAATGGCCCTCACCGGCGCGCCGTCTGCTTCTTTAAATTTCAGAGGCAAGGCAGTCAACCGAAAGAGCGCCGTGCCGAGCAAATCCAAGTTTTTTAAGTTTTCTATGATCAAGGTTTGCTGCCCGGCCAGGAGTTTTTTATGACGCGGCAAATGTGCCTGAGAAATCGGGTCCAGGCCGATGGTGTCCAAACCGATGCCTTTTACCTTTCTCTCCATGAGCCAGTCAAGTAAAGCATCATCCAAACAGGGGTAAGAGCCGAAATAAGCAGGTTTTCCCCAATAACGCGACCAGCCCGTGCAGAACAAAAAGAATTCCGCCTGCTCCAACAGTGCCGTATCCTCCGGCAAATCCCGCCGCGTGATGTACTCACCGGCTTGCTTGTGCCGGCAGTCAATGCAAAGCGCCCGCCCGGTAAACTGCTCGACCGGGTAATCATCCAAGCTCCTGCCCGCCGCAAACAGGTGCCGCGGCGCATCCATATGCGTCCCTGTGTGGGAGAACATGGTCAGCAAGGTTTCCAAAAAGCCATCTGCTTCGTAGCTGCTGCCCTCCTGCAAGGAAGGCGGTCTTGTACCGGGATAGACCGGCATATCAGCCGTAATGGTATGCGTCAAATCAATGATTCTCATAGGTTATGGCCTCGCTTTCGCCTTTGACGTCAGCATAACACAAAGATCTCCATTTGACCAGCCCCATCTCCATCCCAGGTATTGCGTGTTCGATCGGCATGGAAGGCACACTTTTTGTCGATGCACATCGTTCCGCCCCACTTCATAGGATGAAAAAAAGTCTAAGGAGGTATCTATGGTCACTTGGTTTATATCCCTCACTCCACCGGTTCAGGCTCTGATCGGCACGGTTTTCACCTGGTTGGTCACACTGTCGGGCGCCAGCCTGGTCTTTTTCTTTAAGACGATCAACAAAAGTGTTCTCGACGCCATGCTCGGCTTGGCTGCCGGTGTGATGATCGCGGCGTCATTTTGGTCGCTGCTCTCCCCATCCATCGACATGGCAATCAGCCTTTCCATGAACGCATGGCTGGTCTCCGCCGCCGGTTTTCTCTCTGGCGGGCTGCTTCTCTTTTTCGGCGATAAACTCTTTACTTATTTAGATGGCCGCTTTTCAAAGGACATCGCCCCCTCCCGGCGCACCAGCCGGAAGCGCTCAGCCATGCTCTTTTTCTCTATCACGCTGCACAACATCCCCGAGGGGCTGGTCGTCGGTGTGGCGTTCGGCGCCTTGAGTTATCATCTGGACGGCGCCACGCTCTCCGCCGCCTGCATGTTGGCGCTCGGCATCGGTCTGCAAAACTTTCCGGAGGGCACGGCCGTCAGCGTCGCGCTGCGGCGGGAAGGCTACTCCCGTCGCAAGGCCTTCTTTCTCGGTCAGCTCAGCGGCATTGTCGAGCCGATCGCCGGCGTCAGTGGCGCGATCCTGGCCGTACATGTACGCAGCTTTCTTCCCTTCCTGCTGGCCTTTGCCGCAGGGGCTATGATTTATGTTGTGGTACAGGAACTCATTCCCGAAAGCCAGAGCAATCAAAAGAAAAACATCATGGCTCTTTTTACCCTCATCGGTTTTGCCATTATGATGGTGTTGGATGTCGCGCTTGGTTAAAAGAAATTTTGAACCAGCAACGCCACAACGGCCAGAACAATCCAACAGCCCAAACCGAGCAAGATGGGACGCCAACCATTTTTAATCAGTTTAATAATATTCGTATTCAGTCCAATGGCGCTCATCGCCATCACGATCATAAATTTGCCCACATTTGACAGGGCGCCTATGCCCACATCAGGAATGGGTACAAAGGTACTGATCACTGCGGCAGCCAGGAAGCCAAGCACAAACCAGGGAAACACGGCAGCAAGGCGATAGTTCATCTGTTCGCCTTGCTGCTCTTTCTGCCGCATCTGCTTCCTGCTGCCCCACAGCGCCAGAATCAGCGTAATCGGAATGATCATCAAGGTGCGCGTTAACTTGACGATCACCGCCAAGTCCCCCGCTGCATCCCCATAGGTATAACCGGCAGCCACGACGGATGAAGTATCATTGATGGCGGTTCCGGCCCAGAGGCCGAAGTTGGCCTGATCCATCTGCAACAAATGCCCGATCACCGGAAACAAAAAGGCCGCCAGGACATTGAAGAAAAAGATGGTGGAGATCGCCTGCGCCACTTCTTCATCCCGCGCACGGATCACCGGCGCAGTCGCCGCAATGGCAGAGCCGCCGCAGATCGCGGTACCCACGCCAATGAGCACATTGGTATTTCGCTCAATATGCAGCGCCTTACCCAGCAGGAACGCCGTCAAAAAAGTGGCCGTCAGGGTAAACGCCATCAAAGCAAGCGTCTGTGTGCCCACATCCAAAATGACATACAGGTTCATACCGAACCCCAGCAGGATGATGGAATATTGCAGTATTTTTTTTGCGGTGAATCCAATGCCGCTTTGCAAGTACGCCGGCCGCTTCCAAAACGCCAAAACCATGCCGAACAAAATACCCAGTACAGGACTGCCAATCACGGGGAACTGTTTTCCAAGAAACCAAGCCGGAATGGCAATCAAAAAAGTCAGAACAAGTCCCGGTCCTATCCGCTTTATGGTACGCATCGCTTTTCACTCCTTTATCTGATAAACTTATTCTACTCCTTGACATTTCATAAGTAAAACAATATTATATTATCGAACTTATAAGTTTTTACTTATGATCGGAGAGAACGATGACGTTACGACATTTTCAAATCTTTGTAGCCGTCTGTGATAACCTGAATATGACGCTTGCAGCCAGTCGGCTCTACATGTCCCAGTCCGCTGTCAGCCAAGCGATCGCTGAACTGGAGCGGCATTATGAGCTTCGTTTGTTTGAGCGTTTGTCCAAAAAGCTCTACCTGACCGAAGGTGGTCAAAGTCTCCTCGGTTATGCCCGACACATCTTGCGTCTGCAACTTGACGCCGAAGAACAGATGCGTCATCTGAGCAAGGGCTCTAAAGTGCGCATTGGCGCCAGTGTCACCATCGCCGCCACCGTACTGCCCGATCTGGTCTGCCACATGGCACAGGTGCAGCCACAGCTGCCGCTTGACATTGTCGAAGAAAACACGGCAAAGATGGAAGAATGGATCCTGCACGACCAGCTGGATTTGGCGCTGGTGGAGGGCGAGGTCCATTCCCCTGACCTGGTCTGTCACGCTTTTATGGAAGATACGCTTGTCTTGGTCTGTGGTCCCACGCATGCTTTGGCGGGACAAGCCACGGTTTCCAGCGAGACGCTCACACAGGAAAGCTTTATTCTGCGCGAAGTCGGCAGCGGCACGCGTCAGACCTTTGAGGACGGTATGCGCCGCCAGCAGCTGCGCTGGCGCTCCTCTTGGACCTGCAACAATACAGAATCCATTAAGGCTGCCCTCTTTGCCGGCCTGGGCATCTCCGCGCTCTCAGCGCGCAGCGTACAGCGTGAACTTGAAAACGGTACGCTCTGTGCCATCACGGTTCCTGATTTGGAATTTGCACGCCAGTTTAAGCTGGTGTACCACAAAAACAAGTATATCACTCCCGCCATGCAGATGGTTATCGCCGCTTGCTTTTCCAATCATTCGGCCTTTCCCTCCCCCCTTTTTCCTTCTGAGGGATTGTAAGGCTTTGTCTGCCTGTGATAATATAAACCGCAGAAAAAGGATATCGACGTGCCGTGGGCTCTATCGGTGCCGTCATGTATAGGAAAGGAAACAGAACCTTGGACGAAATACGCTACCACTTGGAAAACAATATCGCCACCCTGACCATCAACCGGCCGCAAGCGCTCAATGCCATGAGCGCCACAGCAATCGAGCAGCTGATCCAACTGCTCCGACAGGCAGACGGCGACCCGGACGTGCTCTGCGTGGTCATCTGCGCCGCCGGAGAAAAGGCCTTCTGCGTCGGCGGAGATATCAAGGCAGAAGTCCACATGGACGGATACAGCGCCTATGACTTCGGCATGCTGGGGCAAAGTCTGATGCGCACCATTCGTCAGGTGCGCATGCCCGTCATCACCGCCGCGCAGGGGTATGCCCTGGGCGCAGGTATGGAGATCGTGCTGGCCTCTGACTTCGCCTTCCTCTCCACAGACGCCAAGCTCGCGATCCCTTCCATCAACCTCGGCTCCATGCCCGGCTTCGGCGGCACGCAGCTGCTGCCCCGCGTGGTGGGCGCAATGCGCGCCAAAGAGCTGCTGATGACCGGTCGTCACATCGGGGCGGATGAAGCCGTCTCGCTGGGTCTCGCGCTCAAGGCGGTCACGCGGGAGGCGCTCATGTCGGAGGCCTACGCCTTTGCCCAAACGCTCACCGCGCAGGCGCCCTTCGCCCTGCGTGCGATCAAGACCGCAGTCAATCAAGCGCTGGAAACCGATCTGGAGACAGGTTTCCTGCTGGAAGCGCAGCTTTTCTCCCGCGTACAGGCTTCGGCGGACAAGCAAACAGGTATGCAGGCTTTTTTGAACAAAACCAAACCGGAACAATATATCAATCGTTGAGAGCGGCATACGGCACGGTTGTGCTTGGCTCTCTGCCGCCTCCCCATCCATATACGTCCGAGATATCACGAAAAGGACAGGAACGCGTTTGCGTTTCCTGTCCTTTTTTGTATGTATCATTCTTTTGCTGTGTCAACTTTACCGGGCAACTGCCGATAACACCAAAACCAGTCCTGACAATAGAGCTCCTGCGCGGCACTATTGTTCTCCCGGTTGAGCAGCTCCTCGTATGTCTTTGGCGCAGGCATGAGGGCCGGATCCCCGGCATCCCAGTTGGCCGGCGTCACGACCTGGTATTGGTCGCTGGTCTGCAAGGCGGTGAGCAGACGCAGAATCTCCGGTATGCTGCGCCCGTTGGTCATGGGGTAGATCAGGATGGCGCGAATGATGCGATTGGGGTCAATGAAAAACACATTGCGCACCGTCTCCTGTGTGCTTGCGGCCGGGGCCATCATACCGTACAGCCTGGCAATCTCCCCTGTACGGTCTGCAATGATGGGGAAGGGAATTTGTACGCCGGAAGTCATATAAAGGGCGTACGCCCAGGCCAAGTGAGAGGGATTGCTGTCGATGCTCAAGCCAAGCAACTGGGCGTTTTTCTCCGTGAACGACGGCTGCGCTTTGCTAAACGCCACAAATTCAGTGCTGCAAACAGGCGTAAAATCCCCCGGGTGCGAGAACAGGATCACCCATTTCCCCTGAAAATCGGACAGTTTGATCGGACCAAAGGTCGTGTTTGCGTCAAAATCGGGCGCCTCCATGCCGATGCTGAGATGATTCATTTCCATAGACCGCTCCTCCGTATGTCTTTTTCGCATTCTATGAAAAAAAGGCGAAAAGCGTGACATTTTTCCCCTTCCTGGCAACTTCTCCAAGACCCTTTGTGCCGCCGCACAAAGGACGCGGGAAATGTCAAACCCCGTTGAATACAATTTGTATAAGCTCTGTTTCTTTTTTTGTCGTTTGACCCACCACAGATCCTTGACGCCACCCATGTTTTCCGCTAGAATGAATATCAGCTGAATAAATTTACACATGGAGCAGCAAGCATCAACCGTGTGGCAAATGCTGATGCAAACCATACCTGATCGGAGGATACGGCTACTATGCCTGATCGCAACTCTTTTGGCTCGAAACCACTCGGATTTTTGCTCACCTTGGCGGGCGGCTTGCTCTGGGCCATCGGCGGCACCTGCGGTCAGCGCATCTTTCAGCAATTTGATGTCTCATCCAATTGGCTGGTACCGATCCGCCTTTTGATCTCCGGCGCGATTCTGCTCATTGCCGCCTTTTGTCTGCATGGCAAAACGGCGGTGACACAGGTGTTTCACAGCAAGCGCGACTGCCGCGACTTGCTTCTTTTCTCTGTATTCGGGGCGGGCGCTTCTCAGTATACATACTATACTTGCATCCAATACTCAAACGCCGCTTTCGCCACCGTGATTTCCTACATGTTTCCGGCGCTCATCTTGCTCTACTTCCTGATCAAAACCAAGCGTCCGCCAAAGGCGTATGAGTGGATCTCGGTGCTTCTGGTCTCTGCCGGCGCTTTTATCTGCACCACGCATCTAGAACTCGGCTCGCTCAGCGTCTCTCCCATGGCCATTGTATTTGGTCTGGCCAGTGCGGTCGCCTCCGCGTACAATACCGTCAAGCCGCAGCAACTGCTCAAAACCTATCCTTTAGTCGCGATCATGGCCTGGAGTATGATCATCGGCGGGCTGGTTTTGTGCGTCATCTGTCGGCCCTGGCGCTATCCTGTCACGCAGACGCCATCGCTTTGGCTGCTCATGGGTATCGTCATCATCGGCGGCACCATCTTTGCGTTTTGTTTCTTCCAAGCCGGCGTGCGCATTGTCGGCAGCCTGGCCGGTAGCATTCTGGCCTCGGTGGAGCCGGTTGGCGCGGTGGTGCTGGCGGTGCTGTTTCTCAATATCGCCTTTACCCGGGAAGACTTTCTCGGTTTCCTCTGCATTCTTGCCACCATCCCCCTGATCGCCCTTGGTCAGTCACGTGAAGAACGCCTGGCCAACGCCCTGCGAGATGAGCTGCTGGACGTGGAGGATCTCCAAGAAGAACAACCGAAAGAACCCGTTCCTTAGCAAATGCATAAACCCCGCTATCGCACAGCATCGGCTGCGTGATAGCGGGGTTTTTTGATTTCCTTTATGCAATGCGCGATATGCTTACCTCGGTATCGCTGTCAATGGCAGCGATGAGATCCAAGCCCGTTTCAAAGCTGCCCATCGGAATCAAACCCGCGGCATAGGGCTGATCTCCATAGAATATGGCAACATTACCCCAGGGTCCATAGCAGGTGAAGTCTCCCACCACGGGATCATAACCGCGAGGAGCGCCCTCGGTAGAGAGTTTTTGCGGCAAGTACGCGATCTTTTCCGCGCCGGCAAAGTCGTCCAACGTCACCGTAACCGGCAGCTGATGCAGCAGGCTTTGGCTGGTCGGATTGTCCTGCAAGAGCACAATTGCTTCGCCGTCTGCAAAGGAAAGCCGTATCCGCAGCGTATCTTCGTCCTTCATCGACGCTGCTTCTTGGGGCGGCTGCGCGGGCATCGATTGCACAGGTGGTTCCTGTCTTGGCTCTGACGACGGCGATTCCGCCGTTTGACAGCCGGCCATCGCCAGCAGCAGCACACTCAACACAAATCCCATCTTTCGTACACCCACCCTTTCCCTTGCAGTCAAACGTTTCGCCCCATGGCCTTTGCCTCTTGCAGCGCCGGCTGGCCTGCGATATCCCCCACCGCCGTGACGCCAAGCCCACGCACCACGCCCTTGGTGGCAGCGCGCGAGAAACAGGACACCCAGCCTTCCAAGCCTTTGATCGCACCGTCCATTGCCCGTGCATCGGTATCCGCTGCCGCCGCCATCAAGTAGACCTCACGGAAGGCATAGTTGGCGGTGAATAAGGGATTCGCACGATCCAGCATGGTTTTCATTTGTCCACACATTTCGTAGTAGTAGATGGGCGTGGCAAAGACGATGACATCCGCCGTCAGCATGCGCTGCGCGATCTTGTCCGCGTCATCTTTGATGACGCAGCGCTGTGTCGTTTGGCAGGCAAAACAGCCTTTGCAAAAACCGATGGTCTTATCGTGCAGGCAAATTTTCTCCACCTGATGCCCCGCCTCCGCAGCCCCCTGCCCAAAGGCGTCCAGCAGCAGCTCCGAATTGCCGCCGGCGCGCGGCCCTGTGGCTATCATCAAAACTCGTTTGCTCATGTTAGTTCCTTCCTTTCTATCTGTTGGATCACCCGCGCCGGCACGCCGCCGACCACGGTATTCGCCGCCACATCTTTTGACACCACCGCCCCCGCCGCGATGATTGCACCGTCGCCGATCTGCACACCGGGCAAAACAACGGCACCGGCGCCAATCCAGACCTGCTTCCCAATGATGATGGACGCCAATATCATATCGCTGCGTCTTTCTGGCGGGGTGGCATGATTGATCGTCGCCAGCACGACGCGGTGCCCGATCAAGGTCCCATCGCCAATCTCGATGCCGCCCTGATCCTGAAAGTGGCAACCGGCATTGATAAACACCCGGCGTCCGACTGTGATATTCTTACCGCAGTCGGTATAAAAGGGCGGAAATAGGCCAAAACTCTCGTCGACCGGTTTGCCAATCAATTTAGAAAACAGTGCGCGAATATCCGCGGGTGCATGGTAGGCATTGTTGAGTGCCGCCGTCAGGCGCATGGCTTCCTGCGCCAACGCCCCCATGGTTTGATGCAAGTCCGACCCGCCGACAACGGTTTGGCCGGGCGTAAAATAGCGTATCTCCACCTGACACGCCCCCCTCTTAGCGGTAAGAACTTTGGAAAATGGCAACACAATGCTCATGCGGCAAGGGGCAGGGGTTGGCCAGGAACAGACCGCCCATGGTCTCTCTGGCGTTGCGGGCCAGGGTATCAAATTCTTCCGGACGGATGCCATAGTCGCTCATCTTCAATGCCGCCACACCACAGTCTTGCTGGAGCTTCGTCAGCGCGGTGATAAAATCCTGCGGCTTGTCCGCCTGAGGCATACCCATCACCTGCGCCATGCGGATAAAGCGCGCATCGCAGGCATGTTGGTCAATGAAGAACTGATAAAATGCCTTGGAAATCATAATCAGGCCCGCGCCGTGCGGCAGATCCTGATGATAGGCGCTCATGGCATGCTCCAGGGAATGCTCAGCGGTGGTGCTGCAAAAGGTCATCACGGCGCCGGCAATGTTGTTGGCAAACGCCATGCCTGTTCTGGCTTCGAGGTCCTTGCCATCTTGCACGGCTCTGGGCAAATACTTGGCCGCGTATTCAATGGCGGTCAGGGCGTACATATTGCTGAGCAGGTTATTCATGCTAGAGATGTAGCATTCTGTGGCGTGGAAAAGGGTATCAAAGCCCTGATAGGCCGTAAAGATCGGCGGCACGGACAGCATCAATGTCGGGTCAACAATCGAGAGCACCGGGAACAAGGCGTCATAGCCGCCAAAGCCAATCTTCTCGTTGGTCTGCTCGTTGGTGATCACACCCCACTGATCCGCCTCCGAACCTGTTCCGGCCGTTGTGGTGATACAGACCAAGGGCAGCGGCGGATGCTGCATCGGCTTGCCCTTTCCTGTCCCGCCGGAGATGTAGTCCCAGACATCGCCGGGATGGGTGGCCATAAAGGCCATGGCCTTGGCTGCGTCCATCACGCTGCCGCCGCCCAAGGCGACCACAAAGTCGCAAGCATTCTCTTTGGCGAAGGCCGCGCCGGCCATAACAGTCTGCTTGAGAGGATTTGCCTCCACACCGGCAAACACCGCGCTCGTCTTGCCCGCCAGCGTCAGCTGCTCCATGGTTTTGTCCAGCGCGCCGCTCTTTTTGGCAGACGTGCCATTTGAAATGACGATCATCGCACGACTGCCGGGCAGTGATTGCTTGCCCAGTGTATCCAGGGTGCCTGCCCCGAAGATGGTGCGTGTTGGGATATATACTTCATATGAATTCATATAGTCACCGTTCCTTTCTTTGGTACCTAGAGTATACGCCTGGATGAAATGAATAGCAAATACCCACTTAACATACCATTCCATGCTTTACAAGCATAGAAACAAGCGGTATGCTATATCCAAAACAGCAAGGAGGATACATCCATATGGAGCTTCGCGTGTTACGTTATTTCCTGGCCGTGGCCAGAGAGAAAAGCATCACCGCAGCAGCGGCGGCCCTGCACATCACACAACCCACCCTGTCCCGGCAGATGATGGAGCTGGAACAGGAATTGGGAACGCCGCTTTTGGTGCGTGGTAAGAGAAACAGTAAAATCACGCTCACCGATGGCGGCATGCTGCTACGCAAGCGCGCCGAGGAAATCATTGCGCTTTCTGAGCGAACCCAAGCAGAGTTTCGCGCCGGCGATAGCATGATTAGCGGCGATATTTACATTGGCGGCGGCGAAACCGATGCCATGCGTCTGATCGCCAAAGCCGCCAAATCGATGCAGGCAGAACATCCACATGTACGCTTTCATCTATACAGCGGCAACGCCAACGATGTGTCGGAACGCCTGGACAAGGGTTTGTTGGATTTTGGTGTGGTGATTGAGCCGGCAAACATTGAAAAGTATGATTATATCCGCTTACCCGCCACAGACACCTGGGGCCTACTTGTGCGCAAAGACAGTCCCCTCGCAGGCAAACGCGGGATTCGCAGCGAAGATCTGGAAGGTCTGCCTCTTTTGGTCTCCCGCCAAAGTATGGTTCACAACGAGTTATCCGGTTGGGCCGGGCGGGATTTTGACCAGCTCTTACTCGTCGCCACCTATAACCTCATTTATAATGCCGCCTTGATGGTGGAGGAAGGCTTGGGCTGCGCACTCAGCCTGGATAAACTGGTGAACACGGCAGGCCACAGCAAACTGCAATTTATCCCCCTGGAGCCAAAACTCGAAGCGAGCCTGAGTATTGTCTGGAAAAAACACACCGTCTTTTCCAAAGCAGCGGCAGCCTTTCTGGAAAAATTGAGCGCGCAACTTTCCCGCGCTTGACGCCTCTTTTCATCGTCGCAGATAAAGTCTGTTTGCTTGATGGGCCAAAAGGCGCGAAAGCTTTTATTTGACAAAGTAACAACTTTGGTTTAAAATAGAAGTTGTTACTATGCAAAGGAGGTGTGCGTATGATTCAGTTTGAAGGGATCACAAAGGCATACAAAGCAAAACAGGTCATCAAAAACTTAAATGCTACAATTGAACAAGGGCAGCTTGTCGTCATCATCGGCGAGAGCGGCTGTGGAAAGACAACCCTGTTAAAATTGATCAACCGTTTGGAAAAACCCAGCGACGGCGTTATTCTGATTGATGGACAGAACATTCAGAATGTTGACGAAGTGGCGCTGCGCCGTAATATCGGCTATGTCATTCAACAAACGGGCCTCTTTCCCCACATGACCGTGCAGGAAAACATCGAATTGATTCCAAAGCTGCAAAAGATGGATACAACACAATTGGCTGAGAACACACGCAAACTGATGCAGATGATTGGTATGGATAGCGAGGAATTTTTGGACCGCTACCCCAATGAGCTCAGCGGCGGGCAGCAGCAGCGCATCGGCGTGGCCCGCGCGTTTGCAACGGACCCGGATATCATCCTCATGGACGAGCCCTTTTCCGCGCTGGACCCGATGACGCGGTCGGACTTACAGGACGAACTGGTCCTGCTGCAATCCAAACTCAAAAAAACCATCGTTTTTGTCACGCATGACATGGACGAAGCCATCAAAATTGCAGATAAAATTTGCATCATGCGCGACGGCGCCATTCTGCAATATGACACACCTGAGAACATACTCAAAAACCCTGCGGACGACTTTGTATCCAACTTCGTGGGCAAGCACCGCATTTGGTCCTCGCCGGAATACATCAAGATTTCGGATATCATGATTGAGCGGCCAGTGACCGTCTGGCAGGACTGGAGCGTCTTAAAGTGCATTGAAAAAATGCGTCAGAATAAGGTAGATAGCCTGCTCGTTGTGGAGCGCTTCACCGGAAAACTGCTTGGCATCGTCAAGGGCAATCGCCTGCGTAACGTGGAGGATAAAACGCAGGTCGCCAGTTCGTACATGAAACCCGATATTCCCACCTTGTATCCGGATCAAAACATTTTAGACGCACTAAAAATCGTCACGGATCATCAACTCTACACCGTACCCGTCGTCGATACAGACGGCCGCCTGGTGGGGCTCATCACCAAAACCAGTCTGGTGACTACCCTCAGCCAGCAGTATTTTGACTATGCGGAGGTGGAAGACACATGAGTTTTTGGGACTATATTCAGGCAAATTCCGGGCAAATTGCAAGTTTGCTGCTGGAACATATTAAGCTCACCGCGATTGCCGTCGGCCTGGCCATTTTGATCGGCGTACCGCTTGGCATTTTGATCTCCTACATCCGCAAGGCCAGCAAACCGGTGCTCTCTGTGGCCAATGTTGTCCAGGCCATCCCCAGTATGGCCTTGCTCGGCTTTATGATCCCCTTTCTGGGCATTGGCACTGTGCCTGCCGTTTCCGCAGTGGTGCTCTATTCCCTGCTGCCCATCATTAAAAACACCTTTACCGGCATAGAAAACATCAACCCTCAGACCCTGGAAGCTGCCAAGGGCATCGGCCTGACGCCCTTCCAAGTGCTGACGAAGGTGCAAATCCCGCTCGCGCTCCCGGTCATCATGGCCGGCGTGCGCATCGCCTCAGTCACGGCAGTGGGTTTGATGACAATGGCGGCCTTCATCGGCGCCGGCGGCCTTGGCTTTCTGGTTTTTTCGGGTATCCGCACGGTCAACAACAATCAAATCCTGGCCGGCGCCATCCCCGCCTGTATCCTGGCTCTGCTGGTCGATTACTTGATCGGCACGGTGGAAAGATTGGTCACCCCCATCAGCTTACAGAAGGGTGAAAAAGCCGCCAAACAAAAACAGCGCAAGCGTCAAAAAGGTATCCTTGCCGTCGCCGCACTGTTGACTGTGGGCGTCATGATTTTCACCTCCATCGGCAACAGCATGGGCAGTGGACGCGTCATTACCGTTGCGTCAAAGGATTATACCGAACAGGAAATCTTGTGCCACATGGTCTCCGATCTGATCGAGGCAAGAACCGATATCAAGGTCAACCGCAAGCCCTCGCTCGGCGGCACACAGGTCTGCTTCGGCGCGATGAAAAAGGGTGATGTGGACATGTACATCGAGTACAGCGGCACCGCTTACAGCGATACCTTGCAGCATCCTCCCATCCGCGACATGCAAGAAGTCTATGACACCTCCAAGGCCGAACTCAAAGAGATCTACGACATTGAGGTCTTGTCCCAAATGCAGTTTAACAACACCTATGTCATGGCTGTCACCAAAGAGACCGCAGACAAATATCAGCTGCAAACCATCAGCGATTTTGCCAAGGTAGCGGGCAACATGAAGTCCGGCACGGTGTTTGAATTCACCAATCGCGCCGACGGTCTGTCCGGCCTGCAGCAAACCTATGGTTTCCAAATGGGAAAAAGCCTGACGCTCGATGGCGCACCGCGCTATACCGCCCTCATCAACGGTGAAGTGGACATCATCGACGCCTTTGCCACAGACGGCCTGCTGAAAAAGTTTGATCTGGCTGTGTTAGAGGATGACAAATCCTTCTTCCCACCTTACTTCGCCATGCCCATCGTGCGTGCGGAAGTGCTTGCCGACTGCCCGGAGATCACCGCACTCATGGACGAATTGGGCGAATATCTCACCGACGAAGTGATGATGGATCTGAATTATCAAGTCGATGAACTGCAGAAAACACCCAACCAGGTCGCCAAGACGTTCTTGCAGAGTAAGGGTCTTATCCCTTGACTTGAGTGGATTGACGCGGTAAGCTAAGATAAAAGTGCATTTTGCGCATACTGTACGCGTGGGCACCTTTGTCCACGCGCCGGGATTTCATCTTAGAACGAATAGGAAGCGAATGCCATGATAAAGAATACCGACACCAAGCTTGCGTCTTTGCCCATTTATCAAAAAATCGCTCTGGATCTCGCGGCTAAAATCGCGGACAAGCAATATGTGGCTGGTGAAAAGATTTATACCCGTTCCTCTCTGGCCAGTCAATACGCAGTGTCTTCGGAAACAGCCCGCAAGGCGATCTGTATTCTGTCGGATTTGGATATCGTATCCGTCGCAAAAGGCAGCGGCGTGACGATTGTCTCCTATGAGAACGCCTCTCGCTTTCTACAACAATTCAACGACGTACAAACGGTTTACGACTTAAAAAACGATCTCCTGGACACCATTTCCCGTCAGAAAGAAGAATTGGATGCGCTCCAGAAAAAGGCGGAAGCCCTGATAGAAAGCGCCAACCGCTTTAAGGTGTTTCACCCCTTTGCACCCTTTGAGATGGAACTGACGCAAGACAATCACTGCGTCGGAAAAACACTCAATGAGCTTCACTTTTGGCAGCAGACCACAGCAACCGTCATCGCCGTGCGCAGAGGGGAACAGCTTTTCCTCTCGCCCGGTCCATACCTCACCCTGGCCCAGCACGATATCATTTATTTCATCGGCGATGATGTCTCCTTGGAGCGGGTGCGCAACTTTCTCACCGGATACCGATAAATGTAGCTTTCACTCTTGTGAGCGCGCGCCCTATTTAAAACACATAAATCACTAAAAAAGCTGCGCCGCAGGATGTTCCCTGCGGCGCAGCTTTCTGTTTCAATACAAATATAAATACTGGTTTATTCAGGCATCGGGCCCGAGGCGCTTTCCTTAAATACGTTAATCAGACTGGTAAGGCTTTGAATTTCAGACGGAATGATGATCTTGGTCGCTTTACCATCGGCCACGTCCTTAAATGCTTCCAGGGCCTTGAGCTTGATGACCTGCTCGGTGGGCGAGGCATCGTTGAGCAGCTTCAATGCCGCGGCAACCGCCTGGTTCACCTGGCGAATGGCTTCGGCTTCACCTTCTGCGGCCAAGATGCTCGCCTGCTTATCGGCATCGGCGCGCAGGATGCGGGATGCCTTTTCGCCTTCGGCCACGAGGATCTGACTCTGTTTCTGGCCTTCGGCCTGCAGGATCGCCTCACGGCGTTCACGCTCAGCACGCATTTGCTTTTCCATCGCGTTCTGAATATCTCTGGGCGGTACAATGTTCTTCAATTCCACGCGGTTGACCTTGATGCCCCAGGGATCCGTGGCTTCGTCGAGAATGCTGCGCATTTTCGCGTTGATGATATCACGCGAGGTCAGCGACTGATCCAGTTCCAGATCGCCGATGATGTTACGCAGGGTCGTGGCGGTTAAATTCTCAATCGCGCTCATGGGGTTTTCCACGCCGTAAGCATATAGCTTCGGGTCGGTGATCTGAAAATAAAGCACTGTGTCAATTTGAATCGTCACGTTGTCCTTTGTAATCACCGGCTGCGGCAGGAAATCCGCCACCTGTTCCTTGAGCGAGACAACGCGCAGAATACGTTCAAAAAACGGGATTTTAAAATGCAGGCCCACCGCCCAAGTCGTGTGGAATGCACCCAGTCTTTCCACGACATAGGCTTTTGATTGCTGGACAATCACAATGTTTTTGACCAGAATCACCAGAACAAATACAATCAGGGCTATCCAAAGCAGCATCGGAATCATATCCATAAATTAACCGTCCTCTCTTATCTTCTGTGTCACAATCGCCTTGACGCCTTCAATGCGCAAGACACGTACCGAACTTCCCTCCGGGATTTCCACTTCTTCCTGGGAGCGCGCCGTCCAACTCTCTCCGAGCACACGGATCTGTCCCTTAGCTTGCAAGTTATTGATGCCTTCAACAACGACTGCCTCCGCACCCAGGATACGGTCAGCATTGGTCGCCTCTGTCTTGGTCCCCAGGAATTTCTTTGCAAAAGGTCGAATGAGCGCCATACTCAATAGGGATACCACGGAGAATAAGGCGATTTGCATACCCAAAGACGCACCCATAACCGATGCAATCAAAGCAACCACCGCGCCGATGCAGAACCAAATGGAGACCAAACCGGCCGTCATTGCTTCCAGTATGCCAAATGCAATGAGCATCACAACCCATGCCACTGCGTAGTACATGCGAGCTTCCCTCCTCTTTTCACAATTTTGTCTGTTCATTGACTGGTTCTTTTTGTATGCTATCATAATTTAAAATAGAAAGCAAGCGCGGTTGCGCCCTGATTCCGGCGCAGAAAGAGGAGAAATGGCAAACAACGCAATCGGCCAAGCATTCTATCCTTTTTTCTGTTTGATTCGCTTGCAAGCCCTCGCCCGCTTTGTTATACTATGATGTATTATGTGTATCTTATGACACAGCTTGACGAATAAGGAGTCCTTTTCATGAAACTACCGAGTCAAAAGTGGTTGCTGTATTTCTGCCTGCTGCTTTCCGGATTTGCCATCGCTGTGATCGCCTATCTGCTCACCCAACAAATGGGCCGCACGGGGCAAACGATCCGCGGCATCTTTACCGCCCTGCAACCAATCTTTGTCGGTATCATAATGACCTATCTGCTATACCCTTTGGCCAATCAATGTGAGAAACTTTTGACCAAACATCGCTGCCATAAAAAAGTGGCTCGCATGATTTCTGTCCTGGTGGCTGCTATCTGCATGGTGCTGCTCTTTTTCCTCTTTGGCTACCTGGTGCTGCCCGAATTGATCACCAGCATCACCACGCTCTCCGGAAACCTAGGCAACATGCTCAATTCCTTCATGGCAGAGGCCTCAAAAATTCTGGAAAACTACGGCCTGCCCGCCGATACCATCACCGCCCAGTGGAGCGCTGCTGCCGATCGCTTTAACGCCTGGCTGCAAGATGATCTCGTCAATACCCTGCGATCCATCACCTCTGGCATCTTCAGTGTGGCAAAGGTCGCTATCAACGTGCTCATCGGCGTGATTGTCATGGTGTACCTCTTGTACAGCCGCGATCATTTCGTCGGTCAAAGCAAGAAAATCCTGTACGCTGTCTGTGGCAATCGCCGGGCTTGCCGCATCATTCTGGAAAGCGTGCGCCAGATCAATCTCATTTTCGGCGGCTTTTTGACCGGCAAGGTGATTGATTCGCTTATCATCGGCGTACTTTGTTTCCTTTCCTTGACGATTTTGCAAATTCCCTATGTGATGCTCATTAGCGTCACTGTGGGCATCACTAACATTATCCCCGTATTCGGCCCTTTTATTGGCGCCATACCCTGCGGCTTTCTTTTGCTGCTCACAGACCCAACCAAATGCCTGGTGTTTGTCATTTTTATCATCATTTTGCAGCAGGTGGACGGCAATCTCATCGGTCCCATGATTTTGGGCGATTCCACAGGCCTTCCTGCTTTTTGGGTTTTGTTCTCCCTTTTAATCTTCCAATCGCTCATGGGTTTCTGGGGTATGATTGTCGGGGTCCCGCTCTTTGCCTCCATCTACTATCTGCTCAAGCAACTGATCAACCACTTGCTCAAAAAGAGGAACTTACCGCTCTCGACGCAGGAGTATGTCCCGATGGAGGGTATTGACGAGGATGGAACCCCGATCTTTCTGTCGGCTGAACCGCCCAGGTCTTTTTTCCGCCGTAAGAAGAAGTCTGCCGTCAAGGCGGCGACACCTTCAGCCCCATCCGATACCCAGCCGCCTGCCAAAGATTGATACGCACTACAACAATTGATCGTAAAAAGAGGTATTCCATACCATGAAAAAAAGTATGTCCATTGCGCTTTCCGGCCTGCTCGGCGCCATCATGATTGTCGTCATGCTTTTGGGCAATATCCTGCCCCTCACCTCCGTGCTCTGCCCTGCCATTGCCGGGTTTTGTCTCATTCCCGCGCGGCGTGAATGTGGTCTGCCGCTGGCCATTGCACTCTTTCTGGCTGTCAGTATGCTCAGCCTCATCCTTCTGCCGGATAAAGAATCCGCGCTCTTTTTCACCCTCTTGTTGGGACTTTATCCTCTCTGTCGCCATGGATTAAACCGCATTTCCACACGTTGGATGCGTATTGTGTGCAAGCTCTTACTCTGCAATCTCTTGCTCGTGCTGATTTACCTGCTCCTGCTGTTTGTTCTGATACCCGCTGCCCTTACAACGGAGTTTTCCGATGTCGGTACAGTCAGCATGCTGTTTCTTCTCTTGATGGGAAATGTCGCCTTCTTTCTCTATGACACCTGCCTCGGGCGGCTTTCCTTTCTCTATGAATATAAACTGCGCAACAAACTCTTTCGCTCCCGCATGCCGTAAATCTGAACCTATAGGGCCCTGTGGAAACGCAAAGTATCCACAGGGCCCCACTTTGCTATTGAAACTTTTCCCCTCATTTTTTCCTCTTTTTTCTCTGAAATAAAATTGTAACAGTAATTTTTTGCTCTTTTTCTAGCAAAACCTTGCAATATCATGTATACTGGTGACCCAGGACAGATGACGAAATACGACGTCTTTTTTCCAGACTATGAAAATGCGAGGTATCGGAATCATGCGAAAAATACTCATCTCTTCCCTCATGCTCGGGTCGCTCCTGCTGTCTACGGCTGCCCCCGCTTTGGCGGTGCAAGACGTTGACCAAGCCCCGGAACAGGATGCACCCATCGCCGCCCCCATTGCAACGGAAGCGATGGAGATGGACGCTCAGGTAGAGTCCACTGCTCTTTATGCCCAAACGGATACCTTAAGCTTTTTGGATGTCAATAAGCAGGATTGGTTTTATACATATGTCTACGACTTGAGTAAAAACGGTGTGATCAGCGGACATTCCGCCACCGTCTTTGCCCCTTATGAAACGCTCACCTATGGCCAGGCCTTAAAGCTCGTCCTGCTCGCCGCCTCCTATGATGAGCAGAAGCCCATCGGCAATCATTGGGCCAGTGGTTATTTGAGCTTTGCGGTGAAACAAGGCTTCCTGCCCTCGTCCCAGGTCAACCTGGATGCACCCATCAATCGTGTGACCATTGCCCAACTGGCCGCCAAGGCACTTAAGCTGCCGGCCAGCACAACCCCGTCTCCCTTCTCGGATTGTTCCGAACCGGCCGTGACCGCGTTGAGCGAAAAGGGCATCTTACAGGGCAGCACGGAAAACAATGTCTCCGTCTTTAAGCCGGACAGCCAAATCAACCGCGCCGAAATCAGCGCCATCATCTGGCGCATTGACCAGATGGAGGTCGCCATCAACCCCACGCCCGACCCGGACCCCAAACCGGACCCCACGCCCAATCCGGATCCTACGCCCGATCCCAAACCGGATCCTAAGCCCAACCCCGATTCGAATGAAAAATTCCTTTACCAGAGCAAGTGGCTCGACGTCCTGCCGACGGTTCCCAAAAGTCCCTATGACGCCAGTCTGTTCTATAAAGAAGGACCTTTTACCTATTACCGCAGCAATGCCTTCACCTATGAAACCGGCGTAGATGTCTCCATTTATCAGGGCGATATTGACTGGAAGCAAGTGAAGGAAGCAGGGGTCGATTTTGCCATCATCCGCGTCGGTGGACGTGGCTACGGCGCCGAGGGCAAAATTTATAGCGATAAGAATTTTGAACAAAACATGGATGGCGCGCTGGCGGCCGGTCTGAAAGTTGGCGTCTATTTCTACTCGCAGGCCATCAGCAAGGAAGAAGCCCTCGAAGAAGCCAGCTTTGTTTTGGATGCCATCAAAGGCTACAACGTCAGCTATCCCGTGGTGTTCGACTGGGAAATCCCAAATAAGACCGCGCGCACCTATGGTCTTGCAACACCGACCCTCACCGCAGCGGCCAATGCCTTTTGCACTGAGGTGCAGTCCGCCGGCTATCGTCCCATGGTTTATTTTAATCTTGAGTGGGGATATATGAAGTACGACTTGAGTAAGGTAGTACAGTACGATTTCTGGCTGGCGCAGTACAACTCGGTGCCGACCTTCTATTATGATTTTGACATGTGGCAGTACACCGATGCCGGCAAAGTGCCCGGCATCCCCGGTAAGGTGGATCTCAACTTGTACTTCCACAAAAAATAAGAAAACCGCTTGTCCGTGCGCGTAATTCAGACATATCAGCGAAGAGCGTGCACAAACAAAGCAACCAAAACAGAAAGGGCTTTACGCCTATGCCTCACATCCTTCTATTGACCACCGGCGGCACCATTGCTTCACAACAACATGCGTACGGCCTGGCCCCCGCCCTGCATGGCAGCGATTTGGTCACCCAGCTTCAGCGCGGCTATCCGACGTATCAGTTTGACTTTGAGGACCTCATGGATCTCGACAGCTCCAACATTCAGCCGGAGGAATGGACAATCATTGCGCGGCGCGTCTATGAGGCGCTGCCCCACTATGACGGCATCATCATCACCCACGGCACCGACACCATGGCCTACACCGCCGCCGCCTTGAGTTTCCTCCTGCAAAACCTGTGCAAAAGCGTGGTGCTCACCGGCTCACAGCTGCCCATTCAAACCCCTTTGACCGACGGTGTCATCAACTTATTCACCGCCGTGGAGGCCATCAGCTGTGGTATTCCGGGTGTGTCTGTGGCCTTTGACCGCAAGATCATCCCCGGCACACGCGCCGTAAAGGTCAGTACGATGGGTTTTGATGCCTTTGAAAGCGTCAATGCCACATACTTGGGTGAGATTTTTGCCGATGGCACGCGGCTCTTTCATCCGCAGCAGGTCGTCTGTGACCTCTCCGCACCCACCATCCTGCACGATGCGCTCTGCAACGATGTGTTCTTACTCAAGTTGCTGCCCGGTACGCGCCCGGAAATCTTTGACGCCCTCGCCGATATGGGGTACCGCGGCATCGTCCTGGAAGCCTTCGGCGCAGGCGGCCTGCACTATATCAACCGCGACCTGCACCAACGCTTGGATATGCTCTCCTCGCGCAATATCGCTGTGGTTGTATGCAGCCAGTGCCTCTACGAACGCTGCGACCTCTCTATCTACGAAGTCGGCCATCGCATACTCAAAAAAGGCGTGATCCCCGGGCGGGACATGACCACCGAGGCCGCCGCCGCAAAGCTCATGTGGGCGCTCAGTCTGACCGATTCGGTGGACGAGGTGCGGCGCATGTTCAATCAATCCTACGCCGGCGAAGTCACCCTATCATAAGAAAAAGTCTTTACCCGTATCAAACGCGGGTAAAGACTTTTTTTATGCCGTTTAACATTGCGTCAAACACAAAGGCAAAGAGAACGGCCAGTACAATCGTCAAGCCGCTTAGCAGTAGAAAGCCGCTCGTCCCCTCCGGCTGCAGCCAATCTCGCAGACGGTTCAACATGAAAACATGGCAAAAGAAAATCGTCATGGAATGTCCCGAGAGCGCCGCGATGCCCCCGCGAAGCAGTGAAAACGCTGCCATACGCTCTCCCAGACCAAGCAGGCAGAAAAAGACCAGTGGTACATACATAAATAACACCGGCTTGACAGAGAGGTCATAAGAGTGCGTGGCAAAGCTGTCGAACACATACCAAAGCGCAAACGCCACACTGCCCGCCAACAGCAACCAGCGATAGCGTAGCGCCGCCGCCCGCCAGCTCTCCCGCGTTTTGGCCAGCATCATGCCCAACACAAAGACAAAGAGCCAAGGTACAAAGGTCTTGAGCAAATAGGGTCGCCACGCACCAGGCAGCAGGTAGACCTGAAACACCATCAGATACACAGCCCACTGCATCAGAAGCGAGAGCAGGAAGGCAAGCCCCATCGTCAGCACGGGCCGACGATTCAGCGCCCGCCGGAGCAGGAAATAGAGCAAGTAAAGCTGCACCAACGCCACGATGAAATAAAGATGCGGCGCAGCGGTTCCCAAGAGAAGGGCCCGTATCAGTTCCCACGGCGACCACGCCTCCATTTGATCCCAAAAATAGAGCAGCGTCCAAAACAGGTAGGGCAGCACGATTTTTTTCGCGCGACCGCGCAGGAAACCACCATAGCTTGTCTCATGCGCCGAAAGCGCCAGGGACAGGCCCGAAATCATGAAAAACAGCGGCACACAATACCGCACTGCTTGGTTGATCAGATACGCAAGGGATAAGCCCCGCAGCGTCACACTACTTTCCCCAAACACAAAACCACTGCTGGTATGGAGCAAAATGACGCTGAACATAGCCATCACGCGTACAAAATCCAAAGCAATCCATCGATCTGTTTTTCGCATTCTCACCCATCCTCATGTGTAAAGTGACAAAGAGCGTTTAAATTCCAAGATCTGTTATCTCCTTCACCCTATCATAATCGAGACGGCAAACGGTCATATTAAACTCGCCAAGCATACTATGACTCATGGAATTGCCATGATTCATGGAAACCAGCTGTCCGTATTGGCCTTGATCCGGTTCAAAAGGAGATTTCAGATTGAAAAATCAAACCTGTGGTTTTCTCTCACAGCATTTTTGGGAGCTGCCGCCTCCCTGCAATGCCGAGGGCAGCACCGCTTCGCCTGTCGGAGAGCGGCTGAAAAAGATGCTCCTGTCGCTCATACAAGAGGCAGAAGTCAGCAAATTTGTGGTAATGATGGAGCGCGGTTTCCCACTCGACGCCGCTGCGGCCATCCTAGCGCTGCGCAGCGAGTTTCCGATCACTTTGGAGTGCGTCATCCCCTATGAGGAGCAGCATATCGCCTGGCCGGAAGATATCCGAGAGCGATACTTCTCTCTCATCGCCCAGTGCGACCGGGAGCACATGCTGCAGCACGCGTTCACGCTGGACTGTTACCGCAGCGGCATCAAATATTTGTTCTCCTGCTGTGATCGTTTTCTCGTCGTCTGGAACGGCAAAGCCAGCGATGCCGGCGACTGTGTCCGTTTCGCACGGCGCAAGCGTCGTCATTTGCGTATTGTCGATCCCAAAAATCTGCATGAGCTGCCGAAGCCGTAGATGCGTCGTTTCAGCGCGCCGCTTGCTGCAAAACCTTCGCGGCGATGGATCCGGCCACCTGACCGCCAAAGCCGCCGTTCTCTACCAGAACCACAAAGGCAAGCGGATGCTCCGGTTCATCCAAAAAGCCCGCAAACCAGGCATGTGGCTGTGCGTCGCTCCCCACTTCTGCCGTACCGGATTTGGCATATATGTTTAAATCCCCGAAATTTTGCTGGCCATAGGTCTTCACGACATTGTTACGCATCATCTCACGCAGGGTAGCGCAGGTGCTGCTGCTGAAGGTATCACGGCTTCCACTGCGCTCACCAAACGCGCTGGGAATCTTACTGTCGGCGAAACTCTCTTTATCCAGGAGACTTGGCGTCACTGCCTTACCTCCGTTGGCAATACCGCCCATGAGCATCATAAATGTGGCCGGATTGACCAAATCGTGATACTGCCCCGAGGCCGACCAGGCCAGATCAATGCTGTCCTTCGCGCCGATATCGAACTGGCCCGGCATGGTGGCAACGCCACTGATCTCCACTGAGTCCAAGAGACCGCCGTCCTTGGCATAGGCCTGCAGTTTCTGTCCACCCAGCTCTAGGGCCAGTTGCGCAAACGCGCAGTTACATGACTGCGCCAGGGCATCGGCCAAGGTCAAATCAGGGCCATGCACGCTCAAACAAGTCACCATCTGCCCTTGTACATCCAGTTTACCGGCACAGGTAAAGCGCCAGTCACGCCAATTCGGCAAATTCTCGATCACCGCCGCAGAGGATACGAGCTTAAAAATCGACCCCGGCGTAAAGGTCGAGGAGAAAAAACGATTGAGATAGACGCCGTCATACTTGCTGCCGCTGACATCCGTTGGCGGCTTAGTAGGGTCAAAAGAGGGCGCGCTCACCAAGGTTAGGATATCCCCCGTCTTGTAATTATACACCGCCACCACACCCTTGCGCCCATTGAGCGCCTGATAGGCCGTTTCATTGAGGGTTGCGTCAATGGTCAAGTAAAGGTCATGGCTGCCAAAGGCCGTACCCGTGACCGGGTTATAACCGGACAAGCGGCCCGAGAGCACATTGCGCATGGATGTTGCGATATTAGCATCGCCGACCAAGTGCATGGTCGCCTCGCGTAGTGATTTTGATTCGGCATAGCTACCGTCGGCCCCATCATACAAGAGCACGCCGTTACGATCATAAATCGCGCCGTTTTGGTAGAGCGAAGTATAGCCGAAAAAGCCAACCCAATCCCTGCCATTTCGGAGCCAGCTGCCCAAAAACCACAGCAGTCCCCCGGCCAGGAAGGCGGCAATGAGAAGAAGAATGATGCTGCGTCGTCTGACTTGTTTCATCGCCGTTTCCCTCCATCCTCTTCATCCCAGAACCGAGCGTTGTCTTCCGGGTTCCAGTTGGTATCGAAATCCTCATCCTCGGGATCCCAGGTATCATCTTCCTCAGGCGCCCAGTCGTCCTCCTCTGTCAGCGCCACATCCTCCTCATCCCAGGTGTCCGCCACCTCCGGCTGCCGTTTACCCCATTTGCGGAATTTTGGCCGCTTGACGGTAAAACTCGCGTTCAATCTGGTATCGGCCGCTTTGATAAAAGCCAACAGCGCCCAGCAGGACATCATACTCGACCCGCCAACAGACAAAAAGGGGAAAGTCACACCTGTGAGCGGCAGGAGATCCACAGAGCCAAATACATTGAGCGAGGTTTGAAACGTCAGCATAGCCGCCGCCGTACAGGAGGCAATGGTATAAAAACTGGAGCGCGCCGCCGCTGTGCTCTTGCAGGCAAAGACGGCCAGCCCAACAATGGCGGCCACGGCGCACAGTGCCAAGATAAGACCAAACTCCTCGCTGAGCACGCCAAAAACCAGATCGGTATTGGCCGCGCCCACATGTTTCAAAAAGACATCGTCCGACGGCTTACCGAACAGGCCACCGCTGGCAATGGCTGAAAGCGTTCGCGTCTGCTGATAGCCTGTGGTCGCGGCATACTCCCAGACATGCCGCCAAGCCTCGAAGCGATTGGCGATGTAGGGTTTAAACTGCAAAATAATGCCACAACCCAGCCCGGCGCCCACGCCCATCATCACCAGGAAACCGAGATTGCCCGAACGCAAAAAAGCCACCACCAGGAAGGCCACAAAGAACACCAGCGCCGTGCCAAAGTCACTCATCAGCGCCAGGCAACCCACGCAGAAACCCGCAAAGAGCGTTGTAAAAATCAGGTTTCGATTGGCAAACAAACGGTCCAGCGTCGCCGCGCTGGCAATGATGAAGGCAATTTTGATAAACTCAGACGGTTGAAAATTAATCGGCCCTATGGATACCCAGTTTTTCGCGCCAAAGATACGTTGTCCAAGCAGCAGGTTAAAACTCAGAAGCAGCCCTGCAAAGGCCGCCACGGGCCAGCGAAGCGACACCGCCATCTTCAAATCACGCAGCACCAGGCTCAAAGCAAAGAATAAGACGATGCCAATGAAAATGGCAATGCACTGCGTCAATAGGGCTTTGGGTGAATAGGCCGCCGTCACGCCGAACGAGAGAGAGCATAGGAAAAAGGCAATGGTCTCCACCTCGAAGGCCGTGCGCGCAAAGGCGCGGTAAAGAATATAAAGCGCCCACATGATGCCGCAAAGAAAGGCGAACGCGGTGAGTACTCCCACCATCTGATCGGCCTCCACAGTCAGCATACTCAGCAGCAGCATCAGCGCCTGAAAGCAGGTCAAGTAGATCAGCGTGCGGTTCGGGCTGAGTTTACGTTTCTTAACACCTTGACGGCGGTTTTGATCCCGCTCCTCTTCCTCCGTGAGCGGATAGAAAAATAACTCCAGTCCGCCCAAATTGATCACATCGCCGCTCTTGAGCGGTACGGCATGCGCAAGCTCCTGCCCATTGAGCTGCGTGCCGTTTTTACTTTGCAGGGGGTAGAGCATCCAATTTCCCTTATCGTCGCGTAAAATGGCAGCATGATTGCGGGAGATGACGGGAAAATCCAAATTGACATCCGCGCTGCCGGAACGGCCGATCACGTTCTCCCAGTGGTTGATCTCATACTGCGTGCCGTTTTGCAGCGTCAGGCGGCCCCACACTTCCCTGTGGTTCCTCTCTCGGAACAAGGAAAGCATACAGCGCAGCAGCACCAGCACCCCCAGCGCAATCATCAAAATGCGCAACACCCAACTTGCAGCGGGAAGCGCCGTTTCCAAGCCATTCTGCAAGAGGTCGGGTGATGTAAAAAACGACTTTATATTCTCAAAGATGGATGTAAAAAATTCGCCCATAGAAGCCTCACTTTGCGTATTGACTTCCCTTTGTTGGCCCGATATCCTACCGGAAGTCAGTATGTCGCTTGTGGTCAAGTATAGCACATTCCCCCAAAAAGGCAAGTGCGCGCACAGTACGGACAAGAAAACGGACGGGCATTTTTGCCCGTCCGAATCAGTACAAGTGTTCCATCGCCGCCAGAGGCCGCAGGATGGTTCGTCACGCAGCAGCTTCGATGCAACGCATGGCGTCCAGTGTTTTAGCCAGCAAGTCATCCAGCGGCCAGCCGAGCATATCCGCTCCTCTGGTGATGACCTCACGCGAGCAACCGGCGGCAAAACTCTTATCCTTAAACTTTTTCTTCAAGGATTTCAGCTCCATGTCCGACACGCTCTTGGACGGTCTCATCAGCGCGGCCGCCCCAATGAGCCCCGTCAGTTCATCCACGGCAAAGAGCACCTTCTCCATCAAATGCTCCGGCGCAACGTCTGAAACCAAGCCGTATCCGTGGCTGACAACGGCGTGGATCAGCCGCTCGTCTAACCCGCGCGCACGCATGATCTCAGCCGACTTTGTGCAGTGCTCCTCCGGATATTGTTCAAAATCCAAATCATGTAAAATGCCGACCACTTCCCAGAAATCAGCCTCGTCGGCATAGTCAAGTTCCTTCGCATACCAGCGTAAGACAGCCCCGACGGTCTCGGCGTGCTGCAGATGAAATGCCTCCTGATTAAACTCTTTCAGCAGGACCCATGCCTCTTCACGGTTCATTGGATTCTCTTCCCTTCAGATGTTATTTCGCTTTAAAACTGTCCTTGAGCGTCACAGTGCGGTTAAAGACCAGGTCGTCTCCCATGGACTCTTTGGCATCCAGGCAAAAATATCCCATGCGCATAAACTGGAACGATTCACCCGGGGCGGCCTTACCTAAGGCGGCCTCCAGCTTACAGCCACGCAGTCTTTCCAGCGAATGCGGGTTGAGATAGTCTAAAAAGTTTTTCTCCCCGCTGTCCGGGTCGGGGTCTGTGAACAGATTGTCGTACAGGCACACATCGGCGTCCAGGGCGCTCTTGCTGTCCACCCAATGGATGGTGCCCTTGATCTTACGGCCGTCGGCAGGATTGCCGCCGCGGGAGTCCTGATCATACTCTGCCAAAACCTCCACCACCCGGCCCGCATCGTCCTTGACGCAGCCGGTACACTTGACCACATACGCCCCCTTCAGGCGCACCTCATTGCCGGGATAGAGGCGGTGGTACTTACTCTGTGGCTGCTCCATAAAGTCATCGGCTTCAATATAGAGCTCTCGCGAAAAACTCACCTCACGCATCCCTGCCGCTTCATCGTTGGGATTGTTCTCCACAGGAAAGAGCTCCTGCCCATCTGTCGGGTAGTTGGTGATGGTCAGCTTCAGCGGGCGCAGCACCGCCATCACACGGCGGGCTTTGAGGTTCAAGTCCTCGCGGATGCAGTATTCCAAAAAGCCGTATTCCACCGTTGAGCTGGCCTTGGCTACGCCAATGCGCTCCGAAAACGCGCGGATGGCTTCCGGCGTATAGCCGCGACGGCGCAGACCGCAGAGCGTCGGCATACGCGGATCGTCCCAGCCGGAGACCTTATTCTCTTCCACCAATTGGCGTAATTTTCTCTTGGACATAACGGTATAGGTCAAGTTCAGGCGGGCAAACTCAATCTGACGGGGTTTACTCGGCGCCGACACGTTGGCAATGACCCAGTCGTACAGCGGCCGGTGATCCTCAAACTCCAGCGAACAGAGCGAATGCGTGATACATTCAATGGCATCTTCCAGCGGGTGCGCATAGTCATACATGGGATAAATGCACCAGTCCTTGCCGGTGCGGTGGTGTTCCATGTGACTGATGCGGTAAATGACCGGATCACGCATGTTAAAATTGCCGGATGCCAGATCAATTTTCCCGCGCAGGGTCATCGCGCCATCGGGAAATTCTCCGGCGCGCATTCTTCGAAAGAGGGACAGGCTCTCCTCTATGGGGCGGTCACGATATGGACTCTCAGCGGGCTTTCCCACGTCGCCACGCATAGATCGCATTTGCTCCGGCGTCAGCTCACAGACGTAAGCCAGACCCTTTTGGATCAGTTCCTCCGCATAGCCGTACATTTTTTCAAAATACCCGGAGGCAAAATAAAAGCGATCTTCCCAATCGTAACCCAGCCAGTGGATATCCTCGCGGATGGCCTCCACATAGGTGACATCTTCCTTGGTCGGATTGGTGTCATCCATACGCAGGTTACAAATGCCGCCATATTTTTCAGCCGTGCCAAAATCCACATAGATGGCCTTGGCATGTCCGATATGCAAATAGCCGTTCGGCTCGGGCGGAAACCGAGTATGCACCTGCATACCCGCGCATCGCCCGCCGGGCGCAAGTTCCTCATCAATAAAATCATGGATAAAATTCTGGCTCATGGTTTCCTCTGCCATACGTTTACTCCCCTTCATCTCACAATCATAGTGTATTCTTGTTATTATACACTGGATGGAAAATAAATTGCAACTATTCTCTTGACGAAAGCGTCTAACTCTTCTAAAATAATAGAATTACGCAGGAAAACAGAAAGGATGACAGACCATGCCTCTGCTCCCCATGAACGGCGAAGATTTCCAAGCGGCAGTCGCCGACGGAAAGCTCGTGATGGTTTACTTTTGGACAGACTGGCGCGAAGCTTGCCAGGAAGCCACGCCTATCATAGAAGAAGTTGCGTCTTATTATGACGACGCCGTCGTGATCTGCTCGGTCAACGCCGATGAAGCCGGTTTTTTGGCGCTGGATCTCGAAGTATATTCCATCCCCACAGTGATTCTTTTCCAAAACGGCGAAGAACGAAACCGCATTCCCGGCGTCCAACCCGCCCATATTTATCAGAGCCTGTTGGACTCCTACCTGCACCCGGAGGCCGTCAATCCCTACGATTTGATTGACTCCATGGGGTATTCATGAAACGAAGCGACGGCAGCGAAGGGTATCCTCCCTCCGCTGCCGTCGCCTTTTTGTGGTTTATGTGCGAACCAGCGCCTCCGCCACGCGCACTCCATCAACCGCTGCTGATACGATACCGCCCGCATAGCCCGCTCCCTCACCGCAGGGGTACAGCCCCTTGATGGCCGAGGAAAGGCTTGTGGCATCGCGCAGAATACGCAGGGGCGAGGAGGAGCGCGTCTCCACGCCGGTTAATATCGCATCCGGGTCGGCAAAGCCCCGCACCTTACGGTCAAAGAGAGGCAGCGCCTGGCGCAAGGTCTCCACAACGGCTTCCGGCAAACAGGCGGACAGATTCGTAAAGGTCACGCCCGGTCGATAGCTGGGTCGAATGCTGCCCGCCGCGGTGGAGGGCCTGTCCTGCAAAAAATCTTCCACACGTTGCGCTGGGGCAAAATAGTTCTTGCCGCCAAGGGACCAGGCTGCCCGCTCCCATTGCTCTTGAAAGCGCACCCCGGCAAGCGCATCTTCTCCGGGGTAATCCTCAGGCCCAACCCCGACCAGAAAACCACCGTTGATATTCTCCCCGGCCCTGGCATGATAACTCATGCCGTTGGTGACAACTTGTCCGGGCGCGGACGCCGCAGCCACCACTTCGCCACCCGGACAGACACAGAAGGTAAAGGCCGAGCGGCCATTGGGCAGATGGCAGGCGAGTTTATAGTCCGTGGGTGGTAAGAGCGTATGGCTCTCGCCAAACTGCGCGCGGCTGATGTTTTCCTGCTTGTGCTCAATACGAACGCCGATGGCAAAAGCCTTTTGCTCCATCGGCACGTTTTGCTCATGGAGCATGGCAAAGGTATCACGGGCAGAATGCCCCGGCGCCAGCACCAGCTTGGTGCACGGCAGCGTGATCAGACCATCCGCTGTCTTGACAATTGCCGCACACAAAGCGCCCTCCTCAATTTGCAGGCCAACCAGCTGGTGGGAAAAGAGAATGTCGCACCCCAGGGACAACAGCTCTTGCCGTATACTCTTGACCACCTCGCGCAGGATGTCCGTCCCCACATGCGGCTTGTGCGAATAGAGAATCTCTGCTGGCGCACCGTGTTCCACCAGCGTCTGAAGCACCAGACGAATTCTTGGATCGTGCGTGCCTGTGGTGAGTTTACCATCCGAAAAAGCGCCTGCGCCGCCTTCGCCGAACTGCACGTTCGAGTCCGGTGAGAGTTTGCCCGCCACCCAAAACCGCGCCACATCCTGACTGCGGGTATCCACATTTGTGCCCCGCTCGAGCACCGTACAGGCAAGACCCGCACGTGCCAAATTGAGTGCAGCAAACAGGCCAGCCGGCCCCATGCCGACCACCAGCGGCTTATCCCCACCAGCTGGATGCTCAGCGGTCGGGAACACATAGGGCTCCGCAGGGTTGCAGAGCGTTATCTGCGTTGAGTTGGCCCGCTCGACCAGGTGTTTTTCCTGATCCGTCTCCAGTTCAACGGTGTAGACATAATAGGGGTTCCCTTTTTTGCGGGCATCAATGGATTGTCGGACAATGCGAAAGGCAGCTACCTGCTCCTCGGAAATGCCCAGCAATTGCGCCGCCATCCGGGGCAGCTTGGCCGGGTCGTCGCTTGGCGTCTGTTTCAGCTGTGTGATTCGTATCATGGGCTCACTCTCTTCTTTGTACTTAATTTGTTTCTATTGTACCGCCTGTTTGTTTCTGACGCAAGCGAAGTAGAAAAAAAGAGGCTCCATCCGATCTGGGATGAAGCCTCTTTCTATTGTTTTTTTGCTTACAGCGCTTCGCCTCTGACCAGCTTGGCGGTGTCAATGGCGATCATGAGCTCTTCGTTGGTCGGCACGACAAAGATATAACCGGGTGAATCGTCCTTGGACACGATGGCCTCTTCACGGGTCTGGTTCTTGGCCTGATCCATGTGCAGACCCAAGAAGCCCAGGTCCTCCACAATTTTAGAACGGATGATGGGAGAGTTTTCGCCCACACCGGCGGTAAAGATCACGCCGTCAATGCCACCCATGGAAGCCGCACCGGAGCCGATACGCTTGGTGACTTTATAGCAGAAGATATCCATCGCCAACTCGGCGCGCTGGTTACCCTCGGCTGCGGCCTTTTCCAGGTCACGGAAGTCGGAGGAAACACCGGACAGACCCAGCATGCCGGACTCTTTGTTCAAGATGTTCTCCACACGCTCCGGGCTGTAACCACGCACACGGGCAATGTACTCAATGATGGAGGGGTCGATGGCGCCGGAACGCGTGCCCATCGGGAGACCGTCGGTGGGCGTCAAGCCCATCGAGGTATCAATCGACTTGCCGAACTTGATGGCGCAAGTGGACGCGCCATTGCCGAGGTGGCAGGAAACCAGGCGCAATTCTTCGAGCGGACGGCCACTGAGCATAGCGGCGCGCTGCGAGACATAATTGTGCGAAGTGCCGTGGAAGCCATAGCGGCGCACCTTGTTCTCTGTGTAGAAACGGTAGGGCAGCGCATACATGAAGCCCTTGGGGGGAATGGTCTGATGAAACGCAGTGTCAAACACAGCAACCATCGGCTTACCGGGCATGGCTTCTTCACAGGCTTTGATGCCGGTGATGTTTGCGGGGTTATGCAGCGGCGCCAGGGGGATGCAGGATTCGATGCCCTTGATGACCTTCTTGTCAATGATGGCGGACTTGGTGAAGTCTTCGCCACCATGCACCACGCGATGACCAATGGCGTCAATTTCATTGATATCTGCGATCACGCCATAGTGATTGTGTGTCAGCAAAGCCAAAACCTGGCTGATCGCTTCCTCATGGTCGGGCAGATCGATGTCGGCGTCAAAGACGTCCTTACCGGTCGGGGTATGCTTCAAATGGCCGTCAATACCGATTCTTTCACACAGGCCTTTTGCCAAAACCTCGCGGGTATCGGGATCCATCAGCTGATACTTGAGGGAAGAACTTCCCGCGTTGATAACCAAAACTTTCATAGCACTTATGCACTCCTTCATTCATGTCCAACATTCAATCCTTGCAAGCAGAGCCGTTTGGGATTAAAATATACTTATATTTTAGACCACTTTGGCAAAAAGAACAACTCTTTTTTCATAAAAATAACTTTTTTCTTTTTGAGGTGCGGGTTTATGCAGGTTATCGGCGTCATTGCAGAGTACAATCCCTTTCACAGCGGCCATCAGTACCACTTACAAACGCTACGCAAGCAAATCGGCACGGATGGCGCCATCGTTTGCTGCATGAGTGGCAATTGGGTGCAGCGCGCAGACGCGGCGCTTTGCGATAAATGGACGCGCAGCGGTATGGCGCTGCGTGGCGGGGCGGACTTAATTCTGGAATTGCCCACACCCTGGGCCATATCCTCTGCCGAGGGTTTTGCACAAGGCGCGGTTTCACTGCTTGCTGCAACGGGCGTGGTGGATACGCTCTGCTTCGGTAGTGAAGCAGGCTCGCTTGCCCCGCTCTCCCTCTTGGCTGACTTTTTTTCGTCACAAGCCTACTCTGACCTGTTGCGGCCGCAGCTAGATGCCGGTCTCTCCTTTCCGGCGGCACGGCAAGCCGCGGCGCAGCAAGCCTTGGGCCAGGATGCCGCCGCCCCACTCCAACATGCCAACAACAACCTGGGCATAGAGTATCTGCGTGCCTTGGCTTTCCTCGGCAGCGACATGGTGCCACACACTTTACTGCGACAGGGCAGCGCACACGATGGGCAAGTACCTTCCGAAGGCTTTGCCTCTGCTTCCTATTTGCGGCGCACCTTACTGGCGGACCCCTCCAGTCCCCTGCAGCCCTATGTTTCCCAACTCGATCAGCACGCCCTATTGGATGCCGGTTTGTTCTCTTTACACTACGCAACGCGTGCGGTGCTTGCCCGATTGCGCGGTATGCGAGAGACTGAGCTGCTCTCTTTGCCGGAGAGTGAGCACGGCCTGGCGCAGCGGCTTGCCCGGGCAGCCCACACAAGCTTTGGTTTGGACGAACTGTATGCAGCCATCAAGTCGCGTCGTTATACGCACGCGAGGATCCGGCGTCTGGTGCTCCGGGCTTTTCTCGGTCTGCCGGCGGATTTGCCGCCACTTCCCCCCTACCTGCGTGTATTGGGCTTGAACGCATGCGGCCAGGCATTGCTGAGGCGTATGAAAACAAGGGCTTCTTTGCCCATTCTGACCAAGCCTGCGCACATACGCCGCCTTGACCCGGCAGCGCAGCAGCTTTTCGCCTTTGAAGCACAGGCCACCGGTCTCTATACCCTTTGTCGGAAAACACTGGACGATGGTCCGCTTTTGTCTGAATACCGCAACGGCCCGCTCATAGACGCCCACAGCGGCACATAAAAAACGGACTGTATCAGTTTGATACAGTCCGTTTATGTATGTGTTTATGACGGATTGCTTACTGCATAGCCTCAGCAGGCACTTCAAAGTCAGCAACCTTATCATAGTTCGAGCAGTCCATGGTGATCTTGGCAAGATCACAAGTCATGGACATGCCGCCAGCCTGATCGCCCAGCTGAGCGAAGATCTTCTCATACAGTTTGCCCATCATGCTGGTCATATCCATCTCATAGCGGACAGGGTAACCGGCTTCGTCAATCCAAATGCTGACAGGCATATCGCCCATGTCCTTGTACAGTGCGGCAATGTCAATGCCTTCCACCCCGGGAACGCCCTGCAGGTTTTCGGTCAAGCCGGCAGACTGCATGACTTCGTTGAGCGCGTCATTGCCGATCACACCGGTGTACTTCGTAGCCTTTGCGCCGTTGATGGTATCTTCGCCGTCGGCCTTAAAGGAGGTGGCGCTGTTCATGTACAGGCCCAGGGAAGCCTGGGGATTGTACTGATCCAAAGCGCCCATATCGATCACATTGGAGGTCCAAGTGTTACCATCATTGGTATACATGGTGTAAACGCCGTCTTTTTCAATGGCATAGATCTGATTATTGATCTCCTGCTGGGCAGCAGCGCCCATGTCGATGTTCATTTTCATGTCCATCTTCATCTTGACGGGGGACTGCATCATCATCATGCCCATGGTGGTGACGGTCTTGACCTCCTGGGTCTGATCGCCCATCTTCATGGTCATGTTCATCTCCATGTTCATGTCAGCCTGCATGCTCTTAGCTTCAGAAACCTTCTTCTCGGCATCGGTCAGAATTTGAGCAACATCAGCCTTATCGCCGCCCTTATCCGCGCCCTTGTCGCCGCCTCCATTACAGGCAGCCAGTGCCAGAACCATTGCCAGTGAGCAAACAAGCGCACCAGCCTTCTTCCAAGTTTTCATCTCGATCGTCCTTTCTTTCACTTAACTTCATACTGTAAAACCGCCTCAAATGTGACGATTTTGTTAAGTATATCATATCTCTTCCTTTTTGTCCCTGTCCAAGCAGCATTTGTTTCCAAATTGTAATTTTTCCAAAATGTAACCAAAATAATACCAATTCATTTTAAAAAAGGCTCATTTGGCTACTCTCAGGTAAATCTCCCAAGGCGCCGCTCAGGCGCAATTGCTCGGCGTGGGTCTTTGAAACCTTCGGGCAGGCCAGCAGGAATTCCTCCACAGAAATAAACGCCTTCCCTTCCCGATTCTCCATGATCGACAGCGCGGCCGTTTCCCCCAAGCCCGGCACAGAGACAAAGGGCGGCAAAAGCATCTTGCGTTCCTGATCCAGCTGGAACAGCGTCGCATGTGATCGGTACAGATCAATGCTGGCAAACGAGAAGCCACGCAGATAAAATTCATAGCATACCTCCATGGTCACCAACATGTCCATCTCTACGGCGCTGGCCTCCTTATCCTTGGCCAGAATTTCAGAACGGCGGCGCAGCAGCACATCCATGCCACGGCACATGACGGTTGCGTCAAAGGCCTTTGCCCGAATGGAAAAGTAGGCTGCGTAAAAGGCCAGAGGCTCATGCACCTTAAACCAGGCAATGCGAAACGCCATCATCACATAGGCCACAGCATGGGCCTTGGGAAAGAGATAAGCGATCTTTTTACAGGATTCAATATACCAGGCGGGCACGCCAAGCTGCTGCATTTCACCTTCCGCACCGTCCGGCAGACCCTTCCCCTTTCGCACCGATTCCATGATTTTAAAGGCGCGTTTTTCCTCCATGCCCTGCGCAATCAGGTAGATCATGATGTCGTCTCGGCAGCCAATGGCCTGCTTGACCGTCGCCGTTCCCGATACGATGAGCTCACGCGCATTGCCAAGCCACACGTCCGTTCCGTGTGAAAAGCCGGATATACGCACCAAGGTATCAAATTGATCGGGCGCGGTATCTTCCAGCATACCGCGTACAAAACCCGTCCCGAACTCCGGAATCGCCACGGCGCCAGTCGGGCCAAGAATCGCGTCATCCATAAAGCCGAGCTTTTCCGATGAGATGAATAAACTCATGGTATCGGCATCGTCAAGCGGAATCTCCTGGGCATTGACGCCGGTCAAATCCTCCAGCATGCGGATCATGGTGGGATCGTCGTGCCCCAGGATGTCCAGCTTTAACAGGTTGGATTCCATTGAGTGATATTCAAAGTGGGTGGTGATGATATCGGTTCCCGTGTCGTCTGCGGGGTGCTGCACGGGGCAGAAATCATAGATCTCCCTGTCCTGCGGTATGACCACCATGCCGCCCGGATGCTGTCCGGTGGTCCGCTTCACACCTGTACAGCCCTGTGTCAAGCGATTTTCTTCCGCGCGCGTGACCTGAAGCGCCCTGGCAGCCAAATATTTTTTCACATAACCAAAAGCGGTCTTTTCCGCCACTGTACCGATGGTTCCTGCCCGAAACACGTGGTTTGCACCGAACAGCTCAAAGGTATAGCGGTGCGCATTGGCTTGATATTCACCGGAAAAGTTGAGGTCAATATCCGGCACTTTGTCGCCGCCAAAGCCCAAAAAGGTCTCAAAGGGAATGTGAAAGCCGTCCTTTTGATAGGGTGTCTGGCAAATGGGGCAGCACGCGTCCGGCATATCGGCCCCGCAGCCATAGGCCTCGCCGCTTTCAAAGTCTGCGTGTTTGCAATTGGGGCAGCGGTAATGCGGCGGCAGCGAATTGACCTCTGTGATACCCGACATGTAAGCAACAATGGAAGATCCCACCGAGCCACGCGAACCCACCAGATAGCCATGCTCCAACGAGTCCTGCACGAGCTTCTGCGCGGACATGTAGATCACGTCATACTGACAGCCAATGATGTCGCCCAGTTCCGTCTCCACACGTTTGACAACGATCTCAGGCGGATGCTCACCATACAGCTGTTTTGTTTTCTCCCAGACCAGGCGTTGCAGTTCTTCGGCGGAGTGATCCAACTTCGGCGTAAAGAGTCCGTCCGGCAGGGGCTTAACTTCCTCGCACCAGTCGGCCACCAGATTCGTGTTTTCGACCACCACGCGGTACGCCGTCTCCTGGCCCAAATAGGCAAATTCGCGGAGCATCTCCTCCGTGGTGCGGAAATACAGCGGGTTCGGCGCATCGGCATCGTCGAAGCCCTTGGTATCGAGCAGGATATGCCGGTAGATTTCTTCTTCCGGCTCCATGAAATGCACATCGCCCGTGGCGCAGACCGGCTTGCCCAACTCCTCACCCAGACGCACAATGGTGCGGTTCCATTCTTTGATCTGCTCCTCATTGCGCGCCTGTGTCTTGCCATGCTTGTCCGGACGGAGCATGAAGGCGTTGTTGCACAGCGGCTGAATCTCCAAGTAGTCATACCAGGAGGCCAGGCGTTTGAGTTCCTCCCAGCTCTTTCCGCGCATGACGGCCTGGTAGACTTCGCCCGCCTCGCAGGCGGAACCCAGAACCAAACCCGCGCGATTTTCATTGATCAGGCTTTTGGGCATGATGGGTACGCGCTTAAAATGATCCAAGTGCGCCAGAGACACCAGTTTGTACAGATTCCGCAGGCCCTCTTTGTTACGTACGAGGATGACCAGATGGCGCGGCATACGTTTTCCCTTGCCAATCACGGTGAGTTTTGCCATCGCGGCGTTGATCTGCCCGATGCTATGCAGACCGCGCTCACGCAGCATACGAAAAAATGGGATGAGCATATACGCAACCGTGAGTGCATCGTCCACGGCGCGGTGGTGCTGGAAGTCGGGCAGTTCCAAATGCCTGGCCACCAGATTCAGCTTATAACGCCCCAGTTCCGGCAGCAGATTCTGCGCCAAGGGCAGGGTATCAATGGCCGCCAGGGTGAACGGCAGGCCGTAGCGCGCCGCGCCCTCCCGTATGAAGCCCATATCGAACTCAGCATTGTGCGCCGCCAGCGGGCGCTCACCTGCAAAGTTTAAAAAGGCCCGGATGGCCTCCTCTTGGGAGGGCGCATCCTGCACCATCGCATCGGTGATACCGGTCAGACGGATGATCTCATCCGGTATGGCCCGCTCGGGGTTGACAAAGGTCTGAAAGCGTTCTTTGATCTCGCCGTTTTCCAGGATCACCGCACCGATTTCCGTCAAGCGGTCTCGTTTGGGATCCAGGCCGGTGGTTTCAATATCAAAGGCGACAACCTGCGTCTCAAAGGGCAGGTCTGCGCTGCCCTGTACCACCAGCTTGTCATCCACATTGTTTAAGTAATAGGCTTCAATGCCAAGTAAAACCTTAATTTTCCCCTTGGCCGCTCCCCAGGCATCGGGAAAGGCTTGTACCACGCCATGATCGGTGATCGCCACGGCGGGGTGCCCCCACTCGATGGCGCGCGAAATAATTTTTTTGGTATCGGTGAGCGCATCCATGCTGGACATCTTGGTGTGCAGGTGCAGCTCCACACGTTTTTTCTGCGCCGTATCTTTTTTGACGGCCTTTTCCGCCTGCCAGATCAGCTGCGGCTCAAGCACCATGTCATTGTCAAAGCGGTTGATATTCAGCCGCCCCTGGATCATCAGATGCTGCCCTTTCTTGACCCGGTCCACAATGACCTGTCCTTCTTCCTTGGGCATAAACTTTGTCACACGAATGGAGCTTGTATAGTCGGTCACGTCGAAGGAGATCACCCAGGCATTGCGCTTTTTCAGGTCGCGATGCTCCACGAAAAAGACATCGCCCTCCACCACCACCGTATCCATATCCAGTTGCAAATCCCGCATGCTGGTCGGCTTACGGCGTATGGCACGCGAGCCGTAGATGGCGCGGCTTCCACCGCCCGCAGCCTTTGGCCTGCTGGCTTCCGCCTGCTGCAAAGCCTCTCGACGCAGACGCTCCGTGCGCAAAAAGACATCGTCCTCTTGCACCGTTTCCGTTTCGGGTTCCTCTTTCGTCTCGTCTGCTTCTTCCGGCTGACAACCATCCGATTGGGCGCTTGTCCCCTGTCCATCCTCCACTGTTTCCGGTTCCCCCGGCAAGGAAGGGTCTGTTTCCTCCTCCTCACTTCGCTCCCAGAGCAGCACCAGTCCATTCAGACCATAGGTGGCGGCGATGTCCGCCTCCAAGGCGCGCAGCAGCGTTGGGTCAGGTTCATCGCTACCGGTGAGTTCCGCTTCTATCCGCCGGGTATCCTGCTCCAACACGGCGTTGGACACCCACCATTTCTCAACAACTGGCCGCAGGGCTTCGGAAGGTGTATAAAATTCAAACATCTCCAAAAACGGCAGTTTTTGTTCGCTCATGCTCGTTCCTCTCTTGTCTTGGTCTTACAGTGTTTCAATCAGTTCCATTAGGGCGTCGACCAGTTCGTCTTGCGGCACACGACGCAACACCTCTCCCCGACGGAATAAGAGGCCGCTCTGCTCGCCGCAGGCAATGCCGACATCAGCGGCCGACGCCTCACCCGGGCCATTGACCGAGCAGCCCATAACGGCCACGGTAATCGGCTTCTGCACGCTCTCCAAGCGGCGCTCCACCTCCTGCGCCAGCGTGATGAGATCCACTCCCGTGCGGCCGCAGGTGGGGCAAGCGATCAGCTCCGGTGTGTCACGACGCAAGCCGACCGCTCTTAAAATATCCTTGGCAACCGCGATTTCCTCCACAGGGTCCGCCGTCAAGGTCACGCGCAGCGTATCCCCTATCCCCGCGGCCAGCAGACCGCCGATGCCCACCGCCGATTTGATCGTACCCATACGCAGCGTTCCGGCTTCTGTCACGCCAAGGTGCAGCGGGTAAGCCGCGCGCTGATGCATCAGCCGATAGGCCTCCATGGTCAACGGCACATGCGAGGCCTTCAGGGAGAGGCAGATATCATCAAAGTCATAGCGGTTGAGCAGGGCAATATGCGAAAAGGCAGACTCCACCAAAGCCTCCGCCGTGACGGCGCCATGTCGCGCCAAAATATCTTTTTCCAACGAGCCGCCATTCACACCGATGCGAATGGGAATGCCGCGTCGGGCGCAGGCGAGCGCCACCGCCTTCACGCGATCCGGCGCACCGATGTTGCCAGGGTTGATGCGAATTTTATCCGCACCGGCCTCGATGGCCTCCAGGGCCAGGCGGTAATCGAAGTGAATATCGGCCACCAAGGGCAGGTCGATGGCCGCCTTGATCTCTCCAATGGCGTGCGCGGCCGCGCGATTGGGCACAGCCACGCGGACAATCTCACAACCGGCAAGAGAAAGGCGACGGATCTGAGAAACCGTCGCCTCCACGTTCTCTGTTTTGGTATTGGTCATGGACTGGATGCTCACCCGCGCGCCACCGCCGATGGGCACGCCGCCCACCAAAATTTGCTTGCGCATCTCTTAACTCACCAGCTTTACAACATCTTGGAATGTCACCACAACCATCAATAGAATCAGAAGCAAAAAACCAACCGCATGCGCATAGGCTTCATACTTTGGATTCATGTTTCGCCGTGTAATCAGGTAGTACAGACGATTGATGAGAATGAGAAAAATGCGTCCCCCATCCAACGCAGGGATCGGCAACATGTTCATGATGGCCAGGTTGACCGCCACGAGAGCAATGATATAGCAGACATTTTTCAGGCCCATCAGCATGTCGCCCGACTGTGTCCCCGTCTCGCCAATCATCGACACAATACCGACAGGGCCGGCCAAGTCCTTGATGTTGGCATCCCCTTGGAACAGCATCTGGAAGCTCATCCAAACCGAGCGGGCAAAGTAGCCTGCGGTGTCCCAAGTTTGTTGCAAAATCACGCCGGGCGTGGCGTCCTCTTTGGCAAAATACAGACCATAGCGCAGCGACGTTTCTCCATTGACCGTATACTCGCGCAGTTGCAGGGGGAAATCAGGCCGCTGCAAGACCTCGCCGTCTCTCTTGATGACCAGGTCCATCGTTTCGCCCTTGGCCAGGCTGAGATACAGCTGTGCATCATTGACCACATAGACCCTGTGGCCATTGATGGAGAGCAGGCGATCACCGGGCAGAAGGCCTTCTTCACTGGCCAGAGGAAAACCGTCCATAAAGCCGTCGATCACCGGTACGGCAAAACTTTTTGTCGGCAAAAAGAGCAGAAACAGAATCAAAAGACCGGCCAGAAAATTCATCAGGGAACCGGCGATGAGGATGATGAGCTTCTTCCAAACCGGCTTGTTGACAAAGGAATCCGGCGAGCCGGTATCCTCGTCCTCTCCCTCCATGGCGCAAAACCCACCGACGGGAAACATGCGCAGAGAATAGAGCGTATCGTTTTTCTCTTTGGAATACACCTTCGGCCCCATGCCGATAGAAAACTCATTGACCCGCACACCCAGGAGCTTTGCGGTGATAAAATGTCCCCATTCGTGCACAGCAATCAGCAGGCCGAACAGTAATATCGCTACAATAATAAAAATGACCAAGGCACTCACCTCACATGATGGGCCGGTTCTTCCGACGCAAGCGCTCTAGCTGCGGCGTCCGCCTGAAGAATGGCGTCTAATGTCAGCGTTTCGGTATGAGAAACGCGGGAAAGACTGCGCTCAACCAGGCGCGGGATATCCATAAAGTGAATGTCGCCAGCCAGAAAACGTGCCACCGCCACCTCATTGGCACCATTGAGGATGGCCGGCGCAGTTCCACCGGTTTTGGCCGCCCCCATCGCCAGAGACAGACAGGGAAACGCATCCATATCCGGTGCGGCAAAGGTCAGGGGGGGACAGCGCAGCAGATCCAGCGCCGTGGCCAGCCCCTCCACCCGTTCTGGGTATAGGAGCGCATACTGGATCGGCAGGCGCATATCAGGCGTTCCCAGCTGCGCCAATATGGCATGATCCTTGTATTCCACCAATGAATGGATGATACTCTCTCGATGTACCACAACAGAAATCTGTTCCGGCGGTACGGCGAACAGCGCCATGGCCTCCAGGAACTCCAGGCCTTTGTTCATCAGCGTGGCGGAGTCAATCGTCACCTTGGCCCCCATGCTCCAGTTCGGGTGGCGCAAGGCCTGCTGCGGTGTCACTTGCGCCAGCTGCTCTTTGCTACAGGCAAAAAAGGGCCCGCCCGACGCTGTGAGGATCAGACGTTTGATCTCTCCCCGATCCCGATTGCCTTGCAGGCATTGGAAAATAGCCGAGTGCTCTGAATCGACGGGCAGAATCTCCACACCACGCGCCCGCGCCCGCTGCATAACCAGCGGCCCGGCGCATACCAGCGTCTCCTTGTTGGCCAGCGCCACACGTTTCCCGGCATCAATGGCGGCCAGTGTAGGCGCCAGCCCGGCAATGCCGACCAGGGCCGTTAAGACAGTGTCCGCCTCGTCCAGCGAAGCCGCCTCTAAGACGCCTTCCGGTCCGGCAAGAACCTTCACAGCCGTGTCATGCAGCCTTAGCTTTAACTCTGCGGCTGCCAGCGGATCTGCCACGGCAACCAGTTTCGGCGCAAAGCGCCGCGCCTGCCGCTCTAATAGATCAATATTACGGTGCGCCGTCAAAGCACAGACGGATAAACCGCAATGCGCCGCCACCTCCAGCGCCTGCACACCGATAGAGCCGGTCGAACCCAAAACGCAAATGCTTCGTTTCATTTTAGCGCCTCACTCAAACCTGCCAAAAGGCGGGCATCATTATGATCAACATTTCAAGCAGCGGCGCACAGAAAATAACACTGTCAAACCGGTCCAACACACCACCATGTCCGGGGAAAATCGAGCCAAAATCCTTGAGGTTGTTTTGCCGTTTGATATAGGAAAAGCTCAAATCTCCCAACTGAGATATGGCGCTGCCCAACAGACCATATACGGCCAGGTAGAGATAGTTGACCGACAGACTCAAGATAGCCGACACCACCAGACCATAGACCAGCGCCCCCACAATGCCGCCAAGCAGACCACCTATTGAGCCCTCGCGTGTTTTTTTCGGTGAAATACTCGGCGCCAATTTGTGTTTGCCAAAGAACATGCCGGAGAACATGGCGATCGAATCCGATAAAAACGGAATTGCCAAGGGCAAAAGAATGTAGGCGTCACGCAGTGGTGCGGCGCCAATACGCACAATAGACGAGAGAAAATACGACGCGACCAGGGAGAGAAAAAACACCGCGCCCACCTTTGTCATATCCACCATATAGCGGCTACCCAGCGCCTCTACAAACACCAGGACAACAAAGAGCAGCAGCGCGCAAAACGCCGCAAAAGGCGGCTCTCCCGTATAGGCCCAGAAGGGCACGGCAGCCGCCAAGAGCATGGAGTAAAGCCGCACGCGCAAGTGCCGCAAGCCAAAAGCCCGGCTGATTTCAAAAGAAGCTATGATAGAAAGAATCGCTACCAGAACCGGTGTAAAGATCAAGGGGAACACCAGCAGCGCCAGTAAGAGCACAGGCACGCCAACGATGGTGACTAACATTCGATTTCGCACCTTTATACGCCTCCAAACCTACGCTGTCTTTGTTGAAATTCCTGCAACATGCCTGCCAAAATCGCCTCATCGAAATCAGGCCACAAAATATCCGTAAAGATATATTCGGCGTAGGCCGATTGCCAGAGCAAAAAGTTTGACATGCGCACCTCGCCGCTCGGACGTATGACAAGATCCGGATCCGGTATATCGGCCGAATAAAGCCGCCGCGCAAATTCCCGTTCGCCGATACCTGACGGTGTCAGTTTGCCCTGTATGCAATCCTGCGCGCAAGCGCGCGCAGCACGCAAAATGTCATCCCTGCCGCCATAGTTCAGGCAGATGTTGACCTGTATCTCCGACTCGTACGCCTCAGCGATGCGCTGCGTCTGCTCACACAAACGCTTCAACCGATCAGACAGCGGCGAAAGATCCCCCAAAAAGCAAAGACGAATCTTATCCTTGGCCATCTCCTCAATCGCTTCTATCAGATATTTTTCCAGAAGCTTCATGATAGCGGCAATTTCTTCTTCTGGTCTTTTCCAGTTTTCCGTGGAAAAGGCATAGACCGTGAGATAAGGGATGCCTATACTTTTGCAGTACGTGGCAATGCGGCGAAAGGTTTCCGCGCCGGCGGCATGACCGGCCGTGCGGGGCAGACCTCGCTGCTTGGCCCAGCGTCCATTCCCATCCATGATGATAGCCAAGTGCCGCGGTAAGGCTGTCGGGTCAAGCGCAGGCATTTTCTTAGGCCGCTTTTTCCTCCAAAATGCCATGCGCTTATACTGCCATCAGTTCAGCTTCTTTTTTCACGGTCAAATCGTCAATCTCTTTGCAGCGTTTGTCGGTCATCTCCTGCAAATCTTTTTCGATCTCCTTGAGATCGTCCTCGGTGATTTCGGATTTTTTCTTCATGGCCTTAAACTTTTCCACCGCATCGCGGCGGATATTACGGATGGCAACCTTGCCGCCTTCCGCGTATTTTTTCACCTGTTTGCTCAGTTCCTTACGGCGTTCTTCTGTGAGTTGCGGAAAGAGCAAGCGGATCACCTTACCGTCATTTTGCGGATTGATACCGAGTTCCGATGTCAAAATGGCCTTTTCCACCGCCTTGAGCAGCGAGGCGTCCCAAGGCTGGATGACCAGCGTACGCGGATCCGGAGAAGCGATGCTGGCCACCTGCTGCAGCGGCGTCTCTGAGCCATAATATTCCACCGTCAGTTTATCCAGAACAGCGGGATTGGCCCGCCCGGCGCGCACGGCGGCAAAGTCGCCCATGACGACCTCTAGGGTCTTTTGCATTTTATGATCATATTCCTGATACAACTCTTTCATGCCTTTTCTTCCTCCTTCACAATGGTTCCGATCTGCTCCCCCATCACCGCGCGCAGGATGTTTTGCGGATCCTTCAGGGCAAAGAGCATGACGGGAATCTTATTATCCATCGAGAGCGACGTCGCGGTGGAATCCATCACTTGAAGCTGCTGTGCCAAGACCGCCTCATAGCTGATGCTGTCATATTTGACAGCTGCAGGATCCAGCTTGGGATCGGCGCTGTATACGCCGTCGACGTTTTTAGCAAGCAAAATAATCTCAGCGCCAATTTCTGCCGCGCGGAGCACTGCGGCGGTATCTGTGGAGAAATAGGGGTTGCCGGTTCCCGCGCCGAAGATGACCACGCGGCTCTTTTCCAGGTGGCGAATGGCTTTGGACCGGATGTACGGCTCCGCGACAGAGCGCATTTCAATGGCGGTCTGCACCCTCACTTCCACGCCCTTCTGCTCCAGCACATCTGCCACCGCCAGACAGTTGATCACAGTTGCCAGCATACCCATATGATCGGCGCGGCTGCGCTCCATGCTGTCACCGCCGTCCTTCAGGCCGCGCCAGAAGTTGCCGCCGCCGACAACCATGCCGACTTGCACCCCCATCTCAATACAGCCACGGATGGCGTCGCACACTTCCCCAATGACGCCGAAGTCCAGGCCCCTGGATTGATTGCCGGCCAGCGCCTCGCCGCTGATTTTCAGTAACACACGTTTATATTTCGCTTGTTTCATAAAACCCTCCTGCCAAGTCTTTGAAAGCTATTTTCATTATTCTAATATATAAATGCCTATTTGCAAAGGGGTACTGACAACTTTTTTTCATTTTATGCCACTTTCCCCTGTAAAAAAGTGCTGGTCATTCGCTGGAATCTATATTATAATGAAAGTTACTTGATCGAATTTTGTCTTTTTTACGAGGAGGCTATCCATGTCCGTGATGATTACGGCAGACAGCAGTTGCGACCTGACTGCACCCATTTTGCACCCCATTGCTTTTGAGCTATTCCCGCTGACCATCATTCAAGATGGCCACGAATATAAAGATGGCCTGGAAATCACACCGGATGAAATTTATGCCCGGGTGAGCGCCGGTTCTCCTGTTCCCACGACCAGCGCGGTGAATCCTATGGACTATCAGGCCCGTTTTTCTCAGCTCTGTTTGCAACATGAGGCCATCATCCATATCAGCCTAGGTTCCGAGATCTCCTCCTGCTATGCGCATGCCCGCCTGGCGGCGCAGGGCCTTCCTCAGGTATACATCGTGGACTCTCACAACATTTCTGTCGGACAGGGTTTGTTGGTGATGGAGGCCAAGCGTTTGATTTTAGAGGGCATGCCCCCTGCGGATATCGCAAGTTATCTCAGCGATCTCGCCGCGCGCGTGGAGTTCACCTTCATTTTAGATCAGGTCACCTACCTGCACAAGGGAGGGCGCTGTTCAAATATTGCGGCGCTCGGGGCCAATTTACTCAAGCTCAAGCCGGTCATCGCCACACAGAATGGCCAGCTGGTCATGGTGCGTAAATACCGCGGCTCCTTTGAAAAGGTATTGCCGCATTTTTTCTCTGATCTATTGGGGCAACGAAACGATCTGGATAAGGAGAAAACCATGCTGGTGACCACGCAGTGTCCGTCCCATTGGATCAAGCTGGCACAAAGTGAGATTCAGCTGTATACAGCCCATGAAATCCGTGATCTTTTTTATGCCGGCTGCACCATTTGCAGTCATTCCGGCCCCAAGGCGCTCGGCATTGCGCTGGTACGCAAAGAGGCATAAATACAGGTAATACAGGCAGTAAAAAAGGGTGAGCAATCAAAAATTGCTCACCCTTTTATGATGAAAAGATCAAAAAAACTTAGTTGCCGCCCAGCTGCTTGGCGATTTCTTCAGCGAAGTTCTCCTGCTTCTTCTCAATGCCCTCGCCCTTTTCAAAGCGGACAAAGCCCTTAACGGCGATTGCGCCGCCCAGTTCCTTGGCAACGGCAGCAACATGCTGCTCCACAGAAGATTTATTCTCCTTGACGAAGGCCTGCTGCAAGAGGCAGTTTTCTTCGTAATACTTGCTGATACGGCCTTCAACCATCTTCACCAGAATGTTTTCCGGCTTCGGCTTGGCAGCCTGCTCGTTCTCGGTCTTGGCCTGAGCCATGAGGATTTCTCTCTCCTTATCCAGCGTAGAAGATTCCACGTTGGATTTATCCAAGAAAGCGGGGTTCATGGCGGCAATCTGCATGGCGATGTCTTTGCCCAGCTCAATGAGCGTCTGATTGTCCGCAGCCACGCCGGTTTCCATGTTCACCAGCACGCCAATACGGCCACCCATGTGATTATAGGGGACATTGACACCCTCGGCAAAACGGGCAAAGCGGCGCACCTGAATATTCTCGCCAATGACGAGCACCTTTTCCTGCTGCTCCTCCTGCACGGTGCGGCCAGTGCCGGGATAAGCTTTTGCCATCAGGGCTTCCAAATCGGCGGGGTTCTCCTTGGCGACAACCTCGGCCACGCCCTTGGTGAACTCCACAAACATTTCATTTTGGCCGACAAAGTCGGTCTCTGCATTGACTTCAACCACAACGCCCACGCCATCAATGACGGCAGCGTGCGCCATACCCTCAGCGGCAATGCGGCCGGCCTTCTTTTGCGCAGCGGCCAGGCCCTTTTCGCGCAAATATTCTACTGCCTTATCCATATCTCCGTCGGTTTCCGCCAGCGCCTTCTTGCAGTCCAGCATACCAACGCCGGTCATTTCGCGCAGATTTTTCACATCAGTTGCGGTAAATCCCATGATTCATACCTCCACATATCTATATTTCTGTTAGAAAAGCGCCCGCCCATTCGGCAGGCGCCTATATTCTATTTTAGTTCGCGTCACAATAGCTGTATCAGCTATGATTTATGCCTCTGCGGTCTGGGCCGGTGCGGGCACTTCCACGTCCAGGCCCTGTCTGCCTTCCTGCACGGCGTTGGCCATGACGGAAGAGATCAGGCGGATGGCGCGGATGGCGTCATCATTGCCGGGGATGACATAGTCAATCTCATCGGGGTCACAGTTGGTGTCCACGATGGCAACGATCGGAATACCAAGCTTACGCGCCTCGTTGATGGCGTTGCGCTCCTTGCGGGGATCCACAACAAAGAGTGCGCCGGGCAGCTTCTTCATTTCAGTCACGCCGCCCAGGTACTTTTCAAGCTTTTCGATTTCGCCCATGTGCTTGATGACTTCCTTCTTGGGAAGCATATCAAAAGTGCCGTCGTCTTGCATCTTCTTGAGCTGGTTCAGACGATCCACACGGCCGCGCATGGTCTTAAAGTTGGTCAGCATGCCGCCGAGCCAACGGGCGTTCACGAAGTACATACCGCAACGAGCGGCTTCTTCACGGATGGCATCCTGGGCCTGCTTCTTGGTGCCGACAAACAGAAGGCTCTGTCCGTTTTCCGCCACACTGCGCAGGAAGCTGTAAGCCTCCTCCAGCTTCTTCACTGTCTTTTGCAGATCAATGATATAGATGCCGTTACGCTCGGTGTAAATGTAGGTTGCCATTTTGGGGTTCCAGCGGCGGGTCTGGTGACCGAAATGCACGCCTGCCTCCAACAGCTGTTTCATAGATACGACTGCCATAAATTTTGTCCTCCAAATTTTAGTTTTTACCTCCGGGGATCTCATTTCGGCAAGCCAGCTTCCAAAAGCACAAGACCGCCAATCTTTCTCCGTGTGTATTACCGAAGTATTCTACCATAACTTCGCAAAAATTACAAGCATAAATTTAGCATCGCCCTATTTTGAAAAACAAGGCTCCGCACGTGTCGGAGCCAGAGACTCAATGGGCGATGTTTTTTTTGATTTGCTTTAGGGCATTTTTCTCCAGTCTTGAAATTTGAGCTTGAGAGATGCCCACCTCACCGGAGACCTCCATCTGCGTCTTCCCCTCAAAAAAACGCAGGTTGAGGATGCGCTTTTCCCGCTCGCCCAGACGTGCCATCGCCTCTTTGAGCGCAATCTGCTCCAGCCAGCTGTCATCCGTGTTCTTCTGATCCTTCACCTGATCCATCACGCAAATGGTATCGCCGCCATCGGAATAGACCGGTTCATACAGTGAAACCGGCGCAATGGTGGAATCCAGGGCAAAGACCACGTCTTCCCGCTTAAGCTCTAGCAGCTGGGCAATTTCTTCAATGGTCGGTTCTTTCTGATGCTCGTTGATATAAGCCTCTTTGGCCTGCAAGACCTTGTAGGCCGTATCGCGCATGGAACGCGACACGCGCACCGCGCTGTTATCCCGCAGGTATCGGCGGATCTCGCCAATGATCATGGGCACCAGATAGGTGCTGGGAAAAACATCGAGTTCTATATCAAAATTATCAATGCCCTTGATAAGACCCACGCAGCCGACCTGAAACAAGTCATCCGGGTTTTCGTTTCTCCCCTCAAACTTTTTCATCACGCTGAGCACCAGCCGCAAATTGCCCTGGATGAGCTGTTCGCGGGCCGTCACGTCTCCGTTTTTCATTTTCCGAAACAGTTCTTTGGCATCGTCGCGGCCGAGAAGGGGCAATTTCGCCGTATTGATTCCGCTGATTTCCACTTTGTTGCTGTGTCCCATGCGTTGCTCTCCCATCTGTTGACTGATTCTATAAGTCAGTATCTCCCATGGCAGCGCTTTCATGCAAAAACAGCGGGCGCAAATATTTTTCTCTCCCACGCATTTCGATGGATTTTTCAAAGATGATGCGGCGCATGATTCTGTCACACAAGCCACAACAAATAAAACAAAAAAGCAGCCACGAAACAACAGTTCGTGGCTGCTAAGTATTGAGTAAACAGGCCGTACATCAACGCGGCTGCAAAGAGGCATGGATGGCCATGGCCGCCTTTTTCCCGGCACCAAGGGCTGATATCACCGTCGCGGCGCCGCTGACTGCATCGCCCCCTGCATAGATGTTGGGTATGGAGGTCTCCATCGTCTCCTCATTGACCACAATGCCGCCCCAGGCCGTGGTTTCCAGACCCGCGGTGGTCTGGCGGATGAGGGGATTGGGTGTTGTGCCGACGGCGATGACCGCCGTGTCAAAATCCATCGTGACGAACTCACCCGATGGTACGGGAGAGCGTCTGCCCTGTGCGTCCGGCTCCCCTAGCGTCATTTTCTCCAGTATCACCTGCTTGACGCGGTGCTGCTCATCCGGAATGATCTCGACAGGGTTCATCAGGATGTTAAAGATGATCCCTTCTTCCTTGGCATGTTCAATCTCCTCCAAGCGGGCCGGCATCTCCTCCATGCTGCGGCGGTAGACGATATGCACTTCCGCACCCAATCTACGCAGGACGCGGGCCGCATCCATGGCCACATTGCCACCGCCGACCACCATCGCCTTTTTCACTTCCGGAAGGGGTGTGTCGTAATATGCCTCCCCGGCGTGCATCAAATTCACGCGGGTTAAAATCTCATTGGCGCTGAACACGGCGTTGCTGTTCTCGCCCGGAATACCCATAAACTTCGGTAGGCCGGCGCCGCTGCCGATGAAGATGGCTTTGAATCCATCCGCCCACAGCGTTTCTATGGTGCGCGTCCGTCCGATCAGGGTGTTGAATTCAAACTGTACGCCGTTATGCTTTAGGGCGTTGATCTCACGCTCGACGATCTGCTTGGGCAGGCGAAACGAAGGGATGCCGTAGGTCAGCACTCCGCCCGCCGCATGCAGCACCTCAAAAATGGTCACATCATAACCGAGTTTTGATAGATCACCCGCGCAGCCCAGACCCACAGGTCCGCTGCCGACGATGGCCACTTTTATGCCATTGGACGCAGGCCTTGGCCCTGCCTGCCGGTTTTGCTCCAAAAACCAGTCTCCCACAAAGCGTTCCAAGCGGCCGATGGCCACCGGCTCACCTTTCTTGCTCAGAATACACTTGGCTTCGCACTGTGTCTCCTGCGGACAAACGCGGCCGCAGATACTGGGAAAGACATTGGTTTCTCTTATGTAATCGCAGGCCTGCTGCATATCGTTGTCTTTGAGAGCACGAATAAAATCACTGATGCGCACCCCAACTGGACAACCTTCCACGCATTTTGGGTTTTTGCAGTCCAGACAGCGCGCAGCTTCCTCCTGCGCCATGTCCAAGGTATAACCTGTACAAACCTCCTCGAAGTTGGTGGCACGCTCCAACGCTGGCAGCTCCGGCATATGTACTTTATGGGGGCTCTTATTCATGACTTCTTATCTCCTTGGTCAGCTTACAGTAGTGCTCATAGGACGCCGCCTCTTGCGCGTGGTAAAAACGATTGCGGATCATCAGCTCATCGAACGCGACCTCGTGCGCGTCAAAATCCGGGCCGTCCACACAGGCAAAGCGGAGCTTGCCGCCCACGCTCACGCGGCAACAGCCGCACATCCCGCTGCCATCGACCATGATGGGGTTCATGCTCGCCAATGTCTTGATGCCATGCTGTTTGGTGAGATTCGCCAGGGCCTGCATCATGGGCAGCGGACCGATGGTCAGCACCAGATCATAGCGCTCCTCCTGGCAAAGCTGCGCCAGCTGATCTGTCACGAAGCCATGATACCCCGCAGAGCCGTCGTCAGTGCAGAGGAAAAAACGCTGCGAGCAGGCGCGCAATTCCTCCTCCAGAATCACGAGTTCACTGGTCTTAAACCCCGCGACCACATCCACTTGCGCACCGCTTTGGTGGAGCTGCTTGGCCGACATCAGGCCAATGGCGCTGCCCAAGCCGCCCACCACCACGCAGACACGGGCATAACCGTCCAGCTCGGATGGGTGACCCAATGGGCCAACCAGATCCGCCAGCGCATCGCCTTCCTTCAAATCACCCAGTTGCGTGGTGCTCTTACCGATGGTTTGAAAGACGATGCGAATGGTGCCGCGCGCAGGGTTCGCATCACAAATGGTCAGAGGAACGCGTTCACCGGTTGCATCAATGCGAAAGATAATGAACTGTCCGGCTTTGCAGTTTTGGGCAATCAGCGGCGCTTCAATATCCATCTGCACTGTTTGCCGGTTTAAAACGCGCTTCTCTCTAATCTCATACATATCTCTTCCTCAATTCTCAAATGGGGATCTCACACCTGCTCTACTATTCGGGGAGCAGGGCGGCAAAACGTGACATCATCGTGGCGGTTTCCGCGCGGCTGGCTGAGGCCGCAGGATTGAGCGCCCCTCGGTCATCTCCGTTGAGGATACCGACGCCCACAGCCCAGCTCAAGCCTTCTTCCGCCCAGTCTGACACGGCGCGCTTGTCAGTAAAGCGTGCAAGATCGCCGGGCGCGTTGTTTTCAAGACCGGCATACGATCGGGCATAGCGATGGAGCATCACCGCCAGCTGCTCTCTTGTCACATTGTCGTTGGGCATAAATTTCCCATCGCCCATACCATTGACCACATCATTGGCAGCGCTCCAAACAACGCCGGGCGCATACCATGCGCCACTTGCCACATCGGCAAAGACAGAATCCGATCCTTGCGCGTCGGGTTCTCCCGCCAAGCGATGCAGGATGGTTGCCAGCATACCACGCGTCACACTGCCGGCGGGTTCAAAATGATCCGCACTCACGCCTTGAAACAGTTTGCGGTCATAGACGAACTGCACCGCGTTATGGTACCACATGGTTCTGTTCAGGTCAGTAAAGGGCAGCGCGCTCTCGCCGCTTATCGTTTCGCGATAGGACGAAACCGGAGCATAGATCGCCGCTTCGGACAAAACCGTCAAGGTTACGGTTGCCCCTTCCCCCACCAGATAGTGGTTACCCGGCTGCAAGTTTGACTCTCTGCCGGAGGTGCCGTCGCTTGCGTTGATGATTTCGCCATTTTCGACCTTGGCCAAGGCGCTTCCCTCTAAAAAGAGCAGGCCGGCCCCCTCGCCCAAGGTCATGGTGTCACCGTAGCTGTACTTCTGGGGCTGCACAGTGGCCCGATATTGCCAATCACTGCTTGCGGCATCATCCGTGTTGGCCAATGCGCGCAGGCGGTCAGCTTCGGCCTCCAGACGTTTTTCCGCCGCCTGGTAAGACACCGCATCCACGGCATCCGCCTTTTTCCCAACCTCACCAAGCAGAGAAGGCTTGTACTGATTGTCCAAGTAGTCCAATGAGATGAGCGGATCCTGCATGCTGCCACCCAATGCCAATGCAAACGCTCCGCCCAATATCAGCAAGAGCAACAGCAGAATGGGTATGAGTTTTTTCTTCATACTGCCTACCTCATCTTTCCACGATCTTCATTCGTATACATCTGCACATCGCGTATTGTCCGCCGTGTACAGCTATTCACTTTCTTTCAGCAAGTCACGCATTTGTCTTGATTGTCTTGTCCTCTCCGGCAATTGTGCCAGAATGATGGCAACAAACATCAAGCCTGCGCCCAGCATCTCCCGCGAGGTCATGCCCTGCTGCAAGATAATCCAAGCCGCCAACACAGAGATGACCGCCTCCAGGCTGAGCACCAAACTGGCAACAGTTGGGTTCAGGTTCTTCTGCCCCACGATTTGCAGGGTATACGCCACACCGCAGGAGAGGATACCTGTATAGAGCAGCGTCACGCGGGCGGCATAAACCATATCCCAACTTGGCATCGTCTCCCAAATCAACATGGCTACGCCGGAGAGCAGAGACGCTACAAAAAACTGTATGCAGGACATTTTCACTCCATCCACACGAGGACTGAAATGATCAATCACCAGAATGTGCAAGGAAAATACCAACGCACAGAAAAAGACCAGGCTGTCCCCCAACTCCAGGCGCAAGGCATCGGTCATACAAAGCAGGTAGAGCCCAACCATGGCAATCACCACACTGACCCAGAGCTTTGCGCCCGCGCGCCGCTTGAGAAACAGGCCCAAAACGGGCACAATGACGATATACAAGGCCGTGATGAAACCGGCCTTACCGACGGTGGTATACTGAATGCCGATTTGCTGCAAATTTGCGGCGACTGCGAGCAGCACACCGCAGGTCAGGCCACCAATCCATGTCGCACGATTGCTCTCATGCGCCTTTTTTTCCGCGTCCTTCCTGCGGTTGAGAAACCAAACCACCGGCACCAAAACCAGGGCGCCCATCAGGCAGCGGATCGCAGAAAAGGCATAGGGTCCCATGTGATCCATGCCCATCTGTTGCGCCACAAAAGCCGTGCCCCAGATGAGGGAGGTCAGCAGCAAAAGTAGTAAATTTTTTAATGGGATCTCTTTCATATGATTCTCTGCGCAAGGCCAAACATGACATTGCGCATTCTCTCTTTCGTATTTTGCCGCCTCTGCCGATCATTTCAGCGCTGCGGAACAATCTCCGCTTCTTGTTTATAGATATGATGAGCGGGGATCGTACCTCTGACACTAGAAGTCGGGTAAACGATACTGCCTCGGCCAATCACAGTACCTGGATTGAGCACCGAGTTGCAACCAATCTCCACCCCGTCACCCAGGATCGCGCCGACTTTTTTACGGCCCGTTTCCAGGCGATGCTCTCCGTCGCGAATGACCACAAGGCCATGATCGCTTTTGACATTCGAGGTGATTGACCCGGCTCCCATGTGCGCCCGGTGGCCCAAAATGGAATCGCCGACATAGTTATAATGCGGCACTTGCACGCCGTCAAAGAGCACAACGTTTTTCAGCTCCACGGAGTTTCCGACCACGGCCTGCTTGCCCACGATGGCGCTGCCGCGGATAAACGCACCATGCCGCAGCTCTGCGCCGTGATCAATGATACAAGGTCCACCCAGATAGGCGCTCGGAAACACCTTGGCGTCTTTGGCAACCCAGACATCCTCTGCCGGATGGTCAAATTCTTCGCTAGGCAGCTGCGGCCCTAAGGCCAGGATAAAGGCGGCAATCTCATCCAGCGCTTCCCAGGGATAGTTTTTCCCCGCAAACAGCGGCGCGGCGATGGTATGTGACAGATCCAGCAGGTCAGAAATGGTCATCACTTTTTCACCTCAAGCAGCAGACCTTCCGCTTCCATGACCGCAATGACACGATCCACCTGTTCCTCACAAATGGCCCGCGTCGGCGCCTCCACCATGATGCGCAGCACCGGCTCCGTGCCGCTCTTGCGCAGAAGGATGCGCCCCTGGTCACCCAGATCCGCCGCCACATCATCCGCCACCTGACAAACCGCGGGGTGATACAGCGCGGCATCTTTGTCCACGACCTTCACATTTTTGAGCACTTGGGGATACACCACCACATCGCGCACCAGTTCAGACAGGGTCTGTTTCTTCGCCAGCATGGCCTGCATGATTTTAATGGCAGTCAACAAACCGTCGCCCGTGGTGGCGTATTTGGCAAAAATGATATGGCCCGATTGCTCGCCACCGATCATATGACCATTGGCGCGCATGTTCTCATATACATATTTATCCCCAACATCTGTCTTCTCATACCGAATATTCGCACGGTCAAGCGCTTTATACAGTCCAAAGTTTGACATGACAGTGGTGACAACCGTATTATTGGCCAATTTATCGCGTTCTTTCATGTAGCCGCTATACAGATACAAAATCTTATCGCCATCCACCAATTCACCGTTTTCATCGACGGCCAGACAGCGATCCGCATCCCCATCAAAGGCAAAACCAACATCCATCTGATTCTCTTTGACATAACGCTGCAGGTGTTCCATGTGCGTGGAACCGCAGTTTTCATTGATGTTGATGCCGTTTGGTGTGTTTCCGATGACATGGGTCTCCGCGCCCAAAGCGTCAAAGACATTTTTCGCAATGGTCCACGTGCTTCCATTGGCGCAATCCAAAGCCACGCGCTTATTTTTGTAAGAATGCGTGGCCAGACTGATTAGATAACCGATGTAGCGGTTGCGGCCCGAGGCATAGTCGTTGACCTCACCGATCTGCTCTCCTGTTGCAAAGGGAACCGGCGGCAGCTCGCGGTCTAAGTAGCGTTCAATTTCCAGCAGTAAGCTTTCTTCCATCTTTTCACCCCTGCTGTTGAGCAGCTTCAGGCCGTTATCATGAAAGAGATTGTGGCTGGCGGAGATCATAATACCGCAGTCAAATTCGTCTACTTTTGTGATGTAAGAGACACTGGGTGTCGTTGTGACGTGCATCAAAAAGACATCCGCGCCGGAGGCAGTAATACCCGCGCTCAGCGCGCATTCAAACATATAGCTCGACCGTCTGGTATCCTTACCAATGACGATCTGCGGCTTTTTGTCTTTACGATAATAATGCCCCAGAAACCGTCCAATCTGATAGGCATGCTCTACGGTGAGCGCCACATTGGCTTCACCACGAAAGCCATCGGTTCCAAAATATTTTGACATAAACAAATCCCCTTTGTTTTGTATCGCGTCTTAGACGAAGCCTGCGCGCGGCCTGACAAGCGATTTTGTCAGAATAGTAGATGATATGTATGTTGACTGGTGGTCAGAACCACGGCGTAAAACCGTCATCTTATTATTATAGCGTCCACTCTCGTCTCTGTCAAAATGTTTTGCGGCATTTGGCGTCTTAATCACCCGAGCAGCATTCATCTTGTGTTTTCAATGATTCCGCATCTTGCAGCCAGCCGTCCTGCAGGTACTGCGGATGCGGGTAATCATAGAAACCCTTTCCGCTTTTCTCGCCCAAATTGTTTCGCTCCACCATCTCATGCAAAGCCAACGGTGGGATATCTTCATCGCGGCCCGTTGTTGTGTGATAGCTCCACTCAATTTGCTCGACAACATCCAGCCCAACCTTGTCCATCAGGCCAAATGGACCATATGGCGTGCCCCACTCCAACATCCAGGCGCGATCCAACTCCTCAGGCGTTGTATACCCCTCCGCCCATAGGTGCAAACACTCCTTCTTGATTGCGCGCCAGACACGGTTGAGAGAAAAACCCTGTATTTCTTTTTTCGTCACCACCGGCACATGTTTTTGTGCGCGCAAAAATGACAAAATCAGCGACTTTGTTTCCTCACTGGTGTCTGCATTCCACATCACTTCTACCATATCATCTTCCGTCGGCGTCATAAAATTCAGGTTGAACGTCTTGTCTCTTCGCGCCACAAAGCAAGCAATATCAGAGGACTTCAAGGAGGAGCTATTGGTAGTCAAAAGTGTATGTGCCGGTGCGGCTTGATCAATCTCTTGCCAAATTTGCTGCTTTAAGGCCAAATCCTCCGACACGTTTTCAATGACGAGATCCGCCGCGCAAACGGCATCCGGCAGGCTGTCGCAAAGCTTCAGATTCTCCATAGCGCTCTCAGGGTTCACGCGCAAGTCTTTGCCTCGTTGCGCCCACTCCTTCAACCAAGTTTCTATCTTTTGCGCAGCGATGGATCTGGTTTGCTCGCTTCGACTGTATAAAAAAACCTGTCTACCAAATGCCAAGCTCCGAAATGCAAGCATACTGCCCTGTGTACCGGCTCCGATAATGGCTATTTTTTGTAAAGTCATTTCGTTTACCTTCCTCTCGTCATCCCCGTGATGCAGAAACACCCACCGTTTCCACGGTGGGTGTTTCATATGGTGTTGGCACTACCTATTTTCCCAGGCCGTCTCCAGCCAAGTATCTTGGGCGCGCG
>CAYVNT010000004.1:0-225771 GCA_964453275.1 uncultured Ruminiclostridium sp. | reverse complement strand
ATTCCCGCTGGTATGCCCGGAACGAAAAAGTCGGCGACCTGCTGGTGGAAGACTATAACCTGCGGAAAGATCTGAAAAAGACCCTGTATTCCGCCGGCATCCCCAAAATCGAGATCGAGCGCGACAGCACCAAGGTCCGCATCTACCTGCACTGCGCCAGACCCGGCGTGGTTATCGGTAAGGGCGGCACCGAGATTGAGCGTCTGCGCCTGGAACTGGAAAAGAAGCTGGGTAAGCCTGTTGTCCTGAACATTGTTGAGGTCAAGAGCGTGGACACCAACGCACAGCTCGTGGCAGAAAACATTGCGCAGCAGCTGGAAAAGAGAATCTCCTTCCGCCGCGCCATGAAGAACTCCATGGGCAGAGCCATGCGCGCCGGCGCCCGTGGCATCAAGGTGATGGTTTCCGGCCGTCTGGGCGGCGCAGAAATCGCCCGCTCCGAGTGCTATCATGATGGCACCATCCCCCTGCAGACCATCCGTGCCGACATTGACTACGGTTTCACCGAGGCCAACACCACCTATGGTAAAATCGGCATCAAGGTTTGGATCTACAAGGGCGAAGTGCTCAGCCAGACCCTGCGCACCACCCCCCGCACCCTGGACACCAAGAACTTCCGTGAGCGCAGCGAGCGTCCTCGCCGTCGTGATGGTGACCGCAAGCCCGGTGGCTTCAACCGCGACCGCAAGCCCGGCTTTGGTGGCGGCAATAACCGTCCGCAGGGTGGCTATAACAACAATCGCGGTCCCCGTCCTGCCGGTGGCCCCGCTCCGAAGGAAGGAGGCGCGAACTAATGCTGTTGCCTAAGAGAGTAAAGTATCGCCGTGTGCATCGTGGCCGCCTGACAGGTAAGGCCACCCGCGGCAATACGGTTACCTACGGCGAATACGGCCTGGTAGCGACTGAGCCCAGCTGGATCACCAGCAATCAGATCGAAGCAGCCCGTATCGCGATGACCCGCTACACCAAGCGTGGCGGTAAGGTTTGGATTAAGATTTTCCCCGATAAGCCGATTACCCAGAAACCCGCTGAAACCCGCATGGGTTCCGGTAAAGGTTCTCCTGAGTATTGGGTGGCTGTGGTGAAACCCGGCCGTGTCATGTTTGAGATTGCCGGCGTATCGGAAGAGATTGCCCGCGAGGCTCTGCGTTTGGCCAGCCACAAGCTGCCTGTCAAGTGCAAGGTCATGACCAAGGCAGACACCCAGCAGTCCGAGATTGGTGGTGAAGCATGATGAAGGCAAATGAGGCACGTAAGTTGTCAACCGCCCAGCTGGAAGGTAAGCTTCTGGAGCTGAAGAAGGATCTCTTTCAGCTCAGACTGCAGCATGCGACCAACCAGCTCGAAAGCCCCATCCGGATCAACGAAGTGAAGAAGGATATTGCCCGCGTCAAGACCATTATCCGTGAGCAACAGCTCGCAGGCCAGTAAGGAGGAACGGAAGCATGAGTGAAAATAGAACATCTTCCCGTAAGACCAGAGTCGGCCTGGTGGTTTCGGACAAAATGGACAAGACCGTGGTTGTCGCCATTGCCGACAGAGTGGCGCATCCGCTCTATAAGAAAATCGTAAAAAGAACCTATAAGCTCAAAGCCCATGACGAAGCCAATGCATGCGGCATCGGCGATAGAGTGAAGGTGATGGAAACCCGCCCCCTGTCTAAGGATAAGAGATGGCGCGTGGTTGAAATCCTTGAAAAGGCGAAGTAAGGAGGTGCCGTAAATGATCCAGCAGGAATCCTATCTGAAGGTGGCGGACAACACCGGCGCCAAAGAAATTAAAACCATTCGTGTCCTCGGTGGCTCCACCCGCAAGTACGGCAACATCGGCGATGTCATTGTTGCTTCCGTGCGTAAGGCGGCCCCCGGTGGCACCGTGAAAAAGGGCGAGGTTGTCAAGGCCGTGATCGTGCGCTCTGCGCGCGGCGTGCGTCGTGCGGACGGAAGCTATGTGCGCTTTGACGACAACGCGGCGGTGATTATCAAGGAAGATAAGAACCCCCGCGGCACTCGTATCTTTGGCCCCGTCGCCCGTGAGCTGCGTGATAAGGACTACATGAAGATCCTGTCCCTGGCTCCGGAAGTACTGTAAGGGGTGCAGAAGATGAAAAATAAGATGAGCATTAAGAAAAATGATGTCGTGGTTGTCCTGGCCGGTAAGGATAAGGGACAGCGCGGCAAGGTCTTGGAGGTTATGCCCAAGACCGGTAAGCTTGTGATCGAGGGAATCAATATGGTCTCCCGTCACACCAAGCCCCGCAAGCAGGGCGATGAGAGCGGCATTCTGAAGAAGGCAGCTCCCCTGTACGCCTGCAAGGTGATGCGCGTTTGCCCGAAGTGCGACCAGCCCACCCGTCCGGCCAGCAAGTTCAATGCTGACGGTAGCAAGGCGCGTGTCTGCAAGAAGTGCGGCGCTGAGATTTAAGAGAGGAGGAGTCATCGAATATGCCGAATTTAAAGACAAAGTATAAAGAGGAAGTTGCTCCTGCTCTCATGCAGAAGTTCAGCTACAAGAGCCCCATGCAGATCCCCCGCATTGAGAAGGTCATTGTGAACATCGGCTGCGGTGAAGCCCGCGACAATGCCAAGGTGTTGGAAGCTGTTGTGCGCGATCTGAGTGTGATCACCGGCCAAAAGCCCGTTGTCACCAAGGCGAAGAAGTCTGTTGCAAACTTTAAGCTGCGTGAAGGTATGCCCATCGGCGCTAAGGTCACCCTGCGTGCCGATAAGATGTGGGAGTTTTTAGACCGCCTCATCAACCTGGCTCTGCCCCGTGTGCGTGACTTCCGTGGCATCAACCCCAATTCCTTCGACGGCCGTGGCAACTATGCCCTGGGCATCAAGGAGCAGTTGATCTTCCCCGAAATTGAGTACGATAAGATTGACAAGATCCGCGGTATGGACATTGTCATCTGCACCACGGCGAACACCGACGAGGAAGCCAGAGAATTACTCGGGCTTGTCGGCGCTCCCTTCGCCAAGAATTGATTTGGAGGAAGCGTAAATGGCTAAGAAATCTATGATCCTGAAGCAGCAGGCGAAGCCGAAGTTTTCGTCCCGCCGCTATAACCGCTGCAAGATTTGCGGCAGACCCCACGCTTACCTGCGCGATTACGGCGTTTGCCGTATCTGCTTCCGTGAGCTGGCCCACAAAGGGCAGATCCCCGGCGTGAAGAAAGCTTCTTGGTAAAAAGAAGCGCGCAGCCCCCGGGAGCAGCGGGCTAAGACCGGAGCAGCGCGTTGTGCCGGAGAGAAATCCTGCAAGGATTTGTCGCAGGCACAGAGCAGAGCGCAGGACTTAGAACCGCGTCGCGGAGGGGGCGGAGCGTGACACAAGTGGAACACAAAAAAACAAGCGATCGTATCCCCAAAGCCGGCGGTTAACAGGTCGGCTCCTCGAGAGCCGATACCTTGCCGTCTGTACAGATCAAATCTGTAACTTTAATAGGAGGTCACTACCTATGCATATCACAGACCCAATTGCAGATATGTTGACCCGTATCCGCAACGCAAACAGCGCCAAGCACGACAGTGTGAGCGTACCCGCATCCAACATGAAGAAGGCCATTGCGCAGATTCTTCTGGATGAAGGTTATATCCGCAACTTCCACGTGGAAGAGGATAACCTGCAGGGCGTCATTAAGATCGCCCTGAAGTATCAGAATCCCGGCAAAGAAAAGGTGATCACCGGCTTGCGCCGTGTCTCCAAGCCTGGCCTGCGCGTGTATGCCGGTTCGACCGAGCTGCCTCGCGTGCTGCATGGCCTTGGCATTGCCATCGTATCGACGTCCAAGGGCATCATGACCGATAAGGCCGCCAGAGCGGCTAATGTTGGTGGTGAAGTCTTGGCATTTATTTGGTAAGGGGGAGTTTCAAATGTCTAGAATTGGTAGAATGCCTGTTGCACTCCCCGCCGGCGTTGATGTGAAAATTGACGCAGGAAACCTTGTCACAGTGAAGGGCCCCAAGGGTAGCATTACCCAGCAGCTCTCAGATCGTATGACACTGAACAAGGAAGGGGACGTCATCAACGTAACACGTCCCAACGACGAAAAAGAAAACCGTTCTCTGCATGGCCTGACCCGCACCCTGCTGTCCAACATGGTGACGGGCGTGACCAACGGCTATCAGAAAGAGCTCGATGTCAACGGTGTCGGCTACAAAGTGGCCAAAGAGGGTAAGAAGCTGGTGATGAACATTGGCTTCTCCCATCAGGTGGTTGTGGAGGAGATCGACGGTATCACCATCGATGTGCCCACACCGAACAAAATTGTCATCAGTGGCATCGACAAGCAAAGGGTCGGACAGTTCGCTGCAGAAGTCAGAGAAAAGCGTCCGCCTGAGCCGTATAAGGGCAAGGGAATTAAGTATACTGACGAGGTCATTCGCCGCAAGGAAGGCAAGACCGGCGCGAAGAAGTAAGAAAGAGGTGTTGCTAAATGATTAAAAGACCCAATACTAACGCACAGCGTTTGAAGCGGCATATGCGTGTCCGCGGGAAAATCTCCGGCACCACCGAGAGACCCCGTCTGAACGTGTTCCGCAGTGACAATCATATTTATGCTCAAATTATCGATGATACCAAGGGTGTCACCCTGGTATCTGCTTCCTCTCTGGAAAAGGGCTTTGAAGGCAAAGGCAGCAACGTGGCAGCCGCCGAAATGGTGGGCAAAGCAGTTGCGCAGCGCGCCAAGGATAAGGGCATCGAAACGGTCGTGTTTGACCGTGGCGGTTACCTGTACCACGGAAGAATCAAAGCTCTGGCAGACGGCGCAAGAGAAGCCGGCCTGCAATTTTAAGGGGAGGAGGAAACAAACATGGCAAGATTTGAAAGAGAACCCAGTGAGTTTGTCGAGAAGGTTGTTGCCTTAAACCGTGTCAGCAAGACCGTGAAGGGTGGCCGAATCTTTAAATTCTCCGCTCTGGTCGTCGTTGGCGACGAAAAGGGTAAGGTCGGTTTCGGCCTGGGTAAGGCTTCGGAAGTGCCGGAAGCCATTCGCAAAGGCATCGAGGACGCCAAGAAGAACATGGTGGCCGTGCATCTGTCCGATACCACCATTCCGCACGAAGTGATCGGTGTGTTCGGCGCCGGCCGCGTGCTTCTCAAACCCGCTGCACCCGGTACCGGCGTCATTGCCGGCGGCCCGGTTCGTGCGGTGATGGAAGCCGTTGGCATTAAGGACATCCGTACCAAGTGCCTGCGCTCGAACAATCCGCAGAACGTGGTTTCCGCAACCATGGAGGGCCTGCGTGCCCTGCGTTCTCCCGAACAGGTTGCACGCATCCGCGGCAAACGTGTGGAAGAAATCTTAGGTTAAGGAGGGCTGATCGAAATGGCGAATCTGAACATTAAGCTGGTCAAAAGCCTGAACGGACGCATTGTGAAGCATAAGGCGACGGCAGAAGCGCTGGGCCTGCGTAAGATCGGCGATACGACCTTGCAGCCCGATAATCCTGCAACGCGCGGCAAGATTGCCCGCATCGGTTACCTTATTCAGGTGACAGAACAACAGTAAGGAGGGGTCCACAATGAAATTGCACGAACTTTCCCCCGTTCCTGGTTCCACGCACGTGAACAAGCGGAAGGGTAGAGGACACGGTTCCGGCAACGGCAAGACCGCCGGCCGTGGACACAAGGGTCAGTGGGCCCGCTCCGGTGGCGGTGTGCGCGCCGGATTTGAAGGCGGCCAGATGCCTTTGGTGCGTCGTCTGCCGAAGAGAGGCTTTAACAATATTTTTGCAAAGCCTCTGGAAGCGATCAACCTGACTGCGCTTGATAAGTTTGAAGACGGCGCAACGGTGACCGTGCAGGAGCTGCTCAACAAAGGCATTCTTTCGAAGTGTGAATATGGAGTGAAGATTCTGGGTGCCGGAACCTTGAGCAAGAAGCTGACTGTGCAAGCAAACGCTTTCTCCGAAACAGCCAAAGAAAAAATAGAGAAAGCAGGCGGGAAGGCCGAGGTGGTCTAAGTGATATCCACCATCCGCAACGCTTGGAAGATCCCGGATCTTCGCAAGAAGCTGCTCTTCACCATTTTGGCGCTTGTCATCTTCCGTCTGGGCGCTGCCATCCCTGTGCCGTATATCGATACCAATATGCTCGCAGGCATGATCGCAGCCAACTCCGGTACGATTTTTGACTTGCTCAACACCATGAGCGGCAGTGCCTTCTCACAGGCAACCCTATTTGCATTATCCATTCAGCCCTATATCAACGCCTCCATCATCATCCAACTGCTGACCATTGCGATTCCCGCACTGGAGCGCTTGCAGAAGGAAGGCGGCGAAGAGGGCAAGAAGAAAATTCAGTCCATCACTCGTTATACCACTCTGGCAATCGGCCTGCTGCAGGGTTACGGCTACTATGCCCTGCTCAAGAGCTACAACATCCTGGCAGCCAATGGCTTCTGGCCCGGCCTGGTCATCGTGATTTCCTTCACAGCCGGTTCCGTGTTCCTGATGTGGTTGGGTGAACAGATTACCGAATTCGGTGTCGGCAATGGTATTTCCATTATCCTGTTTGCCGGTATCATCTCCCGCATTCCCAGCATGCTTACCGGTATCTACACCGGCCTGAGCCGCTACTTCGCTCTGCCCGGCATGGACTTCACCGGCTGGGAACAGACGACCATCGACACCTATCGCAACAGCGCGATGGCGCCGTGGATCGCGGTTCTGCTCATTGTCGGCATACTGGCGCTGGTTTTGTTCGTTGTCTTTATCAGCAACGCTGAGCGTAAAATTCCTGTACAGTATGCCAAGCGCGTGGTTGGCCGTAAAGTATACGGCGGACAGTCCTCCCACATTCCCATGAAGGTGAATATGGCCGGCGTTCTGCCCATCATCTTTGCCCAGACCATCGCCAGCTTACCTGCAACCATCGGCATGTTTATGCCGTCCGGACAGGTGGATGGATCGGGCTGGAACACGTTCTTGAAAGTGTTTAATACCAACTCGTTCCTCTATGCAGTGATTTATTTCCTGCTTATCGTTGCCTTCAGTTATTTCTATACCTCGGTTCAGTTTAACCCCATCGAGGTGGCCAACAACCTGAAGAAGAACGGTGGCTTTATCCCCGGCTTCCGGCCCGGCAGACCGACGGCAGACTTTTTGGCCAAAGTGCTCTCCCGCCTGACCATGTTTGGCGCGCTTTATCTGGGCATCATCGCCATCCTGCCTATCCTGACCAGCCATTTGACGGGCTTCAAGTCCATGGCCATCGGCGGCACCTCGGTGATCATCGTCGTGGGCGTTGCGTTGGAGACCGTGAAGATGCTCGAAGCCCAGATGCTGATGCGTCATTACAAAGGCTTCTTGGAGTAAGGGGTAAGGATATGAAATTGATTCTTTTGGGCCCTCCGGGGGCCGGAAAAGGCACACAGGCAGAGGTACTGACCAAGAAACTCGGCATCCCTGCCATCTCCACGGGTAACATTCTCCGGGCCGCCGTCAAAAACGGTACGCCCACCGGCCTGCGCGCCAAGGAATATATGGACGCAGGCAAGCTGGTGCCCGATGAGGTCATCATCGGGGTGATTTCTGAGCGCCTGACCGAAAGCGATTGCGCGAAGGGCTTCATCCTCGACGGTGTGCCCCGCACCATTCCACAGGCGGAAGCCCTGGAAAAGGCCAATGTCCACTTCGACGCGGTGATCTCCCTGGAGATCTCCGATGCAGAGATTGTGGAACGTATGGCCGGCCGCCGGGTTTGTACCTCTTGCGGAACGCCCTTCCATGTGGTAGGCCGTCCATCCAAACAGGAAGGGATTTGCGACGCCTGCGGCGGCAGCTTAGAGCAGCGCGCAGACGATAAGCCTGAGGTGGTCCTCTCTCGACTCAAGACCTATCACGAGGAGACCGCACCGCTGAAGCAGTTTTATCAGTCGCGCAAGCTGCTGCATGAAGTGAAAAATCAAGCGACGATTGAGGCGACGGGCGCAGCAATCCTAGGCGCACTGGGGCTGAAGGAACGATGATTTCCATAAAGTCTCCCAGAGATATTGAGCGGATGCGCCGAGCAGGGAGAATTACCGCGGCGGCCCGTGCTCTAGCGGGCAAAATGGTAATCCCGGGAGTGTCTACTCTTGAAATAGATACAGCAGTGCGCGCGTTTATCGAGCGACAGGGCGCTGTACCGTCCTTTCTCAACTATAACGGCTTTCCCGGTTCCGTCTGTATTTCCGTCAACGACGAAGTCATCCACGGAATACCGGGTAAACGTCTTCTGTGTGAAGGGGACATTGTGAGCATTGATGTCGGTGCGATCATGGATGGATTTCACGGCGACTGCGCCGACACCTTCCCTTGCGGAAGGGTCAGCGAAGCGGCCATGCATTTGATCAACGTCACAAGAGAAAGTTTCTGGGCGGGGATGCGCTTTGCCGGCGAAGGCCATCGCGTCTCTGACATCTCTCACGCGGTCCAGACCTATGTTGAGCAGAGCGGCTGCTCCGTTGTCCGCGACTATGTTGGTCACGGATTGGGTACAAAGCTGCACGAATCGCCCGAGATCCCGAATTACGGGAAAGCGGGACATGGCCCCCGCTTGGTGGCAGGCATGACGCTGGCCGTGGAACCCATGGTGAACCAAGGCGACTGGGCTGTGCGTGTGCTTTCGGATGGCTGGACGGTCAAAACAAAAGACGGTTCACTGTCCGCCCACTATGAGAATTCCATCCTCATCACCCACGGGGAACCGGAAATTCTCACTGTCGAGGACTGCTAAGATGCAGCCGCGACAGGGAGAAATTGTGAAAAGCCTAAAGGGCCATGATAAAGACGGTTTGTATTATGTCATGCAGGCAGAAGATGACTTTCTTTATTTGGTCGATGGGAAGCACAGAAAAGTCGAAGCTCCCAAGAAGAAACGATGCAAACACGTTGTTTCCGAAGGGATCTGGACGCACCCGGTCACCGTCTCCATCCAACGGGATGAGCCGGTACTGGACAGTGAAATCAGGAGGGCCCTGGCTGCCTTCCGTGACAGGTTCAGTGAAAACCAAGGAGGTATGACGCTTGGCGAAAAGCGACATGATTGAGCTGGAAGGCACAGTGGTGGAATCCCTGCCCAATACCACCTTTCGCGTGGATATCGGAAATGGGCATGTGATCTTGGCCCACATTTCCGGCAAGCTCAGAATGAATTTCATCCGCATACTGCCGGGTGACAAGGTCACGGTTCAGATGTCACCGTATGATTTGACACGGGGACGGATCACCTGGCGCAGCAAAAACAGCAAATAATCGAGCAGGCTTACAGGAGGTAAGGTATCATGAAAGTAAGACCGTCCGTAAAGCCCATGTGCGATAAATGTAAGATTATTAAGCGCAAGGGCAAAGTAATGGTCATTTGCGAGAATCCGAAACATAAGCAGAGACAAGGTTAAAGGAGGCGCTGAAGTTTATGGCAAGAATTTCCGGCATTGATCTGCCGAAGAATAAGAGAATCGAGATCGGCCTGACCTACATCTTCGGGATTGGGCGCACCAGCGCCAGCAAAATCCTTGAAGTAACCGGTATCAGCCCGGATACTCGCGTGAAAGATTTGACAGAAGCTGACGAAGCCGCACTCCGCGAGGAGATCGACAAGAACTATACCGTGGAAGGTGACCTGCGCCGCGATGTGGCAATGGACATCAAGCGCCTGAATGAAATCGGCTGCTACCGCGGCCTGCGCCACCGCAAGGGCTTGCCCGTGCGCGGCCAGCGCAGCAAGACAAACGCCCGTACCCGCAAGGGCCCGAAGCGTACTGTCGCCAATAAGAAGAAGTAAGGGAGGGAGAGATACACTATGGCAAATCCCAAAAAGAAAGTTGTCAGAAGACGCCGCGAACGCAAAAACATTGAGAAGGGCGCAGTGCATATCCGCTCTTCCTTTAACAACACGATGGTCACCGTAACCGACACGAACGGCAATGCACTCTCTTGGGCTTCCTCCGGTGGTCTGGGTTTCCGCGGCTCCCGCAAGTCTACCCCTTACGCCGCGCAGACCGCAGCCGAAACCGCAGCCAAGGCCGCGATGGAACATGGACTCAAGAGCGTGGAAGTCTACGTGAAGGGTCCCGGTTCCGGTCGTGAAGCGGCCATTCGCGCACTGCAGGCCGTGGGTCTGGATGTCACCATGATCAAAGATGTGACCCCCATCCCACACAACGGCTGCCGTCCGCCGAAGAGACGTCGCGTCTGATCGAGAAAAGGAGAATTACGATATGGCTAAGAATACACAGCCTGTGGCCAAGCGCTGCAAGACCTTGGGCGTTTCTCCTACCGTTATGGGTTATGCGAAGAAGGAAACAACACGCAATCCCGGCGGTCAGATGAGAAAGAAGAAGAGCGAATATGCACTGCAGTTACAGGAAAAGCAGAAGGTAAAGTTCGTATATGGCATTCTGGAAAAGCAGTTCCGTTCCTACTATGAAAAGGCATCCAGACTGCCCGGTAAGACTGGCGAAAACCTCTTGGTTCTGGTGGAACGCCGTTTGGACAATGCCGTGTACCGTCTCGGTTTTGCCATGACGCGCCGTGAGGCCCGTCAGCTGGTGAACCACGGTCACTTCACCGTGAATGGACAAAGAGTGAACATCCCCTCTTTCCTGGTGAAACCCGGCGATGTCATTGAAGTATTGGAAAAGAGCCGTGCCTCCGTGAAGTTTAAGAGACTGACCGGAGACGACGCAGTGATGGTGACCTTACCCCAGTGGTTAGAGCGCGAGAAAAATACGCTCAAGGGAACCGTGACAAAGATGCCCGTTCGCGAGGATATTGACCTCCCTGTCGAAGAGCACCTCATCGTCGAGCTCTATTCCAAATAATTTGATACCCTCGGCAGGAAACCGGAATGACGATGCGGCGAACGGACAATCCGTCGCCGTAAGAAGGAGGGTAACACATGGTAGAAATCGAAAAGCCGCGCATCGAATGCGTCGAAAAACCGGGAGACAGCTCCTATGGCAAATGCGTCATCGAACCCCTGGAGCGTGGCTACGGGACCACATTGGGCAACTCGCTGAGAAGGATATTGCTCTCGTCCCTGCCCGGCACTGCGGTTACCACCATAAAAATCGCAGGGATTCAGCATGAATTCAGCTCTGTCCCCGGCGTCAAGGAAGATGTCACGGAGATCGTGCTGAATGTAAAGGGAATTGTTGCCAAGCTGCACAGCGAAGGCGTGAAAACCGTTTACATTGAGGCCAACGGCGAAGGGGTTGTCACCGCTGGCGATATCAAAGCTGATAGTGAAGTTGAAATCCTCAATCCCGACCACCATATTGCAACCCTGGGCCCTGACGGCAGCCTCATCATGGAGCTGACCCTGGCCCACGGCAGAGGCTATGTCCCGGCCGACCGCAATAAGTCCGCCCAAAATATCATCGGGGTGATCCCGGTGGATTCGGTCTATACACCTGTGAAAAAGGTCAACTACACAGTAGAGAATACCCGCGTGAAGGACTTGACTGATTTCGATAAGCTGACCCTGGAGGTCTGGACCAATGGCACCATTGCGGCGCGGGACGCCGTTTCCTTGGGTGCACGTATCCTGTGTGACCACTTTATGCTCTTTACCGATCTTTCCGAAACGATGGGCAGCAAGTCCACCGTGGTGGAAAAGGCGGAGGCACAACGAGATAAAATTCTCGAACTGACCATTGAAGAGCTGGATCTTTCCGTGAGAAGCTTTAACTGCTTAAAGCGCGCCAATATCAATACCGTCGAAGATTTGATTTCCAAAACGGAAGACGAGATGATGAAGGTGCGTAACTTGGGCCGTAAGTCTCTGGAAGAAGTGATCAATAAGTTGGCGATGATGGGCCTGTCCCTCGCCAACGAAGATGCCTAAGAAATGCGCAGTCCCCGGGAGCAGCCGTAAAAGGAAATTCCCGCACAATCAAGAAACAAGACTCTGATTTCGCAAAGAAATCCGAAGGGAGCTGAAACATATGCCCGGAACCCGCAAGCTCGGCAAGCCGACAGACCAACGTATGGCAATGCTGAGAGCAATGGTAACCTACCTGCTGGAGCATGGCCGTATCAAGACCACCATCACCAGAGCCAAGGAAGTGGCTCCTCTGGCAGAGAAGATGATTACGTTGGCAAAGAAGGGTGATCTGGCCGCCTATCGTCAGGCTTTGGCCTTTATCACTAAAGAAGATGTGGCACACAAACTCTTCAACGAAGTTGCCGACAAGTACACCACGCGCGACGGTGGTTATACCCGTATTGTCCGTATGGGGCCCCGTAAAGGCGACGCTGCAGAGATGGCTCTGATTGAGCTGGTCTAAGTTTTGATCAAAAACCCTTCGGTGGATTGCTGTCCGCCGGAGGGTTTTTCTTTCTTTCTTTTTTCCAATCGATGTGGTACAATACATGATTGATGAGAAAAAACAGGAGGTGCCCAATGAACGTTTTATTTGTCAATGCTTGTGTCAGAGGTGAGCAGTCCAATACCCTGAAACTGTGCCAGACTGCGCTGTCTCAGCTGCAAAAACGAGACCCGGCTCTTGTCATCAACGAAGTGAACTTGGCCAAAGATCGGCCGCAGCCCCTCTATCTGGAGGACCTCAAGGAGCGGGATGCCCTGCGCTATGCGCAAAAGTTTGACCATCCCATGTTTGACTACGCCAGGCAGTTTGCCGAGGCGGATTTCATTCTCGTTGGCGCGCCCTATTGGGAGATGTCTTTTCCTGCGGTGCTTCGGATTTATATTGAACTGATTTCTGTGGTGGGCGTTACGTTCGCCTACACGCCTGAGGGCCGTCAAGTGGGCAAGTGTGCCGCCAAGCAGCTGCTGTATATCACCACAGCCGGAGGCCCTATCGGTGCGTTTAACCTGGGTTTTGACCTGCTCAAAAGCCTATGTGATGAGTGCTACGGGATTGCAGATGTGTCATGCTTTGCCGTGCCGTCTCTCGAAACAGGCATTGATGTGGCAAAGGCGATACAAGAGGGCGACCTGGCCTTGCGTGATCACCTGGATAAGTGGCTGAAATAAACGCCTTGCCGAAAGTGGAAACAGGCTTTGTTGCGGCCTGTATCGCACGCCGTCAGGAAAGCGAACAATGGATGTCGAAATAATTGAAAACCGTAACGAAATGATGAAAAAAATGACAATACACATCAATTTGAAAATTCCTATTGCAACTGCGCTGAATTTATGAAAGAATAAGAGAGGGAATGAACGGGCATGTGGCCGGCAGCATCGGCCACATGAATTTTTTCGCCCAAAAGCATGAAAATAATGTAGAAAATTGGTATATACACGAAAAAATTGAAAGGGAGAATCAAAACATATGGTATTCAGCAGCTTGACATTCTTGTTTATCTTTCTCCCTCTCTTTTTAATCCTCTATTATGCCACACCGGATTATTTGCGCAACTGGCCGCTACTGCTGGGAAGCCTGGCTTTTTACGCATATGGCGCATGGGCGCAGCCGTGGATCATTGCGCTTCTTTTGGGTTTGTGTATTGTCAGTTTTTTTGCCGGTCGGTATATAGAGCGGCTGGCCCGGGGACGAAAACAACTGTTAATTGCCGGCCTTGTTTTGATTTTCGGAACCCTGCTCGGCTTTAAATACGGCGGCCTGTTTACGAATGTTCATGTTTTGCTGCCCCTGGGAATCAGTTTTTACTCATTCCAACTGGCCGCGTATTTGATAGATGTCTATCGGAAACATTGCCGGGCAGAGCGTGCGTTTTTTATGTTCTTTTGTGCCATGCTCTTTTTCCCGAAACTCATTTCAGGCCCTCTGACGTCTTATGATAGCATGGCCAAGCAATTGCGCGGGCGTAATTTCTCTTGGAGCCGCTTTGATTATGGCTTGCGGGATTTTGTCATGGGCTTGGCTTTGAAATGCTTGCTGGCCAATCAGATCGGGGGCCTATGGCATCAGGTGCAGGCCATCGGGTTTGAAAGCGTCTCAACGCCCTTGGCATGGCTGGGGCTTGTCAGCTTCGCGTTGCAGCTCTACTTTGATTTTTATGGCTATTCGCTCATGGCCATTGGTTTGGGCCGCATGCTCGGTTTCCGTCTGCCCAAGAACTTTGTTCTGCCCTATACGGCGCGTTCCATGTCTGAATTTTGGCGCCGCTGGCACATCACCTTGGGGCGATGGTTTTTGGACTATGTCTATATCCCCTTGGGCGGCAGCCGGCATGGTAAGGCAATAGAAGTGCGCAACCTGGTTGTTGTCTGGGTGCTGACCGGGATCTGGCATGGATCGACACCGAATTTTTTGCTCTGGGGCCTTTACATCGTCGCGCTTTTGATTTTGGAAAAGCTGTTTTTGGGGAAATACTTGGAACGCAGCCGCATACTCTCTCACATGTATCTGCTCTTCACGATACTGCTCAGCTGGCTGCTCTTTGCCATCACAGATCTGACTCAGATTGGCGTCTACTTGGGGCAACTGTTCCCCTTCTTTGGCGCTGGTGCGCTGCCACTGGACGACTTTTTGCGGCTGGGTCAGCAGTATGGGGTATTCGTCGTATTGGGTATTCTAGTGTCGACATCCGGATTCATGCGCATTTGGGACCGTATTCGCCAAACGAAATGGGGCGCTGTGATACTGCTGCTGCTTTTCTGGCTCTCTGTCTATGTGCTCAGCGCCGGATTGAATGATCCCTTCCTGTATTTCAGTTTCTAAGGAGGAAATCGCCATCAAGAAGATAAAATGGTATCGACAGCCGGCGGCCTTGCTGCTGATACTGCTCTTTTCGAGCGCCTTGGCCGTTGCGGCGATCGGTTTTGGCTTGAAGTTCACCCTGGGTCGTTCCAATGAACAGATACAGAACACCCTGGCCATTGCTGTGCCTTTTGTGCTGATGCAGGGGCAGGTGCCGCTCGATCTGGGCGCTGAGGATCCGGTTGAGACGGAAGATCCGACGCCGCCCGTGATAGAGGAGGATCCAAACCCCGGGATCGTGGGGGAAGATGAGCCTGAACCGGAACCGGAGCCTGAGCCGGCTCAGTCCGTTTTTGCACCTGTGGACGACGCGTATTTTGATACCGCCCTTTTTATCGGAGACTCCAGAACGGTTGGCCTGTCCCAGCAAGGCCGTCTGGGCAAGGCGGACTATTTTGCCGATGTAGGCATGTCACTGTTCAATCTCTTTGACAAGACCATATCGGATAAAAACTTCAAAAACCAGACCCTGCGCGGCTTGCTTGGCAGCAAACAGTATAAAACCATTTATATCATGCTGGGCATCAATGAGGTGGGGTATCCGCTCAACTCGATTGAAAAGAAGCTGCAAACGACCTTGGATGAGATCAAAACCCTGCAACCGAATGCAATGATTATCCTGCAGGCTAATCTGATGGTGACGCAGGACAAAGCAACGCGCAATCAAACCTTCTCCCTGGAAAAGATGCGTGCGCTCAATGCGATGATCGCACGCTATGCCGATGCTGTGCGCGTGCATTATCTGGACGTCAATCCCTATTTCACGGACGAAAATGGTTATCTGCGGCCTGATGTAACCGGCGACGGCACACATCCCTTCGCCGCCGAATACAAGAAGTGGTCGGAGTGGATTCGGGATCATGCCCTGGTGCCAAATACCTAAGCGTAGAAAAGGACGAAACGAAAGTTTCGTCCTTTTTTCTGTGATATGCCGCCTAAACGGACGCCGCATGGCGGCAAAGCTGCGCATTTCCAACAGTTGATGGGTGATCTGAGATAAAATATGTAGCCAATAAAACAATTGATGGATATTTTGCCAATAAAGCTTGCATTTTGTTTGTGTTTTCGGTATGATTCATACTGCGTTTTCGCAAACATGAAACAGAAAGGATGTAGGTAAGTGAAAAAGACAAGACAATGCTTGGCATTGGCAATTGCGCTGGTGCTCCTGCTGGCCGGCTGCGGCAAACAGGGGGGCGGGCAGACGCAGGGACAGCAAAGCAGCATGTCCCAGGCCCAGGAGGCCTATTTGGCAAAAGTTGACGTGGACTATTCCTATGCTTTGGCCAAGAGGATGGAGGAGATTCGCTCCAACGAAGCGCTCGGTTATCGTACCGCAGGCTCTCAAGCCGAACTGGATACCGGCGATCTGTTAAAAGCGGAGATGGAGTCCATCGGACTGACCAACGTGACGAAAGATCCGTTTACGCTGGACACATGGGAATTTACAAAGGCAAAGCTGACTTTTCAAGGCGCGCAGGGCGATCAAACGGTGGAGTTGGGCGGATACCAGACCAACTTCAATACACAGGGCGCCCAGGCGTATACCGTCATTGATGGCGGAGAAGGCACTGAGGAAGATTTACAAAACCTCGATGTCAAGGGTAAGCTGGTGCTTATTGATATCAATCAGCGGGATAACTGGTGGATCAACTATCCCGCTTATGAAGCGAAGCTACATGGCGCGGCAGCCGTGCTGGCCGTGCAGGATGGCGGGTATAGCGAAGTGAGCGACGATGCGCTCAACGCGCAGGATATTTGCGGCCCCGCAGATGCGCCGGCCTTTTCCATCTCCCGCACGCATGCCGAGCAGCTGCGCAGCATCATGAAACATGGTGAGGCGGCAGTCCGGCTGGACGCGCAAAGCAAGGTGGGCCTTGACGGCACCTCGTATAATATTGTGGGTACCATTCCGGGCAAAAACCCCGATCAGATGGTGCTGATGAGCGCCCACTATGACTCCTACTTCGCCGGTTTTCAGGATGACAACGCGGCCATTGCCCTGATGATGGGCATTGCCAAGGGCTTGGTGGAGAGCGGCTACCAGCCGGAAAAGACGCTGGTGTTCTGCGCCATGGCGGCTGAGGAGTGGGGCGTCAGTGATACCCGCTACGACTGGTCCACCGGGGCGTACAATCAGATTTTCCGCGTACACCCCGAATGGGCAGGTAAGATCACGGCGAATATCAACTTTGAGTTGCCTGCGATGAACGAAGGCGAGACCGATCAAATCCGTGCGGCCTATGAGCTCAAGACCTTTTTGGAGGCGTTTACCCCCAAGGTCAAGCCGGTCGAAGGGGTGTTCCCCAAGGGGATCGAAGTGATCACACCCACCCAAACCTGGTCGGACGACTTTTCCTTGTCGATTGCGGGCGTGCCCGCAGTTGTGACCGCGCTGCGTGGCGACTTTGCCCGCACGCATTATCACACGCAGTTCGATAACGAGGAGACTTACAGCAAAGAAGCATACACGCTGCATCATAACCTGTACGGCACGATGATGATTGCCTACGACCGCTGCGCGGTGTCGCCTCTGGATTTTTCTACCCGGATGCAAGCCATGCAAGAGAGCGTGGACGAGGCCGTTTACACGGCCGCCGGTGTGGACAGCAAAACGCTGACAGAAGCGGCCGAGACGGCCAAACAAGCTGCGGTAACGGCTTATGAGAAAGTGAAAAAGGCCAATGACGACTATCGCACCGCCATCGAGGCAGGCGATAATGAGAAGGCCGCCAAGATTTTGACGGAGTCCGCCGCCCTCAATACCGCCGTGCTGGATACCTTCCGCTATGCGCAGGATGAACTGGTGCGTCTGACCTGGGAAGATGAATCCATTTTCCCGCATGAGCATGCACAGAACAACCTGGCTGCCATTGACAGCGCCATTGCTGCGCTCAAGGACGGCGACGGGGAAAAGGCGCTGGAGGAATCGCTCTATTTGGTTGATAACAACTGGTACGCCTATGACTGGAGCCGTGAGACCTTTACCTACTTCACCAATTACGTGCTCAATCAGCCGGCAGAGCGCCTGATGTGGGGCGCCGGGCGCGTGCAGGGGCATGAAAACCTCTTTGATGTCATTCGCGCCGTGCAGCAGAAGGCCGAGACAGAAAACGCTGATTACACAGCTGAATTGACTGCACTCAACAAGGCCCGCAACAATCAGGTTGAGCTGCTCAAGAAGCAGACCGAGCAGGAGCGCAAAGCGCTCCAAGAAATTAGTACCCGCTTGCAAGATATGGCGAAGTAAAACCCAAAAGCATGTAAACAAAACCGCGCGGCAAGGGATTCACGTTGCCGCGCGGTCGGTTTTTTTGACATAAAGATGTATGCTTTCCATCTGTGTTTTTCTATGTTATTCTTAAGAGAAGGAAACACTCACACACGCTGGTGCCTGCACGAATCCTGCAATCCGTTCACCAGCCGACGAAGAAAGAGGAGATTGTATGAGCAGACGAGCAAAATGGACACTGCCCCTGGTATTCTTGTTTCTCCTTGGTTTAGGCGCCTGCGGCGCACCGAAGCAGGCAGAGACAAAAGGCCCCGATCAAATTGGCATGGATAGCATGTATAACGTAGAGACCAAACAAACACTGACCCTTGGCATGACCCGGCAAGCGGTGGAGAAGCTGCTTGGCAAAGGAACAGAGCAAACGCCGCTTTTTGGGACTCCGGAAGAAATGGTGGCATTACAAGACAATGACGCATTGGACGCAGTCAAATATATATCCTATGGAGAGGGCAAACAGCATATCGTGGTTTGCTATAAGGAAGATACAATGCTGTCCCTGTTTACCTATATGAATAATGAAATTGGAAACCCCAAACCGAGCAACTGGGTCCTCAAGAATGGGGTGGGCTATGGAGATTCTCTGGAGACCATTTTTGAAAAACTGGGCGAGGCGGAGGTCACGCCGCTCAAAACCGATAGAAATGCGGAAGAAGGCGGGTCAACGATGTACACGCCCCATGCAAGCTGGGTGAAACCTGTTTCCGTCTCTTATGCGTTCGACAAAGAAGGTAAGCCGATGGAGGCTTTTGAAAATGTAGCCTATCAAGCTTTTCTCGTTATCGATGAAGAACAAGACGGCCTGATGTATTATGGTGTTGCGCAGATGTAAATGGCGATGAAAACAGAAAGAGCCGCATGCTTTTGACGAAAGAAAGCATGCGGCCCGTTTTAATTCCAAATGATGTATAAAAACAAAAAATCCTTGACAAGCAAGGAAAAAGATAGTATACTCAAAAGATATCAACAGTTTTAGGGACTAAGGGGCAATTCCCCATCCTGCCCTCAGTATAGCAGTTTTCGATACAAAAGGCAACAGGCAAGAAAAGTATTTTACCACGCTCCCGTGCGTTCGTGCATTGTGCGTCCTGTCGATGCAGCGGCGCCCTCGGGCTGGTATGCGCTTAGAGTACACACCTTTTCATTGAGAGGAATGGTCACCGAAATGGTCAAGGATGTTTATTACGGAAGAACCCTCAGAAAAAGCTTTGCCCGGCATGAAGAAGTGCTGGACATGCCGAACCTTCTGGAGATCCAGAAGAAGTCCTATGAGTGGTTTTTAAAGACCGGCTTGCAGGAGGTCTTTAAAGATGTCGCCACCATCACGGACTACGCCGGCAATTTGGAGCTCTCTTTCATTGATTTCTCGATGGATGAGAACCCCAAGTATTCCGTCGAGGAATGCAAGGCCAGAGACGCCACCTTTGCCGCGCCCATCAAAGTGCGGGTGCGTCTGCGCAACAAGGAGACCGAGGAGATCAAGGAGCAGGAAATCTTCATGGGCGATTTCCCGCTGATGACACGTGGCGGCACCTTTATCATCAATGGTGCAGAGCGCGTCATCGTCTCTCAAATTGTGCGTAGCCCCGGCATTTACTATTCACGCAATGCGGACAAAGCCGATAATATCACCTATTCCGTGACGGTGATCCCTTACCGCGGCGCTTGGCTGGAATATGAGACGGACTTGTCCGATGTCTTTAATGTTCGCATTGATAAAAACCGCAAGCTGCCCGTGACCTGCCTGATCCGTGCCGTCGGTCCGCAATCCGATGCCGAGATCTTGGAGATGTTTGGCGAGGAGCCGCTTTTAGTCTCCACCTTGGAAAAGGATGCTTGCAAGACGCGGGAGGAATCCCTGCTCGAGATCTATCGCAAGCTGCGTCCGGGTGAGCCGCCGACGATTGATTCCTCAGAGACCTTGATCAACACCCTGTTTTTTGATGCCCGCCGCTATGACCTCTCGGCTGTGGGCCGCTATAAGTTCAATAAAAAGCTGATGCTCTGGACGCGCCTGGGCGGACAGACCCTGGCCCTGCCGGTGTCGGATCCCTTCACGGGTGAAATCCTGGCAGAAGCGGGTGAGGTTCTGACCCGTGAGCGTGCCCGCGAATTGGAGTCCCGCGGCGTTTTTGAGGCGGTTGTCCAGCAGGAGGACCGTCAGATCAAGGTGTTCTCCAATAAAATGGTGGAGCTTGATCCCTTTGTGCCCTTTGCGCCGGAAGAAGTCGGCGTGACCGAGCGGGTGTTTTTCCCCGTGCTGCGTGAGATTCTGGACGCTTGCAAGGACGATGCCGAGGCGCTCCAAGCGGCCATCAAAGAGCGCATTGACGATCTGATCCCCAAGCACATCATCGTGGAAGACATCATGGCATCCATCAACTGCCTGTGCAACCTCAGCCATGGCATCGGTAACCCCGATGATATTGACCATCTGGGCAATCGCCGCCTGCGCTGCGTGGGTGAGCTGCTGCAAAACCAGTTCCGTATCGGTTTTTCCCGCATGGAGCGCGTCATCCGTGAGCGCATGACCATTCAGGATCTTGATATTGTGACGCCGCAGAGCCTCATCAATATCCGTCCTGTGACCGCTTCGATTAAGGAATTTTTCGGTTCCTCCCCGCTGTCGCAGTTCATGGATCAGACAAACCCCTTGGCCGAGCTTACGCATAAGCGCCGTATGTCCGCCCTGGGCCCCGGCGGCCTGTCGCGTGACCGCGCCTCCTTTGACGTGCGCGACGTGCATTACAGCCACTATGGCCGTATGTGCCCCATTGAAACGCCGGAAGGTCCGAACATCGGCCTGATTTCTTACTTGGCCTCCTATGCCCGCATCAACCGCTTTGGTTTTATTGAGGCACCGTACCGCAGGGTGGATAAACAGACCGGTTATTTAACCGGTGAAATAGAGTATATGACCGCCGATATCGAGGATGAGTATATCGTCGCCCAGGCCACAGAGCCCGTGGATGTCAACGGCTGCCTGGTCAATACCCGTGTCACCTGCCGCCACCGCAATGAGATCATCGAGGTGGACCGCGAGAGCGTGGATTACATCGACGTTTCGCCCAAGATGATGGTGTCCATCGCGACGGCCATGATTCCCTTCCTTGAAAACGATGACGCGAACCGTGCCCTCATGGGCGCAAACATGCAGCGTCAGGCCGTGCCGCTGCTCACCACGCAGGCCCCCATTGTCGCAACGGGTATGGAGCACAAATGTTGTATTGACTCCGAAATTGCCGTCCTGGCAGAGGAGGATGGCGAAGTGGTGCGCGTATCGGCCACCAATGTCTCCATCCGTTATGACAGCGGCCGCGTGGTGGACTACCCGCTCATCAAGTTCCTGCGCTCCAACCACGGCACCTGTATCAACCAGCGTCCCATTGTCACCATGCACGATCGCGTCAAGAAGGGCGATGTGGTGGCAGACGGTCCCTCCACCAACCAAGGAGAGATCAGCCTGGGTAAGAATATCCTCATGGGCTTTATGACTTGGGAAGGCTATAACTACGAGGACGCCATCCTGCTCAACGAGCGCATGGTCAAGGACGATGTCTTTACCTCCATCCATATCGAAGAATATGAGACGGAAGCCCGAGATACCAAGCTGGGCTCCGAGGAGATTACGCGCGATATCCCCAACGTGGGCGAGGACGCGCTGAAGGATCTGGACGAGCGCGGCGTGGTACGCGTCGGCGCGGAGGTACACGCCGGTGACATTTTGGTCGGCAAGGTGACCCCCAAGGGAGAAACCGATCTGACAGCGGAAGAACGCCTGCTCCGTGCCATTTTTGGCGAAAAGGCCCGCGAAGTGCGTGACACCTCTTTGAAAGTGCCGCACGGCGAGAGCGGTATCGTGGTAGACGTCAAGGTCTTTACCCGTGAAAATGGCGATGAACTCTCTCCGGGTGTCAATATGGTGGTGCGCGTCTATATTGCCCAGAAACGTAAGATCTCTGTGGGCGATAAGATGGCTGGCCGTCATGGTAACAAGGGCGTTGTGTCCCGTATTTTGCCGCAGGAGGATATGCCCTTCCTGCCCGACGGCACCCCGCTGGATATTGTGCTCAACCCCCTGGGCGTGCCGTCTCGTATGAACATTGGTCAGGTGCTGGAAGTGCACTTGGGTTATGCCGCGCAGGCCCTTGGCTGGAAGGTGGCAACGCCGGTCTTTAACGGTGCGGATGAAAGAGACATTGCCGAAACCTTGCAGTTGGCAGGCTTGGAGCCGGACGGTAAGAGCTGGCTGCATGACGGCCGCACAGGCGACCGCTTTGAAAACCGCGTCACCGTCGGTTATGTCTACTTCTTAAAACTGCACCATCTGGTGGACGATAAAATCCACGCACGCTCCACCGGACCTTACAGCCTGGTCACGCAGCAGCCGCTCGGCGGCAAGGCGCAATTCGGTGGCCAGCGCTTTGGTGAAATGGAAGTCTGGGCGCTCGAAGCGTATGGCGCTGCTTACACCCTGCAGGAAATCTTGACGGTAAAGTCCGATGACGTGACCGGGCGCGTGCGCACCTATGAGGCCATTGTGAAGGGCCATAATGTGCCGAGCCCCGGCATTCCGGAGTCCTTTAAGGTCTTGGTCAAAGAATTGCAGGCTTTGTGCCTGGATATCAAGGTGCTCGATGTCCAGGGTCAAGAAATTGAACTGCGTGACGATGAAGAGGACGGCTACCAGAATGTAGCCCCGGTGAAGGATGAGGAATTCTACGGCTTTGCCGGTGATGAAGAACTTTCCGCGGCCGGCTTCTCGCTGCGTGAAGACGGTGACGCTGCGCTGAAGGATTTGGATGGCGTCGTCTCCGACGATGAGTTTGACGAGGCAGATGAGTTCCTCGATGAAGAAGACGACTTTGACGAAGAAGAATCATAAGGGAGGACAATGAGTTATGAGCTACGCTGAATTTGATGCCATTCGCATCGGCATTGCCTCCCCCGACCAGATCAATGATTGGTCGCATGGTGAGATCAAAAAGCCGGAAACCATCAACTACCGCACCCTGAAGCCGGAGCGGGATGGTTTGTTCTGTGAAAAGATTTTTGGCCCGACCAAAGACTGGGAGTGCCACTGCGGTAAATATAAGAAAATTCGCTACAAAGGTAAGGTCTGTGACCGTTGCGGCGTGGAAGTCACGCGTGCCAACGTGCGCCGTGAGCGCATGGGCCACATCGCCCTGGCTGCGCCGGTGTCCCATATTTGGTATTTCAAAGGCATCCCGTCTCGTATGGGCTTGCTGCTGGATATTTCGCCGCGCATTCTGGAAAAGGTTTTATACTTCGCCTCCTATATTGTCACGGATCCCGGCTATGCGCCGCTGGCAAAAAATCAGATTCTGTCTGAAAAAGAGTACCGCGACATGCGGGAGAAGTATGAGGAAGATTTTGCAGCGGACATGGGCGCCGAGGCCATCAAAAAACTGCTCTCCGATATTGATTTGGAGCAGCTTTCCCAACAACTGCGCGACGAACTGCAAACAGCCTCCGGCCAAAAGAAGGCAAGAATTGTCAAACGTCTGGAGGTTGTGGATGCGTTCCGCGTCTCCGGCAACCGCCCTGAGTGGATGATCATTGATGTCCTGCCGGTGATCCCGCCGGAGCTGCGCCCGATGGTGCAGCTGGACGGTGGCCGCTTTGCCACCTCTGACCTCAATGACCTCTACCGCCGCGTGATCAACCGCAACAACCGCTTAAAGCGCCTCATCCAGCTCAATGCGCCGGACATCATTGTCCGCAACGAAAAGCGCATGCTGCAAGAGGCGGTGGATGCCCTGATCGACAACGGCCGCCGTGGCCGTGCGGTCACCGGCGCCAACAACCGCGCGCTCAAGTCGCTCTCCGATATGCTCAAGGGCAAACAGGGCCGCTTCCGTCAAAACCTGCTGGGTAAGCGCGTGGACTACTCCGGCCGTTCGGTTATCGTGGTCGGTCCGGAACTGAAGATTTACCAGTGCGGTTTGCCGAAGGAAATGGCCATTGAGCTGTTCCGTCCCTTCGTGATGAAAAAGCTCGTGGAGGACGGCCTGGCAAACAACATCAAATCGGCCAAAAAGATGGTGGACCGTGGCCGCGCCGAGGTTTGGGACGCGCTCGATTTCATCATCAAGGAGCATCCGGTGATGCTCAACCGCGCGCCGACGCTGCACCGTTTGGGCATCCAGGCCTTTGAACCCGTCTTGGTGGAAGGCCGCGCGATCAAGCTGCACCCTCTGGTCTGCACCGCGTTTAACGCCGACTTTGACGGCGACCAGATGGCGGTCCATGTGCCCTTATCCGCCGAAGCACAGGCGGAGGCCAGAATCCTGATGCTGTCAGCCAACAACCTGCTGCGCCCACAAGATGGCGGACCGGTTACTGTTCCGACACAGGATATGGTTCTCGGCTCCTATTACTTGACCTATGAGCGCGACGAGGAAAATGACCCCGCGCTGACATTTGAAACTACGGCAGAAGTGCTGCATGCGCTGACCAACGGCGAAATCAACGAGACCACCCGCATTTGGGTGATGGGTGTGGATGAGGAGAATCGGCCGCGTAACATCCCCACCAATGCGATCAAAGCCCGCATAGCGGATAAAAACGGCACCGCCCCCGAAGAAGTGCTGCACGCGTTTTCCAGCATGGAAGAAGCGCGCCTGGCATACGACGAGGGCGAGCTGGAACTGCATGTGCCCATTCTGGTGCGCATGGAGCGTGAGGTGGACGGCGTGCTGCAGCACCGCCTGGTGCGCACCACCGTTGGCCGCCTGATCTTCAATGAGGAGATCCCGCAGGATCTGGGCTTTGTGGATCGCAAACATCCGGAGGAAATGTTCGAGCCGGAAATTAACTTTGTCTGCGGTAAAAAGCAGCTCGGTAAAATCATCGACAAATGTATCGCCACGCATGGCTTCACGGTATCGGCAGATGTGCTCGATATCATCAAAACCCGCGGTTATCATTACTCCACCCGCGGTTCGCTCACCGTTTCCATTTACGACATGACGGTGCCGGATGAGAAGTATGAAATGATCTCCAAGACGGAGAAGGAAATCGTTAAAATTGAACGCCAGTTTAAGCGCGGTTTCCTGACCAATGAAGAACGCTACCGCCTGGTCGTGAAAACCTGGGAGCAGACGACCAAGGAAGTGACTGACGCGCTGCAAAAGAACTTGGATCGTTATAACCCGATCTTTATGATGGCGGACTCCGGCGCGCGTGGTAGTATGGCGCAGATTCGTCAGCTGGCCGGTATGCGCGGCCTGATGGCGGATACCTCGGGTCGTACCATCGAAATTCCGATCAAGGCAAACTTCCGTGAGGGCCTTTCGGTGCTGGAATACTTCATCTCCTCGCGTGGTGCGCGTAAGGGCTTGGCCGATACCGCGCTGCGTACGGCGGACTCCGGTTATCTGACCCGCCGTCTGGTCGATGTGTCTCAGGAAGTCATCATCCGCGACCGCGACTGCGGCACGGACGAGGGCATCACCATTGGCGAAATCAGTGAAAACGGCCAGGTCATCGAGACCTTCGGCGAGAGACTCAAGGGCCGTTTCCTCGTGGAGGATATCCAAGACCCGAAAACAGGCGAAGTGCTCATCAGTAAGGACAGCATGCTCAAAGCCGAGGATGCCGCTCTGCTGGAGGCGCACGATGTCTTTGAAGTGAACATCCGCTCAGTGCTGACCTGTCATGCCAGAAGCGGCGTTTGTTCCAAGTGTTACGGCATGAACCTGGCCATCGGCGAGCCGGTTGGTGAAGGTGAGGCCGTTGGCATCATCGCCGCCCAGTCCATCGGCGAACCGGGCACGCAGCTGACGATGCGTACCTTCCACACCGGCGGCGTCGCCGGCGGCGATATCACGCAAGGTCTGCCCCGTGTTGAAGAACTCTTTGAAGCCAGAAAACCCAAGAAAATGGCCCAGCTGGCTGAGATCAGCGGCCAGGTGAGCTTGGAAGAAAGTAAGCGTGCCACCATCTGTAACGTGAGCATCACGGCTGATGATGGTGAGGTTGTCTCCTATGCTCTGCCGTATAGCGCCGGTTTGCGTGTGAAAAACGGCGACGTGGCGAAAAAGGGCGAGCAGCTCACCGAAGGCGCACTCTCCCCGCATGAGGTGCTGCGCATCCGCGGCGTGTCGGCTGTGCATAACTACTTGATTCAGGAAGTGCAGAAACCGTATCGTCAACAGGGCGTTGATATCAACGATAAGCACATTGAGATCATTGTCCGTCAAATGATGCGCAAGGTGCGCATTGAGGATGCGGGCGATTCCGAGCTCCTGTCCGGTTCGACGGTGGAGTATATGGAGTATCTGGATGCCAAGGCGGCCGTGCAGGCCAGAATCCAGGCCGGAGAAACCGGCGAGGATGGTCTGGAGCTGCGTTTGCCCGTGGCAACTCGTTTGCTCATGGGTATCACGAAAGCTGCACTGGCAACCGAATCCTTCCTGTCCGCCGCTTCCTTCCAAGAGACCACCAAGGTGCTCACCGAGGCGGCCATCAAGGGTAAGGTAGACCACCTGCTGGGCCTCAAGGAAAACGTCATCATCGGCAAGCTGATCCCGGCGGGCTCGGGCCTGGCTGTCTACCGCCAACGCCAGATCCACAATCCTGGGGTTGAAGAGAGCGTAGAGGCCGGCGGCGCCTATGAGGCGGTCGCCGCTGCGGTCGCCGATCTAAAAGCCGAGCAAGACATTAAACAAAGTGACTTCCCAGCCGAGGAGATCTGAGCATAGAGCAACTGTAAGCAGGCCGCCGCGGTGAAATTCAGTCCGTGGCGGCCTGTTTTTACCCATTAGAGCGCATCTTTTTCACTTTGCTATACTATACTGATTTGATGAAACTGACCACTGCTTTGGGAGGTGTTGCGATGGATTCCATGACACTGTTACGTGATACGCTGCAAACGCGCTTGCCTGCGCTGCCGTTGCGGGAGGCGGAGCCGCTCTCTCGTCACACCAGTTTTCGCATTGGTGGGCCGATTACGCTCATGGCCTTGCCCGGTAGCCGTGAGGAGGCAAAACTTGTTTTGCGTATTGCGCACGAATGCGGTGTGAAACCCATTTTCTTGGGGAAAGGCACGAATCTGCTTGTGGCGGATGAGGGTGTTTCCGGCTTTGCGGTCAAATATACGAGCGGCCACGAGCAGCTGCGCCAGACAGGTAATGACATTGTTGCGCCGGCGGGTATCTCCTTGGCGCAGTTAGCTGTTTATGCCATGGAAGCGGGCTTGGGCGGACTTGCCTTTGCCCACGGTATTCCGGGTTTCTTGGGCGGCGCGGTCTGCATGAATGCGGGCGCATACGACGGAGAGATGTCGCAGGTTATACAATCGGTGACCTGTCTGCATCAGGATGGAGAGGAAGAAACGGTATCCGGGGAGGCCTTGGGTTTTTCGTACCGTCATAGCGCTTTTTCGGATGAGCAGCGTCTCATTGTTTCGGCAAGGTTGACGCTTACGCCGGGCGATCCCAAACAAATCCAGGAAAACATGATGCAGCTCATGGAGCGGCGGCGAGAAAAGCAGCCGCTGGAATTTCCCAGTGCGGGCAGCACGTTTAAGCGGCCGCCAGGCCACTTTGCGGCGGCTCTCATTGACGCAGCGGGCCTGAAAGGTTTTGCTGTGGGCGGCGCACAGGTTTCGGAAAAACATGCCGGTTTTGTCATCAATCGCGGCGGTGCAAGCTGTGCCGATGTGTTGAACCTCATGCGCTATGTGCGCGAGGTGGTGTATCGCGAAAGCGGTATACAATTAGAACCGGAAGTGCGTTTCTTGGGCTGCTCGTTATAAGATCATCAACCCGTCTGACGGGAGGAGGGAAAGGCCAAATGACAGAGCATTTTTATCTCTGTATCCATGCCACCAATCAGGGGAACAGCGGCGCGTCGCAGTTCCTGCGCTTTACAGATCTATGGGAGGCGGACGCGCATATCCGCCACTGGCTGGAAAACGCGTGCGGGCTGGATTGTTACCGGGACGAAACGGAACGGGCGCAGTTGTGCGCCCAACATGGTGGCAGCCTGCCGGAGCTTTCGTTCGCTTGCCCACAGATCCAGAAGCCGCTGGACTTGGAAGCCTATAACGGTTTTTATGATTTTGCCTCCTGCGGGACCATTTCGCTGTTTATCATGGTGCTGCATGATGCGGCCAGCGCACGGAAATTCCGCGCGGAGACAACGCGCAACTATGAGCTGGACAAGACGTTTAGCGAGGCGGCTGACGAGATGATTGAGCACCTGGAGCTGCTGGAGCGAGGCTTTGCGCAAGCGGTCGACGATACGCAGGCAGTGGCTGCGGTGTGTGGTCTGTTGGAGCAGGACGGTCTGCCTTTGTTTTAAGTGAGGACAAGCCGATGGGCTGTCTTGCTTTTTATACTCATGTGAAAAGATACGGTAAGCGGTTGATAGGATCCGCTTACCGTATCTTTTTGCACGCTTGTGCGGCAGCCGTGACAGGCACGCTTTGGCCATTGTGGAATAGAATGGAACAGCATGAGGAAAGGAGGAAAAACCATTGGATCGAGAACTCAATTTTTGGGTGGTTGGCGGAGATCTGAGACAGGTCAAGCTGGTGGAAATGCTGGAAGCCGACGGGCATACGGTACATACCGCGGCCTTGGAAAAGGCGTTGCCGCATGCGCCAACCAAGGGCCCGGGCATGGAGGCGCAGCGCGCGCATTGCGTCATCTTGCCACTACCTGTGAGCCAGAACGGCGTGCTCAACGCACCCTATGGCGAGCAAACGCAAACGCTCGAGGACATTTTTAATCAACTGCATCCGGGGCAAGTGGTCTGTGGCGGTTTGCTCTCGGAGGAGGTCATCCGCGCGGGCGAGTCACACGGCCTGCGCCTGTTTGATTACTATGACCGAGAAGAGTGTAAGATTGCCAACGCGGTACCCACGGCTGAGGGCGCCATTCAAGTGGCGATGGAAAACATGGATGCGACGCTGCATGGCTCGCGCGCCTTGGTCATTGGCTTTGGAAGAATTGGAAAACTGAGCGCGCACCGTCTGCAATCTCTGGGCGCACGCGTGACGGTGGCGGCACGCAAATGTGAGGACTGGGCCTGGGCGCAAGCCTACGGCTATGCCACGGAGGACAGCTGCCGCTTAGAGTATTGGATGGGTGGCTATGATCTCATCATCAATACCGTTCCGGCCATGATCTTGGATCAAACGCACTTAGAGCGCGTCAAGTCGGATGCCTTTATCATTGACTTGGCCTCTGCACCCGGGGGGGCGGATCGCTCCGTTGGACAAAAAAAGTTGGAATCCCACCGGGGATCCGCAAATGTAAATTGTATCGCCACAGTTTTATCGCTGTGGATATCAATGCGGTCGACAAGCGCAAGCAGTAGCCTGCGGTCGAGTGGATTCATTCGGAGCGTTTGATCCATGAGCGCCGCTTGATCTTGCGTGTACAGAGCCTTTTCATCCTGACAAGCGATGGCGGCCAGTTGTGCGTGCAGGGAATCCTGTTCTGCGCGAAGTTGACGCTGCATGCCTGTATACGTGCTCTCGTCGATGAAACCGCGCACCTTGTCCTTGTACAGGTGCAGCAGGATTCCTTCACTTTCATGCAGCTGTTGCGTGAGGGTTTGCTTCTGTTTTTGGGATGCAGGTGTGACGGTCGGCGCGGTTATGCGCGCCAACAGATCCGTCTGCTTGATGTACGGCGTAAGCATACGCAGCATTGCGCCGACCGCTTGCTCGACCCAGTCCTCTCTCATGCTGTGACTGGTGCATAAAGCCAGCGAGGCATGCTGTTTGGCCGTTTTACAGCGCAGATAGACGGTTTCGCCGCTTTTTGAAAAGGTCATAGGCGCGCCGCAATCGGCGCAAAAAACCAGACCGGACAGCGTATGCGAAGCGGTGGCATCCGCGCGGTTTGTATATGTATAGCTGCGCTGCTGCAATCTGCGTTGTACGGCGTCAAAATCTGCTTGAGAGACAAGGGCTTCGTGTGTGTTTTGCACCACAATCCATGCCTCCGGTTGGTGTCGAACCCGCTTATGAACCTTGTAGCTGATGGTTGTACTGCGGTTTTGTGTCATGTGTCCGGCATATGTCGGATTGGTCAAAATCCGCCGCACAGTCCCCTCGTTCCACACACCGGGAAAAGACTGCCCCGTGCGGCCTGTCTGCTTCTGCTGGGCGGGGGTGGGAATGCACTGCCGGCTGAGGTGATTGGCTATGCCGAGCAGACCATGCCCACTCAGATACAGGGCGAACATGCGGCGGACATGCGGCGCGGTTTCCTCGTCTATGAGCAGATGGTGGCGGTCGTCCGGGTCTTTTTGATAGCCATACGGTGCGCTGGCGCCGATGAACTGTCCTCTGTGCTTTTTGACGGTGAGGGCCGTTCGCACTTTCTTGGAAATATCGCGGGCATAGAAGTCATTCATCACAGAGGTGAAGGGGCTTAAGGCGTTCGCGGGACTGTCGGCGGCGGCTGTGTCGATGCCGTCGTTCACCGCGATGTAGCGCACGCGGCGGGTGGGGAAGTACACCTCGATGTAGTGCCCGGTCTCAATGTAGTTTCTGCCCAGTCGGGACAGGTCTTTGGTGATGACGGTGTCTATGCGTCCCGCTTCGATATCGGCGAGCAGACGCAGAAAAGAAGGCCGGTTGAAATTCGTCCCCGTGAAGCCATCGTCGATGTAAATATCGGCGACAGGCCAGTTTTGCCGTCCGGTATAGTCGAGCAGAAAATCTCTCTGGTTACCGATGCTCTGTGACTCATTGTCGTGGGCATCATCCTCGCGTGAGAGCCGTAGATAGAGCGCGACCTTGGGTGCTGGTGTTGTGCGGCTTGCCGTTGTTAGATTCTGCACAAGAAACCTCCTCTCTCGCTGCATTATATGAGCGGGAGAGGAGGTTTAGGCGTTTTTGGAAAACGAAATCAGCCACCCCCACGCCATTACAAAACGTGGGGGTGGCTGTGTGTTTCGGGAAAGCTACGGCAAGGGGGCTTAGGTCTCCATGGTGATGGAGACAGTACGGGTATCATTATTCCACTCAATCTGGCCGCCCAGGGCTTCGACCACGGCGCGGATGGGCATGAGCGTCCGATTATCCATCACAATGGGCGGGGCGTCCAAGGGACTTGCGGTTCCATTCACGGTAATTTGGTGCTGATTGATGGTAAAGAGAATGGTGGTGCCGTCCTTTTTGATGGTGACCTCCTGCTTTTCTTGGTTCCAGGTGACGGTAGCGCCCATGCGCTCGGCCACGAATCGGACGGGGACCAGTACGCGGTCAGCTGTGATAATCGGAGGGACATCGAAATGCATTGTTTGGCCGTTGAGCACAACAGACACCTCACCTGCGGGCTTTTCCTGCGCCTTGTCATTGAAAGAGAGCGAGTAGAATTTTTTGCCCGAGGTGACGATGGCGAGGCCGTCGTTGACGGGAGTAGCGCTGCCGTAGATTGGCGGAATGATCTCTACGCCGTTTTGGTTGACATAACCATAATAGCCGCCTTTTTTGACCATCCAAACGCCGTCGGAATAATTGCTAATCGCGTCGTAGATGGCGGGGGTGACCAGCTTGCCGCTCTTGTCCATGAGTCCCATTTTACCGCTGCTTCTGACGGAGAGCGGCGCGAGGCCGTCGTGAAAATCAGAAGCGACGGCGGCATTGGGAACGGTTAACACAGTCTTGCCGGTTTTGTTGATGTAATGATATGTATCGCCATCTGAGCTGACCAGGGCGAGGCCATCGGAAAAGTTGGAAGCTTTTTGATATTGACAGGGGATCACCAGCTGACCGCTTCGGTCCACATAGCCAAAACCGTCCCCATTATCCTTGCTCACAGCGGACATGCCTTCCTGAATCGGGTAGGCAATGGCATAGATTGGCGCCACGATGATCTTACCGGTTTTGTCAATGAAACCATACTTGGATGGAGACGCTTTATAATCGGTTATTCTGGCAACGCCATCCTGAAAAACATTGTAAATCACGTCGGACGGCTCCATGGAATATTCAGTGCCCAGATCGGGCATGGAAAAAACCTCTTTGCCTTCTGTATTGATATAGGCGCGATGATCGCCTTGGCGGACCCAGGCCAGACCCTCATAAAAAGGCTCGGCATTGTCATAAATGGCTGGGATAACCAGCTGGCCGGTTTTGTTTATGAAACCGATTTTCCCGTTCTTTTCCACTCTGGCCAAGCCGTTGGTAAAACTCTTTGAAAAGCGAGAGGAATAGGCGTCATAAACGAGAGGGATGACTTCGCGGCCGGTTTGATCAATGTACCCGAGTTTGTTGTCCTTCACAACCCAGGTCATACCGTTGGAAAAATCCGTTGCGCCGTCATAGATAAAAGGTACGACGACCTTGCCGGTTTTGTCAATGAAACCGTACTTTCTGTTGCTTTGAACCGCGGCCAGGCCGTCAGAAAAATTGTTGATCAGCATGGTATCATTGACATAATCACCTTTGATTTCCGTCAATTCTGCGGCGGTGTACGTTTGCGCGAAGGCTGCGGGGGCGAGGCCAACAACAAGCAAGATGGCCATGAGACTTCCGAATAATTTTTTCATAATGTCCACTCCAACTTTCGGGTTTTTCGGATTTTTATGATCATAACACAGAAAAATTACCAAAGCAAGAGGACAAAATTTCCAGAGGTTTCTTATTTTTTTACCAAAAGCTTTATTATTTTTATAAGATTGATAGATCGCATCGGATAAAGGCGGGAAAAAATATTTGAGACGTCTGTGCATTTTTGGGGAACTTTTCTACGGGCCGATCGTCTGAAAATATAGCAAGCAAAACATGAAGGAGATGAAGTAAATGAATATGAAACAAACCGTGGCAACGGTCCTGAGCACAGCATTGCTGATTTCCGGTGGTGCAACTGCGTTGGCAGCCGGCCCTGATGAGGTGGCCATAGACACGCCAAGCATTTCCGTGGGACAAACCATGCCCGCCATGCTCAGCGCAAAGATGCAAGTGACGGAGCTGGGTATCACATCCGGCGTGTACCCGTATCTCGTGGCAAAAGAAGTGCTGCCGGAGGGCAGCAAAGAAACGGCACAGGAGATCCGCCTAAATGTGAGCGAACAAACGTTTTGTATTGATAGCAAAACAGGTCTGCCCGTTGGCATCGAAAGCATGAAAAAGGGTGACATCATCCAGGCCACCTATTCCACGGCCATGACCCGCAGCATCCCGCCGCAGGCGGCCGCGTATGCCATCGTGGTCAATCTGGACGAGAAAGCGGCTCCCGCGCACTATCTCGTGGCGGAGAAGGTCACCAATAACGCCGATGGCAGCGTGACGATTCTCACGGACAATGGCACGCTCTTTGTCACCGTTGCCAAAGACACGCCCATCACACCGTATCAGACCAAAAATATGGTCAAGAATACCGACATTGTGGAAGGATCCCGCTTTTTTGCCTGGTACGACGTTGTTCTTCTGAGCATGCCCGGCCAGACCGGCGCCACCAAAGTGGTGCTTCTGCCTGACCAGACAGTAAACACGGAGCCAAAAGATGTCAGCGTAGACCAGCAGCCCCTGGAACCCACGCAAACCGCACCCTACCGCTTTGGCACCCGGGCCACGGTGACCGCCGTGAACACAGAGACGGTGAACGGTAAGGAGCAGGTAAAATCCTATACGCTCTTGTCCGACGATCAAACGATTGGAACCTTTGTGGCTAATGTATCGGCCAATACCCTCTTGCTCGACAATCAGACCGGCACAGTCATGACGGATGCGCTTAAAAAGGATGCCGGCGTCTATGTCTATTACGGCGGCGTCATGACAAGCAGCATACCGGCACAGGTGTCCGCTGAGGCCATCCTGGCCAATGTGAACAAGGACACCATACCTGCACGCCTGCTGACCGTGGAACGCAGTGAGAAGGAAGCCGACGGCTCTATGCGCTTTTTGGCGGACAACAAGGGCCTTTGGGTGACTGTATTAAAGGATACACCGTTGCGTAATTTGCTGGATAAAGAAACTGTCCAAAACACCGATCTGCGCATGGGCACCACGGTTCTGGCATGGTATGATGTTGTGAAAGAAAGCATGCCCGCCCAGACCACGGCGACGAAAGTTGTCATCCTGCCGCAACAAGAAGCGACCTTTTGCATCATCGTCGACGGTGATATGGTCATTGACGGTGGTAAGGTACAAAACGGCGTAGCCATGGTGCCGCTGCGTACTGTGGCAGAGGCCTTGGGCTTTACCGTTACCTGGAATGCCGCAGATCAGAGCGTACAGCTGAAAAACGACAAGGTGCAGACGACGGTGCGCATCGGTCAGGATCTGTACTACCATGCCTCCTCGGTAGAGGGCATGTACGGCATGTCCAAGCCGGGCCCCCTCGGCGCAGCTGCGTATGTCAAGGACGGCGTGACCTATGTGCCGGCAGAGCTTTTCTCTCTGCTCGGCGCGACGCCGACGCTGACCGGCAGCGAGATGCATCTGTAACTATCATTATAAAATAAGCAGGAGGGTTTGCCATAGGGCAGGCCCTTCTGCTTTGTTTTTTGAACCGTATGGGCGCATCACTGACTTGCTTTTTCAGGGAACTTTTGGCATACTAGTAGAAAAAGAGAGAACCACGCCGCGCACTAGGCTTGGCGAGGGGGGATAGTAGTATGGACCGGTTTTTGATCCATTGCCTGATGACCATCGGGGATGCTCCGCAAAAGACAAAATTTGAACGCGTATATGAGACCTATCGTCATAGCATGCTCTACGCGGCGATGCGCATTTTAAAGGATCACAATTTAGCTGAGGATGCTGTGCATGAGGCTTTTTTGCGTATTATGAATCATTTACATAAAATTAATGAAAATGATTGTCACAAAACACGCAAATTTTTGGTTGTGACAGTAGAGCACCTTGCGTATGACATGTACAACAAACGAAAGCGGCGGGGAGAATCCTTTCTGTACGAAGAGACGGAAGAGATCCATACGGCAGATGATGAGGAAGAAATACACCATATTGTCCGGCTGATCAAACAGCTCCCGGCCACCTATTCGCATCTTATGGTGCTCCGTTTTGTGGAGGGCTTTAGCGATCAGGAGTGTGCCCAATTATTAAACCTTTCGGAGCCCGCCGTGCGCAAACGCTTGGAACGTGGGCGCAAACTGCTCAAAGAACGCTTGGAAGAGGAGGGGAAGGAGTATGCAAAGATCTGATTTTGACGATCGACTGATCAAAGCCTTGACGCTGTATGCCGATGAGCTCCTTCTTGACATACCAAGCGACGATGTCTTGCGCGAAACGCAGACTTTTTCTCAAAAGTTTGAGCGAAAAATGAGAAAACTGATTGTCAAAGCTTCTTTCACCAAACAGCAGTGGACGCGTGAAATAGCCAAGAGAATTGCCATGATTCTTCTGACGGTTGCCATCGGCAGTTCATGCTTATTAAGCGTGGAAGCCATCCGGACGCCGGTTCTTCGCTTTTTTGCAGACATTCAAGAGACGTTCACACGTATTACATTTCAGTCAGAGGTTGAGACGGATACCTGGCCGGAGGTGCTGGAGAAGTTTTATGTCCCGGGGTTTATTCCGGAGGGGTTTTTGCTTGATTATCAAGACGATACCATACAGTTTTCAATTTTGAATTATAGACTAGGAAATGACGATTTTGAATGGAGTCAATATACAGTATATGCGGTTATCAATGTGGATACAGAAGGAGCCACCACGGAGGAACTTATTCAAAATGGTGTAAAGTATTTCTACTATGAAAACAAGGGACGAAAGCATCTCATTTGGCAGCAATATGGATACGCTTTTATGTGTGACGGAACGATTTCAAAGGAGCTGCTTCTTCAAATTGCAGAAAGCATAAAAGAAAAATAAAATATTTTAAAAAGATTGTCACAAAACGCCTCTTTTTTCGGTTGTATGTGTAGAAGGCCAAGAAGAGGGCCTGACATTAAGCGGGAAAGGAGGTGTTTTTATGCGGAAGAAAGTGTGTTCTGTTCTTGTTTGTATGGCCGTGATGGTTGGATGTATGGGGGCAACGGTCTATGCAGCAACTATAGAAAATGAAGGGCCGAGTATTATGCCACGATATCTTTATCTTCAAGCAGTTGTTCCAGATCTAGTCATCAGGAATGGAAAGGCTACAGTAAATGGAGATATCAAAGGGAATTCCAGCGCCACGAAAATCGAATACAAGGTTTATCTCGAAAGCAAAAGTGGCAGTAGTTGGAGCAGCGTGGCATCCTGGAGCGGTTCGGCCAGCGGAAGCAGAACGAGTTATAGTCAAAGCGCAAGCGTCACATCCGGCAAAACCTATCGCAATAAGACAGTAGTCACCATTTACAGCGGCAGCAGTAGCGAAACAGTCACAGCGTACAGTACGGAAAAAACAGCATGAGTAAACGACCACAAACTCCGCAAACAATCGTTAATGCAATGTTACAATGGATAAGAAAGGGGATTACATATTATGAAAAAGCTTATTGCCTTGTTGTTGTCTTTGTCGTTACTGTCGTCCATTAGTTTTGCTGTTGCAGCGGATTTTAGTTCTAATCAAGATGTACCGGATAATCAAACAGCCATCAATGACGACCGTCAAAGTTTCATTGATGACATCCGTAAAAGCTATGAGGAAAAAGGATATACCGAAGTGCCAAAATCATCTTTGAATAATATCCTTCGCAGTAAGTCAAGCATCCCTTCCGAAGTTTTTGACTTAGCCTATATGAATTTAGAAAGTGCCTCTCCAGATATGCAAGAAAAAATCCTAGAAGCTCGTAGTCAAATTATTTCTGGCTCTGTTAGCTGGTACGATGATAGCAACGGCTTAGTTGCTGTTTGGGGCAACGACAATACCCGTGAGTGGGGAGAAATGCCCACGTTCAGTGAACTTTTCCCTGGGTGGGATAATCCCTCCCTTTCCACAGATCCAGCAACGGACCAACCGTCAATCTCACCTCGTACTTACTTGTATTTTGGCAGTGTGCGTTTGGTCACTGCTTCCGGCTCTCAACTCACAGCGCCTTTTTTTACCTGGGATCTTGGGCGGCAGTTTTACTTATGCAAAATGTTAGTGGCTGGACGGGGAAAAAATAAGCAATGCAATATTGGAATAACTGACTTAGTTAAAAATATATCTGTGGCTCAACTTGAAAACTGTAACGTAGGTGCGTACTTATCAGTTAAAATTCCCGGCATGAATTATCCGAGACTTGGTTTCCGCGCAAGCACGTATGAAAGTAACCCTGACTCTGCCTTAATAGACATTTCTTACGATATCTATTGAATACAGATGAAGATTTAATGCTCCAAAAGTTGCTAAAATGCGACTTTTGGAGCATTAAAATAAGGTGTTTTAAATGGACGTTTTAGCTATTATAATTCTTATCATCATTACAATCATAATAACTAACATTTACATAAAAGATGCAAATAAAATACGAGACAATGCTCCATATAAATCTAAATACAACACTTTATTGACTTTTGGAATTGTTTTGCCATTTGTGCTTATCAGCAATAGTAATATTCGGCTATGGGCCTGGTTGTTATTTGTCATTTATGTATCCTTGCTAGATCTGGCAATTTTCCTAAGAGGTGAAGCGCCGGATAAACGCAAATTAAAAAAGAAACTGATCACTATGATAGTTGCCGTCGCCATTGTGCTTGTTGTTTTTCAGATTTATAATATGTTGGTACGTTAAACAAGAGATACAACGAATGCTTGCACTTAAAAACAGATGGATCGACAAGCGAATTTTTTTATGATATAGTAACTTCAAAGGAGGGGATCTTGCATGAATGGAGAGCTTGCCCCGGCAACGACTCAAATCATACTGCCATTATCCAGTTTTATTCAAACGCTTGCTTTCTGTGGGACGAGCATTTTGGTGGGCATTGTGTTGCTCGTGGTGGCGAAGCATCTGTCAACGATCCAGGATTCTCGTTCTTGGATTCTTACCTGCACGGTGTTGGGTGTCGTTTTGATTTTGCTGGGATGCTTTGGCTCAGGCACTTATCTGTATTTCCTGTTTGGAAAAGGCACCGTGTATTTTACATAAAGTAAGCAGGATAAGATGGAGGGGATAGCTGTATGAATGAAGAGTTTGGTAAAATTATGGTACCGCTTTCCGCGCTGATTCCCAATTGGCTCAGCTATATCTTGGTCATAGCAGCGGGGGTAGTGTTGCTGATCGTGGGCAGGCGCCTGTTTGTCAGGAAGGATAAACGAGCTTGGGTTTGGGCCTGCTGCATCGTTGGGAGTATTGCCTGCATTGTTGGCATATATAGCTTGATATTGAATCTGATGTTCCTGAATGACGTTCAAATCTATTTCGGCTAGTTCTTACCGCTTTTGTTTTCGGTTAAAAATGATGAAATGCCACAGGGCGTTTGCCTTGTGGCATTTTTTTGTCCAAATGGCGTATCCGCGGGGGTGGACTTGGAGGCAGCGCGGCAGCTGGGTCTGCGCGCAGTGAATCTGCCCGGCATACCCGGCAAGACCGCGCCGGTCACGGCGGCGAAAGCCATCCGTGATTCGATTTATAATATTTTACATGAATTGGGGGTGTAGAGGGTGAAAGATATTCGCGTGGGGTTCGCACTTTGCGGCTCGTTCTGCACGCATAGCCAGGCATTGGACGCTCTGGAGGAATTGGTGGGTGTGTATGACAGCGTTACCCCCATTGTATCGGATTTTGCGGCGGCAACCGATACGCGCTTTGGCAGGGCAGAGGACATGATCGCGGAGCTCGAGCGGCTTTGCGGCAAACGGGTCATCTCCAACATACAGACGGCGGAACCCATTGGACCGCAAAAACTGTTGGACGTTTTGGTCATTGCGCCCTGTACGGGCAATACCTTGGCAAAGCTGGCCAGCGGCGTGGCAGACAGCGCCGTCACCATGGCGGCAAAGGCGCATTTGCGCAATGGGCGGCCTGTGGTGCTTGCCATTTCGACCAATGATGGGCTGAGCACAGCGGCCCGCAATATCGGCGAACTGCTCTGCCGGAAACAGTATTATTTTGTTCCCTTCCGTCAGGACGATCCGGAGGGTAAACCCTGTTCTCTCGTGGCGGATATGTCTCGCGTGCTGCCCACCATTGAGGAAGCGCTCAAGGGGCGGCAGCTGCAGCCTCTGCTTCTCGGTGCGGGAGAGTAATCTGTGGGCAGACCATCTTAAAAAAGAGTGACAGAGCCGCGTATGCAGCCCTGTCACTTTTCTTATCACCAAACATTTTATAAAAGAACGATACCGGCATTGTGGCAGATCGCGGCGGTGTCCGGGTCCCAGATGGAGGCCTGCACCTCACCGATGTGCGCCTTGCCGAGCAGGAACATGGACAGTCGGGATTGTCCAATACCGCCGCCAATGGTCTGCGGCAGGTCACCGGCGAGCAGCATTTTATGAAAGGTCAAGGCGCGGCGGTGCTCACAGCCGGATAAGCGCAGCTGCTGATCCAGAGCCTCGGGATCCACGCGGATGCCCATAGAGGAGAGCTCCATGGCTTGCCCCAGGACAGAGTCCCACACCAGCAGGTCGCCGTTGAGGCTCCAGTCGTCATAGTCCGGTGCGCGGTGGTCATGCGCTTGGCCGGAACGGAGCGGTGCGCCTATTTGCATCAAAAATGTTGTCGGGTGGGTTTTTAAATAGGTGTTCTCACGTTCTTTGGCATCCAGATTGGGATAGAGATCCTCCAGCTCCTGTGCGGTGATGAAGCTGATGTTCGGGTCAACGGCGGGCAGCACGCTCAATTGCGGGTAGACAGAGCGCAGCATGGTTTGGGTATCACAGATGGCGCAGACGATGGTGCGGACGGTATTTTGCAGGTAGTCCACGTTGCGGTCACGCGGGGCCATGATCTTTTCCCAGTCCCACTGGTCGACATAGACGGAGTGGAGATTGTCGAGTTCTTCATCGCGGCGTATGGCGTTCATGTTGGTACACAACCCTTCACCCACCGTAAACTGGTAGCGGGAGAGGGCAAGTCGCTTCCATTTTGCCAGCGAGTGAACAACCTGCGCGTCCTTCCCGGCAGCGGGCACATCGAAGCTGACGGCGCGCTCCACGCCGCTCAAGTCATCATTCAGGCCCGAGGCAGCCTCGACAAAGAGCGGGGCGGACACGCGGCGCAAGTGCAAACGGCCGCAAAGCGTATCTTCAAAGACGCGGTTTAGTAAACTGATGGCCTTTTGGGTATCATAGAGGTTGAGCGTAGGGGCGTAGGCGGCTGGAATGACGGTCTTTGCCATAGGGTAAACACTCCTTAATTTCGACGCTTCGCCGCGGCCTGTTCAGCCGTGATAAAGCTTATCGGTTTCATGACGGGGCTCGCAGGTGAGGTAGACGCCCAGGCGGCGAAAGCTATCCTTGTCCGCTTCGGAGAGCAGAACCGTAGAATGCACTTCCGCGCCGCGCAGGTTCTGAAGCTGGGCCATGGCTCGTTTTGCATTTTCATCTGTCACCGCACAGATGGAGAGCGCGACCAGTAGTTCATCTATATGCAACAGCGGGTTTTTATTGCCCAGGACCGTCACCTTCAAGTCCTGCACCGGGCCGATGACGGTGGGAGAAATGAGGTGAATATCATCCGCAATCCCGGCCAGCTCCTTGAGCGCGTTGAGTAAGAGCGCGGAGGCCGCGCCGAGCAGGTCCGAGGTTTTACCGGTGAGGATGGTGCCGTTGGGCAGTTCCATCGCGGCGGCCGGCGCACCGGTCTGCTCCGCAATGGCCAGCGCGGGATCCACCGTGCTGCGGCTGTGTGGCGTCAAGGAGAGCTCTTTCATCAGCAGCTCAATCTTGAAGACCTCGCGCCCGTCGGACAAGCCGCGCCGTTGGCGGTATAGCTCATGGTAATAGCGGCGCAGGATCTCATTTTTGGCCGCCTGGCAGACATTGTCCTCATCTATGATACAGCTGCCCGCCATATTGACGCCCATGTCTGTGGGAGAGAGGTAGGGCGAAGCGCCGAGTATGCCCTCAAACATGGTTTTCAGCACAGGGAAGATTTCAACGTCCCGGTTATAGTTGACGGTCGTCACGCCATAGGCCTCCAGGTGGAAGGGGTCGATCATATTGGTGTCATTGATATCCGCCGTGGCGGCTTCATAGGCCAGGTTGACAGGGTGCCGCAAGGGAAGGTTCCAGATGGGGAAGGTCTCATACTTGGCATATCCGGCCTGAATACCGTGCATATTGTCGTGATAGAGCTGCGAGAGGCAGACGGCCATCTTGCCGCTGCCGGGGCCGGGCGCTGTCACCACAACGAGCGGGCGCGTGGTCTCCAAATAATCATTTTTCCCATATCCGTTTGGACTGACGATTGTTGGGATATCATATGGGTAGCCCTCAATGGGGTAATGACGGTAAACGCGCAGGCCAAGCGTCTCCAGCTGGTGCTGAAAAGACTCGGCAGTGGGCTGGGCGGCAAAGCGGGTTAACACCACGCTGTTGACCAAAAAGCCAAAGCTGCGAAAGGCGTCTATCAGGCGGAGGGTATCGGTAGTATACGGGATATCGAGATCACCGCGCATCTTATTTTTTTCGATATCGTCAGAAGAAACCGTGACGATGATTTCCACCTGCGTGACAAGTTGCAAAAGCATGCGGATTTTACTGTCCGGTTGAAAGCCCGGTAAGACGCGGGAGGCGTGGTTATCGTCGAAAAGCTTTCCGCCAAACTCCAGGTAGAGTTTGCCGCCGAACCGGCTGATGCGTTCACGAATTTTTTTGGATTGCAGGGTCAGATATGCTTCGTTGTCGAAACCATGCTTTGTTATCATGCTGCCATCCCTCCCTTTGTCGCATATTTTTCTCTATCCATTAAATATTAAATATACAAAAGAAACGGTTTTTTGTCAAGTGCTTACGGGGATTCGAAGTGGGATATTCAGGATATAATTTTATAAACATATTAAACTACAAGACAGAAGTGTAACGCTACTTGTCATCATTTGAAAAGCATGCTATAATAAGGTTTAATTGAGAAAATCATGCGTCATGGTATGCTTTTTCTTCTTTGAATTTTATATATACTGACCAGTCAGCTGCCGTTTGGCGGCGCGTCCGGCGCAGTTCATAGACAAGCTTTTTGTAAAAAAACATGAGGTGAGATGTAATGCTGGAACTCAAAGGTATTCAATATCGGGTCGATGAAGCTGCCAGTCAAATTGACATTCTGCGCGGCATTGACCTGACCATAGAGCCAAACCGTTTTGTAGTCATCACAGGTCCCAACGGTGGCGGTAAAACCACGCTGGCCAAGATGATCATGGGCATTGCCCAACCGACGGATGGGCAGATTCTCTGGAAGGGCACCGACATTACCCACGCAGACGTGGCCGAGCGGGCCAAGCTGGGCATCAGCTACGGCTTTCAGCAGCCGCCGCGCTTTAAGGGCATGAAGGTGCGTGATCTTTTGGAGATTGCCTCGGGCAAGAAAAACCTCTCTCACGCGGCCTGTTGCAGTTATTTGACCCAAGTGGGCCTGTGCGCAACGGATTACGTCAACCGGGAGATGGACGCTTCGCTCTCCGGCGGTGAGATCAAGCGCATTGAGATCGCCACGATTCTGGCGCGGTCTTCCGAACTTCTGATCTTTGACGAGCCGGAAGCGGGCATCGACCTCTGGTCGTTTGCGAAGCTGACCGAAACCTTTCAGGATATCCACGCGCAGGGAAAGAGCACCATTCTGGTGATTTCGCATCAGGAACGCATCATCAACCTGGCGGATGAAGTGATTGTCATTTCCGGTGGCCGCGTGCTGCGACGCGGCAGCCGCGAGGAGATGATGCCCTATATTTTAGGCGACACCGTGGGGGATTGCGGCGGGGATGCCATTGCCTGCGGCTACCAGCCGGAAGCAAGATAAGCGCCGCAAGAGGCAGATAGAGAAGGAGTAGGTCAGATACATGACGAATACAAATATCGACGTAAGATTATTGCGGGAAGTGGCCGAGCTGGAAGGGACGCCGAAAGGGGCGTACAACATTCGTAAAAATGGACAGCTGGATTCCAGAGCTTCCACGGCGAATATCGAGATCGTCAGCAAAGAGGACAAGCCCGGCATTGATATTTTCATCAAGCCCGGCACAAAACATGAGTCGGTGCACATTCCCGTCATCATTACCCAGAGCGGCTGGACGGAATTGGTATATAATGACTTTCATATCGGCGACGATTGTGATATAGTGATCGTAGCCGGCTGCGGGATCCACAACGCCGGCGATGAAACGACCAAACACGACGGCATTCATACCTTTTACGTCGGGAAAAATTCCAAGGTGCAGTACGTGGAGCGGCACTATGGCGAAGGGGAAGGCACCGGCGAGCGGATCATGAACCCGCAGACGGTGGTTTACCTCGAACAAAACGCCTCCATCCAACTGGAAACCACACAGCTGCGCGGCGTGAACTCCACCAAGCGCTACACCAAGGTGACAGTGGGCGAGGATGCAGAGGCTGTGATCACAGAAAAATTGTTGACGCATGACCAGCAAGTGGCCGAGTCTGAAATGGATATTGTCTTAGCGGGCCAGGGTGCGACCGGCCGGGTCATTTCCCGCTCTGTCGCGCAGGACCAGTCCGAGCAAACTTTTTATCCCCGCGTGGTGGGTGAACAGAGCTGTTTCGGCCATGTGCAGTGTGATGCGATCATCATGCACGGCGCCAAGGTGAAGGCCATTCCGGCGATCACCGCGAACCACACCGATGCGCAGCTGATCCATGAGGCGGCCATCGGCCGCATCGCCGGGGACCAGATCTTAAAACTGATGACGCTGGGCTTGAGTGAAGCGGAGGCAGAGGAGGAGATTTTGAATGGCTTCCTGCGTTGAGGATACAGCGGAACGAGAGGACCGCAACTTTATCGCAGAATTGGAAACGCGCATTGCGCAGGGCGATCGAACGGTGGATCCCCTGGCAAAGCTGCTGCATATGGAAATCCTTTGGGCGGATCCGCGGGAGGCCGAGGGCCTTTTACGGGTCACGCCGGAGATTTTGAATCCGTACGGCAGCGTGCACGGCGGCTGTCTGGTGACCTTGGCCGACTCCGTGGCGGGCCATAACATGGCCGCGGCAGGCAAGCTCTGCGTGACCTTAAACAGCACCGTCAACTTCCTGCGCCCGGCTCAGGGGCGTGAGGTGCGCTGCCATTCTCGGATTCAAAAGCTGGGCAAGCGTGTCAGCGTGGTCGCTGTCGAAGCGACCGATGAGTCTGACAACCTGTTGCTCACCGCGTTTTTTACCTTCAGCGCCATGAAAGATATCCCGCCGCACATCATCGCTCCGCTGGAGGGGGAAGGGCTGGGGGAAGGATGAGCGCCGCGCGCGTAGCCCTGCGAAAATTGCAGTCGCCATTGGGTACATCTATCTCAATGACATAAAAAATCCGGAGCAGCAACGCTGCCCCGGATTTTCGAGGATTTTTTAAAAATCCCAGTCTTCGTAGTCGTCAATTTCGTCGCAAGAGCAGGGGCAGTGTCTCCGCCGAGCAGCAAACTGCTCACGGATGGAGAGTAAGCCGTCCGAAATTTTCTCTACATTCGCCAGAATGAAGCAAGCGGCGGCGGCAACGACCAAAACAATGGATGCAACTTTGAAAATAAAATTCGCAGCCTTCATGAAAAAACCTCCTCGATTGAGAGTATAGTTCTATTTTACACGATTCAGCTTTAAAATACAATCGCGCAAAGAAGACTTTTTCTTCTTTTTTGCAAAAAGATGGCAAAGATCATGCTTGATTTTGTAAAAAATGGCGCAGAAAGGATGGCGCATATGAAAATTCAAAACGAGATGGGAGACATTCTCATCGGCAATGATGTGTTCACAACCATCACCGGTGCGGTGGCAACCGCCTGTTTTGGGGTAAAGGGCATGGCGGCCAGATCGAAAAAGGATGGCTTGATCCACCTGCTTCGCAGTGAGTCGATGGCAAAGGGAGTCAAGGTGATTTACCAGGAGGACGACACGGTTTCCATTGAACTGCACATTATTGTCGACAATGGGGTCAACCTGCAGACGCTTTGCCGTTCGATTATGAGTGAAGTGCGCTATACGGTCGGCAAGCTGACCGGGGCAGAGGTCAGAGCGGTGGATGTGTACATCGACGCGATGAATACCGACTGATGCCGCGATCACCAAAAGAGAGGAAAATGGAAAAATGACACAAGTTCTGGAAGGCGATCTGCTGACGCGGATGCTCATCCACGCTTCGGCCTCTTTGCAGCAAGAAAAACAGACCATCAATGAGCTGAATGTATTTCCGGTGCCCGACGGCGATACCGGAACGAATATGAGCCTGACGGTTGGTACAGCTGCGGCAGAGCTGATGCAAAAGCAGCCGCAACGGGTGAGCGAAACGGCTGCCATGACGGCAAACGCCATGCTGCGCGGCGCGCGCGGCAATTCCGGCGTGATTCTATCTCTGCTCTTTCGCGGTTTTGCCAAGACCATCAAGGATGCCGACAGCGTGGATGGACGGCTCTTTGCCGAGGCGCTGGATGCGGGGGTGCTGGCGGCCTACAAAGCCGTGATGAAGCCGGCGGAAGGCACCATGCTGACGGTGTCCCGCATGGCGGCAGTCCGCGCCATGGAGGCAGCACAGACAAATGATGCCGTGGAGTATGTTTTGCAGGAGGCGCTGCTGGCAGCCAGAGAAGCGTTGGCCCAGACCATCGAGCAAAACCCCGTGCTCAAAAAGGCGGGCGTGGTGGATGCTGGCGGCGTTGGGTATGTGCTGCTGCTGCAGGGCATGCTGGATGCGCTGCAGGGCGCGCCCATGCCGCAATTTTCGGCGGAGGCAATGAGCATACCGGCACAAAGAACCGCCGTATTCCAAAAAACACAGGCGGAAGAAATACAATTTGCCTACTGTACAGAGTTTATCTGTGCGCGTGAAAACAACAAGGATCCAGAGCAGCTGCGGACCTTCTTACAGACACGGGGCGACAGCTTGGTTCTGGTTGATGACGACGAGATCATCAAAGTACATGTCCACACCAACCATCCCGGCCGTGTCCTGGAGGAAGCGCTAACCTATGGCGCGCTGCTCACCGTCAAAATAGAGAACATGCGTGAGCAACATACGGAGATCTTAGCAGCGGCATCGGGCGAAGAAGCGCAAGCCGTCGTTGTTCCGGAAAAACGCTACGGTTTTGTGGCCGTCTGCGCCGGTGAGGGGCTGGCAAAGGTCTTTGCCGAGTTGGGCGTGGATGGCATCATTCAGGGCGGCCAGACGATGAATCCCTCCACCGAGGATATTTTGCGTGAGGTCCGCAAGACACCCGCCGAAATTGTCTACGTTCTGCCAAACAATAAAAATATCATCATGGCGGCGGAGCAATGTGTACCTTTGGTAGAGGGCAAACAAGTGATCGTGCTGCCGTCGAAGACCGTACCCGAGGGCATGTCCGCCCTGCTCAATATGGACTACGACGCCGACGAGGCGGATAACACGCAGACCATGATGACGGTGATGCAGGGCGTTACCACGATGGAGGTGACCCATGCCGCCCGTGATTCCTCCTTTGATGGAGAAGCGATCCGCGAAGGGGATTACCTGGCGCTGAAGAATGGTCAGCTGTTTGGCTCGGATGAACACTTGGAGGCGCTGCTCTGCCGCATGGCAGCGGATCTGAAGGACGGTACGCCTGAATTCATCACAGTGTTTTATGGCGAGGGCGTGTCGGAGGACGAGGCGCAAAAGACGGCGGCGCTCTTTCGCGCAGCCTGCCCGACGGCAGAGCTGACCGTGGTCAACGGCATGCAGCCGGTTTACCCCTATTTCATTTCCGCAGAATAAAGCAAAACCCCCGAGAAGAGGACTGCAACAGGATGCAGCCTTCTTTTCGGGGTTTTCTTTGCCTTGGCCTTGCCCTTAGGAGTCTCCCTTGTACTTCTTCCTGGTGGCAATTCCGCCACGGATATGGCGCTCGGCTTTGTTTTGCTCTAAAATTTCTTTTACCTGCAGGTGCAAGGCACGGTTGAACGCAGGTAGACGCTCAGATAAATCCTTATGTACCGTGGATTTGGAGATGCCGAACTTGGATGCCGCGCCGCGCACCGTAGTTTTGTTTTCTATGATGTAAAGAGCCAAATTGGAGGCCCGCTCCTCGATATTCTCTTTCACAAACAGCAACACTCCTCGCGTAGCTTTTCTGCTTGGAGTATATGCACGGTTTGCAGAGGATATGAAGAAATTGTGAAGCGGTCGCGCAAGAATCAAAAAGGAAGCGATAAAGGGCTGATTTGAGGCTTTTGCCTTATGATATATGCACAAATCGGATTGACAAATGGGCGGCAAAAGGATACAATATATCTAAATAAAGGCTTTCGCATGATGAGAAAGAAGTCTGAAAGGGGATAGACATGATGGCTGTATCTGCATTAAAGGGAGGCCAACTGGGGCAGGCAATCCGCTCCGGCAATGTGGCAAAGTCGGGCAGTACGCGCCGCATCCAGGAGCTCAACGGGCTGCTGCACAGCAACCGGCCGAACGTGGATATTACGCGTGCACGGGCGTACACCAAAATATATCGGCAGACTGAAGGTCAGCCCGCGCTGCGCCGCCGCTACCAAGCAGCCGCGGAGGTGTACCGCACGCTCACCGATCAGGTATATGACCATGAGCAGCTGGTCGGCTGGCCGACCCAGCGCATTCGAGGCGCCAACTTTGCCATAGAGCTGCACGCGCACTGGCTGGCCGACGACCTGCCCAACCTGCGCAATCGAACCTATGACCCCTTTGAGATCAGTGACGAGGATTACCGCGAGCTGGCGGAAGATCTTCTTCCTTACTGGAAGGATAAAACCCCGACCGCGCAGTGGCGCACCTACGTTTCCCCGGAGGAGTTTGACCGCGTGCAGGCGGGCGGCGTGGCGGATGTGAGTAATTACATCTGCTCGAATGGATCGCACTTTATTCCCAGCTGGACCGATGTCATACAAAACGGCTTTTCTAAATACTACGCGCAGGCCAAGGACTACCTGGCCGCGTTGGATCCCAACGACCCGGGCAGCATTGATAAGCGAGAGTTTTATGCGGGACTCATGGAGGTCTGCGAAGCCATTCGAGATTGGGCCGATCGGCTCTCGGCTGCATGCCGTAAAAAAGCTGACGAAGAAGCGGATCCTGTGCGCAAAAAAGAGCTCGATGACATGGCCGATATGATGCAACGGGTACCCTGGGGACCGGCGCAGAGCTTCCGTGATGCCTGCCAAACGGCCTGGTGCGTCTGCTTTTTCCTCTTTGTTGAGGGCGCAGGTCCCTCCATCACCTGGGGCCGGTTTGACCAGTATATGTATCCATATTATCAGAAAGATGTCGCCGCCGGTATCTTAACGCCCGAGGGCGCGATGGAGCTGATCGAGGAACTCTATATCCGCGTGACCTCCAATGTCTGGTTTCAGTCGACGAATATGGCGTATATTTTCGGCGGTTATTATCGTTATCCCCATCTGGATGTGGGCGGCCTGGATGAAAACGGCAAGGACGCAAGCAATGAACTGTCCTATCTCTGTCTGCGCGCGATGCGCTATGCCAGGACGACCTCGCCGGCTGTCTCGCTGATGCTGCATCAGAAAACGCCGGATGCACTGCTGCGTGAAGCCTGCGAGCTGGCGGCGGAAGGCATGGGGCACCCTTCTTTCTTCAACTGTGAGGGTCTCTATGACATGCTGGAGCGGCGCGCCGCCGGGCCGGAGGGACACAGCAACTACTCCCGCAAACAGATTTTGAAATACGGTTCGCCCATCGGCTGCGTGGAACCGGGCGCGGAGGGTTTGCAGTACGGCCATACCGATTCCGGCATCATCAATGTCGCCGGGGCGACCTTATGCGCCGTCACCAACGGCATCAAAGCCAAAAACGTGGACGGCAGCTTCTGCGGCCAGGTGGTGAGCTTTGAGAGCGGCGCACCGGAAACGCTGCAAAGCTTTGAGGATTTTTACGCCGCCGTGAAGGCGCAGCTGCGGCATGCCATCCGCAGCTGTCACGCCAATATGGTGATTGTGGAAAAAATCCTGGCCGAGCAATTCAACCTGCCGACCTTTACCATGCTGCTTGACGGCGCCATGGAGCGCTGCAAAGATGCAACCGCAGGCGGAGCGCTGGTCAACGTCGGGCCTACGATGAACATGTGCGGCTTTGCCACGATGGTGGACTCGGTGGCGGCGATTAAAAAGGTCGTCTATGAGCAGAAGAAGGCAACGCTGTCTCAGGTGCGCGATGCCTGCCTCCAGAACTTTGTCGGCTATGAGCAACTGCAAGCCATGCTCAAGGGCGCGCCAAAGTTTGGCAATGATAATGAGTTTGTCGACCAGATTGCCGCTGATTTGTGGCAGTATTTTGCCGCGGAATCCACGCAATTGAAGTTATACCGTGCGGGGCAGTATTGCGATGCGGCGGTGCAGATGGTGCAGTCGAATGTGGGTTACGGCGCCATGACCGGTGCAACGCCGAATGGCCGTCTGGCCGGCATGCCCATCTCCGACACCATGTCTGCCACGCAGCAGGCGGATACGAACGGACCCACGGCAGCCGCGCGCAGCTATGGCAAACTTGACTTTGGCGCCTACACCAACGGCACCTTACTCAACATGTGGGTCAGCCAATCGGAAATGATGGAAGCATAAACCGTACTGTAAGACAGAAAGGGGACCGCGCATATGTATGATACCATTCGTGAGACCGGGGTCAACTGCCCCGAGGCCAGCTATAAGCTGCCGACGTATAAAGAGGCCGGGATGAATAACTTCACCAATCTCGTTCGTACCATGCTCAATGATTATGGCGTTTACCATGTCCAGTTTAATACCATCAATAAGCAGACGCTGATCGACGCCAAGGCGCACCCGGAGAACTATCCGACCCTGATGGTGCGCGTCGCCGGATACAGCGTGTACTGGACCGACCTGGCCGAGCGGGTGCAGGACGACATCATCAACCGCACGGAGCATCAATTCTAAACACTGATTGGGCGACATGACATGGCGGCCTTGCGGCTCGGGCGGCAAGGCCGCCACTGTGCGCATGAAAATAGGCGAAGGGGAGGCGAAGATGGAAAAGAACGCATGTATCTTTGATATCGGCCGTTACCGCAGCACGGACGGACCCGGTATTCGCACCATATTGTTTTTCAAGGGCTGCCCGCTCTCCTGTCGCTGGTGCAGCAATCCCTTTGGCCTTAGCGCGAAGCCGCAGTTGTCTGTGCAGTTTGCCAACTGCACGGCCTGCGGCCGCTGTGTGCCGGTCTGCCCGCAGGCTTGCAATGCCATAGAGGAGGGGAGCTTGCAGGTGGACTTTTCCCGCTGTACGGCCTGCGGCCGCTGTGTGGAGGCTTGCCTGCTGCCCTGCCGCAGCCTTGTGGGGGGATACTATACCGCGCGGCAGTTATTTCAGGAGGCGTATCGTGATGTTGCGTTCTATCGCCGTCATGGCGGCGGGGTGACGCTCTCGGGCGGTGAAGTGCTCCTGCAGCACGAGGTCGCCGCAGAGGTTTTGCGCCTGTGTAAAAGCAACTATATGAATACCTGCATCGAAACCTCTGCCTTTGGCTCGTGGGAGGCCTTGCAATCACTGGCGCAGTACTGCAATACGGTGTTCGTGGATCTCAAACATATTGACGCGGCGCGGCATCGGGAGCTGATTGGTGTGTCCAATGTGCTGATTTTGGAAAACATACAAAAACTCTGCGCGTATGCAGTGGATAAACCGCTGCGTATCATCATCCGCGTGCCTGTCATTCCGGGCTGTAACGACGACGCGTCCTCGCTTTGGCGGATCGCTGCCTTTGTGGACAGTCTGCCCGGCGATCCCGAGGTAAACCTGTTGCCATACCACAACTTGGGCGAGCATAAATATGAAATGTTGGGGCTTCGCCCCGCCTATACCCGAGCGGACAGCCTGGAAAAGTCGGATGCGACGCTCCGCCAGGCCGTGGAAATCTTGACACAGGGCACGCAGGGCAACCGCATCAGCATCGGTGGCGATGCCATTGATCTCTCGGAATCATAAGAAGCTGCGCCGCCTTGAAGAAAAGACCGCTTTACAAAGCCTGTGATCCATGCTATATTGAAGCTGTACAAGCGGCGTGCTGCTTTTGTACTGTAAAATGACATAAAGGAAAAGAGACAGGGGAGGTCTTCGGACCTGAGAGGAAGTTCGGCTTCGACCCTTAAGGGCATTTGTCCCGAAACCTGACGCGGATCATGCCGCCGGAGGGAGTCATATTTGCTGACGGTTTTTCTAAGACTGCAATCAAATATGATTGCAGTCTTTTCTTTTGTGGGAAAGGAGAAGAAACCATGTCAAGAGATCGCGCGCTCCGTTGGGTGTTACCGCTGCTGCTGTTGGCCCTCATCCTGGTGGCGTGGGAGCTTTGGGTGCGCCTGACGGGAACGGCGGCCTATATCATGCCCGCGCCGTCCCGCGTTGGACTGACCTTTGTGCGGGAGCTGCCCATCTTGCTTTATCATGCCCGCGTGACTCTGACAGAGACTCTTGTGGGCCTGCTGCTTGCCACGCTTCTCTCGGTGTGCATTGCGGTTTTGATGGATGCCTTTGCCACGGTGCGTCGGGCGCTCTACCCCATCTTAGTGGCGACGCAGACCCTGCCGGTCATTGTCCTGGCGCCGGTGTTTATCATCTACCTGGGCTTTGGTTTGGCGCCCAAGGTGTTGATCGTTGTGCTCATGTGCTTTTTCCCCATCACCATTTCCTTTGCCGACGCGATGGCGGCACAGGATAGCCGCCGCGTGAATCTATTGCGCGCGATGGGGGCGAGCAAATGGCAGATTTACCGCCTGGTCAAGATGCCGGGCGCGCTGCCGGCCTTTTTTTCCGGTCTGGCGGTGGCGGCGACATATAGTATGTCCGGCGCGGTGGTGGGCGAATGGCTGTCATCCTCGGCCGGTTTGGGGTATTACATGCTGCGCGTCAAAAATGGCTACATGCTTGATAAGGTCTTTGCCAGCGTATTGATGGTGGCCCTGCTCTCGCTGGCTTTGACCGCTTTGGTTCGAATGGTGTCACACCTGGCGGTAAAACCGCCGAAAAAGAGAAGGAGAAAAAAATGAAAAAGACAATTACGTTGCTACTGGCTGTGCTCTTATGCTTTGGACTGTATGCCTGCGCCCCTGCTGCGGAAAGTGGAAAGGACGATACCAAGCTCGAACGCGTCAAATTGATTCTGGACTACGTGCCCAATACCAACCACACCGGTTTTTATGTGGCGCAGGAGAAGGGGTATTTCGCCGAGGAAGGCCTGGAGGTCGAGATTGTAGAACCGGCAGAGGGCGCTGTGACCAGCCTCATTGCCGCCGGGAAGGGCGATTTTGGTATCAGCTACCAGGAGGATGTCACCTATGCCCGTACGGCGCAGGAGCCTCTGCCCATCCGCGCTATTGCCACGATCATCCAGCATAATACCTCCGGCTTTGCGAGTTTCAAGGATAAAAACATCAGCCGTCCACGCGATTTTGAAGGCAAGACTTATGCCGGCTGGGCTGCACCCTCGGAGGAGGCTGTCATCAAAGCAGTGATGGCGGCGGATGGTGGAGATTTTAGCAAACTGAACATCGTGACCTCAGACGGCAGCGGCTACGCCGCCTTACAGGATAAGATCGACATTATGTGGTTTTTCTGGGCCTGGGACGGCATCGCCTCCCAAAGAGACGGCATTCCGGTCAATTACATTGAGCTGCGAGAGTTTGACAAGCGGCTGGATTACTACACACCCGTGATCATCGCCAACGAGGACAGCCTGGCAAACAAAGAGGAGCTGACGAAAAAATTCCTGCGCGCGACGCAGCGGGGGTATGCTTTCTGCATCGAAAACCCCGAGGAGGCAGCCAAGATTCTGGCGGCCAAGGTGCCGGAGTACGATGTGGCCATGTTGACCGAGTCTCAACAGTATCTGGCCGGAAAGTACCAGGAGGATGCCGCGCGCTGGGGTGAGATGAAGGATAGCGTTTGGGCGGACTATACCGATTTCATGGTGGAAAACGGCCTGATTGACGCGGCGCTGCCGCCGAGTGAGTGCTATACCAATGCGTTCTTGCCGGAGTAATATCAAGTAGAGAAGGGGGCGTTGAGCGGTGAAACTGCAAGTGGATCATATTACCTTGTCCTATGATGGTACGCAGATCCTGCGCGATTTGAATTTGTCTGTGGAGGCGGGAGAGTTTGTCTCCATTGTGGGGCCATCCGGTTGCGGCAAATCGACCCTGCTCTCTGTCATCGCCGGTACGCTGCCCGCGCAGGAGGGACAGGTGTGTATAGACGGCCTGGGGCAAAGGGGCGTTTCCTCCCGCACCATTTTGATGCCGCAAGATGATCTACTTCTGCCCTGGATGCGTATTTTGGACAATGTCTGTCTGTATGGCAAGATCCACGGTGATCTGGCCGCACTGCGAAAGAGGGCGCGCGAAGAACTGGCCTTCTTTGGCCTGGAGGGCTATGAAAACCACTATCCGCATGAATTGTCCGGCGGGATGCGTCAACGCGCCGCCTTCTTGCGCACGGCGCTCTGCCCGGCCGATATTCTGCTGCTGGACGAACCTTTTGCCGCGCTGGATGTGATCACGCGGGAGGAGATGCGCGACTGGCTGTTGCAGCTGCGCGCCCGCTTGGGCCGGACGGTGCTGCTTGTCACGCATGATATAGATGAGGCGATCTACCTCTCTGATCGAGTGCTGGTGTTGGCCGGTCGACCGGCCGGTTTGCAGAAAGCATTGCGCGTACCGGATCAAAACCGCAACCGGGCATGGCTGCTATCACAAAGCCTCTTAAAACAGGAATTGTACGAGGCGCTGAAGGGAGAGCGGTCGGATGCGTCTTTTTGATGCGCACACGCACCTGTCCCCTGCGGGCAGCGTGTATCATGGGCCGGACTTTTATCAGCTGGCCGTCGCGTCAACTGCCTTGGAGTGCCGCCGTTTGCTGGCTTTGGCACAAAATGACCCTCGCCTGTTGCTTGCCTGTGGGGTGCATCCTTGGCATAGCGAAGATATCTCACTGGAGCAGTTGCAGCCCTATGCCGAATACTGTGTCGCCATCGGGGAGATCGGCATGGACAGCGTCTGGTGTCAGGTTGCTTTGTCCCGGCAAAAGCAGGTGTTTCGGACGCAGCTTGCCTGGGCGGAGGAACTGAAAAAACCGGTCATTTTGCACAGCAAAGGCTGTGAGGCGCTCATCTTACCAGAGCTTGCCACGTTCTCACAGCCGATTCTTGTACACTGGTATTCCGCGCCGACTTTGCTGGAAGCTTATGTGGAAAAAGGCTGCTATTTCACGGTGGGGCCGGACCTGGAGCAAAATCCGGCGGTGCGCGCCGTCGCGACCCAGGTGCCACTGGATCGCCTCCTGCTCGAGAGCGATGGCATAGGCGGTCTATCCTGGGCCATGGGACGAACGATCAGCGAGGCAGAGCTGCCCAGCTGTTTGGCGTCCATGCTACAGAGCGTTGCGCACTTGCGCGGTATGGAAGCGGCGGATTTGGCCGATCAGCTTTTTGATAATGCTGCGTCATTCTTGGGGCAAACACTATAAATGCAGCAGGAGCGATACCCCTTGTATCTTGGGGTATCGCTCCTGTTTTGTCGTTTGTGTTTGTCGGGGTCAGGTATCCAGTTCCAGATATTCGTCATAAGTCATCGAGCGATCGGCCATGCCTTCTGGCTTAAACTCAATGATGCGATTGGCGATGGTTTGAATGAACTGGTGATCGTGCGAGGAGAACAAAATGATGCCCTTAAAGTCCGAAAGGCCGTTGTTCAGCGCGGTGATCGACTCCAGATCCAAGTGGTTGGTCGGCTGATCCATGACCAGGACATTGGAGCCGCTCATCATCATGCGGGCCAACATACAGCGCACCTTTTCGCCGCCGGAGAGCACATTCACCGGTTTAAACACATCCTCGCCCGAGAAGAGCATACGCCCCAGGAAGCCACGCAGATAGCTTTCGCTGGTATCGGAGGAGTACTGCTCCAGCCATTTTAAAATGCTCAGGTCGCAGTTTTCAAAAAAGGGCGCATTGTCCTGCGGGAAGTAGGAGACCGAAGTGCTCACGCCCCAGCGGAAGGTACCTTCGTCCGGCGTGATTTCCTCCATCAGAATACGGAACAAAGTGGTATTGGCCAGATCCGTCTCGCCCACGAAGGCAATTTTATCACCCTTATTCACGCGGAAGGAGACATGATCGAGCACCTTGCCCTCCTCAAGCGTGTGGCTGAGGTCCTCTACGGCGAGGATTTCCTTGCCCGGCTCACGATCCATCTGATACCCCACATAAGGGTAGCGACGGGAGGAGGCCGGCAGCTCGTCGAGCGTCAAGGTTTCCAGCAGCTTTTTTCTCGAGGTGGCTTGCTTGGACTTTGACTTGTTGGCCGAGAAACGGGTGATAAAGGATTGCAATTCCTTGGCTTTTTCTTCCTTTTTGCGGTTTTGCTCACGCATGATGCGCTGCATCAGCATGCTCGACTCATACCAGAAGTCATAGTTACCGGTGTAGAGTTTGATTTTTGTGAAGTCAATGTCGACCGTGTGCGTACAGACGGTGTTTAAGAAGTGACGGTCATGCGAGACGACGATGACGGTGCCCAGATATTCCAACAGAAAATCCTCCAACCAGCTGACGGACTTGATGTCCAGGTTGTTGGTGGGCTCGTCGAGCAGAATGATTTCCGGCTCACCAAAGAGCGCCTGCGCCAGCAGAACCTTCACCTTTTCCTTGCCGCCGAGAGAGTCCATTTGGGCATAGAGCAGGTCTGTGGACAGGCCAAGACCCTGGATGAGCTTGGACGCCTCTGTTTCCGCCTCCCAGCCGTTGAGCTCGGCAAATTCGCCCTCCAGCTCAGAGACTAAGATACCGTCCTGCTCGGAGAAGTCCTCCTTGGCATAGAGCGCGTCCTTCTGCTGCATAATTTCGTAAAGGCGCGGATTGCCCTGGATGACGGTATCTAAGACGGTAAAGCTGTCAAAGGCGTAGTGGTCTTGCTTCAGGACCGACATACGCAAGTTTTTAGGAATGGAGACCTCGCCCGTTGTGGGTTCCAATTCGCCGGATAGAACCTTTAAAAAAGTTGATTTTCCTGCGCCGTTTGCGCCGATGATTCCATAGCAGTTTCCGGGCAAAAACTTCAGTTCGACTTGGTCGAACAGCTTGGAACCGGCAAAGCTGACGCTCAGATTGCTTACAGTAATCAAGTTTCCTCCAAAAGTAAATAAAATTTCATGAATTATAAGTATATACCCAGTCCGGTCAATTTGCAATGGCTAAGCTACCGAAAGATGAATCAATCCACGCTTTTCCATATAACAATTTGACCGACAACAAAATGCGCCCTGAATGCCGCCGCAGCAATTAAATCGAGGCAATTGTTCATAATGACGCCCTGATTGCGGCATACTGATCCTAATAAGCCAACAGAAAGGAGGAAAAACACATGGACGAGCGCAAAAGAAAGCGCGTCAATTCCTTTGACGAAGAGATTTTTGATCAATTTTATGACTTTCAATCTGTGGTTTCGGCGCAGGGTATGACAGGTCTGACGCCGGAACTGCCGCAGTCAGAAGAAGCGTTGGAGAACTATTCCCGCCTGCAGGGTATACCCAAAAAGCCCTGAATCAAACGGTCGATTCCTCCTGCCGGGCTTGGCGAGAGAATCGGCCGTTTTCTGTGAAGGCCGCACAGCGTCTTGCTTGTTGTGACTAATCCACAGATCACAAGCTGATTCACCCCAAAGATTATTCAATTAAAGCTTTGACGGATGGGGGCAGGTGGTTTATACTCTATAAAGGTGGCGTACATACGCCGGGGTCCGGCGCCGTTTGGCCGGACAAGAGGAGGTTTATCATTATGCAAAACAGACAAATCATCATGAGCCAGGTCATGTTGCCGCATCAAGCGAATGTGGCAGGCAATGTACATGGCGGTGAAATTATGAAGTTTATGGATACCGCAGCCGGCGCTGTTGCCATCAAGTATGCCAGATGCAACTGCGTGACGGCGCGCGTGGACGAATTGGAGTTCCATCTGCCCATCTTTGTAGGCGCGCTGGTGACCTGTACGGCAACGGTCGTCTATGTGGGCAGAACGTCCATGGAAGTGTTTGTCAATGTAGAGGTAGAGGACCTGGAATCGGACACCGGGCCGCAAAAGGCGCTGTCCGCTTATTTTACCATGGTCGCCATGGGCCGCAACGGTCGCCCGCAAGCCATACCGGAATATACGCCGGAGACAGAAGAGGAACTGCGCCTGTATGAAGAAGCAAAAGTTCGTCGCGCCAGAAAAAACGCACGGTAAATGAGCCCGGACCGCAACCATATCATATGGGCGTATTGGCGCACCCTGCAAGGATATGGAAAGGTCTTGCCTTGTTTCCGGAGCGGAATAAGCAGCGTTTTTGCAGTTGCACAGAACACAAAAGCGCGTGGAGGAACGAAACAGTATCATGTTAGGGAATCGTAAACGTATCACCCCGGCGCAGATCATTCTTTTGGGATTCCTGCTGCTGATCCTCACCGGGACGCTGCTCTTGATGCTGCCTTTTGCGACGAATGCGCCGGGAGGCGCAGGCTTTTTGGAGTCGCTTTTCACGGCAACCTCGGCCACCTGTGTGACGGGGTTGGTCGTGCAGGATACCGCACAGTACTGGTCGATTTTCGGGCAGGTGGTTCTGCTGGTGCTCATTCAGATCGGCGGCATGGGCGTGGTGACCGCCGGCGTGGCGGTTGTCATGTTCGCTGGGCGCAAGATCGGACTCAAGCAGCGCTGGGTGATGCAGGAATCCATCTCAGCCCCGCAGGTGGGCGGAATCGTGCGCATGACGGGTTTTCTCATCAAGGGTACGCTCTTGATCGAGGGGACCGGCGCGATCTTGCTGGCCTTTCGGTTCTGTCCGATTTTTGGCTTTTGGCGGGGCATTTGGTATGCCGTGTTTCACTCCATTTCCGCGTTCTGCAATGCCGGGTTTGACCTTATGGGCACGCAGGGGGCCTTTTCTTCCCTGACAAATTATACATCAGATCCTGTCATCAACGGAACGATCATGCTGCTGATCATCATTGGGGGCAGCGGGTTTATGACCTGGGCAGATCTGAAGGAGCACCGGGGCAGGTTGCGCGCCTGCCGTTTGCAGACGAAGCTGATCGTTTTGGGTACGTTTTGCCTGCTGCTGCTTGCCACGCTCTATTTTCTGTATGAATTTTCGCTCCCGCAATGGGCGGATCTGAGCATGAAGGAGCGCATCTGGGCCGCCATGTTCCAGGCGGTTTCTCCGCGCACCGCGGGTTTTAACACCGTGGATCTGACCTTGCTCAGCAGTCCGGCGGTGCTGCTAATGGTGATGCTGATGATCTGCGGCGGTGCGCCTGGTTCCACGGCGGGCGGCGTCAAGGTGACAACGGTTGGCGTGCTGCTGCTCAATATGCGTGCGGTGATTCGCCGCAAGAGCAGCACCAGCGGCTTTGGTCGCCGCATACCGGAGGAGACGCTGCGGCGGGCCATAGCGATTGTCTCGCTCTATGTGCTGCTATTTGTCCTGGGCGCCGGTCTTATCAGCAGCATTGATGCCGTATCTCTGCAATCGGCCATGTTTGAAACGGCCTCGGCCATTGGAACAGTCGGCTTGTCGCTTGGCATTACGGCCAGCCTGAGCCCGATTTCGCAGTTTATCTTAATTTTCCTCATGTACTTTGGACGGGTCGGTGCGCTGACGCTGCTCTATGCCGTGTTATTCAGTGAAGCGCCGAATGCGGCGCAGTTGCCGCAGGAAAAGGTCACAGTTGGTTAACAAGGAAGGAATCACACTATGAAATCGGTCATGATCATCGGTTTGGGGCGGTTTGGACGCCATATGGCACAAAAGATGCAGGCGTTGCATCATGAGGTCCTGGCAATCGATAAGGATGAGATGTGCGTCAATGAAGTGCTAAACTATGTGACCAGCGCGCAGATAGGCAACAGTACGCAGGAGGCCTTTATTGCCTCCCTGGGCGTGCGCAATTTTGACCTCTGCGTGGTTGCCATCGGTGACGACTTTTTAAGTTCTTTGGAAACAACCGCGCTGCTCAAAGAATACGGCGCCCCCTTTATTTTGGCCAGAGCGATGCAGGACAGACATGTCAAATTCCTGAAACAGAGCGGCGCAGATGAAGTGATCTATCCGGAAAAGCAGATGGCCGACTGGGCAGCCATGCGCTACGGCTCATCGCATATTTTCGATTATATCAAACTCACCCCCGATTTTTCGATCTATGAAACGGATATCCCCCAAGCCTGGTTGGGTAAGACCATTGGCCAGTTGGGCGTGCGGCAGAAATACCGCGTCAACATTCTGGCAACCAAACGTGAAGAACGGCTGAATCCCCTGCCGGGCGCAGCGCACGTACTGGTAGAAGGAGAGACGCTGCTGGTTTTGGCCAATCATAAGGACATCCAAAAGTTCTTGCATTTTTAAACGAAAAGCGGCATCGAAGCAAACTGACTTCGATGCCGCTGTTTTTGTGATCAGGCTTTCTTGTTGTCCGTTTTGATCTCCTCGGCAGGAGGGATACAAGACGGATCATTCCGGACGCTGCAGCTGTGATACTTCGCTTGGCAAATGAGCTGCGTCATGGTACCCATAGGACAGTAAACGCACCAAGAGCGGGGCTTGTAGAGCAGCATGGTCAGCAGTCCCAGAACCGTCGAGGTCAGCATGATGCTGTAAAAGCCGTAGGCAAATTGCAGAATCCAAGGGGCCAGAGGCGCGCTCGAATTATTGGCAAAGGCCCAGGGGATGGGGATGCTCCACAGCAGCGTGACGGCTTCGCGCAGGCTCCGCGTGCCGGCGAACACGCCATAGGTACCCACCAGCATGAGGATGAACATGGTCATAAAGAAAGCAAGGAAGGCATAACGAAAGATACGGCTGCGTAAAAAGGCGGGCATATCCCGCCGCCGCGAGAGGCCAAAGCGCGCACCCAGCAGATGAAAGAGCTGCCCCCTACCGCAATAACGATTGCAATATGCCTTTTGTCCGCCGAACAGGGCGATGAGCAGCGGGATCATAAAACAGAGCAAACCCAGCCAGGCGAACAGGATGGAAAAGAAGCCGAGCAGCAGGTAAATGACGGAAAAGATCCATAAGTACGCATACCAAGGCTTTTTCATGAGGAAACCTCACGCATTTTGATGATGGAGGCGGGGCAGGCTGCGGCACATTTACCGCAGCCGACGCAGCGATCCAAGGAAACCTCGGCATATAGCCCTTTGAACATGCGGATGGCCTGACAAGGGCAAATGGACAGACAGTAGCCGCAGGCGACGCAGAGCGATTGTTGTACCTTAGCTTTGCGTTTACCGTTTTTTTGATTCGGCATGGGGATCCTCCTTGTGTGGTTCGTGATTTGAGCATACTGTATCCTATGTCGCCATTCCGTGACAATGTCAAGCAACTGCGTTTTCGACATCAAAAAACCGCCACCACCGTAAGTCAGAAGACGGTGATGGCGGCATTTATCAGCTGTGCAACATTAGCTGCCCAGACGAATCATTTCATCAATGCAGCGGCGCGCGCCTTGGATGGTCTCGTCAGGCAGGTGGATCTCCTCACCGGCCTTGCCGTTTAAGCAGTGATAAATGTCCATCAAGGTGGTCTTTTTCATTTCGGGACACATCAGCTCGCCGGAGAGGGGATAGAACTGCTTATCCGGGCAGGCGTACTGCAAGTGCTCGACGATACTGGTTTCCGTACCGATGAGAAAGCTTTTGTGTGCGGACTGCTGGGCAAATTCCATGATGCCCGTGGTGGATCCCACATAGTCGGCCAGGGCCGCCACCTCGGGCGGGCATTCCGGATGTACCAGGAGCAGGGCGTCAGGATGCGCGGCGCGGGCGCGTTGCACATCGGCTTCACACATGGCGGCGTGATAGGGACAGCCACCATCTAAAAATCGTATGTTCTTTTCCGGCAATTGCTTGGCTACGTACTGAGCCAGGTTTTGGTCGGGGATGAACAGAATGTCCTTTTGGGGCAGTTTCCGGCAGATTTGTACGGCAGAGGAGGAGGTCACACAGACATCACAGATGGTTTTTAACTCCGAAGTTGTGTTGATGTAACAGACCACGGCATAACCGGGATAGTCTTTCTTGACCGTTTCGATCATGGCGCGGTCCATCTGATCCGCCATCGGGCAGCCGGCGTCCGGCGCGGCCAAGATCACGCGTTTTTGCGGAGAGAGCACCTTACAGGTCTCCGCCATGAAGCGCACGCCGCACATGAGGACGGTTTGCTGCGGCGCGTGCATGGCCTCTACGCTGATGCCATAGGAGTCACCGCTGTAATCGGCGATCTCCAGAATTTCCTGGCCCTGATAGCTATGTGCCAGAATGCAAATATCCTTTTCCTTCTTCAAGCGAAGGATTTCTTCTTGTATTTCTCTGATGGTCATGACGAACCTCCTGAAAATAAATTGAATGTGTGTTATCGTTAGTCGTCCTGCCCATAGAGTTCCCAGGAACTCAAAGGGGCAAGAAAGCCGTGCGTGCGTAGCGATTCTTCGATCATGTCCAGCCGCTCCTCGCTCAGCGCCTCGACCAAGTGATAGTGATAACCGCCGGTGGCGTTACTCAAGTGGCGGGATTGGCCGGAGCAGAGCGCGGTGATATACTCCTGCACATCCTGGCGGGAGCTGATGTTCATTTCTGCCGTGACACGTCCGTAAAACTTGTGGCTGATGCTGACGTTTTGTACGCGCCCACCCAAGTCGACGATTAGATTGAGCTCTTCGCCGGCCTTTTCGTCCGTGTGGCGCACCTTAAACTCCCGCGAGTGCGTGGTGGCCAGTTGAAAGAGGTAACCGCGATATGTGGAAATGATATTGGGATTGGCCACACGGATGACCGCCAAATCCTGTACGATGACCTGACGGCTGACGTGGAAACGGATGGCCAGATCCTTAGCGGAGACCGGGCTGTCGGTTTCTTGCAAAAGATTTAAAATATCTCGTCTTCGTTCCGATACAGTCAAGGAAAACCCTCTTTTCTCAGGTAGTCGAAGGGCAGGCAAGGCAGGCCTAAAAGACTGCCTTATGCGCTGCCATCAGGGGATGGAATGGCTTCTAAGTGCTTCATGGAAAGGTCTAAAATGGGGGCGGAATGCGTCAGTGCGCCGCTGGAGACGAAGTCAACGCCGAGATCGGCCAGCGCGCGCAGATTCTCCTGTGTGACATTGCCCGAACACTCGGTTTCAGCGCGGCCGTCGATGAGGGCAAGCGCTTCGCGCATCCGCTCCTTGGACATATTATCGAGCATGATGATATCTGCGCCGCAGGCAACGGCCTCCTGCACTTGGTCAAGCGTCTCGGTTTCCACCTCGATTTTCCGCACGAAAGGGGCATAGGCCCGCGCGGCGGCGATGGCGGCCCGAATGCCGCCCGCGGCGGCAATGTGGTTATCCTTGAGCATTACACCGTCGGAGAGGTTATAGCGGTGGTTGCGGGCGCCGCCGATGCGCACGGCGTATTTTTCAAAGATGCGCATATTGGGTGTTGTTTTGCGGGTATCGAGCAGCACGGTTTTACTGCCTGCTAGGATATCGACCATGCTGCGGGTATAGGTGGCGATCCCGCTCATGCGTTGGAGGAAGTTGAGGGCCACGCGTTCGCCGGAGAGCAGCACACGAATGTCACCCGTGATGGTGGCGATGTGCTGGCCTGCTGTGACTTTGCTGCCGTCTGTTACCGTGCAGTGCACCTGCGTTTGGGGATCGAGCAGCGTAAAGGTCCGGGCAAAGACGGGCAGGCCGGCAATGATACCATCCTGCTTGCAAATTAGCTGGACCTGTCCCAGCCGCGCGGTGGGCATGACGGCATTGGTGGAGACATCTTCGCTGGTGATGTCCTCTCGCAGGGCCTGACGGATCAAGTCCTCCCCTTGGATCAAGAGGGTAATCTCATTCATGGCTGAGTCGCATCCTTTCAATTTCGGCCAAGACCAGGGCGCGGTATTGGCCGAGAAGCTTGTCCCGGTCTTGATAGGAGGATAAATCGACCGCGGCGGGTGGGGTAGAGGCGGCATAGTGTTGCCCAAAGGCAATGTCATCCGCTGCCCGCTGGGCAAAGACCAGCGACTCAAGCAGGGAGTTGCTGGCCAGACGGTTGACCCCGTGTACGCCGTTGCAGCTGGTTTCCCCGCAGGCGTACAGGCCGCGCATGGAACTGCGGCTGGCCAGGTCCACCTGTATGCCGCCCATAAAATAATGCTGGGCAGGCACGACGGGGATCATTTCTTCCAAAATGTTGATGCCCTGTTCCAGGCAGTGCTGATAGATGTTTGGAAAGTGCTCCAAAATGGTTTCCCGGCCGATGGGGCGCATGTCCTCCCAGACATGGTCTGTGCCATCTTTTTTCATCTGGGCCCAGATGGCGTGCGTGAGCCGATCGCGCGGTAGAAGTTCGTCCGTAAAGCGCTGGCCGTTTTTATCATAGAGGTGCGCGCCCTCGCCGCGGACAGATTCAGAGATGAGAAAACGTCGGCCCGGCTGATCGTTGAACAGGGTGGTGGGATGGATCTGAATATAGTCCATATTTTGCAGGGTGACATTGTGCTTGAGTGCGATGGCCAGGGCGTCCCCGCTGATATGCGGGTAGTTGGTGGTGTTGTCATACAGGCCGCCGAGTCCTCCGCAGCAGAGCACGGTGACCGGGGCGCGCAGCATGGATACATCTCCCGCCGCGTCGGACACAATCAGGCCGCCGCAGCAACCGTCCTGCTCCAGAAGATCAAGCATGGTCATCTGTTCGCGAATCGTGACATGCGGCAGCTGCCGCACCTGTTCTAGCAGGACGGAGGTGATCTCCTTCCCGGTGATGTCCTTGTGGTACAGAATGCGCGGGCGGGTATGTGCCCCCTCACGGGTGAAGCGGAAGCTTCCGTCCGCTTTGGTTTCAAAGCGGACGCCGTAGCGCACCAGAGAGCGGATGACGCTGTTGGACGAGCGGATCATCAGATCGACGGCCTTCGGGTTGTTCTCCCCGTGGCCGGCCCGCAGCGTGTCGGCAAAAAAGTCGTCATAATCCTCTTCGCCGCGCAGCACGCAAATGCCGCCCTGGGCCAAAAAGGAGTCGGATTCCTCCGCGCCGCGCTTGGTAATGATCTGCACGCGCAAATGGGAGGGAAGGTTGAGCGCGCAGAAAAGACCGGCTGCGCCGCTGCCGACAATGACTACATCACAATCAAACTTCATGTTGTCATCTCATTTACTGTATATTTTCCCGGCATCCGAGAAGAGAGGATGAGAAGAGCAGAGCTTAGAAGCCTGCAAAAACCGCATCAAACAACACATCTAAGGGTTTACTGGAAGGGTTTTCTTGTGCGGCAAGCAGGCCTGTCAGTCTGGGTTTTCGCTATTGTAGCACGTTACCATTCAGTTGACAAGACATATAACAACTTTGCGTAAAATTTTTTGCTGGCTTAGTCGGAAACTTGTCAAACTTAGCGTTTTGGTATACAATCATTTGTTAATTGAACAGGGAAAGGAACGCTTGAGTGAAATCATGTTGGACACCAGTTTACATACACGATATTGCGCCGCCCGCCGTCGCGCCATCGCGACAGAATTTGCCCACTTAAACCCACAACAGCAGGAGGGCGTTTTGACGACGGAAGGGCCGCTGCTTTTGCTGGCCGGTGCGGGCAGCGGCAAGACGACGGTGCTCATCAACCGCATTGCCAACCTGCTGCGTTTTGGCAAGGGCGCCGATGCCGACGAAGTGCCGCCCGAGGCAACGGAAGATGACTTGCATTTTTTAGAGCAGTATAAGGGGGCAACGCAATCAACGCCCGCAGAAGTGTTATACATGGAGGCTCTTTGCATCATGGAGCCGGCCCGGCCTTGGGAAATCCTGGCCATCACCTTCACCAATAAGGCGGCGGGTGAATTAAAAGAACGCTTAGAGCGCGTGGTGGGGCTACCTGCGCGAGATGTCTGGGCGTCCACCTTCCACTCAGCCTGCGTGCGCATTTTGCGGCGGGAAATTGAGGTGCTGGGTTATCCGTCGGCGTTTACGATCTATGACACAGACGATTCTTTGCGCGTGATCAAGGCTTGCCTGAAAGAGAGCAACGTCGACGACAAGCAATTTCCGCCGCGCAGCGTGCTCAACTACATTTCACGGGCGAAGGACGAATGCTTGCTCGCAGCGGAGTACGAGCAACGCTGCCAGGCAAATAGCGACCTGCGTCTGCGTAAAATCGCGGCGATCTATGCCCTCTATGAGGACAAACTGCGCCGCGCCGGCGCTTTGGACTTCGATGATATTATTCTCCATACGGTGAGAATCTTGCAACAATATCCCAATGTGCGGGAGTATTATCAAAAAAAGTTTCGCTATGTCCTAGTGGATGAGTATCAGGACACCAACCACCTGCAATACCTGCTGGCCACGCTTTTGGCCGGCGGCAGGGAGAATTTTTGCGTGGTGGGTGACGATGACCAATCCATCTACCGCTTCCGCGGGGCGACGATTGAGAACATTCTCTCCTTTGAGCAGGAATACCGCGGCGCGCGCGTGATCCGCCTGGAGCAAAACTATCGCTCCACCGGTCACATCCTGGCAGCCTCCAATGCGGTCATTGACAACAATGACGGCCGCAAGGGCAAGCGATTATGGACGGATCGGGGCCAGGGCGAGAAGGTGCAGGTCTACCAGGCCATGAACGAGCAGGACGAGGCCCTGCATGTGGCGACGCAGATCTTGAAAAATTTTGCCGAGGGCAAGCCCTTCCGCGACCATGCCATTTTGTATCGTATGAATGCCCAGTCAAACCAGTTGGAAATGGCGCTCAAGCGCAACAGCATTCCCTATAAAGTCATCGGCGGCATGCGCTTTTTTGACCGCGCGGAAATCAAGGATATGCTGGCGTATCTCTGCGTGCTGCAGCATCCGGAGGATGAGCTGCGCCTGCTACGCATCATCAATACGCCGGCGCGTGGCATCGGCGCGAAGGCTTTGGAGGCCGCACAGATGACGGCCGCGGAAGAAGGCCTTTCGCTCTGGGCATTGATTGGGCAGATTGAGCGATATCCGCAGCTGTCCCGCGTGGCGGGAAAATTCCGCGCCTTTGCCGAGATGATGACGCGCCTGCAGGCAAGCATTGATGTGCTGCCGCTGCCGGAACTCTATGAAAAGGTGCTGAGCGAGAGCGGCTATCTCACTATGCTGGAGGAAAAACGCGAGGAGAATGCCACGCGGTTGGAAAACGTCAAGGAATTGAAGTCTTCGATCGCAGGTTACCTCGAAAATGCCCTGGATCCCTCCTTGGCGGGCTTTTTGGATGAGGTTGCGCTCTATACGGATCTGGACAGTATGGAGGATGAAAACAACTGCGTGGTCATGATGACCATGCACGCCGCCAAAGGTCTGGAGTTTCCGTATGTGTTTGTCGTTGGCATGGAGGAAGGCGTGTTCCCCGGTTTTCGTGCCATCGGCGAACAAGATGAGCTGGAGGAAGAACGCAGACTCTGCTATGTGGCCATGACACGAGCCAAGGAGTGGCTGCACCTTTCTTGCGCGGCACAGCGTATGCTCTTTGGTAAAACAGCCTCGAACCTGCCGTCGCGCTTTATGAAGGAAATCCCAGAGGAGCTGACGGAGGTGGATAGCCGGAACTATCTCTCCCCGAATCTTGTGTCCTTTGAGGATCAATGGCAAACGCCGTCCATGACATATCCGACCGCGGCCAACGTGCAAAACAATGTGCCACAACGCACCGCCGTACCGCGCGAACGGACAGCCTATCGGCAGCCGCCGCAAAAGAGTGCGCCTCTGCCGCAGTATGCCAAAGGGGACATGGTCAAGCATGCCGCTTTTGGACAAGGGATGCTGCTCTCTATTCAGCCCATGGGCGGCGATGCGCTCTTGGAGGTTGCCTTTGATAATGTGGGGACAAAGCGTCTGATGCTCAAGGCTGCGGCCCAGCATATGACGAAACTATAATCAGAAGCGCGCAGCCCCGGGAACAGGGGGCTGCGCGCTATACAGATGTCGCTTCGAGTCGTTGGCTACCAGGTTTCGCGTGCTTCCTTTTATGCAATGCAGCTGCTGTGCGGTAGCTGGGAATATAGTGGGGATCATGAAAAGCCGCCTCAAATGAGGCGGCTTAGTCTTGCGGTCGGATGTTTAAAATGAAAGGAATCCCTTATGGTTTGGTGGGGTCAATCCAAAAGCGCCAGGGGAAATCTATGGCTTCTTCGGCGTAGGAGATGTTGATGCGCGGGCCGGTGTGAATGGTTTCGATGGGGCTAGGGTGCAGGCCAAGCTCCTCGGGGGCATCGGAGATCCAGAGCGAGCCGTCCAGGCGTGTGTTGTTTTCTGCACGGGTCAGGGAGAGCGCGGTGCAGAGTTTGCCCGGACCGTTTAAGAAGTTTTTACGCTGGTAAGCCGTCATGTCTGCCGCGTCATGGCCGAAGCGGGCTTGTGCCATTTCGTCGATGCCAAGTACGGGCTGCGCCCCGCGCAGCAGCACGGCGCAGGGTTCTTCCTTCGCTTCTGTCACAAAATTGAGGCAATGATACATACCATAGATCAGGTAGATGTAAACCGTACCGGGCGCTTCAAAAAGGGTTTGTGATCTGGCTGTTCGTTTATAATTGTACGCATGACAGGCCTTGTCGATGCGTCCTACATAAGCTTCTGTTTCCGTTATTCGGCACACAAGGCGCGTTTGGCCCAAGTCGCGCACCAGATAACGGCCCAAGAGTTCTCTTGCGACGGTGAGAGTATCTTGCTCAAAAAACGATAAATCCAGTTTTGTCATATGCAACTCCTTTTTCGATCAAAGCATGTAGGCTTTCTTGGTTCGGCGCGCGGTGTTATGACCTGCGCACGCAAACGCAGAGCGCCGTGACAAGCATCTACCTCCCATTGGCCGCGCGGCATTTGGTGAAAGAATCCACAAAGATAGACACGACGGCGCATGCTTTGGAGAAATGCGCGGATACTGAAAGAAAAGAGAAAACCTTGCAAGTCCTGTCCCAGCGTATTATAATCATTATAATCTGAACAAGAAGGTGTGTAAAGCAGATGACGATAGATCAGATGCAAGAATATATAAAACCCGGCCGCCGGGCCCACCTGGTGGGGATCGGTGGCGTTTCCATGTCGCCTCTGGCAGAGGTGTTGCTTGGAAACGGGATGCACATCACCGGTTCCGATGTACAGGAGGGGGCGGCGGTGCAGCGTTTGCGCGCCCTTGGGATTCCCGTCGTCATCGGTCATCGCGAAGAAGGCATTGGAGAGGCGGAAATGGTGATCCGTACCGCCGCCGTGCATGACAATAATCCGGAAATTCGCGCCGCGCGCAGCCGTGGCCTGCCCGTGTTCGAGCGGGCGGAGGTTTGGGGCCTGATCATGCGCCAATACCGCCACGCGCTCTGTGTGGCCGGTACACATGGCAAAACCACAACCACCTCCATGTGCACACACATCGCCATGGCGGCCAGCGTGGATCCGACGGTGATGATCGGCGGAACACTCCCTGTTCTGGGTACCGGACATCGGGTTGGCCGGGGAGAGACCATCATTTTGGAGTCCTGCGAGTACTGCAACTCCTTCCTCTCCTTCTTCCCGACCATTGCGGTGATCCTCAACATTGACCCCGATCATTTGGACTTTTTCAAGGATCTGGCGGACATTCAACAGTCGTTTTTGCAATTTGCGCAGCTGGTCCCCCAAGACGGGCTGGTGATCGCCAATGCCGAGGATGCCAATACCATGTCGCTATTGACCAATGCGGATCTGCCGCTGATGACCTTTGGTGTGGAGACCGGCGATGTTCACAGCAAGAACCTCACTTGGCGAAAGGGCTTGCCGGAATTTGACGTGGTGTACCATGGGGAAACCGTGGCGCACGTTACCATGCAGGTGCCGGGGCTACACAATGTGAAAAATGCCCTGGCCGCGGCGGCCGCCGCTTTGGCGTTGCACCTGCCTGCCAGCGCGATCGAGCGGGGTTTGGCTGATTTCATCGGCGCGGGCCGCCGCTTTGAGTACAAAGGCAGCGTGAAAGGCGCGGCGGTCTACGACGATTATGCGCACCATCCGAGTGAGCTGCGTGCGCTGCTTGATACGGCGCGGGACCTGGGCTATGAGCGCCTGATTTGCGCCTTTCAGCCGCATACCTATACGCGCACCCGTTCCTTTTTTGACGACTTTGCCAGTGAGCTGCGCCGCCCGGATGTGACCCTGCTGGCGGAAATCTATGCCGCGCGCGAGCAGAACCAGGTCGGCGTCAGCTCGGCGGAATTGGCCGCGGCAGTGCCCGGCGCGCAGGTCTTGCCGACGCTGCCGGCGTTGACCCAGGCGCTCTACGACATGGCGCGCCCAGGCGACCTGATCCTGACGGTCGGTGCGGGTGATATCTACCAAGTGGGAGAGAAGCTGGTGCAGATGGGGCCGTCGGCAGAGGGCTGATCGGATCTCTTTGACCACATCACAAAAGAATAGACAGTTCGAGACCCTCCTGTCGCTAAACAAAACTAGGCTAATAGGTGAGAGGGGAGCATTGCGTTTGCTGGTAGGCAAACGCGGCTTTCCTCTCTGTTGCGTGGAGGGAGAAAGGGATTTTATTATGTATCATTTGACAGCGGAAGCCTCCTTTGACTCCGCCCATTTCCTCTTTGGCCATACTGGAAAGTGCGCCAACTTACATGGCCACCGCTGGCGCATCCTGGCCAAGATTTCTGGCGAAGACCTGCAAACCGGCGGCGATAAGGACGGTATGCTCATCGACTTTTCCGATTTTAAGAGAGAGCTGCACGAATTGGCGGACTCTCTGGATCACCGCCTGCTGGTCGAGCGCGGAACGCTGCGCCTATCCACCCTGGATGCGCTGGAGGAGGAGGGGTTTGAGCTTGTGACCCTGACCTTCCGTCCAACAGCGGAAAATCTGGCCAAATATCTGTTTGACAACATGAAGGCGCAGGGGTTTCCGATCTCCGCCATGACGGTCTATGAGACGCCGGATAATTGCGCGGTTTATGAGGAGCGGGACCCATGACCTATCCCTTGGTTGAGCGTTTTGTGAGTATCAACGGCGAGGGGCCGCATGCGGGCTATATGGCATTGTTTTTGCGCTTTGCAGGCTGCAATCTCACCTGCTCCTATTGCGATACGGCGTGGGCAAATGCGCCGGATTGTCCGGTGGAGCAGGTGACGCAGGCGGATCTTTTGGAAAACGTGCGTGCGGCAGGCGTACATCATGTGACCGTGACAGGCGGCGAGCCGCTCCTGGTTCCGGGCATGGCGGCGCTTTTGCAGGCCTTATCGCATGCAGATAACGTGCAGGTAGAGGTAGAGACCAATGGCAGCGTGGACGTATCCCCCTTTCTCCGCACCGCGCCGCGCGTGAGCTTCACCATGGACTACAAATTGCCCCTGAGCGGCATGGAGGCGCACATGTGCCTGGCCAATCTCGATTTGCTGCGTGCGCAGGATAGTTTGAAGTTTGTCTGCGGCGGCGCGCGGGATTTACAGAGGGTGAAAGATTTGTTGGACAAGCACCGTCTGCAGGAGCGCTGCGGGGTGTACATCAGCCCGGTTTTCGGCCAAATAGAAGCGAAGGACTTGGTGGCGTTTATCATACGCGAGAAATTGGCAAACGTGCGACTGCAACTGCAGCTGCATAAGTTTATCTGGCCGCCCGAACAAAGAGGAGTATAGTGCAATGGCAATCAATACCGAAAAAATACGGGAACATATTCGAGGCATTCTCGAGGCGCTGGGTGATGACCCGGATCGCCCCGGCCTGGTGGAAACGCCTGACCGCGTGGCGCGTATGTATGCCGAAGTGTTTGAGGGTATGTGTCACAGCAATCGGGAGATTGCGGACATGTTTGGCAAGACCTTTGAAGAAGAATTTGAGCCAAACAGCAGCGATCTCATCCAAGTGCGTGATATTGAGGCCTTTAGCTACTGCGAGCATCACTTGGCCCTCATGTATGACATGAAGGTGAGCGTGGCGTATCTGCCGCGCGGCAAGGTGCTGGGCCTATCCAAAATCGCGCGCATCGTGGATATGGCCGCGCGCCGCCTGCAATTGCAGGAGCGTTTGGGCCACGACATTGCCGAGATCATGCGTCTTGCCACGGGCTCGCCCGATGTAGCGGTGACGATTGAAGCCTGCCACAGCTGTATGACTGCGCGCGGCATTCAAAAAGCCGCGGCCAAGACCTATACCACGACCTTTTGTGGTCGCTTTCAGGATGATGCGCTTTTGCAGGCGCGTTTGAAGTGAGGGGGTGGAGGCATGAAGGCACTGGTGCTCTTTAGCGGCGGCTTGGATTCCACGACGCTGCTGGCCCTGGCCATCGAACAACATGGCCGGGAGAATGTCGGCACGCTTTCGATTGCGTATGGACAGAAGCACGCGCGAGAGCTGCAAGCGGCTCAGTCTGTCGCGGCGCACTATGGTGTTGCACAGCTGTTTTTGGATGTAGGCGCCATCTTCCGACACAGCAATTCCTCGCTGCTGCAGCATTCCACGCAAGCGGTCCCGTCGGGCAGCTATGGCAGCCAACAAGAGGCGGAAGGGGAGACGATCTCCACCTATGTGCCTTTTCGCAATGGACTCTTTCTCTCCTCGGCGGCGAGTGTGGCCCTGGGTAAGGGCTGTGACACGCTATACTATGGCGCGCATCACGATGACTGGGCGGGCAGCGCCTACCCGGATTGTTCCGACGACTTTGTGCAGGCGATGGACAAGGCCATTCGGCTTGGCAGCGGCGACGCCTTACGCGTAGAAGCGCCCTTTATCCACTGGAGCAAGGGGCAAATTGTGAAAGAGGGGCTGCGCCTTTCGGTACCCTATGGTCTGACTTGGTCCTGCTATGAGGGCGGCGCGCTGCCCTGCGGCGTCTGCGCGACCTGCCTGGATCGGCAAAGGGCCTTTGCGGAAAACGGCGCGGTGGATCCGCTATTGAAAAAGGAGCACGTGTTATGAGCGGAAGAAGTAAGGAAGAACTGCAAGGGGTCAGCCTGTTGGGACAGGCGCAGACCCGTTATCCGGACAACTACGCGCCGGATCTCCTGGAGAGCTTTCCCAACAAACACCCCAACAGGGACTATTTTGTCAAGTTTAACTGCCCGGAGTTTACCTCGCTTTGCCCCATGACGGGACAGCCGGACTTTGCCACCATTACCATCTCCTATGTGCCGGATCTACGCATGGTGGAGAGCAAGAGCCTCAAACTCTATCTCTTTTCCTTTCGTAACCACGGCGATTTTCATGAGGATTGTGTCAATGTCATCCTGCAGGATCTGGTGCGCTTGATGGATCCGCGTTATCTGGAGGTCTGGGGGAAATTTACGCCACGCGGCGGCATTTCGATTGATCCGTATTGTAATTATGGCAAAGAGGGCACCCGCTGGGAAGAGGTGGCTTGGCAGCGTTTGAGCCAACATGATCTCTACCCGGAGCGTGTGGACAATCGCTGAGAAAAGACCAACGCGGCAAAATGCGTGTACATCTTTTCCCTGCGGGGTGTTAGACTAAACGGAAAAAGCAAGCAAGAGGGAGGACTGACATGAAAGTCAAGGCATTGCCTTATGAACGTGTGTCGCTGGAGGAGTTTACGGCGGTGGCACAGGATATCGTCATCAAAGTCAAAGAGGCCCAAAGCGCGCAGGATGTGCTATCGGCGCGGGATCGCTATGTTGCGCTCACAGAGCGTTATCAGACCGCCGAGGCGCTCTCGTATATGCGGTACAGCATCAACACGGTGGATGCCTTTTACTTGGCGGAAAAGGAGTACTATGACGAAATCGGGCCGCAGGTGCAGAATCTGCTGCTTGCATACGCCAAGGCCATGCTCCAAACTCCATGGAAAGAGGAGTTGATGCAGAGCGGCGCGATCATTCCACTTGTGTTTCGTAGTTTTGAAGTGGAATTGCGCGCCATGTCGCCCGAGATTGTGGAGGATATGATCGAGGAGAACCGCTTGGTCAGTGCGTACTCCCAACTGATGGCGGGCATGGAGTTCCCCTTCCGCGGAGAGATGCTGCCCCGACCCATGCTGATGAAGTATGCCAAATCGGACGACCGCGAGACCCGCCGCGCCGCCTATGAAGCCTTGGGCCTGACGCTGCAAGCTCACGCAGCGCAGCTGGACGATCTGTTCGACCGCTTGGTGCATATTCGGGACCGTATGGCAAAGAAGATGGGCTATCGCAACTTTGTGGAAATGGGCGATTACCGCATGGGGCGTTTGGGTTATGGCAGAGAGGAATTGCTTGCCTTCCGCGATAATGTCGAACGGGACATTGTCCCGGTGGTGGCGCGGCTGCGTTTGGAGAACGCCAAACGCCTGGGCCTTTCTGAGATGAAACTCTATGATAACGATATTGTGATTCCGGGTGGGGACCCGGAGCCGATCGGTGACAAACAAGCAATTTTCGATGCCGCCGGGCGGATGTACCGCGACATGGGCGAGGACACCGATCGCTTTTTTACCTTCATGCTGGATACGGACGCCTTTGACGTGGAGACGCGTAAAAATAAGTGGGGCGGCGGGTATTGCACCGCCTTCCCGCAGTACAAACAGCCCTTCATTTTGGCCAATTTTAATGGAACATCCGGAGATGTGGACGTTGTCACGCATGAAGCGGGCCACGCCTTTGCCAGTTTTATGACGGCGGACAATCGCTTTGCCGCTGAGTTGGGAGAAGGCGGCATGGAAACGGCCGAAACCCACTCCATGAGCATGGAGTTTTTCGCCTGGCCTTATATGGAAAGCTTTTTTGGAGACGGCGCGGATCAATACTGTTTTATGCATTTGCTCGACGCCCTCTCGTTTCTTCCCTATGGCACGATTGTGGATGAATTTCAGCGGCGTATGTATGAAGAACCCGCGCTCTCACCTGCCGCGCGTAAGGACGTATGGAATGAGTTAGAGGGTCGTTTTCGCCCATACCTATCCACAAAGGGCATGCCTTACCTCGAAGAAGGGACGCGCTGGCAGTATCAAATGCACATCTTTGAAACGCCGTTTTATTATATTGATTACTGCCTGGCGCAGACCGCCGCGCTGCAATTCTTGCTGGCGTTGCGTCAGGACTACAAGGATGCCTTTACCCGCTATGTGACCTTGGTATCACAGGGGGGAGAAAAAATCTTTGCAGAACTCTTGCAAGAGGCCGGGCTGCGCTCTCCGTTTGAACCGGGCGCGTTGCAGGATCTTGCCCGTGAGACGGAAGCGTTGCTGCATGATTTGGCCCGTAAAGCTAAGCTGACAGAAATTCAATGAATATGATAAAAGCGATCTGCCTATGACGCGTGTCAAAGGCAGATCGCTTTGTTGTTTTAGCGGAGCGAGATCGTTACTTCTTGCGCAGGCACATGCCGAGGATGATGCCGCAGCAGCCGCCGACGATGTGCGTGAGCTGGGAGATGTTGTCCACAGAAAAAAGGCCGTTATAGATCTCTTGGCCAAAGTAGATGACCGCGACTAAGATGAGCGTGAGCGGGATGCGGTTCTGCCGCATGCCAGCCAGGGACGAGAGAAAGATGAGCATAAAGACAATGCCGCTGGCGCCGAGCAGGGCGCTGCCCGGAGAGAGGAAACAGTGCAGCAGCCCGGTCGCTAAGGCGGTAAAGGCGATGAGAAAAACGGTGTTGGCGCTGCCATACCGCTCCTCCACCATAGGACCCAGGATCAGGATCATCAGCATGTTTCCGGTGTAATGGCTAAAGTTGGCGTGACCTAACACATGCAGGAAAAGCCGGACATAGGTCAGCGGGTCGGCGGGGGAAGAACGGTAGACACAAAACAGTTTTTGCGTGGTGAGCCCGCCGGTGAGTTGATCCAAGAAAAGTACCGCCGCCCCGAGTAGGGCAAAGGTCAGAATCACCGGGGCATTGTATTGTAACTTGCGCATGAAGCCTCCTATGGATGAAAATGACGATGAAAGCTGCGCTGAAAGATGGGGGCCTTAGTCGGTGCTTTTGACAAAACTGACGCTGCCTTTTGCCGTTTCCCCCGTGACGCTGATGTGGTAAACGCCGCTTTCATTTTCTTCCTGCTCTTGCGTGTTTGCGTCTCTACTTCACGCGCAAACGACGCAAGAGCAGGAAGAAGAACAGAAGCGAACCCAAACCACATATGGCGCCTAGCGTCACCTTATAAATCTTTGTGGCAAGCAAGGTATACTCTCCCAATGTAGCGAAGGTGTAGATGGAGAATAGAAGCAGCAATAGGCCCAATAAGAGAAATTTAATGGGCGGTGCATCGTAAATATTAGACTGCAGATCAAAGTGGTTCAGGGCGCTGTAAATGAGATTTTGCAGTATTTTGTCGTCGATGCCTTGGGTTTGCTTTTCTTTGTTGGAAAACAAAAAATGATACTGAATTTCCGGGTAGACCATTTTTTTGAATCGAAAAGGGCCCTTAAGCGTGGCTTGCAAGAGCGTGGTTTTAATACGATACCATTCGCCGTCTGCAAACAAAAGGAACTGGTAGGGAAACGTGTCTTTGTTCTTTTTCTTACGAAGCTCTTTTGGAGAGAACAAGGGAATGAAGGCGGCGTCCCCTGCGTCGTTTGCACAATAATTCGTCGGGACGCTTTTGCCTGGATACGTGTGGCCACTCTCTTGGAAACGAGAGATCCACTGCTTGTCAAAGGCTTGATAAGACCAATAGTTCCGATTGCTGGGTGAAAAGGATGACTGGAATGATAAGTCAGCGTGGAATGTTGGCATAAAACGCACACCTTTCCATACAAATTGAGCCGTTGGTACTATTTAGTATAACATGGCAAAGCATCTAAGAAAAGTATCCGGCAAAAAAACAGAGAAATTGGGATGGAAAAAAAGAGAGAAATGCGGTACAATATGAGATAACGCGTTTGGAAGATGAAGGTCGGCGCGAATAGAATGGAATGAAATGGAGCGGTTGACACGATGAAAGCAGCCTTAGTGATTATGGCGGCGGGTCTTGGCTCGCGCTATGGCGGAGAAAAACAGGTCGATGGGATCGGCCCCAACGGCGAGACGATTATGGAATACTCGGTCTTTGATGCGGTGAAGGCCGGCTTTACGAAAGTGGTGTTTATTCTAAAGCCACATATGAAGGACATGGTGGAGACGCTGTGCGGTGCGCGCTTGGCGCAGATGAAGGCCAACGACGGCAGCATGGTGCAGGTGTCCTATGTGTTCCAGACATTTGATAGTGTACCTGACTTTTATGCCGTGCCGCAGGATCGCGTCAAACCATTTGGAACCATCCATGCCGCGCTCTGTGCTAAGGATGTGGTGCAGGAACCCTTTGCACTCATCAATGCAGATGATTTTTATGGCTATGAAGCCTATGCAACCATTTTAAAGGCCTTGGCAAACCTGGCGCCAAGCGGCGAAGCGGCTATGGTGGGCTATCAGCTGCGCAACACCGTGAGCGACCATGGTACAGTAACGCGTGGCGTTTGTATTCAAAACGGCGCCTTTCTCAAAGCGCTCAAAGAGACCTATTCCATCAAAAAGTATCCCGATGGGCGTATCTGTGACACCGAACACCCGGACGCAGAAATCCCTCTGGATCCCAATACGCTGGTATCTATGAACTTCTGGGGCTTTACGCCTTGGATTTTTGACGAAATGACGCGCTATTTTCATGACTTTTTGCACCGGCTGTCCGCACAGGAGATGAAGGCAGAATGTCTGCTTCCTGCTATGGTGGATGAACTGATCGGTAAGGGCGCGCTGCGTGTCCACGTGCTCTCGAGCGATGCGGTCTGGTTCGGTGTGACCTATCGCGAGGATCGCGACGTGGTCGCGCGCGCCTTGCAGGCTCTGCATGACAAAAACCAGTATCCGGCTACGCTTCGCAGCTGAATCCTGATCTGCAAGACGCCGTGAAAGAGCTGTGTACCTCAGGCGCAGCGATTTGTATTTGCAGATCGCTGCGCCTGTTGTGCAGTTTGCGCCAAATCATCTGAAAAGTCCTTGACAAGACCTGACCCGTTCGGTATAATGATCAGGCGATTAAATTTCCCTCAAGCTTTTATCTGCGAGTGTGCTGGAATTGGTAGACAGGCACGTTTGAGGGGCGTGTGTCTTTGGCGTACGGGTTCAAGTCCCGTCACTCGCACCAAACCCATATAATCCGAACCAATTTCGATGGATCTCTCATCGAAGGATGGTTCGGATTATTTTTTGATCTAATGAAAGATTGGCCACAAACAAGCGGCGTTTACTAACTCCACCACGGAGCAAAAAAAACGCCGCCTTTTTTATACCACGCCACCCTTTTTTGGCGTTTTTCGGGTAGTTTACAAACCCTATTGACACCCTGTATAATATAAATAACTTTGCCAAGAAAATACGGTGATTATAAAAGCGACTATGATAAAAAGGAAGGAAGCGGTTTGCGTGGAATAAGAGGGACAAGCGAATTTAAGTAGCCGACCAAATTTGAGAGCAGGGCTAACATATGTATGAAGGGTTTTACCATCCTGGAATGGAGGAACGATCATGAGAAATGTACTGAAAAAGAGTCTGACCACATTTTTGTGTGCCTGTCTGCTGTTTGGACTTGTGGCCCCCACGGCGGCAGCCACGACCGAAGCGACACCGGAGGCAGCGCCCGATACCGCAGCGCATGCCGACGAGGCAGCAAACAACACAGCGGCGCCACCGGAAGAGGCGGCAGGCAGTAGGCCGCTCCCGACCGCATCGCCCGGCACCTTGACCTCCATGTCGGAGGCGCCGCTGCTTTCCGTCAACGCGGTGAGTAAGTTCGTCGCAGCGGCGGCGGATGATGATAATCTCGGATACAAATTCCCGGCGAATTTTCCGCGCGATGTGCCGCTGGAATTTAAGGGGTCCTGGGACTTAAACACGGCCAAGAGCGATGTGAAAATCGATAAGAGCGGGATGTATTACATCACAGATAGCGACCCATCGACGCCTTCAAAATACGGCATCGAGATCATGGGGGCACCGACACGGTGGTTTACGTTTTTATCAACCGTGTCAACATCGACGCCTCTTTATTTACGAGTATTGACGACCCCGGCATTGAATTGATGAGTGGCGCCACGGCTTATCTGTTCTTTTATGGCGGAGAGAGCAAAGTAAAAGCTGCGCCATACAATGCCGCGATACAAAAAGATAAGTCTGACGGCACGCTGGGCGTCTTTGTCAAGGAAGGAAGCTCCTTGCTCTGCACGGGCAACAAAGGCGGCGCCGGCATCGGCGGCGTGGGCGGTAGTCCGGGGCACTTTTTTGGCATTAGCAAGGACGGTGGGCAGAGTATCGTCATTGGCCATCCCAACTGGTCGGGAAAGATCGTAGCCAAGGGCGGATATGGAGGTGCCGGCATCGGGAGCGGCGAAAAGGGCACCGCCAAGAACCTCTATGTTGAAGGCGGAACCGTTGAGGCATATGGCGGGACAAGCGCTGCGGGTATCGGCGGCGGCTATGGCGCGGTTGATGGTATTTATATAGGGGGCGGAAATATCTACGCGCAGGCTGGTCACAGTGCTGCCGGTATCGGCGCCGGAGAAAAAGCATCGGCAAAGAACATTACCATCAATGGAGGTACTGTAAGAGCAAACGGGCTTGGCGGTGCCGCCATTGGCAGCGGCGCATTCGCAGATGCAAACAGTATATTCATCCTCGGCGGAGACGTCACGGCGAATGGCGATAATGCGGGTGCCGGCATCGGAGCCGGCTATCAGGGCCGCGCAGGGAGTATTTTGCTGATGGGCGGCAAAATTCGTGCTACTGTCGACCCTACAATGGATCAAGCAGCGGCCGTCGGACACGGGGGCGGGTGGTATTTTGGAGACCCGGATATCCAGAAATTGGATAATAATGTTGCCATTGTTCCGCAAGTAGGCTATTATGCCGATTCAGGAATCAAGTACGTTGTTGAGGCAGAGCATCTGGGAAGAACGTTGTATATGCCCATGGTGTATTACCGTATGACTGGTACACACGATCTCAATGAGCTATATATGCCGGTGCTTGGAAAGTATAACAGGCTTGCTTTTACCGTCCAAGTTGAGTTTAAAAAGTGTCCGAACGGAAGGCACGAGCTCGTTTGGGCGCCCTCATGGGGTGTGAAGGTGGATAATATGACACCCTACAAGGAGAAAAACATATTTGCCAATGAGCACGTGAGAAAGTGTAAGCATTGTGACGCTCTTACCACTCAGTTTGAGCCACACAAAAAATCGGACACTTGGGACACAACCCAGCACGCGCGGCTCTGTGTGGGCTGCGGCGGGGTCGTCGAAAAAGACAACGATCTGCCTTTTGCCAACGATCTTATGAACAACGGTGTTTACACGCAGCCGTATGGAGAACTGACCCGCGGTTTTACTGTGGAAGATGCGATCTCCGGTATAGAGTGGGTGAAAGCCGATGAACGGACACTACAGCCCGATTCGAATGGGAAGTATTATATCCCCGCGAACAATAAAGAACAAAAGGTTGAAATTCTGGACAAGGCCGGAAATTTGAGAACCATCACGGTCACTGTCTATCAATCGGTTCGTTTGACCATCAAAAACAAACCAGGCGATGTACAGGTACTGAGTAAGGATCTTAGGTATGGCGAAGGGCTTTCTTTTGCAGCGACGCCGTCGTCCGGATACAATTTTGTCTTGGTGACGGAAGACGATGGGACGCGCTTGCCTCCTCGTAGCAATGGAAAGTTTATGGTAGAAGCCCTCGAAGCAGATAAAACCCTTTGGGTGGAAAGCAGAAACGACGTGAATGGGCCGATCGGCACAATCGAGATTTTGGGCCGACAGTGGACCGGCATGAACGACACGCCAGGCAACACTGTTCAGGTCTCGCCGGGCCTTCCCATCACCGTGACGGCGCGCGACGAAGGAGACAACGAGGCTGGCGTAAAGACGATCGAGTATCTTGTGACCGGCACCAAGATGAACCAAACGGAGCTGGAACAGGCCACCGGCTGGAGCCCGTATTACGGCGTATTTTCGCTCACGCAGGAGGGAGACTATTACGTTTACGTCAAAATGGTCGATCTCGTGGGCAATGTCGGCTTTGCGTCAAGTGCCCTTCTGACGGTGGGTCCAAGGAAGCCCGCCCTCAGTATCACCACCCAGCCCGCGGATATACAGGTGACCGAAGGCAGCATCACCGAGCAGCTCAACGTGGTGACGACAGAGGCGACGAAATATGAATGGTACAGCGCTTCTTCCCTGAGCGATCAAGGTACGCTCATGCCGGCACAAACGTCGGCGACCTTGCTTATTCCGAGCGATCTGACAAGCGGCGTTTACTACTATTACTGCCGAGTGATCGGCAATGGAGAGAGTGTGGAGACGCGTACGGCTAAGGTCGTGGTCATGCCGGCGGCACCCGCATCGGCGAAACAAGAAAGCGAACCCACGGTGCAGGCGCCGCAGAGCATAGCACTCGACCTCGCGGGTGTCAATGTTGCCTATGTGCCCGTCAGCCTGGGTGATACCGGTAAACAAGCGGAGAAGGCAACGGTGACGGTCACAGGAGATGACGGCGTCGTTTCCGTCACGTCTAAGGAGTTGACGGATGACGATGTCTTGACCCTCACCGGCTTGAAGACCGGAAACGCCGCCATTTCTGTTCAATTTTCCGGAGGCGATATATCGGACACAAGCTACGACAAAACCATCGCGGTCACCGTCTCAGACAGTTCGGCTAGGTCGTATACGCTCACGATCGAGGAAGGAACAGGTGGCACGATTTCCGGCGCATCAAACGGGTCCTTCCCGGAAGGGACAGCCATGAGCCTCACCGCCCAAGCCGCCCCAGACTACTGCTTTGCCGGCTGGGAGAGCGATGATGTGTCCCTGGCGGACAAATATGATACCACCGCCACCTTTAAAATGCCAAGCAAAAACGTGACACTCAAGGCTGTTTTTATCCCCGTTGCCAAGCCCAAGTACACCGTGACCGTAAAGTCAGTGGGGGATGGCGTTGCGTATGATGATCTGGGAGGATACAGTAACGCATATGCGCCCGGAACCAAAGTCACCATCAGGGCCAAAAGTGACGGAGGCAGTAGGATAGCGTCATGGCAGATCGACGGAGAACCACCCGTAGATGCTACAGGGAATGAAACCATGACCTTCACCATGCCGGATCATCCGGTTGTCATCACAGTGCGCTTTGATGGCCTCTTACCTCCGATGACTTACATAGACTTGCAAGCCGGCCCGGGCGGAAGGACACAATACAATGGGGTAGATTATACGGGAAAAGTGGGGGCTTGGTTGGGCTTAATGCATGGCATCACCGCTGTACCCGATCCGGGCTATCGCTTCCAGAAGTGGACAACAGAAGAGATGTTTTTGAGGGAGGAGCAAATCTATTCGCCGAACCCAGGAACAGTTCAAAAACTGGCAATAGAATGCAAGATGACAGCGAATTTTGAGCCCATTCCCCAATACCAGGTCTCGATCCAGGCGGGAGCGGGTGGCCAGGTAACGGGCGCCGGAAGCGGAAAGCACTATGTCGGAAGTGACGTGTCGGTCACGGCCGTTCCAAGCCAGGGCTACCACTTTACCGGCTGGACGAGTAGCGATCTGCTATTTAGAGATAAGAACGAAAGCAGTAATCCCGCGCTCACCTTCAAGATGCCCTCCAGCGAGGTGTCTCTAACGGCGAACTTTGCACCGAGCAATGTGGCAATGGCGTACTTTGCCGTTGATGGCCATGTTGGCATAATCAATGACATGAACGGCACCGTGACGGTGACTGTACCAAAAGACACGTCTGTGAAGAACATGACGCCGACCATCCGGCTGATGGACGATGGGTCGAGCGTCTCCCCCGCGAGCCAGGTGGCGCAGGACTTCACAGAGTCGGTGACCTATACCGTCACCGCGCAGGACGGCACAAATAAGAAGTACGTCGTGACAGTGCGCACCGAAACAGCTGGTGGCAACGATACAGGTGATACCGGCAACACAGGTGGCGGCGGTGGCGGCGGCGGTGGCGGCGGCGGCAGCACAGTCACACCACCCGCGCCGGAAAAGGTGGAGCATGTCACGCTCGCCACAGGTGAGCTCGTCAGTAGCGATCTGCTAAGCAAAGCCAAGCAGGAGAACAAGACGCTGGTGCTCAGCTATCCGGGTGGTTATACCTGGACCATCAAGCCGGGCGATATCGGAGCGGTCTCGCCGGCGACCAAATTGGATTTGTCGGTCAAGGTCATCACGGAACAAGCACTCACAGAGCAGGCCAAGGGCAGCGAAATCTTGCAGCTGGAAATCGCACACAACGGCCCCTTGCCCTTCACAGGTTTGCTGGAAGTCAAGATAGGCGAGCAGTACAACGGGAAAGAGGTCTATCTGTACTATTGGAACGAAACGACAGGTAAGCTTGAATATGCAGGGAAAGCGGTGGTCAAAGATGGCAAAGCGCAGTTCTCCTTTGACCACGCCTCCAAATATGTGGTGACGAGCGAAGCACTCAACCCGCTCGATGGCGCAGTCAGCCCCTTCACCGATGTGCGCGCGGGCGACTGGTTCTACAACGCGGTGTTGACGGTCTATGCAAAAAAGCTGTTCGCAGGCACGCAGGAAACGGTCTTTTCCCCGCAGATGGCGATGACAAGAGGCATGTTTGCGACCGTGCTGGCGCGGCTGGAAGGCGTGGAGACGGCAAACGCCAAAAGTGTATTCTCGGACGTGAGCCCCTCGGCCTACTATGCAGGCGCTGTGGCCTGGGCCATGGAGAAGGGTATCGTGGGTGGTGTCGGAGAAGGCAGATTTGAGCCGGATCGAACCATTACCCGCGAGGAGATGGCGGTCATGCTGAGTCGCTATCTGTTAAAGACGGACAAAAACCTTCCGCAAAAACAGAATGCCCCCGTCGCCTTTGCAGACGAGCATAACATTGCGCAGTGGGCGAAGGAAGCCGTGCTGGCCATGCAGACCTACAGCCTGATGGACGGCAAAGGAAACGGCATCTTTGATCCCCAGGGTTTTGCCACCCGGGCTGAGGTCGCTCAGATCTTTGCCAATCTGCTCAAAGCCTTAGATCAATAACAAACAAATGGCGGCCACATCAAGGAGAGTACGCACTGTAATCTCCTGATGTGGCCGCTTCATGTTATCGTATCGTGTTTTCATCAAAATAAAAAAAGAGCGGCTCTGCTCAAGCAGAGTCGCTCCATGTGTTTTTGTTTAGCAGCCGATTCCAAGATACTGGCAAAGGAGCTGCCAGATGGAATTGCAATCAAGGTTGCCGGTAGCGCAAGAACCACTGTTGAAACAGAACATGTGCATGACCTCCTAATAAGTATTCGTCTCGCGAAGACAGGTTCATTGTAATCCTTTTGAAACTATTTTGCAATAGAAATGTTTTCCGGTTGTATTATACGGGATATACCCATAAAATGTCGAATCGAGAAGCAACTGTGGACACAGGCATGCTGCGCCGCTGGCTTATCAGAAAAGCAAACAAACGCCGCCCGGAAGTTTACGCGGGCGGCGTTGACGTTTTAATATGATTTACATGGGTTTCAAATTTTCATGGAGCCGCGCAATCATCCAAGACAGGCGCCTTTGACGGCCTTCGTCCGTTTTGGCGTCCAAATAGGCGCGGGTGTATGTTTTTCTGACAGACAGAGACATCGCCTGAAAGTTGGTATGGGCCAGCTCATGGTCTTTTAAGAGAACGGACAGAGAAGCGATTTGATCTTCTGTGACAGTAGGCGCCTTAGGGGCGTCCCACTGGCCGTTTTTCTTGGCCTCCGCGATTTTCTCTCTGCCGAAGTCAGTCATTTTACCCTGCTGCTCCAACTGCTGCACCAAAGCTTTATTCTTTTCCGACCATTTGCTGTTCGCTCTGCGTTGGGAGAAATATTTTTGGTAGCGCAGCGCATCAATGCGCTGCATTTTACCATCAATCCAACCGAAACACAGGGCTTCTTCGAGGGCTTCATGGGCCGTTAAAGTTTGGATGCCGCCTTGCTTTGCAAAGAGCAGCCAAACGCCTGCGCTCGTCTGGCCATGTTCAAGCAGCCAGGCTCGAAATGCCTCGCGATTGGAAAACACAAGCTTATCATCCATGCTGCCACCTCCGACACCTTGTTTTCTTCTTGTCAAAAACAAGTAAGTAGCACTCATTCTACCACAGCCGCGCCAAGTTGACCAGATGTTTAAGATGAGAATGCCCTCAATTTGCCATAGTTTTGACTTGTGCCAGATATTCTTCCAGACACAATTCTTGCTCGTACATGAGCTTGGCGGTCTCTTGTCCGACATAGCGATAATGCCACGGTTCATATTGAATACCGGTTAAATCGCCCTTATCGCTTGGGTAGCGCAGGATGAAACCATACTTCCAGCTGTTTTTCATAAGCCATGCCTGGACGGCGGTATCCTCTTGGCTTTCATTCAGATTTTGGTTGTAGAGGTCCACAATGTCGACAGCCAAACCCAGTTGATGCTCGCTGGTACCGGGTACGGCCACCGCTCTGCCGGCCACCGCGCGTGCATCGACCTCCGAAAAGCCTCTTGCCGTATACTTATTTACTAGGTTTTGAAACAAACGCGCCTGTGTGCGTGAATCGCGGTAAGAGGAGCAGATAATTGGACTGTTTCCCGCCGCCCGACAATCGTCCATCATGATCTGCAGGTCCGCATAGCAGCGTTCATCCACGGCATGTCCATTTGCCAACTGCGTGAGCGAAACAGAGTGGTTATCCGGCATGGGATTCTGGGCATTGACAAGCAACAAGCGCCAGGCATCCTCCGGCGCGCTGGGTACAGCCTGGGTTTGGGAAGGCATACCCCCCGCCTCGTCGCCGGACGCTTGAATGGCGATACCACTTGGCGCTGCCTTTGGCTGTTGCTGCATCGCCAAGCCGACGCAGGCGAGGAGACAAACCAAGGCGACTGCCCCGAGTGCCAGACGCTTTAGGTTGGCTGTGTGAGAGGGCCTTCTTTTATGTTGCGGCCGCGCGTAGCTGCCTACCTCTTCGCTTTTGTACATAATAATCCCCTTTCTATCATGATGCTAATAACAGGATAGAAAGGGGAATGCTCAAATTGGCGACAGACAGGCATCCAAACGCCATCAATTGTTGAAATAGAGCATATTATTCGCTAGTAGTATGGAGACGGCGTGCGTTTCCTCTTGTCCGTTTTTGGTTTTAGTCATAAGAATGGTATACCTTGCTTCCTTGACGGTAGCGCCGTCAATAGAGAGCTTGACCGAGTCGACCGGGTAGTTCAAACGGCAGTATTCGGCCAGATTGGTCACGACGGGAGGAAATTTGGTATTCGCGGTGGACAAAGTATTGGGAGGCGCTCGACCAGTCAGGGAGACCATTTGGCCGCTTTGATCATCCAGCCACAAAATGACCTGTTGCGAGGAGGTGTCCCACCACACGCATTTCCAAAACACAGCAGATGTGCTCGGGTCGTACCTACTTGAGAGCAATATCGGTGTGACGCGGGGCGCCTCCACATAGCCTGTTGTATTCAGCGTGGCAGCTCTGGCGCGTATGGCGGCATCTGTCACTTCCTTGGCTGTCATACGATAGCCTTCGGATAAGATCACCTGCACATGTCCCTCAGTAAATCGCGTCAGGGTTTGGAAAATATCTGCCTCTTGCGCCAGGGTGAACGAAATATTTGACTGCTTCAGCTGCGTCTTGTCTGCTTCCAACTGCTGATCCATCAGCAATGCAGCCAGGCGAGGCATGGAAAAACCAAGTGCCAACAGCAGGAGCGTACAGACAAGGGGAAGGGCTTTTTTCATCAAGCGCATAGCACACCTGCTTTCAATGTAAGCGTCACAGTCGTCCCTGCGCCAAGCTGACTGTCAAAGCGGATGCTTCCTTTATGCAGCGCAACGATCTCTTGGCATAACGCCAGGCCGAGCCCCACGCCGCCCTGCTCCCGCGTGCGCGATTGATCGACGCGGTAAAATGCTTCGGTCAAGTGGTCAAGCGCGGCAGGGGGAATGCCGCGGCCGCTGTCTTGCACCGATATTTGGCAACCGTCGGCTAACATGTCTAAACGAATATGAATTTCGCCCGCTTGGCCGTCCATTGCTTTTTGCGCGTTGTCCAGGAGGTTGATGAGCAGCGATTTGACCAAATCCGGCTCGAGCAGGCAGCGACCCTCCGCGCAGTCACAGCTGATCGTGATGCCGCGCTTGAGATACAGCGGCTTTAAATGCTCGCAAAGGCCCAAGATCAAGGCGGCCGGACGGCTCGGGGTCAAACGCAATTCATGTTGCGCAAGCACCAGAACGTCCATCAGCTTTTGTGACAGGTTCTCCAGCCGCTTTCCTTCCGCGACGATATAGTGCGCGGCTTGGAGCTGCTCGTCCGCCTGTAAGGTCTGGCCACGCAGCAGGTCGGCGTAGCCGATGATGGAGGTCATGGGGGTTTTGACTTCATGGGCAAAACTGGCCATGAATCGCTCCTGCCGCTCCACGGATTCTTGCAGGGCGGAAATATTACGCTCCAAACTCTCGGCCATGGAGTTAAAATCACGTGCCAGGAGGCCAATTTCATCGCCGGAGTCTATGCGCGCGCGGCAGGAGAATTGTCCCGTGGAAATGGCCCGGGATGCCTTGGACAAGCTGGCGAGCGGTTTGGTCAGAATGTGGGCAATGCTGTAAGATAGCAGGGCGCACAGGAGAGTCAGAAGTAGAAATATCCACTGAAATGTCTGCTGCTGCGCTTGTCGTGCCTCAAGGAGCGGGGTGATGTCGCGGGCCATATCCAAATACAAAATTACGCCGCCCGCCTCCAATGCGCCCGATAGGGTCAGTTGGTGCGCTTGATCGCCTGTGTGCACATATTCGATGGTGCAGTTTCCCGGCTGGGGAAGCGCGGCGCTTGCGGGCAGTTCGGCCGCGTTATATTCATAAATGCGCTGTTCGGGGGTATACAGACGCAGCGCCGTCCAAGCGCCTGCATTCTGATTGGACAGCTGCTCCAGCGTGCGCGCACTCTCATTTTCGTTGATTTGTCCGTTGATACTGCTGACCACTTGCAAGGTGCCGAGAACCATTTGATACGCATTGTAAGCACTCTCTCGTTCGCGCGAAAGGGAGCTGTGAAAGGATCGGCTGATCAAAAGGCTTCCGCCCACGCCGTACAGCAGCGAGAGCAGTCCCAGCATACATAGTGTGACTTTCAGACAGAATTTCATCTTACACCTCAAGGCGGTAGCCGACCTTGTTGACCGCCTGTATTTTCTGTTCCCAGCCCAGCTTTTTTCTGAGCCGCTGTACATGCAGGTCAACCGTCTTGCTGCCATATTGGTACTCTTCGCCCCAGACCCGTTCATAAATGGTTTCACGGTATAGCGCGCGTCTGGGATTTTGGGCAAAGAGCAGCAGCAGGTCATATTCTTTTTTGGTCAGGCAGATTTCTGTGCCGGCTCTCCGAATCTGCATGGCGTAGGTATCAATTTCCAGATCGCCCACCTGCAAAACGGACGCATTTTTATGATAGCGACGCAGCACCACATCGACCCGTGCCAAGAGCTCAACGATTTCAAAGGGCTTGACGATATAGTCTTCCGCGCCCGCGCGCAGTCCCTTCACCCGATCTGTCACGGCGTGTTTCGCGGTTAAGAAAATAACCGGGATCTCCATGGGTTTGATATACTCCATGAGCGCGAGGCCGTCAATTTGCGGCAACATAATGTCGAGAAGAATCAAATCAAACCGATGCTTCTCCAAGAGGTCCGCGGCCTCCATGCCGTCAAACGCGCAGGTGCAACCATAGCCTTCCTTGCTCAAACTCAAGCGAATCAAATTGGATATGGCTTTTTCATCTTCAACAATTAGAATCTGAATCAAAAGAATCCCTCCTTTCGCGTATAGCTAAGATATATCACGATGGCATCAAAATGGCAACAGGGGCTATTTGTCATTGCGGCCCATCAACTGCATGGATGGCATGTCAGGCACGATGGTATGGGTACTTGCTACGAAGCGCATGCGGACAAACTGTCAAGGCCGGCAGGGGCAAGAAGACCCTGGCCAACGAAAAAACTTCTTGACTTCTTCTAAGAATAGTGGCATAATAACAAAAATTTATGCAAGCGGGAGATCAGACATGAAGTACGTTTCCGTCAAAACAATTGCATGGCGTTGGTGGAGCTCTGTTCAAAATAACAGGGTCACTTTGTCGTGCAGAGGTTTTGGTATGTGAATCGCTTGTTGTTTGAGCAGTCATATCCCCTCGGTTTACGCAAGTGAACCGGGGGGATTTTTTTGTTGCCGTCATTTTTTAGGAGGTTGTTATGCTGTATCCATCACGAGAGCAAGCCGAAGCGCTTGCCACACAATACGATATGATCCCGGTCAGCGCGGCGTTGCCGTCGGATATGATTTCACCCATGGCCGTCCTCAAGGCCTTGAAGTCCACATCCGGGCACTGCTTTCTGTTAGAGAGCGTAGAGGATGCCAAGGTATGGGGCAGGTACACCTTTTTGGGTTATGATCCCATTTTGGAGATCACCTGTCATAACGGCACCCTGACGATCAAAGGAGAATCCGGTGGGCAGACCGCAAGCGGACATCCGAGCGACAGTATTCGAACCCTGATGCAAACGCGCAAGGCCCCGCGTCTGGAGGGGATGCCGCCGTTCACGGGCGGGCTGGTCGGGTATTTTTCCTATGACTACATCAAGTACAGCGAGCCGTCCTTGCAGCTCGACGCCAAGGATGAAGAAGAGTTCAATGACATGGATCTGATGCTCTTTGACAAGGTCATTGTCTTTGATAACCTCAAGCAAACGCTGCACCTGATCGTCAACGTCGAGGCCAAAACCATCGCTGCCGGTTATGATAAGGCCGCAGATGAACTGATGCGCATGCAGCAGCTCATCCAGGCAAAGCCCGCGGATGTTTCCTTCGAGGGCCGCTTAACATCAGAATTTCGCACCCTCTTTGACAAACAGACCTATTGCAGTATGGTTGAGCAGGCCAAGCGGCATATTTATGAGGGAGATATTTTCCAAGTGGTGCTCTCTAACCGCTTAGAGGCGGACTTTGAGGGCAGCCTGTTTGATACCTACCGCGCCTTGCGTCGGAGCAATCCCTCGCCATACCTCTTTTATTTTTCCAGCGACAAGATGGAGATGGCGGGGGCCTCACCGGAAACACTGGTCAAGTTGCAAGACGGCGTGCTGCACACCTTTCCGTTGGCCGGCACCAGTAAGCGCGGCCAGACAGAGGCGGAAGATCTGACCCTAGAGCGTGCGCTGCTATCGGATGAAAAAGAGCTGGCCGAGCACAACATGCTGGTGGACTTGGGGCGAAACGACCTGGGTAAGATCAGTCAGTTCGGCTCCGTACGCGTGGAGGATTACCAAGCTGTCCTGCGTTTTTCCCATGTCATGCACATCGGTTCCACCGTTTCCGGACAGATACGGGAGGGCCTGGATGCCATCGACGCCATAGAGGCTGTCCTTCCGGCAGGTACGCTCTCCGGCGCACCGAAAATTAAGGCCTGTGAGATCATCAATCGCTTAGAGAACAATAAGCGCGGGGTCTATGGCGGCGCGGTTGGTTATTTGGATTTCACCGGCAATCTGGATATGTGCATCGCGATCCGGCTCTGCTTTCAGAAAAATGGAAAGATCTTTGTGCGTTCCGGGGCAGGTATTGTGGCCGATAGCGTGGCCGAAAAAGAATTTGAAGAGTGCATCCAAAAAGCCAAAGCGGTGGTAAAGGCGCTGGAGAGTGCGGATGGAGGGTTTGCCAATGATTTTACTCATTGATAATTATGACAGCTTTTCCTATAACCTTTATCAGTTGATCGGCAGTGTAAATCCGGAGATCAAAGTGATTCGAAACGATGAACTGACGGTGGAGCAGATCAAATCGCTCGCGCCCAGTCATATCGTGCTCTCGCCCGGGCCGGGCAAACCAAAGGACGCAGGGGTCTGTATTGACGTGGTCAAGGCTTGCCATCAGCAAATTCCCATCCTGGGCGTCTGTTTGGGACATCAGGCGATTTTTGAGGCATTTGGCGGCACGGTCACCTATGCAAAGGCCTTGATGCACGGCAAACAATCCAAAGCCCTGCTGCATACCCAGTCTCCTTTATTCCATCAGGTGCCGGGCATCGTGGATGTGGCGCGCTACCATTCGCTGGCAGGCGTGCGGGAGACGCTGCCGGAGGCGCTGGACCTCATCGCCTATACCATTGACGGTGAAATCATGGCGGTGTCCCACAAGGAATACCCGGTGTACGGGTTGCAATTTCACCCCGAGTCCATCCTGACGCAGCACGGGGATCTCATGATACGAAATTTTTTGGAGGCGCGAGAGACATGATCAAAGAAGCCATCATTAAGCTATCCCAAAAGCAGGACCTGAGCTATCCGGAAGCCAACGCCGTCATGGATGAAATCATGAGCGGTTTGGCCAGCGATGTGCAGATTTCGGCCTATTTGACGGCCCTGTCGCTCAAGGGTGAGACCATCGACGAGATCACCGCCTCGGCGGCGGGCATGCGTCAGCATTGCGTGAAGCTGCTGCATGAGCAGGAGGCGCTGGAGATCGTCGGTACCGGCGGCGACCAGTCCAATAGCTTCAATATCTCCACCAGCTCCGCCATCGTTGTCTCGGCGGCGGGCGTGCCAGTGGCCAAACACGGCAACCGGTCTGCGTCAAGCAAATGCGGCGCGGCGGATGTTTTGGAGGCCCTGGGGGTGAACATCGGCATTTCCGCGGAGGCCAGCGCCAAGCTGCTCAAAGAAATTGGTATTTGCTTTATGTTCGCGCAAAATTACCACATTGCCATGAAGTATGTCGCGCCCATCCGCCGGGAACTCAGCATACGCACGGTGTTTAATATTTTGGGCCCGCTCTGCAATCCGGCCGGGGCCACGATGCAGCTGTTGGGCGTCTATGAGCAGGCCTTGGTGGAGCCGATCGCTAAGGTGCTGTGTCACCTCGGCGTCAAAAACGCCATGGTCGTCTATGGCCAAGATGGTCTGGATGAGATTTCACTCTCCTCCCCGACCTCGGTTTGTGAAGTGAAAAACGGTTGGGTCAAATCCTACGAAATTACCCCGGAGCAGTTTGGCTTCTCCCGCTGTGATAAGGCCGACCTGGTCGGTGGCAGCGCGAGCGAGAACGCGGCGATCATTCGTGAGATACTGCAAGGCAAAAAAAGTCCCAAGCGGGACGCCGTTGTCTTAAACTCCGCCGCAGCGCTGTACATCGCGCGGGATATCTCCTTCATGGACGCCGTCAGAGAGGTCGAACTGGTGATCGATAGTGGCAAGGCGCTTCTCCAATTGGAGACCTTTGTGCGTTTGTCCAATGAGGTGTCGTGATGTTTTTGGATCATATTGTAGCCGCCACACAGAAGCGACTGGAGAGCGTTCGAGAGGGCTTTACTTTCCCCTTTGAGCAGGCGCTGTCAAAGAAGGGTATGTCGTTTATCTGTGAGATCAAAAAGGCCTCGCCGTCCAAGGGCCTCATCGCCGCGGATTTTCCCTACTTTGACATTGCCAAAGACTATGAAGCAGCGGGTGCGGCGGCCATATCCGTCTTAACAGAACCGGACTTTTTTCAAGGCAGCGGCACATATCTCAAACAAATCAGCCAAAGCGTCAACACACCGACCCTGCGCAAGGACTTCATCCTCGATGAGTATCAGATTTACGAGGCAAAGATCTGGGGCGCGGCTGCGGTGCTTCTGATCGCAGAGATTTTGGAGGAGGACACCCTGCGCCGCTTCATCCACTTGGCGGATCGACTGGGTCTTTCCGCCTTGGTGGAGAGCCATAGTTTGGAGCAGCTGCAAAAATCCCTGCGATGTGGCGCGCGGATTGTCGGCGTCAATAATCGCAATTTGGAAACCTTTGAGGTGAACTTGCAAACCGCGCGCGAATTGCGGACCTACGTGCCGCCGGAGGTGCTTTTTGTGGCGGAGAGCGGCATCCAGACAGCCGAGGATGTCAAAATGCTCGCCGATTGCGCTGTGGATGCTGTGCTCATCGGGGAGAGCTTGATGAGAAGTCAGGACAAAGCCGCCAAACTGCGCGAACTTCGGAGCCGCTTATGATGATTAAAATTTGCGGTTTAACGCGCGCGCAGGATATCAGCGCCGTGAATGAGGCTTTGCCCGACTTTGTGGGTTTTGTCTTTGCGAAGAGCCGTCGCCAGGTGACGCTCAAACAAGCCAAGGCGCTCAAAGAGCTGTTGGATCCACGCATCCGCGCGGTCGGTGTGTTTGTAGACGCGGAACCGGCACTGGTACAGCAGGTCCTGGATGAAGGCATCATTGACCTGGTGCAACTGCACGGACAAGAGGATGAAGCCTATATCGCGCGGATGAGGGCGCCGGTGATCAAGGCGCTGCGGCTTGGGCAGCACATACCGGAAAACGCCGATTATCTGCTCTTTGATTCCCCCGCCGCGGGCAGTGGGCAGACCTTTGACTGGTCGCGTCTGCCAAACGTGAGCAAACCCTACTTCCTGGCCGGTGGCATCAACGCGACCAATGTGGCGGCCGCCAAGGCGCTCTTGCCATTCGGCATTGACGTGTCCAGCGGTGTGGAGACGAACGGGGTCAAAGATCGGGACAAGATCATAGACATGGTGAGGAGAATACGACATGAATAAAGGTAGATTCGGCGTACACGGCGGTCAATATATCCCCGAAACGCTGATGAATGAAGTCATTCATCTGGAAGAACAGTACGTTTATTATCAAAAGGATCCGGCCTTTCAGGAGGAGCTGCAAACGCTGCTCAATCAGTACGCCGGCAGGCCGTCACGGCTCTACTTTGCGGAAAAGATGACCCGCGATCTGGGCGGCGCAAAGATTTACCTCAAACGGGAGGATTTGAATCACACCGGCTCACATAAAATCAACAATGTGTTGGGCCAGGTCCTGCTGGCCAAGAAAATGGGAAAGACCAGAGTGATCGCCGAGACCGGGGCGGGCCAGCACGGTGTGGCAACCGCCACGGCCGCCGCGTTGCTGGGTCTGGAGTGCGAGATCTTTATGGGCAAAGAGGACACCGAGCGGCAGGCCCTCAATGTCTATCGCATGGAACTACTCGGCGCAAAGGTCAATGCGGTGACCAGCGGGACGCAAACGCTCAAAGACGCGGTCAACGAGACCATGCGCGAGTGGACGGCAAGGGTGCATGATACGCTCTACGTCTTGGGTTCTGTGATGGGGCCGCACCCCTTTCCAACCATCGTGCGTGATTTCCAAAGCGTCATCAGTTGCGAAGCCAGGGAACAGATCCTGCAAACGGAGGGAAAACTGCCCGACATGGTGGTGGCCTGTGTCGGCGGCGGCAGCAATGCCATGGGCATGTTTTATCATTTCATCGAGGACCGTACAGTCCGTCTGATAGGCTGTGAAGCGGCGGGTCATGGCGTGCACACGGACAAACAAGCTGCCACCATGGCCACCGGCAAGCCCGGTATTTTCCACGGCATGAAGTCCTACTTTTGTCAAGATGCCTTTGGCCAAATCGCGCCGGTCTACTCCATTTCGGCCGGCCTGGATTATCCGGGGATTGGCCCGGAGCATGCGTATTTGCATGATATCGGCCGAGCGGAATATGTGCCTGTGACCGATGAGGAGGCCGTCGAGGCCTTTGGCTATCTGGCCCGCACGGAGGGCATCATTCCGGCGATTGAATCGGCCCATGCCGTGGCCTATGTCAAAAAGGTGGCCGGAGAGCTGCCCAAAGACAGTATCATCATCATTTGTCTCTCGGGCCGCGGGGATAAGGATGTGGCGGCCATCGCCAGATATCAGGGGGTGACCATCCATGAATAAGATACAACAGGCCCTGCGAGAGGGCAAAGCATTCATCGCTTTTTTGACCGCAGGCGACCCCAATTTGGACAAGACGGAAGACTATATCGTGACCATGGCCGAAGCCGGGGCCGATTTGATCGAGATTGGCATTCCGTTTTCGGACCCTATCGCGGAAGGTAAAGTTATCGAGCAGGCAAATGTCAGAGCCCTGGGCGCCGGCGCCACGACCGATAAGATTTTTGACATGGTGCGCCGCGTGCGGCAAAAAACGGCGGTCCCGCTGGTCTTTTTGACCTACGTCAATCCGGTGTTTTCCTATGGTTATGCGTCGTTTTTCGCCAGATGCCGGGAGGTCGGCATAGACGGTATCATTATACCCGATCTGCCCTTTGAAGAACGGCAGGAGGTGATGCCCTTTGCCGCGCGCTATGGGGTATCAGTCATCTCTATGATTGCGCCGACCTCGGAGGATCGGATCGTCAGCATCGCCAGAGAGGCCGAGGGGTTTGTCTACCTGGTGTCCTCCATGGGGGTGACCGGTGTGCGCAGTGAGATCAAAACAGACCTGCCGTCCATGACCAAGATGATTCAGGCGGTGACGGACACGCCGGTCTGTGTCGGCTTCGGCATCGCTACGCCCGAACAGGCCGGTGCCATTGCCGCTTTCGCAGATGGCGTCATCGTCGGCAGCGCGATTGTGAAAATCATTGAGGCGCACGGCACGCAAGCAGACAAGCCGCTGGCCGCCTATGTCGCCGAGATGAAAAAAAGCATCTCCCATTGACACAAACTATGCCCGACGGAGCATTCAAAGATCCGTCGGGCATAGATCAGCGCAAAAGACAGAAAAAGAAGCATTCTGCCTCTTGCAAGAGCACCTGCTTTGTGCTATTCTTATACGGATATCACATGCAAGAGCGTGTACCGCTTGCGGGCGTAATTCATCGGTAGAATGTGAGCTTCCCAAGCTCAATAGGTGGGTTCGACTCCCATCGCCCGCTCCATAAAGGCCTATTTCCCATCAAGGGGATAATGGGTCTTTTTTCTATGCTTTCGATGTGTTACACTAAAAATAATCTCAATTCACAAAAGGCGGATAAGGCGTGCTACATGGTATTTATATTAAGCTCAAATGAGGTGAGCAATATGTTCAATGAGATTTGCATTTATGAAGCAAAAATTGAAAAGCAAGATGAGATTGAGCAACTAATGAGAGAGGTTGCCGAGTTTTATCGTTCACAACCAGGGGTAATAGATGTAAAATACATAAAGCGAACTCATCGTCAAAAGGATTTTAACGCTGTAAAGAACGGGGAAGTTCCTATTCGCTTGACTCGTTACGTGGGGAAGGTAACGTATATGCTATACTTGGCTTTGGAAGATGAGGAAGCTCATGCAAAATTGGCTGTTCTTGGGCTTGAGAAATTCTACAAGCGTTGGAATCGTTGCTTGACCACTATGCCCAAAATAATTTTAGGTGAAAATATTGTGTAAGGTTATGAGCATTTTGCGCTGTGCACCTTATTGGACAAATGCGCATGAAGCAGGATATTGACAAAAGACAGTTTCCCCACCCAACTACAAAAAGACAGACCTGTTTTTTAAACAGATGGGCCTGTCATTTTTATATCTGAAATGCTGCTGTAACGTATAAGATTCCTGCTATCAACTTGACTGAAGGTGAGTGATACCAATGTACCACGAAAAAGCAGCTGCACTCTTCAAAGGCTGGGAGGAAGCGTTGATATGGTCTTGCCTGCAAGGATATATGGGCACCCTCATCACAGATGATGAAAGCGACCCGAAATCAGCAATCATTGACAATGGCGATTTCTGTTTTTGTGCAGGGCGACCCAGTGAAAAGTTGCTTCAATCCATATCCGGAAAGGGTTTTAAACTGATCGCACCAAGCAATGAAGCGTGGCAAACATTAATAGAGTGCGTTTTTAAGGATAAGGCGAAGAAGATATGGCGGTATGCCATCAAAAAAGAGCCCGATGTTTTTGATGAAGAAAAGCTGAAATCATATGTAGCGTCCCTAGATCGCGGCTATGAGCTGAGGCTGTTTGACCGTGAAATATTCGAATTCGCGCAAAGTGAAAGCTGGTCAGCTGACCTATGCGCACAGTTTAAGGACTATCAAGCTTATCAAAATTGTGCCTTCGGTGTTGCCATACTACATGGTGGCAAATTGGTTTCCGGAGCCTCTCCGTACGGCATATATAGAAATGGAATCGAGATTGAGATTGATACAAAGCCTGAATACAGAGGAAAAGGTCTGGCAACGGTATGCGGCGCGCAGTTGATTTTAGAGTGCCTGTCTAAAAACCTTTACCCCAGTTGGGACGCGCATGACTTGCGTTCCGTGCATTTGGCCGAAAAACTCGGCTATCATCTTTCTCACCCCTATGTTACATATGAGGTGACGAGTGGCGAAGAAATTTATTTTGACTGAAGTGGAAATATGATATACTATTTCAAATGGGAGTTATGGTAAAAAATTAAACGAAGTTGAAGGAAATGTGATAGATATGGACAGTTTAGAACGCATTGCAGTACTGATTGACGCGGACAATACACAGCTGTCAAAACTGGAAGCGGTGTTCAATGAGTTATCCGCCAGTGGGCGTATCGTCGTCAAAAAGGCGTACGGCAATTGGAAGAAACCAACGCTGAAGTATTGGGAGAGCGAACTCAAACGCCTGGCCATTCGGGCGGAACAGCAGTTTGATTACGTGTCGGGCAAAAATACGACCGACATCGCCATGGTCATAGATGCCATGGATTTGATGCATGAAAACTTATATGACGCCTTTGCTCTGGTCTCCAGCGACAGTGATTTCACACCGCTGGCCATTCGTCTGCGCGAATCGGGTGCGCTCATCATCGGTGCGGGTGAGAGCAAAACACCAGAAGCCTTTCGCAATGCCTGCGATGATTTTATTTTGCTCGATTACCTGTCAGAATCGGGCAGTACATCGGTCGGTACGGATGCGATCAGTGCAACATCGGCGGATTTGCCTTCATCCTGTGCAATCGCGCCTAACATTGATGAAATCCATAAGTTGCTGAAAATCGCTTCGACGAAGTACCAGGATGCAGATGGTTTTGTCAATGTGGCTTCGGCGGGCCAATACCTCAAACGCGCCAAGCCGGATTTCACGCCGTATACCTATGGCTTTTCAAAACTGCCTGAACTTTTGGCGAGTTTTCCTGACAAATACGAAATGCATAAGTTCAAAGGTAAGGGTACGGTGACGATTGTGGCATATAAATGCATTTGACAGGCAGTCCATTTGAATCGGCGCACAAAGGCATTGACAAAACGTAAGTGGTGGGCTACAATAAACATATCAAATAATTTTGATATGTCTGGAGTGATTCTCTTGCCCACGCGCCATCAAAAAAATGCCAAGGTTTTTAAAGCCTTTTGTGATGCCAAGCGGCTTGCCATTTTGGAGCTGCTGCAAAGCGGGGAAAAGTGCGCCTGTGTGCTGATTGACGCGATGGGCATAGGGCAGTCATCGCTGTCCTATCACATGAAAATATTATGTGAATCCGGCGTGGTGCAGGCCAGGCAAGAGGGAAAATGGACGCACTATCAAATCAGTGAAGCGGGCCGCGCTGCCGCGCTTGCCCTGCTCAAAGACATCACAAGCCAGCGCGCAGGAGTGCCTTGCGATTCCGGCCAATGCTGCTAAAAGCCATCTTTTTTTGATGGCTTTTGTCTTGCAAAATACATCAATTTTTTTTGATCTATCACAGCCATTGTCGTAGCGATCACTGATGGGATAATGGTGTTGGATTTATGAGAGGGTGAGACACAAAACGATGCAGATAGTAGGCTCCGCATGGGATTTCATACAAAGACAAATACTCGGCATGCAGTGGCTCAATGATTGGCTTGGGAATGGGCTAGCTGCACTTGGATTAGATTTGACCAACCAATGGGTGGGAAGCGTACAGTTTTTTCTGTACGACGTCATCAAGATAACAGTCCTGCTCTGTGTGCTGATCTTTGTCATCAGCTATATCCAGAGCTATTTTCCTCCTGAGCGCACAAAGAAAATTTTGAGCCGATTTCACGGCATTGTCGCCAATTTGTTGGCGGCCTTGCTGGGTACGGTGACCCCTTTTTGTTCCTGTTCTTCGATTCCGTTGTTTATTGGCTTTAGCGCGGCGGGCCTGCCTGTTGGCGTGACGTTTTCCTTTTTGATTTCGTCACCGATGGTGGATCTCGGCTCACTGGTGCTGTTGATGAGTATTTTTGGCGCCAAGGTCGCCGTCTGGTATGTGGTGCTGGGACTGCTCATCGCAGTGCTTGGCGGTACGCTCATAGAAAAGCTGCGCATGGAACGGTATGTGGAACCCTTTATTTTGAGCGCAGGCAGCGTGGAGCTTGATGCGTTGACGCTAACACGCAGGGAGCGAGCGTCCTACGCCAAGGAGCAGATGCTGGGCACGTTTCGGAAGGTGCTACCCTATATTTTAGTTGGCGTAGCCATAGGCGCGGTCATCCACAACTGGATACCGGAGGGATGGATTGCCGCGGTGCTTGGCTCGAAAAACCCCTTTGCCGTGGTCTTGGCGGCATTCATTGGGGTACCCATGTACGCAGATATTTTCGGGACCATCCCCATTGCAGAGGCCTTGTTGTATAAGGGGGCACAGTTGGGCGCCATTCTGGCCTTTATGATGGCGGTCACCACGCTGTCGCTGCCCTCCATGATACTGCTGCGCCAGGCAGTGAAGCCGAAGCTGTTGGCTCTGTTCATTGGAATTTGTGTGTTTGGGATCATTCTGGTGGGATATTGCTTTAACTTGTTGCAGGCATTTATGCTATAAATCATTCATTTTTGGAGGGAATCGGTATGGCCTTATTTGGATTTGCGAAGAAGAAGGAGAAAACAGCTTCCTGCTGCGCAGGCGGACAGAAGGAAAACGCAAGCTGCGCTTGTGGCGCCCAGAACGATATGTGCGAGGATAAAGACGCCCGTTTTATTGTGTTGGGGGCTTGCTGCCAAAAAAGCACGGAAACCTTTGAGAACGTAAAACAGGCGGTGTCGGAGCTGGGCCTCCGGGGCGAGGTGCAGAATATTGGGGATGCCATAAAAATTGCGCAGTACGGTGTGATGCAGACGCCCGCGCTGGTCATTGACAACAAGGTGGTGTCCTACGGAAAGCGCATTACGGTAGAGGAGGCAAAAAGTTTGCTGAGCCGTAAACTAGCAGAGTAAAACAAAGACCCCAAATAGATCGTGCAGATCAGCCGTGCCACTAAAACCCAGTTTAGTGGCACGTTTTTGATGCAATAGGAAAAAAAGACAACTCCTGTTGTTGGCCGCTGTGGCTGCCTCAGGTTTTTATTCTTCGTTGGACACAGTTGGGTCTAAGCGCTCAATACACGCCATGCAAACGCATTCTTTTAGGGAAATATACGGTTTGGAGGCAAAAATTACGAAAGAAGCATTGCAACAAAGCGCACGATCGGATAAAATAAATTGATTTAAGATTCTACCCAAAAAAGAGGGCCATGCCGTGAAATCAATTCAAACAAAGTTTACTGTTTTAATCCTGGCCTGTGTTTTACTGTCCTCCGGCGTGATAGGCGGCGTCGGCATATTGAGCGCGCAACGCTCGGCCGATCGGGATTCTTCTAAAATCATGAATCTCATGTGTTCCGACAAGGCGAAAGAGATGGATGCTCTGCTTTCGCGGATAGAGCAGTCCGTCAGAACCTTGGCTGTTTACAGCGTGGGTCAGCTGGAGAGTTTAAAGCGTTTGAAAACCGACCCGGGCTATATTGAAGAATATGTTGCTCGGGTGGAGCAGGTGGCGGTCAACGCGGCCGCCAATACCGATGGGGCCATGTCTGTCTACGTCCGCTTTAATCCGGACTTTACACCGCCGACCTCCGGCTTGTTTTGGAGCAAGACAGTGCTCGACGGGACCTTCCGTCAGCAGACGCCAACTGATTTTTCGCGCTATGCCCCCACGGACACCGAACGCGTGGGCTGGTACTATACCCCGATTAAGAACGGGAAAGCCACATGGATAGAGCCGTATTTGAATCAGAATATCAATGTGAAGATGATATCGTATGTGGTTCCGCTGTATATGGATAATGAGGCCGTTGGCGTTGTTGGCATGGACATCGACTTTGCAGTCTTTTCCGCCTTGGTGGAGAAAGCCCAAATTTACCAAACAGGAGACGCTTTTTTGACGGATGAGGCGGCGAAAATCATCTATCACAGAAGCCTGGAAATGGGAACGCCGCTTGCCAATGTGTCAGATTCCCTCAAACCCTTGGCCGGCGAGCTGGTCAACGGCAGCCGCGGCACGGCGCTTTTTGCCTACCAATGGGAGGGAGAAGAAAAGACCATGGTATACCGCAGCCTGAGCAATGGCATGCGCCTGGTGGTGACGGCGCCCACCGCGGAGATCGCCGCTGAAAAAAACACCCTGATTGGGCAGATTGCCCTTGTCCTGCTGGTCGGCGCTGTGGCGTCGGTGGTGCTGACGGTGCTGATCACGCGGCGCATCGTGCGACCGCTCAAGGAACTCAATGAGGCGGCGCAAAAGATTGCGGAAGGTGATTTGAGTATTACGCTCAAGCAGGAGAGCAAAGATGAGGTAGGCGCCCTGACCGATAGTTTTCAGAAAACCGTGGCGCACTTACAGCAGTACATCAATTATATCAACGGTTTGGCATACCGGGATTCTCTGACCAGTGTCAAGAATAAAACGGCCTACTTGGAGGCGGAAGCGCGTTTGGAAGAGCAAATGCGCCTGGGCAAGCCGGAGTTTGCCATTGTCATGTTTGATATCAATGGCTTGAAGCAAATCAACGACGCCTATGGGCATGATTTCGGCGACATGCTGATCGTCAGCGCCTGCCGCATCATCTGCAAGACGTTTACACACAGTCCGGTGTATCGCATCGGCGGTGATGAATTCGTCGTGATCCTGGAGGGCAGCGACTATGAAAACTATGCGCTCCTCCTGGAAAAACTGGAGTCGGAAATCAAAAGTCATAATGACTTGGCAAGAGATGATACCAAAGTTTCCATCGCGCGCGGCATCGCCGTTTATAACAGTGAAACCGATCTGGTGTTAGCAAATGTGTTTAAACGAGCGGATGAAGCCATGTATCATAATAAAGCGGCGATGAAGGAGCAGGGGCTTACACCTCAGCCCATGTAAGGGAAAACAGAGACTTCCTTGTCCAGACGGACGAGGGAGTTTTTTCTTTGCCGGATCGGAGACATGATTTCTGTGTTTGGCGGGCCCTGCCCCACGTCATGGAACCAGTATATCCGGGCGTAGTGTCGCACTACATCAACCTGGGCGACTGCTATGACCGCAAGGTGCTGCATGAAAAAGCCGCGGACTTTATCGAGACCAAAAAACGGTACCAGGCCTGCTATATCAGAGCCTACCAGTGCCTAAGAGCAGCGCGGGAGGTGCGACGCAACGGGGAAAAGGAGTGCACCACGCCGGAAGTGCTGGCCAAGGTGAGCAAGCGCACCAAGGGCATCTTATCCCGCGAGGTGAAGCGGAAAAAGGGCCTGCGCGGCCAAGTGACCCAACGCTTTTTGGGTGCGGTTACCTGCCAGGGGCAGCTCTGCCTGTACGAGAGCGTGGAGAGCCAGTGCAAACGCATTTATGAGCTGCAGGATAACGGCGGCCTGGCGCATGAGATGCTGCGCGAGCTGCTCGACGGTATCTTGACGGCGGGTTATGATGTCACGGCCTTCCTCTCCCCGGAGGATCCGACCCGGCTGGATCACCTGATGGTGCCGGAACTGTCGCTGGCGTTTTTGAGCAGCACAGGGCAGCGGTCGCCGAGTAAGCGGCCTTATCGCCGCGTGCGCATGGAGACCATGGCCGATCGGGAGCTTTGGAAGGCGAATCGCAGCAAGCTGCGCTTTGCCAACCGCATTGCCGGTGAATTGACCGAGGACGGCATCCGAGAGCTCGAACAAGCGAAGCTCTTGCATGATGATATGGAAGCCTTGTTTCACCATGCGGTGGACTTTGGCAGAGTGGACGCCATCACGCAGGATCTGCTCAAAGAGATTCAAAACTTGATATGAAAAAAAAGAGAGAATCCCGGGCCGTTTACGGCAAAGGATTCTCTCTTTTTCATGTTATAGGGTGAAATCGCTGTCTTTCAGACGGCTAAAGTCCGGCAAGGCAGGACGTGGCGGAATACGCTTGAAGGGATCGTAACGAAATTTCCGGCAAGAGCTGCCGGGCGTCATAATGCCTTTTTTGATGCACATGATTTTGTTTTCACCCAAGACGGTGCCACGCTGACAGTAGTCACAGCGTTTTTCAATGGTTTTGGCAAAAAGCATGAACCTGTCCTCCTTGTATCGGACTTCTGGTGCTTGTCAGGTTTAGTGCCTTTTATTATACGGCAGCGTGCGCCGTTTGACCAGTCCTTTTTTGGCGGTGAATAAAAAATAGAGACCGGAGAGCAAAAACAGTGCGCACAGTTCCTGCTGCATCAGCAGCTGGCCGGAGCTGGGCGCGAGGGCCGTTTCAAGCGGAAGCAGGACCGGCGCAGCAGCTGTGCGCACAAGGGGCGCGCACAGCGCGGTCAGGATCGCGGCGAAGCCTGCCTGCAAGCATTTGCCCCAGAAGTAAGGGCGCAAGCTGCCCAGGCAGCGTTTCCAAAAGGGCAGCGATTGACAGTGAACGGACAAGCCGCCCCAGGCCAAAATAAAGGCGGCGATGGGCAGCGCGAGCGGCGAATCGCGCAGCGGCGTCAGGGAATAGACCCCGTTGGAGAGTTCCAAAATGCCGGCGATGAGGCTTTGACAAAGCGCGGGTGAGAAAACCGCAGGCAACAGATGTGAGAGCGTATTGGCGAGGAAGGTGAGAAGCCCCGAGCACGCACCCAAGCGCAACAGCACGGCAAACAGAACCACAAACGCGCTCACATGAAACGTTGAGATAAAGGAATCCCGCACGCAATCCGGAAAGACTGCGGAAAAAGGCGGTGCCTGCGTATCGTTGTGTTTGACGTCCAAGCGTTCGGCGGGTAAGGGCAGAAAGCGGGACACAAGACCCACGGAAATGGCGGCGGTCAGATGGGTGCCCAGCAGCAGGAGCCCAACAGAGGCGTTACCAAAGACGCCAAAACCCGCAACGGAGAATAAGAACGCCGGTCCACAGTTGTTGCAGAACATAGAAAGCCGCAGCGCATCGGCACGGCTGCACTGGCCTTGCTCATAGAGCTGAGCGGTCATGCGTGCGCCGACCGGGTAGCCACCGACCGCGCCCAACGCCAGCGCGGCGGCACAAGGCCCGCTCAACCGGAACACAGGCCACATCAGCCCCGCAAGGCAGCGGCCGAGAATCGACGCAAAGCCCAACGAGACCAAAAGCGACGAGAGCACAAAGAAAGGAAACAGCGAAGGGATGATCAGCTCAAAGCAGATACGCAGACCGTTGCGCGCCGCCTCGCCGCTCTCCTGTGGATAGAGAAGCAAGAGCGCAGCGAAGCCGAGCAGAAAGAAGAACTTAAAAAAAACGGACAAAAACCCTTGTCGCATGATGCACACCTCCAGGGGAAATGTATATGCGCAACGGGTCGTATTCTTGCATGTCCGCCTCGGATATAGTATAATGAGGTTTCATTGCGCGGTGTGTGGCAGTGCGATCAGGATGGGAAAAAGGGGTGGCCTAATTTGAAACGACAGCTATGTATGGTCTTGGTGTCGGCCTTGTGTTTGATGCTGCTTGCCGCTTGCCAGGGGAAAAAGGAGGCGTCGGTCAGCCTGGATAATTTCCTGCTGGATACGCCCATCACCCTCACGCTTTACGGCGAGGATGCCGACGAAGCCATCCTGCACGCGGCGATGAAGGAAATCGCCCGGCTGGAGAAGCTGCTCAGCGTGGAAAAGGAAGGCAGCGATCTACAGCGTTTGGCCGCCGCCGCCGGGTTGGACTGGGTGGAGATTTCGCCGGAGACGGAGCAGGTGCTGCGTCGGGCGCAGGAGATCTGGTCGCTGTCGGAGGGGCACTTTGATGTGACAAGCGGGCCGCTCATCGCACTCTGGGCCATCGGCAGTGCGGATGGCGGCCACTACCCGACGCAAGAGGAGCGGCAGGAAGCCATGTCAAAGATTTCTTCTCAAAAGCTGCTGGTGGAGCAGGGGCGCGCCTTTCTGACCGAGCCTGGCATGAAAGCAAATCTGGGCGCGATTGCGAAGGGGTATATCGCGGATCGCATCAAGTTGTTTTTACAGGAAGCCGGTGTGACCCGCGCGCAGATCAACCTCGGCCGCAACCTGCTGTTTCTGGGAGCACACACGGATGAGAGTCCCTTTATCGTCGGGGTGCAGTCGCCCTGGGAGGCGCAGGGTGAGGTGCTGCTTGCCGTGCAGGTGAAGGATATGAGCGTAGTCACCGCCGGTACAAACGAGCGGTATTTTGACTATGAAGGCAAGCGATATCATCACATCCTGGATCCCTTTACGGGTTTTCCGGCGGATCTGGGGGTTTCATCGGTGACGATTATCTCGCAGGAATCCGTGCTGGGCGATGCGTTGTCCACGGCTTGCCTGCTTTTGGGGCCGGAGCGTGGCCTGGCGCTGATTGAATCCATGCCCGGCGTGGAGGCGCTCTTTTTGATGGACGATCGGCAGCAGCTGATGAGCAGCGGTTTTGCAGACTATCTCTACCCGTTGTCATGAGATAAACAACAAAAACGCCCCGTTGTTCGGCCGAAATTTGCCGAGCGACGGGGCGTTTGTTGCCTTGTAAAACCGGGATAGTCTTAGGACTCCATATGTTTGCCGAGAAAACCGGCGATGGTCTGAGCCAGCTTCACCTCGATCTCATCGGGAGCGAGCGCGTCGTGCTGGGCACAAAAGACCACGCAGCCTAAGATATCACCTTCAGAGAGAATGGGCACGGCGGTTTCCACGCAAAATTCCTCCGCATCTTCACAGACGGGGATGGCGGCTGCGCCCTTTTGGTACTGATAGAGCTGCCGACCCTCCATGATTTTTTCCATGTGAGAGGAAATGCGCTTATCGGTTAGGATTTTACGCGCATTGCCGGCAACAGCGATGCAGCTGTCGCGGTCGGTAATCAGGACGATGCGTCCTGTGGTTTTGTGCAGGGTTTCGCAGAGCTGAGAAGCGAACTCGCCCAGTCCACCCATCAGGGAGTATTTTTTAAAGATCACGCCGCCGTCTTTATCGGTATAGATTTCGAGCGGGTCACCCTCGCGGATTCGCATAGTACGGCGAATCTCCTTGGGAATCACCACGCGGCCGAGATCATCGATGCGGCGCACGATACCAGTTGCCTTCATGAAGTGCCTCCTTTTGACTTTGAAGTGTACGCTTATTATTTGAAAAAGCAGATAAATTATCCAAGATTGCAGTGGATATTTCTGGACAAAGTCAAGGAGGCTGAAAAAACAAAACAGCAGGCACGGTGTGTCTAAACCGTACCTGCTAGGACTCGTCTTTTTTGATATGTTTGGAGAGCAAATCTATGAGCGCTTCAAAATCATCTTCACCCATGTTTTTCATCAAAGCAGCCGCTTTATTCAGAAGGGCGGGGTTTTCTGAATCTACGTCAAAGAATTGCATGGGCGTGACACCAAGATAGTTGCAAATGTTTAGAAATTCTGTCATGGAAGGTAATGCTCGTCCAGACGAAAAACTTTGAATATATCCGTCGCTTTTGTCTAACGCATTACTCATATGAACTTCAGATACATTCTTTAGTAGTCGGAGTGCTGTAATTCGTTTGCCAATAAAACCTACATCCATCTGATCTCACCTCCTGTACATTTATTATATAACAAATGAGAGCACTGCATTATTAACTTGAATATTTGTTTTTTAAGATATATAATAATTATATTAACTGTTTTTCTGAATAACTGGGATAGGGGTATAGTATGATTTGTAAAACCTATGATTATGCAGCAAGTAACGAAGAAATGATAAAACAAATCAATGCCGAACTTGCTGAAAAAACGCCGGAGGAAGCCGCGATTGATCGGGCAAGAGAAGAAATGATATGGCAAAAGACCAAGGCCAGCTATCAACTGCTGCGGCGCAGCGTTCGAAAGGTCGCCAACCCGGATACGCTCAAAGAGTTTTTGCGCGCTGCGGAAAGGCTCAGAGAGCTGACGGAGGACCAGGGCGGCTGGATTTGCATTTCCGTGGACCAAGACTGGAACGGCCAGATTGATATGCGCTTTGATCAGATCTTCTTTATGGATCATGTCTACAGCCATACACATGACACCTTTGCCATGGTCTTTCAAACCTTTCGTGATGTGACCATCTCTGTCCACGAAGGAAAAGTCCGCGTGCAAATTTTTCATGATATCTATGATCTGGTTTCGGTTCCGCAAGAGAAAGATGAGAATAGTTAGCATTGACAAACAAATAAAATGTGGTATGCTATTGAGAAAAGGAAAGGAGACGATATGAACGACATGACGCTTCTGGCCGTTGTCCTGCTCGTCCCGTTTTCGGGTACGGTGCTGGGCGCCGCGACGGTGTTTTTTCTCAAAAATGAAATGCAGCCCAAGCTGCAAAAGCTGCTGCTTGGGTTTGCGGCCGGTGTGATGATCGCGGCCTCGGTCTGGTCGCTGCTGATTCCGGCCATAGAGATGGCGGGGCAGCGCAGCGGCCCGGCCTGGCTGCCCGCGCTGGCCGGTTTTTTGCTCGGTGTAGGCTTTTTGCTGCTGCTGGATATGGTCACGCCCCACCTGCATTTGGACCATCACGAGCCGGAGGGGCCGAAAAGCAGCCTCTCGCGCAGTACCATGTTGATCTTTGCCATCACCCTGCATAACTTGCCCGAGGGCATGGCCGTTGGCGTGGTCTTTGCCACAGCCCTGGCGGGTGAAAACCCCGGCGGTATGACGGCAGCCGTTGCGCTGGCTGTCGGCATTGCCATTCAGAACATTCCCGAAGGCGCGGTGATCTCCATGCCGCTCCTGGGCGAAGGCAAACGCCGTGGCAAGGCCTTCTGCATAGGCGCGCTCTCGGGTATCGTGGAGCCGATCGGCGCGATACTCACGATTTTGCTGGCGGGCTTCCTGGTGCCCGCGCTGCCGTTCGTGCTGTCTTTTGCCGCCGGCGCGATGATCTATGTGGTCGTGGAGGAACTCATCCCGCAGGCCCAGGCCGCGCCGCATTCAAACATTGGTACCATCGGCGCCGCGCTCGGGTTTGCGCTGATGATGGTATTGGACGTCGCCTTGGGTTAATGCCAATGAAAAAAAGCTGTGTCACAACATTCTGTGACACAGCTTTTTATGTTTGGGCACTTACAGATTGTAGATATCGCGGGCATCCACCAGGGTTTTGCTGTCGTTCTTCAGCGCGGCCGCAGCCTTTTCCAGCGCATTGACACGCATCACCACGACGGCCTTGCCGTCCCGCTTGCCGACAAAGGCATACATATATTCGATGGAAACGCCGGCCTCCTTGACGGTGTGCAAAATGGAGGCCAGACCGCCGGGCGAATCGTCCATCGCGACGGCCAGCACTTCCGTATCGCGGACAATGAAGCCGCCGTCGCGCAGGGCGCGCATCGCCAGGTCCGGCTGGTTGACGATCAGGCGCAGGATGCCGAACTCAGTGGTGTCGGCCAGGGAGAGCGCGGTGATGTCCACATTGCTTTTGGCCAGAATGTCGGATACCTCCGTGAGCAGGCCGGGTTGGTTCTCAATAAAGACAGAGATTTGACGGATCAGCATAGCCATTCCTCCTTTTTCTTACAGCTTCCGCTTGTCGATGGCGCGCTTGGCCTTGCCTTCGCTGCGCTCGATGCTCTTGGGGCTGACCAGATGGACTTTTGCGCCGATGCCGAGTAGGGAGCGCAGCTGGTCTGAGATGGTTTTCTCCACGCGCTCGACCGAACGAATGTCGTCCGAGAACATCTGCTCGCTCATCTCCACGTTGACGTCCAGCGTGTCGGTGTTGTTGACGCGGTCGACGATGATCTGATAGTTGGGCGTGATCTCGCCATTGGTCACGCGCAGCAATACTTCTTCAATCTGTGAGGGGAAGACGTTCACGCCGCGAATGATCATCATATCGTCGCTGCGGCCGTTGGGCTTGCCCATGCGGATGTGGGTGCGGCCGCAGGCGCAGGGTTCGGCGTTTAAGGTGCAGATATCGCGGGTGCGGTAGCGGATGACGGGGAAACCCTCCTTGGTGATGGTGGTGAACACCAGCTCGCCCGTTGCGCCGTAGGGAAGGACCTCCATGGTGTCCGGGTCGATGATCTCGGCAATGAAGTGGTCCTCGCAGATGTGCATGCCGCACTGGTGCTCGCACTCATAGGAGACGCCCGGCCCCATGATTTCAGACAGGCCGTAAATGTCATAGGCCTTGATGTGCATTTTTTCTTCGATCAGGCGGCGCATATCTTCGCTCCAGGGTTCCGCACCGAAGATGCCGGACTTGAGCTTTAACTTGTCGGCCAGACCCTGCTCCTCGATGGTTTCGGCCAGGAACATGGCGTAGGAGGGGGTGCAGGTCAGATGTGTCGCGCCGAAGTCGACCATCGTCTGCAGCTGACGTTGGGTGTTGCCCGCCGAGATGGGTACGATGGTAGCCGAGAGGTTTTCCGCGCCGCTGTGTACGCCGAAGCCGCCGGTGAAGAAGCCGTAACCAAAGGCGTTTTGTACGATGGATTCATTGGTGGCCCCGGCGGCGCAAAGGCTGCGGGAGACGCACTGCGCCCAGCGATCCAGGTCGCCCTGTGTGTACCCGACCACAATTTGCTTTCCCGTCGTGCCGGAGGACGCGTGGACGCGTTTGATGTTTTGCATCGGCTCGGCAAAGAGACCGTAAGGGTAGTGATCGCGCAAGTCTTGCTTGTAGGAGAAGGGTAGGCGCGCTAAATCCTCCACGCTGCGGATATCGTCCGGAATGAGGCCCAGTTCGTCCATCCGGCTGCGAAAGAGGGGGACGCGCTCATACATACGCCGCACCTGCCAGCAAAGGCGTTCGCTTTGCAGGGTTTTCAGCGCGTCGCGGGGCATTGCTTCGATGTTGGGTTGATACATGGCCATGACGCAATTCGTCCTTTCAAATGGGTTTGATTTACCCGCCATACAGGAACAGAAAAAATCCGCCCCCTGTATCGACGACAGAGGACGGATCAAAAATCCGTGGTACCACCTCAGTTTACCCTCACCTCGCGATCAGGGCCTTGTCGGGTACGGCGCGCGTTCAAAACACACGATACCCCAGTGCTATGACGGGCACACCCGATGCATCCTACTGAGTCGGGCCACAAAGGGCCGACCGGTTCAGCGCACAGCTCGCGGGAGGAATTCACAAGGGCTTTCCTACTGTCTTGCACCAAACGACAGCTCTCTGAAGGAAAGGGGACTATGTTACTGTTTCCCGGTCAACGCTTTTGCATATAAACTTGATCAGACATAGCGTGACACACTATGTTAGCAAAGAAAATATAGCACAAATAGGCAGTGAAGTCAAGAAGCCGCGTCAATTTTGTCGCGGGCAGGCGGGGCCTTAGGGGTTCACGACATGGATGGGGGATCCGGCCAGGAAAGCGCGCAGGTTTTCTTCCATTGTGCGCAGCAGACGCGTGCGCGCCTCGGTGGTCATCCAGGCGATGTGCGGGGTGATCAAGGTGTTTTTTGCGCCGAGTAAGGGATTGTCCTGTTTGGGCGGCTCGCTGCTCAGCACATCGGCGGCGTAAAACCCCAGATGGCCGCTCTCGAGCGCGTCGCGCACATCTTGCTCGACCACGCAGCCGCCGCGCGCCGTATTGATGACCATAACCCCCGGTTTCATTTTGGCGATGCTCTCCCGACAAATCAGGCCCTGGCTCTCCGGGTTTTGCGGGCAATGCAGGGTGATCACATCCGCGCCCTTTAGCACCTCGTCCTGCGTGACGATATGAATGTGCGGGGCGGCAAGTTCCGGGCGATAGGTGCGGCTGCAAGCCAACACGTCCATGCCGAAGCTGACGGCAATGGCGGCCACCTGCTTGCCGATGTCGCCATACCCGATGATGCCGAGGGTTTTTCCGGCCAATTCAAAGAGCGGAAAGTCGCGGAAGCAGAAGTCCGGGCAGCTGGTCCAGCGGCCTGCATGCACCGCTTCGCTGTGCGCCGCGACGCGCTGCGCCATTTCCAAGAGCAGCGCAAACACCAGCTGCGCAACAGAGGCGCTGCTATACGCCGGTACATTGGAGACCGGAATACCGCGCTCACGCGCCGCCGCTATGTCGATGTTGTTGTAACCCGTGGCGGATTCACAGATAAAGCGAATGGACGGGCAGGCTTCGAGCACAGCGCGCGTGATGGGAACCTTGTTGGTGATGACGATTTGGGCATCCTGTAAGCGGGCAATGACTTCATCCGGTGCGGTGCGTTCATGCACGATCAGTTCACCCATTGCCTCAAAGGGCGCCCAGCTCAGGTCGCCCGGATTGGCCGGGTAGCCGTCTGTCACGACGATTTTCATAGGTATAAATCCCCCTTTACGATCACTTTCATAACATGGTCTATATTGTACAATGCCCGGGCAACGGCGTCAACCGAAGATGCCGCCGGCATGCCACTTTTTTCCGTAACAGCAAGCGGGAACGATTGACATGATATAGCAAGTGTGATAAAGTGATATTGAAAACTAGATGTCAAAGTATGGTTCATTATGGAAGTCCGGCGTGATCCTTGCGATCCAACAAGAAGGAGGACGATTTATGGGACAAGCGACTTGCGCAGATGGGGGCGCTGTGCGCCGCCAAAATATTGGAGAGGAGATTGCCAATGCCATTTCGCATGGCGTCGGTTCACTGCTGTCCATCGCGGCTACGGTGGTGCTGTTGGTGCATACCGTCAGGCAGGGCACGGCGATTGCCGTGGTCAGTGCAGCCCTGTATGGGTTTAGTATGATACTGCTGTATACCGTTTCGTGTATTTACCATGCGCTTACGCCGCCGCGCGGCAAGCGTGTGTTTCAAGTTTTGGATCACTGCTCGATCTTTCTGCTCATTTTGGGGACCTATATCCCCATCGCGCTCGTTGGCATCGGAGGCGCCTTCGGTTGGGTGGTCTTTGGTGTGATCGCCGCCTGCGCCGTCTTTGGGATCACGATGACGGCCGTGGATATGCACCGCTTCAAAAAGCTGTCGTTTTCGCTCTATATCATCATGGGCTGGCTGGTTGTGTTCACCTTGCGCCACATGTTTCAGGCGGCCGCGTGGAACGGTTTGCTGCTTTTGTTTTTGGGTGGTTTGTTCTACTCCTTGGGTATCTTTTTTTATAAGAAAAAGGAATGGGTTTATATGCACTTTGTCTGGCACCTGTTTGTGCTTGCCGGTAGCGTGTTCCATTTCTTTATGATTTATCTGTATTTTAGCGTGTGAGTTGTGAGGAGAAATGGATATGAATGACTATGTTATTATGACCGATTCCTGTTGCGACCTGCCCGATAGGCTGGCAAAAGAACTGGGCCTGAGCATTTTGCCGCTGACGGTGATGCTCGACGGCAAACTGTATCGGAACTATCTGGATGAGCGGGAGATCAGCAGCCAGGCCTTTTATTCTCAGCTGCGCGCCGGTAAGAGTGCGTCGACATCTGCCGTCAATGTGGAAGAATTCTCGCGTGAAATGGAATGGATCCTGCACGAGGGTAAGGATATTTTGTATCTTGGCTTCTCCTCCGGCCTGAGTGCCACCTATCAAACCGCCGTCATTGCGGCGGAGGAGCTGCGCGAGAAGTATCCGGGTCAACAGGTGCTCACCGTGGATACCTTAGCTGCGTCAATGGGGCAGGGGCTGTTGGTCTACCTTGCCGCGCAGGAGAAGGCGCGCGGCCGCAGCATCGAGCAGGTGCGCGATTTTGTGGAACAAAATAGACTGCGCCTGGTGCATGACTTTACCGTGGATGACCTCAACCACCTCAAACGAGGCGGGCGCATTTCCACAGCGGCAGCCATTTTGGGCAGCACGCTCAACATCAAGCCCATTTTGCACGTGGACGACGAGGGACACCTGGTCCCAAAATCCAAAGTGCGCGGCAGAAAGCAGGCCATACAAAAGCTGATCGACCAGTTGGCCGAGAGCGACGTTGCGCCGGCAGAGCAGAGTATCTTCATCAGTCACGGTGACTGTTTGGAGGAAGCCGAGCAGCTGGCAGCACAGATCCGCGCTCGCTTTGCCGTCAAAGAAATTGTCATCAGTTACGTCGGGCCGGTCATCGGCGCGCACAGCGGCCCCGGCACTTTGGCGCTGTTTTACTTAGCGCAAAAGCGTTGAGAGTTTTCTACATGGATGAAAAAAGCGGCGGTCTCTACTTCACGTGGAGACCGCCGCTTTCTATGATTTCTTAGAGTGCATGCAGGACAATTTTATCCTGCTCCACGACGGCTTTGATGACCGTAATGGGATTCAAATAACTCTCAATGATCTGGGTGGCAATGGGATCCTCCAAATGCTTCTGGATGGCGCGGCGCAGGTTGCGCGCGCCGTAGACTGCGGAAAAGGATTCCTTGACCAGCAGGTCAAAGATGGCTTCATCCCAAGAGAAGTTGAGATTTTTATCGGCCAGCGTGTCATGCAGTTCGCTCAGCATGATGTGGGCGATGGCGCGGAAATGCTCCTCTGTGAGCTGGTTAAAATAGATGACCTCGTCCACACGATTGAGGAATTCAGGGCGCAAGAACTCCTGTAAGGCCTTGGTGGCACGCTCACGGCCCAACTCATTGGAGGTGCGGCCGAAGCCAAGCGCGCCGCCCTTGCGATCGCTGCCTGCGTTGGAGGTCATGACGATCACGGTGTTTTCAAAGTTGACCACGCGGCCCTGGGCGTCGGTGATGCGGCCGTCATCGAGAATCTGTAAGAGCACATTGAGCACATCAGGGTGTGCCTTTTCAATCTCATCAAAAAGGATGACGGAGTAGGGCTTGCGGCGGATTTTTTCGGTAAGCTGACCCGCCTCATCATAACCGACATAACCCGGCGGTGAGCCGATGATACGGGAGACGGAATGCTTTTCCATAAACTCCGACATATCGAGCCGAATGAGGGATTCCGGTGAGTTAAACAGATCCTGTGCCAGGCGCTTGACCAGCTCTGTCTTACCAACGCCGGTGGAGCCGACAAAGATAAAGGAGACGGGCTTGCGCTTGGACGTCACGCCGACGCGGTTGCGCCGAATGGCGGAGGAGACGGCGGAGATGGCCTCATCCTGGCCAATGATGTTCTGCTTCAAGCGTTCTTCCAAATGGGCCAGGCGTTCGTATTCCTGCTCCTGAATCTGGCTGGCGGGAATTTTGGTCCACAACTCGATGACGCGGGAGAGGTTTTCCAGGGTGAGCGCGGGCGGCGTTTGGTCCAGACCGGCTTTTTCCTCCAACAGCTGCAATTCACGGCTGCGCAGGGTGGCCAGGCGGGCATAGGCGGCGTCATTGTCGTCGGCGAGCATGACCTCGCGCTCAAGCGCCAGATCCGCCAGTTCCTTTTCCAATTCCGCCAGACGGGCGAGGGCCTGGTTGTTCAGGTTGACATCGGAGCAGGCCTCGTCGATGAGGTCGATGGCTTTATCGGGCAGAAAACGGTCGGTGATATAACGCTCTGACATGGTAACGGCCAAGCGGGCGATATCCGGCGTGATGATCACATGGTGGAAGGCTTCATAATACGAGGCGATGCCTTTGATGATCTCCACGGATTCTTCGATGGAGGGTTCGTTGACCATGACGGGCTGGAAGCGGCGCTCCAGGGCCGAGTCCTTTTCGATGTACTTGCGGTACTCCGTCAAGGTGGTGGCGCCGATGACCTGAATTTCGCCGCGCGAGAGGGCGGGCTTGAGGATGTTGGCGGCATTCATGGAGCCTTCCGCATCCCCGGCGCCGACCAGGTTATGCACCTCGTCAATCACCAGCACGATATTGCCCAGTTTGCGGATTTCTTCAATCAGGCCCTTCATGCGGCTTTCAAATTGCCCGCGGAACTGCGTGCCGGCCACAAGCGAGGTCAGATCGAGCAGGTAGACCTCTTTATCGCGCAGCTTATAGGGCACGTCGCCCTGCTGAATTTTGGAGGCTAAGCCTTCGGCAATGGCTGTTTTACCAACGCCGGGCTCACCGATCAGGCAGGGGTTGTTCTTTTGGCGGCGGTTAAGGATTTGAATGACGCGCATCAGTTCAGCATCCCGACCAATCATACGATCCAAGCTGCCTTCCTGCGCCTTACGGGAAAGAGAGATGCAGTAGCTTTCCAGATACTTGCGCTTGCTCTGCTTATGGTCGGCACGCTTGCCTTTTTCTTCGCGTTCCGGGCGGGCGCTTTGCTCAGCCGGTGGATCGCTGAGCGGCGCGATTTCATCCTTGGGCGGCGTACTGCCGTTGGAGGCTGCGCCGGGGTTTGCCAAATTCCCCATGAGCTTGTTCAGGAAGGGGAAGGTGGCCGTGCGGCCTTCGTCGGTATCATCGTCGTCGTCCTCGTCGCCCTCACCGGCGAGCAGGGACTCCAAACCTTCCACGCCCTCAAAGGCGGACATCATTTCGCGGGTCAGACCTTCCAAGTCATCATCGCTCATGCCCATCTTATCAATCATATCGGTGACGGGTTTAATATTCAATTCTTTTGCACATTTCAGGCACAATCCCTCATTTTGAGATTGTCCGGCCTGATCCAGGCGTGTAATAAAAACAATAGCCACATTTTTTTGGCATTTGCTGCAAAGTGATGGTTGCATGAAAAACGGATCACTCCTTTAACAGGTGTTAAGACATGATTATAGCACGGTTTTATGAATTGCCTATGAATAAAGGGCAGAATTAGAAAGAAATCCTTGGAATAAGACCTTGCGGCGCATCCAACAGGAAGAAGCGGATGTGGGGCAGCGTTGCGGGCAGGCTGCTCAGAAGACGTACGGTAAAGGTTTGGCTGAGCAGCTCGGGCGAGAGTATGCCACAGATGTCCACAAGCAGCCAGCGCAGCAAAAAGAGCAGCAGGACGGCCTTACATAAACCAAGCAAAAGGCCGAGCAAACGGTTGCAAAAGTTGAGCACAGGCAAGCGCGAGACCAGATCCAGGCTGCGGCTGATCAGGCGCCAGACAATGAGCAGAATCAAAAATGATAGGATGAACAGCACAGCCGAAATGATGATCTCCAGAATCGACTGGGCAAGCAGCGTTTCAAGCGGCTTGAACAGGTCGAAACCGCCGCCGCGGGTATCTTTCCATTGGCTGATCATCTTACCCCAGCTATCGGGCAGGCCCAGTTGGTCAATCACGGCACCGACGCCTTGATCGGTCAGTTCCTGCTCGGTATTCTGTACAAAGGAGGAGCTGTCAATGCGCTTGACAATGGAGGGCAGCACGCGCGGCGCCAGCAGATCCGCCAGCGGCGGTGTGAGAAAACGAGACACATAGATGGCGCCGAAAAACGCGATGAAGAGGGCTAAAAACGAGCATAAGGCCCGAACAAAACCGTGTTTTCTACCACGCAGGGCAAACACGACGAGGATCAGCAAAATGCCGAGATCCAACAGAATGGGTGTAATCATGAACGTGTCCTCCTCATTTCATCAGGGAAGGTAAAGCCGTGCCAGCTCATCGGTGATCAGAGACAGGCTGCCGTCCGGGTATAGGACCAGATTTTGAATCCCTTGGAGATTGTCCGAGGCAGACACTTCGGTCAGGTCTTTGGTGTAGAGTAGAATACGGCTGGGCGTGAGCACCGCAACATAACGGCCGGCTGCCGACAGGGCAAGCACCTGCTCATTGAGTTCCAAGCTGCTGATTTCCTGACCTTCGGCATCGACCGTCACCAGCGTGCCGGTATTACCCGATGGGGAATTGGACAGAAGCAGCGCGGCGAAGTCATTGCCGCCCAAATCCGCGCGTTTGAGATACTTGTTGCCATAGGGATACTTGTCAGCGATTTCGCCCGAGGACTGCAGGATGAACAACTCACTGTCGGTCAGCACCCAGCAACGGTTGGCGCTGGCATGCATGGACAGCACGACCTTGTTGCCCAAAGAGATTTGCGCGGGATCCTCCTCCGAGGCGCGATTCAGTTCGTAGTATAGCAGCTTGCTCTCAAAAATTCCGGCGGATTGTCCCGGGGTGAGAATATAGATGCTCTTGGAATCCGGCGTGAGGATGGCGTTGGTCAAATGGCTGCTGGAAAGCCGTATTGAGACAATGGGGGTAAGGTCGTTGTTATAGACGGTGACAACGCCCTTGAAGCCGTCTTCTTTGGACGTGACAGCCAGCCAGCCCTTTTGGTTAATGGTCGCGGAGAGGATGTACTGGTTATTTGGCAGGGTGATCGGCTCGCTGAGTTTCTTTTTGTTCACCACATAAAATGATCGCCCGCCGGCATCGTAGATAACCGCCTGCTTGCCATTGGAGGAAAAGGCGGGATTGGTAAAGGAGAGCTGCTCTTTCAAGATGGAAGCTCCCGTGGGTTTAAACAGCTGCAGGGTTTTGTCTGAAAAAGCCAGCAGATTGTAGTCAAGATTGGTGAACAGATCCTCACTGCGCAGGCCATGGGAGAAGGTTGCCGAGCTGTCTGTATTATCAAAAGTAAACCAGCGGGCAAAGAGCGTCAGGCCCGACCGATCGCGCACCGTCAGGCTGACAACCAGCGCGATCACAAGCAGCACGACGGCAAGCAGGATGATAAGGCGTGAGCGCAGCGACAGACGTTTGGATAGTTTTCTGAAAATAGACATGTAACATCTCCTTTGTGAAACGGTGAGGGTCTTAGAGAATGTCGGTTTCCCGATACCAGAGTTTGGTCATGTAAAGCCCCTGCGGTGGGGCGGTGGGGCCGGCGTCGGTGCGGTTACCGCCGGCGAGAATCGCGGGGATATCCTCGGGAGAGAATTTGCCCTCCGCGGCATAGACGCAGGAGCCGACCAGTGCGCGCACCATATTGTATAGGAAGCCGTCCGCGCAGACGCGGCACTCAATGAGCTTGTCTTTGCGTGCAATATCGAAGTAGTGGATGGTGCGTACGGTGGTGCGGGTTTCCGTGCCAAGAGAGCGCACCGCGGCAAAGTCGTGGGTACCGACAAAATAGGAGGCAGCCCGTTGCATCAGCGTCTCGTCCAGGTGTTTGGGGTAAAACCAGACGCGATTTCGCAGGAAAGCGTCACGGATGCGGGAGTTATAGATGCGATAGGTGTACTCTTTTTGCAGACAGGAACCGATGGCGTTAAAGTCCTCAGCGACCTCGGTGGCCTTGGTGACGACAATATCGTCCGGCAAGCGGGTATTGACGGCCAGCGGCAGCCGATCACAGGGGATGGCGGAGCTGGTGCGGAAGTTGGCAATGTAGAGCTCGGCGTGAACCCCGGCGTCGGTGCGGCCTGCACCGGTGAGCTTGACCGGGTGCCCGACGATCTGGGCAAGCGCGCGTTGCAGGGTGGCCGCGACGGAAGCATCCCGTTTTTGCACCTGCCAGCCGTGGTAGGCAGTGCCGTCATACATCAGTTTTAGGGCGATATTACGCATATCGTTTGCCTCACAGAACGCTTAAATTCCGTACACGCGCAAAAGCACCATGCCGGCGCAGAGCAGCAGCGACAAGCAGAGCAGCAGCACATCTAACGCGCGAAAGCGCAGCTGACGCAGACGCGTACGGTTTTGGCCGTCGTGATAACAACGGCAATCCATGGCAACAGATAACTCCTCCGCCCGGCGAAAGGCCGAGATAAAGAGCGGGATGAGAATGGGGATGAGCGCCTTGGCGCGGCGGATGAGGTTGCCGCTTTCAAAGTCCGCGCCGCGGGCCTTTTGCGCCGACATGATCTTGTCCGTCTCTTGGATGAGCGTGGGGATGAAACGCAAGGCAATGCTCATGATCATGGTGAAGTCATGTACCGGCACCTTGATCTTTTTGAGGGGGGAGAGCAGGTGGTCCAGCCCGTCTGTCAGCATAAGCGGCGAAGTGGTATAGGTGAGCAGCAGGGTGGAAAGGAGCAGCATCACAATGCGAAACATCATATAAACGGCCTGTGAGACGCCCTGCTGGGTGATCTGCAAAAAACCAAAGGAAACGAGCGTCTGCCCGCCTTTGGTGAAAAACAGGTTCATCAACGCGGTGAATAATACAATTAGTATAATTGGTTTCAAACCCTTGCGAAAGACCGAGAAGCGAATGCGGGAGATGAGAATGCCGCCGATGAGCAGGACAAGCATGATGCCGTAAGAAATGGCGCCAAGCGCTGTAAAGAGGGCGACGATGTAACAAAGTGTGGCCATCAGTTTGGCGCGTGGATCCAGCCGATGGATCAGAGAGGTACCCGGAAAGTATTGGCCCAGTGTAATGTCGCGCAGCGCCATTTAAGCCCCTCCTTTTGTGCCGCGATAGGCAGCGAGAAAGGCCTCCTTGGCCTGGGAGATGGTGTAGACCGAAGGGGCAACCGGCGCGCCCATCGCGCGCATGCGAGAAAAGACACGTGCCATCTGGGGCACGCCCAAGCCCATGGCTTCGAGCTGTGCGCTGTGGGCAAAGACCTGCGGCGGCGTACCGGCGAGCGGGATTTTTCCCTCGTTGCATACGAGCAAACGGTCAGCCGTGCGGGCAATTTCCTCCATGGAGTGGGAGACGATGATGACCGTTGCCTTGTTGCTCTTATGGTAGTTTTGTATGTTTTCTAAAATGCTCTCCACGCCCGCAGGGTCGAGACCCGCGGTGGGTTCATCTAGTATCAGCACCTTCGGCTCCATAGCGATCACGCCCGCCATAGCAACGCGCCGCTTCTGACCGCCGGAGAGTTCAAACGGAGAGCGGTGCAGCTGGCTGTCGGCCAGGCCGACAAATTCAGCCGCGCGGCGCACGCGGCGATCCACCTCCGCGTCGTCCAGTCCCATATTACGGGGGCCAAAGGAAATATCCTTGTAAACGGTTTCTTCAAAGAGCTGATACTCCGGAAACTGAAAGACCAAACCGACCTGAAAACGGATGCGACGCGTCAGAGAAGGGGAGGACCAAATGTCCTCACCTTCAAAAAGAATTCGGCCCTCAGTCGGTTTGAGCAGGCCGTTGAGGTGCTGAATCAGGGTGGATTTGCCGGAGCCTGTCTGTCCGATGACGCCAAGAAATTCGCCGGGGTAGATATCCAAATCCACGGCGTCGAGGGCCTTTCTCTCGAAAGGTGTATTCTTGCTGTATATATGACTCAGGTGTTCAACCTTGATGATTGCTTCCACGATGCTAAAACCTCATTGCTTGGAATTTCTGTCCTTGGATGGTTGTGGCGTCGGCCCTGTCTGCAAAAGCTGCACCAGTGCCTGCGCGCATTCTTCGTCCGTAAGCGCGTCGAGCGAAAGCGGCAAGCCTTCCTGTTGCAGCGCATAGAGAAGCTGCACGGTGTCCGGGGAGGAGAGGCCGAATTGGCGCAACTGTTCCACATGGGAAAAGACATGGCGCGGCGTGCCGTCGGCAATGATCTGCCCGTCGGACATGACGATCAATCGTTCGGCTTCTGCGGCCTCGTCCATATGATGCGTGATGAGCACGATGGTCATACCGTGTTCTTGATTCAATTGATGAATGGTCTGCATGATTTCACGCCGCCCGATGGGGTCCAGCATGGCGGTGGATTCATCGAGCACAATGCAGCGGGGCCGCATGGCGATCACGCCGGCCACGGCGACGCGTTGTTTCTGTCCGCCGGAGAGCAGGTGCGGCGCGTGCTCACGGAAGTCATACATGCCGACCATTTTGAGCGCCTCGTCCACCCGTTGGCGGATCTGCGCGGGCGGCAGCCCTAAGTTTTCCGGGGCAAAGGCGACGTCTTCTTCGACGACACTGGCGACGATCTGGTTGTCCGGGTTCTGAAAAACCATACCGACAGTGCTGCGGATAGAGAACAGCTTGTCCGGGTCTGCGCTGTCCATACCGTCAACCAGGACCTTGCCTTCCGTGGGCACATGAATGGCGTTGAGCAGCTTGGCGAGGGTGGATTTGCCCGAGCCGTTGTGGCCCAGAATGGCGACAAAGCTGCCTTCTTCAATGTCTAAACTAATATCGGAGAGGACTTTTTTATTGGGATCCGTCTCGTCCGGGTAGGAAAAGGAGAGATGTTGCAGTTGAATGATGGCGCTCATGGTATCTATCCGTCCTTCATGAAGTGGCGTTGGCGATCCAGCGGCCCGAGGCGCCGCAGGGTAGGCGCAGCTTGGTGCCTTCGACGGGCAGACCCAGCTCGCGGCTTTCGGTATACCCGCCGTATTTGTCGCCGAGCAGCAATTCCAGCATGTAGGTCAAAACCGAGGGGGCCAGGCCCGTAGTGTAAGAGTTGATGAGGAAGAAAAGCGGCCGCTCCGACAGGACTTGTACCACCAATTCCAAGAAGGGAAAGAGGTTCTCCTCCAGCTTCCAGATTTCGCCCGAGGGACCGCGTCCGTAGGAGGGCGGGTCCATGATGACCGCGTCATAGTGGTGCCCGCGGCGGATCTCCCGCTCCACGAACTTGGCGCAGTCATCCACAATCCAGCGGATGGGCGCATCGGAAAGGCCGGAGCTTTTGGCGTTTTCCTTGGCCCAGGCGACCATGCCCTTCGCGGCGTCCACATGGCACACCGAAGCCCCGGCCGCGGCACAGGCGATGGAGGCAGCGCCTGTGTAGGCAAAGAGGTTCAGTACGGAGATGGGCCGCCCGGCCTGTTTGATCTGCTCACCGGCAAAGTCCCAATTGGCTGCCTGCTCGGGAAAGAGGCCGGTGTGCTTAAAATTCATGGGTTTGATGTTGAACGTCAGCGCGCCATAATGGAGCTGCCAGGCGGGCGGCAGGTTTTTTTTGACCCATTCGCCGCCGCCGGAGGAGGCCCGTGCATAGCGGGCATGGTGCTTTTTCCAGGCGGGATGGCTGTATGTGGTGCGCCAAATGGCCTGCGGATCCGGACGGATGAGGATACAATCCCCCCAGCGCTCCAATTTTTCACCGCCGCCGCAATCGAGCAGGGCGTAGTCTTTCCATTGATCGGACACCCACATGGTTTATGCTTCTCCTTCTTACACTAGAAACTGGCATACAAAATCACAATCGTAGCAGTCATTATATCATCGGTGCGTCCCTGCGTCAATGGAACGGGAGGCGCTTGCGGTGATAAAAACGACGCAGCTGGAAGGTCATGGATATTTTTGTAAAGGAATAGCATGGAAATGATTGTTTTATGGAGAACGGTGTGGTAAAATACCATAAAACCACCATGGACAAAAGGGTCGGAGGGATAAACCATGAATGAAGCAGATACAAGATTTCGCTCGGCGGCCTTTGGCGGCTTTCACCGTCAGGATGTTTTGACATACCTGACGCATAACGAGAAGGAGCACGACAAGACCGTCTCGGAGCTGCGTGAGCAGCTGGAAAAGTGGAAACGCGAGGCAGAGGAAGCGAGGGTGCATGTGCAGTCACTGGAGCAAAAGCTGGAGGAGGAAACCCGGCGCAGCGCCGCTTTGAGCGGAGAACTGGAGCAAGTGCGCAGTGATCGGGAGGAAAAGCTTGAAATCCTGCGCCAGCGGGAGGCCGAGTTGGCCCGATTTCGTACAGATCTGTCAGACATAGAACCAAAGGCCTTGGCCTACGAGCGGATCAAAGAACGCGCGGCGAGCATAGAACTCGACGCGCATGAGCGTGCCCAGCTGACGACCGACGAGGCCAAGAAGGAAGCGTCGCACATGCGGCAGGAGACCGCCGCCTGGCTGCGTGAAGTGCAGGAAAAGTACGAGCAGCTGCGGCGTGGACTCGGCGAAGCCATGATGCGCTCAACGGCGGAGATTGAGCAGATCTGCCGCATGTTTGACCGCATGAGCAAGGAATTTGACAGTTATGAAGTCCTGGTGCGCGAGCTGCTTGGCAAAGCGGAGAGAGTGGAAACAGAGCCCCTGGAAACGGAGCAGCCGGAACCGGCGCAACCGGAAACGGAGGATGTGGCAGCGGAGCAGCCCGGCAGCGCCGAGGAAGAACCGGTGGCCGTATCTTAATGTACATGAAAGAATAAAAGAAGCGGTGGCATCGGGATAACCCAATGCCACCGTTTTTTATTGTGCGGGATCTTGACGTTCGCTGTCTGCCGCCAGGCCCATGAGCTTGGCAGCCGTTTGTGAGTTTTTGGACTCCACATCCAAAAGACGCTGGATGCTCTCGGTGAGAAAGGCGCGATCCTGCCCGCGCGAGACGGCAAGGTCAATGAACTCTTGCAGACGCGGCGCATGCAGGGCATCCAGGTCGAGGAACAGATCCTGGCCGATGTAGGAGAGAAAGGAGCTGACCTTGGGGTCGTACACCACACCGACCAGCGGCACGCCCTGCCCGGCGGCAAAGATGAGACCATGCAAACGCATGGAGACAACGGTTCGCATCCGCGAGAGAAAGCCGATGGTTTCCGCCGCTGTACAGCGATCGGGGAACAGATAATGCGGGCAGGAAAGCAGACTGGTGATTTTGCGCGCGGCGACCACATCCAGCCGCGGCTCAATGGGAAAGAAAATGGGGGTTAAGCCATGTTTTTCGTAGGCATAGGTGGCGGCAGCGGCGAAGTCGCCGACTTTTTCCTCAAAGCCATGCCAGGGGCGAACGATGAAGGCGATATACTGACCCGCGGGATCCAGGTTGTGATTGCGAAACAGGCCGTCGAGCAATTCCGGCGAGACCGCAGGCAAGGTGACGGTGGGATCGGAAGCAAGGATAATCTCCGGATTGTGTACGCCCATATCGCGCAGCTCTTGCAAGGAGTGCGGATCGCGCAGGGTGATGGCGTCGACGTAGCGATCAATGGTGCCGCTGGTCAGGCTGCGGTTGCGCTCGGACTGAATGGGACCGATGCCGCAGCCGTACATGAGCACCTGTGCGCCGTGCCGTTTGGCCGAGCGCAAGGTCCAGAGGTAAAACCAGAGCGAACGCCAACTTGTGACATCCTGCATCAGGGAACCGCCGCCGTTGATATACAGCGTGGTGCGGCGCATGTGATGGAGTACTTTGGGCAGGTTGAAGATATACATGGCGTTCACACGGTAGTTCATCCGCGTCTCCTTGGGGTTACGCGAGAGCACGTGGAAGGAGAGGTCGGGATTGAGCGCGCGCATCTCGGAGAGAATGGCCAGCAAAATGGCGTCGTCGCCTGCGTTACCCTTTCCGTAGGCGCCACAGATGAGTACATTGTCGCGTTTTTTCTGCGTCAGGATGCGCTTATAAATCTCCAGCTGCGTGGTTATGGTGTGCTCTAAGGAGTAGAGCGAGCGGGCCTTTTGGTAAAGCCGGTCACCCAGCTGCCTGCGCAGGTCAGGGTCACGGGCGAGCGCGAGCAGATGCTCGGCCAGCGCGGCATCGTCACCGACAGGGAATAAAAAGCCGTTGACGCCGTGATCAATCAGATAAGGCACACCGCCCACCCGACTGCTCACAGTGGGCAGCGAGGCGCGCGCGCCTTCTGTCAGGGCGTAAGGGAAGGTTTCGGAGAGGGAGGTCAGGGTGTTGATATCAATAGAGCGGTAAAAGGTATCGGTATCTTCCACCCAACCGGCAAAGCAGACAACGTTGGAGACCTTGAGCTCCTTGCACAAGTCTTGCAGACGCGGCAGATCCGCGCCGTCGCCCGCAATCAAAAGTCGCAGGTCGGGGAAGTCTTGATAAGCCCTGGCAAACGCACGGATGAGCGTGGCGATGTCCTTGACCGGATTCAGGCGCGCGGCAATGCCAATCACCACCGAAGCATCGTCGGCAGACAGACCGACAGAGCGGAAAAAATCATCGCGTCCCATCTTCGCTTCGCGCGGGGTGAAGTTGAGTCCGTTATAGATGGTGAAAAGTTTTTCCGGGTCAAAGCCGCGTGAGATGAGCAAGTCCACCATCGCGTCCGAAACGCCGATGCGGTAATCCAACAGGCGCAGGGCAATGCTGTTGATCACGCCGTAAGTCAGGCGCGAAAAGGGCCGGCCCAGGTAATCGAGGCGATAGTCGCTGTGTACCGTGGACACCACCGGGAGCTTCACACGGCGGGCCAGCATGCAGCCCATCATGTTGCCGCGTGCGCCGTGGCAATGGATGAGGTCAAATCCTTCCCGGCGCACGAGCGCCTCAAGCTTGTGTAAAATGCGCAGCGGGTTCTTGCCGGCATAGACCTCGGTACGAATGCCGAGCGACCGCGCTTCGGCCACAAAGGGGCCGTCGGTAAAGCAGACCATTGTGACGCCGATCTGTCCGGAGAGGTTGGCAAGCAGGGAGTGAACATGGGTTTTTGCGCCCCCTGTATCGCCGCCGCTGATGAGGTGAATGACGTTCATGGCGCTGCCTCCTTAAAAAAAGACTTGTAGAATGGGACAAGTTATTATACAATAAGGAAACATATGGGTCAAGTAATGGAGGATGAACGATGAGACTTATTGATGGAAAAGGAAAATTTCTAGGAAAAATCAACATCATCGACCTGTTGGTGCTCTTAGCCGTGATCTTTGTGGCGGTTATTGTGGGCATGAAGTTTGTCGGCGGTGGCGACGGTCTGGGCAGCGGCACAAAGCTGACCTATACCGTAAAAGCCTATGACGTGAAGCCGGAAGTGTACGAGGCCTTAAAAACGGCCACATTTCCCGACCAACTGATGGCGGACGGCGTGCTGCTCAATGGTAAGGTGCTGTCCTATGAAGGACAGAAAACACAAAAACAGGTTCTGCAGGTCACAGCCGTTGACGGCGCAACCTCGGAAGTGATGCCCAGCGACAAGGATACCTATGACATTGTGTTCCAGGTGGAAGCCACCGTTGGCAACGCAGTCAAGCGTCAACTCGGCACGCAGGAGATCCGCCTGGGTAAAAAACACATTCTGAAAACCGCCAATTTTGAGTTTGAAGAAGGCGTCATCACCGCGCTCAAAGCGGAGACGCCAGCCAAATAAGAAAGACAACAGGAACCGGTGGCCATGGAAAAAATGGCCGCCGGTTTTTCATTTGCACAGCGCGTCGACAAAAAAAGTGGCGGCATTGCCGACAAGGATAGTCCTTTGTCCCTTTATTCCTGCCTGCATTTGCGCTATGCTAATGACGCATGCCAACGCGAGAAGGGAGAAGGAATGACGATGTCAAAGTGGGATTTGAATCAGCTCATGATGGAGGCGGTGCTCGGCAAGGCGGTCAAAGACCTCAAGGCCAATCCGCAGGAGACGCTTGCCCGTTGGATAGAGAAGGATCATATACAGCCCAAGCAGGAGGCGCATCAGGCCTTGATGCAAAAATACAAAGGTCTGCTGCAAGATGAACAAGGGGCCTATCGAACGATGCTTGTCAGCGTGGCGCAGCAGGTGGAGGCCGAGCGGCTGCGGGCGCTCACGCGCAATCTCTATGTTGCGTTCGGCAAAGGGGCGGAATTGCGGCAGGCACAGGGCGCAAAACATGGCGTTCATGTCCCGGGCCTTCTATCGGTGGATCTGGAAGATCATATGGATGATACCCAGCTGCTGTCGCTGACAGAGCAGGCCATGCAGCTGGGGCTCTCCCTTTTCCTGCTGCATTGCCGCAGTGAAAAAGACTTGGCGGCATTGCCGCCGGTGTTTGCCGCGCGTGGGCAGGCGGTGTTTGTGGTCTCCATGCCGGCGCATCTGTGCGATGTGCGCTTGGCAGAGAGCTGGCGGCAGTATAAACATGTCATTCCGGCTTTGGTGACTGGTTTTCATGGCGTGCCGACGGCCTTCTCCTTTTTGCGTGAGCGCGGCTATTTATACATATCACAATTTGACTACGATACCTCGAGTGAAGCGCTCTTACGCAGCGGCGACTATCTCAAAACGGCAGAGGCACAGGGCGCGACGCTGGCCTTTCTTTGGCCGGATATCAGTGTCACTGATGCGCTGGGTCGTCGGGTGCATGCTCTGGCCAAAGAGCAACGCGGGCAGCAGCGATATGCCGTGCTGCCGGTGGAGGTGGCGAGAGATTACCGCGCGTTGGAGGAGCTGGCCACGGGCCATGCGGTTTTTCTGCATGTTGATGGGCAAGGACAGCGTCGGGTGGCCGAGGATGGTTTTCACCCTGCCAAAGAAAATGTATTGGATAGCTCTTTTCTTCAGGTGTTGCAAAAGATATCATAGAAACGCTTGTTTTGCATAAACTATGGATTCATTGGAATCACATGGGAAATTGACTGCTCTGCCAAGCCACGGAGCACAGCAGCAGGAGAAGAAAGAGGGAGGATGTGACCTTGTCTTACTACCATCAGACAAAAGAAACGATCCTGGAACAACTGCAAACGCAGGAAGCGGCGGGCCTTGGCAGCGCCGCAGTGCAGGAACGCCAACAACAGTATGGACCGAACCAGCTGCGTGAGAAGAAAAAGAAGAGCCTGCTGCGGCGTTTTTTGGAACAGTTTCAAGATGTGATGATCCTGATACTGCTTGCGGCGGCCGGTGTTTCCTTTGGTATTGCCTGCTATGAGGGAAACCCCAAGGAGTTTTTTGAGCCGGGCCTCATCCTGCTCATTGTGATCATCAACGCGGTGATGGGCGTCATGCAGGAGAGCAAGGCCGAGCGGGCCTTGGACGCCCTTAAGAACATGTCCGCGCCGCACGCCCGCGTGATCCGCGATGGCACGGAGCAGGTGGTCGCCGCGCAGGATCTGGTGCCGGGTGACATCATCAAGCTCGAGGCGGGCGACTTTGTACCCGCCGATGCCCGCCTGCTGCATGCGGTGAGCTTAAAAAGCGAGGAGTCCGCCCTGACGGGCGAATCTGTACCCAGCGAAAAGGATGCGCATTTGGCCATCGCGGAAGGTGCGCCCTTGGGCGACCGTACGAATATGGTGTTCAGCGGTTGCAGCATCACCTATGGCACGGCGTTGGCCGTCGTCACCGGTACGGGCATGGATACGGAGATGGGCAAGATCGCCAACCTGCTGGAGGGCACAAGCGAGGGCCTGACGCCCCTACAACGCAAGCTGGCGCAGTTGGGTAAGTATTTGGGCATCGTCGCCCTGGCGGCCTGTGCCGTGATCTTTGGCATCGGTCTCTATAACAAGCTCCCGCCAATGGAGCTGTTTATGACGGCGGTCTCGCTGGCCGTTTCCGCCATCCCGGAGGGCTTGCCGGCAACGGTAACCATCATTTTGTCCATCGGTGTGCAGCGCATGGTCAAGAAGAATGCCATCATCCGCCGCTTGCCCGCCGTGGAGACCCTGGGCAATGCCTCTATCATCTGTTCGGACAAAACGGGAACCCTGACGCAGAACCGCATGACGCTGGTCAAAGCCTTCGCGGCGGAAGAAGGGCAGCTGGCTGCGCTGGATGCAGAGGGTGTCAGTGCGCCGGTCAAACACCTGCTGCAATATGCGGCGCTCTGCTGTGACGGCTCAGTGGTCTTTGAGGGCGACAAAGAGGTTCACATCGGTGACCCGACCGAAACTGCCATCATCATGGCCGCCCATGTGCAGGGTATGGAGAAGGCGGCGTTGCAAGCGGCTTATCCGCGCGTGGCGGAGCTGCCCTTTGATTCGGACCGCAAGCTCATGTCCACGGTGGTACAGATGGACGGCAAGCTGCTGCTGATCACCAAGGGCGCCTTTGACGTGATGGCGCGCTGCTGCGTGAGTGGTGATTTAGAGCAGGGCGCAGCCATGACAGGGCAGATGAGCGAGGGCTCTTTGCGCGTGCTGGCCGTGGGGTATCGGGAGCTGTCCGCGCTGCCGGAGCAGATCAGCCCGGAGAGTTTGGAACACGACCTGCATTTTATGGGCCTTGTGGGCATGATCGACCCACCGCGGCCGGAGGCCAAAGCAGCCGTCGCGCTCTGCCGCCGGGCGGGCATCAAGCCAATCATGATCACCGGCGATCATGTCATCACCGCCTCTGCCATTGCGCGCGAACTGGGCATTTTGGAAGAGGATGACCGCGCCATCACCGGCGCAGAGCTCGACGCCCTGAGCGATACGGAACTGGATCGACAGGTATATAAAATCGCCGTCTATGCGCGCGTGTCGCCGGAAAACAAAATCCGTATCGTGAAGGCCTGGCAGAAGAAGGGGCGCGTGGTCTCCATGACGGGCGACGGCGTAAATGACGCGCCTGCGCTCAAAGCGGCGGATATCGGCTGCGCGATGGGTATTACGGGCACGGATGTAGCCAAAGGCGCGGCAGATATCATCCTGACCGATGACAATTTTGCCACCATTGTTGACGCCGTCAGAGAAGGACGCGGCATCTATGCCAATATCAAGAAGGTGGTCGGTTTCCTGTTGGGCACCAACATTGGGGAAGTGGTAGCGGTCTTTCTGGCGATGCTGCTGTGGCATAAAACGCCGCTGCTTTCCATGCAGCTGCTGTGGATCAACCTGGTGACCGATTCGCTGCCCGCGCTGGCCCTGGGCGTGGAGCCCTTGGAATCAGATGTCATGGACCAGAAACCGAAGCCGAAAAACGAGGGCCTGTTTGCCCACGGTTTTGGCGTGCAGATCATTTTGCAAGGTATTCTGTTTGGTGTGTTGACCCTGTTTGGTTTCTTTTATGGTGAGCGCGCAACCGGCAGCGTGGCAGGTGGGCAGACCATGGCTTTTATGGTGCTGGCGCTGTCCCAGATCCTGCATGCCTTTAATATGCGCAGTACGCACTCGCTGTTTCGCATCGGCGTGTTTAGCAATCAAAAGCTCAATCTGGCGGCGCTCACATCGGTTTTGCTGACCTGCTTGGTGCTGTTTACCCCCGTACGCATTGCCTTTGGTATGTTGCTCCTGCCCGGTCAGCTTTACTTGGTGGCGCTTGGCTTGATTCTGGTGCCGCTGGTGTTGATGGAGCTCTGCAAAGCTCTTGGCCTGCTCGGTGGCAAGAAAACGTCGTCTGCCACTGCATAATCATACAACGCGGGCGGGAGGTGCATTTTGGCCTCTCGCCTGTCAAAACAGAAAGAGGAGAAGATTTTTGAGCCTTTTTGAATTGGTTTTGATCGCCCTTGGGCTTTCTATGGATGCCTTTGCCGTGTCGCTCTGTAAGGGCCTGGCGATGAAGCGTCTGATGCTGCGGCACTGCCTGCTGGTGGGCTTGTGGTTTGGTTTTTTTCAGGCCCTGATGCCGCTGCTTGGCTACCTGCTCGGCGCGGCGTTCGGCGGCTATATCGCAGCGCTGGATCACTGGATTGCCTTTATTCTTCTCGCGCTCATCGGCCTGAATATGCTGCGTGAATCGTTTGGCGCCGAGGAGGATTGCAAAGAGGATCAGGCATCTCTTAAGCCGGGCCTGATGTTTGGTCTGGCCGTGGCCACCAGCATTGATGCCTTTGCCGTCGGCATCACGTTTGCCCTGCTGCCTTCGGTACATATTGTGGCGGCGGTGCTGCTGATCGGCGGGATCACCTTTGTGCTCTCCGTCCTTGCCATCAAACTCGGTCACTTGTTTGGCAAGGGAAAGGGCGCCTGGGCCGAGCGCTTCGGTGGAATCATATTAATCGCCATCGGTTTGAAAATCCTGCTGGAGCATCTGGGCATCTTCGGATAAGATGCCAGTAAAAACGAAAAGCAACAAACCCCCGGTTTAGGTGGGGGTTTGTTGCTTTTTTAATGCCTGCGCTTTGTCCTTGGGGTCGCGGTAAAACAGCTCGCGCAGACCAATGAGCAGAAGAAAGACGCCAAAGAGCTTGCGAAGCAGTGAGACATCCAAACGATTGGAGATCAGCGCGGCGAGCACCGTGCACAGCAGTCCGCCCAGAATGGCAAACCCGGCCGTGCGGGTTTCGAGAAAGCCGTTTTTCCGGTGGGCGGGCAGCGCGGCGAGGGCGGCTGGCAGAAAATAGAGCAGGTTGATGGCCTGCGCCTCATGCTGCGGAATCACAGCAAAAGAGGTGAGATAGATCAGAAGCAGCGAACCGCCTCCCACGCCGAAGCCGGAGAGGATACCGGTGAGAATACCGATGCAGCAGGGAAGAATCCAGTCCATCAAATAAAAGACCTCCAAGCGCCGTACAAAATCAGCAGGGCGAACACCCGCCGCAGCCAGGTCATGGAGACGCGCCGAAAGAGCTTGCCGCCGATCAGCCCGCCGATGAGTCCACCGATCAGGTAAGGTGCAGCCATCATGATATTGAGGTTGCCGTGTAGAAAATAGATGACGGCGGAGAGGGCGCACAGCGGCAAGATGATGAGCACCGAGGTGGCGAAGGCCTTTTGGCGCGGCAGTTTGCAGGCGGACATGAGCAAGGGAATGAGAACCATACCGCCGCCGCCGCCGAAGAAGCCGTTGACCAAACCGGCGGCGCTGCCGGCGATGATGGCAGCCAAGCGATGTTCTTTTGGCATGAAAATACCCTCCTCCGGGCCGGATGATGTCAGTATCATCCAGTATACCCGGAGGAGGGTATTTCATACCTCGCTGATGGTGCGAATGACAACGCCGGCTAATAAAAAGCCGGCCACCGGCGGCACCCAGGGTGCGCTGGCGGGTATGCTGCGGCGGCCCGGCGGCGGGGTTTCGAGCATCTCTGGTTTTTGGGGCAGTTCGGGGGAAAAGACAACCTGATGGTGACGGATCCCGCGTCGGCCCAATTCACGCCGGAGGATGCGCGCCAAGGGGCAGCCCATCGTTTTCGACAGATCCGTCACGCGAAACAAAGATGGATCCAATTTGTTCCCCGTTCCAAGAGAGGAGATGATGGGGATATGACGTGTGAGCGCGGTCTCGATCAGGTCCAATTTACAAGAAACCAGATCAATGGCGTCCACGATGTAGTCGTAGGCGGTTTCATCAAAAAAGTCCTCCCGGTTTTCCGCTGCATAGCGGGCAGCCAAGGGGTGCACGATGCAACCCGGATGAATGTCCAGCACGCGCTGGGCCATCGCGTCCGCTTTGGTTTGGCCGAGGGTGGAGTGGAGCGCTTCCACCTGGCGGTTGAGGTTGGAGGGGCCGATGGTATCGTGATCGATCAGGGTCAGCCGGCCGATACCGGAGCGCGCCAGGGCCTCTGTACACCAGCTGCCCACGCCGCCCAGACCAAAGACAGCCACATGCGCTTGCGACAAGCGTCTCATGGCGGCATCGCCCAAGAGCATTTGCGTGCGAAGGAATTGTTCCTGCATGGAGATGGCTCCCTTCTTCCTGTGACAGAAATCCCCGCAGGGGCCCAAGGAGGCCTCTGCGGGGGATAAGAGATGGGGGAGGATCAGGTCATGGGTCCGACCAGATTCATACCGGCCTCTTGCTGTGCGATGGGATAATTCGGCTTGATCTCTTCGAACCAAGCGTCATAATCCTTGGTGCGCAGTGCATTTTCAGCGGCATACAGCCAGCGGGACTGACCCAGGCCTGTGATCTGTACAAGGCGGTAGCCAATGACCGAGCCGGACTGGTCGACGGCCTCCACCAGCTGGACATCGCCGACCTGAACTGCACCGGCGGCAAAGGCCCACTTGTCAAACGCGGTGCCAAAGCTTCCGCGGGCGACAGCGGTATTGTTGGCAGCCACAGGGTCCTTTTCGTTGCCGGTGTCTGGTGCGAGGGCAAGGAAGGCTTCCTCGGATTTATCTTCCAAGGCGTCCCACTTTGCCAGCATGGCCTCCGCGCTTGTGCGGGCGGCGGCGAGCTGATCGTCGGTGGGAGCTGTGGTGGTATTGCCTTTGTCATCGGTGGTTTCTGTGGTCTCGGCGGTGAACAAGATGCTGTTCATATCCACATTTTCCAAGGAGGCGTCGCGCTTTTCGCGGGCTAAGAACTGCACCACGACGCAGCCGTTGTTGCCTTCGTCCACGACAGTAACTTGCCCGGCGCGGCGGCCGTCTTCTTTCAGCCAGGAAGCATAGGCGCCGGTTACCTCACTGCCAAGCGCGTCGCTTGTCAGGGTGTAGCCGTCAACATATTTGTCCTTATCCTCTTCCGGTGCGGCATTTCTTGCGGCAGTCAGAAAATCTTCGCCGCCTTTGACCTTGGCGGCCATGGCGTTGGCGGTATCGCGGGCCGGACCCATCGCGGCAGTCTTTTGCTCCTCGGTGGGCTGGGCGGGGGTGCCATCCTCATTCATGCTGGATTCCGGGGTGATGCCAACAAAGAAGGTGTTGAAGTCGTAGGAGTCGAGACCTGCGCTGTTCTCCTGGTAATACTGATCCAGCGTGGCCTCGTCATAGGTGAATTCCTGTGAACGGGCCTTGGAATACTCGTTGGCCAGGGTGGCGTCGGTCAGAATGTCTTTGAGCTTTGCCTTGGTGATACCCTTGCCGTAGGAGGCCTGCAGATAGTAAGCCTCACGGCCGCCGTATTTGACGGTATACTGCGTCAAGCCGTCCTCGATGGACTTGATCTGTGCATTGACGCTGTCGCGGCCTTCCTGCGAGAGGGTGTAGCCGACCTTGGCAGCTTCGGCCTTGAGCGCGACAACCTCCTGCATGGAGTTCAGCGCGGATTCACGGAAGTATTCCTCATAGGTTTTTCCGCTGGCTTCCTCATAGATCTGCTCCTTGGCAGGTTTGGCGGTGTCATAGCTCGGCATGCCGAGTTGCGCATACAGGCTGGACATCTGTACGGTTTGGTTATACACCTGTGCATAGTAGTAATTGACCTCAGTGGCGTTGAAGGACTCGTCGCCAATTTTCACCGCAGTGACATTGGTGTTGTCGCGGAAGAAGTTCACCCAGATGATCAACGCGGCCACCGCCACCACGATGATCACACCGATGACAAGGTTACGCTTGCTGTGATTGGGCGGCGCATTCTTTCCGTATGATTTTGCAGTACTCATGAAGTAGATCCTCCTTGTTATGGAAAAAGACATTGTACCATTATACAAAGTGCTTGTCTCTTTTTCAAGTGATAATTTGTAATTATCCGACTTCTTTTGGCGCATGCTAGGTCCATTCGCCTCTTGACTTTCCGAAAAAAAGACCATAAACTAATGGATTACAAAAGAGAAGCTGGAGATAGTTTGATCAGAAAGGGTTTCAATATGCCAATTTATTTGGATCACGCGGCCACAACCCGTGTTTGTCCGGCGGCGGCCGAGGCCGCCCTGCATGCCATGACGGAGCAATATGGGAATCCCTCGTCGGGGCATCGGCTTGGCTTGGAGGCGACCGCCGCCGTTTCCGAACAGCGGCGCAAGATTGCCGTCGCGCTGGGCTGTCTGCCGGAGGAGCTTTTTTTTACTTCCTGCGGGACAGAGGGCAATAACTGGGCCATACAGATTGCCAAGCAGGCCGGGAGGCGGCATGGCAAGCATATCATCACAACGGCGGTGGAGCATGCGGCTGTTTTGGAGCCGATGCGTGCGCTCGAGAAGCAGGGGTATAGCGTCAGCTTCATTGAGCCGGACAGGGAAGGTCGTATCACCGCCGCGCAGGTGATGGAGCAACTGCGCGAGGACACCATTCTGGTCTCTATGATGCTGCTCAACAACGAAAACGGGGTGCGCTTTCCGGTGGAGGAGACCGCGCAACTGGTCAAACAGCACGCCGCACACGCGCTGTTTCATACAGACGCTGTCCAGGCGTTTTTAAAGCTGCCCTTCACCGTAGACTCCCTTGGCGTGGATTTGTTGACCGTCAGCGCGCACAAAATTGGCGGAATGAAGGGCTCGGGCGCCCTCTATGTGCGCAAAGGGGTTAAAATGGAACCCTTACTGTGGGGCGGCGGGCAGGAGCGCGGCCTGCGTTCCGGCACAGAGGCCACGCCGCAAATAGCCGCCTTTGCCGCAGCCTGCACGGAAGGTTTGCGCGATATGGAGGCGCATACTGCCCACATGAAGGAATTGAAAGCGTATGCCTTGCAGATTTTGCCGTCTGCGCTGCCTGATCTCGTGGTGGTGGCAGAAGGGGATGCGCCGCATATCTGCGCCATAGCTCTGCCGGGCTATCCCAGCGAGCTGCTGTTGCGGGATCTGAGTGACCGGGACCTTTGCGTCTCCTCCGGGTCTGCCTGTCATAAGGGAAAGCCGAGCCATGTGTTTGCGGCGATGAAGCTGCCGCCGCGCGTGTTGCGCAGCGTGCTGCGTCTGTCCTTTGGCCCGGAGAACACAAAGGCCGACCTTGACGCACTCTGCGCGGCCCTGGTGGAGATAAAGGCAACGCGTGTGCCGTCGAAACAGTAAGGCGTGGCAAATCAAAAGCAGGGTGACGACGTAGGAATGCGTCGTCACCCTGCTTTTATACATCCATCAAAGGCCGAAGGCCCAAAAGGCGGAATAACTGATCAGAGAGACCAAAAGACCCGCGACCAGAACGCCCAGCACGATGGCCGGGAAGGCGTTTTTCAAACGGATATCCAACAGCGCCGCAACCATCGCGCCCGTCCAGGCGCCGGTGCCGGGCAAGGGGATGGCAACCAGGATAAAAAGGCCCAGGGCTTTGTAGCGGCGCACGCGGCGGCCTTTCATATGCGACTTTTCCTCCAAGCGTGCGATGAGCGGGCCGAGGGAGCTATGTCGCCGCAGGAAGGCAAAGATGCGACGAATGAACAAGATGATAAAGGGCACGGGAATGAGGTTGCCCACAAGCGCCGCTGCAAAAACCGGCCAAAAAGGTAAGCCCTGCGCCAGGCCGTAGGGAATGGCGCCGCGCAGCTCAATAACCGGCGCCATAGAGATGACCAGGGTGTGTAGCAGAATCTCTGCCATTTGCGCCATTTGCAAGCGGCTACCGCCTCCTTCGCTTTTTGAGGCCTTCGGCGATCAGCTCATAGCATTTAACAGCCAGCACGCCGGCCACTACGCCGATCACCACGCCGCCCAAAATATCCGTCAGATAATGCACATAGAGATAGAGACGGGAAAAAGCCATCAGAACGGCAAAACCGAGCAGGTAATATCGAAAATGCCAGCGATTCATCATCATGACCGTCGCAGCGGCAAAGGCAGCGGAGGTGTGACCGGAGGGGAACGAGTAGTCCAGCGGGGCGGAGACCAGCAGTTCAATGCCGGAGACCAGGTCAAAAGGACGCACGCGTCCGAGTAAGTTTTTGAGCAAGAGATTGCAAAAAATAGCGCTGAAACCAAGCGCCAATAAAATTTGTACGCCATGCGAGCGTTCTTTTGGGATCAGCAAAAGAATCAGAGCCAGCAGGATCCAGGCGATGCCTTTATCGCCCATCATGCTCACCAAGGGCATGAATTGATCCATGAAGTCCGACTGTACGTGTTTGGCGATCCAATCTAGGACCGATAGATCCCATGTAAGGAATTGGTTCATGGTGAGTGTTCTCCATCCTGTCAACGCCGGGAAGGCGTTACCTGTGCGGCGCGCCATTCACGGGCCACATTGGTGGCAAATCGTCAACAGCATACCATTTGTGTATCATATTGTACCACCCTTTGCGTCTTCTTACAAGAAAATCAATCAGATTTTCCTAAGCTTTGACCCGAAAGATGGCACATATCTGTCTTTTTCACGGCATAAATATGCCACGGGGGTGTTTCTTTGTGAAAAATACCGAGCAGATTGTGACAGAACGCTTTGAAGAGGTGGAGGAGGCGGCGCGGGCGAAGCGGTTCTCTGCGCTGATGGCCCGTTTTTTTGCGGAGGAAGCAGAGCAAACGGAATGCTACACAGCGGACGCGTTGCCCTCAAGCGGTCCGTGTGCACCGTAAGGGGGCGGCGTGATGCGATGTGCCATATACTGCCGCTTGAGTCGAGAAGATGAGGAGCGGCAGACGGAATCAGAAAGTATTCAAAATCAAAAATCCCTGCTGCAGCAGTACGCCGCGGAGCAGGGATGGACGGTTCATGACATATATACCGATGAGGATTACTCCGGCGTAGATCGCAGCCGACCGGCGTTTAATCGCATGCTGCGTGATGCCAAGCAGAAGCGATTTGAGATCGTGTTGTGCAAAACACAATCACGCTTTACGCGCGACATGGAACTGGTGGAGCGATATTTACACGGTTTATTTCCCCTCTGGGGGATACGCTTTGTTGCCATTGCCGATCACATTGACACCGGGCTGGACGGCAACAAAAAAACCAGGCAGATCAACGGCTTGGTCAATGAGTGGTACTTAGAGGATTTGTCCGAAAATGTCCGCATGGTGCTCGACCACAAACGGCAGCAGGGTCTCTATATCGGGGGCTTTCCTCTCTATGGCTACCGGCTGCATCCGAGCGAAAAGGGCAGGCTCGTGGCGGATCCCGCGGCGGCGGCGGTGGTGCAACAGATCTTTCAGTGGGCCTTGGAAGGCTGCGGCAAGCAGCAGATTGCGACGCGCCTGAATCAGCAGGGTATTCCAAACCCCAGCCGCTATAAGATGGAACAGGGCTGCGCTTATGTCAACGGCCGCATGCAAGACATGCGCGGGTGTTGGAACCGCAGCACCGTGGGGCGCATTTTACATAACGAGATGTATGTGGGCGTCATGGTGCAGGGCAGGCGCAAAAAGGTCAGTTATAAGTCCGACAAACTGCTCACCGTTCCGCCCGAACACTGGTTCCGCGTGGACGGCACGCATGAGGGCATCATAGACCGCGCCAGTTTTGACGCCGTCCAGACCTTACTCAAACGGCGAACCAAGAGCGACGGCAAAGGGGAATTGCATGCCTTGGCCGGTCTGGTGCATTGCGCCATCTGCGGTGGGCCGCTCAGTAAAAATTCGTATTGCTATCGGGGGATACGTCGCAGCTATCTTCGTTGTCAAAACCGGGACTGTCCGGTGGTGGCAGAGGAACAAGCGCGCTGTGCCATTGCCTTGGACACACTTCTGTTTCTGGTGGAAGAACGGGTGCGGCGGTATGTGGCGTTGTGGTGTCGAAACGAAACATTTGTGACGCAGCGTGGTTTGGCCGCGGCGCAGGCGGTGCAGACGCTGGAGGCGGAAGGGCAACGTCTTGCTTTGCGCTTGCAGCAAAGGGTGCAGGCGCTTGAACAGCTCTATTTGGATAAAGTGTCCGGTTTACTCAGCCAGACCCAGTTTCAAGATCTTGCCGGCGCCTTTTCGGCCGAGACCGAAAACTTGCGCGCCGCGATCTTCACTTGTGAAGAAGCGCGCAAGGAGCGGCTTGCGCAACTGGAGGATAGCCAAGCAGCACACACCGTCCCGTACCCCACACTGCCCTCACCCTTACCGCGCAGGCTGCTGACAAAACTGGTAGGGCAGATCGCGGTTTGGCCGCGGGACAAAAAAAAGCAGCGCCAGAGCGTGGAAATACGCTGGCGCTTTTGAACAGGATTTGTTTCTGTGTTATAGAGATTCTGCCGTGGGGCGCGGTACCATCCATAATGGCAATGCCCATATCTGGAAGTAGAATGGCATCCAGTGACGATGGGTCACCTGAACAGAGAATGTACTCAATGCGCACGCCCTCTTTTTCCAGTTCCGCTCCTATCGTTTTCATCAGCGTTGACTTGCCGCAGCCCGGTCCACCCTTGAGAATATAAAAAGCGGCGGCATTGCTTTCGTCAATCAGCTCGTTGTACAGGGAGACAAATCCTTGCGCCGAGTTGGCGCCCAGGAAATATTGTATTTTCCCATCCGCTTGTGTCATAGCTGTCCCTCCGATCCGTTTTTCCTTTAGTTCAGCTTATGACACAAACGGCCATCCGTGACTGGCTCAGGCAGCATTATTCTATAAAAGAAGCATGTTGTCTGATCGTTACAGCCAGTCTGTCACGATATCAGGAAGGGTGCAGGGTGTTACGCCATTGCGGCAAAGCAAATCGCCAAGTGACAAAATTCGATCCGAATTGAGCGTAATATCGTGAATTTCCGCCGATTCGCCGGTTTCCAACATCATCACCTTGATGCCATACCTTTCGCAGGGGATTGACCCACCTGTTTCATCCACTAAGACAAGATAATCACAGTGCAGGACGCCGTTTTCCGTGTCGATTGAGTTTTTGCCGATACAAAATTCTCTCATGTGTACTTTCCTCTCACACCATTTCAGGATAAAACCCATTCTATTCCATAATTCCCGTTTTGAAAAGTATTTTCGTTCGACAAAATACGACATGAAAGTGAAATAAAAGACAAATTTTCGTGGTAAAATACTATTAACTATGGAAAAACTATGTTTTTTGTCAGTTTTGTCGAAAAATATTTTTTCTACAAAAAAGGAACTTGTTGATTTTTTTCGTAGAAATGAGAGCATGCAAGCGATTTGATGTCCATGGATGATTGAAAAATGATCGGAGCGATCAGGCGCAACGACATGGCAGAACATGATGGCAGAACATGAAAAACCCGAGGCAAGGCCGAATGGCGCTGCCTCGGGTTTTATTTTTACAGACTAAATGGGAAGGCCGCAAGCGTGCTTTGGCGTGTCGTCAAAATCCAGTGTACGGGTTACGGACTCATACAGACGATACCCTCCGGCCAGATTCCAGCAGGAGAAGCCATGTGCCCAGAGGATGCGGCAGGCCAGGTAACTGCGCAGGCCGCTTTGACAGTGGACATATAGTTCTTTCCCCCGCTCAAGCTCGCCCAACCGGTCACGCAATTGATCCAGCGGGATGTGGATGCTGCCGTCGATGCGGCCATTTTGCACTTCCGGTGCATTGCGGACATCGAGTATGATGCAGTCCTCCCGTTTTTGAATGGCGGGGACATCCTGCCAGAAGAATTGGCGCACCAACTTTTCGAGCACGTTCTCCGCGGCGAAGCCGGCCATGTTGACGGGATCCTTGGCCGAGGAGAAGGGCGGGGCGTAGCAAAGTTCCAATTCGCAGAGGTCATATACGGTCAATTTGGCGCGTATGGCCGTGGCAAGAATGTCGCAGCGTTTATCGACGCCGCCGAAACCCACCACCTGCGCACCCAGGATGCGGCCGTCCGACGGGGCGAACAGCAGCTTGATGCACAGGTTGGTGGCACCCGGATAATACGTTGCATGCGCCGAAGAAAAGGTGTACACTTTATCATAGTCTATCTGGTTGGCCTGCAGTGCGCTTTCGTTCAGACCGCTTGAGGCGATGGTCAAATCAAAGACCCTGGCAATGGCCGAGCCCTGCGTGCCCTCATAAGAGGCGTCGATGCCGCAGATATGATCGGCGGCAATGCGGCCCTGCTTGTTGGCGGGACCGGCAAGGGGGAGATAGCCGGGTTGTTGGGAGACAAAGTGAGTCACCTGCACCGCATCCCCCACGGCATAAATGTTCTCATCTGAGCTGCGCATCTGCGCATCCACCAGAATCGCACCCTTATCGCTCAGGGACAAGCCTGCCGCTTTCGCCAGAGCAGATTCCGGCTGCACACCGATGGACAAGATGACCAGATCCGCGGCCAGCACACCGTTGGGAAGCACCACTTCTACACCCGCATCCTTGGCGCGGAGATCCTGCACGCCGACATTGAGGTGTAAGGTGACGCCCTTGCTGCGCAGATAGTGGTGTACGTCGCAGGCCATGTCAAAGTCAAGCGGTGCGATCAGGTGGTCGCTCCGCTCCACAATCGAAACAGACAGGCCTGCCCGCGATAAATTCTCCGCCATCTCGACCCCGATGTAGCCGCCGCCAATGATGACCGCCGTTTTGGCTTTACTCTCCGCGATTCGCTGCTTGATGGCCAGGGTGTCGGGAATGGTGCGCAGCGTGAACACCTGTGGGTGCGAAATGGCGCTCCAGGCAGGCTTGATGGCCTCGGCGCCGGGAGAGAGGATCAGTTTGTCGTAGCTTTCCGTATAGACCTCGTTGCTTGATAGGTTGCGAATGTCCACCAACTTTTTTGCCGGATGGATGGAAACCGCTTCCTGCTCTGTACGTACATCAATGTGAAATCGGGCGCGGAAGCTGTCGGGTGTTTGCACGGTCAAGGCCGCCTGGTCGACAATTTCTCCACCAATGTGGTATGGTAAGCCGCAGTTGGCATAAGATATGTACCGACCGCGCTCCAAAAGTATGATTTCCGCATGCTCATCCAAACGGCGCAGACGTGCCGCCGCAGAGGCTCCGCCGGCCACACCGCCAACAATGATCACTTTCATACTGCTGCCTTCCTTTCTTCTGTATCCAACTGAATCGCTGGATGGTAGACGTCATCTGATATCATTTGCTTGCTGTCTCGACTTATTTTATCTTATTTTAGGGCAAATAGCACGCGCTTTCTGTAACAATGTCACGGAAGCGGCGTGGCCTTTGTTGTATGGTATGGATACAACAAAACGAACGAACCCACTTGAAAGGAGGGTTTTATGCAACAAACTTTCGATATCACGGGCATGACCTGTTCGGCCTGCGCGGCGCGTGTGGAAAAAAGCGTGTCAAAGGTGCAAGGCGTTAAAGAGGTGTCCGTCAATCTTTTGACCAACAGCATGCGCGTACAGACGGACGAAGAAGCGACCGCTGCGGATGATATCATCCGCGCCGTTGTGCAGGCGGGGTACGGCGCGATGCAACGCGGTGCGCCGCAAGGGGGTCAGACCGCGCAAGCGGCTGAGCGCGCCGCGCCGCGCCAGAGCGAACTCAAACAGATGCGCGCACGACTGCTTCTCTCTGCGTTGTTCCTCGTGCCGCTTCTGTATCTGGCCATGCACCACATGCTCTGGGAATGGGTACGTCTGCCGATCCCGTCGTTTATGACGGCGGCCTTTCATGGACCGGAAAATGCGCTGTCGTTTGGCTTTGCCCAGTTTCTGCTGCTGCTTCCCATTTTATACGGAAATCGGCGCTACTTTTCAGGTGGCTTTCGCAGCTTATGGCAGAGGAGTCCGAATATGGACAGCCTCATTGCCATCGGCTCCCTGGCGGCCACGCTGTATGGTGTGTTTGCCATTTTCCGCATCGGCTACGGCTTAGGGCATGGGGATCTGCTCTTGGTGGAGCGGTATAGCATGGATCTGTATTTCGAATCGGCAGGCACCATTTTGACGCTCATCACCCTGGGCAAGTTTTTGGAGACTAAGTCCAAGGGACGCACCAGTGAGGCCATTGAAAAGCTCATCGACCTAGCGCCGCAGACGGCCTTGGTCGAGCGTGACGGTGTGGTGCAGGAGCTGCCCGTGGGGCAGGTTTTGCTGGGCGATTTGATCCTGCTCAAACCGGGCAGCAGTGTGCCGGTGGATGGCGTTGTGGTGGAGGGCGCTTCGCATGTGGATGAATCGGCCATGACGGGTGAGAGCATTCCGGCGGAAAAAACCGAGGGCGATACCGTGCTCGCAGGTACGATGAACCAAGCGGGTTTTTTGAAGGTGCGCACCACGCGCATCGGCGCGGATACGACCCTCTCTCAGATCATTCGTCTGGTGGAGGATGCCTCTGCCGACAAGGCCCCCATTGCCAAACTGGCCGACCGTATTGCGGGGGTCTTTGTCCCGGTGGTGATGCTCATTGCGCTCATTTCGGCGCTTGTTTGGGTGTTCGTGGGTGCATCGCTGGAGTTTGCGCTGTCCATCGGCATCTCGGTTTTGGTCATCTCCTGCCCCTGTGCGTTGGGCCTTGCCACGCCCGTGGCGGTGATGGTCGGCACGGGTAAGGGCGCCGAACACGGAATCTTAATCAAAACAGGCGAGGCGCTTGAGAGCCTGCGTGCAGTGGATACGGTGATCCTGGATAAGACCGGCACCATCACAGAGGGCAAGCCGCGCGTTGTGCAGGTGGCCTCCCCGCTATGGGAGCAGGGCGATTTTCTTGCCCTGGCAGCCGGTTTGGAGGCGGGCAGCGAGCATCCGCTGGCAGCGGCCATCGTGGCGCATGCCGGCTCACTTGGAGTAACACCCGCCACAGTATCTGATTTTACCGCAGTCTTTGGCAAGGGCGTGCGGGGGCGTGTGGAGGGTCGCCTGTATCTGGCGGGTAACGCCGCCCTGTTGCAGGAACAGGGGCTTGACCTATCTGACTGGACAAGCCAAATCAATCAGATGGCAGACGAGGGCATGACGCCGATCTTGTTTGCCGATGAGACGCAATGCCTGGGCATCATCGCCGTGGCGGATACGGTCAAGCCAAGCAGCCGGGCCGCGATCGCCGCGCTGCGCCGACAGGGGCTGCATGTGGTCATGCTGACCGGAGACCACGGGCGCACGGCCCGGGCCATTCAACAGCAGCTCGATATCCCAGAGGTCGTGGCACAGGTGCTGCCGCAGGAAAAAGAACGGCATGTGGCCGCCTGGCAGGAGAAGGGCCATCGGGTTTGTATGATTGGCGACGGCATCAATGACGCGCCCGCTCTGACCCGCGCCGACGTCGGTATGGCCATTGGCGCGGGAACGGATGTGGCCATTGAAAGCGCCGATGTGGTACTGATGCGCAGCGACTTGATGGATGCGGTTCGCGCCATTCGATTGAGCCGCGCCACGCTGCGTAATATCAAGCAAAACCTCTTTTGGGCTTTCTTTTATAATGTCATCGGCATCCCCCTGGCGGCGGGACTGCTGTATCTGCCGCTGGGTTGGACACTCAACCCCATGTTTGCCGCCGCCGCGATGAGCCTATCGAGTGTGTTTGTGGTACTCAATGCACTGCGGCTCAAGACCTGTCGACTGAGTATCCAAGAAATGAATCAGGAGGAATTCCCCATGCAAACACAAGAGATCAAACTGGACATGATGATTGATGGTATGAGCTGCACGCATTGTAGCAGCGCCGTGGAAAAAGCGCTCAGGGCCCTGCCCGGCGTTGAGGCTCTGGTCTCGCTGGAGGAAAAAAAGGCTTCCATCACCGCGCCGCCGGAAACGACGCAGCAAAGCCTTAGGGCCGCTGTGGAGCAGGCCGGTTATACGGTGACGGGTATCCAAACGCGCGATCAGTAAAGCGGGAGCACAAAATCGAACGCAGTTTTTCGGCAAACGTAAGATGGCAGGCAGAACCATGTTCTGCCTGCCATCTTACTGTGTTGAGTATCCTTGTGTTAGTCGAGAATATAATGGTGAATCTCATGAAAAACACCATTGCGCTCAAAAGCGTTATCCTGCGCAATCAGCCGGAATCCAAAGTGCCTAAGAATTTTTTCACTGGCTGGGTTCGCCGCCGCCACATCGGCGTGAAGGCGGATGCCAGGCACCTTTTTCTTCATATAGGAAAGGAGCCAAGCGGTGGCCCGGGTGGCGTAACCTTTGCCCCAGCTGCTTTGCCGGAAATGATAAAAAAGGCCGTAGTCTTTGCTGGCTGCTTCGATGCACGGTGCGCCAACAATGCCGATGAGGATGATGCCTTCATAGACGACAAACACATCAAAGGGGCGCAAAGCTTCGATTTTCTCCTGTGTTTCGGTCAAGTGGCAAGGCGCGGGTATATTGGTGTACGCAATGACAGCGGGATCCGACCAGAGAGGCAGCAGGCCCGGCGCGTGGGCGGCGTTTAGTTTCTCATAACGAAGCTGAAACAGGCGTTTGAGTAAACACACGGAAACGAGCAGAACCAGAAATTCTGTGCAAGTCATCGAGAGCCAAACGCCGGTGGTGCCCCAGATGGCTGCCAAAAGTAAGGCCATGGGAATGATGATCAGAAAGCCTCTGAGCAAGGAGATGGAAAAGGCGTGTTTGGGGCGATCCATGGCGCCAAAGTAACTGGCGCACAGAATGTTGAAGCCAACAAAGGCAAAGGACGTGAAGTAGAGGCGCATGCCTTGGATGGCCAAGGCGGCCAGCGTTTGGTTGTTGTCCTTGTTAAAGGCGGCCACGATGGGGTCCGCTAACAAAGCGCATACGAGATACGCGGCAATGGCAACGCAAATGGCCGTCAGGACGCCATACCGCAAGACCTTTTGCATGCTTTGCCCTTGTTCCGTCCTGACATAATGGCTGACCAGAGGCTGCATGCCCTGGGCAATACCCGTAAAGATAGAAATGACCACCAGCGCAATGTTGGCAATGATGCCGTAGGCTGCGACGCCTGTGTTGCCACTCAGACGTAACAGGATTGTATTGAAAACAAGAATGACAACGCCCGAGGATAGCTCTGTGATCAGCGCGGAAATACCCAAGCTGAGCATATCAAGGCATGCCCTTGGCTTAGGCCCTTGCCGCTGTACCTTTATAGTGTTTTTCTGTTTTAAAAAGTGAGAAGATAGGATCAGAAGGCTGATCAGAGGAGCCAGACCCGTGGCGAAGGCCGCGCCAAACATGCCCATTTGGAGAGGAAAGATAAAGATATAGTCCAGGAGGACATTGGACAAGCTACCTGTCAGCATGGCGATCATCGAGAGCTTCGGATTGCCGTCGTTACGGACAAAACAAATGACAACATTGTTCAGCAAAAACAAGGGAGAAAAGAGCAAAATGGTTTTGAGGTAAACCGTGGCGTGCGATAGCGTATCGAAATCCGCGCCCAGTGCGAGTGCCATCGTTTGGCTCAAGAACGCGCCGATCAGCACAAAGAGGCAGGCGGCAAAGGCCGTCCCATACAAGGCTTGCGTGAACACAGTCTTAGCTTTGGAGATGGCAAACCGCGTCGCGCCGCCCATCCCGATCATCAGACCGGTCCCGTGGATCAGGCTGTAGATCGGGATGGCCAGATTCAGGGCGGCCAGGCCGTTTGTGCCAACGCCACGCGCGACGAAAAAGGTATCCGCCAGAATGTAGCAGGATATCCCGATCATACCCATGACATTCAGAGAAACATAGTGAAAAAAGCTGCGTTTGATGCTGAGCCCGTCCATACTGCCCTCCCCATAAGAAAAAGCACCTGTGACTGCATACCGACTCAGGCCTAACGGTATACAATCCAGCTGCTTTTTGATCGTCTTTACCCGGCGGCAAAGAGTAAGCATAATATTTCATTCATCATTGTAACAAAATTCGCGTCAAAAAGCAAGAGACAAAGGCGGAGGAGGCTGTCTTTTGTTGGGAGGTATTTTCTACGGCTCTGCCTGTAAGGTGCGCAGGAAACCGATGGGGTGGATGACATGACCGCCCTTGGCATCCAGGTCCAGGGCGAGATCTACATGGGCAATGGCGCGGCGAATGCTGGCGTAGCCGTATTTTTGGCGAATATGATCCACCGCCCGCTCCAGGTCGGTCCGCTTTTGGCTTTTGATGTCCTCGGGGAAAAGTGACAATTGTACCCCGTCGCCTTCAGGCCGCAGACCGCCGGCGCGTAGGGAGAGGCTGCGGATGGCCTGTGACGGCCTGTTCTCTTGCAGCAGTTGGAAGGCGCGCTGGAATAGGTCGGAGGAGTTGCAGGAGGGCAGGAGCAGCTTGCCCTGCCGCTCATACCAGAGCAGGGAGGCGTCGCGTATACCGAGCTGCACGGTGGTGCAGAGGCAACGCTGTTCTCGCAAACGTGCGGACACGGACTCGCAGAGGGCATAGAGGGTGATGCTGATATCGGTGTCACTGACAAGGTCGCGGGGAGCGGTGGTGCTGTTGCCGATGCTTTTCACCGGTGGCAGGGTATGGTAGCGTGAGACCCCGCTGCTGTCCCGGCCGTTGGCAAAATGCCAGAGCATGAGGCCGATTTTTCCCAGAATGGCATGCAAAAATTCCGCTTTGGACCGGGCCAGTTCACCGATGGTATACACGCCGTATTGCGCCAGTTTACGTGTGGTAGCCGGGCCGACATAGAGAAGGTCCGAAACCGGCAATGACCAGACAAGTGAGCGATAATTGTCCTCAGTGATGACCGTGGTGGCATCCGGTTTGCGGTAATCGCTGCCGAGTTTGGCAAAGACTTTATTAAACGATACCCCGACCGAGACCGTCAGACCAAGCTCACGACGCATCCGCTGACGGATCTCATCGGCCATGGCCGGGCCGCTGCCAAACAGCTTGGTGCTCCCGCTGACGTCCAGCCAGCACTCGTCCAGTCCAAAGGATTCCACCTGGTCCGTGTAGCTGATATAGATCTCGCGTGCAGCTGCTGAGAGCGCCAAGTAACGGCTGTAATCCGGTGCGACGGTGACCAGATCGCGGCACTGTTGCTTGGCCTGCCAGATGGCTTGGCCCGTCTGCACACCGCAGCGTTTTGCGATTTGGTTTTTGGCCAAAACGATGCCATGCCGCGCGGCGGGATCGCCGCATACTGCCACGGGTTTCTCGCGCAGCTCAGGATGGTCCAGGCAGGCCACCGAGGCGTAAAAACTATTCAAATCAGAATGCAAAATTACCCGCTCCACAGTATCACCACCCAAGATCTTGTGGCTTTAGTATAGCCAGCCGAGGGGACACCATGCCAGCTGTAAATGTTGGTAATGCAGCAAGGACAAGATAGCATCAAAACTTGGAGCAGCGTTTATCTGCAAAGGATTGCAAATAAACGTAAAATATGGTATTCTAATTGAAGTAAATTCGTGGGAATATTTAGCTGTTTGTCAAGTTGTGGCCTGTCAAAAGCCGAATAGCTGCGTGGCCATTCGAATCAGAAATCATTAAGGAGGAAAACAACATGCCAGTCATCAAGGAAAACAATGAAGGTCAGGCTTCTTCGGAGGATATCAGATCTCTGTTTTTGGGTTTGGATACGCTTGTTCAGCTGGAGAGCGGAGAGATGGTGCCCGCGATCAATTTGGACAATGCCGCGACGACTCCGCCCTTCAAGGCCGTAGCGGAAAAGATTTGGGAGGAGCTCTTGTATTACGGTTCAATCGGTCGTGGGCGGGGCCAGAAATCCGAGCATTCCTCCGCGGTGTACGAGGCTGGCCGCGATATGGTCAAACGCTTTGTGGGTGCGGACAGCGACAAATATACGGTGTTCTATGTCAACTGCACCACCGATGGCATGAACAAGCTGGCCTCCGCACTGATAGAGGACCCTGAAGATCTGGTTCTGACCACGCGCATGGAACATCACGCCAACGACCTGCCTTGGCGGGAGCGCGCCAAGACGCTTCACGTAGAAGTGGATCAAAATGGGCGGCTCGTGATGGATGAGTTTGAACGGATTCTGAAAGAGCAGGGCGGCGCAGTCAAATATGTTTCCGTCACCGCAGCGTCCAATGTGACCGGTTACGTGAGCGATGTACATGCCATCGCAAAAACCGCGCACAAATATGGCGCCAAGATCATTGTGGACGGCGCGCAGATTGTTGCGCACCGTAAGTTTAGTATGTTGGGCAAGACAGCGGATGAGGACATTGACTACTTTGTTTTCTCTGCCCATAAGATGTATTCGCCCTTTGGTGGCGGCGCGGTTGTGGGACTCAGCGAGGAATTGAACAATCATATTCCCGTGTTTTATGGTGGCGGTATGGTTAAGGTGGTGAAGGACGAGTCGGTCATTTACACCAACCCGCCCGATCTGTATGAAGCCGGTTCCCCCAACTATCCTGGCGTTGTTGGCATGTTACAGGCGATGGAGCAGTTATCCAGTATCGGCTTCGCATATATCGAAAAACACGAACAGAGCCTGATGAAACAGGTGGTGGATGGCCTGATGGATATTCCCGGCGTGGTCCTTTACGGCGACAATCAACGCATTGCTGACCGCGTGGGCATCCTGGTTTTCAATATCAAAGGGGTCGACAATGAGTTGGTCGCGCAAATGCTGTCAGGACGCCGTGGCATTGCGGTGCGGCACGCCGCCTTTTGTGCGCACCCTTATGTGAGCCGCCTGGCAGGTCAGCCGCCGCAGGAATCTGATGATGAGATCGCGGCCTGCAACCCACCTTACGGCATGGTGCGGATCAGCTTTGGTCTCTATAATACGGAGGAGGACGCGAAGGCGCTCATAGCTGTGATGCGTGAGCTGGCCAAGGAACGGCTCATTGCCATCATGCGGGCGGACAAGGGCAAGACGCCGAATGATCGCGGCTAAGGCTGGTTTAGAAGACGCGACATGGTTATGAAGAGAAGCAAGAAGCAATGGCGTAAAACGGATCCGGATGCTAGTTCTGATTGAATAATCACTCATGGGATAAGCCAAAGAAATGCTTGGGAATATGGATTCTTATATTTCTGAATCATAAAAAGAGCGGCCAAGGCGTTAAAACCTTGACCGCTCTTTTCTGTTTTACCTTTACAGCCACACCGTTACGGCAAAGCCGCCACTAAAAAAGTAGGTGTTCGTGTAAGGGCCATTTGGTGGAGGCGGGGAGAGTTGAACTCCCGTCCGAAAGCATTTTCACAGGAACTTCTCCGGGCGCAGGCGGTTAGTTACATTCCCTTGCTAAGGCGCAAGCCGTCATACTTCTTAGCTTAGTAGCTTCATTTGTCATGCTGCGGGCAAAGCTTACCGCAGTCACGTGCACCACTCATTTCACGCCCGAACCCGGTTCGTGGTCCACCCGGGCCGGACGACCGCGTTAAGCCGCGGCGAGAACTACGTTATCGTTGTTCTTTAATTTATAGTTGCCCATTTTATGGATGCTGGGCGCATCCGCCCGCTATTCCTGCTTCCACACCCCCGTCGAAACCGGTACGCCCCCGTAAGGACCGCCGAGGCGGTCGGGTTAGAGCAGAATGACAATGCAGTGAATACTGTATGGAGATTACACAGTGGTGGGGGCAGGATACTCCTGTCCAAATGTTTCAACCGTGACGCATTTCATGCGCTGAGGTGTTTTGGGTTTATCCTGCAGGCTGCGGCGCGCAGAAACAATACGATCCGCCACGTCCATGCCCTCAGTCACCATGCCGAAGGCGGCATACTGACCATCGAGGTGAGGGGATTTTTCGACCATGATGAAGAACTGGCTGCCGGCAGAGTTCGGATTCATGGAGCGGGCCATGGAGAGGACGCCGCGGTCATGTGCCAAATCGTTGGCGAAACCGTTGGCGGCAAATTCGCCGGGGATGCTGTAATCCGGGCCGCCGGTGCCGGTGCCGTTGGGGCAGCCGCCCTGAATCATGAAGCCCGGGATCACGCGGTGGAAGATAAGGCCGTCATAATAGCCTTTTTGAATCAAGCTGATGAAGTTATTGACGCTGTTGGGCGCAATGTCGGGGTAGAGTTCGGCGATGATCTTGCCGCCGTCCTCCATTTCAAAAGTCACAATGGGATTTTTCTGTTCCATGATGGGGTTCCTTTCGTTCAACTTGGCAGCCTTAATGCTGCTTCAAGGCGCGATCCATTTCGCGCTTGGCATCCCGCTGGGCATCAGACGCGCGTTTATCATAGAGCTTTTTGCCCTTGCAGAGTCCGATTTCCAATTTCACATGCGGCCCCTTCAAGTAGAGGCTCAAGGGGATGAGGGTATAACCGTCCTGCTGGATTTTGGCGTGCAGGCGTAGGATTTCCCGTTTGTGCATCAGTAGCTGGCGGGGACGCCGCGGTTCACGATTAAAGATATTGCCCTTTTCGTAGGGACTGATGTGCATACCGTTGACGGTGAGTTGTCCATCCTTAATGGAGCAGAAAGCATCCTTTAAATTCGCATTGCCCATGCGGATGGACTTGACCTCGGTACCGGACAGCGCAATACCCGCTTCCATGCGGTCCTCGACAAAGTAGTCGTGGAAGGCCTTGCTGTTCTTAGCAATGCTCCGATTCTTTTGTTCTGCCAAGAAAGCGCGCCCCCTTTCTGTCTGTTTGGCTGATGGTACAGCCTGCAGTATACCATACATACTGTGTTAAATACAACAGGGAAAGCTGAATTTTGTTCGACAAAGTATGGCCAAAGCGCGTGTAGGCCCGCTTTTTCAAGGCGTGTATGCTGTGGCTTTGTGAAAACACACAGGAATGGCCGGAAAAGCAGAGGAAAAATCGTGTCATTGCGTTTGTTTTTGTGCTTGCAGGATAACGGGGAAGTGTGCTAGAATAGACCCCAGCGCGGAAACAAATGGCCGCGTACAAAGGACAAAATGAGGGTGGTGTGCATAGGATGTCGAAAACTCCAGATTACTATATTGTGGAGGCGGCGTCTCTGCCGGAGATATTCCACAAGGTTGTGGAGGCGCGCAGGTTGCTCGATACCGGCGAGGCAGAGACGGTCAACCAAGCGGTGCAGATGACCGGCATCAGCCGCAGTGCGTTTTATAAATATAAGGATGCCGTCTGGCCCTTTCAGGATATGCTGCATGGCAGAATCATCACCCTGCAAATTGTCATGAAGGATGTGCCGGGCGTTTTATCCTCGGTGCTGAATCTTTTTGCGGATTCCGGGGCCAACATTTTGACCATCAATCAAGGGATCCCGGTCAACGGTTGTGCTGCGGTGAGCATCAGTGTGGAGACCTCCATGATGCAGATGAGCATCAATGCGCTCATTGAGCGGCTTTTGGAGCATGCGGGGATACTGCGCAGTGAAATTCTGGCGGGATGAGTTTTGCCGCCCTGCGGGCTAAGGCGAGCACCGCTTTTTATAGGGAAGGAATGAGAAACGAGTATGATACAGGTGGCAGTATTGGGATTTGGCGTGGTTGGCTCCGGCGTTGCCGAGCTGATTCGTGGCACTGGTGAAGGCCAGACGAAACCCGCGGATGATTTGATTGCGCTGAAATATATTTTAGATGTGAGGGATTTCCCTCAAAGCGCCTTTGCCGATTGTTTTGTGAAGGATTTTTCTGTGATTGAGAAGGACCCTGAGGTGACCATCGTGGTCGAGACCATCGGCGGCGCAACCGTTGCGCTCGACTTTACCGAACGGGCGCTCAAGGCGGGCAAGAGCGTGGTGACCTCGAATAAAGAGATCGTGGCGCAGCATGGCTACCGTTTGATGAACCTGGCGCGTGAGCATGGCGTGACTTATCTGTTTGAGGCCAGCGTAGGCGGCGGCATTCCTGTGTTGCGCCCGCTGAATCAGTGCTTAGCTGCCAATGAAATTTCTGAAATCTGCGGTATCTTAAACGGCACCACCAATTATATTTTCACGCGCATGATCGCCGGCGGGCTGCCATTTGAAACAGCGCTGCGAGAAGCGCAAGAAAAGGGCTATGCCGAGCAGGACCCCACCGCAGATATCGAAGGCATCGACAGCTGCCGAAAAATCTGTATTCTGGCCTCCATTGCGTTTGGCTTTCACATTCTGCCCGATCAGGTGGAGACCACCGGTATCAGCCGCATCACCTTGGAGGATGTGGCCTGTGCATCGGCTTGCGGCTATAAGATTAAGCTGCTGGGCCGGGCGGTCCGCCAGGAGGATGGCCGCATTTGCGCCTATGTGGAGCCGCAGCTGGTCAGCCTGCAAAACCCACTGGCGGGCGTGGAGGATGTATTCAATGCCATCACCGTCAAGGGCCACGCCACCGGCGATGTGATGTTTTACGGCAAGGGGGCGGGTAAATTGCCCACTGCCAGCGCCGTGGTGGCAGATGTCATCGCCATCGCGCGCCAAATGGAGCGAAGCGCATATCAGCCCTGGCAGGCGCCGCGGCCGGAGTTGACCATCTCATCGGATAGCATCCAAAGCCGTTTTATGGTGCGGCTGTCAGACGGGAGCGTACCGGGGAAGGCGCTCAACGTAGCCGGCCTGCCCGCAGGAGAACAGGTCTTTTTGACAGAACCCATGACCCGGCCACAGCTTGTCGCGCAGCTGAAGGACTGCGCGGTGGTTTCTGTGTTGCGTGCTTTGGATTAAATGTCTTTTTATAGTTGGCCTCATGAAAATGGGGCGATAACTTACCTTGAAACGTATACTGGATGAGAAGAAAAGAATTTTTCCGGGTGGAGGAGGAGTCAGTGAGTATGGGATTGATAGTGCAAAAGTTCGGAGGATCTTCCGTAGCCAATGCCGACCGCATACGGAATGTGGCGCGCATTATCACGGAAACCTATCGAAAGGGAAATAGCGTGGTGGCAGTGCTCTCGGCGCAGGGCGATACCACCGATGATCTCATTGCCAAGGCGCAGGAGATCAACCCCCGCGCAAGCAAGCGGGAAATGGATATGCTCTTATCCACGGGGGAGCAGATCTCCTGCTCGCTCTGTGCGATGGCAGTGGAGTCCATGGGTTTTCCGGTGGTGTCGCTCACCGGGTGGCAGGCGGGCGTGAGCACGAATAAGTCGCACAGCGACGCCCGCATCAAACGCATCAACACCGAGCGCATCCGCTCTGAGCTCGACAGCAATACCATTGTGATTGTGACGGGATTTCAGGGGCTCAATAAATTTGATAACATCACCACCTTGGGCCGCGGCGGCTCCGATACCTCCGCCGTTGCGCTGGCCGCTGCCCTGGAGGCGGATCTGTGCCAAATTTATACCGATGTGGAAGGCGTTTATACCGCGGACCCCCGCCATGTCAAGGGCGCCAAAAAGCTTGAAGAGATTACCTATGACGAAATGCTGGAGTTGGCCAGCCTTGGGGCGCAGGTGCTCCATAATCGTTCCGTGGAAATGGCAAAGAAGTACCGCGTCAATCTGGAGGTGCTGTCCAGCTTCTCCGATGCGCCGGGTACAAAAGTCAAGGAGGTTGTGAAGAAAATGGAAAAAACGCATGTGGTTGGAGTCGCCAAAGATAAAAACGTCGCCCGTCTGGCGCTGATGGAGTTGGAAGATCGGCCGGGTATTGCTTACCAAGTGTTTTCCCTGCTGGCCAAGGCGCATATCAACGTCGATATCATCTTGCAGTCCATTGGCCGCGGATCCACCAAGGACATCAGCTTCACCGTCAAGCGCAGCGATCTGGAAGAAGCCAAGCGCATGCTGGAAGAACATAAGGCATCCATTGGTTTTGATCACATTGACGTTTCCAGTAATCTGGCCAAAGTTTCTATCGTGGGCGCGGGCATGATTGATAACCCGGGTGTTGCCTCTCAGATGTTTGAGGCGCTCTATGAAGCCAGGATTAACATACAAATGATTTCCACCAGTGAAATCAAAGTTTCCGTTCTGTTGGACGAAGAGGAAGCGGAGAAGGCAGTTTCTGTCATTCACCGCAGCTTTTTCGAGGAAGAATGAGAGAAAACGCGCGCGACAAAGCCTTTGTTTGGGCCTTGCCGCGCGCGTTGTGCATAATGACGGAAAAAGAGGGAAAGAATACCTGATAATTGTCTGAATTTTCATGACGGAGCGGTGTAGAATTGACTTGTATTTTTGTAGATCCTTTGATATAATACCCCTTGCTATGGGAATGAAATAGCTAAACAAAAGCTGTTTCATGCAAATGCACCTATATATTGGCCCTGCCGGTATCGCATTTGCAGTCTTGCCCGGTCGTTTGGCTGCGTCGTTTCTTTGCCCCGCAAGGTGAGTTTAAAGAGGACAAGGTTGAAAGATCGCAAAAAAACTATCAAAAACATAGGGGGAAATCAGTAATGAACATGCTTGTTTGTATCAAACAAGTGCCGGACACGACAGAGATCAAGATCAATCCTGAGACCAATACCCTGATTCGTGACGGCGTTCCCAGCATCGTCAATCCGTTTGACGCGTATGCACTGGAATGTGCAGCTAAGATGAAGGATGCCAATCCCGGCAGCAAGATTGTTGTTGTCTCTATGGGTCCCGAGCAGGCTAAGGTCGCTCTGAAAGAGTGCCTGTCTGTCGGCGGCGACAAGGCTTATCTGGTCAGCGGCCGTGAATTCGGCGGTTCCGATACCTTGGCAACCGGCTATGCTCTGGCTATGGCAACCAAGAAGATGGAAGAGCTGGAAGGCAAGTTTGACGTGATCTTCTGCGGCAAGCAGGCCATCGACGGCGATACCGCTCAGGTTGGCCCTCAGATCGCTGAGAATCTGGATTATCCCCAGGTTACTTATGCCTTTGAATCTTGGCTGCAGGAAAACGGCACTGTCAAGGTAAAGAAGGAAGTGGAAGACGGCTTCGAGATGCTCGAGATGCCCACGCCTTGCGTCATCACTGTGACCAAGCCCAACTACGAGCCCCGTTACCCCACCATCAAGTCCAAGATGGCAGCCAACAAGGCCCAGATCCCCGTTCTGTCCGCTCAGGACTTTGAGCTGGATCTGACCCAGGTCGGCCTGAAGAACTCTCCCACCCGCGTGAAGAAGACATTTACACCTCCCCGCAAGAGCGGCGGCATGGTGATCAAGGAAGAAAACAACGAAGAGTCCGCTAAGAAGCTCTACGCTGTTTTGACCGAAAAGAATATTATTTAAGAGAGGAGGAGCATTACAATGGGATTTCCACTGGAAGCTAAAACTAAGGATGTATGGGTGTTCATTGAAACCCTTGACGGCAAGGCCAGAAACGTCGGCCTGGAGCTGCTTAACCCTGGCCGTAGACTTGCTGATATTCAGGGCGGCAACGTGACCGCTGTTGTCATCGGCAGCAACTGTGACGAAGCTGTGAAGGATGCCGTTGCCTACGGCGCCGATAAGGTTTATGTCATGGACGCTCCTGTCTATGCACACTACACCACCGAAGCTTACACCGCTGCTTTCGTGCAGTTGGTTGAAAAGGATTGCCCCACCACCGTGCTGCTGGGCGCATCCAACCTGGGTCGTGACCTGGGCCCCCGTCTGGCTGGCCGCCTCAGAACCGGCCTGACCGCTGACTGTACTGCTCTGGACATCGACGAAGCAAGCGGCAATGTCGCTTGGACCCGTCCGGCATTCGGCGGTAACCTGATGGCTACCATCCTGTGCCCCGAGCACCGTCCCCAGATCGGCACCTGCCGTCCTGGCGTGAACAAGAAGCTGGAGCCCGATACCTCTCGTACCGCTGAGATCGTGAAAGACGATTATGTGTTCCCTGCTGAGAAGATCCGTGTCAAGCTGCTCGAGACCATCCGTGAGGAAGGCGAGAAGGTTGATCTGGAAGGCGCAGAGATCATCGTCTCCGGTGGCCGTGGTGTTGGCGGACCCGAAGGCTTTGAGCCTGTCCGTAACCTGGCACACGCCCTGGGCGCTGTGGTTGGTTCCTCCCGTGCTGCTGTTGACGCAGGCTGGATCCCCCACTCCCATCAGGTCGGCCAGACCGGCAAGACCGTTGGTCCTAAGCTCTATGTTGCTTGTGGCATCTCCGGCGCTATCCAGCACTTGGCTGGCATGAGCGGCTCCGATACCATCGTCTGCATCAATAAGGATGCCGATGCTCCCATCTTCTCCGTTGCTGACTTCGGCGTTGTGGGCAACCTCTTTGAGGTTCTGCCTGTTCTGACGGATTTGGTCAATAAGAACAAGGGTTAATTCGTCAGTCTTTTTGACAATTGAAAGACAATTTTGACAAAGTTATCAATTTAAGTGTCATTTGTAGTACACCCGTACGGGTGTACTACAAACACGTAGAAAGGATATATCATTATGGATTTTAATTTTACAAGCATGGAGCAGGACATCATCAATATGCTGGAAGACTTCTGCGTCAACGAGGTTAAGCCTCTGGCTGCCGAGCTGGACGAGCAGGAGAGATTCCCTGTTGAGACCCTGGAGAAGCTGTCCGAGATGGGCATGATGGGCATGTATATCCCCGAGGAATACGGCGGAGCCGGCCTGTCCTACAACTCCTACACCGCTGCCAACGAAATCTTCAACAAGTACTGCGCAAGCACCGGTTGTATGTTCGAAGTGCACGGTTCCCTGGTCACTTGGCCTCTGCTGACCTACGGCACCGAGGAGCAGAAGCAGAAGTATCTGCCCAAGATGGCTTCCGGCGAGATGCTGGGCGCTTTCGGCCTGACCGAGCCCGGCGCTGGTTCCGATGCTTCCGGCCAGAAGACCAACGCTGTTGACAATGGCGACCACTGGCTGCTCAACGGCACCAAGTGCTTCATCACCAACGGTTCTTATGCCAGCCTGTATCTGGTCTTTGCTATGACCGATAAGGAAAAGGGCACCAAGGGCATCTCCGCTTTCCTGGTTGAGAAGGGCACCCCCGGCTTCTCCTTCGGCACCAAGGAGAAGAAGATGGGCATCCACGGCACCGCTACCTATGAGCTGGTGTTTGAAGATGTGAAGCTGCCGAAGGACGCCCTGTTGGGTAAGGTCGGCGACGGCTTCAAGATCGCTATGTCCACCCTGGACGGCGGCCGTATCTCCATCGCTGCTCAGGGCGTTGGTATCGCTCAGGGCGCTCTGAATGAGCTGATCCCCGTCATCAAGGCTCGTAAGCAGTTCGGCAGAAGCATTGCTTCCTTCCAGAACACTCAGTTCAAGGTTGCCGAGATGCAGACCGAGATCGACGCAGCTCGTCTGTTGGTCTATCGCGCTTCCCAGCTGAAGCAGGATCACAAGCCCTGCGTCAAGGAAGCTGCTATGGCAAAGTACTATGCTACCAAGACTGCTAACGACGTGTCCCGTATGTGCCTGCAGCTTGCTGGCGGCATCGGCTACACCCGTGAGTATCCCTTCGAGAGATTTATGCGTGACGCTAAGATCACCGAGATCTACGAAGGCACCAACGAAATCCAGAGAATCATCATCTCTGGCGAGATGGGCATCCGCTAATCTCACTGTAAGAAACCATACAAAACCGCTGGCTTCGGCCAGCGGTTTTTTGTTGTGCTGATTGTATACAATGGTCAGAATATCAAAACGAAAAGAGCGTGTGCCATAAAAAAGGCACACGCTCTTTTATAAATGGAAGATGGTTCGGCTTTAGTAGTTTCCTTTGCCGTCGTTCCACTTCCAATCACGGATTTCCGGCATATCTAAGCCATACTGGGCGATATACTGTTTGTGCTCCACCAGTTTGTCCTTCATTTCCTGCATGAGGAAGGCGCTCCGATTGCCGAGCTTGTCGGCCATAAGCCCCAACATGGACTGCACGAGATTGAAGCGGTCAAGGCGGTTTTGTACGCGCATATCGAAGGGGGTGGTGATGGTGCCCTCTTCCACATAGCCGCGGACATGCAAATTTTTGTTTTGGCGGCGATAGGTGAACTCGTGGATGAGCGAGGGGTAGCCGTGGAAGGTGAACAAGATGGGTTTATTTACGGTAAACAGCGCCTGATAATCGGCCTCTGAAAGCCCGTGCGGATGCTGACTGTCCGCTTGCAGGCGCATGAGATCCACGACGTTCACCACACGCATCTTGATTTCGGGGAAGAAGTGACGCATGATGGTGACTGCGGCGAGGGTTTCCAGGGTGGGCGTTTCGCCACAGCAGGCCAAGACAATGTCAGGTTCGCACCCACGGTCGTTTGATGCCCAATCCCAGATGCCGATGCCCTGCGTGCAGTGTTTGAGAGCTTGTTCCATGGTCAGCCACTGCGGCCGGGGATGCTTGGAGGTGATCATTACATTGATATAATTCCGGCTTCGGATGCAGTGATCAAAGACGGAGAGCAGGCAGTTGCTATCCGGGGGCAGATAAATGCGTACCACGTCGGCTTTTTTGTTGCTGATATGGTCCAAAAAGCCGGGGTCCTGATGTGTGAAGCCATTGTGATCCTGCTGCCAGACGTTGGAGGAGAGAATATAGTTGAGCGAGGCGATATCGGCGCGCCACGGCAGCTGGTTGCAGATTTTAAGCCACTTGGCGTGCTGTGCCACCATGGAATCCACAATGCGGATAAAGGCCTCATAACTATTGAAGAAGCCGTGGCGGCCGGTGAGCAGATAGCCTTCCAACCAACCCTGGCACATATGCTCGGAGAGCATGGAGTCCATCACCCGTCCGTCCGGGGCCAGATGCTCATCGAGAGCATTGGTCTCGTCCAGCCAGCGACGACCGGTCACCTCGAAGATGGAACCCAAGCGATTGGATAGGGTTTCGTCCGGCCCAAACACACGGAAGTTGGAGACGTCCATATTCAGCTTCATGATATCGCGCACAAAATCACCCAGAATCGACATGTCCTGCGCGTCGCGCGCACCCGGTGCGGATACATCCAGCGCATACGAACGAAAATCTGGGATGCGCAGCTCGCGCAGCAGTTGTCCGCCGTTGGCGTGCGGGTTGGCGCTCATGCGGCGTTTGCCGGTGGGGGCCAGGGCTTTCAATTCCGGGCGCAGCTTACCCTCGGGGGTAAAGAGCTCGTCCGGGCGATAACTGTGGAGCCAGTCGGACAAAAGCCCCAAATGCTCCGGTTTGGACATGTCCATGGGTACCTGATGGGCTCGGAAAGTACCTTCCACAGCTTTTCCGTCGACCTCTTTCGGGCCCGTCCAGCCCTTGGGGGAACGGAAGATGATCATTGGCCAGACGGCGCGTTTGAGATCGCCTTCGTTGCGTGCGCTCTGCCAAATGCGCTGAATCTCACGCACGGCCCAATCCATCGCGGCGGCCATGGTCTGGTGCATTTGCGTGGGATCGGAGCCCTCCACAAAGCGAGGCTCCCATCCACAGCCGCGGAAAAACTGCTCCTGCTCCAGCCGCGGCATACGGGAAAAGATGGTGGGATTGTGGATTTTAAAACCGTTGAGGTGCAGGATGGGCAGCACCGCGCCATCTGTTTGCGGGTTTAAAAACTTATTCGAGTGCCATGCGGTGGCCAAGGGGCCGGTTTCCGCTTCACCATCGCCCACCACGCAGGTGGCAATCAGGTCTGGGTTATCAAACACCGCGCCAAAGGCGTGGGCCAGGGAATAACCAAGTTCGCCGCCTTCGTTGATGGATCCCGGGGTTTCGGGGGCCACATGGCTGGGAATGCCGCCGGGGAAAGAGAACTGCTTGAAGAGTTTTTGCAGCCCTTCCATGTCCTCGCTGATGTTGGGGTAAACCTCGCTATATGTTCCTTCCATGTAGGCCTGCGCCACCATGGCGTTGCCACCGTGTCCGGGGCCGGAGAGGTAAATCATATCCAGGTCGTATTTGGTGATGGCGCGATTCAGGTGCGTATAAATAAAGTTCTGGCCGGGGACAGTGCCCCAGTGTCCGACAATTTTCTTCTTGATCTGGTCCGGGTTCAGAGGTTCTTGCAGGAGGGGGTTGTCCAGCAGATAGAGTTGACCGGCGGACAGATAGTTCGATGCACGCCAATATGCGTCAAGCAGATGCAGCTGTTCTGCACTCAGCGCGGCTTTTTTAGACATCCGTGCGGTGGTTTTGGCGATGGGTTTTGGCTTGCCGCTGGGTTTTCTTGGCATGATAGGTACCTCCTAGTATGTTTCATTATGTGTTTATTATAAACAGTTTCTCGAAACAATCAACACGGAACCTATGAATATTCTGCAAATTATTGGCTTAAGAAACAGCGAAACGGACAAGAATGACCGCCATAAGCGGATTCTTGTCCGTTTTTTCATTTCTTAGCGGCCGATAAATGGGCGCGGATCAGCATAAATAAATAGCTTAACAGGGTGAGCAGGGCCAAAAACATACCGAGGTAAGCTTCCGGATAGGTGTGTAGCAAGCTAAAGCTAAGGTCAAATGTTCCGGTGATGGTCATGATCGGCCAGGTCAGAACGCTGTAAACCTCCAGGCCCAGGATACCGACAAGTCCCGGCAAGGGCAGAAACTGAACCCAATGAGGCTGTGGCTTGGGAGGGAAAAGACCGATCAAAACGCAGGCGATGGAGAGCAGCGTCACCGGCTGGACGAGCATGTATGCCCCGGACATCTGTGTGATATCGCGGTCGAAACCAAACCACGGCAGACACATGGCGGTGCAGGTGAGCGCCAGCAGGATACAGATCAGGCATTTTTGTGTTCGGCTCATACAGTCTCCTTACACGCTGAGCAGTTCGCCGGTGTGGGAACGATCTGTCTGCTCTTGCTGCTGTGCACCTCTGGCGTTGGCCAGCATGAGTTTGATGCGGTTTTCCTGATTGATGCGTGTGGCGCCGGGGTCATAGTCGATGGCAACCACGTTGGCGTCGGGATGATTGTCCTTGATCTTGCGGAGCATGCCCTTGCCCACGATATGATTGGGCAGACAGCCGAAGGGTTGGGCGCAGACGATGTTGGGTGTGCCGCTGTGGATCAGCTCCAGCATTTCAGCAGTGAGCAGCCAGCCCTCGCCCATCTTGTTGCCCGGGCCGAGATAGTCCTTTGCCAGCGCCTGTAGCTGAGAGAAGGGGCCGGGGGCGCGAAAGCGTCCGGAACGCTCAAGCGCGCGGATCATATCCTGCTGACAGTGCACGACATAGCGTTTCATGAAACGCACCATCTGACGCTTCAGGGAAGAGCCGCCATAGATATCAACATCCACCTCGCGGTTAAAGACCTTGAAGATGATGAAGTCCGTCAGGCCGGGCACAACGGGCTCCGCACCTTCCGAGAGCAGGAACTGCTCCAAATCATTGTTGCCCAGAGGTGAGTACTTGACATAAATTTCGCCCACCACGCCGACGCGGATTTTGGGTTCACCGGCGACGGGGATGGCTTTGAAGTCGTCACAAATCTGGTCAAAGATGACGCGCATGTACTTGCGGCGCATGTACTTTCCGGCCTGAAAGCCCTCCACCAGGCGGGTACACCAGCTGGCCACAAGGGCGTCTGTCCGGCCCGTTTCCTGCTCATAGGGCCGCACCTGATTGGCGACGTTCATAATCAGATCGCCGTACATCATGGCGTAAACCATACGACGCAGCAGGGGAATGGTCAGTTTCCAACCGGGGTTTTTCTCCACGCCAAAGCTGACGGAGATAACGGGGATATAGGCCATGTCGGCTTTTTCCAGCGCTTTACGCAGCAGGTGAATGTAATTGGAGGCGCGGCAGCCGCCGCCGGTCTGCGTGATGAGCAGAGCGACTTTATGCGGATCCAGGCCGCTGTTTTTGATCGCGTCAATGAATTGGCCGATGACCAGCAGGGCGGGGTAGCAAGTGTCGTTGTGGACATATTTGAGGCCTTCGTCCACGACGGGGCGGCCGCCGTTGTTCAGCTGCATGACACGGTAGCCCTCCAGCTCAAAGAGTTGGCGGAACATACCAAAGTGGATGGGCAACATCTGCGGCATGAGAATGGTATACTCTTTTTTCATCTCTTCCGTGAACAGCAGGCGTCCGGAAGCATCATACAACAGTTCTGCCATTTTGTTTGCTCCTATCAGGGTGTTATTGTCTGGCCTCCATGGCGGCCAGCAGGCTGCGAATACGGATTTTAACCGTACCTAAGTTATTGATATCGTCAATTTTAAGCTGGGTGTAGAGCTTGCCGTGCGACTCTAAAATGTCGCGCAGCTCATCGCTTGTAATAGAGTCGATGCCGCAGCCGAAAGAGACCAGCTGGATCATCTGCATGTCAGGCTGGGTGCAGACATAGCGGGCGGCGTTATACATACGGCTTTGGTAGGTCCATTGGTTTAAGACGCGGCGCGGCTCACGGTCCATGAGATACGACAGCGCATTCTCTGTGATCACGATAAACCCAAAGGAGGTGATCAAATCGGGGATACCGTGGTTGATTTCCGGGTCCATATGGTAGGGCCGCCCGGCGAGCACGAGGATGGGCAGATTCTGCGCCCTGGCGTAGGCGATATATTCCTGTGCCTTCTGGCGCAGGTCTTTTTGGTGGGTCTCATACGCCGCGTAGGCAGCCTGGGCCGCGGCCTTGACCTCGCGGGCGGGAATATCAAACTCTTGGCCAAAGAAACTAGCTGCGTGTTTGGCAAAATCCCGCGGACGGTGCAGGCCAACATAGGGATTGAGAAAGCGGCTCTCATGCAGGGCGGGGACATTGGCGGCCAAGAGTTCTGGATAGTAGGCCACAACCGGACAGTTGTAGTGATTATCTCCCGCGCCCTCATCAAAATTATAGGACATACAGGGATAGAAGATGGCATCGACTTTGGCCTTTACCAGCGCGTCAATATGGCCGTGCATCAACTTGGCGGGGTAGCAGACCGTATCGGAGGGGATGGTGCGCTGACCCGCGACATACAGGCTGCGCGAGGATTCGGGGGAGAGCAGCACTTCGAAGTTGAGTTTGGTGAAGAAAGCAAACCAGAAGGGCAAATTTTCGAACATGTTCAATCCGAATGGCAGCCCGATGACACCGCGTGAGCCGTCGCCTGCACCCTTACCCTGTAAGGCGCGCAGCCGGTCGTACTCGTAGCGGTAGAGATTTGGATTATGGGTGGGTTCCTGGCCAAGGGGCTTGGAACAGCGGTTGCCGGAAATGAACCGGCGCTCTCCGTCAAAGCGATTGATGGTCAGGGCGCAGTGATTGTTGCAAAGCTGACAGGTAGCCGGTTTGGCTGTATGGGTAAATTGATCGAGCGCCGCGCCCTGCAGCAGGGAGGAGGAGGGCAGATAGAGATCCCGCGCGGCCAGCGCCGCGCCGAACGCGCCCATGATACCGGCGATGGTGGGACGAATGACGTTGCGGCCCAGTTCCAATTCAAAGGAGCGCAAGACAGCGTCGTTTAAGAAGGTGCCGCCCTGCACCACAATTTGCTTACCCAGATCGTCCGCCGAGGCGGCGCGAATGACCTTATACACGGCGTTTTTTACGACGGAAATGGAAAGACCGGCGGAGATATCATCCACGCCTGCCCCATCTTTTTGCGCCTGCTTGACGGAGGAGTTCATAAAAACCGTGCAGCGGGAACCGAGGTTGACGGGGTGTTTGGCCAAAAGACCGAGTTTAGAGAAGGTGGCAATATCATGGCCGAGCGCACGGGCAAAGGTTTCAATGAAAGAGCCGCAGCCGGAGGAGCAGGCCTCGTTGAGCAAAATGGAGTCCACGGCATTGTTCCGGATTTTAAAGCACTTCATATCCTGCCCGCCGATGTCAATGATGAAGTCGACATTGGGGTTAAAGTGCCGCGCGGCGCTATAATGCGCCACGGTTTCCACCAGACCGAAATCACAGGAAAAGGCGTTTTTGATGAGATCTTCGCCATACCCCGTGACGGCAGAGGCGCGTATAGTGACCCGATCACCGCAGTGTTCCCGCAGCTTTTTGAGCTGTTCAAACACAACGGAAACCGGGTTGCCGCGGTTGGACTGATAATAACGGTAGAGTAAGGAGCCGTCCGGCGTGATGAGTACCAGTTTGGTGGTGGTGGAGCCGGCGTCGATGCCGAGATAGGCGTCGCCGGTGTAGCTATCCAGATCCAAGATAGGCACGCTGACGGCATTGTGACGATCTAAAAAGGCTTGATACTCCGCCTGTGTCTCAAAGAGGGGCGGCATACTGTCAACGGGGCTACTTTGATCGCTGGCCTTTTCCATGCGTTCAAGCAAATCCCCGAAGGACTGGGCGGGAAAGTCCGCGGCGCAGAGTGCGGCGCCGATGGCGGCGAAACAGTCGCCATCATCGGGAAAGACGGCGCTATCAGCGGAGAGCTGCAAAGTCTCGACAAAACGCTGACGCAGGCCGTGGAGGAAATGGAGCGGACCGCCTAAAAATACGATCTTGCCGCCCAGTTCGCGCCCTTGGGTCAGGCCGCCGACCGTCTGATCGACGACGGCTTGAAAGATGGAGGCGGCAATGTCCTCGCGTCGCCCGCCTTGGTTAAGGATGGGCTGTACGTCACTCTTGGCAAACACACCGCAACGGGAGGCGATCGGATAAATTTTTTCGTATTGCAGCGAAAGGGCATCTAACTCGTTCACATTGACATTGAGCAGCGTTGCCATCTGGTCAATGAACGCGCCCGTCCCGCCTGCGCAGGAGCCATTCATACGTTCTTCAAGCGTTTTGCCAAAGAATATGATTTTCGCGTCCTCGCCGCCGAGCTCAATGACCGCGTCGGTATCGGGGATAAAGGTGCGCACGGCAGCTGCTGTTGCGTAAACCTCTTGGACAAAGTCAATCCCACCGGCCTTGGAGACGCCCAGTCCGGCGGAACCGGTGATCAAAATATGTACCATCTGGCCTTGCATCATGTCAAAAATACCGCGTAAGGTTTCGCAGGCGCGTGCGCGCGCTTTTGCGTAATGCCGCTCGTAGGAGCGGAAGAGCAGTTGGTTTTCCTCGTCCAAGACGACCACTTTCACTGTGGTGGAACCAATGTCAATTCCGATTCGTAGTGCCATGACATCACCTCCTGTATACTGTACTATCAAGTATGAGACCCGCTCTATATGCCAAAATAAAGTCGGATACCTATTAAATATGAAATCATCTTGCTCATTATACAAGAGTTAGTGCGGAAAAACAACCACAAAATACATGGAAAAAAGCACAGAGAAAGGAGCAAATAAGCAGCGCCACCTTGTTTGTTTTCGTAGAAAAAAACAAGGTGGCGCATACAAAACTGCCAAGGATTAAGAAACCTGTTCCTCTGCTGTCTGTAAGACGTCCAGGGAAAGATTGTCATTTTTTAAAGACAGATACAGCTGCGAGCCGGGCGGCAATTGTTCTGATAAAAGCAGCTGGGCCGCCGGGTTTTCCAACTGATTTTGCAGCAGACGACGCAGCGGACGCGCGCCATAGGCCGGATCGAAGCCTTTGTGTGCCAGATGGAACAGGCAGGCTTCGTCGTAAGTGAGCGTTATACCCAGGCCAAGCATGCGCGCGGCGATCTGATCGAGCAAGCGACGCGCGATGCTTGCCATCTCCTCTAACTGGAGAGATTCAAAGACGATGGTCTCATCCAGACGATTTAAAAACTCCGGTCGGAAGGTCTTGCGCACTTCGCTTAAGGCGGCGGCGTGGTTGTGATCGCTGCGCTGTTGCTGCTGCGTACCCTGTGCGGCGAAGCCGAGGTGCACGCCATGATGTGAGAGCTTTTCCGCCCCGACATTGGAGGTCATGACCAATACCGTGCTGCGGAAGTCAACCGTGCGTCCCTTGGCGTCGGTGACGCGGCCATCGTCCATAATCTGCAAAAGAATGCTCCAAATATCGGCATGCGCCTTCTCCAGTTCATCGAAAAGGACAACAGAATAAGGCCTGCGCCGCACCTGCTCTGTGAGCTGGCCGCCTTCTTCAAAGCCGATATAACCGGGCGGAGAGCCGAGCAGGCGGGAGATGGCGTGTTGTTCGGCATACTCGGTCATATCAAAGCGCAGCAGCGCATCCTCGCTGCCGAACATGGCCTCGGCCAAGGCTTTGCAGAGCTCTGTTTTGCCAACGCCCGTCGGGCCGAGAAAGAGAAACGCGCCTATGGGGCGTTTGGGATCTTTGAGGCCGCTGCGTCCGCGACGGATGGCTTCGGCGATGGCGTGTACGGCCTGCTCCTGCCCGGAAACGCGCGTATGCAGCACTTCTTCCAGGCGCAAGAGGTGGTCACGCTCCTGCTGGCTGAGCGCCGCGGCGGGAATGCCTGTCCACTGTGACAGCACTTGTGCCACGGCCTCCACGCCGACCGTTTCGCTGTTCTTGTCTTCTTGCCAGCTGCGCCGCTGACGCTCCAATTCCGCGCGAAAATCGGCTTCGGCATTGCGCAGCATGGCGGCCTGTTCATAATCCTGCTGGTAGATGGCGCGCTCTTTTTCCTGAAAGGTTGAGATGACCTTATCTTCTAAACTACGCAGCGCCTCCGGCAATTTGAGCGTGCCCATACGCACCAGTGAGGCGGCCTCGTCAATGAGGTCGATGGCCTTGTCGGGCAGGCGGCGGTCGGGAATATAACGCTGAGAAAGACGCACGGCTGCCTCCAAGGCTTCCGGTACGATGGTGACCTGGTGATGCCGTTCATAATGGGGCGCAAGGCGTTGTAAAATGCAAAGTGTGGTTTCGCTGGAGGGTTCTTCAATGGAGACCGGCTGGAAGCGACGCTCCAAAGCGGAGTCTTTTTCGATGTATCGGCGGTATTCCTCCACGGTGGTGGCGCCGATCATCTGAATCTCGCCGCGGGCCAGAGCGGGTTTGAGGATGTTGGCGGCGTCGATGGCGCCTTCGGCAGAGCCTGCGCCCACGATGCTGTGTATTTCATCGAGAAAGAGGATGACGTTGCCGGTCTTACGCAGTTCACGTAGGATGTTTTTCATGCGATCTTCAAATTCGCCACGGTATTTGGTGCCTGCGATCATGGCGGATAGATCCAGAGAGAGCAGACGCTTATTGCGCAAGGGTTCCGGCACCTGGCCCGCCGCCATGCGCAGGGCAAGCCCCTCGACCACAGCGGTTTTGCCCACGCCCGGGTCGCCGAGCAGGATGGGGTTGTTCTTGCTGCGGCGGATCAAAATTTGCATGGTGCGCTGCAACTCATCATCCCGACCGGTTAAGGGATCATAGGCGCCTTCGGCGGCGCGGCGTACCATGTCGCGCGTGAACTGATCCAAAAGGCGATTTTCCGAGACGGAAAACTCCCGCTCGCTGCGCCCTTTGTTGGTCGGAAAGGAATTGTTGTCCCCGGGCAGGGCGGCCATGAGGGTTTCGCGCAGGAGGGAGGGCTCTAAGCCCGTCTCTTTGATGAGGGTAATGGCCAGGCCGTCCTCCTCCTGCAGCAGACTGATCAACAACTCGTTGCTGTCTACGCCGCGCAGGCCGAGGAAAACGGTGCGTCGGACCGCTGCCCGGCGGATGATGCGGGCACAGCGTTGGGTCAAACAAGGCGTACCAAGGGAGTGGGGAGAGCCGCTGCCCAGCTCTTGCAGCAAGCGTTTTCGGATGGTGGCAGGGTAGAGTCCTATTTCGTGCAGGCACTGCGCTGCCGGACTGCCCTCGAGTGAAGAGAGTGCGAAAAGCAGATGCTCGCTGCCGACTAGGGTGTGCCCCCAGCTGGCGGCGCTGGCTTGCGCGCTGCGGAACAGGCGCTGTGCGCTCTCGCGGAAGGGGGAGGGCGTCGGCTTAATGGCCGGCAGACGGAGTATCTTCATAGTCAGATCCTTTCTCCTCCACGGAGGGGGCTTTGTCGGGGAACAGCGCGCTCTGCACGGATGACGTGCGCATGGTATGCACCTGGCTGCGCGGGGCGCCCTCAAGCTGGGGGGTACTGCTGCCTACATTGTCAAATGGCATGGGTTGCATCATAAAAATCCACCTCAATTCATTGCTGTGTTCTATGCTCAACACAAACTATGCCCATGTAAATGACGCTTTAGACCTCTTGGCATCAAAAGTGTAAATTCTGGAAACCTATGTAAAACAATGGTGTTTCCATAAAAATGTTGAAATTATCATTGCAATTTATAAAAGTTGTGGTAAAATGAAGTTTGCCAATCTTATACTTACTATGATGGAGGTGTGTTCGGTGCCTTATACGATTACCGACGCTTGCATTAGCTGCGGCGTCTGCGTGGAAGAGTGTCCTGTGGGTATCATTTCCCAGGGTGATACGAAGTATGTAATTGATCAGGCCGCCTGCATTGACTGCGGCGCTTGTATTGACTGCTGCCCCACGGAAGCCATTGTTCCTTCTTGATGATGGAAAAGATGAAGACGCCACATTATGTGGCGTCTTTATTTTGTTTAGCGGTAAGTGGAAAAGTTCTTTTGCGCGGGATGCGCTCGGGTGTTGAGATTTACGTTTGCATATGTTATAATTATTGATCGCAGCTGTTGTGAAATGCTGCGGCTTAACATAAGGAATCTGGCAGGCAGATCTGCGTTTGCGTAGAGAATGTCAGTGAAAGGCGGCTTTATGGTACCATTTGGTCCATTTGACATAGTATGAGAGAGAAAACACCGACGCGGCGGCGAAGCGCGCTTGCGCCGTGCAAATGGTGAAGGGGTGTAGAACATGAAAATTGTTGTACTGGCTGGTGGTTTGAGTCCGGAGCGAACGGTCTCATTATCTACCGGCATAATGGTCTGCCAGGCGCTGCGCGAACGCGGGCATGCAGTTGCCTTTATCGACATGTTTCTGGGCTTAGAGGCCTATCCCGCCGATGTGGGCGATTTATTTTCCGCGGCCATTCCGGCGCATTTTCGCGCGGTGGAAAAGCAGGCGCCTGACCTGCAAGCGGTACGCGCGTCGCGTCGGGACAAGAGCAAAAGCCTGTTTGGCCCCGGCGTGCTGGCGCTTTGCCAGGAGGCGGAGATGGTCTTTCTGGCCTTGCACGGGGCCTGCGGGGAAGATGGGCGCGTGCAGGCGACCTTTGACCTGCTGGGCATTCCCTATACCGGCTCCGGTTATCTGGGCAGCGCCATTGCGATGGATAAGGACTTCACCAAACGCTTAACCGCCGGGACTGATATTCGCACGCCCACGTGGGAAACCATCAAGGTGCGTGAGGAAGAAGTCGCCCGCTTGACCAAGAGCATAGCGGTACCCTGCGTGTTGAAGGTACTGCGCAGCGGATCGTCCTTGGGTGTATCCATCGTGAAAAGCCGTGACGAGTTGGAACGCGCTTTATATGATTGTTTGCGGTATGATCACACCCTGATGGTGGAACAATATATACAGGGCAGAGAGTTCACCTGTGGCGTACTCGACGACGAAGCCCTGCCCACGGTGGAGATCATTCCACAGGTGGAGTTTTATGACTATGAGAGCAAATACCAGCCCGGCGCCACCTTGGAAATCTGTCCGGGGCGCACGACGGAAGCCTTGGAAGAAAAGATCCGGGCGGCCGCGCTGCTGGCGCATCGAACGCTGGGTCTGTCGGTCTATTCGCGTTCGGATTTTATGGTGGACGATCAGGATAATGTCTATTTCCTGGAGGTCAACACCCTGCCGGGCATGACGCCAACCAGCTTAGTGCCACAGGAAGCGGCGGCGGTTGGTATCGATTACGGCGCGCTTTGTGAGAGGATCATTGCTGCCTCCATGCGCGCCAGAGAAGAATGAGGAGCAAACGCATATGGAGCCGATGACACTGCGGGAACTGTTGACAGCCACCGGGGGAACCATACTGGGCGAGGTGCAGGATGAAACCCTCTGTATCACTTCTGTGGAAACGGACAGCCGCGCCCTGTGCGAAGGCGGCCTGTTTATCCCTTTGATCGGCGAGCGATTTGATGCCCATGACTTCATGGATACGGCGCTCTCCGGCGGGGCGGCAGGCGCTCTGACGATGCGTCCGCCCGCGCGCTTTTTGCCGGGCAAGTTTTATATCCAGGTGGCGGATACCCAAGCGGCCTTGGGCGATTTGGCCCAATATTATCGCCGCAAGTTTCCCATCCCCATTGTGGCCATCACCGGCAGCGTCGGCAAGACGACAACGAAGGAGATGGTTGCGTCGGTTTTGGGAGAGAAGTACCGCGTGCTCAAGACAGAGGGCAATTTCAACAATGAAATCGGTCTGCCTTTGACGCTGTTCCGTCTGGATAAAAGCCATGAGATCTGCGTGCTCGAGATGGGCATGAACCACTTTGGCGAGATCGAGTATCTCAGCCGCCTGGCGGAGCCCGACGCGGCCATTATTACCAATATTGGCGCGGCACATATTGAAAACCTGGGTAGCTATGAAAATATTTTGAAAGCCAAATGTGAGATTTTTTCTCATATGAAAGCAGGTTCGCCCGCCATTCTCAACGGCGACGACGCCATGCTCAAGAGCCTGGAAGATACGCTGACGCAGCACAGCATCCGCTTTTATGGCACGGAGCATCGCTGCCCGTATCGGGCCATTGATGTGGTTTCCCTGGGTGAAAAAGGCGTGCGCTGCACCATAGAAACCCCGAAAGAAACCTTTTCTGTGACGATTCCCGCCCTGGGTACGCACATGGCCTATGCGGCCCTGGCAGCCACTGTGGTGGGAGAACAATATGGGATGACTGGGGAGGAGATTGCCGCGGGCATCAAGCGCTTTGTACCCACGAAAATGCGCATGAATGTGATCTCTTTGGACGATATCACCATTTTGGATGACGCGTATAACGCCAACCCGCAGTCCATGCGGGCGGCGTTGGAAGTTTTGGCACAGAGCGACAGCCCCTATCGCGTGGCGATTTTGGGCGATATGTTTGAACTGGGCGCGCTGGGCGCCACCTTACATCACGGCATCGGCGTCTACGCCGGTAACCTGGGGATCGACTGTTTGCTGGCCATTGGCGAACTGTCCAAGGATATATACCAGGCGGCTGTCGATTCGCCCATCCCCGATGTGTTTTATTTTGAGACAAAAGAAGAGGCCAAAACCATGCTGCCCGAACTTCTCAAGCCGGGGGCAACTATCCTGGTTAAGGCCTCTCGTGGGATGGAGTTTGAAGAAGTGGTCAAAGAACTAAAACGGGTTTGTTCGGCTCCTTCGTGAGTGTTTCCGGTATGGTTTCATCAAAGGGCGGGAAGATCAGGCCCTTGTCGGTGATCAGGCCCGTGAGCAACTGGTGCAGTACCACTTCGTGCTGCGGCGCACAGACGGAAACACCGGCGGGAACAGCGCTTTCATCCGCGCCGCGTGGCGAAAATTGCAGCGCAGCGGGCGGATATCCTTCGCCGCTGGGCAGGCTGCTGTCCACATCGTGGCAATACAGCGTGGCGTAAACCGGAATACTGTGGAAGTAAGCCGCAATGGCGGTCTCATAGGCGCCGGGCCCGGCCAGCAGATCCCCATTGGCGGTGGCGCCGAGTCCCTCGATGAGTACCATGTGGCAGGCGTGCAGCGGCATCAGGGCGGCGACGGTTTGATCCGGAATGAGCGTTGTGGGGATTTGTTTCGCCGCCAATTCACGGGCGACGGCGTAGCCCTTTTTGTCCGGATAGCCCTCGCATACAAAGACTTCAATGTTCTTCTTTTGCTGCAAGGCGGCAGTCAGCACGCCGATGGGGCCGCCCTGTGCGCCGGTGTGGAACACGCCGTCACGGCAAAGAAGCGCAATTTTGGCTTCGTCGGACACGATTTCCCGGCCAAATCGCCCCATTGCGCGGCAGGCGACCACGTCCTGCCGATGAATGGTGACAGCGGTGGCGAGCAGGGCGGTGATGAGCTCGGGGGAGCTTTTGTATGCCTCATAGGCCTGATCCATCTTTGCGATGGCCGCACGCAGGGCCGCTGCCTGTGGGCGGGTATCTAAAATGGCCTGCTTGGCCGCCGTGACCTGTTTGAAAAAGTCGGGGGCGCCTTCGTGCGCCAGCGCAGCCAGACAGTAGGCATACGCGCCGGCGCAGGCGGTGAGCGCTTCACCGCAGACCGCGCCCGGCATACGCAGCGCGTGCAGCACAGCGCTCAGGTCGTTGCAATCATACCACAATTCCTCTTGCGGGAATTTGCTTTGATCCAGCAGGGAAAGCGCCTTATCCTGCCATAAAAGTGCATCCATGTTGTGTACCTCCTTGATTGTGCTTTTCTTTGCACCATCATAGCACAGGCGCGCCATTTGGGCAAGCCGCCATATACAAGGCCTGTTATGAAAAGGGCCATCACCTTTTGGAGAAAAACCATGATTGACATTTCCGTAGCGGAACTGACAAAGGAATATGAACTGGGCGGGAAGGTCTTAGACGGCCTGACCTTTCAGATAGAGAGCGGTGAGCGGGTTGGCATCCTGGGCAAAAACGGCGCGGGAAAAACAACTCTGCTTCGCATTCTGACCGGGGAGCTGGAGGCAGATTCGGGCGAGGTGATCATCGCGCATGACCGTAAAATCGGCCTGATCTCACAGATACCGGTTTACCCGTCGGGCTACCTGGTCGAGGACGTCTTGCAGAGCGCCTTTGACGGCCTGCGTGCCATTGAGCAGGAGATGCAAGACCTAACCCGCGCGATGGAGCAGGCGGCCGACGCGCAACTGCTGCGCCGATATGATGCCCTCTTGGCGGCGTTTGAAGCCGGCGGCGGTTATGAGATGACCACGCGCACAGAAAAAGTGCTCAACGGCCTGGGCATCACCAAGCAACTGCGCGCCCGGCCCTTTGACCGCCTCTCCGGCGGCGAGAAAACGCGCATCAACCTGGCGCGGCTGCTCTTGGTGGATACAGATATTCTGCTGCTGGACGAACCGACCAACCACCTCGACCTCAATGCGGTGCAATGGTTGGAGGAATACTTAGAGCGTTATCGCGGCAGCGTGATTGCCATTTCTCATGACCGCTATTTTTTGGACCGCGTGATCGCACGGGCCATCGAGCTGCGTGATGGCAAGGCGGCGTTTTATGCGGGCAATTATAGCTTTTATGCCGTGGAAAAAGAGCGGCGCTATTTGGAGCAGCTGCGCCAATACGAGAAGGAGCAGGCAAAGCTGAACCAGCTGCAAGAGGCGGCGGACAAGCTGCACCTCTGGGCCTTTATGGGCAACGATAAGCTGCACAAGCGTGCCTTTTCCATAGAAAAACGCATGGAACGCCTGCGCCAAACCGACAAACCAAAAACCGAACGTAAATTGACGGTGAAGTTTGGCGAAAAGACCTTTCTGGGCGATGACTTCTTCTCCGTAGAAAAGTTGCGCAAGAGCTTTGGCGATATCACGCTTTTTGATAACCTGGATCTTACGATCGAAGCGGGCGACCGCATTGCTCTTTTGGGGGATAATGGCGCGGGTAAATCCACGCTGCTCAAAATCTTGACCGAAGAGCTGCGGCCGGATGCCGGTCGACTGCGCAAAGGGCCGACGGTGTCCATGGCTTACTTACCGCAGCAAATTCACTTTTCGCACCCCGAGCGCAGCCTGGTGGATACCATGCTGTTTGAGACAAACTGCTCCACCCAGGAGGCGCGTGACCGCCTGGCTGGCTTCCATTTTCGCGGTGAGGATGTGTTCAAGAGTGTGGCGCGCCTGTCGGGCGGGGAACAGAGCCGCTTGCGGCTTTGTATGCTGATGGATAGCCGCATGAATTTTCTGCTCCTGGACGAACCGACCAACCACCTCGACTTACCTTCGCGCGAGTGGATTGAGGAGGCCGTCGAGGATTTTGAAGGAACGCTGCTGTTTGTCTCACATGACCGTTATTTCATCGACCGCTTTGCCAATCGCATTTGGACGCTGGAAAACGGCGTGATTCAGGATTTTCGAGGGGATTATGTGGCCTATCAGGCCATGCGGGAACGGCAAAAAGCAAGCCCCCCGCCGCCGCAGTCGATACAGACGCCAAAGGAAAAACCAAACAAGCAAACCGGCGGCACCAAGCAGCTGCGCAAAGACTTGAATGCCGTGGAAAAGCAGCTGCAAAAGGCAGAGGCGCAGCTCTCCGCCCTGGCCGCGGAAAAAGAACGCAGCAGCCATGATTACCAGGCGCTGGAGGAAATCATGGCGAGGGAGCAGGCGGCGATGCAGGAATACGAGGCTTTGTTTACGCAATGGGAACGCTTAGAAGAACGCTTGCAACAAGCGGAATCATAAGCAGCGGATATGGCGGTTTGCTTTGAACCGCCCGGATCTTCCGTGCGAAAGGAGACAGTATCATGGATGAGTTTGAAGCATTGGACGATTGCTTGGATTTGAATTTATTAAAGCACTTTGATGAGCTGAAAGAAGAAAATGCAGCGATGGAGCGGGTGGGGCAGCAGACGGCCGAAATGGAAGGTGCGCCGTCGCTTGACGCGGCCTTTGGCGGCGAGGATGCCTTGTTGCAGGTGCTGGAGTTGGAACTGCTCGAACAAGTCCTGATGGAACAGGATGAGGAAAACAAATAGACGATCATACATTACCGTGAGACAGATAGGAGGAAGGGCACATGTCTATGCCAAATGAAATGTTTGATGTAAAGCTGCAAGAGGTGATGAAGCTCTTGGAGGGGAAAGCCGACGCCGCTGCCGCGCTGGGCGAGGAGGAAATGGAACCGCTCCGCTCCAAAGAGGAGATTTTGAGCGAGTTGATGGAAAAAGACAAAGATGAAGTCCTGCACGGCGAGCAGGCGGCTATGGCGGAGTTTTCCATGATGATGCGCCAGTGGGAAGCGCTGGTCGAGGATTATGAACGCAGAGAAGCGGAAGAAGCCGCAGAGGAAGCCGCGCAAGATTCCGCCGAGCGCTGAGTATGCTAGAGCAGCTTCGAGATATCATCCTCCGCTTTGAGGAGACGGAAAGCCGCCTGCTTCAGCCGGAGACCTACGAGGATGCTTCCTTGGTCGCGCGGCTGAACCGTGAGCAGAAGGAGCTTACGCCCTTGGTTGAGGCGTATCGTCGTTATGACCGCCGTCTGAAAGATCTTGCCGATGCGGAGCGCTTGCTTGCAGAACCGGAATTGCGAGAGATGGCGGAAGAGGAATGGAACGCCGCCAAGGCGGAGCTGGAGACGCTGGAGCAGGAACTGAAAATTTTGCTCCTGCCACCGGATCCGGACAGAGACAAAAATGTCATCGTCGAGATCCGCGCCGGTGTGGGTGGAGAGGAGGCCGCGCTCTTTGCCACCGCGCTATACCGCATGTACAGCATGTTTGCCGAAAAACGCGGCTTTCGGCAGGAGCTTGCCAACATCAATGTCACCGAACTCGGCGGCATCAAGGAAGTCTCTTTTCTGCTGGAAGGGGATGCGGTCTATGTTGCCATGAAGTACGAGAGCGGCGTGCATCGGGTGCAGCGCGTGCCGGAAACGGAGTCGGGCGGGCGCGTGCACACCTCGACGGTGACGGTGGCCGTCTTGCCCGAGGTGGGCGAGGTTGAATGTTCCCTGGACCCCGGTGATTTGAAGATTGATACCTTTCGATCTTCCGGGGCAGGCGGGCAGCATGTCAATAAAACGGAATCCGCCATCCGCATCACGCACCTGCCGAGCGGCATGGTGGTGGAATGCCAGGATCAGCGCAGTCAGCATAAAAACCGCGACCGCGCCATGCAGATTCTACGCTCCCGTCTTTATGAACAGAAGCAAGAGGAGCAGCGCTGCGCACTGGCCGGTGAGCGTCGCAGCCAGGTGGGCAGCGGCATGCGCAACGAGCGCATCCGCACCTATAACTTTCCGCAAGGCCGTCTCACCGATCATCGCATTGGCCTGACGCTCTACAAGCTCGATCAGGTGATGAATGGCGATTTGGCGGATATTGTTGAGGCGCTGCACCTGGCGGAACAAACCGAGCGACTCAAGGCGGGAGAGGCATAAGAATGAAAAAAGCAACACAAATGCTCGGACCGGAACAGCTGGCGCAGGCCATGCAGGTGCTCCAAACAGGCGGCCTGCTGGCCTTGCCGACGGAAACGGTCTATGGTTTGGCGGCGGATGCCCAAAACGCGGCGGCCGTGGCGGCCATTTATGAGGCCAAAGGCCGACCGGACAGTAAGCCCCTGAGTGTGCTGGTCTCCGGCATGGGCATGGTGGAGACGCTTTGCCATGATATCCCGCCCGCCGCTTATCGCCTGGCGGCAGCCTTTTGGCCGGGGCCGCTCACGATGATTCTGCCCTCTGACGGTAAGGTTTCTGCATTGGTGACCAAAGGGAGTCACACGCTGGGCGTACGCTGTCCTGACCATGTGCTGACTTTGGCGTTGATCTCGCGCCTGGCGCGGCCATTGGCGGCGCCGTCTGCCAACCGTTCGGGCGCGCGCAGCCCCAAAACTGCCGCCGATGTCTCCGCCGGACTGGACGGCAGAATTGACGCCATTTTGGATGGTGGCACCTGCACGCTGTCCATTGAATCCACCATTGTGGATTTATGCGGCCAGACGCCGGTGATTCTGCGCAGCGGCGCCCTGACGCCCGCCAGTATTTTGGCAGTGATAGAGGAGGAGGGCAGGCCATGATCGTACTGGGTATCACAGGTGGCACAGGTGCGGGTAAAACCACTGCGCTCCATGCGCTGGAGCAACTGGACGCTTGCATTCTCGATGCCGATGCTGTCTATCATGAATTGACGAAGAAAGATGTGGGCCTTCGTCAGGAACTGGAGACGCGTTTTGGTCCGGTTTATGGCGAACATGGCTTGGATCGCAAAAAATTGGGCAATATGGTATTCCAAGACGCGGGGGCGCTTGCTGACCTCAACGCCATCACGCATCGTTATGTTGGCCGGGAGATTGACCGCCTGCTCGTTGCGGCCAAGGCAGCGGGCAAACCTGTGGCGGCCATTGATGCCATTGCCCTATTAGAGAGCGGTCTGGCGGAAAAATGCGATTGTACCGTTGCGATCCTGGCGCCTGAGAGCCTGCGCATTCGCCGCATCATGCAGCGCGAAGGGATTTCGGAAGACTATGCCAGGCTGCGCATCCGCGCGCAAAAGCCGGAAGCCTTTTTCCGGGCCAACTGCGATTATACTTTGGAGAGTGTGGAGGAAGACACGACGGAGATCTTTACCGCGCGTGCTCTGACGCTCTTTCGTCAAATACTCAGCCATAAGGAGCAGAAAAGATGAAGGAAGAGAAAAAGATCAACAAGGAAAAACGTGACCTATTGCTGTTAAAACGCAAAAACGGCTACGATCTCCTCAGCGAGGCCGAGAAAATTCAGGTCAATACCTACTGCGAGGGGTATAAGACCTTTTTGGATGCCGGGAAAACAGAACGTGACTGCGTGCGCTTTAGCGTCGCGCTGGCCGAGCGGCAGGGGTTTCGCCCTTTGCAGCGCGGCGAGGCGCTCCGCCCGGGTGATAAGGTCTATCGCGTCAATCGCGATAAAGGCCTGATGCTGGCCATCGTGGGTCAGAAGCCGCTCTCTGAAGGTGCGCGCATCTGCGCTGCGCATGTGGATTCGCCGCGCTTGGATCTCAAACAGGTGCCGCTGTTTGAGGACCGCGAGCTGGCCTATCTGAAAACGCACTATTATGGCGGTATACGTAAATATCAGTGGGTGTCAATTCCGCTGGAACTGCACGGTGTGGTTGTTTTGCGCGATGGAAGCAGCCGGACAGTCTCCATCGGGGGCCGTCCGGGCGATCCTGTGTTTACAGTGACGGACCTGCTGCCGCATCTGGCGGCTGATCAAAACAAAAAACCCTTGGGCGAGGCGATCGCCGCCGAACAGCTCAACCTTTTGGTGGGCACGCGTCCCTTCGCCGATGATGAGGGCGCCGAGCGCGTCAAGCTGGGCATTTTGGATCTGCTGCATGAGCAGTACGGCATCGTGGAGGAGGACTTTCTCTCTGCCGAGTTGATGGCGGTTCCGGTCGGTTTGGCCAGCGATGTGGGCTTTGACCGCTCTGCCATCGGCGCCTATGGTCAGGATGACAGGGTCTGCGCATATGCCGGGCTGCGTGCGCTTTTGGATGTGGAGAAACCGGACTATACGGCGGTCTGCATGCTGGCGGACAAGGAGGAGATCGGCTCCACAGGCGTAACGGGCATGAAGTCCGCTGCCTTTGATGCGTTCATGAGTGATTTGTGCGATGCGCAGTCCGTCCGCTTGAAGGCTTGCTATGAGCGTGCTTTCTGCCTGTCCGCCGATGTGACGGCGGCCTTTGACCCCAACTACCCCGAGGTGTTTGAGAAAGCCAACAGCGCGTATCTCAACTATGGGATTTGTTTGAGTAAGTATACCGGCTCGCGTGGTAAGTCAGGCGCCTCAGATGCCTCGGCGGAAACCGTCGGCTTTGTGCGCAAGCTGTTCAACGACGCGGGCGTGATCTGGCAGACCGCCGAATTGGGCAAAACCGATCAGGGTGGCGGCGGCACGGTGGCCGCCTATATGGCTGACCGCAACATTGAAACCCTCGACGCAGGTGTGCCGACCCTGTCCATGCACTCGCCTTTTGAAGTGACGGCCAAACTCGATTGTTATATGACCTATCGGGCGCTCAAGGTGATTTACACCTCCTAAGTGCGCCCGTTGGGCCGGCCCGAAGGAGGACTATGAACAAGCATTGGAAAAAGAATACGGCTTTCTTTCTGACTGCCCAGATGATTTCTCTGTTTGGCTCTGCGCTTGTGCAGTACGCCATCACCTGGCATATCACGCTGGTGACGCAGTCCGGTTTTTATATGACTTTGGCCATCATCTGTGGTTTCGTGCCTACTTTTTTGCTCTCACCCTTTGCCGGGGTGTGGGCGGATCGTTATAATCGTAAACTGTTGGTGATCATCGCCGACGGCTCCATAGCGTTGGTGACGCTGATTCTGGCGCTCTCCATTTTCTTTGGCTATGATGCGCTCTGGCCGCTCTTTGTGGCTTTGGGCATTCGGGCCTTTGGCGCGGCGGTGCAAACGCCTTGTATTGGGGCGATCTTGCCCTCCATCGTGCCGGCGGAGCATCTCACGCGCGTGAACGGCATCAATGGCACGGTGCAGTCGGTGATTACGCTGATCTCCCCCATGCTCAGTGCGGTGCTGCTCAAGTCCGCTCCCTTTTTCAGCATCTTTTTCATCGACTGCATCACGGCGGCTATGGCGATTGCTGTCATGTTATGTTTCTTTCAGCTGCCTGCGCGGGCAGTGGCCGCAGAAGGTCAGCACAATTACTTGGGTGAACTGAAAGCGGGCCTATCCTATGTGGTTCGCACGCCCTATCTGCGTCATTTGTTCGGCTTTATGGCTGTACTGTTCTTGCTCTTTGCCCCGGCGGCTTTTTTAACACCGCTCCAGGCCACGCGCAACTTCGGTGAGGATGCGTTTTACCTCATGGCCATTGAGGTGGCATTCTCCATCGGCATGATTGCGGGTGGTATTCTGATCGCGGTTTGGGGCGGGTTCCGCAACCGCTTATATAGCATGGGGCTTGCCGCTTTCGTTATGGCGGTCTGTACGCTGCTTTTGGGTCTGCCCATCCAGCTTTGGATGTATCTGGCGATCATGGGCCTGTTCGGCTTGGGCATGCCGGTGATGAATACGCCGGCGATGGTTTTGCTGCAAGAGCGCGTGGCCCCGGACTATCTTGGCCGCGTGTTCAGCGTGATGACCATGATTTCCTGCAGCGTGATGCCGACGGGTATGTTGATCTTCGGCCCCCTGGCCGACTGGCTGCCCATTGAGTGGCTGCTGATTGTGACGGGCCTGGCGATGGTGGTGCTCAGTGCCTTTTTTGTGGCCAATAAGCCGCTCAAACAAGCGGGCATGCCCCTGGCGCCGAAAGAGCCGGCTACATCTGAATCTGATTAAAAAGACTTGCATAGAAAATCGCCCTGCCGACTGTGAGGTTGGCAGGGCGATTTGATGTGTGTTCACGACTGTTCTGTTACAGTTGAATCAAGCGGTGGAGCGATGCAAAGATGCCGGACTGGATATGTGGCCAGATTTCTCGCCCGAACATATCCGCCATCTCATCGTTTACCTGGGCCAGCATCTTATGTGTGACTTGCACCATGCCATCAAAAGCTTTGATGGCATGATAGGTGTTGATTGTTCCGAACGGCAAGACCGTCTGGTCGATAAATTCCTCATTCTCTTTCACAGATAGAATGGTCATGCAACGCGGTTCTTCTTCGCCTTCTGCATAACAACGGATGGTACTGCCGGCTTGGAACGGCCCATCGCGTTCAACCTTGGCAGAATCGTCCCATCTTGGCCAATTGATTGTGTCTGTCCAAATTGCCCAGATCTCCTTCTCACTTTTTTCGGTCATTAAACTCACTTGTGCTTCAAAACTTTTCATGTCAATGCTCCTTTGTTTTGATCAAATCATAGCATAAAATTCTTGACAACTATATGTCAAGAATTTATACTTGCTATAAAAAATGATTGGATTTGCACAATGAAAATTGATAGGCTGATTGCCATGATTATGGTGTTGCTGGAGCGGGACAAAATCAATGCTGAGGACTTGGCAAAAATGTTTGAAGTATCTGTGCGCACCATTTACAGGGACTTGGATGCCATAAACCAAGCGGGTATTCCTGTGCTTGCCTTATCTGGACCGGGCAACGGAATCAGCATTTTAAAGTCGTACAAAATGGAAAAACACCTCTTTTCCATCAATGAAATTACAGCGTTGCTTATGGCCTTAGGCAGCATTCAAAGCAATCTGCCGAGTAAAGAGATTACGACGGCGTTGGCAAAGGTAAAAGGGATGATTCCTCCTGACAAGCAGGAGGAATTGAAGTTCAAAACCAATCAAATTAAAATTGATTTTTCTCCATGGCTGTATTCGGACAGTGTTTTAAAAAGGATGCAATGCATTCAAAAGGCATTGGAACAGCAAGTCATTTTAACATTTGAGTATAAAGACAACAAAAATATACACTCTTTCCGAGAAGTTGAGCCCTATTGTTTATTGCTTAAGGGAACAGATTGGTACTTGCAGGGCTTTTGTCTTGCCAGGCAAGATTTTCGTACGTTTCACATTCTTCGGATGAACAAGATTGTCATTGGTGAACAATTGTTTGAGCTGCGTCAATTTCCTGCCGAACGACTGCAGCAGGCCCACTTCAATGATGACACGCTCACACAGATGAAATTGCGCATACATGAGGATATCGTCGATAAAATGATTTCTCGCTTTGGAGAAGACTGTCTGACCAAGGATGGGGACAGTCATTATATCGCAAGCGTTCATATGCCAATTAGTGAACTTTCCATTGCTTACTTATTGGGCTTTGGAACAAAATGCGAGTGTTTAGAACCTGCTGCGATGAGGCGTAAACTGCTTGAAGGCGCAAGGGATATACTGCAACTGTACATCGAATGAACGCATGAACAGAATAAGATGTGTTGCAAAAGGAAAAGCATCACCTTGACCGTTTTTTTCGGTCAGGGTGATGCTTTTATGCGTCATCATTCATCTTCCCAAGGGGGCATGTCGCCGTTCCAGGCTGTCATTTCGGGGACCAAGGAGGGCGCGGACGCATCATCCGGCGCCTCAGGTTCATAGGAGACGATGACGGGGTCTGGTTCCGTGGGATCCGCCGCGCGTCCTTGCATCACATCCCACTGGGCACGCGTGAGCAAAAGCTGGCGCGGTTTGGAGCCCTCGAAGGGGCCGACGATACCGCGATCCTCCATCTGATCCACCAGGCGGGCGGCGCGGGAGTAACCAAGCTTCAAACGGCGTTGGAGCATGGAAACGGAGGCTTGTCCCAATTCCAGCACAATCTCCACGGCATCGGGGTAGAGTTCATCCAAGTCACCGTCGGCATCGGAGAGGGCATCTGCGCCGGAGGAGCTTGCAGACGCCTTGCTGCCGCGGCCCTGTTCTTCGACATGCTGTTCAATTTCCTGCAAAACGCTTTCATCATAGGTGACATCGCCACTGGCTTTCACAAATGCGACGACAGCAGCCACATCCTGGTCATCAATCAGACAGCCTTGGACGCGTAAGGGCTTGCCGGAGCCGAGCGGGAACCAGAGCATGTCGCCCTTGCCGACCAGTTTTTCGGCGCCCTGCGTGTCCAGGATGATGCGGGATTCCAGAGACGAGGCCACAGCGAAGGCAATGCGCGAGGGGATGTTCGCTTTCATGAGGCCGGTAATGACATCCGCGGAGGGACGCTGTGTGGCGATGATCAGGTGCATCCCGGCGGCGCGGCCCATCTGCGCCACGCGGCATATGGACTCCTCCACTTCCTTGGCTGCGACCAGCATGAGGTCCGCCAATTCGTCGATGACGACGACAATCTGCGGCAGTTTTTGCTGCAGATCTTCCTTAGCCACATGTTGGTTGTAGGAGGCGAGGTCACGCACGCCGACTTCCGAGAACATGCGGTAGCGTTTCATCATTTCCGTGACGGCCCATTGCAGGGCGCCTGCTGCCTTTTTGGGGTCGGTGACGACCGGGATCAGCAGGTGCGGGATACCATTATAGATACTCAGTTCGACCATTTTCGGGTCGACCATGATCAGACGCACTTCATCCGGGCGGGCCTTGTAGAGCATACTGATGATCAGCGAGTTGGTGCAGACCGACTTACCGGAGCCGGTGGTGCCGGCGATGAGCAGGTGCGGCAGGCGGGCAATGTCGCCGATGATATAGTTGCCGCCGATGTCCTTACCAACGGCAAAGGAGACCTTGGAGCTATGCGTGGAAAAATCATCAGACGAGAGCACTTCACGGATGGGGACGGGCGTGATTTTTTGGTTGGGCACCTCGATGCCGACCAGAGAGATCTTACCCGGCACAGGGGCGATACGGACGCTGGCCGCGCCGAGCGCCAGGGCAATGTCATCGGATAGGTTGGTCAGTTTATTCAGGCGCACGCCTTGTTCCAACTCAACCTCATAGCGGGTGATGGAAGGGCCGCGCACCGCGCCGGAGATTTTGGCCACGATGCCAAAAGAGGAGATTGTGTCCGACAGACGCTTTTGTATGGCGCTCAATTCCTCCTGCACGGCGCCTTCACTGGGGCGCAGGGCTTCATGCAAAAGGTGCAGGGAGGGGTATTCGTAATCAGCCGGCGCGCTTGAAACCAGGGCATCGGCCACATCGCGCGCGACGCTTTCCGTGTGTTCGCGAATCAGCTCCTTGCGCTCGCTTTTGCTCAGCTCCCGCTCGATGATCGGCTCCGGCGCGGGTGCGGGCGTTGGAATTGGTTCCGGCGCAGGGGCAGGCGGAGCAGCTTCGGGCACGATTTCTTCTTCCGCCACACCGGCATCAGCAGTGGGGTGCAGTGCATTGAGCACCTCGTCCGGACGCTTGACCCGTGGTTGTTTGTTAAAGAGCGTTGCTTTCTTTTCCGCAGCTGCGGCCGTTTCCTGTAATAGTGGGGGATCATCGACCGGCAGATCCAGCGCCTTGCGCCGTGCGCGTGGTCGGGCAGGCGGCGCGGGCATTTCCTCTACCTCATCGTCGTACGTATCGTAATCGTACAGCTCGTCATCTTCATAGTAGCGCAGATCGCGGAAATAGTGGTAGGCATTGCGCACGGCTTGTAAGATGCGCTCCGGCGTGATATGCAGCGCGCCCAGAAGCAGGATGCAAAACGCCAAGGAAAAGAGAATGGACGCGCCGATGCTGCTAAACAGTTGGGAAAAGAGCAGGGCCAGAAAGCCGGAGATCGCGCCGCCGCATTGCAGCTGCAGGCCATCGGTCCAGAGCTGATTCAGGCCGCGCAGGCTGAGCTGATAAAGATCCTGATCCATGGCAACATGCAAGATCGCGCCAAAAAGCAGCGGCACCAGCATGGCGCACCAAATGCGCAGCGTGACAGGTTCTTTTCGCTTGAACAAAAATAAATATGCGCAGAGCAGCAAGGCGGGAACAAACATCCAAGTGCCGTACCCGAACAGGCCGCGCATGCAGGAGGCCAGCAGATCGATCACCACGGCCCGAACGCCACACAAGTTGAGAATCAAGAACATGGCGAGTAGGAAGCAAACGGCGCCTGCCGTGATGCGGCTCCAAACACTGGGGGGTGGCGTTTTTTGCTGTGCGGCCGGTTTTTTCTTGGTGGTGGCCTGCGCTCTGGCGCTTGTTGTATTTCTGGAGGGAGTTTTTTGAGTGCTTGCCATACAGGCCCTTCCTTTCGAGCAAATCAGCCTGTGACCAGGCTGGCGATGATGGTGATGAGGCCAATGCCCCAGCAGTAGAAGGCGAAATATCCGAACTTGCCCTTTTGGGCCAGGGCGTTGACCAGGCGAATGGCAAAGTAGCCTGCCACCGCCGCCACGGCCATGCCGACCAGGCAAATGGGAATCATGGCCGGTGAAATACCAACTTTTATGGCATCCACCAATTCCAAAACGGTGGCGCCTAAAACGGCGGGAATGGAGAGCAAAAAGGAGAAACGCACGGCAAACTTGCGATCCATGCCGCGCATGAGACCAATGGAGATGGTGGTACCGGAACGGGAGAGGCCGGGTACCACGGCCAGCGCTTGTCCCGCGCCGATGAGCAGGGCATCAAGCAGGGTGGTCGAGCGGACGCTTTTCCGCCCCTTTTTCATGCGATCGGAGAAAAAGAGCAGACAACCGGTGAATAAGAGAGCGCAGCCGACAAAGACCGTGCTGCCATATAAATTCTCAACCGGTCCCTTAATGGGCAGGACGATGAGCAGCGGCAGCGTGGCCACCACGAGCAGCAGCACCATACGGCTTCCCCAGGAGGGATGGACCCGCGCGGGCGTATGCCGCGAAAAGAGGGCAAAGAAGTCCTGCACCATTTCTACAATATCACGGAAATAGACGATAAAAACGGCGATTAAGGTACCCAAATGCAGCATGACTGAAAAAAACAGGTCATTTTCCGCCTCTTGAAAGAGGCCCAGTAGGTTCTGCGCCAGAGACAGGTGGCCGGAACTGGAGATGGGAAGGAATTCAGCCACGCCCTGTATCAGGCCCAAGAGCGCTGAAGTGAGATAGGTCATACAATTGTCCTCCTTGTCTGTATACAGCTGGGGAGAAAGACGAAGGGATAGATAATCAAGTATAACACAAACTTCACACAAATCAAAGAGATAAATCCGAATTTAGACATAAAAACGCAGAAATCAGCGCCAATCTTTAGCTTCCGATTTGCTGCTGCGCGTGAACCAGGCGGGCATAGGCGCCCTGTTTTGCCATCAGTTCGTCGTGGTTACCCGCTTCGATGATGTGTTCCTGCTCCACGACGGCGATATGGTCTGCATGGCGCACCGTGGACAGGCGGTGCGCGATGATGATGGAGGTGCGTCCACGACAGAGTGCATCGAAAGACAGCTGAATCTTTGCCTCGGTGACGCTGTCGAGCGCGCTGGTGGCTTCGTCGAGAATGACGATGGGCGGATCTTTGAGAAAGACGCGCGCGATGCTGATGCGCTGTTTTTGGCCGCCGGATAACATCACGCCGCGCTCACCGACGAAGGTGTCATACCCTTGCGGCATCTGGGTGATATCGTTGTGGATTTCTGCGCGCACCGCCGCGGCGATGACTTCGGCGTCGCTGGCGTCGGGGCGGCCATAGCGGATGTTTTCCAGAATGCTGTCGGCAAAGAGGAACACGTCCTGCTGCACGATGCCGATGCTCTTGCGCAGGGAGCGCTGCGTGAGGTCGCGAATATCGCGTCCGTCGAGCAGAATGCGTCCGCTGGTAACGTCATAAAAGCGGGGGATGAGCTGGCAGAGCGTGGACTTGCCGCCGCCGGAGGGGCCGACGATGGCAAAACGCTGCCCGGCAGGTATGTGCAGGTTGATGTCGGTCAGGATATCCTCGCCCTGTGCATAATGGAAACAGACATCTTCAAAACGGATATCGCCCTGCGCACGGACAAGCTCCGTGGCGTCGGGGGCATCCTGAATTTCGGGCTCTAAACGCATGAGCTCCAGAAAACGAGAGAATCCGGCCATGCCCTGCATAAACTGCTCCACAAAATTGACCAACTTTTTCACCGGCGTGATGAAGGTAGTGACATAGAGGGTGAAGGCGACCAGGTCGGGAAAGTTCATGCTGCCCTGCATGATAAAATAGCCGCCGGCGCCGATGACCAGGACGGACATGATGGACGTGGCAAATTCCATGCCACCCTGGAAGATGGCCATGACGTGATAGTACCGCTTTTTGGCCTTGACAAAATGCGCGTTGGCATCGCGGAATTTGCCGATCTCACTCTGCTCGTTGCCCCAGGCCTTGGCGGTGCGCATGCCGGAAATGCTGGATTCGATCGTTGCGTTGACCTCGGCGGTTTCTGCTTTGACGGAGAGATTGACATGGCGCATTTTTCGGCGCTGAAAGACTGTAAAGAGCACAAAAAGCGGCACGATAGCAAAGACAATGAGCGCCAGCCGCCATTCGATGGTGCACATAATGCAAAAAGCGCCCGTGAGCGTCACGGCGGAAATAAAAAGATCTTCCGGGCCGTGGTGGGCAAGCTCGGTAACCTCAAATAAATCGTTCGTCACGCGCGACATGAGCACACCGGTGCGGTTTTTGTCGTAAAAGCTGAAGCTGAGCCCTTCCAGGTGCGCAAACAGATCGCGCCGCATGTCGGCCTCCACATGGACGCCGAAACAGTGGCCCCAAAAGGTCACCACATAGTAAAGCAGCCCTTTACCGACATAGGCCAGGGCGAAAATGGCGATCAGGGTAAAAAAAGTTTGATACTGCGCGCCGGGTAACATGACATTCATGGCATACCGCGATAGGTAGGGAAAGCCCAAATCAATCACGCAAATGAGAAACGCGCAGGACATATCCAGAAGGAACAGGGGCAGGTGGGGTTTATAGTAAGAAAAAAAGATACGCAGCGGGTGCATGTTGCGGTAGTCAATCCGGCGCATGAGCAGACCTCCTCTGAAATCATCATAACAACTGGTATTATACGCCAATACACGCTCGAATGCAAGGAAGCCGGCAAAGGCGATGGCTCGCGGGACATAAATTTGAACGCATTATGAATAGAGTGTAAATCTTGAAATATAGGCCACTATTTTGCAACAAAAATCGGTTGACAGGCCCTGGCAATTGTTTTAGTATGAGAAAGCAAATGTCCGAAGCCTAACAATTTGGCGAAAAGGGGCGAGAGCTATGACCGGATGGCATGATACGTTTTTTGACATGATTTCCTTTGGCAACGAGCTGCGCAAACCAATTTCTCAGGATGCGACTTCTTCGACTTTGCATGGTATGACAATGATTCAGCTTTATGCCATACAGTATATTGCTACCTATGAAGAGAGAGGGGTTTTTCAGAAAGATTTAGAGAATGTACTGAAAATACGGCGCTCCTCGGTCAGCAGCCTGCTCAACAAATTGGAGCAAAGTGGGTTTATTGTGCGCGTGGCCGTGCCGGAAGATGCCCGTTTGAAACGTCTGCTCTTAACAGAGCACGGCAGGGCGCTTTCCGGTGAAATCATTGAGATCCACTTAAGGATTGAGAATTACGTGAAAAGCATTTTGACGGAAGAAGAGGCGGCCTCATTGACGGCCATTATGAAAAAACTCTGCGAGGGTATGGCTGCCCGGGCAGAAGAACGATAAGCAGAACATACTGCCGAGACAAAAGAGCGTTTCACGAGATGGAACGGAGGTTGGAGGACTATCCATGAAAAGACAGTACATAGCGGTGGGCGTTTTGGCCTTGGCCCTTGCCTGCTTGGCGGCCTGTGGAAAAAAAGAAGAAGCAGAACCGCTGGAAACCAGCACGCCTGTTGAAGTACAGACGGTGGCGCTCGGGAGCATATCGAGCGAGAACAAACTCTCGGGTACCGTGGTATCCGGCAAGTCGGAGCAGGTGTACGTGGCGGTGTCCGCCCGTTGCAGCGAAGTGTATGTGAAGCAGGGCGACGTGGTCAAAGCCGGACAGGCCATCTGTCAGCTGGACCTTAAGAGCTTCCATGACAATTATGCACTGGCTGAAACGAATTATAACAATGCGAAAAAGAGTTATTCTGACCAGGCGAAGCTACTCGATGACCAGGTGGCACAGCAGGAAAAGAATTATAACAATATGTTGGCACTGCTTGAGATCGGCTCCGCCTCTCAACTGGAGGTGGACGGCGCGAAGCTGCAGCTGGAATCGGCCAAAGTGAGCCGCACGTCTTCGCTGGCACAGCTGGACCTGGCCATCAAGAACGCCAAAAATAGCATGGACCAGATCAGTGACACCCTGAAAAATGCCGGCGGGAGCGGCCAGGTGGTGGCGCCCTTTGCCGGCACCGTGGTGAGCTTGAGCGTCGGCAAGGATGGTTATGTATCGGCCGGTATGCCGGTGGCGACGATTGAGTCCACCAACGATATCAAGATCAGCCTCTCTGTCTCGGAGGGACTGATTCCCAAACTGAAAGTCGGCGATAAGGCGCAGGTGAACATGGCGGCGTTGGGTCAAAGCTTTGAGAGCACCATCTCGCAGATCTCCAAGACAGTGAATCCGACCAATCGCCTCTACACCGTGGATCTTAACGTACCCGGCGGCGTGGAGGGTATACTCTCCGGTATGTTTGCCGATGTCAGCTTGTTTACTGACAGCCGTGAGAACACCGTGGTCATTCCCACCGAGGCGCTCTTGGTCAAGGAGGACGGGCAGTTTGTGGTCTTACTGGACGGCGGCAATGTGGCGCAGCGGGTACAGGTGGAGACCGGACTGGTCGGCGACGGCGTAACGGAAATCACATCCGGCCTGTCCGGTGGTGAAACATTGGTGACCGTGGGGCAATCCTATCTCAAGGATGGTGATGTGGCGCGCGTTGTGTCGCCGGAGGAGTAATTGCAGATGAATATTGCGTCCTTTTGTATCAAGCATAAGGTCACGACCATTCTGGCCTTTATCATCATCTCCATCTTCGGTTTCACCATGTATGCGCAGCTGAAGCTGACCATGATTCCAGAAATGACCTATCCCGGCGCTTTTGTCTCCTGCTACTATAATGGTGCGGCGCCGGGTGATGTGGAGGAATTGGTCACGCGGCCCATCGAGTCCGTGATCGCCACCATGCCGGGTGTGGACAGCATTCAATCCACCTCCTCGGAAAATATGAGCATGGTCATGATCAACTATGTGGATGGGACCGACATGGACATGTCAGCCATCAAGTTGCGTGAAAAGCTCGATCGCCTGACGCTGCCCGAGGGCGTGATGGATCCCGTCATCCAAAACCTGAACCTAAATGAACTGATGCCGGTTGTCACCTTAACCGTGATGGGAGATGACCTGGTTTCCGTGCAGCAGTTGTGCGACACGGAAGTCAAGCCGGCGCTGGAGCGTATTGACGGCGTGGCCAGTGTGGATGTGTTCGGCGGGGTGGAGGAACAAATCACCGTTGCAGTCGACAGCGCCCGCCTGATGGGCTATAACCTCTCGATCAACTATGTCTCTCAGATCCTGGCTGCCAACAACACCTTGCTGCCGGGTGGCGACATCAAAAACGGGGTACAAAGCCTGACAGTCAGCACCGACGGCAAGTTGAAAACCGTAGCTGATGTGGCCGACACTCTCATTCCGCTGCCCACAGGCGGCACCATCCGCCTTTCTGAGCTCGCCAATGTCTATTTGGAAAAGACCACACAGGACAGCATTGCCAACTCCAACGGAGAGCCCTGCGTGGTGCTGGCGGTCAATAAACAGTCGGACGCCAACGAGGTGGAGACAGCAAAGGCCGTCAATAAAGCCCTGGCGGATTTGCAAAAGGATAACGCCAGCTTCCAGTACCTTGTCGTCATGGATTCGAGTGAATATATCATGCAGGCCGCCAACAGCGCCGTGCAGAACATTGTGCTGGGTGTCATTTTGGCCGCTGTGGTGGTGTTTCTTTTCCTGCGCCGCTTTGGTGCGACGTTTGCCATCGGTGTTTCCATGCCGTTTTGTATCCTGACGGTATTCGTTGTCATGAAGCTCTTTGATATTACGCTCAATATGATCAGCCTCGGCGGTATTGCGCTTGGCGTGGGTATGATTGTGGATAACTCCATCGTGGTTTTGGAGAATATTTACCGTTACGCCATGCAAGGCCACTCGCGCTTTGAGGCCTGTGTGGAGGGCACGAAGGAAGTGGCGCTGCCCGTCATGGCGTCTACCCTGACGACGGTTGCCGTCTTTGTGCCGATCGGCCTGAGCGGTGGCATGGCGGGTATGATGTTCAAAGATTTCTGCTTGACCATTGCCTTTTTGCTCTTATCTTCGCTGGTGATCGCGATGACCCTGGTGCCGCTGATGTGTTACTTCCTGCTGGATGAGAACAAGGTGCGCCGGAAGCGTTTGAGCCATGACGAGAAGGCGCCGCCCTTTGCCCGCATCTTTACTGCCATGCGCCATAATTACCTGGTTGTGCTGCGCTTCTTTATCCGCAAACGCTGGGTGGCCATGCTCATTTCCCTCGGTATGGTGGTGTTATTTACCGTCTCCTGCGCCTCGACCAAGTCGGTGCTGATGCCTGACGTGGATCAAGGACAGCTCAGCGTGACCATTGAAGTGCCCGTGGGTACGGAATTGGAGCAAACCACGGCCCTCGCCGACCGTGTAACAGGTATTATTGAAAACACCTGCCCGGAGCTCAAGTCCATGTATTACTCGGCGGAAGCGGCATCGGCAAACCTGGTGCTGAACTTGGTCAGTCTGAATGAACGCAGCCGCTCCTCGAAAGAGGTTGCCACCGCCCTGCGCGATGCGACGAGGGATGTTGCCGGTTGTGACATCACCATCACCGCCTCGGGCGGCATGATGTCCATGGGCGCCGGTGGCGGAGATATCTCCGTGCAGATCAGCGGCGACAGCCACGAGACGCTCCAAAAAATTGCCGGTGATTTGAAACAGCAGATTGCCGCCTTGCCCGGGGCAGTCAATGTCAAGAGCTCGGTGGAGGACGCCACCCCCGGCGTGAAAATTTATATCAAGCGCGACCAGGCGGCCATGCAAGGCCTCTCTGCCGCCACCATTGGCAGTGCGGTGCGCGCTGAACTCAGCGGTGCGACCGCCACCACGATGACCATGGATGGAAACGACATTGAAGTGGTCATCAAGGGCAATGAGGCGGCTGCACAAAGTTTGGACGCGTTGCGCTCCATGCCCCTTGCCCTGCAGACCGGCGGACAGATTCCGCTCTCCGCTGTGGCGGATGTGGCGGTTGAGCTGTCCCCGCAAACCATCACCCGCAATAACCAAAGTCGGCAGGTGGATGTGACGGGCGACATTGACACAACAACCGACCTGACTACCATCACCAAGCAGATTCAGGAGATCATTGGCGCCTATGAAATGCCCCAAGGCTATCAAGCCTCCGCCGGCGGTACCTTCGAAGATATGAACAATAGCTTCGGGGATTTGATCCTGGCGCTGCTGATTGCGCTTGGCCTGGTGTACTTTGTGCTGGCCTCTCAATTTGAGTCCTTTATCATGCCAATCATTGTGATGATGATTTTGCCGGTCGCGCTGACCGGTGCGCTCTTTGGTCTGCCGCTGACGGGTAGTGACCTGTCCATGGTGGCCATAGTGGGCCTCATCATGCTGGCCGGCGTTGTGGTCAACGCCTCGATCATCTTGGTGGATTACATCAAGGTGAGGCGGCTGATGGGGGAGACGAAGGAGGATGCCATCTTGGCGGCTGCGCCGCTGCGTATCCGTCCGATTATGATGACCACGATGACCACCATCCTGGCGATGGTGCCCATGTCGCTGGGTATCGGCGAAGGCGCCGAGCTCATGCAGCCGATGAGCATTGTGATGATCAGCGGTATGATCATTGCAACCATAGTGACGCTTTTCTTTACCCCGGTGTACTATTCGCTGCTGGACAGCTTCAATGAGAAGCTGGGCAACCTCTTCTTCCGTAAGCGCCGTCGCGCCAAGCGGGAGGAGGAAGCAGTGCCCCTTGAAAAGTAAGTGAAAATCATGAAAACAGCCGATGCAAACACTGCGCAGAGCAGTTGCATCGGCTGTTTTTTATATTTGTAAACATCGTCACCGGACATAGATTGGACAGGCGGTGCATAGGATGAGAAAAACAAGAAAGAGGTGAAACGCTCCGATGCATGAAGCTGACTTCATGGGCATGGAACGGCTGCTGCCGCTCTCTTTGCGGCGATTACTGGAAGGCTATACCGGCACAGAGCATGCCCGGCCGGAGGAACTGCGCTTGCGCGAAGGACAGGCTCCCTCCCTGGTCTGCGCGGGGTTAGAACTGGTGCCGCCGGCATGGCGCGCGCATAGCGTCAGCGCCGAGGAGATTGCCTGGGTACTGGAAGCGGCGGGCAAGGGATCGGTTCATACAGTCCTCGAGCAAATGAAACAGGGGTTCGTCTCTGTGGAGGGCGGACATCGCGTTGGCTTGTGCGGCAGCGTGGCGATAAAAGGCGGGGAAGTGTATAACTTTCGGCGGATTTCTTCTCTTTGCTTGCGCATCTGCCGTGAGATTCCGGGGGTGGGCGAGCGTGTGCTGCCCGCGCTCTTGGAGCAGGGGAGGCTGCAAAGTACGCTGATTTTCTCTCCACCTGGCGCGGGGAAAACGACGCTGCTGCGTGACCTGGTGCGCTGCATTTCAGACGGGGTGGGTATGCCGGCCCAGCGCATTGGGGTCGCGGACGAGCGTGGGGAGATTTGCGGTCTTTACCAAGGCAGGCCACAGCGCGCCGTTGGCAGGCAGACAGATATTATGGACGGCGGCCCAAAAGCTTTGGCGCTGTTGATGCTGCTGCGTGGCATGAATCCACAGGTGCTGGCGGCGGATGAGATCACCGCGCCGGCGGATGTACAGGCCATTGAGGAGGTGGCGGGCTGCGGCGTAACGCTGCTTGCCACGGCGCATGGCGCCAGCCCAGAGGAAGTGGGCCTGCGGCCGGTTTATCGCACACTATTGGAGCGGGATATCTTTCGCCGCTTTATTTGGATTGAGACGGTTAAGGGCAGCCGCCGTTATGAGGTGCTGCGGCGGGAGGAGATGAGAAAACGATGCTGCATATCCTGGGCAACTGCCTGATTTTCGTTGGGATGAGCCTGCTGGGCTGGCGATACGCGGCAGGGCTGCGTGCGCGGACAAGGGCGCTGCGGGCATTTTTGTCTGCTGTGGAGCGTCTGGAGAGGGAGCTGCACTTTGCCCTGTTGCCGGTGGAGCAGCTGCTCGATACGCTGTCCGCAGGCAGGCAGGGGGAGGTACAGGCTTTTTTTGCACGCTGCGCAAAGGACTTTGCCAGCCGCGAAGAAGAACGCCTGGACGAAATCTGGCGGGGCGCGCTGCCTGCCTTGCGCTCTTTGTCAGAAGAAGATAAACGCTTAGTCGGAGAGCTTGGCACTGTACTGGGTCGCTACGACGGCGATAGCCAGCGCCAGGCCATCTGGCAAATTCACGAGCGTTTAAACGAGCAGGGTAACCTGGCCGCGGAGGAAGCGCAGCGGCTCGGACGGGTCTATACCGTGCTGGGCGTGACGGCAGGTATTTTTTGTGTCCTGCTTTTGTAAGACGTGTTAATTGCGCCGCCGCCCTACGATGAGCAGCAGCCGCAGAAGCTGGGTGAGAGAAACCGCCAAGGCCGCGACATAGGTCATGGCCGCCGCCCGCAAGACTTTGCGAGAACCGTGTAGTTCCGTTTCGTTCAAAATGCCCTGCGTCTCCAAGGCGACCAGCGCCCGCTTGCTGGCATTGAATTCAGTTGGCAGGGTGAGCAGCTGAAAGACCACGCAGAGAGAAAAGGCAAGGATGCCGATATAGGCCACCGTCATGTATTGACGATCCTGCGTGGCGAGCACGAGTCCAATCAGAAACAGCGGCATGGCCAGGCGAGAGCCGATGTTGGTGATCGGGATGATGGCGTTGCGCCATTTGAGCGGGACATAACCGGTGGCGTGCTGGACGGCGTGACCGGCCTCGTGCGCAGCCACGCCGATGGCGGCGGTAGAGGTGCTGTTGTACACCTCTGCCGACAGGCCGATGACCTTGCTGCGGGGATCGTAATGGTCGGATAAGCGGCCGGAGATCTGTTGCACCTGAATATGCGTCAACTGGTTGGCGCGCAGGATGCGCTGCGCAGCCTCTGCGCCGGTGATGCCGCGGGTGGACCGCTGCTGCTGATATTTGCGAAAGGTGTTCTGCACGCTCGCGCTTGCCCAGAAGGAAAAGAGGAGCGCCGGAAGCAGGACAACAAGATAGGTCCAATCGAAATACAAGGCAATACCCTCCGATTAAAAAAGATTTTGAATGATATCCGCGCCGGCGATGAAGGTACCCAGGGTGCTGCCCAGGTTGGCAAATACGACGACAAGAAGAACCTTGAGCACCTTATTATGCCATAAACCACGCAGCGTGAGGATGTCGTCATGTACGGCGTGAAGATCCTGCACTGTGGGTTTTTGGATCATGGCCTGTACCAAGCCGGAAAACCAACCGACGGCCAGGAAAGGGTTTAAAGAGGAAATGGGCGCGACGACGAAGGACGTGAGAATCGTCAGTGGATGGCCCAGCACCAGCAGCGTACCCAACGCGGCGAGCGAACCGTTCCAGAGGATCCAAACGCCGATCTGTTGCAGGCCGGCGTGTACGCCGCCGGTGAAGGAATAGACCAACAGGGCAATGACAGCCAGCGGGATGACCCAGGAGAGCACCTTACCGGTTTTACCGCCAGGCGGCACCTGTGAAATGGCCTCCAGCGAGCGCTCCGGCCCGTTTAATTCTTGGACTATGCCGGGCACATGGGCCGCGCCGAGGATGGCCACGACCTTGTTTCCGGGTGCGGTTCTGATTTTTTGAGCCAGGTACTGGTCCCGCTCACTGATGAGAATGTGTCCGATTTTGGGGAAAGCGGTGCGGATGTCGTGCAGGACGGAGGCGAGCATATCCTCCTGCATCATGTTCTGCAAATCCGCCTCAGAAACGGCCTCATCGTCTCCAAAAGAAAAAAAGAGACCGGAGAGCAGTTTGCACTTTTCCATCAGGTTTAAACTGCGCCAGATGCGCAAAAAAGTGGTTTGAATGTCTCGGTCGGCCAGGACCAGATTGGCGCCCTGATCCTCCGCGTAGCGTATGCCTTCGAGCATCTCGCCGCCTACCTTGACGTCAAGCTTTTGGGCGATGCGTTTTTGATATGAAGAAAGCGCCAAATTGGCCAGCATAAAGCCGACCCGCTTGCTTTTGATCACGGCAATCAGATCGGTATTTTCCCACTCCTTTGGGTTCTTCATGGTGTCATAGCGACGCTCGTCCAGTTCAATGCAGATGCTGTCCGGTTTTTCTTCCTCTATGACACGGCGCACCAATGCGGCGCTGGTTTCGGAGACATGGGCTGTGCCGATCAGTATGAGTTCTTTATCGTCTATGGTTAGATGTGTGACGGGGTCTTGTGTCATTAGCTTGATCCTTTCTGTGCGGATGTATGCGGGAATGCAAAAAAAGTACGAACCTTTGCACCAATCATATCATAAAAGAATCGGCTTGTGTTGATCCTGCGGAAAAGTTTAAAGTATAGCAACAAATCCCCCGGACTCTATCGGGAGCAGAGCCTGGGGGATTTGTCATTGCCCTGTCTGAGGACGGGGGTTTCACTTCGAGTTTTAATCGAAGGCTTTCATGTAATGGGTGCAGGAGAGGACCAGCTCGCCGTGTTGGTTGGTCATGGTACATTCGGCGGTCGTTCTCATTTTATTGTGGTCCAATTCGGTAAAGACATAGCTTGCCGTGATGGTATCGCCCATAAAGACGGGCTTGATAAAGCGCAAGTTATCATAACCCCAGGCAACCATGTTGTGTCCGCTTTCTGTTGCCGCTTGGCCGCTGACGGTGGAGGCCAGGCTGAAGGTGAGACAGCCATGCACAATGCGGGTTTTATAGGGCATGGATTTGCAGTAAATTTCGTTGACGTGCGCGGGGAAGAAGTCGCCGATGATGCCGGCAAAGAGGTAGACGTCGCTCTCGGAAAATGTTTTGGTGAATGTACGCGTTGCACCGATTTCGAAGTTCAGTTGACCCATGATGATTCTCCCTTCTCTTTGTACCCAGAGATGACTTTTTTTCTTGCTATCTCTATCATAACCCAAAAACACGCACAAAGGAAGAGGAAAATGGAAATAAAAATACAGCAAATTAGACAAAATTCTATCGGGGATGTGAAGATGAGAGCCAACTTTAAGCGTAGCGGTTCCTGTGAAAGCAAAGAAAATAACAGGCCTTGCTGACATAAGTGGGAGGGCTGTCCCATACAGTTAGTGTAAGCGTAAGCAAGAAAGTGGGACAGGAGGTCATGGATATGGTAGAGCCCAGAGAACGCGAGAGGCAGTGGAGGAGCGGACAAGTCAGGCGGCCAAGCACTCACCGTAAACAGGATAGTTTGAGCGCAGGTGAAAAGAGAAGATTGACCCAACTGGTGGTTTGTCTGCTCTTGTTCGGATTGGTGTTCATTGGGCGGGGCGCAACGGAAGGCCGCATCCACATGCTGGGGCAGACGCTGAGTAATTTGGTACACCAGAACACAGATTTTCGTGCGGCATTCTCCAATGTGGGGAAGGCGATCTCAGACGGAGAGCCTTTTGTGGAGACCTTTGGCGTGTTATGGTCCGAGGTATTTGGCGACGGCAAGGGCGAGCAGGCCCCGCCTGCGGATGGAGAAGGGGGTACAGGCGATGCCCCGCAAGACACCCCGCCACCGCCCGCACCGCAAGAGACAGAGCAGGAAACCCAAGAAGCAGCCCCACAGGAGACAAACAAGCCGGGCACGGAGGAAGCGCCACAGCAGACGCCTCCACAGGATACGACTGCCGCCGCGCCGGGCAACGCGCTGGTCAATGAGGAGACGGTGACGCCGGTCATGGGGGTTTTGACTTCACCCTTCGGCTATCGCACCAACCCGATAGATGGGCAGTGGAAACAGCATGACGGGATCGACATTATGGCCAACGAGGGCACGCCCATCAAGGCCTTTGCCGCGGGCGAGGTGGACTTCATCGGACGCAGTCCCTCCTATGGCTTGTACGTACAGGTCAAGCACAACAATGGCATCACCAGTTTTTACGCGCATTGCAGTGAGCTCCTGGTCAAAAAGGGACAACAGATCGCATTGGGCGAAACGGTTGCTTTGGTGGGCTCAACCGGCGATGTGACGGGGGCGCATCTCCATCTGGAGATGAAAAAAGACGGCAAGCGCATTGATCCGCTGCCCTATGTGGAAACCATCACGCAGTGAGGGAGCGCACGGTTTGGGAATGTAGCGGTGGGTTTTGCCTGCTGGTGGCTGTCCTGCTTTTTTGGGATGATGATAACATTGTGCCCTGGGCGCTGTTTGCCTGTTTGCTCCATGAGTGCGGCCATGTGTTGGCCATACGGCTGCTGGGCGGACGGGTGGCGCGGGTTCGTCTGTCCGTGGTGGGCGCGGAAATCACGCCGGCGCGCGCCCGCCTCTTTTCCTATCGCGAGGAACTGTTCATTGCGGTAGCCGGTCCGCTGTTTAGTTTGCTGGCAGCGGTGCTGTGGGCCACGCCGACGGCGCATGCGCTCTTTGGCGAGCGGGCGCTGCTCATCGCCGGGCTGAATTTGGCGGCCGGCCTGTTCAATCTTCTGCCGACCGGGCCGCTCGACGGGGGCAGAATCCTGCGCATTGTGCTCCTGCACTTTTGCAGTTTGCAAACGGGAGAACTTATTTTTCATTGGATTTCAAGGGGCTTGAGCCTCCTGCTCATGACAGTCGGCTTCGTTTATATGCGGGGCTTGGGCGGCAATGTGACCTTACTGCTCACGGCCGGTTGGCTGCTCTGGGGAGAGCTGGGCCGCCATCCAGGCAAACAAAAGATCTTGTTTCGAAAGTCAGGCAGAAAATATGATACTGCCCGCCGCGGATAAGGTATCCGCCGCGGGCAGTATTGTTTCATGTGGCAGTGATCACTGTAATAAACTGTTTGACACTTCGGGTTCACATGGTACTTGAGCACTTGATAAAAAGGAGATGATTTTCGTCTTGGCCTGCGCAATCAAAGTTTTTTCTTGCATTGCCGGGCAGAATATGCTAAGATAACTCGTAATGTTTCAAAACGGGTGGTCCTCTGCGGCGCATTTGGCCGACACGAACGCCTATATAACAGGAGGAAACTAGCATGGATTTGATCAAAACATTCAGCGACAAACACTTGCGCGAAGAAGTCCCCTCTGTGTCCGTGGGCGATACCGTCCGCGTGCACCTGAAGGTCAAGGAAGGCAACCGTGAGCGTATCCAGGTGTTTGAAGGCACCGTGATCGCGAAAAAGCACGGCGGCATCGCTGAGACCTTTACCGTCCGCCGTATTTCCTACGGTGTTGGCGTGGAGAAAGTCTTCCCGCTGCACTCCCCCGTCATCGAGAAGGTGGAGACCGTTCGTCGTGGTAAGGTGCGCCGCGCCAAGCTGTACTATCTGCGTGACCGCGTGGGTAAGAGAGCGAAGGTCAAGGAAAGACTGTAAGCGCCTGCGCCGATTTTGGATGCCGTATCCCCGTGCCGATTCCAGTCGGTACTTACAAAAAAGCGTTGCCGATACCTGTCGGCAGCGCTTTTTTGTCATACGCAAAAGGGCGATCACGGTGCTTTTTCCCTCACCCCCTTTTCAGAAGGACGGAAAAGGTGTATAATATATTGTCTAAATGAATGATCGCGTTCAGAAAAAGGAGGTGTTGCTCTTTGCATATTCAGTGGTACCCGGGTCATATGACCAAGACCAGGCGCATGATGGAAACCGATTTGAAGCTGGTTGATGTGGTGGCGGAGATCATCGACGCGCGCATTCCCATTGCCAGCCGCAATCCCGATATCGACGAGTTGGTGGCCGGAAAACCCCGCATCGTTGTGCTCAACCGCGCCGATCAGGCTGACCCCGCCGGCAACCAACGCTGGGCGGCCCATTTTCGCGCGCTGGGCCTGACGGTGATGGAGAGCGACGCCAAGTCGGGCGCGGGCGTCTCTCGCTTTACCGAGACGGTAAACAGCGCGCTCAAAGAAACCATCGCCCGCTGGCGGGAGAAGGGCCTGGTCGGGCGACCCATTCGCGCCATGATAGTGGGTGTGCCGAATGTGGGTAAATCCACCTTCATCAATAAGATCGCCAAGAGAAAGTCCGCCAAAACATCGGACAGGCCCGGCGTGACGCGCGGCAAGCAATGGGTGACCGTCTCGCAAGGGCTTGAGTTGCTCGATACCCCCGGCATCCTCTGGCCCAAGTTTGAGGATGATCGCATTGGTATGCACCTGGCCTTTACCGGCGCGGTGCGCGATGCGATCATTGATACGGAGACCCTCGCCATGCATCTGATGGAATTGCTCAACGAAAAACGGCCCGACGCCTTGACAGAGCGTTATAAGATAGCAGCGCAGCCCGGCATGACGGGGTGGGAACTTCTGGAACTGGCGGCCAAGCGGCGCGGTTTTCTCATCTCGGGTGGTGAGGTGGACTTGGAGCGGATGTCCAATATCCTGCTCGATGAGTTTCGCGGCGGCAAGCTGGGCCGCGTGAGCTTGGAATGGCCGGAGGACTTGGATCGAAAGGCGGCGCCACATGCAGACGCCTGATCTCTGGGCGCCGGAGCGGGCCGCCCGTATGCGCGGTTACCGGCGCGTGTGCGGGGTGGATGAAGCAGGCGCCGGGCCTTTGGCCGGGCGGGTCTATGCCGCCGCCGTCATCCTGCCGGACGGTCTGCTGCTGCCATATCTCAACGATTCTAAAAAGGTCAGCGAAAAGCGGCGCGCCGTGCTCTTTGACCAAATTTGCGCGGCGGCGCACGCTTGGGCGGTCGCCTGGGCAGATGAGGCAGAGATTGATCAGATCAATATTCTCAACGCCCGCATGCTGGCGATGGACCGCGCCATTTCTGCCCTGGAGCCCGCAGCGGATTTTGCCCTCATTGACGGCAACCGGAACCGCGGCATTTCACTCGTGAATGAGATGATCGTGAAAGGGGACGGCAAAAGCGCCTCCATCGCCGCCGCCTCCATCTTAGCCAAGGTGAGCCGTGACCGCTATATGCTTGACATGGCGCAGATGTATCCGCAATACGCCTTTGAGCAGCACAAGGGGTATCCCACCAAGCTGCATTATGCGTGCCTGCGTGCTTTTGGTCCTTCGCCCATCCATCGCCGCAGTTTTTTAAAAGAGCGATGAGCGGGGCAAGCACGGCAGCCCTCGGCCTGTGGGGGGAAGATCAGGTGGCGGCGTACTTGCAGGCGCGGGGGCATCAGATCATCGCGCGCCGCTGGCGTTGCCGCTACGGGGAACTGGACTTGGTCACCCGAGAAGGGGCGTACCTCTGCTTTGTAGAGGTGAAGCTGCGCAAGAGCGCGCAATTTGCGCCCGCCAGGGCCTTTGTCACCCCGTCAAAGCAGCAAAAGCTACGGTGTGCGGCCGAACTGTATCTGGTCGAGCACCCCGACCAAACGCAACAGCCGCGCTTTGATGTGGCGGAAATTTATGCGGCGCAGGGGTGCCAAACGAACAATCCCACCATACAATATTGGGAAAATGCATTTTGATGAGTGGGGGAGTGCTTTTTGCAGATTTTTGACGCGCATTGTGATACCTTATGGCGCTGCGACGACCTTGGCCTGCATCTTCCGTTGGAGGATGCAGGTGGGCATTGGGATATCAAACGCGCAAAGGGCTACGCAAGCTGGACGCAGTTTTTTGCTCTATTTACCGACGCACGCGGGAAAGACCCCGCGACGCTCTGGGAGACCCTGCGCCGTCAGCATGATATTCTGCTGCGTGCGACCCGGACGCCTTCGTCTTTGCTGCGCCTATGTCGGACCGGGGCGGAAGCCGCCGCAGCACGGGCAGAAGGTAGCATTGCCGCCTTTCTCTCCGTGGAGGGCGCCGACCTGCTCGGCTGCAGCATAGAGGGCCTGGAGACGGCCCATGCGCTGGGGGTGCGCGCGGTCAACTTAACCTGGAACCGGGCGAATGCACTGTCGGGTTCCTGTGTGGAGGAAGCGACGCGCGGTCTCTCGCCGCTCGGCTGCGATTTTGTGCGTCGCATGCAGGAACTTGGTATGTTGGTTGATCTGTCGCATTTATCCGAAAAGGGTTTCTGGGATGTGTTATCACTGGCGCAAAAGCCGGTGATGGCCAGCCACTCCAACGCCAGGGCTTGCTTGGACCATCTGCGCAACCTCACGGATGCCCAGTTTCTTGCCCTGTGCCAAAACGGCGGCGTGGCCGGGCTCAACCTCTATACCGGCTTTCTGGGCGAGCGGGCGGATCTCGACACCGTTACTTCGCATTTGGAGCACTTTTGGGCGCTCGGCGGTGAGGATCACCTGGCCCTGGGCGGGGATTGGGACGGCTGCGAGCATTTGCCGCAGGGCTTTGAATACGGTATCGCGGGCCTGGCTCGGCTATACGAACACTTATTACAACGTAACTGCAGCGAAGTTTTGCTGGAGAAACTTTATCATCAAAATCTAGTAAGGGTAGTGAATGAAGTATGTACTATGTGAGCACAAGAGATAAGAGTATACACCTGACTGCGGCGCAGGCCATTGCACAGGGGCTGTCGCGCGACGGCGGCCTTCTGACGCCGGAGCAGCTGCCGACGCTGCCGCAGGGAGCCTTGCAGGCCATGAAAGATATGAGCTATCAGCAGCGGGCCGTCACCGTGATGCGTCTATTTTTGGATGGCTTTTCGGAGGAGGAATTGACCTCTTTCGCGGAAAAGGCGTATAGCAGCGATAAGTTTGATGACGCGCGCGTGGCGCCTGTACGCACACTCAATGACGACACCCACTGTCTTGAGCTTTGGCATGGACCGACCTCAGCGTTTAAGGACATGGCGCTGCAAATGCTGCCGCATCTGCTCTCGGCTTCTCTGGTGAAAACGGACGAGGAAAAGACGGTCTGTATCCTGGTGGCGACCTCGGGCGATACCGGCAAGGCCGCACTGGAGGGCTTTCGCGATGTGGATAAGACCAAGATACTGGTCTTTTATCCCAAGGACGGCGTCTCCGCCATCCAAGCGCTGCAAATGCAGACCCAGGAGGGGGACAATGTCGGCGTTTGCGCGGTGTACGGCAACTTTGACGATGCCCAGACCGGCGTCAAACAGCTCTTTTCCGATGAGAGCCTGCGTGCCGATTTGGAGCAGCGCGGGTATTTCCTCTCCTCCGCCAACTCCATCAACTGGGGCCGTGTGCTGCCGCAGTTGGTCTACTATATCTCGGCCTATTGTGACCTGCTCAAATCCGGCAGCCTGGGTGAAGGGGAGACCTTAAACGTCTGCGTGCCCACGGGTAACTTTGGCAACATTCTGGCCGCTTATTATGCCAAGCAGATGGGCTTGCCGCTCGGAAAGCTCATCTGTGCCTCCAACAGCAACAACGTCTTGACGGACTTCATCCGCACAGGCGTCTATGACCGCAACCGCACCTTTTATAACACCATGTCGCCCTCGATGGACATTTTGATCTCCAGTAATTTAGAGCGTCTGCTCTTTTCCCTGTCCGGTGCGGATGATCAGCTGGTGCGTGCTTATATGGATCAGCTCTCTGCCGGTGGTCGCTATGAGATCCGCGCGGACCTAAAGCAGACGATGCAGCAGGCCTTCTATGCCGGCTTCTGTGATGACACGCAGACGCAGCGCGTCATTGCTGCCATGTGGGAAAAAGAGGGGTACTTGATTGATCCGCACACGGCGGTTGCATTTGACGTGTTGGCGCAGTACCGCGCGGAGAGCGGCGATACGGCCAAAACCCTGCTTGTCTCCACCGCCAGTCCCTTCAAGTTTTGCGATAATGTCTTGGGCGCGCTGGGCGAGACGACACAAAGCGACGGCGTGGCCATTCTGGATCAACTGACCAAGCGCACGGGTCAGCGCGCGCCTGCGCCCTTGGCCGGCCTGAAAAACAAGGCGCTGCGCTTTGATGAGAGTGTGGAAAAGAACGCCATGCTGGATGTGGTGAAGCAGACGCTGCAATAAGCGCAGAGAGAAAGGAGGCCCGGTCGTGGCGCTGTATGCAATCGGAGATCCGCATCTTTCACTCGGCAGCGAAAAGCCGATGGATATTTTCGGTGGTGCGTGGAACGGCTATATCGACAAGCTGCGCCAGGGCTTTGTCGGCTTGACGCCGGAGGATGTGGTGGTGCTCTGTGGCGACATCTCCTGGGGCATGAGCCTTTCCGAATCCAGAGCGGACTTTGCCTTTTTGGAGGCGCTGCCGGGTCAGAAACTCATCCTCAAGGGGAACCATGACTACTGGTGGGCAACGGCCACTAAAATGACGCGTTTTTTCGAAGAAAACAATTTTCAAAGCTTTCAGATTCTACACAATAATTGCGTGTCATATGGCGATATCGCTCTCTGCGGTACCCGCGGCTGGTTTTTTGAGGAAGAGATGAAGCAACAGGATCAGAAGGTATTCCTGCGAGAGGTACAGCGTTTGGAAACCTCCCTGAAAGCGGCGCAGGGGCGAGAGATCTACTGCTTCCTGCACTACCCGCCGTGTTACCGCGGCTATCGCTGTGAACCGATCATTTCGCTGCTGGAATCCTACGGCGTGTCGCGTTGCTATTACGGCCATTTGCACGGGCCGAGCCACCGCCTGGCCATACAAGGTTTGGTGGGTCAGGTGGATTACCGCCTGATTTCTGCAGATTATGTCAATTTCACTCCGGAAAAAATATGTGATTGAGTGAAAAAACATATGGAAATTCAGAAAGAAATCTGATAAAATACTTGGGATATTGTATTAGGATGCCTTTTTACTACGCTTTGGAAGGGTATCAACAGGAGGAAAAGGAAATGAACGTCAAGAATTGCACGGAAAACAAAGAGGCATGTTCTGTCGAACTGATCATTGAGGTAAGCGGAGAGGAATTCGAGGCTGCCGTCGACAAAGCCTACAAGAAAAACAGAGGCAGCATTTCCGTTCCCGGCTTCCGCAAGGGAAAGGCTCCCCGTAAGGTCGTTGAAGGCATGTACGGCCAGGCTGTTTTCTATCAGGATGCCATCGAGGAGCTTTATCCGGTCGCTTGCGAGGAGGCGATCGCAGCCAAGCAGCTCGATATTGTTGCTGCGCCCAAGGTGGAGATCATGGATGCCGGCCCCGATGGCTTGGTCTTTAAGGCTGACATTACCATCCGTCCCGTGGTCACGCTGGACAATTACAAGGGCCTGGAAGCCAACAAACTGCTGCCCAACGTGAAGGATGAAGATCTCACCCAGGAGCTGCAGACCTACATAGAGCGCGCCACCCGTCTGGAAACCGTGGATCGCCCCGCACAGGACGGCGACACCGCCGTGATCGACTTTGAAGGCTTCCAGGATGGCATCCCCTTCAACGGCGGCAAGGGCGAAAACTTCGATCTCATTCTCGGCTCTCACTCCTTTATCCCCGGCTTTGAGGAGCAGGTGGTCGGCATGGCTGCCGGGCAGGAGCGCGAGATCAGCGTGACCTTCCCCGAGGAGTATCAGGCAGCGGAGCTGGCCGGTAAGCCCGCCATGTTCCGTGTGAAGCTGCACGAGGTCAAGACCAAGATCGTGCCGGAGCTCGACGATGAGTTTGCCAAGGATGTCTCCGAGTTTGATACGCTGGAAAGCTTTAAGGTTGACCTGCGTGCCAAGTTGGTTGAGCGCAGCGAAGCACAGAGCGAGACCCGCTTTAAACAAACCCTGCTTGACCAACTGGGCGACATGATCACCATTGACCTGCCGGGGCCCATGGTGGAAGCTCAGATTGACCGTATCATGAGCGATTACAGCGCGCGTCTGGAGCAGCAGGGTATCAGCATGGACATGTACATGTCCTACATGCAGATGAACGAGCAGATGATGCGCGATCAGCTGCGCAGCGGCGCTGAAAAGCAAATCCGCACGCAGTTGGCGCTGGATGCCATCGTGCGCGCTGAGAACATCACCCTCACCGACGAAGACGTGATGGAAGAGTTTAAGACCATTGCCGAGAGCATGAAAATCAGCCTGGAAGAGGTGGAGGCAGCCGTCTCGAAGGACGTCTATCGCCGTGACCTCTCCCGTGATCGCGCCATTGACATAGTCGTCAAGCACGCAAAGCCCAAGCTCATTTCCGAGGAAGAGGCAATCAAGCTCGAAGAAGTCAAAAAAGACGAGGCTGAATCCAACGAAACGGCCCCCAAGAAAACAAGAGCAAAGAAGTCCGCCGATAAGGCCGAGGGCGAAGCAGAACCCAAGAAAACGACCAAGAGCCGCAAGAAAGCAGAGCCCGCCGCAGAGGAAGAATCTGCTAAGGCGAAGGAATAAAAGGCAAGCTTACGGGCATACTTTGTTCTAAATGCAAAAAGGAGATTGCATCATGAGTTTAATCCCATATGTTGTCGAGCAAACCAACCGCGGAGAAAGATCCTACGATATTTTTTCCAGGCTGCTCAATGACCGTATTATCTTTCTTTCCGAGGAAGTGAACGACACCACGGCAAGTCTGGTGGTGGCGCAGCTTTTGCACCTGGAATCTCAGGATCCGGATAAAGACATTCAGCTCTACATCAACAGCCCCGGTGGTTCTGTGACAGCGGGCATGGCCATTTTTGACACCATGCAGTATATCAAGCCCGATGTGTCGACCATTTGTATCGGCATGGCGGCCAGCATGGGCGCTTTCCTGCTGGCGGCGGGCGCCAAGGGCAAACGCCTTTGTCTGCCCAATGCGGAGATTATGATTCATCAGCCCTCCGCCGGGACACGCGGACAGGTGACGGATATGGCCATCCATGTCAAGCGATTTGAGGAAAACAAACGCCGTATCAATGAGATTTTGGCCGAACGCACCGGAAAGCCCGTGGAAGTGATTGCCGCCGACACGGAGCGCGACAACTTTATGACGGCAGAAGAAGCAAAAGCATATGGCTTGATTGATCAGGTGATTGACAAGCGTTAACACCGAAGGGAGCGGGGCAGGGTGAATCATACGCTGCCCCCGCTTTTACTTGCGATGCATGAGGTGATCTAAGTATGGCGAAAAATGAAGAAAGAAAGTCGGTTCGCTGCTCCTTTTGCGGTAAGCATCAGGAGCAGGTGACCCGTATCATAGCCGGGCCGGGCGCTTACATTTGTAACGAATGTGTCCACTTGTGCCTGAATATTCTCGACGACATGTCCATACCCGACGAGCAGAGCTATCCCGATATGCCCGATGTCATCCCGAACCCCAAGGAGATCAAGGAGATTTTGGATGACTATATCATCGGGCAGGATGCGCCGAAGGTGGCGCTCTCGGTCGCGGTGTATAACCACTATAAGCGGATTTATTTCGGCGGTGGCGACGATGTCGAACTGCAAAAGAGCAACATTTTGCTGCTCGGCCCGACCGGTTCGGGCAAAACCCTCTTTGCCCAGACCCTGGCCCGCATCCTCAAGGTGCCCTTTGCCATTGCGGATGCCACCACCTTGACCGAGGCCGGTTATGTGGGCGACGATGTGGAGAACATTCTCCTTCGCTTGGTGCAGGCCGCCGATTATGACATTGAATTGGCCGAGCGCGGCATTATTTATATCGACGAGATGGATAAAATCGCGCGAAAGAGCGAAAATACCTCCATTACCCGCGATGTATCCGGCGAAGGCGTGCAGCAGGCGCTGCTCAAAATTTTAGAAGGTACGGTTGCCAATGTCCCGCCGCAGGGTGGACGCAAGCATCCGCATCAGGAGTTTATCCAGGTCAACACCAAGAACATCCTGTTTATCTGTGGCGGTGCGTTTGATGGCATTGAAAAAATCATTGAAAACCGCCTGAATAAAAAGAATGTCGGCTTTGGCGCTGAAATTCACACCAAGGCAGAGCGCGAAGAGACGCGCGTGCTGCGTGATATCCAGCCGCATGACCTGCTCAAGTTCGGCATTATCCCGGAATTGGTGGGCCGTTTGCCGGTGATTACCTCGCTTGACCCCTTGAGCAAGGACAATTTGGTGCAGATCTTGACCGAGCCGAAAAACGCGCTGGTCAAACAGTATCAAAAGCTTCTGGAGTATGACATGGTGACGCTGCTCTTTGAAAAGACGGCGCTCGAAGCGATTGCTGAAAAGGCCATTGACCGTGGCATCGGCGCCCGTGGTCTGCGTGCGATCTTGGAAGCTGTGATGGTACAGGTGATGTATGATGTGCCGTCGGAGCAGGACATTTACGAGGTCATCGTCACGGAGGACTGCGTCAAGCAGAATGCCCCGCCGCAGGTGCACCGTGACCCCGAACGGCCCAAGCGGCCGCGTCTGGGTGCAGCTGCCCTTCGGGCGGAAGCCGGCGGCCTGACGGTTGGAAAACACGGCAACGTATCCTAAAGACACAAGTCTTGATGAGACAAAGCACTGACCAGGCGGAGGGGATGACACTCTCCGCCTGTTTTCTTAACAACAGACAAACCGCTCTTGGCAAAGGAAGTGAATGATGATGACAGAAGATAAGAAGCATGTGTCAAGCATGCCGGCGCTGGCGCTGCGCGGCTTGACCATTTATCCACATATGATGATCCATTTTGATGTCGGCAGAGCCGCCTCTATCCAAGCATTGGAGGCCGCCATGGAGAGCAGCCAGCCCATTTTCCTGGTGGCACAGCGTGACATGCGCGTGGAGACGCCGGAACAAAAGGACCTCTTTGCGGTCGGAACCGTCTCCAATGTCCGTCAAATCCTGCGCCTGTCCGATAAATCCATCCGTGTGATGGTGGAGGGCGTTTCGCGCGGGCGTTTGCTGCAGCTGACACAGAATGAACCTTATCTGATGGCAGAGGTGGAGGTTCTGGAAGGCCAGGACAGTCAAAAAATCAGTACACGCGGCGAGGCGCTGGTGCGCACGGCGTATGAGCTCTTTGAGCGTTACGCCGAGCTCTCACCGAAGCTCTCTCCTGACATGATTATGAGCATCATTGCCAGCGACGATCCGGATTATGTCGCGGACTTCATTGCGCAAAATGTGGTGATGCGCGTGTCGGATAAACAGGCTGTTTTGGAAGAGGTGCGCCCGCTGCTGCGGCTGCAAAAGCTACTGCGCATTCTGAGCCGTGAGGTCGAAATCCTGGAGATGGAACAGGAGATCCAGGGAAAGGTGCACGAAAACCTCTCCCAGATCCAGAGAGATCTCGTCCTGCGGGAGCAATTAAAGGTGATCCGCCGTGAACTCGGAGAGACTGACTCCGCCGACAGCGAGATCATGACATACCGCCTGCGCATCACTAACCTCAACCTGCCGCGCGAGGTACAGGATAAGCTGCTCAAAGAAGTGGGACATTTAGAGCGTCAACACGCCGGCTCTGCCGAGAGCGCCGTGCTGCGCAATTACCTCGATACCTGCTTGGAGCTGCCCTGGAACACCAAAACCAAGGAGCGCATCCAGGTGGATCAGGCCAAACGGTTTTTGGATCGGGATCATTTTGGCCTCGAAAAGGTCAAAGAGCGCATTTTGGAGTTTTTGGCGGTTAAGCAGCTCTCGCCCGAGATCAAAGGTGAGATTCTCTGTCTGGTCGGCCCGCCGGGTGTGGGTAAGACCTCCATTGCCATGTCGCTCTCTAAGGCGATGAATCGAAAAATCGCCCGCATTTCCCTCGGTGGTGTACACGATGAGGCGGAAATCCGTGGCCATCGTAAAACCTACGTCGGCGCGATGCCCGGGCGTATCATCAGCGGTATCCGTCAGGCCGGCAGTAAGAACGCCATTCTTCTCCTGGACGAAATTGATAAAATGGGAACCGATCACCGCGGAGACCCCGCTTCGGCCCTGTTGGAAGTGCTCGATAGCGCGCAAAACAGCACCTTCCGCGATCATTTTCTGGAGCTGCCGTTTGATCTGTCCGAGGTGCTCTTTATCACCACCGCCAACACGCTCGACACCATCCCACGCCCCTTGCTCGACCGCATGGAGATCATCGAAATTGCCAGCTACACCGACGAGGAGAAGCTGCAAATTGCCAAGCAGCATTTGCTGCCGCGGGAACGCACGCGTCATGGCCTGAGTAAGCGTCAGTTGCACCTGACGGATGACGCCATCCGCGAGGTCATCGTCGCCTATACCAGAGAATCCGGCGTGCGTATTCTGGAAAGACGCTTGGCGGATGTCTGCCGCAAGACGGCCATGAAGCTGGTGAGCGGTGAGCAAAAGACGGTGCGTGTGACGGGTGACCATCTGGAGGATTTCCTCGGCGTGCGGCGTTACCATCCGGAACGCCGGGGCAGAGAGAGCCGGATTGGCGTGGTCAATGGCCTGGCCTGGACCAGCGTGGGCGGTACACTGCTCGAAGCGGAGGCCAATGTCGTGCCCGGCACCGGTAAGCTGGAGCTGACCGGTAACCTCGGCACCGTGATGAAGGAATCCGCGACGGCCGCGCTCAGCTATATCCGCAGCCGTGCCACACAGCTTGGCGTACAGCCCAATTTTTATAAAGAAAACGATATGCATGTGCATTTTCCGGAGGGCGCGGTACCCAAGGATGGGCCTTCTGCCGGCATAACGGTGGCGGTGGCCTTGGTTTCCGCGCTGACGGCGGCGCCCGTGCGCGGCGACATCGCCATGACGGGGGAAATATCGCTGCGTGGCCGCGTGCTGCCCATCGGTGGTTTGCGGGAAAAATCCATGGCCGCACTGCGCAATGGCATTCACACGGTGATCATCCCCTCGGAGAATGAAAAAGATTTGCAGGATATTGACCAGACGGTTCGCTCCGCCTTGCAGTTCATCCCGGTGGAACATGTGGACCAGGCGCTCTCGGTTGCCTTGGAGACCACGCCTTTGCAGCAGCGGGAAAAGCCGGATAGTAGCCTGATGGAATTGACGAATGTGCACAGCAGCCGCGTCAATTTGAAACAGTGAGGGCGGAAAAGATGAGCTTAAATGTCCAAAAGGCGGAGTTTATACGCTCCGCCGCCAAGCCGGAGGATTTTCCGCGCGACCGCCTGCCGCAGGTGGTGTTTTCCGGGCGATCCAATGTGGGAAAGTCCTCGGTGATCAACCGGCTGTTGCAGCGCAAGAATCTCGCGCGCGTTGGCAATGCGCCCGGTAAGACCACGCATATCAACTATTTTTTGATCGACGAAAAGCTGTATCTGGTGGACCTGCCCGGCTATGGGTATGCGAAAGTTTCCAAAACCGAGCGTGCGCGCTGGGGTAAACTCATCGAATTGTGGTTTGCCGATACGGAGCTGATGACCCTGGGGGTCATGCTGGTTGATATGCGACATAAGCCCACGGCGGATGACTGCACGATGGCGGAATGGTTCAAATCCTCGGGCAAGCCCTTTGTGGTGGTGGCCAATAAGCAGGACAAGCTCAAAAAGAGTGAGCTTGCCCCCAATACGGCGCGCATTCGTGAGACCTTGGAGCTGGAGGATCATGTGCAGATCATCCCCTTTTCTGCGGAGAAGGGGATCGGCCGGCAGGAGCTGCTGGATCTTGTGATCGAACATATGCAGAACGCAGAAGACTGAGATCAAAGACATCTCAACATTATCATGGTTCATAACGAAAGGGGATTGCCACGCGGCAATCCCCTTTTTAGATTCTTTTGCGGGAGGTATGTGATTATGAAAACCTGTTTCTTCGGCTTTGCCAGGCGCTCGTCAGAGCACAGCCTGCTTGCCCTCCATCAGTTCGGCCATCAATTGCGCGCCGAGGTGAAACGCGTAGCGGAAACGAGCAAACGCCCTCATGCCCGCTATTTTTGCATCTGCTTCGGAATAGGCCTCCCATAGTTCCTTTTGCTCGTCTGTCAGTGTGGCGCTGAACAGTTCCATGTGTTCAATATTGATGCGCGCCGCTCTGGAGAAGGCGGAATCCTGACCTTTTCTATTGCCGTCGGGCAAGTCGTACAACAATTCTAAAATGTTTTCCATAAAAAAATTCCTTTCGATGTTGGTTGCACACAACACCTTGCAAGAGAGCGCCACACAGTGTATACTATTTATGCAGTCTGCCCTTGTGGTAGTTGCGTGGGGGGAAGTGGCGTGGTTCTTTGTGGGAGTGCGCCGCTTCCCTTATTTTTTTAGGTCATCCTTCAACTTCTTGACCCCTCTGCGAATGCCTTCCATTTTGCTTACGTTTTCTTGTTGGCAGTAGTGATCAAGAATATCCTTGCTTTCATCATCCAGTCGAACGCCTACATGATGTGACTTTGGATTTTCTGTCGGACGACCCATTTTCTTTTCACCCAAGGATGCACCTCCTTACTATTGGGTTTCATAAATATATCACATTTGAAACTCATTAGTCAAGAAGATTTTTACACGCGCAGACAGCTGCGCGGCGTAAGTAGCTGAGTGCCTGGGAAAGAAAGCAAAGTCCTTGCTGCTTTTTTCTTGTCGCGGTGAGAAAAATTTGCTATACTATTAAGGTAAATCATCGGACCATAAAGGAGGGGGCTTGTTGTCGGACTTGTTTTCACAGGTAAATTGGGATAGCATGTTGTCCTTTGGCCTGCGCATTTTTGCAGTCTTAATTTGTATCATGGTGCATGAGGTGTGCCACGGTTTGGCAGCCTATTTCTTAGGCGACCCCACGGCAAAAGCCAATCACCGTCTGTCTTTTAATCCGATTCGACACATTGACCCCTTTGGTCTGTTGATGATGATTGTGGTGGGATTCGGCTGGGCGAAGCCTGTGCCGGTGGATCCGCGTTACTTTAAAAAACCGCAGAGCGGCATGGCGATCACGGCCTTGGCCGGGCCGCTCTCCAATTTCATTCTGGCCTTTTTGGCCGCCATTTTCCTACAGATCAGCATGGCGGTGATGATCGTGCAGGGGAAGTCTGTTTTTTTAAACGGCCTGACTGACTTTTTGGCCATGCTGCTGACGCTTAACATCGGCTTGGGTATCTTTAACCTGATCCCCTTTCCGCCTCTGGACGGCTCCAAGATTTTGGGCCTGGTTTTGCCGGAACGGCTCTATTTTTCGCTGATGCGGTTTGAGCGATATGGCATGCTGCTGCTCATGGCAGCGCTGTGGTTTGGCGTCTTGGATCGGCCGCTGTCTGTTGCCCGCTCGGCTGTCACCAATTTTATGGTCGAAAACACGGATTTCTTCTTTACCTCCGTGCTCAACCTGTTGAGGTAGCGGATGGAGGCGCCGGTTTATCATTTGGAACAAGTCCTGCGCGGGAAACAGGATGGCGCGGAGGATTTTGTCGGTCCGCTGGATCTGATCCTGCACCTGCTGTCAAAGAATAAGATGGAGATTCAGGACATCCCGCTCGCGCAGATTCTGGATCAGTATTTAGACTGGATGGCGCGGCGGCAGGAATTGGATCTCGACATTGCCAGCGATTTCATCGCCATGGCCTCCCATTTGTTATACATCAAAACGCGCATGCTGGTATCGGTGCGGGATGAGGAGGCGCAGACCGAAATGGAGCTGCTCATCGCCGACTTGGAGCAGCGCAAACGTGAGGAACTGCAGGCGCGCGTTCGCATGAGCCTGGATGACTTAGAACAGCGCTATCGGCAAAGCAGCGGCGCCATGCCCACACCACGCAAGCAAATGGAGCGTTTGGGCCGTCCACCTCTGGATGCGCATGGGGTGCAAGAACTGCAACGCGCGATGGCGCGCATCCTGCAACGCAACCACGGGAAGCGTCCGCCGCCGGTATCGGCATTTCGAGAATTGGTGGGACGGGAACCCTATCCGGTGGATCGCAAGATGGACGAATTGAGCAACAGGCTGATAAAAGGCGCAGTGCTTTCGTTTGCGGAGCTGCTGCGGGAGACGGAGAACCGATCCGAGCTGGTGGCCTTGTTCATTGCCGTGCTGGAGCTATGCAGCAGTGGGCAGCTGCGCGTGCAGGAACAAGACGACGACCTGCTCTTGCAGCAAACACAAGAGCGACACCAAAACCCATTGGGGGGGAGAGAGGATGCAGTGGACTGATCTCCATGCCGCCGCAGAAGCCATACTGTTCGCTTCGGGAGAAGCCTTGCCGCTCTCTCGCTTGGCACAGGCCCTGGAGACCGACCGGGAGACGGTGGAGAAGCTATGCGGCGAATTGATGGACGACTATCGCTTTACCCGGCGCGGGCTGCGCCTGCTCCGCCTGGAGGACAGCTATCAGTTGGTTTCTGCGCCGGAATACGCATCGCCCATCCGGGCTATACTGGAAGAGAGAAAGCCGGAGCGCCTGTCCCGGGCGGCGTTGGAGGTTTTGTCTTTGGTGGCCTATCACCAGCCGGTCACTAAAACGTATATAGAACAGATCCGCGGGGTGGACAGCTCGTATACCCTGGGTCTGCTGCTTGACCGTGAACTGATTGAGGACTGCGGCAGACTGGATGTGCCGGGCCGGCCCATTCTCTATCGGACAAGCCAGAACTTCCTGCGCGTCTTTGGGCTGGAAACCCTCTCCGACCTGCCGGAGTTGCCCCAGGCCCCGCAGCAGGAAGAAGACAAGGAGCGTGATGAAACATGAGGGCATTGTTCATCACGGCGCTGATTCTGCTCCTCTTACTGCTTATCTTGCAAGTGCGGCTGCGTCTTTTATTTCAATGCGAAGGGACAAGCATCCAACTGAAATTACTGTGGGGACCCTTGCGGCTGACGCTCTACCCAATGCGTCCGCCAAAGAGCGGAAAGAAAGAGAAAAGACCAAAGCAAGCCAAGCCCGAGCAAGACAAGCCAGCCCGTAAGACGGAGAAAAGGCAGCTGCCAGCCATGACGCTCGATCTTCTGCGCGAACTGTTTTCTCTGCTTGCGGATTTATCCGGTCGCATGAAGCGCAAGCTGCGTATTGATGAGCTGACGCTGCGTCTGTACTGGGGCTTGGAGGATCCTGCGGATGCGGCGATTTCCTACGGCCTGGCGCAGGCCGCGCTCGGCGCGCTGCTGGCTTTTGTGGAGGTGCATTTCACGGTGAAAAAACGGCAAACGGAAATCCTGTTGGATTACTCGCTGGAAAAACCGCATATCGTTTCGCGCTTGCTGCTGTCCATCACGGTGTGGCAGCTGATGGCGCTGGGTTTGCGGGCGCTCTGGCGTGTGTTTCGTATCTATCGCGCGCAAAAATCAAGCCAAGTCAAAACAAGTAATACCAATATAAAAAAGGCGGTGTACGACAATGGAAAAGAATCATCCCATCAATGACATGATGGCAACCACCATCCAAAAAGTGCGTGAACTGGTGGATGCCAATACCATCATCGGCGAAGCGATTGTCGCGGGAGATGTGACCCTGATCCCCATTTCAAAGCTCTCCATGGGCTTTGGTACCGGCGGCTCGGAATATGCCACGAAAAATCAGGCGCCGGAGCGTGAGAATGCGTTTGGCGGCGGCGGCGGCGCGGGTCTTAAGATCACGCCGGTGGCTTTTTTGGTGGTCAGCGGCGACAATGTGAAAATTTTGAACATGAACGCGCCGGCGGACAATACGCTTGACCGCGTTGTGGAACTGGTGCCCGATCTGGTGGAAAAGATGACCTCGCTCTTTGGCAAGAAGCAAAAAGACAGTGATGCTGTGGAAGTCGATGCCAAGGATCCAAAGACGGATAATTTGTAAACAAGCAGGCCATACTAGAGGGAAAACCTTCGAAGTATGGAGTGATCATTTTGAATTGGATGTCTCGCGTGCTCGCCCTTTGCCTGCTCGCTGCTTTTTTGATCTCAACAACGCCGGTCTTGGCCGCCGAGCCGACCTGTTCGGCGCAAGCGGCCATCTTAATCGACGCTGACAGTGGCCGGATTCTCTACGCCAAGAATGAGAATGAAAAGCGCCCCATTGCCAGTACTACTAAGCTTTTGACGGCGTTGGTGGCGCTGGAGTCCCAGCCGGATCTTGGCCAGACGGTTAAGATCAAACCCGAATGGACGGGGGCGGAAGGCTCGTCGATCTATCTGCGCCCGAACGAAGAATTGCAGATGGAGACGCTGCTCTATGGTCTGCTCCTGCATTCCGGCAACGACGCGGCGGTGGCCTTGGCCGGCTATTGCGCCGGCGACCCGGAGACCTTTGTGGACTGGATGAATCGCCGCGCCAAGGATTTGGGGATGACGCGCAGTCATTTTCAAAATCCTAACGGCCTGCACGATGATACGCATTATTCAACCGCTGCCGATATGGCCAAGCTGGCCGTGGCCTGTTTGAAGAATGAGAACCTGGCCAAAATCGTCTCCACCAAGTCCATTTCGCTCGAAGGGCGGACCTTTACCAATCACAATAAACTCCTGTGGCGTTACCCCAATTGCGTCGGCTTGAAAACGGGCTATACAGAAGATGCAGGACGCACACTGGTCTCCTCCGCGCAAAAGGATGGACAAACCCTTGTGGTGGTGACGCTGTCTGACCCGGATGATTGGCGCGATCATCAGGCTTTGTTTGACTACGGCTTTTCGACTTTCCCAAAAACCGTTCCCATTCAGGCCGGCGATGAGCCGGCCGTGCTGCCGGTGGAAGGTAGTTTGCGGCGCTCTGTACCGGTCTATGCCAAGGAGTCGCTCTCCTACCCCTTGGCGGAGGAGGAAGAACTTGCACTGGTGATGGACCTCCCCGAAACAGCCAAGGCGCCCTTTGAAAAAGGGGAAATCGCGGGGCGGATCCAACTGCTGCGCCAAGGCAAAGTGGTGGATGAAACGTATCTGCTCTATGGCCTGTCCGCCACGCGTGACGCCGTGACGGCCAACCGAGGGATCCGCCGCATGCTGGACCTGTTCCGCAGCGGAAAGACGGGGCTCTCCATCCCTCTGCTGGTGCAGGGCGATGTATAAAAAAGCAGGGAGGCGGCGCAGGGATGCCGCTTTCTACATATTGAGGTAAATTATGGAAGAACGGCTGCAAAAACTATTGTCCCGTCTGGGTTATTGCTCCCGCAGACAGGCGGAGGCATATCTTCTGGCCGGACGCCTTGCCGTCAACGGCAAAGCCGCCGGACTGGGCGACAAGGCGGACTTAGCGCGTGATGCCGTTACATTGGACGGTAAGCCCCTGAGAGAGTTGTCGCCGCGCCTGTACTTGATGCTCCATAAGCCGCGCGGTTTTGTGTCCACGCTTGCCGATGAGCGTGGCCGCAAGACGGTCGCGCAGCTGGTGGAAGGCTGCGGTGCGCGGGTCTGGCCGGTGGGCCGCTTGGATATGGATTCTGAGGGTTTGTTGATCCTCTGCAATGACGGCGCGCTCACGCAGCGTTTGACCCATCCCAGCCACGAGGTGGAAAAGGAATACCATGCATGGGTGACAGGCGATGTGCCGGCGGCGCTGCCAATTTTGCGTGCGCCCATGTGCCTGGAGGGAGAGAACATGCGACCCGCGCAGGTGAGCCTCTTGCGCGCAGACGGGCAGCGTAGCTTGCTTTCTGTCACCATACATGAGGGGAAAAACCGTCAGGTTCGGCGTATGTGCGCCTTTGCGGGCTTGGATGTGCGGCGGCTTTTGCGGGTGCGTGAGGGCGCGCTGCTGCTCGATCAAACGCTCAAACCGGGCGCCTATCGCCCCTTGACGGAGGATGAATATAGATTACTAACGCGCTAAAATTGCATGAATGACAGGTTTTACTTGCAATTTCTCGCAAAAAAGGCTATCATGGGAGAAACTGGTGCGCTAGGAAATTGACTTGGGATGGGAGGTAGCAAACGATGAAAAAGGATGTTTTATCGCTGATTCAGCAGCAAATGAGCAGCTTTTCCAAAGGACAGCGCTTGATTGCCAATTACATCTTAAATTCATACGATAAGGCGGCCTTTATGACGGCAAACCGCTTGGGAAAAACCGTGGCCGTCAGTGAATCCACTGTGGTTCGCTTTGCAGCGGAGCTGGGTTTTTCAGGCTACCCGGCTATGCAAAAGGCGTTGCAGGAGATGATTCGCAGTAAGCTGACCTCTATCCAACGCATGGAGGTTTCCAACGATCTGATCGGTTCGCAGGATATCCTGTCCATGGTCATGCAGTCGGATATGGAAAAGATTCAGATGACGATGGAGCAGACCGACCGGCAGAGCTTTCACGATTCTGTGCAGGCGATTGTGAATGCCAAACGCATTTATGTGCTGGGTATCCGCTCGTCGAGTTCGCTCTCCGGCTTTCTCTCCTTCTACTTTCGCCTGATTTTTGATAATGTCATTCACGTGGACGAGGCGACCACCATCTTTGAACAGATCGGGCGCATCGGGCAGGGCGATGTCATCGTCGGCATCAGCTTCCCGCGTTATTCACAAAGAACGGTCAAGGCGCTCCACTTTGCGCGCAGCCAAGGCGCGACGGTCATTGCCATCACCGACAGCGCGGAATCCTCTCTGGCGAAAACCGCGCATCACCTCCTTTTGGCGCAGAGCGATATGGCTTCGTTTGTGGATTCGCTTGTGGCGCCGCTGAGTATGATCAATGCGCTTTTGGTTTCTGTGGCGCGGCAGCGCGCGGAAGAAGTCTCCAAAACCTTGGAGAATTTAGAGAAAATTTGGACAGAGGATGCGGTCTTTGTCAACCCGGAGGACGAATTATAGTGAAAGATGCGGATGTTGTCGTCATTGGCGGCGGCGCGGCGGGCATGATGGCGGCATTGGCCGCACGGGCCAGCGGCGCACAGGTGACGCTGCTGGAACCAAACGAAAAGCTTGGCCGCAAGTTGTACATCACCGGTAAGGGTCGCTGTAATTTGACAAACGACACTTCACCCGAGGATGTGTTGCAGCACGTTGTGCGCAACGGCCGTTTTTTGAACAGTGCGGTTCGACATTTTCCACCTGCGTCAGTGAAAAGCTATTTTCAAGTGCTGGGCGTACCGCTCAAAACAGAGCGCGGTGGACGGGTGTTTCCGCAATCGGACAAGGCGGCGGATGTGATTGACGCCCTCTTTTTTACCCTGAAGCGGCACCGCGTGCAGCTGGTGAAAGACCGTGCGGAAAAGCTCTTGTGGGAGAATGGACGGATCGTTGGCGTGCAGACGGCGGAGGGGAGCATCCCGTGCCGCGCCGTGGTGCTCGCGACGGGGGGGATGTCCTATCCGTTGACCGGCTCAACAGGCGACGGTTACCGTTTGGCTAAAGAAGTGGGCCATAGCATTGTCACGCCGCAGGCCTCGCTGATCCCGCTGGTGGAACAAGGCACGCTCTGCGTGCGGATGCAGGGCCTTTCGCTGCGCAATGTGGGTTTTTACGTGAAGAATAAAAAGGGCAAGACAGTGTTTTCGGAACAGGGTGAGTTGCTTTTTACTCATTTCGGCTTGTCCGGTCCCTTGGTGCTCAGCGCCAGCGCACATGTGCGCGACTTTGACAAAGAGCAGTATACGGCCGTCATTGACCTCAAACCGGCCCTGGACGAAGAAAAGCTGGAAGAACGCCTGCTGCGGGACTTTGCCGAACAGCAAAACCGCAGCATTCAAAATGTTCTGGAGGGTTTGCTGCCCCGCCTGATGATTCCCGTCATGCTGGAGGTCTGCGATATTTTGCCGGAAACCCGCATCCATACTGTGACCAAGCAGCAACGCCGCCGCCTGTTGGAGCATTTGAAACGCTTTCGCATTCCCATCGCGGGCGTGCGGCCCTTGGAAGAGGCGATAGTGACCGCCGGCGGCGTGAAAACCACGGAAGTTGACCCGGGCAGCATGATGTCTAAAAAAATGCCGGGTTTATTTTTGGCCGGCGAGCTGCTGGATGTGGATGCCTATACCGGCGGGTTCAATTTGCAAATCGCCTGGTGTACCGGCCATTTGGCCGGAGAGAGCGCCGCGGCATATTGCCATAGGGAGGAAACAACATGCGCGCTTTGAGCATTGCCATAGACGGCCCCGCAGGCGCAGGCAAGAGCACCCTGGCCAGGCGCCTGGCGGAAAAGCTGGGTTTTCTCTATGTCGACACCGGCGCCATTTATCGGACGCTTGGCTTGTTTGTGGAACGAAACGGAAAGTCTTGTACCGAGGCGGCGGAGGTGATCGCTCTCTTGCCGAAGGTTGATATTGCCTTGCGGCATGCCGATGACGGGGTGCAGCATATGTTCTTGCAGGGCGAGGATGTGAGCGAGGAGATCAGGAGCAACCGTGTGTCGGCGTATGCCTCACAAGTCTCGGCGATCCCAGAGGTGCGTCGCTTTTTGCTGGACATGCAACGATCACTTGCCAAGACGCACCCTGTGGTGATGGATGGACGAGATATCGGCACCGTGGTGCTGCCGGATGCGGATTTAAAAATTTTCCTCACAGCCACGCCCGACTGTCGGGCCAGGCGGCGGCAGGAGGAACTGCGCCGAAAGGGGACGGAAGTGCCCTTGGCACAACTGTTGGACGAGATGACAGTACGCGATGAGGCGGACTGCAAGCGTGCCATTGCGCCGCTGCGCCGGGCCGCGGATGCCCATTTACTCGACACCTCGGCGCTGGACTTGGATGAGAGTCTGGCGGCTCTTTATGATTTGGCTAAGGAGCATTTGAAGTTATGAATCTCATGTACCGCTTTTTATATTGCTTGGTTTGGCCCTTTTTCAACTTGTTGCATCCGGTCCGTGTGATCGGACGGGAGAATATCCCGGCGGGCAGCGCGCTGATTTGCGCCAACCATACGCGCAATTCGGATCCTCTTTTCATTCTCTTTGCCATCAAACGCAAAACGACCCTGCGCATTATGGCCAAAGAGGAAATGAGACGCTGGCCCATTGTCGGGCCGCTCCTGCATCGGGCGGACTTAATGATTTGGGTCAAGCGCGGGCAAAACGATATTGGCGCGATCAAAGCAGCCCTTAAGACCTTAAAAGAAGGCCGCAAATTGCTCATCTTCCCCCAGGGTACCCGCTCGGAGGATATTGGCGAGGGTAAGACCGGGGCGGCGATGATGGCCATTCGCGGCGGTGTGCCCATTGTGCCGCTCTACATCCCTGCCAAAAAGCGTTGGTTTGCCCGCACGCCTGTTGTGATTGGTGAGGCATATATGCCCTTTACGGAAGAACGAAAGGCCACGACGGAGGATTATCGCGTCGTGACAGAAACGCTGATGGGGCGCATTGCGGCTTTGGAGGAACAGGCGAAATGAAAACCATACTGGCCAAGAGCGCCGGTTTTTGCTTCGGCGTGAAGCGGGCGGTTCGTTTGGCAGAGGAGGCGGCCAACGCGCATGCGTCCGGCTGCGTGATGCTCGGCCCGGTTATCCATAATGATTTTGTGATTGAGCGTTTGGAGCAGCAACGTTTGCAGCTTGTGGAGGATATCGAAGCGGTACCGGACGGGAGTGCGGTGATCATCCGCTCGCATGGAGAATCCCACGCGGTCCACCGGGCGCTGCAGGAAAAGGGCTGCACCATCATCGACGCAACTTGCCCAAAGGTGTCCAAAATTCACGACATTGTGTCGCGGGCCAGCGACGCGGGCAGGCTGGTGCTGATCATTGGTTTGCCCAGCCACCCGGAAGTGCGGGCCATTGCGGGTTGGTGTCAGCGCAGTTTGGTCTTTTCTGATGTGGGGGAATTATCCCTTTGGCTGCAAGAAAATCCTGATTCTGGGATAAAAGACCTCACAATGGTTGCTCAGACAACGCTGTCGCAGGCAATTTGGCTTCCATGTCGAGAAAAACTAAAAAAAGAGTGTACAAACTGCGAAATCTTTGATACAATATGCAGTGCTACGTGTAAGCGGCAATCAGAGGCATTCAGTTTGTCGGAGCAGTGCGACGCAATGCTGATTATCGGAGACCGAAATAGCTCCAACACAAATCGTCTTGCTGAACTGTGCCGGGCGCATTGCCCACTGGTGCTATCCATCAGTCGGGTTGAGGAGCTTGACCTGAACCTGCTGGGCGGGGCTGCTTCTGTTGGAATCACCGCGGGTGCATCGACACCGGGGTGGATAATTAAGGAGGTCTATGATACAATGAGTGACGAAATCATGGAGATCGAAGAATCTTTTGCTGAAATGCTGGAGAAGTCGATCAAAACTTTAAATACGGGGGATAAGGTCAAGGGCATCGTGACAAATGTCACGCCCACGGAAATTCATGTGGATCTTGGCACGAAACATGCCGGCTACATCCCCGTTTCCGAGCTGACCGACGATCCCGAAGCCAAGATCGAGGACATTGTCACGGTCGGCGCTGAAATTGAAACCTATGTCATGCGTGTGAACGACCAGGAGGGTGTTGTCACCCTCTCTAAAAAGCGTCTGGACAGCGTGAAGAATTGGGACAATATTGAAACGGCCATGGAAGAGCAGGCTGTGATCGAAGGCTACGTGACCGAGGAGAATAAGGGCGGCATTGTGGTGTCGGTCAAGGGCATCCGTGTCTTTGTCCCCGCTTCGCAGACCGGTCTGCCCAGAGGCGCTGACCTGTCCTCTTTGATCAAGCAGAAGGTGCGCCTGCGCATCACTGAGGTCAACCGTTCCCGCCGTCGTGTGGTCGGTTCGATCCGTGCGGTTTCCAGCGAGGAGCGCGCAGCCAAGGCAGCCGAGATCTGGAATAGCATTGAAGTGGGCAAGAAGTATGACGGTACGGTCAAGTCCTTGACCTCTTACGGCGCTTTTGTCGACATTGGCGGCGTGGATGGGATGGTGCATGTCTCCGAACTGTCCTGGAGCCGTGTGAAGAATCCGGCCGAACTGCTGAAAATCGGCGATCCGGTGCAGGTACATGTGCTCTCCTTTGACGCGGAGAAAAAGAAGATCTCCCTTGGCATGAAGGATCACAGCGAGGATCCCTGGTCCAAGTTTGTGGATCAGTTTGATGTTGGCGCCGTTGCGACGGTGCGTGTTGTCAAGCTGATGGCTTTTGGCGCCTTTGCTGAGATCATTCCCGGCGTGGACGGCCTGATCCACATCTCCCAAATTGCCGATCACCGCATTGATAAGCCGGGTGATGCGCTGCAAGAGGGTCAGATGGTAGACGTCAAGATCACTGAGATTGATTTTGAACATAAAAAGATTTCTCTCTCCATCCGCGCCCTGCTGGGTACAGCGGAGGACGCGGAGGAATATGAATCCGCAGACGAGGGCACAGACGAGGCCTAAGGTCTTTGCTGCTCCATCAATCGTCAAAAACGGCATGACACAAGCTGACAACAAGCAAGGGACTGCCGCGTTTGCGCAGTCCCTTTTTGTTTGCCCGGCTTGTTTTTGGGTATCCTATACATGGAGGTGTAATAAGTCATGACTACGATTACAAAAGAAACCGTCGTGGGCGATATCCTCGATATCGCACCCGAGACAGCGCCCGCTTTTCTGAATATTGGTATGCACTGCCTGGGCTGCCCCGCGTCCCGTAATGAGACGCTGGAGCAGGCTTGCATGGTGCATGGTGTCAGCACGGATGAGTTGCTCGATCAACTCAACGCGATGATTGCAGCCGGCAGACAGTAAGACGAAAACGGTCGGGAGCGGAGGATGCCCTCCGCTCCCCATTTTTTCCGGGGGAGATGTGTTTTGCAGTTAACGCCGCGTTTACATACCATCGCCAACCTCGTGCCGCACGGCGCACGATTGGCAGATATCGGGACGGATCATGCCTACCTGCCCGTCTGGCTGTTGCGCCAGGACATCATTGCTCATGCCCTTGCCACGGATCTGCGGGAAGGGCCTTTGGCGCGCGGCAAAGCGGTGGCGCAGCGCTACGAAATCCCGAATGACAAGATCAGTTTCCGCTGCTGCGATGGGTTGCAGGGCATACGGCAGGGCGAGGCGGATACCATCGTCATGGCCGGTATGGGTGGTGAGACCATCATACACTGTCTGGAGGACTGTTGCTGGCGGCATGACGCGGGCCTGACCTTTCTCCTGCAAGCGATGAGCTCTGTACCTGAGCTGCGGACATACTTGGCCTCACATGGCTTTCGGATTGAGGAAGAATACTTGGCGCGCGAGCAGGCGCGTCTTTATGTTGTCATGAAAGTGATTCCCGGCAGTATGCCCCCGCTCACGCCGGGAGAATGTTGGGCCGGGCGGCAGCATCCCGCTATGCCGCGCCAGGACCGCGCTGCCTACCTGGACGCGCTCCTCTCACGGCGGCAGGATGCGCTGCATGGTATGCGTCTGGCCAACCGGCGGGACATGGAGGCGGAAATGGCGCAGACGGAAGCGATTATCTGGGATCTATCCCGCATGAAAGAGGAGTGGATGTCATGGCAAGCGTAAAAGAGGTGTATCACCTGTTGGATCAAAAGGCCCCCTTTGCCTATCAGCTCGGCTTTGATAATGCCGGCTTTCTGCTTGGTAGGCAGGAGACGGAGGTCTCGCGCATTTTGGTCGCCCTGGATCTGACCGATGCGGTCTTACAGGAGGCCATCACGCAGGAGGTCCAGCTGGTGGTGACGCATCACCCCTTGATTTGGGAAAAACGCGCCGCTGTGACCGATCAGGACCCGGTGGGTAAGCTCTTGTTGGAGCTGGTGGAACACAAAATTGCCTTGATCGCCACCCATACCAATTTGGATGCGGTAGAAGGTGGGGTTAACAGTGTTTTGGCCGCTGCATTGGGCTTGGAGGACACGCAGCCCTTATGCCAGGATGGGATCGATGCGCAGGGAAGGCCCTATGGCATTGGCCGTGTTGGGGTGCGCAAGGAAACAGGCTCGCTGACGGCGTTTGCGCAGGAGGTAAAGGCGGCTTTGCACGTAGAGGGTCTGCGCCTCATGGACACAGGTCGACCTGTGTTTCGCGTGGCCGTGGGCGGCGGCGCCTGTGGCGGCATGCTGTCGGATGTGCTGCGCCATGGCTGCGATACCTTCGTGACATCAGAAATAAAACATGATGTTTACCTCGACGCGCGCGCCCGTGGCGTGAATCTCATAGATGCCGGACACTATGCCACGGAAGCCTTGGTCTGTTCGGTCTTGGGCGATTGGCTGCGGACGGCGTTTCCCATGATTGAGGTTTCTATTTCTGCTGCGCAGCGCGAAGTGTTCTCATATGCCTGATCAGCGGCTTCTGTCCGGCTATGATTTTGGCGGACGAGTCTTGCCAAGCGGATGCGGGCTATGCTACAATAAAACGCACGGAAGATTTTCTAAAGAAGGGAACGAGTTTACCTATGTCAGGACATTCTAAATGGCATAACATTCAGAAAACCAAGGGTGCGGCCGATGCCAAGCGCTCTCAGATGTTTACGAAAGTCGCGCGTGAGATTATCGTTGCGGTCAAGACCGGCGGCAGCGGGGATCCGGCAAACAATTCCCGCCTGGCTACCGTCATTGCCAAGGCCAAAGCTGTCAACATGCCAAACGATAACATCAAACGCACGATTGACAAAGCTGCCGGTTCGGACAATGCTGACAATTTTGAAAGTGTTGTCTATGAAGGCTATGGCCCCAATGGGGTGGCGGTCATTGTGGAGGCTTTGACCGATAACCGAAACCGTACGGCACCCGAAATGCGCCACTATTTTGATAAGTTTGGCGGCAACCTGGGCGCTGCCGGCTGTGTCTCCTGGTCCTTTGACCGCAAGGGCTTAATTATCATTGAGCGGGAGGACTTGGATGAGGATAGCGTGATGCTCGATGCGCTCGACGCCGGGGCGGCGGACTTTTCTGCCCAGGAAGATTGCTTTGAAGTCTACACAGAGCCGGATCTTTGTGGCGCTGTCGCCAAGGCTTTGGAAGAAAAGGGCTATGTATTCCTATCGGCGCAGGTGGAAATGCTGCCACAGAATTACGTCAAGCTAGAGTCAGACGCGGATATCAAAAACATGGAAAAGCTCATTGATCATTTGGAAGATAATGATGACGTTCAGAACGTGTACCATAACTGGGAAGAAAACTGAATAAACGAGTATCACCCCGATTTTCGCGCCTTGACGCGTCAATCCGGGTGATTCGTTTTTTCTTGTTCTGATTCTGTTTTCGGTGGTGTTTCGTCTTTCGGCTTGGTTTTGCGCGAGCGGAATTTGAAAAAAACCACAAGGGCGGCCCCAATGGTGCTGCCGAAAGAGAGGAGAATCAAAGTGACCAGTACGGCAGGCGTTGGCATGGAGAGACTCCTTTGCAGATAGGATGGTGCGTGCTCTTGTCATCATATCACAAACAATGGGCAGAGTGAAGCACGGATTTGATCAGAAAAGAAAAGGGTGGTACAATGGAACAGGTTTTGGTGGTGCGCAGCGCCGATTTGGAACAGTATCTCGGGGATGCCCCATTTATGGTGGAGGAATTGGCGGACATTCTGCCGTTTATTCTCAAGACGCACAGCTTTGCCGAACGGGACGCGGCGGAGTACGATACATCTCTGAAGCAGATTATCCCCTATGTGATCATTCGGCAAGCAGAGCGCATTTTTTTACTGCGCAGATTAAAGCGTCAAACGGAGACGCGTCTGCATGATCGTCTGTCGATCGGCATAGGCGGGCATATCAATCCGGGCGAAGCGCGAGGCGAAGCGTCCATCCTGGAGGCCGGTATGCTGCGTGAGCTGGAAGAAGAGGTGCAGGTTGGGCATATTGACAGTCTGCGCTGTGTGGGCGTACTGCATGACCGTACCGATGGCGTCAGTGAGTACCACTTGGGTCTTGTGTACCTCTTAGAGACAAAAGACGATGTTGCCGTGCGGGAAATCGAAAAGATGGAGGGTTCCTGGGCGACGTTGGCGGAGCTGGAGGCCTCTTATGATCAACTGGAGACCTGGTCGCAGTTGGCGCTCCGGTACTACTTGCGGACGCTGATGGCAAGCACTGCTTGAGTTCGGCAAAATATATAAAATATTGGCGTCCTTCTTGTGTGAGATGACGAAGCGAAAGTCGCGCTTTGTGCTTGAATCCCTTCTAGTTATGTGCTATTATAAGTAAGCTGTTTTATAGTAGTATCCGGGTGTGGCGAAGCTTGGTATCGCGCTTGAATGGGGTTCAAGAGGCCTCGAGTTCGAATCTCGACACTCGGACCAGTAAAAAGAGCTAGAAACGATGAGTTTCTAGCTCTTTTTTTAACTTTTAGGGCATAAATGAGTGTTGTGCTGCCTATTGAATGGAGCCATTTCTTGGTGCCTAGTGGTAGACAGTGTTGCCTTTCGTGGATTTTTTGGTGCCAAATATAAGGGCGTGGCCCTGGATTTGGCCCATGAAGTTGTGAGAATCAGTCAAGTAGAATAAGCTGAGCGGCAAAAAAATAGACTGCGACTCACATATATTCACAACATATTCAAATAGCTTGGATAAAAAATAAAGTGACAGTATTTATTGAAGATGATATAATAATTATTAATTTATTGGTACCAATAAGAATTGAAATAGAGGTAAATAGAAATGTGTATTTACTATGGGGATATGCCAGGTTTAACATACAAAAATCGCGAACATATTTTCCCGGCCGGTTTAGGCGGAAAAACAATGCTTCAAAAGGGGTATGTTTCAGATCAAGCAAACAAACTTTTTTCTCCACTGGAAATGAGTTTAATGCGAAAATCTATAATTTCTGTGCCAAGATTCTTTGAAGGACCTGGAAAAAGAGGGAGTTTAGTTTCTTCAAGAGCTTCTACAAGTGGAATTTGTAAATATGAAGCGGATGATGGGACTATTGAGTTGGGTTACATAAAAGCAGGAAAACCGTATTCAATACCACAAGTGAGAATCAATATTGAAAGGTCGGAACCAGAATTTCTTTTTATTACACCTAAGGTAGAAAATGACCCAGTGGAAATACTCGAATCATTCAAGAATGATTTTTCAAAGTATAATGATAGATTTGTTTCTATTCGTGCTGATGAACTTGGAACTTCTCAAGTAATTATTGCGGCATGGGAAGGAAAATTTTATTTTGCATTTGGCGAGTCAGCACCAGAAACTCAATTTCTTAATGGCCTAATAGCTCTATTTTGTAAAAACGCAAGGGTGAAAGAAGTTTCACAACGGGATACACAGGGGAAATTTAGATTACACCTTATAGAAAGCGCAGATTCTTGCCGAGTATATGCAAAAATAGCATATAATGTACTCGCACATTTTAGGGGCGAAGAATTTGTTAAGAGTGCTCGGTTTCAAAAAATTAGAAGTTGGATTTTAGGAGACTCAGATACTGAAGAGTTTATATCGTTACCGCGTGGATTTAAAGGCGTGGAACACATGGAATTCCCTGAAAAGGCGCACTTTTGCTTTTTTATGCGTAGTGAAGAGGGTCAGCTCATAGCTGTAGTCTGTCTCTATGGTGCATTTTTTCATACATTCAAATTTGCTGACTGGGATGCATCGTTAGATGCATACGAATTTCCTAGCTTCCTTGGTATGATTTGCGATTGGAAAAATGAGCAAGAATATAACATGAATGAGTGGATTATAACATTGGCAAAATCGTTTTGTTTCTAATTTTTAATCATTTATAACATATACGGAAATACATGTATGGTTTGAGCTTATAACCTGGTTTATCGAGGTAACCAATGTCGTCTGGCACAGTTTTTTGGTTTATGTGGAGAGATGTGTCATGTGGATATAACTGGGAACCAGTCGGCTTGGCCCATAAAAGCAAACTAATAAAAACAATCAAAAGCTGGAATCTAACGATCAAAGTTAGGTTCCAGCTTTTGTATGTAAGGATGTGTTAGGTATACGTCAATAAGAGAGCACATCATTGCCATAAAAATTGACCATAGTGTCATTCAATCGTGCGGATATATAGCATTGTAGGAAGCAGGAATGCGGATTTACAAAACTTTATATGCGGAGGAAAGAACTATGGCCAATAAGAAGTATATCATCAGCGCGGATGGCGTGACAGAAGTTGTTTATTTGAACATGAATGTGCATGCATCTGGAGGAAAGAAAGAGATCAATCCGTTCATAGATAGCGGAAAGGACAATGTCACCAGCAAGAGGAACTATGCTCAACGGAGAAAGAAGCGCAGAGAGACTGTGAAGGAACTCATCGTCAATAACTTTGCACCAGGTAAGTCCAGCATGATCACCCTAACATTTCAACCAGAGCAAGCCAGAGACACTACAGATGCAAAAAATCAAATAGAGCAACCGATATGGA